>PAKZ01000001.1 GCA_002706335.1 Ahrensia sp.
CCTTAAGGGCATACCCCATGCGGGAACCTCTTCCCGCACGACAGGCGCCGGCCCTTCCCCTGTTTGCCGGTGCGCACGCAGGCTTCCAATGAAAGGGCATCGTCAGGGTAAGGTAGGTGGATGCGCGGTGGATAAAATTGGTTCGGATTAGCCGGATTTCGGGGATTTGCAGCGATGGCTATCCCACCCGCTGTCATCCTCGGGTCAAGCCCGAGGATGACGGCGAGGGGATAGACTTTGCGGCTAACCGCAAACATCCTGTGTGGCGGCCGGACGCAACAGGGTCGATTACTTCGGCGGCGTGAACCGTGCGTAGTTCGGGCAGTGTTTCGAATCAAATGAAGCACATCCGGTGTAGCCGCCTTCATGGGTATAGCCGGTGCAGCAGACCCGTTCCGTGCTGTCCGGACCGGCGGTGAAGCTGTTTGAAGACGCTCCGCTTTGCTGTGAATTTGAGTTTTTCTTTATGACCTGATTTTGAATCTGAATGATTTTCAGACCTGAATCGGCGTTGGCAGCGTTCGGGACGAGAGTAATGACCGTAACAAAGAGAGCAGTCATAAGAGCGATTGTCGATGATCGTTTCATTTCTTGATTCTCCTGTGTCGATGCAGCCAGATTGACTTGTTGGCCGCGTCCAGGCTGTGCGCTCTTACACGCCCCGTCGAAGTCAAGGTCGATTCGGCGCCTTTGTCTGAACTGCAGGGATCTGTCGGGCAGGATGGAGCATCATAAGCAAAGACGAGGAGCAAGCGCCGTGCGGCGGCTGCCTCGGGACGTCTGGGGCTTCGAGCGGTTGCCGTCGGAGCCTCTGGAATGGATCCCTGTGACAAGCACAGGGATGACGGCGGAGAGGGGTAGTATCGGAGCCTTCTGGACAGGCTCTTGGCCTTCCGGGTTTTCATATGCGCGATATTCAGCGATTGGCTGCCTTACCTTACCACTCCGTCATCCCTGTGCTTGTCACAGGGATCCATTCCGGTAACGTCTCCGAATGGGGCGCGTGGGGTATGTCTACATCCTGGCATCGAAGAAGGGCGGGACGCTTTATACCGGCGTTACCAGCGATCTGGCGCGGCGGATCTACGAGCACGAGATCGGCTACGGCTCCAAGTTCACCGCACGATACGGCGTGAAGCGGCTGGTCTGGTTTCAGGAATATGGCGACATCACCGAGGCGATCCGGCGCGAGAAGACGATCAAGAAATGGCCGCGGCAGTGGCGGGTCAATTTGATCGAGGAAAACAATCCGGACTGGAACGACCTGCGGCGGCTGTTGTGGTGAGGGCGGTTTGTGGCCTCGGGCGGATGGCGCGGCGGGCTCTGGAATGGATCCCTGTGACGAGCACAGGGATGACGGCGGGTTAGAGGCGTCGGGGAGAGGCGGGTCACACCTTCTCAACAAACCCGTCCAGAACCCGCTTCTGCCCGGCCTTGTCGAAGTCCACTGTCAGCTTGTTGCCTTCCACGGCCACCACGTTGCCATTGCCGAACTTCATGTGGAAGACGCGGTCGCCTTTCGAGAAGGCCGACGGGGTGTCGGAGACGGATTTGGCGACGAGTTCGCCTTCTATGGTGCGGCCTTTGACTGACTTGCGGCCGGCGCCGTAACCTGAATCCGTCTCGCCATAGCCGATGCGCTCGACGCCGACGCCGGAGCGCGAGCCCCAGTTCTGGGCGGTGCCGGAATTGCGGTTTTGCTGCGCGCGCTGCCAGCCGGGCGAGGAGCGATTGGTGGTGAAGGGGTCCACCCGGTCGAAGCGGGAGCCGCCATAGGAGCCGTACCCGCCATAGTCGGAGGATTGCTCGGCGACGTCGCAATGGGCGGCGGGGAGCTCGTCGAGGAAGCGCGACGGGACGGTGGCCTGCCAGAGGCCGTGGATGCGGCGGTTGGAGACGAACCATATGTGGCAGTTGAGCTTGGCGCGCGTCAGGCCGACATAGGCGAGGCGGCGCTCTTCCTCCAGGCCGGAGCGACCGCCCTCGTCCAGAGCGCGCTGGTGCGGGAACAGGCCTTCCTCCCAGCCGGGCAGGAAAACGGTCTCGAATTCCAGCCCCTTGGCGGAATGCAGCGTCATGATCGAGACCTTGTCGTCGCTGGCGTTCTGCTCGGTGTCCATGACGAGGGAGACATGTTCGAGATAGGCGCGCAGGCTCTCGAACTCCTCCATGGAGCGGATCAGTTCCTTCAGGTTTTCCAGCCGGCCGGGGGCCTCTGCCGAGCGGTCGGCCTGCCACATGGCAGTGTAGCCGCTCTCGTCGAGGATTTCCTCGGCCAGCTGGTGATGCGGCGTGTTTTCGAGACGCTCCTGCCAGCGCTCGAAATTCTCGACCAGCTCGCGCAGCGCGGCGCGGGGCTTCGGCTTCATCTCCTCGGTCTGGACGATCTCGGCCGCGGCGGCGAGCATGGGAATGTCGCGGGCGCGGCCATAGTCGTGGATCAGCCGCACGGAGGCGTCGCCGAGGCCGCGCTTCGGCGTGTTGACGATGCGCTCGAAGGCGAGGTCGTCGGCGGGCTGGGCGACGACGCGGAAATAGGCCATGGCGTCGCGGATCTCGAGGCGCTCATAGAAGCGCGGGCCGCCGATGACGCGGTATTCGATGCCCATCCTGAGGAAGCGTTCCTCGAATTCGCGCATCTGGAAGGAGGCGCGAACGAGGATGGCCATGTCGTTCAGATTGTGGCCGTTGCGCTGCAGCGCCTCGATCTCTTCGCCGACGGCGCGGGCTTCCTCTTCCGAATCCCAGGCGGCGTGGACCTTGACCGGGGATTGGTCGGGGTCGGCGGCGTCGGTGAACAGCGTCTTGCCGAGCCGGCCCTCATTGTGGGCGATCAGATGCGAGGCTGCGCCGAGAATATGGTGGGTCGAGCGGTAGTTGCGTTCGAGGCGGATGACGGCGGCGCCGGGAAAGTCCTTCTCGAAGCGCAGGATGTTGTCGACCTCGGCACCGCGCCAGCCATAGATGGACTGGTCGTCGTCGCCCACACAACAGATGTTGATCTTGTTCTCGCTCGCGGGCCGTTCCGCGCCTTGCGGCGCTGGCCCTCCGCGGGGGCCTCGCAAAGGCTCGGACGCCCGGTCGGGCTTGCCGCCTTCGGCGGGGGTGGGCGTGCCGGAGATATCGTAGGCGGCCGAAGCCTCCTGCAGGCCGGTTCCGGCCTTCTTCTTCGGCCTCTGCGCGAGGAGGCGCAGCCACATATATTGGGCGGTGTTGGTGTCCTGGTACTCGTCGACCAGGATGTATTTGAAGCGGCGGTGATAATCCGACAGCACATCCGGGTGGTCGCGGAAGATGCGGATGGGGTGGCAGAGGAGGGCGCCGAAATCGACGGCGTTCAGGGTCTTCAGGCGGTCCTGATAGGCCTGGAAAAGCTCGCGGCCCTTGCCGTTGGCGAAGGCGCGGGCGTCGCCTTCCGGGATGTCCTTCGGGCCGTAGCCCTTGTTCTTCCAGCCGTCGATCATCTGCGCGAAGGTGCGCGGCGCCCAGCGCTTGTCGTCGAGGCCCTCGGCCTGGATGACCTGCTTGATCAGGCGGATCTGGTCGTCGGTGTCGAGGATGGTGAAATCGGAGCGCAGGCCGGCGAGCTCGGCGTGGCGGCGCAGGATCTTGACGCCGATCGAGTGGAAGGGGCCGAGCCAGGGCATGCCCTCGACCGCCTCGCCGACGAGAATGCCGATGCGCTCCTTCATCTCGCGGGCGGCCTTGTTGGTGAAGGTGACCGCGAGGATCTGCGACGGCCAGGCGAGGCCGAGCGACAATATGTGGGCGATGCGGGTCGTCAGCACCCGCGTCTTGCCGGTGCCGGCGCCGGCCAGCACGAGGACCGGACCCTCGGTGGTCTCGACGGCGCGGCGCTGCTCCTCGTTCAGGCCTTCGAGATAGTTCGGGCGCTGCGGCGGGCGGCGTGCCTGCATGGCGCGCGCGGCCAGGCCCGATGCGGCAGGTGCTGCGCGGGGAGGCTCGTCGCCGAAAGGGATGTCGTCGAAAGGGTCGCTCATTGTCCGTGAATGTAGTGATTCGACAGTGAAAGACCAGAACGAAAGGGGAATGACAAGGCGATGCCGCGATTGACAGCGGTTCGGTCCACCGATTTCATGGCGCGTGGCCGGATGCGGCCGGCAGCCCGCGCCGTTTACGGCATGGCGAACGCATCCACAGCTTCACCTTCGTCAATCCTTTTCAGATGGCGAGCGGTTCAGCAATGCGGGCACTGAACGTTGAAATGCCATCGGACAGGATGGACGACATGCGCGATTATCGCGACGCGAAGGCCATGGCGAAAGCCATGCGCGAGGAACTTTCGAGAGACGGTATCGAACTGGCGCATTCGCGCGCGCTGGAAATCGTGGCGCGGCAATTCGGTTTCGAGACCTGGAATATCCTGTCATCGAAGATCGCCGCCGCTGACGGCGTCGGGCTGGCGCCGGCCATGCCGATCGTGCGGATCTTCGATGTCGACAAGGCGCGGGAATTCTATCTGGGATTCCTCGGTTTCTCGGTCGACTGGGAGCATCGCTTCGGCGACGACTACCCGCTCTATTTCCAGGTCTCGCGCGGCGATCTGCGGCTGCATCTTTCCGAACATGCGGGCGACGCCACGCCGGGCTGCAATATGGTGGTCCCGACAACCGGGATCGAGGCGTTCCATGCGGAACTGTCGGGCAAGCAGTATCGCTACATGAAACCGGGGCTGGAGAGGCAGGACTGGGGGCTGGAAATGCAGGTGACGGACCCGTTCCAGAACCGCATACGCTTTATCGAGCAGAACTGAAGCGCGCATGAGAAAAGGGCGGCCCGGGGGGACCGCCCTTCCGTGCACTATCGGAGTGGGTATTACTCCGCCGGTGCAACAGGCTCATTTTCCGGCGCGACCGGGGTCAGGGCGCTGGTCGTGCCCGCATCCGTACCTGTCGCAGCGCCCATGCCTTCCATGTTCTGCTTGCGCTGCTCGGCGGCCATCTGTTCTTCCTTGGTGACGAATTCCGGCGCGGCCTCGAGATCCTCGCGGGTCGTGTCGAGGGTCAGCTTCAGGTCGCCGGCTTCGACATTTTCGCTGATCGTCAGATCCTGGAAGCGGACGCCGACATTCTTCTCGCCGATGCCAAGGAAGCCGCCGACGCCGATGATGACGCCTTCGAAGTCACCTTCGGACGAGATGATCAGGTCGTTGATGTCGCCAAGCGTTTCGTCCTGGCTGTTAACGACCGTGTGGCCGACTAGCTTGGTGGAGCGGAACTGGTTGTCCGCCTCGTAGACGAAGAACATGCCGTCATCGCCAGCCTGATCTGCCGCGGCGGTCGCGGTGTCGTCCTTCTCGACGCCCGGGGCCATTTCCTCGGTCTGGCCGGTCATGGTGTCGCCGGTGTCATTGTCCATCGCGTTGCCGGCATCGTCGCTCGGCAGGATGACGGTGGATTCACCGCTGGCCGGGGCCTGGTCCTGTGCGAAGGACGGGGCCATCGGGGCCATGATGAGGGCGAGACAGGCGGTCGATGTCAAAAGCGTGCGTTTCATAACGATCTCCTCTTTTCACGGGCGTCGCGTCTGGCGAGCCTTCGGAACAAAAACGGTTGTATCGGCCGATCCGTTCCCGGAAGGCGGGAACAAACCGCGACAGCGCTGAAACACAGTGTGATGGAACCGAACGGCCTGATGGCTCGCAAAAAGGCGGTCTTCATAACCGCTCGGCAGCGAGATGCAGCCGTGTTATGGGCGAAACATGTATCGCGCATTCAAACGCCTGCCGGCAGCGCTCCTGCTGCTTCTCGCCCTGCAGGGCTGCACCGGCATTTCCTATTACGCACAATCGCTGGACGGCCATGTGAAGCTGCTCGCGGCGCGGCAGAATGTGGAGACGCTGATCGCCGATCCGTCGCAGCCGAGAGATTTGCGCGCGGCAATGGTGGCGGCGCGCGACATCAGGCGTTATGCGAGCGACGAACTGGCGCTGCCGGACAATGACAGCTATCGCGCCTATGTCGACACCCATCGCGACTACGTGACGGTGGCGGTGTTCGCCGCGCCGGAATTCTCGCTCGCCGCGCAAAGCTGGTGTTTCCCCGTGTTCGGCTGTGTGCCCTATCGCGGCTATTTCTCGGAGAAGGCGGCAGTGAAATTCGCCGCCGAGACGAGAGAGCAGGGGCTGGATGTCTATGTCACGGGCATCACGGCCTATTCGACGCTCGGATGGTTCAGCGACCCGCTGCTCAACACGATGTTCACCGAGGACGAGACCTATCTGGCCGGGCCGGTGTTCCACGAGCTGGCGCATCAGCGCTTCTATGTGCGCAACGATACCGCCTTCAACGAGGCTTTCGCCGTCGCCGTGGAGACCGCCGGCGTGCGCAAATGGCTGACCGACCGGAACGACGCAGCCGGATTGAAGCGCTACGAGGCGGGCAGACGCCGGCAAGCCGAGTTCGTCGCGCTGCTGGGTGAGGCGCGCAAGGAGTTGGCCGCGGTCTATGACGGGCCTGGCGGCGACGCGCAGAAGCGGGCCGCGAAGGCCGACGTCTTTGAGCGATTGCGGGCGCGATACCGGCACATGCGGGACGGACGATGGGGCGGCTACTCCGGCTATGACGCGTGGTTCGACGGGCCGATCAACAATGCGAAGCTTGCCGCGAGCGGCTTTTACAATGACCTCGTGCCCGACTTCGAGCGCCTGTTCGCGGCCTGTTCGGGCAGCTATCCGGAGTTCTATGCGGCGGTGGAGCGTCTCGGCGCGCTGGATCGCGAGCGACGACATGCGGCACTGAAGGCCGTAAACAGCTGCGACTGAGCGGCCCGGTCCCTCGCGCCGTCGTGTTTATACGCGGTTGCCGGAACGAAACCAAAGGCGATAATGACGCGAGGGAGGCGGCGCTGTAGAACAGCGTTTCGCGCATTGTCACCATCGGGAGGAGAAAGATGGAAGGCACGATCTTTGGCGAGGGGCTGGAGCGCAATCCGGCCAATTACCAGCCGCTGACGCCGCTGAAGCATTTGCAGCGGGCGGCCATGGTGTTTCCCGACCATACCGCCATCGTGCATGGCGATCTTCGCCGCAGCTATCGCGAATTCTATGCGCGTTCGCGCCAGCTCGCCTCGGCGCTGGAAAAGGCTGGCATCAAGCGCGGCGACACGGTGGCGGCGATGCTGTCCAACACGCCGGCCATGCTGGAAGCCCATCACGGCGTGCCGATGGCGGGCGCGGTGCTGCTGTCGATCAACACGCGGCTCGACGCCGACATCATCGCCTTCCAGCTCGACCATGGCGAGGCGAAGGTCGTGCTGATCGACCGCGAGTTTTCAGGCGTGATGCAGGCCGCGATCCAGCGGGCGGAATGCAATCCGCTGGTGATCAATTACGACGATCCGGAATATCCGAACGACGCACCTTTTCCGAAGGGAGCGATGATCGGCGATCTCGAATACGAGGCGTTCATCGCCGACGGCGATCCGGAATTCGACTGGCAGATGCCGGCCGACGAATGGGATGCGATCTCGCTCAACTACACATCGGGGACGACGGGCAACCCGAAGGGCGTCGTCTATCACCATCGCGGCGCGGCCCTTATGGGCTATGCCAATGTCATTGCGAGCGGGATGGAAAAGCACCCGGTCTATCTGTGGACGCTGCCGATGTTCCACTGCAACGGATGGTGCTTCCCCTGGACGCTGGCGGTGCAGGCGGGGACGCATGTGTGCCTGCGCTGGGTTCGGGCGGGCGCGATGTATGACGCGATTGCCGACCATGGCGTGACGCATCTGTGCGGAGCGCCGATCGTCATGTCGCTGCTGATCAACGCGCCCGACGACGAAAAGCGCGACTTCCCGCAGACCGTGACCTTCAACACCGCGGCCGCGCCGCCGCCGGAAAGCGTGCTGGCCGGCATGGCCGAGGCGGGTTTCGAGGTGACGCATCTCTACGGGCTGACGGAAACCTACGGGCCGGCAGTCGTCAATGAGTGGCACGCGCAGTGGAACCTGCTCGACGGTCCACACAAGGCGGCGCAGAAGGCGCGGCAGGGCGTGCGCTACACGGCGCTGGAAGACGTGACCGTGATGGACCCGGAGACGATGCAAAAAGTGCCCGCCGACGGCGAGACGCTGGGCGAAGTGATGTTCCGGGGCAACATCGTCATGAAGGGGTACCTGAAGAACCCGTCGGCGACCGACGAGGCGTTTCGCGGCGGCTGGTTCCATTCGGGCGATCTCGGTGTGATGCACGAGGACGGCTATATCCAGCTCAAGGACCGGTCGAAGGACATCATCATCTCGGGCGGGGAGAACATCTCTTCGATAGAGGTGGAAGACACGATCTACAAGCACCCCGCAGTGGCGGCCGTTGCCGTGGTAGCGCGGCCCGACGAGAAGTGGGGCGAGACGCCCTGCGCCTTCATCGAGCTGAAGCCGGGCAAGGAGGCGTCCGCCGACGAGATCGTCGCCCACTGCCGCAACCTGATCGCCCATTACAAATGTCCGCGCCACGTGGTGTTCTCGGAACTGCCGAAGACCTCGACGGGCAAGATCCAGAAATATGTGCTGCGGGAGCAGGCGAAGGCGGTGTGAACGCCGGGGTCGAGGCCACCGGAGCCGGCGAGGGGTCCACACTCGTGGCGCAGGAAGTCCGCGAGTTGGTTCAGCGCTCCGCCGAGGCGGCCAAGCTGCGCGAACTCATCTCGCAGTGCACTGTCGACGCGAAGTCGGAGGGAGCCGGCGCGCTCAGAAACCTCCGGCGAAAATGACCGCTCCTTTCCGCCGGAGCGCAGCGGACTGGGCCGAAGTGCAGGTCATCAGGACGACCGGCCCGGTGCCTGCATCGGGCCGTTTCGTATTGGACGCGTAGGCAACTGGCGTTGTGCGGCACAATCTGGCATGCGTTGTCATGAATAGCTGGCGTGCCGCGTCGGCGGCCGGACCGAACGGAGCCTTCCATGACCCAAAAACATTCCGGATCGTGCCTGTGCGGCGCGGTGACGTTCAAGATCGACGGGGAATTCGACAAGTTCTTCCTGTGCCATTGCAGCCGCTGCCGGAAGTTCTCCGGGACCGCGCATGCGTCGAACCTGTTTTCCTTCAAGGGCAAGGTCGACTGGCTGTCCGGCAAGGAGAACGTCAAGTTCTACGACGTGCCGGACACGCGCTTCATGAAGGCGTTCTGTGCGGAATGCGGCTCGCCCCTGCCGCGGGAGCGCGAGGAGGCCGTGGTCGTGCCGGCGGGGTGCCTGGACACGCCAGTCGACATCGCGCCGAACGCGCATATCTTCTTCGCCGACCGGGCGAACTGGGACGAACATCTGGAAGAGGCCGAGACGTTCGACCAGCGGCCGGGGTAGGAGCTCCAAGCCGTTGCAGCCCGCCCGATTCATCATCCAGATTTTTTCAAGCAGACGGTGACCATTTTGGAACGCGAAAATTACCCTGACCTGTTCATCGCCGCCGATAATGAAGCCAGGCGGAGACAGATGTTCTATTTTCGTTTGTTAGTCGCTCAGTATCTCTGTCTGTCCGTGGCAAGCGCCGTGACGCTTGCTGCCGTGTATGTTGAAGATCAGAAGATAATCCTCCTGATCTACCTTGGCGTGCTGATTGCCGGTTCCATCGCGGCAATGCTTCTCGCGACAATGAAACCCAATCAATCATGGTACCAGATGCGCGCTTTGGCCGAGTCATGCAAAACTCTCGCATGGAGATACATGATGGCGGCAGAGCCGTTCAATGATCGAACCGAAACATCGCGCGCAAAAGCTGTTTTCGCCGAGCGTCTCCATGACCTTCTCATGATCCAGAATCTGGATGCTTCGGCCCTTTTGAACGATGATTTGACCGGCGAGCATGCGACCGAAAAGATGGAAGACATCAGGTTGTCGACATACGAAGACCGGCGTGAATTTTACTTGAAGGGTCGGATTGATGAGCAGTTGAAATGGTATAATGAAAAGGCAATCGGAAATAAATATAAGTCAAACGTGTTTTCTTTTCTGACTGTCTTAATATATGTGACTGCAATCGTCACGACGGTCGCTCAGATCCGATACTCATTCTTTCCCAATTCCGTTATCTGGATTTCGGAGCCGCTTCTTGTGGTTGCCGCCAGCGTGCTGGGTTATGCCCAGGCAAAGCGTTTCGCTGAACTTTCTTCCTCCTATGCCCTCACAGCCCTTGAGATCCGGAAGCTAAGATCCGGGTTCATGGCCGTACGCGACGACGATGAATTTGTCGACTATGTCAGAGAGGCTGAAAGCGCGTTCTCGCGCGAACACACACAATGGATTGCTCGTTCGTCGTGACAGGATTTAGTCCGTCCGTGTCATTCCTCGCCGCGTCTTCAAGGATCAGTTCAGCGTAATTGCCCTTCGCATAGCGAGGATATACGCCAATTCCTCCTTGCGCTTGTTTACAACAAATACTGCCTCGTTACCGCGAATAACGAAACAGCGTACCCTGCCGGACCTGACAAGTTTAATCGCCTCTTCTCCGCCCGCGAGGCTGCAAACTTCTGGATTTTGTTCCAGATACCGCAAGGCCGACTCAGGATCGGGCGGTACTACGAAGACCACTTTGTCGACTGCGTTCGCCTCAAGAATCTTGTCCGTTTCCCATCCCGTAAAGTTGCCTTTGCCCAGAATGAAAATGATCCGCCGCGAGGCGGCGATCTGGTCAGAGACGAATGGTTGCCAGCGATCGTCCGACAGGTACTCCCTAAGCGCCCCCAACCGGTCCTGAGTTTCGCTGGGGTTTGCGACCGCTATGACTGGTGCGACCAGGAAACACTCACGCACAAGGACTTCTTCAAGACGTATTCTAAGGAAGCCGAAAACGTCGAAGTTTCCGAACAAGGTTGGAGAACGCCGTAACGTCATTTCATCGAGCGCGAAGGACCTTAACAGCAGGATGCGATTCTCGTCCCGAAGCTTGTCTTTTATGATCGCGTTCCGAGCCAAGCCGAACGCATACCTAAAAGACTGATACGCTTTCAGCGCTATGCCGAATACGGGAACAATCCAAACCGATATGATGGCACCGATCGCCAAAACAAGTTTGCCGGTATCGGTGTCCCAGCCATCGCTTGCCCACACATAAGAAAGAACCAACGTTGGTGCGATCAAAACCATATATGCGGTGATCCTGGGATTCGGCTTAACCGCGATAAGGTATGCCGTCGTACTCAAAACTATTAAAGTAATTGACCAGAAACCGACACCGGCTATGCCGATTACAAAGTGGCGGGTCTCCATGCTCACTATTGTCAGTTTTGAGATCCAGTTTGCCAATAATACGCCACCCCATTGTGGAAGGGGAAGTTGAGTGGCGGCCAGAGGCGCGCTGGTAATTACCAGCAATATTGCTACCCAGCTGAGCCCGGCCCGAAACTGAGGTGAAAACACTGCTCGCCGAAGAATTCTTGCGAGAAGTGGAAGCGAGAAAATTTCTAAACTGCTTCCATATTTGGAGATCGGGCCAATTCGCTTCCGCCAAGCCGCGTAGATAAAAATGTAGGGTAAGATGGCAAAGCCGGAAAACAGAAAAGAGATAATAAGAAGCGAGAAAAAAGCGCCCAATAGTGTATTGCTATCAAAACTGGATGATATCCAACCAGAAGCCTGTTTTAGGTATTCCAAGAGTAAGCCATTTTGGAACGGATAGGCTCCAAGCTGGGACGCGATCAAATCCAGCGCTAGCGCGAGGCAGGGCAGTGCCACAATTGTTGCGAGCGCCAAGATCCGCCAGCTTCGAAATGGCCGTGCCCACCGCTCTCGAACAAGCACAAATGCAATGGCGGGAGCAAAAACCAAAGCGCGGACAAGTGTCTCGTCAACGAGGCCTAAAAGGTCCGTAATCGCCGAACGAAAAGTCGAGCTGGTCGCAAATCCAAAAGTCTCGATTGCTTGTAGCATCAACGGAACCAGCAGTGCCGAAGTCACTGCCAATCCAGTAACGGATATGAAGATAATTCCCAGAAACGCGATGGCATCCAGCGGAGAAAGCAGCAGGCTCGCAAGATGGTACAGTCTCGTAGGCGCTGTCTGGCTTATTGCCTTCAATCTAAATGCTTCCCGATGTCCAGTAGCGAATATTCTTCATCCCGCTCACGCTCTCGTTACAGATTGAGAGATTCGCGGGTCTCATTGAAGTTCACTCACCGCCAAAACACAATCTCGAGCACAAATACCGACGGGTTCCCTGCCGTTTCTACGCTGCGTCGCCCTGGGGCTGGCCCTCCACGTCGGGGTAGCCCGGCGCGGGCTGGCGTCAAAATCGAGAAGGGTGACAAAGGCCGACCAGCGGCCGGGGTAAAAATTGTCCGTGGCCTTGTGCATGCAGAACCTTGCCATTTCGCTCGGTTCGGGTACGTTGCTCCTGCATTTGTATACATAGCTGATGCGATTTCGGGGAGGAAATCATGTTCAAGACACTCAGGGCGCTTGCGCTCGCTGCAGCTGCAACGGCCGTCATGGCCGCCGGCGCCACCGCGCAAAGCCGGATCACCATCGGAACAAACCCGCAGGGTTCGCTCTACTATACAGTCGGCGGCGGCATCGCCGCTGCCTTGCAGGAGGCGCTCGGACGGCAGGTGACTGTGCAGCCCTTCGCGGGTTCGACGGTCTATCTGCCGCTGGTCGCCAATGGCGAGGTCACGGTCGGGATCAATTCCAGCATCGACACAGGCGGCGTTTTCCGTGGCGATTACGGCGCCGATCCGCAGAACGACCTGCGCGTCTTGGCGCGGCTGTGGGGATTGCGCGTCGGCATGGTCAGCCGCGCCAATGACAATCTCATCGAGATCAAGGATCTCAAGGGCAAGAAGGTCGTCACCGACTTCTCCGCGCTCAAGGCGGTCGGGCTCGTCAACCAGACGATGATCCAGGCCGGCGGGCTGTCGCTCGACGAGGTTGACGGCGTGACGGTTTCCGGGCTCGGACCTGGCATGGACGCCCTGACGGAAGGCACCCTGGATGCGAGCAGCATCGCGGTTGGCATTCCGCTGACCCAGCAGGCGCATGCGTCGATCCCCGGCGGCATCCGCTATGTCTCGATCACCGGCGAGAAAGCGACCGACGAGTTCGTCAACGAGCTGTATCCGGGCACCTATATCGTGACGATCGAACCGACGCCCCGGCTTCCGGAAGTGACGGAACCGGTGAACGTGATCGGTTACGACGTGTTCCTGACCACGTCGGCATCGCTGAGCGACGAGGACGCGACATCGATCCTCAACGCGCTCTATGAGGCATTCCCGCAGCTGCGCGAGGACTATGCGCCGATCCGTTCGGGCTCCGGCGAGCAGTTCGCCGAACCCTCCAACACTGTGCCTTTCCATCCGGCGGCGATCGCCTTCTACAAGGAAAAGGGCATGTGGACCGACGCGAACGACGCCAAGGAAGCGACTTTCGCGAAGTAAGCGGACAGTCTTCCTGATCCATAACGGAGCCCGCATCGCCGGGCTCCGTTTCCAAATGGTCTAGTCCCGTGAAAAATTCGAATACGATTCGCGCCATCCTCGTCGCCATTCTGCCCGTGATGGGCGTGCTTTGGCTGCTGGACGCGCCCCAGAAATTCGGCTGGGTGATCATCACCGAGCAGTATCTCGCCGTGATTTGCGGCGTGGCCTGCCTCGTGGGGCTGATCGCCTCGCCGCTGCCCGGCCGGCTGGCGGTGCTGGACTGGATTTTCGGGCTGGCGACACTGGCGTCATGGGGCTGGCTCGCCTGGAATTACGAGGCCTGGCTGCTGGATCCGATCAATCGGGGACCGGCAAAATGGATACCCGCGGTCATCGCCATCCTCGGCGCGCTGGAGGCGACGCGGCGACAATGCGGCACCGTGCTGGCGGCGCTCGCGGTGGCGTTTCTCGCCTATGGGTTCATCGGCTGGATGGCGCCGGGCATCTTCGAGGCCGCCTATCTCGCTCCGGCCCGCTACATTCTCTACATCTATAACGACACGAACGGCATTCCCGGCCTGGTGATGAATGTCGGCGCGACGCAGATCCTCGGCTTCATCGTGTTCGGCGCGACTCTGAACGCCGTCGGCGGCAGCCGGGCGATGACCGATCTCGCCTTGTCGACGATGGGGCACCGTCGCGGCGGCCCGGCAAAGGTGGCGATCCTCGCCTCGTCGCTGTTCGGGACGCTGAGCGGTTCGACCGTCGCGAATGTCATGTCGACCGGCGTCGTCACGATCCCGATGATGAAGAAATCTGGCTTTCCGGCGCGCTACGCGGCGGCGATCGAGGCGGTCGCCTCCAATGGCGGCCAGATCGCCCCGCCGGTGATGGGCGCGACGGCCTTCGTGATCGCCGAATTCCTGCAGGTTCCCTACACGGATGTCGTGGCGGCGGCGCTACTGCCGGCGGTGTTCTACTATTTCCTTCTCTATCGCATGGTCGACCGCTATGCCGCCGCCCACGGGCTTGACGGCGAGCCGCGCGAATCCCTGCCGCGGTTCAAGGACGCGCTGATCCACAGCTGGCCGTTGCTGGCGCCGTTGTTGGTGCTGATCTGGTTCCTGTTCTATCTCGGTTATTCGCCGGGCAAGGCGGCGCTCTATTCGTCGGGCGCGGCCTTTCTGCTGTTCGCGGTGACCAAGCCGCGCAAGGCGTTGCGGAAGATCCCCGTGATCCTCAAGGAAAGCGGCAACACGCTTATCCCGATCCTGCTTGTCTGCGCGATCGCCGGCATCATCATCGGCACGATCAATGTGACGGGGCTCGGATTCGCGCTGACGCTGGCGCTCGGCAAGATCGCCTCGCTGGGCGGGGTCGTCGCGCTGCTGGTGGCGACGGCGGGGATCGCGATCATCCTCGGCGTCGGCATGCCGACCACGGGCGTCTATGTGATCGTCTCCGTGCTGCTCGCGCCGGCTTTGGTGCGGCAGGGCATCGGCGAGATGTCCGCGCATCTGTTCATCCTCTATTTCGGCCTGTTGTCGATGCTGACACCGCCGGTGGCGGTCGCCTCCTATTCGGCGGCCAGCATCGCCGGCAGCGACATGTGGCAGACCGGCGTGACCGGCGTCCGGCTGGCCATTGTCGCCTATCTGCTGCCTTTCATCTTCGCGCTCAATCCGGCGCTGCTGATGGAAGGAACATGGCTGCAGATCGCGGTATCCTGCGTCTCCGTCGCCATGGCGGGAACGTTGCTGGCCGAAGTGCTGGCCAATAAACGCGCCTATGGGGGCGGCGCCATGCGGCTCGCCGCGACCGTTGTCTCGATCGTCATCGGCGCGAGCACCGCGATCTTCGATCCGGCCAGTGTTACGGCCATTGCCATCGCGGCGATCTCTGTTCCCGTCGTCTGGGCGTTCGGCCGCCTGGGCGTATCTCCCATCACAGCCAAGGAGCCTGCCCAATGAGCGAACGCTATCCCGCCTTTCCGCCGCGCAACCCCAATCCGCCATACAAGCGGATCGCGACCGAGGAGGCTTGGCTGCCGACGAACATCCTCGACCTCTATCGCAAGGAGATCGCGGAGAAGAACATCAACGACGCGGGTTTCAACGCGCTGTGGACCTTCTTCGTCGGCGACTCGGAGCTGGCGCGCGGCCACCAGAGGCGTATCCAGTCACTCGGCGAGGAACGGCTCTCCGACATGGATGCCTCCGGCATAGACATGGCCGTCCTGTCGCTCGGCTCGCCGGGCGTGCAGCTCTTCGATGCGGCTACCGCGACTGCGCTCGCCAGGGACGCCAACGATCAGATGGCCGAGGGGATTGCAAAGCACCCCGACCGCTATGTCGGGCTTGCCGCCTTTTCGCCCCTCGACACCGAGAACGGCCCGAAGGAACTGGAACGCGGCGTGACGAAACTCGGCATGCGTGGCGGCATCCTCAACGGCCATACGCTTGGCACCTATCTCGACGACGAGAAATACTGGGGCCTGTTCGAGGCGGCCGAAGCACTCGACGTGCCGATCTACCTGCATCCGAACACTCCGTCGCCGCAGATGGTCGAACCCTTCCTGCCGCGAGCGCTGGACGCCGCGGTGTACGGCTTTGCCTGCGACACCGGCCTGCACGCATTGCGGCTGACGGTCGCCGGCATTTTCGACCGCTTCCCGAAACTCCAGATCATCCTCGGACATTGCGGGGAGGCGCTGCCTTACTGGCTTTACCGGATCGACTTCATGCATAGCCGCATCGCCGCGACCGGACGCCATCCGAACGTCAAGCCGCTGAAACGGCGCGCCTGGGACTACCTGATTGACAATTTCTACTACACCTCGTCCGGCGTCGGCTGGGAGCCGCCGATCAAGTTCGTGATCGACAATATCGGCACGGACCGGATGATGTATGCGATGGATTATCCGTGGCAGTTCGTGAAGGAAGAGGTGGGGGCGCTTGACGCGATGGATATCCCCGACACCGCCAAGAAAGCCTTCTTCGAGGACAATGCGCGCAAGCTGTTCAAGATAAACGGCTGACACAGCGCGGCGTCCGATCCAATCGAGACAATCGGGCCGGCGAACTCACCGCGCCGGCCTTATGTGTGGACCGGTAATCTTTCCGATCATGAATTATCATGATCGGGAACCGGGCCAGCGTCTTTTTGCGTTCGCCGGCTGGTGGTAGGAAACGATCCACCAACCGGAAGGGCAAGAGAAAATGACAGACGGGGCGGGCGAGACGCGTTTTCGCCGTTTGATCAGGATCGCGGACAACCGCATCCTTCGCACGGTTTTCCCGCTTGCCGTCGTCGCAATCGCGATCGCGGTGCTACATCATTTATCGCGCGAGGTGAGCCTGAGCGAGCTTCGCGCCGATATCGTAGATGCGCCCGCGCGGCCGCTGCTCCTCGCCGTGCTCTTCACGGCCATCTCGTTTGTCGCGCTTTCGCTCTATGACGTCATCGCGGTGCGCTATGTCGCGCCGGGCCGTGTGCCGGTTCCCGCGGCCGCCGCGGCGGGGGCGGCGGGCTATGCGCTGTCGAACCTGCTCGGCTTTTCCTATGTGACCGGCACGGCGGCGCGCTACCGTATCTATTCCGGTTTCGGCCTCGACGTGGGCCAGATCGCGCTACTGCTGGCGTTTTCCTGGAGCGCCTTCTGGTTGGGTCTCGCGCTGGCGGTCGGCGGCTTGCTAGCCTTTCATCCCGACGTCCTGGCCACGCTGCTGCCTATCCCCGCCCATCTCGACAGGCTGGTCGGCCTGGCCGTGCTTGTCCTGTTGGCGGCGCTGTTCCTGCGGTTGCGCTTCGGTCGCGAAAAGCTGTCGCTGTTCGGCATCACGATCAAGCTGCCGCGATTGCGGGAAGCCGCCGAGCTGACGGGCGCCTCGGTGATCGACATCTCGGCTTCGGCGCTCGTTCTCTATGTGCTGCTGCCCACAGATCTGGTGCCGAGCGTTCCCTATTTCTTCGTTGTCTATATCGCCGCGCTGGCGCTCGGCATTCTCAGCCATGCGCCGGGCGGGATCGGCGTGTTCGAGGCGACCGTCCTCGCCGCGCTCGGGGCGGGCGGGCGTTCCGACGCGCTGGCCGCGCTGTTGCTCTACAGGGTCGTCTATACGGGACTTCCCTTCCTCGTCGCGGTGATCGGGCTTTCCATCGTCGAGATCGGGAGCCATCGGGAGCGGATTACGCCGGCAATCAGAATTGCCTACAAGATCGTGCGGCCGGTCGTTCCGATGATTGCCGGAGGCATCGCGCTGCTGTCGGGCGTGGTCCTGCTTGTTTCGGGCAATCTGCCAACGGTCGGGGAACGCCTGTCCATCCTGGAGAAGAGCCTGCCGCTGGGGGTGGTCGAACTGTCCCATCTGGCCGGCAGCGTCGCGGGCGTGATGCTTTTGATCGTCGCGCGCGGGCTCTACCGGCGGCTTTATCGCGCCTGGCTGGTCACGATGGGGCTTCTCGGTGCGGGCTTTGTCGCCTCGCTGGCCAAGGGCATCGATATCGAGGAAGCCACGCTGCTCGCCCTCGGCGCCCTGTTCCTATGGCTATTCCGGCATTCCTTCTATCGCGTGCGCGGGGCGGCGCCGCTTCATCTCGGGCTTGGCTGGTTCCTCAGCGTGGCGGCCCTGTTCGTGGCGCTCACATGGCTCGGCTTCTTTGCCTACAAGCATGTGGAATATCGCGATGCGCTGTGGTGGCAGGTGTCCTGGCATGGAGACGCGTCCCGCTTCCTCAGGGCGAGCCTTGCCGGCGCGGTCGTGCTGGCCGCAACCGCGCTCGGGTCGCTGATCGGCGCGAGCGTGCGGCGGCACAAGCCGGAACCGATCCCGGATGTGGTCAGGAAGCTCGTCGCCGAAAGCAGTTCGGCGGAAGCGAGCCTGGCGCTGCTCGGCGACAAGTCGTTTCTTGTCGATCCGGGCGGCAGGGCCTTCATCAGCTTTGCCGACACGGGCGGAGCGCTGGTGACCAAGGGCGACCCGGTCGGCGAGGAGGCCGCCGGGCGGGACATTCTCTGGCAGTTCCGCGAGATGGCCGACCGGGAGGGCAAGCGTCCGGTCTTCTATGCGGTCTCGTCGAAATATGTCTCGACGTTTCTCGACATGGGTCTGACGGTGGTCAAGTTCGGCGAGATCGCCAGTGTCGACCTAACCGGCTTCACTCTCGACGTGCCCGCGATGCGGGATTTCCGACAGGCGCATAACAAGGCGGCGCGCGAGGGCTGCGTTTTCGAGATAGTGCCGGCGGCCGACGTTCCGCACTTGCTCGGTGACCTGAAGCGGGTGTCCGATGCGTGGCTGGCGCGCAAGCAGGGGCAGGAAAAGGGGTTTGCGCTCGGCTTTTTCGATGCGGCCTATCTGGGCAATTTCGACCACGCCGTGTTGCGCGAGGGCGAGGGCGGGCGCATCGTCGCCTTTGCCAACCTGATGCAGGGCGCGCGGGAGGAATTGTCGATCGATCTGATGCGCTACGGCCCGGACGGCCCCAAATTCGCCATGGACGCCCTGTTCGCGGGGATCATGCTGTGGGGCAAGGCGCAGGGCTTCCGCTGGTTCAATCTGGGCGCGGTGCCGTTTTCGGGCGCGGAGACCAATGCGCTCGCGTCGGTCTGGCAGCGGCTTGGCGGATTCGTCTATGAACACGGGGAAACCATGTATCATTTCGAAGGGCTGCGCAGCTTCAAGGAGAAATTCCAGCCGGACTGGGCACCGAACTATATCGCCTGCCAGGACGGGCTCGGGGTGGCGCGCGCCTTTATGGACGCCAATCTTCTGATTTCGGGCGGGGTCGCGGGGCTCGTCCAGAAGAGCAAGCCGAAATGATCCCGCGCTATTCCGACCACGCCGCCAATGAGCGAACCTTCCTTTCATGGGTGAGAACGGTGATCGCCATCGAGGGGTTCGGGATAGCCGCGGCGCGGATCGGCGGCGCGACGACGCAACTCTGGACAGAAGCGGCGCTTCTTGCCGCGGGCGGTCTTGTCATTGTGCTGGCCTTCCTTCGGATGCGGTTGATCCGCAGGCGGATCGAGACTGCCGACCCGGTTGACGACCAGGCGCCGTTGGCCGACGCGCTGCTTCTGTTGCTGGTCGCGGCGCTGATGGCGCTGATCGCGGCCTTCGGCTTCCATGTGAGTTAGGGACAAGCCCCGGGAGAGGAGAAGTCTTGGAACGGATATCGCTCGAAGAACTGGGGAAACAGCTTGGCGCCGCCACCGGCAGCGACGCGGAACTCGATCGCCTGATCCGGGACAAGCTCGACGCGGGCAATGCGTCGTCGCCGCGTTATTCATCCTCCGTCGATGACTGTATCGCGCTGATCGGCGCGGTGCTGCCGGGCTGGGCGTGGCATGTCGGGCACGGGGCGCGGGGTATCTTTCCCTATGCGTCGCTGCACCCCAAATGCCCGGCGGGTGATGGCTCGGAGCCGCGTGCCGAGGCAACGGCTCCGACCGTGCCGCTCGCATTATTGCAGGCCCTGGTAAAGGCGCTTTTGCTAAAGGACTGACCGAGCCCTACTCGGCGGCGTCGACCCTGGGTTCCTCCGCCCAATCCGCATCGGGGTCGCCCGGCGCGGTCTGGGCGTCGAAATCGGGGAAGGCGACGATGCGCTTTCCCGCGTGATCGGTGTGCTGGACGACGAGGCCCTTTTCCTCGAACCAGTCAAGGAAGCGGCGGGCGCGGCGTCTCGAATGGGTGCCGTAAGCGCGGGCGATCGTCTCGTCGGACGGGCAGGACTCGCCGGAGATGGCGGCTTTCGCCAGCATCAGGAAAACGCCCTGCAGGTCTTCCGGGACGCGGCGGGCGAGAGCGAGCGCGGTCTGCCAGGCCTCGCTTGCCGCCGTCTCGGCATCGACATTGGCGCGGGCGATGGCGAGGCGCAGGCGGAAGTCCGGCATGGAGAGCGGCGCGCCGGCGATGCGGCGCATGCGGCCGCGCATCAGGAAATCCTGGTAAAGCTGAGCGTCCGAGCGGAAGCCGGATTCGGGATCGGCGGTGATTTCGGCCAGGGTTGCGGCGATCCAGACCTCGATCTCCTCTTCGGTCAAAGGAGCCGGGCGGCCCGGCGTTTCCGCCTCGGGGACGGCTTCCTGCTGCGCGGCGGCGCGGGTGAGCTTGTCCATGATGTCGGCGGTGGCGCGCGGGGCGGGGATGTTGCGCTTCGGCGCCAGGGCGAGCGCGAAATCCTCCGCCGTCGGCGTCAGGATCAGATCCTCGACGTCCTGCGGCGCGTCGGGCAGGGGCATCAGCTTGGGGCTGGACGAGCGCGCGCCGGTTTCGACGGGGCCGATAGTGACGTTGAGCGGGCGGCGCGACAGGGCCGGCCCGAGCGCGACGAAAGAGCCGCGCTGCAGGTCGCGGAATTGCTCCGCCTGGCGGCGATCCATGCCGAGAAGATCGGCGGCGCGCGCCATGTCGATGTCGAGGAAGGTCCGGCCCATCAGGAAATTGGACGCCTCGGCGGCGACGTTCTTGGCGAGCTTGGCGAGGCGCTGCGTGGCGATGACGCCGGCAAGACCGCGTTTGCGCCCACGGCACATAAGATTGGTCATTGCGCCGAGCGCGGCGCGGCGGGCGTCCTCGGCGACCTCGCCGGCGGCCGACGGCGCGAACATCTGCGCCTCGTCGACCACGACAAGCACCGGGAACCAGAAGTCCCGCTCCGCGTCGAACAGCGCGTTGAGGAAGGTGGCGGCGGCCCGCATCTGGTCATCGATCTCCAATCCTTCCAGCGTCAGGATGCAGGACACGCGGTGCTGGCGAATGCGGTTGGCGACGCCGATCAGTTCGCCCTCGGAGCGGTCGGCGTCGACCACGACATGGCCGAAAGCATCGGCCAGCGTGACGAAATCGCCCTCCGGGTCGATGACGACCTGTTGCACCCATTTGGCGGACTGTTCGAGCAGACGGCGCAAGAGATGCGACTTGCCGGAGCCGGAATTGCCCTGGACGAGCAGGCGGGTAGCGAGCAGTTCCTCGATGTCGAGCGTGGCCGCCTTTCCGGCGGACGTGGTTCCCATGTCGATATCGACCTGCACCGGCCTGTCCTGTCCCGTGTTTCAAGGAGATGCCGGCGGAAGGCCGACACTGTCCTGAATAGAGGATTCGCGGGGGTGACGAAAAGCCGTGAATGGGTGTGGTCCACGGTTGTTTTCGCTCACGGGCCGTTTCGCGCCGTTGGCGCTGGAGCTGCGCGGGGGCCGAGCCTGTCTGCCCCGGCCTTAAGCTCCTCGCGGGTCTCGCCGCGGCCGCAGCGTATCTCGCCTTCGGCGCGGAGGCGTGTTTCCCGATTGTCTTTCCAGTGTCCGCGACAGAATGTCTCAGTGTAAGAAAGTCTAATTCTTGATTCGCTTATCTAAATTGCGATTATTTCCTTGCGAAAACTTCCCATCACGGTTATTTCATTTTTATGGGGCAGCATGGAACTGAAGAATTTACCTGCGAGCATTGCGGTGGTATCAATATAGTCGAGTATTCCGACTATCCTGAACCCGATGCCGGCATCGTCACATGCGCGCGGTGTGGCTCGATCCTTCTCGAATGGGAAGGAACGCGCGACTATGGCGCGGCGATGTTGAAACCGGACTTCGAAGACAATTCATGAAGCGCGGCCGGCGTGCAGCCGGCAACCTCAATCGCTGTTTCTCCGGGAGGCGCAAAAGGGCCGTCGTGCCTCGAACAACGCGACCGCGCCGATGCGGCGGGTCATGACATCGGCAAAGCGGGATTCGAGCTGGAAGACGAGATCCTGGAACGTGTCGGCGGCATTCGAGAACACGCCTTTCTTATTGTAGAACTTCATCAGCGCGCGGGCCGGCGCGGAGCGGGGCGCGTCGCCCTGCAGGATGGTCGCGCCGAACAACACGCCGTCGGGCGCCAGCAGCGGCGCCGCATGGTCGAAAACGACCGCTTTGCCGGCGATCGACCCGGGCAGGCAATGGAGGAGATAGCCGAGCGCGATGGACGAGAAGCCGCCTGTGACGGGCAGCGGTTCCAGGCAGTTGGCCGTGACTGTTTGCGGGGAAAAGCGGGCGATACGGCGTGCCGCGGCAGCGAGGCTGTGCGCGTTGAGATCGACCAGCGTGATGTCCGGCCGGGGAGCCGGCCATGGAGCCGTATCGAGGAAATAGCCCGTGCCCACGCCGATATCGAGATGGCGCGCGCCGACATTGCGCGCATAGAGATCGCGCAGATGGCCGGTCGGGCAGCGCCAGAGCAGGCGATTGGAAAAGCCCAGCACGAACCAGTCATAGGCCTTCAGGGTGGCCGGCGTGTAGATCGCCTGTCCCGCCTCGACATCCGCGTCCATGGTCATGCCGGCCTCCTCCAAGCAGCCGGACCTTTGAACGTCCGGGATAGCGGGTATTTCTTCGCGTCACTTCGTGGCGGAAAAACGGACAGGGATGCCGATCCTTGCGGAGCGGACGGCTCCGGCGACAGGTGCCGGAGGAGCCCCTCCCTGTCGGGATGAAGGACAGTAATTCCGCTTGGAGAGTAAATCAGCCGGCCACCGCGGCGGTGCGGCTTTTCAGCCACTCATCCACCTTCTTGAGAAGGGTGTCAGGGCTGATCGGCTTCGACAGATAGTCGTCCATGCCGGCCTGAACGCATTTTTCGCGATCGCCCTTGAGTGCGTGGGCAGTGACGCCGATGATCGGTGTGTGACGCCCCTCGGCCGCTTCGCGGGCGCGAATTGCCTCGGTCGCCTCGAGGCCATTCATTTCAGGCATGGAGACATCCATCAGGATGAGGCGGGGCGGCTTGCGGCCGCTGGTCTCAACGGCCTGCTTGCCGTCTCCGACGATCTCGAAGGAATAGCCGGAATCGATCAGGATCTGCGAGAAGACGAGCTGGTTTACCTCGTTGTCCTCGGCAATGAGGATGTCGAGCGCGAAATCGCTCGGCGCGGCGTTGTGCGGGGCCGGGGCCGGCCGCACCGGAGCTTCGCGCGCAAGCCCGGCGGTTTCCCGACTGTCGCTGTTTTGCGCGGGCGCATCGTTGTCGGCGAAACGCGCCGCCGGTTTCGGTGCGTCTTCCTCGAAGATCGTCGGCCGGGGCGCGGATCGCTGCAACGGCCTGGTGCTGTCCGATTCCGGCGCGGATGGCTCTTCGTGGTCCAGAGCCTGTGGCAAGACCATCGTCTCTCCGGCATTGCGGTTGGCGGCGATGGCCGCGATGATGGCGTCGAAGAGGTATGACGACCGCGCGGGCTTCATCAGGTTCTTGTGGATGCGAAGGCGGCGAATTTCCTCCGGAGATACGCCATTGTCGACCGAGGTCAGGAAGACGATCGGCGTTGCGGCGATGCGGGCGTCGGAGCGGATGGCCGCGGCGACGTCGAGGCCGTTCATGCCGGGCATCTGGTAGTCGAGGATCATGCAGTCGAAGGGCGTGCCGAGCTTCACGGCCTCGCGCATGACCTGCAAGGCTTCGAGGCCCGACCCGACGGCACAGCTGTCGAGCCTCCAGGCGTTCATCTGCTCAAGCAGGATGGATCGGTTTACCGAATTGTCGTCGACAATGAGAACGCGCGACCCGGTGATGTCCTCGGGTGGCGGCAGGCGCCGTGCGATTTCGCCGTGCTTGGGCAGCGTGATCCTGAACCAGAAAGTCGATCCTTCATCGACAGTGCTTTCGACGCCGTATTCGCCGCCCATGAGCGTGACGATCGACGAGGAGATCGCAAGTCCGAGGCCGGTGCCCTCGTGGCGGCGCGTCGACGAGCCGTCGACCTGGGAGAACTTCTCGAAGACGGTCTTCAGCTTGTCTTCGGGAATGCCCATTCCCGTATCGGTGATGTCAAATTTCAGTTCGGTGCGGTCGCCGAGATCGTTGCCGTTCACATTGATCAGGACGTGGCCGAATTCGGTGAACTTGACCGCGTTGGAAACCAGGTTGGTGATGACCTGACGCAGGCGCCCGACATCGCCGACATGGGTGTCATGGATGTCCGGGTCGACGCGGACGATCAGCTCGATGTCCTTTTGCTGGGCGCGGGCCGTCATCAGCGTGGCGACATCGGAAACGGCCTCGCGCAATTCGAAGGGCTGCGCATCCAGTTCCATTTGGCCCGCGTCGATTTTCGAGAAGTCGAGAATGTCGTTGATGATGGTCAGCAGCGCGTTGCCGGACTTGATGATCACGTCAGCGAATGTGCGCTGCTTGGAATCGAGTTCGGTCGAAGCCAGCAGTTCGGCCATGCCGAGCACGCCATTCATCGGCGTGCGGATCTCGTGGCTCATATTGGCGAGGAATTCCGATTTGGAACGGTCGGCGGCCTCGGCCTTGAGCTGGGCGTCGCGCAGCGCCTTTTCACGCTCGTGGAAGCGTGTCACGTCCTCGATGCGGATGACGAGATAATCCTTGCCGTCGCCCAGCCGTTCACGGGACTTGTAGGCCTTGGCCGCGAATGTCGTACCGTCGCCGCGCATCCGCTCATATTCGTGGATATGCGGTTCGCCGGTCGCCAGGACCTCGTCCTCGTAGGTGCTTATGAGTTCGACCTGGTCCGGCGGAACCAGCTCGTCTGTCGTCCTGCCGATAACGTCGGCAACGGACAGGCCGAGCAATTCCGCGAACGCCTTGTTGGCGATGATACACTCGCGTTTTTCGTTCTTGACGATGACCGGGCTCGAAAGGCGGTCGAGGACGTTCTGGGCGAGTTCGGCCTTGGTTCGCGCGGCGATCGCCTCGTTTTCTCTCGCCCGCAGCTCGCTGATATCCGTTGTTATGCCGACCAGATAGACCGATCCATCGGACCCTACGGCCTTGGACTTGCGCGCCAGCCGGTATTTCGGTCCGTCCGTTCCCGGACGAGCGACTTCCTCGTTCTGCTGGACTTTGCCGGTCTCGAGGACCTGCCGGTCGGCTTCCATGAATGCGGCGCCCTGTTCATCGCCAAAAATATCCATATCGGTCTTGCCCATCCCCTGGGCGACCGGCAGGCCGGCAAAGTTCTCCCAGGCGGAATTGGCGTAGATGAGCTTGAGGTCGGGCGTCTTGGCGTAGACGGCGGCCGGGATGGCTTCGATGATGTTCTGGTACAGCTCGTTTTCGCGGACGCGCTGGCTAAGCGCCACCTGCTGTTCCTTGATCTCGGTAATATCTATGCGAAGACCGATGAGCATGTTGTCTTCGGTGCGCGTATTGATGATCTGGAACCACTTGCCGGAATTGGTCCGCCGCAGCGACTCGAAGCGCGGCTGCCGGTACTCTTCGATCTTTCGCCGTTTCCATTCTTCCGGGTTGGTCGCGTAGAGCATGTCGATCTCGGGATCGGAACTGTCCCGCCACCGATTGTTTGCGTGCGCGGTGTCGATCGCTTCGCGCAATGTCTTGCCGGGCTGCATGGCCGGCTCCAACTTCGGCTGGTCTCGGCGCAGCTGGCGGTTCGACAGAAGGAACCGGTCCTGATCGTCATAGACGACGATACCGATCGGCACGTTGTCCAGGATCGTCTGCATGAGACGGAAGGATTTCTCGGCCTCTTCCTGGGCTTTTTCGAGCTGCTGCTCGTGGTTCTTCTGTTCGGTGATGTCGGTCCTGACGCCGATCAGGATTCCGCTGGGCAGGCGACGGTTCTCGATCTTACACCAGATGCCGGAACTGAAGCGGTGAACGGCCTCGAAATGGGACTTGTGGAATGCCTGGGTCCGCCGCGTGACGATTTGCTCGATATCGGAGTCGGTCAGGTTTTCGACGCCGGGATCGTCCTTGTAGGTGCCGCGCCGCACTCCTTCGATCAGGATCGTCCGCAGCGGGGTTCCGGGAACGAGCAGGTCGGCGGTGCGGGGATAGAGCCGGCGCATCGCATTGTTGGCGTAAACCAGTATGTCGTTTTCGTCGTAGATCACGACGCCTGCATCGATTGCGTCGAGAGATGCGTCTAGAATGTTTGAAAGGCGACGGTTTTCGTGGCGCGTCTTTTCGGTTTCCTCGAGCACACCGACAATATTGCCGAGTGTATGACCGCTACCGCGATAGCCTTGAAACCGGCCATTTTCATCGAAGACGGGGTGGCCACTGACGGAGATCCAGTGGCTGTTCCCATCCGGATCGGTGTAGTTGTAGACGAAGTCGCGAAACGGCTCATGCCGCATCAGTGTTTCGAGATGGGCCCTGAATTGCTCCGTCTGGCCGCCGCTTTCGCGAAACAGGTCGAGACGGGACTTGCCGATGAATGTGTCGGGTTTGACGCCCGTGAATTCTTGCACGGATCCGGAAAAATAGATGAAGTCGTGGTTCCGGTCGGTCATCCAGATCCAGCCGGCCGCAACCGAGAGGAGCTGGTTATAGTCGTCGATGGTCATTCCCTCGGGAAGGAGGGCCGCATTTGTCGATCGCGGAGCCTTGTTCATCTTCGACCTGCCGAACGCATGAAAACACGGTGTGCCGTTGGGTCACGCCGCACGCATTCCGCGAAGATTCGCTGAAACAGGTGAACCGCCCGTTAACCCTGAACTATGAATACAAGAATTCACTAGCGCGATATTCGATCTGATCGAAACAATCAGACCGGCAAACTGTCTCGCCGGCTTCACCGGTCTATCGGTGTTCCTCGACCGACACATCGATCAGCGCCTTGTTGAAATAGCGCAGGGCGCGCAGCTGGCTGGCCCAGGCGATGATCTTCTCGGGATCCTTTTCGTCGATGACGGGCAGCCGGGCATGGCCGCCGGCGTCGAACAGGCGAAGCGCGGTTTCCAGCGTGTCGGATGGCTTGAGGGCCGGTGTGCCTGCATCCGCATCGTAACGTTCCGGCTCGGCATCGGGCGGTGGCATGTCCATGAAATCCATCACCAGCTTCGCATGGGTGAGCGAGCGATGCGGGCCCTCGTGGATGAACAGGCCTCGCGTTTCCAACTGCCACTGGAAGTAGGAGTGGTTGTGGATCGCCTGGTTGATGCCATAGGCGATGGCGACGGTGAGCAGCAGCGCAATCGACAGCGTGTAGCCGCCGGTCAGCTCGAAGACGATCATGGTTGTGGAGAAGGGGGCGCCGAGGACGGCGGCGGCGACGGCGCCCATGCCGAGGATCGAATAGAGCCCTTCCGAGGATGCGAGCTCCGGAAAGACGGAGGCCGCGATCAACCCGAAACTGCCGCCGGCCATGGCGCCGAGATAGAGCGCAGGCGAGAATATGCCGCCGCCGAAGCGCGACGCCAGCGTGATCGCCGTCGCCGCGGTCTTGGCGACCAGAAGCGTCAGCATCAGGTGCAATGGCAGGTTGTTCTTCAGGGCGGCGTCGGTGGTCTCGTAACCGACGCCCAGCACTTCCGGAAAGAACACCGCGATGGCGCCGACCCCGGTTCCGCCGATGACGGGGCGCAGCCAGGTGGCCGAGGTGACGTGGCGCGAAACCCAGTCGGTCGCGATCAGGGCGAACTGGAACAGGATCGCCACGGCGGCGCAGGTGACGCCGAGCAGGGCGAAGGCCGGGAACTCCCAATAGGACGTGATCTGGTGGTCGGGGATGACGAAAGCGGCGACATCGCCGAACCACAGGCGGGTCAGCAGCGTGCCCATGACGGAGGCCAGTACGATGGGCACTATGGCCGACAGTGCGTAATGGCCAAGCACAACCTCATGGGCGAAGATCATGCCGGCGATGGGCGCGTTGAAGGAGGCCGAGACGGCGCTGGCGACGCCGCATGCGAGAAGGACTCGGCGGGCGGAATCGGGCAGATGCAGGCGCTGGCAGATCGACGCGCCGATCGTCGCGCCGAGATGCACCATAGGCCCCTCGCGGCCGGCGCTGGCACCGGAACCGAGCGATATGGCGGTGAGCGCGGCCGAAGAGATGCCGGGCCAGAATGGCAGGCCGCGTCCACCATGGATGCGGGCTTCCATCACGTCGGCGACGGAAAAGGTGCGTTGTTTCGACTGAACAGTCTGCAGCAGGATGCCGACGACGAGGCCGCCGATCACGGGGGCGAGGAAGATGACCGGCTTCGGGACGCCGGCCGCGGCGCTGACCACCGCCTCCGACATGGTTCCGAGCCAGAGGAACTGGACCGCGCCGATTGCCTCGCGAAACAGGATCGCTGCGACCGCGACGACGAGGCCGATGACCAGCGACAGGAGCCAGACCAGCGGCAGGCGGCGTGACGCGAAGGCTCGCAGATTGATGCGCATTTCCGACAGTGCGGCCGCGGCGCCGGATATCAGCGGTTCAGCGAGGCGTCGAAGCAGCGATGGCGTGTCGGACATGAGGCGGCCGAAATCCGTAAGCAATTTCTCACAAAAGGATTTCCATCTTATCGCAAGGAAAGGTGGCTTGCGACCGGCGCACCGGTTTTCCATACCAACAATTGCTCCCAACGGCCCGGTTGCCTTGATTTTTTCACGCGCGAGGTTCAGGAGAGGGCACTCACCGGGCTTCTTAGCGACTGCCCCGGCTCGCGCCGGAGCGCATGTTCGCCCAGTTCCCGCCTTCGACCGTCAACGGCCGTAACACGAACAAAGAAAATACGGCGCCATGTCCCTGTTCGACACTTCGCGTTTCAGCGTACGTAACTCCGACCTCCCCGAACACGAATCCCGAATCCTCAGTCTGCCGATCCTTTGCGTCATTGCGTTCACGATCGGCCTCGTCGCCGCCGCAGGCGCGGTGATCTTCCGGATCCTGATATCGGTCGTTCACAATCTCTTCTTTTACGGCACCTTTTCGACAGTCTATGACGCGAACCAGTTCGATCCGCCGAGCCTGTGGGGGCCGGCGATCATCCTGTCGCCCGTCATCGGGGGGCTGATCGTCGTGTGGATCGTCAAAACCTTCGCGCCGGAGGCCAAGGGGCACGGCGTGCCGGAGGTGATGTATGCGATCTACCACAACAAGGGGAATGTGCGCGGCGTCGTGGCCATTGCCAAGACGCTTGCCTCGGCCGTGTCGATCGGGTCCGGCGCCTCAGTCGGGCGCGAGGGGCCGATCATCCAGATCGGCGCCTCTTTCGGTTCGACGGTGGCACGCAAGCTGAAGCTGGCGCGCTGGGAAAAAATCACGCTGCTTTCGGCAGGAGCGGGCGCGGGTATTGCCGCGACCTTCAACACGCCGCTCGGCGGCGTGCTGTTCGCCGTCGAGATGCTGTTGCCGGAAGTCTCGACGCGCACCTTCCTGCCGGTGGTGGTCGCCACCGCGACGGCGACCTATGCCGGCCGCATCGCATTCGGGCTCGATCCGGCCTTCATCGTGCCGCTGGCGAACCTGCCGGTCCATCATGCGGTCGACTATGTCCAGCTGATCGCATTCGCTTTGCTGGGCGTGCTGGCGGGATTTGCGTCCTGGGCCTTCATCCGGTTCCTCGCCTGGTGCGAGGATATTTTCCCGACCCTGCCGGGCAACGAATACACGCAGAACATGATCGGCATGTTCGCGATCGGCGTTCTCGGGTACCTGTTCTTCGTGATGTCCGGCGAATATCACACCTATGGTGTCGGTTACGCCACGATTCAGGACATCCTGAACGACCAGCCCTATACGGTGCTGTTGCTGCTGTTGCTGCTTGGCGCGAAGATCGTCGCGACCTCGATCAGCCTCGGTTCCGGCGCATCGGGCGGCGTATTCTCGCCATCGCTGTTCATCGGCGCGACGCTGGGCGGCGCGGTCGGCGTTATCGGCATGAGCCTGTTTCCCGAACATGGCTTCGCGCCGGCGGAATTCGCGCTGGTCGGGATGGGCGCGCTGGTCGGCGGGGCGACGGGAGCCTCGATGACGGCGATCGTGATGATCTTCGAGATGACGCGGGACTACAATGTCATCGTGCCGCTGGTGCTCGCGGTCGCCATCGCGGTCGGTATCCGGCGCTGGCGCATCCCGGACAATATCTACACGATCAAGCTGCGCCATCGCGGCCGGCCGATCCCGCAGATCCGCCACACCAACATGTATCTGGTCCGGCAGGCCAAGGAACTGATGGCGAAGAACTTCATGGTTTTGCCGGTCGACACGACCGTCTCGGACGCGCTGAAGGCGTTGCCGGCGGATGCCGAGGGGCCGATCCACGTGATCGCCGAGGACGAAGGCCGTATCGCCGGCTATGTGCGCTTCGGAACGATTCCCTATCGGGCCGATCGGCGCGCGCACCAGACGCTGCGCGAGATCATGTCGTCGGACTATGTGATTGCGGCGCAGACGCATATTCTCAACTCGGTGATCACCCGCATGAACCAGCGCAACCGCTCCTATGCCATCGTCGTTGACGGGCCGGGCGTGGTGCCGCGAACCGACAATATCGTCGGCGTGATCGACACGACTGAAATCGCCAATGCGGTGATCACCAACCACTACGCGTAGGTTTGCGTGGCGGCGCCCGTTGCGCGGGGTTCGGGCGAGGCTTAGAAACATCCGCGACACGCGCGCCGGGTTCCGCCCGGCGCATTCATCAAACGACGGGAGGTTTCCGTGGCCCTTAGCGAAATCCAGGCGGCCGAGCGCAACGAGAGCGGCATAGCGTTGGCGCTCGACATCTTGAAGCAGCGTTTCGGCGAGCGGTTCTCGACCGGCGAGGCGCTGCGCCGCCAGCACGCCCATTCGACGACCTATATCCCGGCGCAACTGCCCGACGGAGTGGTCTTCGCCGACAATGCCGACGAGGTGCAGCAGGCCGTGCAGGTCTGCGCCGACCACAAGGTCCCGATCATTCCGTTCGGAACCGGCACGTCGCTGGAAGGCCATATCAATGCGCCGGCAGGCGGCATCTCGATCGACGTCAGCCGCATGAACCGGGTTCTGGCCGTCAATGCGGAGGATCTAGACTGCACGGTCGAGCCCGGCATCACGCGCAAGGCGCTGAACGACTATCTGCGCGACACCGGCCTGTTCTTTCCGATCGATCCGGGCGCGGACGCCTCGCTCGGCGGCATGGCGGCAACACGGGCGTCGGGCACGAATGCGGTGCGCTACGGCACGATGCGCGACAATGTCATCGCGCTAGACGTCGTCCTGGCGAACGGCCGCAAGATCACCACGGCGAAGCGGGCGCGCAAGAGTTCGGCGGGTTACGACCTGACGCGGCTGATGGTCGGCTCGGAAGGCACGCTGGGCGTTATCACCTCGCTGACGCTGAAACTGCAGGGTATTCCGCAGGCGATTTCCGGCGGCGTCTGTCCGTTCCCGACGCTGGAGGCGGCGGCGAACGCCGTAATCATGACGATCCAGATGGGCCTGCCGGTGGCGCGCATCGAGCTGGTCAACGCGCTGCAGGTGCAGGCGATCAACGCCTATTCGAAGCTCGATCTGCCGGTGTCGCCGTGCCTTTTCCTCGAGTTTCATGGCACCGAGGCGGGCGTGAAGGAACAGGCGGAAACCTTCGGCGAGATCGCTGCGGAACTGGGCGGATCCGAGTTCATCTGGTCGACGCGCGCAGAGGAGCGGCTGAAGCTCTGGCAGGCGCGCCATGACTCTTACTGGGCATGCATCGCGCTGCGACCGGGCACCAAGTCGGTGGCGACGGATGTGTGTGTGCCGATCTCGCGTCTGGCCGAATGCATCGCCGAGACCGAGGTCGACATCGCCGAAACCGGGTTGGTCGCGCCGATCGTCGGCCATGCTGGCGACGGCAATTTCCATGTCTCCGCTCTGGTCGACGACACCAGCAGGGAGGAGATCGAGGCCCTGGAGAAATTCGTCGAGCGGCTGAACATGCGCGCGCTCGCCATGGGCGGCACCTGCACCGGCGAACACGGCATCGGCCAGGGCAAGATGCACTTCCTCGAACTGGAACTGGGCGGCGCGCTGGACGTGATGCGGTCGATCAAGACGGCGCTCGATCCCGATAACATCATGAATCCGGGGAAGATCGTGCGGCTGTAGGCATCGGGCGTCGCTTCTGTCTTGATATTGCCGCCGAGAGGCGCACATCATGGACCAGAGGCGGCGGCCACCTCCGACAGCTTGACGATTCGCCGCTTCGGGGAGCAGAAAACTGGCGCGGCTATTCGTCATTTTCGGCAGTTTCATCGTACTGGCGCTGATCACGGCGCTGGTGGCGCCGTATTTCATCGACTGGGATGCCTATCGCGCCGATTTCGAGAAGGAAGCGACGCGCGTTCTCGGCCAGACCGTGACGGTGTCGGGCAGGGCCAAGGCGCGGCTGCTGCCATTTCCGTCCGTGACATTCGAGGATGTGCGTGTCGGCGACCCCGAAAAGCCGCTGGTCGTCGCCGATCGCTTCTCCATGGATGCCGAACTGGCGCCATTCCTGTCCGGCGAGTTCCTGATCTTCGACATGCGCGTCGTCAATCCGACGATCGAGCTGGAAATTGACGAGCGCGGCATGCCGGACTGGTCGCTGCCGTCGGCCGGCCCGATGAGCCCGGCGCGGGTGGTGCTGGAAAACGCCCGCATCACCAATGGCGCGATCACCCTGCACGACCGGATCGACGGGCGCGACTGGGCGATGGACGGGATCAACGCAACGGTCTCGGCCGAAAGCCTGCTGGGCCCCTACAAGATCGACGGCAATGGCTGGATGAAGACCACGCCGCTCGCCTTCCGGGTCAATACGGGTCAGTTGTCGAAGGACGGCTTCTCGCTGCGCACCGTTCTCGAAATGGAGCGGCAGGGCATCGAACTCTCCGTCGACGGCAAGATTGCCGAGCCGGAGGATGCCGCGGCTGCGCCTTATAACGGCGCCTTCACCGTACGGCCGCTTGCCGGCATGTCGGACCGGCGCTACGTGGTGTCCGGCGATTTCGCAGCGTCGCCGCGGGCCGTCGATATCGCCGAATATCGAGGCGAGTTCGGACCCGTTACCGACCCTTATGTCGTGACCGGATCGGCCGGGATCAGCGGCGGCGAGACGCCACGCTACCATGTCGAGGTGACGGGCACCCAGGTTATGCTGCCCGAAGCCGGGGCAGGGGCCGCCAGCGAGGCCCCGAACGGGCCGGCGATGCCTTTGGCCGACAGACTGGAGACGGTGCAGTCCATGCTCGCCGCGCTGCCGTTCCCGCCGATACCCGGCAGTCTCGATGTCGACCTGCCGGCGGTTGTGGCGGGCGATACCACCATTCGCGATATCAAGCTCGTCGCCTCGCCGGATACTTCGGAGGATGCCGACCCGCGCCGGCAATGGCGCGTGACCGATTTCGAGGCGCAGTTGCCGGGCCGTACAACGGTCGAGGCAAACGGGTTGCTGAAATTGCCACAGGCCGACGGGAAGGAACCGGTGGGCTTCGCCGGTTCGCTGGTCGTCGCTTCGCGACAGCCATCGGGGCTGGCGACATGGCTGACCGGTTCCGCCGATGAATCCATTCGCCGGCTCGCCAATGCCGGGGTCGCCGCCGATGTCTCGTTCTCGCCGGAACGCCAGACGGTCGATAATCTGGAAGTGATCCTCGGACCGGCGCGAATGCGCGGCCGTTTGGAGCGCGTTTCCGATCCGGCGCGACGCGCGACGCTCGATATCGCGCTGTCAGGCGAGAATATCGATTTCGACGCGCTGGAGGCGCTATCGGCGATCTTTGTCGGCAAGGACGGGGCGACGCGCTTCGCCGACCACGATCTCGACGTAAAGCTCGATCTGGCGAAGCCGGACATTCGCGGCATTCCGCTGGAGTCGCTTGTCGCGTCGATCCGGTCCCGCGATTCCGACATGGAGATTGACCGGTTGTCCGTGACCGGATTGTTCGGCGCGTCAGTTTCGGCGACCGGCAATCTCGACCGGCGCAACGACGCGCTGCATGGCGGCATCGACGCGACCATCGTCGCCGAGGATGGCGCCGGGCTTATCGAGGGGCTTTCGCAGCGGTTCCCGGATATCACCCAGCTGACGCGTCTGCGTTCCATCGCCGCGAAGAGCCCGGATGCGTTCGGGGATACGCGGCTCGATATTGTCGGTTCGATGGCGCGCAAGGACGCGCTTTCGGGCGAGGCGAGCCTGTCGGTTTCCGGCGCCACCGGCGGGACGGAGCTGTCGGTCACGGCAACCGCGACCGGCGACATGAGGGACCCGGAACGGGCCGCCCTGATGGTCAATGCCGCATTCGATAATCCGCAGGGCGAAACCCTGATCGCGCAAACCGGACTGCCTGTCTTTCCCGTCGAGAGCCCCGGTTCGCTGGCGGCGGAGGCCAGTGTCGACGGCAGCCTGTTCGACGGGATGAAATCGACGCTTACCCTGACCGGCGGCGACGATCTGGTGGCGACGCTCGACGGCGTACTGACCTCCGATATCCTGTCGACCGGCTTTACCGGCAAGGCGCAGATCGAGGCCAACGACATCGAGCCCTGGCTGCTGACGCTGGGCTATGCGTTTCCGGGCACCGGGCTCGGCACCACGGCGGATATCAGCACGGCGGTTTCGGAGCGGGGCGGGAAGTTCGTGCTCAGCGATATCGACGCCGTGCTCAACGCAAACCGGGTCACGGGCGAACTGACCGTCGACTCGCCCGACGCGGTGCCGGTGGTGCGCGGCGATCTGGCCTTTGAATATCTGGATGCGGGACCGCTTTATGCGATCATTTCGGGCGATCCGGCGGCCTCGGTGCGTGTCGCCGATGGCGACGCGGCGCTGAAGACGGATTTCGGGCCGCCAATTCTGGCCGATCACGATGTGGAGGTCGCAGTCACCGCCGGCGAGATCACCTTCCCGACGAGCGGCGCGGCCCTGACCGGGTTCAAGGGCGATTTCGTCTATCGCGACGGGGCGATGGAGATGAACGATATCACGGCCTCGCTCGGCGGTTCGCCTCTCACCGGGCTCGTCTCGATGCGAAACGATGCGGGCGCGGTTCTGATGAACACGCAGCTGACGCTGGACGATGTGCCGATATCGCGGCTGGTGCCGCAGGCCTCCGATATCCTGTCGGGCAAGGCGCACCTGGCGCTGCAACTCAACGGAAACGGGCGCAGCAACGAGGCGCTGATCGGCTCGCTGACCGGGTCCGGAGTGGTCTCGACCGGTGAATTGACGGTCTCGGGCGTGCGCGATGACGGGTTCGCGGAGCTGATCGGCGAGGCCGACGCGATAGGCTATGGCATGCCAGAAGACCAGATGCGTGAAGTAGCCGCGGCGGCGCTGCTCGGCGGCGAGACCGTTTTGCCGCCGAAGGATTATCCGATCTCCGTCGCCAAGGGCGAGATAAGGATGACGAATGCGACGGCCAAGAGCGGCGACCTGTCAGTCGATCTCGACGCCTCGATGGATGTCGTGACCGGGGGGCTTACGGGCCGCGTGCTGCTTTCGATCGATCCGGGCGAGGAGGTCGTCGCCGGCCCGCAACCGGAGATCGCGCTTTCCTTCAAGCCGGACGGGGAGGGCGGCATCGACTTGGAGCGCGATTTCGGCCCGGTTACAGGCTATCTGACGCAGCGGCTTCTGGAGAAGGAACAGGAACGGGTGGAGGCTTTGCAGGCGCGGCTGCTGGAGAAGCAGAGGCTGCGCCGCGAGGTTCTGTTGCTGCAATATTACAAGCGTCTGGACGAGGCTCCGCCGCCCGCGCCGGAGGCCGATCCGCTTCAGGCCGACAGCGAGGACGCGGCGCTGCTACAGCCGCTGCCGCCCGGCGAAACAGTGCCGCGGGCCGATCCGGCGGTTATGCGCAGGCAGGCCGCGGAGGAAGTGGCGCGACGTTTATCGACAGGCACGCTCGGCCGGAACACTTCGGCGCGCGGCTCGAACCCGCAGATCATCGAACTGAATGCCGCGAACTGACCGCGCCTCCCGATCAGGCGTCGGGTAAACGGCCTTTCAGCGCCGCGGCAAGGACGTAAAGACGCAGCGCCGAGGAGAGATTGGAATCGCGCGGTCGGGTCTCGTCGATCTCCGCGATCAGCGAGGCGAGCGAACGGCTATCCTCGTCGGCCGCGCGTTTGAGGAGGACGAAGAATTCGTCTTCGACGGAAAAGCTGGTGCGATGGCCCGCAATGGTGACAGAACGCTTGCGAACCGGCATCGACCGGTTCGGCTACTTGTTCTTGCGGAAGGAATCGAGCGAGACGACGTCGGCCCCGCTGGACGGGGTCTTCTCCTCGTCGCCATCCTGGGCGGCCTCGGCCTTCTTCGCCGGCTTCGGGCTCTTGGGCAGCGGCGAGGGTTCTGCGGGAACGGGCTCGTCAACGGCAACCGGCGTGACCTCAAGCGGCGCGTCGGCGTTTTCGACATCGAATTCGAGCTCGAAGTTCACCGACGGATCGTAGAAGCCGCGAATCGCCGAATAGGGGATATGCAGTTTTTCCGGCACGTCGGAGAAGGAGAGCCCGACATCAAAGGCGTTCTCGTTGACCTCGAGATCCCAGAACTGGTGCTGCAGCACGATCGTCATCTGCTCGGGATACTGTTCGCGCATCCGGTTGGACACCTTAACGCCCGGCGCATTCGTGACGAAAGTAATGAAGAAGTGATGGTTGCCCGGCAGGCCCGTCTTGGCGACTTCCGTCAATACTTTGCGGATCACGCCACGCAGCGCATTCTGCACGAGAATGTCATAGCGGATCATGTCTTCGGTCATCGCTTCGCGTCCGGCCCTCGGGTAAGAACGTTATAGAATAGTGATGTGCTTTTTTCCCGGCGGCAGGTCAAGAGCTTCGGCGCAACAGGAACGCGGCGAATGCACTTCATGACACGAAAGGGAAAGTGGAGGCTTCTGTTGCCAGGTGCCTCCGGACCCCGCCTAAGAGTGCGAACCCTTAGGAGTTCAAGTGAAGCTGTCGCGCTGCTTACGCGGCGAGACGTGCTTCCGCATAGTTGTCGTTTGCAACTACTAGTTTGACCCGATAACGGTGGTATCATGCCGGACAAAAGAACGATCTTTACACCCTCGTCGATCCTGTTTCGCCCCCATCACAAGCGGCCCTTGCCGGCAGTTTGTGGTGGAGGCGCCGGGTACCGCCCCCGGGTCCGAATGGCTTATTGCATCGCCAGTTTATTGTCATAGCCGGTTACCCGGCAGTCATGCATATAGCGATTTCCGTGCGCGATTTCAAAGGGTCTGCTTGACTTTAGACAGTCGCGACCAAACATGTTCGCACGGACGCGGACCGAGGCGATCCGGGGGATCACATCCGAATTCGGCGTCTTTTCGGAGCCATAGAGGGAAGGAACCGGCGGATGAGCGAATATCTGGACGATGTGAAGCGTTACGACGCGGATGCCAGCGCGGAGAAGGTCGACAGAATCGTCAAGCATCTGGGTATCGCGCTCAGGAGCCGCGACGCATCGCTGGTGTCCTGCTCCGATCCGAGCGAGTTGGACCGCGTGCGCGAGAAATGGTGCAACAAGAAGCTCGGCTCGACAAACGACGCCGGCGCCGATGAAATCATCGCCCGGGTCTGCTCGGAAATGAGCGGGGACCGGAACAAGAACCGCGTCACTTTCTACTATCTGGTCGCAAAATACATGGGCAAGCTCAGCGATCTCTGATCGCCGGCGAACGCTCAGTCGTCGAGTTGTTGGCGCAGGATCGTGAGAAACTCGCCCTGCATTCGGGTCGGGTGCCAGTTGGCGCGCGTGGTAATTCCCACCTTGCGGGCGGTGAAGTGTAGCGGCACCGGGAGCGCAGTCAGCAATCCCATCTGTTCCTCGTAAAGGATGCGTCGTCGCGACATGAGCGTCAGGCGGTCGCTTGCCGCGAGCAGGGCGCGGATGACGACCAGGGACGAGGATTCCACCAGGCCGGGCGGCGGGCGCCCATCGAACAGTTTCTCGAAATGGACGCGTGTCGGCGCGCCGCGCCGGGGTATGACCCAGGGATAGCGCGCCAGTTCCGCAACGCTTATGTCACCGCGGCCGGCAAGCGGATGGCCCGCGCGCGCCATGATCGACAGGCTGTCCTCCAGCAGCGGCGTTTCCTGAACGTCGCGTTCGCGTGCCTTTCCGCGCAGGGCGCCGATCATGATATCGAGCTCGCCGCGCCGCAGGGCGTGAACGAGGATCTCGTACTCGCCCTCGATGATCTCGACTTCGGCTTCCGGCATGCGCCGGCACAGTTCCGCTATGGCGTTCGGCAGTATGTCGGTGCGGGCAAGAGGCTGCGCGCCGACCACGACCTTGCCGCGCTCGAAACCGCGCGCCTCCAGCAGGTCCTCGAACGCGGCGTCTATCTCGCGCAGCGCCAGGCCGGACAGCCGGGCGACATCGGCGCCGAGCGGCGTGGGTTCAACGCCATAGTTCAACCGGTCGAAGAGTTTTGTCCCGATGATGTCCTCAAGTTCGCGCGTGGCGCGATGAACGCTCGGCACCGAGATGCCCATATGCCGCGCAGCGGCGGAGAATCCCCGGTTGTTGGCCACCGCCAGCACGGCGCGCAGATGCGTCATGGTGACGAGATTTTCCAGCCGGACGGCCTTCTGGCCGCGCCGCGCTCCGTTGATGCGCCGGCGCATCTGGGCGAGGGCGTCGAACATGCGCCGGATGCGCAGATTGACGATGAGGCCTTCCGCGTTGAGCCGCATGCCCGTTCCGGAGCGATCGAATATCGACACGCCGAATTGCGTCTCTACGCGCTTTAACGCCTGACTTATCGCCGGTTGCGAAACGCCTGCCGTAGCAGCGGCGGCATGTGAACTGCCGGAGTCGGCGATAAGGGCTACAGCTTTTAAATGCCTCAGATTCAGGTCGTGTTTCAATGCAAGTCCCGTTACGCGTCTCTGGCATGGCCGAAACCTGCGCCATTTAGCGAAAACTTATCATGCACGATAGACTATTGATTTCCCGAAACCGCGGCAAGCGCCTAGCGTCGCCGTCAAGCAAGAACGAAGCCCGAAGACGGGCCACGACAGACGGGAGGAGTGCGGCGCCGGGACCGGCATATGCCGCTTGCGCACAATGACGGATCTCATCAAGTCACGAATTCCGGACCTTGCCGCTTGCGGGGCGCTTGCGGCGTTCGGCCTCGCGGCGATCTGGATCGGATCGGGCTATCCGATCGGCAGCATCAACCGCATGGGGGCGGGCTTCTTCCCGATCGCGGCGAGCATCATCGTGGTCGTGCTTGCCGTCGCCGCGGCGGTCGAGACGCTGCTGAGCGAACCCGTCAGCCAGCCTTTCAAGCTTCGGCCCGTCATCTTCATCTCGGTCGGGATATTCGTCTGGGCCCGGCTGATCGATTCCGTCGGTCTGATCCCCGCGACCTTCGCGCTGATCCTGCTGTCGGGGCTGGCCAAGCCACCGTTCAGACCGGTCTCCCTGATCATCTCGGCGGCAGTGCTGTGCGCCGCCGGCTACCTGGTCTTCATGTAGGGACTGCAAATGCCTCTGACGCTGCTGGGACGCTGAACGATGGAGACGATCCACAATCTCGGTCTTGGCTTTGAGGCGGCGCTTTCCGCCGAAAATCTCCTGTTTTGCCTGCTCGGCGTGTCGCTCGGCACATTTGTCGGCGTCCTGCCCGGTATCGGCGCGCTGGCGACGATCTCCATGTGCCTGCCGCTGACTTTCTATCTCGATCCCGTGCCGGGAATGATCATGCTGGCGGGTATCTTCTACGGCGCGCAGTATGGAAGTTCGACGGCGTCGATCCTGTTGAACCTGCCGGGCAGCGCGCCCGCGGCGATCACCTGTCTCGACGGCTATCCGATGGCGCAGCAGGGGCGCGCCGGTGTCGCGCTGTTCCTGACCACGATTGCCTCCTTCGTCGGCGGTTCCTTCTCGATCATGCTGATGATCGGCTTTGCGCCAGTTCTTGCCGATTTCGCGATCAGCTTCTCTTCGGCCGACTATTTCTCGATCATGGTGCTGGCGCTGGTCGCGGCGTCCACGCTCTCGAACGGATCCTTCATCAAGGGGATCGCGATGGTCGCGGCGGGGCTGGTGCTGGGGCTCGTCGGCACGGATATCAGCTCCGGCGTTCCGCGCTACACGTTCGGGATCATCGATATCTCGGACGGCATCAGCCTGGTCGCGGTCGCGATGGGACTGTTCGGCGTGGCCGAGATCCTCAACAATCTGATGCAGGACGAGCATGCCGTTGTGGACGCGCGGTCCATCACCTTCAAGTCGCTGGTGCCGACGCGTCAGGATATGCGGGAATTCTGGCCGGCGGCGGGGCGCGGTTCCGTCATCGGCGCGATCGTTGGCATGTTGCCGGGGACCGGACCGACAATCGCCACCTTCATGTCCTATTCGGCGGAGAAGCGCCTTTCGCGCAATCCGGGCAAGTTCGGCAAGGGCGCCATCGAGGGCATCTCTTCGCCGGAAGCCGCCAACAACTCGTCCGTGCAGGCCGCCTTTATCCCGACGCTGACGCTCGGCATTCCCGGCGACGCCATCATGGCCGTGATCCTCGGCGGGATGCTGATCCACGGCATCGCGCCGGGACCCCAACTGATCGCGAACGATCCCGTCCTTTTCTGGGGCGTTATCGCGAGCTTCTGGATCGGCAACGTCTTTCTGCTGATCCTCAACATTCCGCTGATCGGGATCTGGGTGCGCCTGCTGACGGTACCCTACCACCTGCTTTATCCCGGCATGCTGTTCTTCATCTGCATCGGCGTCTACAGCGTCAACAATTCCACCTTCGACGTGATGCTGACGCTCATATTCGGGCTGATCGGGTTCGGCATGATGCGCTTCGGCTTTCCGGCGGCGCCGCTCTTGCTGGGCTTCGTGCTCGGGCCGCTGATCGAGGAAAACTTCCGCCGCGCCCTCGTCCTGTCGAGGGGGAACCTGGACGTCTTCGTGAGCCGACCGGTCTCGGCGACGTTTCTCGGGCTGACGCTGCTGGTCCTGCTCGCATCGATTCCGCAGGTGCGCGGCCTGTTCGGCCTGATTGCGAAGGGCCGCAAGGGGCAGGCCGTCAACGAGTGACGGTCGCCAACAATCAAGAATCCAACAAGGAGGAGATACAAATGAAGAAGATAGTTGCAGGAGAAAACGGCAGTCCGTCGCGCATTCGGCGCATGCTGCTCGGTGCGGCCGCGATCGCCGCACTCGTGCCGGCGATGTTCGGCGGCGTGGCGGGGGCGCCAGCGCAGGATTATCCGACCAAGCCGATACGCATCATCGTTCCGTTCGGCCCCGGCGGGCTGGCCGACATCACCATGCGTCTCGCGGGCGAGAAGCTTTCCGGCATTCTCGGCCAGCAATTCGTGGTCGAGAACCATCCGGGCGCGGGCGGCGTCGCGGCGGCGAACGAGCTTCTGAAGAGCGATCCCGACGGCTACGACCTTATCGTGATGTCGAACGGCACGACGATCGCAACGTCGCTGTTCAAGAATCTCGGCTACGACCCGCAGACGCAGTTCACGCCGATTTCCACGCTGGCATGGTTCGATCTCGGCGTGTTCTCCAATCCGGAGGGCGAATACAAGACGCTGGAAGACTTCATTTCCAAGGCGAAGGCGGAGCCGGGCTATCTGAACGTCGCAACGGTGAACCCCGGCTCGTCGCAGAACCTCGCGGCCGAATATTTCCGCAAGGTCGCCGGCATCGACGTCAATATCGTCACTTACCGGACATCGCCGGACATCCTGGCGGCGCTGATCCGCGGCGAGGTCGATGTCGCGATCGAATCGCCGACCGCCTTTTCCGGCGCGCTCGAAAACAACCAGGCCAAGCTTCTGGCGGTGACCGGTTCGCAGCGCAATCCGACCTATCCGGACGTGCCGACCGCGCAGGAAGCCGGCGTGGAAGGTTACGAGGTCGTCGGCTGGAACGCGCTCTACACGCTGGCGGGTACGCCCGACGACATCATCAAGAAGCTCAATGACGCGATGTTCGAGGTGGCGGGCATGCCCGAGATCCAGAAGCGGTTCATGGAACTTGGGACTTCCGCCAGAGCGCTGACCCCGGATGAAATGGCCGCGCAGTTCGAGAAGGACCGTGCCCGCTGGGCCGAGGTCATCGAATCCGCGGGCATCGAGAAGCGCTAAGCCAGAGGACCGCAGAGTATCATGTCGACCAGTTCCGAAGCGGCGAAGGCGCAATCCGGCTTCAAGGTGGATTGCCACGCACATGTCTTTACAACGTCCATGCCGCTTCGGGACAATCCGCGGCACAAGCCGAACTATAGCTTCACCATAGAGGACTATCTGAAAGTTCTCGACGAGCACGGCGTGGATTTCGCCGTGCTCGCCGCGGCCAGCCCGTGGCTGGACTATAACGACTACCTTATCGACAGCATCCGGGGCAAAGCGCGACTGCGCGGCACGGTGATCCTGGAGCCTTCGGTCGAGCGCTATGTTCTCGACCTGATGAAGCGGGACGGGATCGTCGGCGTGCGGATGCACATGATCGGGCTCGAGAAGATGCCCGACATCACCACCTTCGAATATCGCCGCATGTTCAAGCGCATCGCAGATCAGGGCTGGCATGTGCATCTGCATTGCGAGGGGCGGGACCTGCCGGACTTGCTGCCGCACTTCATCGATGCCGGCATGACGCTGGTGATCGACCATCTCGGCCGGCCGGACCCGGCGGAGGGCATCGACAGCGCCGGCTTCAAGGCGCTGCTCAAGGTTCTGGAGAACGGCCGGACCTGGGTGAAGGCGTCGGGCCATCACAGGCTCGGGGCTCCGGCGACCGGCTATCTGCGCGAACTGGTGCGCCATACCGGCGGCGAGAAGATCGTCTGGGGCAGCGATTGCCCGTTTGTCGGCCAGGAGGATTCGACCTATCAGAGCACGCTCGACTGGTTGACGGAGGCCGTGCCGGACGAGGCGATCAGGCAGCGCATCCTTGGGCCGAACGCCCGGGAGCTCTATTTCACCTAAGATACAGTCTGCCTGCTTCTCCTGTGAGCGGCAAAATTCCGGGCGTGACGAGGCGGCCGGAATCATGCGAAATTGGGAGCATGAAGCAGTATCTCGATCTTCTCGAACACGTGATGGGCACCGGCACCGACCGGGGCGACCGAACGGGCACCGGCACGCGCTCCGTCTTCGGCTACCAGATGCGCTACGATCTGGCGCAGGGCTTCCCGCTGCTGACGACGAAGAAACTGCATATCCGCTCGATCATCTATGAATTGCTGTGGTTCCTGAAGGGCGACACGAATATCGCCTGGCTGAAGGAAAACGGCGTTTCCATCTGGGACGAATGGGCCGACGAGAATGGCGATCTCGGGCCGGTCTACGGCTATCAGTGGCGGTCATGGCCGACGCCCGATGGCGGGCATGTCGACCAGATCCAGAAGCTGGTGGAGGGGATCAAGACCAATCCCTATTCGCGCCGGCATATCGTCTCGGCCTGGAACCCGGCGCTGGTCGACGAGATGGCGCTGCCGCCCTGCCACTGCCTGTTCCAGTTCTATGTCGCCGACGGCAAGCTGTCCTGCCAGCTTTATCAGCGCTCGGCCGACATCTTCCTCGGCGTGCCGTTCAACATAGCCTCCTATGCGCTCTTGACGCATATGCTGGCCGAGGTGACCGGCTACGAGGTTGGCGATTTCGTCCATACGCTCGGCGACGCACATATCTATTCCAACCATTTCGAGCAGGCCGAGACGCAGCTTTCGCGCGCGCCCCGGGCGCTGCCAAAGCTGACGATCAAGCGCAAGGTGGACGATCTGTTCGATTTCACCTTCGAGGACTTCGAGATCACCGGCTACGACCCGCATCCGCATATCAAGGCGCTGGTGGCGGTGTGAGCCGCACGCTTGCCGACATCCAGCAGGATGCGGAGGCGGTGTCGCGTCTCTATGCGCGCAATTGCGGGATTGATCGCAATGACGACTGGTATGTCCTGAAGCTTCAGGAGGAGGCGGGCGAACTGACATCCGCCTATCTGAGGCTGACCGCGCGCGGCCGCGACAAGGGCGAGGCGCGGGATGCAATCCGGCGGCAATTCGAGGACGAATTGGCTGATTGCATGGCGCAAATCCTGTTGATTGCGGAGAAAAACGGCGTCGATCTGGAAGCCGCCATGGAGCGCAAATGGTTCGCGTATCTCGATACATCGCCGGCCTGACCGGCTTTGCCCTCGTCGCCGTTACGCCGGCGGGCGCGAATGACTCGACCGCCGAGATCGGCGCGGGCGGGATCGTGCTGGCGCAGAATTACAGCGTCGAGATGCAGAGCGAGGTGCTTTATATCTCGATGGACGAAGTGCGGGTCGATTATGTCTTCCGCAATCGCAGCGAGCGCGATGTCGAGACGCTCGTCGCCTTCCCGATGCCGGACATGGATGTGAGCCCCTATTACGAGGTGGCAATCCCCAATCTGGACGACAATTTCCTCGGTTTCACGGTGACCGTCGACGGACAGTCGATACAGCCGGAACTGCAGCAGCGCGCCTATGTGGCGGGCGTGGACGTGACTGACAAGGTGCTGGCGGCGGGTTTGCCGCTGGCGCCGATCGGCGACTATGACGGGCTGGACGTTTCGCATCTGTCCGACGCGCAGATCGAGGATCTGCAGGCATGGGGGATTGTCACGGTGCAGGGAGACCTGGGCAAAGCCGGAGGGCGGCCGCAGGTGGACGCGACATGGACGCTGAAATCGGCCTATTGGTGGCGGATGAATTTTCCGGCGGGCGTCGATGTCGCGGTGGAACATAGCTACACGCCGGCGGTGGGCGGCGCGGCCGGGCTGTTCGTGCTGGGCGACGGGACGCGGACGGAGCCGCATCCCTATTACGCCGACAAGTTCTGCGTGGACAAAGGCTTCATGTCGGCGGTGCGCAAGCGCGACGGCACGACCGACAGTGACGGGCCGCGTTACTCGGAGCGCTGGCTTTCCTATGTCTTGTCGTCGGGCGCGAACTGGGCGGGCCCGATCGGCACGTTCAAGTTGATTGTAGACAAGGGCTCGACCGAAAACCTCGTTTCGTTTTGCGGCGAGAGGGTGACAAAGACCGGGCCGACCACATTCGAGATGGATCTGAACGGGTTCCTTCCCGAAAAGGATCTCGACTTCCTGTTCATCGTCGCGCCGGAGAGTTGAGCGTCATGCAACCTGTCCTGTCCGTCATCGCGGCGGTTTCGCGAAACGGCGTCATCGGGCGCGACGGCGACATGCCATGGCGGCTGTCGTCGGACCTGAAGCGCTTCAAGGCGCTGACGATGGGTGCGCCGATCATCATGGGCCGCAAGACCTTCGAGAGCATTGGCAAACCGCTTCCGGGCCGACTCAATATCGTAGTGACGCGCAATTACGACTGGGCGGCGGACGGGGCGATGCGGGTCGGTTCGCTGGATGCAGCGCTGGAGCTGGCGACTGCGCATCTGGAAAGCGCCGAACCCGATCCGGACGATCCGGACGCGGAGCTTCCCGACGAGGTTTTCGTCATCGGCGGCGGCGAAATCTACGCCCAGGCGATGGGCATGGCGGATACGCTCTACATCACTGAAGTGCTGGCCGAGATCGAAGGCGACACGCATTTTCCGGAGATCGATCCGGCAGTGTGGGAAGAGGTGGAGACCGAAGACGTGCCGGCGGGCGAGAAGGACAGCCACCCGACGCGGTTCGTGGTCCATGAGCGGCGCACCGAAAGCAATTAGCTTCGGGTTTCATCCATCACAATTCGGATTCGCTGTCGGACGGATCGAAACACCACCAGTTTTTGAATGCGCCCACGCAGTTGAGGCCATCGTCACCAAGCCTGACGGCTCCCATTTTCAACACGATGTAGTCTTTCGTTCCATATCTCAAGAAGCTCTGGACGAAATTGGCGCAATCCGAAGACGCGAAAGCGCACCCTAACTGAATGAGCGCGCCGATACCGTCATCGGATATTTTCGAAGGATTGGCGAATTCCTTTCGCAATTCGTTATTTACGTAGTTTTTGAAAGACGCTTCATCAGGCTTGGTCAATATTGCCGCTCCGGCGACGACAGCGACCGCCAGCCATTCACTGTTTGCCATAGACTCTGTTGCAACCCCCGATGCCCCAAGAAGTATAGTTGGATTATTCCACGAAGATTGCATGCATGACCCAAGGTTGCAATCCTGAGGAGAAGCGGTGTGAATTGCACCGATCTCAAAATTGGCACGATCGGTTACCCGAACGCCGACGGATAGATTGCTGGCGGCGCCTTTATTTTAGTCTCGAACGGCTCAGGGTGGACGTTCGATTGTTGTCGGAAGGGATGGGCAGATGCGTGGCGACCAGACCCGCAGTAGCGGGTCGACGACACCGGCCGACAATGGCTCCCGCGACCGACAGGCTCGCCGGTCGTATAAGTTTTGCGTTCGAATCTTTCATTTTGAGATTCGCAACTTCCCTTGCCGCAAAAATGCACTACTGATGCGCCTTTGAAACGGGCACTATGCTCGAGATGGCGGCGGGCCGTGGAAATTTCGCGGTCCGTCACGCCGTTTCATTGCAACCCGGAGGAGAAGGAGTTCGTTCCTTGAGCATGAAAAAAGACTATGAAGATATCCCGGGCACCTTCGTGTTCGATGCGGACCGGTCCCGCGAGGGCTATCACCTGAACCAGTTCTGCATTTCGCTTGGAAAGCAGAAGGGCCGCGACGCCTACACGGCCGATCCGGAAGCCTATCTGGCATCGTTTCCGATGACAGAAGACCAGCGCCAGGCGGTCCGCGACCAGAACTGGAACCGGATGCTCGAACTCGGCGGCAACGTCTATTACACGGCGAAACTGGCGGCTTATCACGGCATCAACTTCCAGGGACTCGCCGGGTTGATGACCGGCATGGGCCGCGAGGAATATCGCGACATGATGCTGAATGGCGGACGGTCGATCGAAGGCAACCGCTACAAATCAGAATGGGGAGAAGAATAACAATGGCCCGCATTACCGCAGGCGTGTCCTGCTCTCACGTGCCCGCCATCGGCGTCGCCATGGACACGGGCATCACCGACCAGCCTTACTGGAAGCCTTGCTTCGACGGCTTCGTGAAGTCGCGCGAATGGATGAAGGAGAACACGCCGGACGTGATCTTCCTCGTCTATAACGACCACTGCACGGCGTTCGACGCCTCGTGCATTCCGACTTTCGCGCTCGGCTGCGCGGCGGAATTCCAGCCGGCCGACGAGGGCTGGGGCCCGCGTCCGGTGCCGGTGGTCAAGAACCACCAGAAGCTGGCGAGTCATATCGCCCAATCGCTGATCCTCGACGAGTTCGACATGACCATCATGAACGAGATGGACGTCGACCACGGTCTGACCGTGCCGCTTTCGCTGATGTTCGGCGAACACGGGGTGGACGACGAGTGGCCCTGCCAGGTCATACCGCTGGCCGTGAACGTGGTGCAGTATCCGGCCCCGACCGGCAATCGCTGCTACAATCTCGGCAAGGCGGTGGCCCGCGCCGTGGAGAGTTACGACGAAGACCTCAACGTCATGGTGTTCGGCACGGGCGGCATGAGCCACCAACTGCAGTACAAGCGCGCCGGCCTGATCAACCCGGAATGGGACAAGCGCTTCCTCGACATGCTGGTCAACGACCCCGTCGCCGCCAGCCAGATACCGCATGTGGAATATCTGCGCGAAGCGGGCTCGGAAGGCGTCGAGATGGTGATGTGGCACGTCATGCGCGGCGCGCTGAAGGAGACCGCCAAGGAAGTGCATCGCCACTACCACGTGCCGGCCTCCAACACCGCCGTTGGTCACCTGATCCTCGAAAACGTCTAGGTTTCTCTCCCGAGACATGCCGCCCGCCGGGAAACCGGCGGGCGGTTTGCATTTCGGCTCAGTCCTCCCACGACCAGTCCGGCTTGGCGCATTCGCGGTTGGCCACTTCGGCGGCGCGGGCGAAACGGTCCGATTGTGCCGCGGCATCCGTGTCTGACGGTTCGCAGGCACTGGCGGTTATCCGAGTTTCGGATTCAGCCGACCGCTCTTGCGATGCAGCGGCTTCATTCGCCTGGGCCATGCCGACGAGTGCGATCCAGACAGCCAGCGCCTTCAACATCATCTTCATTTCCCGGTCTCCTCTTCTGCGTATCTGCTTTCCGCAACGGCAGATTTCGGTTTGTGAGCCGCCACGGCGCGGATAAGATCGGGCGCGATATGCATGCCGAAAGTCACGAGAGCGGCCCGAAAGAATGACGAATTCGCGTTCGGTGACGGCGGTCGGACCGTATCGGTTCGACAGGGACGCCAATGAACTGACCGACGATGAAGGGCGGTCGACGGCTCTGCGGCCGCAGACAGGAACGGTTCTCGCGGTCCTCCTCGACAATGCGGGCAGTGTGGTCACCAAGGACCATCTGATGAAGACGGTCTGGCCGGATACGTTCGTGACCGATGACAGCCTGGTTCAGTGCATCTCGGAGATACGACGGGCGCTGGGGCCGGAGGCGTCGACGCTGCTCAAGACCGTGCCGAAGAAGGGCTATCGGCTCGATCTCGCTTGGGCGGGAGGTGGCACGCAGGAGGGGCCGGCGAGCACATCTCGCGGACGATTTGCTGCCGCCGTCACGGCGGGCGTGGTGGTTTTGTTGCTAGGCGTTTTCGCGGCATGGTGGGCGATGCGACCGGCGCCGGACAATCCGGTGCAGACCATCGCGGTGCTTCCCTTCGCCAATGCCAGCGGCGACGCAGCGCAGGCCTATTTCGCGTCGGGCGTGGCGGAGGATCTGATCGTCGGGCTGTCGAAGGTTTCCGACCTGCGGGTCGTCTCGCGCGGCGCGTCCTTTTCACTCGATGCAGACGCGATGGATATCCGCGAGATCGCCGATATCCTGAATGCCGATTACGTGCTGGAGGGAAGCGTCCGGCGCAATGGTGGCGCGTTGCGGGTCTCGGCGGCGCTGGTCAATGGCGAGACGGGCGAGAACGCCTGGGCGGAACGCTATGACGGGTCGACGGAGGATATCTTCGCGTTCCAGGAAACGCTGCTGAACAGCCTGATGTCCGTGCTGACAGTGCGGCTGTCGCGGGCCGAGCGGGAGCGGCTCGGGATCAACGGCACGCGCGACGTTGCCGCCTATGATGCATATCTGCGCGGGCGTGAGCTCGAAAATCTATACACGCGAGAGACCAACCTGCAGGCGGAAGAGGCATTGAAGACAGCGATCCGCCTCGACCCGGATTACGCGCTTCCGCATGCGCATCTTTCGCAGGTCTACAGTTTTCGCGCGGAAAACAAGTGGGTGGACCCGACCGGACCGACTGTCGACAGGGCGATGGAGCATGCCCGCCGCGCGGTCAGTCTGGATGACAGGCTGCCTTTCGCCCATTTCGCGCTCGGCCGGCTTCACACGCGCAGCTTCTCGCCGGATTTCAAGATCGCGATCGCCGAATTCCGGCGGGCGATCGAGCTCGATCCGAACTATGTCGACGCCTACATGTTCCTCGCCAATACCTACATATTCGACGGACGGGCCGAGGAGGCGCTGCCGCTGATCGCCGAGGGGTTCGCGCGAAATCCGATCGCGCCCTACTGGTATCATCTCGCCGAAGGAATGGCGGCCTATTTCCTCGGCGATTACGACAAGGCGGAGGCGTCGCTGACGGTGGCGAAGGACCGCAATCCGACGGCCCCCTATCCTTACCGGTTTCTGATCGCGACCTATGGCCAGCTCGAGCAGGTCGACGACGCGGACTGGATGGCGATGGAGTACGAAGCGCTCGGGCGATCCGCGACGGTTTCCGCTTTGCTCGAAACAGCGTCGATCCAGGATGCGGCCTATCGCGAGATATTCGCCGAAGGCTTCAGAAAGGCCGGACTGCCGGAATGACCTGCCGCGCGATCAGGCCGTTGCGGCACGTCGGCCTTTGGCGAGGTTCCACCCGAACACCAAGACAAAACCGGCAATCGCGCTGAAATTCACCCAATGCGGGGCAGGCCACATCAGGGCTGCGCCGATGGCGAGCGTGACGATCCGCTCGGCGATGTTCATGCGGTTTTCCCAGTATCCCTCGATCGCCGCGGCGACTGCCCAGAGGCCGAAGACGGCGAAGCAGAAGATGTAGAGCATCTGCGGCCAATCGCCCGACAGGAACGGCGTATAGGCAAAGAGCAGCGGCACGAAATAGAGGCCCTTGGCGATCTTCCATGCCGCGAAGCCGGTCTTCATCGGCGGGCTTTCGGCGATGGCCGCAGCGGTGAATGCCGCGAGGCAGACGGGAGGGGTGACGTTGGAATCCTGGCTCAGCCAGAAGATGATCATGTGCGCGGACAGGAGAGCCGCAGCGAGGACGGCGGGGTTGAAGGCCTGATCGTAGAGCATCGACAGGCTTTCGATGGGCAGGCCCTCGATCATTGCCCGCGCCTCGGCTATCGGCATCGGCGCGGCGAGCGCGGCGATCTTGTCGGGTGCCGACAGCATGAAGATCGCCTTGGCGGTTTCCGGCAACTGGCCGGAGGCGAGAATGTCGGCGAGCTGGCCCTGCAGGATCAGCTGGTAGAGCGCCGGGGCCGAGAGCGTGCCGAGCACGATATAGGCGGCGGTAACCGGCAGGCCCATGCCGAGGACCAGCGAGGCGAGCGCGACGAGGACGATGGCGAGCAGGAGATTGCCCTGCGACCATGTCGAGACCATCAGCGAGAAGGTGTTGCCGATACCGGCGGTGGTGATGACGTTGACGATCAGTCCGACGCCGACGAGCAGGATCGCCGTCATGATCATGTTGCGCGCGCCAAGTTCCAGCGCCTCGATGATGCGGACGGGGCCCATGCGGTTCGGCGTCAGCCAGGATGCGGCGACGCAGGCGAGAATGGCGTAGCCGGCGGCGTATGTCGGCGTGAAGCCGCGCACCAGGAGCACGATCAGCAGCGCGACGGGAATGATGAAGGAGGGGCCGCCATTGCGGAAGACGGTCCACAGGTCGGGGCCGTCCTGGTCGGCCAGTGCGGTGGCGTTCGAGCGCTTCGCCTCGATGCGTACGAAAAAGCCGACGGTCAGGAAATAGAGAATCGCCGGCAGGATCGAGACGGTGACGATGGTCGTGTAGGGGATCTGGGTGAAGTTCGCCATGACGAAGGCTCCGGCGCCCATGATCGGCGGCATCAGCTGGCCGCCGGTGGAGGCGGCCGCTTCTACGCCTCCGGCAAAGGTGGCCGGGAAGCCGGCGCGTTTCATCAGCGGGATCGTGATGACGCCGGTCGAGGCCGTGTTGGCGACGGCGGAGCCGGAGATCGTTCCGGTCAGTCCGCTCGACAGGACGGCGACGAAGCCCGGCCCGCCGGTCATGCGACCGGCGACCGCGCGGGAAATGTCGACGATGAATTCGCCTGCGCCGGATTTTAGCAGGAAAGCGCCGAACAGGATGAACATGAAGACATAAGTCGACGAGATACGGGCGATGGAGCCGAACATCGCGTCGTCGCCATAGAGCGAGCGGAACAGCACGGTTTCGGCATGCAGGCCGCGGAAGCGAAAGACCCCCGGCACATACTGGCCCCACCAGACGACATAGGTGAGCGCCAGCAGGATCAGAACCGGAATGATCCATCCGGTGGTGCGGCGGGTGAACTCGAGCACGCCGAGAATGCAAAGAATGCCGGCCAGCCAGTCCGACCAGATCAGCCGGACGCCGCGTTCATAGATCGCGCTCTCGGCATTGATGACGTAGATCGCCGCTGCCGCGACGGCCATGCCGAAGGCGATGTCGAGGACGCGGATGACGGGATGAGAGGCCCAGGACGCCCCGGCGATAGGCGAAACCAGGACGCAGAGCAGTACGAAGCCGGCGAAATGGAAGCCGTTCTGGGTGAGGACGGCGACGGAACCGAAGGAGTTCATCCAGATATGGACGGCCGAGATCACGACGGCGACGACGAGCGTCACAAGGCCCAGACCGTGTCGGTTCAGGCCCGGAGATCCGGTTTGTGTCATGGTTTCGGCGCGCATGGACGAACCTCCCGGTAAACAGGATAAGAAGGCGAGGGCCGCGCGAAGCGGCCCCCTGTTCAAGCGCGATTACGGACGCAGGCGGTCCGGAATGGTGAGGCCGGCTTCCTCGTAGTAGCGCAGGGCGCCCGGATGGAGCGGCAGCGGCAGGCCGGCGATCGCCTTTTCAAGCGCCATTGCCTTGGTGGCCGGATGGATGGCCTGCAGGAAGGCGAGGTTCTCATACATGGTCTTGGTGATCTCGTAGACGTCCTCCTCCGGCAGGTCGGCCGTGGTGGCGAGGAAGTTCGGCTGCGCGATCGTGGTGACGTCCTTGTCAAGACCCGGATAGGTGCCGCCAGGAATGAGGTATTCTGTCCACAAATCCATGCCGTTATTGGCCTTCTCGATCTGCTCGGGCGAGAAGGAAAGCAGGGTTACCTTGTCGCCGGCGGTGGAGAAGAGCTGTGTGACAGCGCTGACCGGAACGCCCGCGGGCGTGCTCATGCCGGCCGCCTGGCCGTTCTGGACCGCTTCCGCAGCCGGGCCGTAGCCGCCATAGAGCAGCTCGTAGTCGCTATCGACGTCGATCCCGAAGCCCGCCAGAATTGTCTTGTTGGAGCCGAGCGTTCCGGAGTTCTGTGCACCGAGGGCCATGGTCTTGCCCTTCAAGGCAACCATGTCCTCGATCGAACCGGTCGAGGCCAACTCGCTCTGGACGACGAAATGCTCGACATTCTGCCAGAGCATGGAGACGGAACGCAGTTTTTCCTGCGGGCCTTCGGCCTCGATCGGGCCGGTGCCGGTGCGTGCATAGTAGCCGTATAGGCCTTGCAGAATGGCGAACTGGGCCTCTCCGTCGCGCAGCAGCTTGACGTTCTCGCCCGAACCGGCCGAGGAAATCGCCGACATGCCGAGTTTCTGCGTCGGCTCCAGCTTGACCTTGGTGAGCGTCGAAATTGCGACGCCGACCGGATAATAGGTGCCGCCGGTGGATGCGGTGGCGAGGATGTAGTTGCGCGGTTCCTGCGCCTGGGCGTTGAAGCCGGCCGTCGTGGCGACGGCCAGTGCGGCAGCGGCGGACAGAATCGTGCGTCTGGTAATCGTTGTCATGGTTTCCTCCCAAGATGACATCGGTTCGGCGATGGCCGTGGAGACATCACAGCAAACCATGTGCCAAATCTTACCTGTCCACCCCTACTCAAAGATTCCAAGGGTTTAGGGGGAGGTGCTTTGTTGCAACGCGAAGGAAAGCGGCGGTTTTTCGCCGCCGGGCGGCGGTGTGGCGGCAAGATTCCGCCGTCGTCCTTTCAGGTCTCGCTGTCTTCGCGGATCCCCAGCCTATCGATCTTTTCACCGAGGGTGCGGCGTGGAATCTGCAGGCGGCGTGCTGCCTCGGCCCGATTGCCCCCTGCCTCCTTGAGCGCTCGGCGGATGATGCCGCTCTCGATGCGGGCCATGGTTTCGACGAGGCCCGGAGCATCGCCTTCGGGCACTTCCGTTCGGCCGGGCATGCCGTCGGAGAGGCCAAGGGCGAAGCGGGTCGCGAGCGACTTCAGTTCGCGCACATTGCCCGGCCAGTCATGGGCGAGCAGGGAGCTTAACACGGCCTCCGGTACGGGCCTCGGCGAAAGACCGCTGCGCGCGGATTCCTCCGAAGCGAAATGTCCGAACAGCGCGATGACGTCGTCGCCGCGGTCGCGCAGCGGTGGCAGGTCGAGCTCGGAAGCGGCAAGGCGGTAGTAGAGGTCGGAGCGAAACTCCCCCTTTTCACCAAGCGCCTTCAGATCGGATTTCGTTGCCGCGACGAAACGGACGTCGAGAGGCCGAGGTGCGTTGTGGCCCAGGACTTCGACTTCCCGTTCCTGGATGACACGCAGCAGACGAGTCTGCAGGGCGAGCGGCATGGATTCGATCTCGTCGAGAAAGACGGTGCCGCCATTGGCGTAAAGGAGGCGGCCTTCGCGGGTGCTGTCGGCGCCGGTGAAGGCGCCCTTTGCGTGGCCGAAAAGCTCGCTTTCGAAGATGGATTCGGGGATTGCGGCGCAGTTGATCGCGACGAAGGGCTTTGCCGAGCGGTGTCCGAGATCGTGCAGCAAGCGGGCGGCGACTTCCTTGCCGGTGCCGGTCTCGCCCTTGATCAAGACATCGATATCATGACCGCCGAGTTGCATCAGGCGGTTCTTCATACGTTGCATCGGCGAGCTTTTGCCAATCATTCGAAGATCCAGGCCGGAGGCACCTGCCAACTGGGCGCGCAGTCGGGCGAGTTCTCGCGACAGGCGACTTTTCTCGCCAGCATTGCGCAGCACCGCGACGAGATGATCGGCATCATATGGCTTCTCGATGAAATCATAGGCGCCGTCGCGCATCGCGGAGACTGCCATGGAGACATCGCCGTGGCCGGTCAACAGGATAACCGGGATGCCGGCATGGCTTTGCGTCACATGGTGAAGGAGGGATATTCCGTCCTCGCCGGGCATACGGATATCGGTTACGACAATGTCGGCGCCCTCGCGGGAGAGTTTCGCCCTGGCCTCGGCGACGTCGGCAGCCGTTTCGACCGAAAAGCCGGAGAGCGTGAGCCATTCAGCGGCCGAACGGCGGACCTCGGTCTCGTCATCGACGAAGAGGATGCGCGTGTCGCTCATGCCGGGACTGCTTCCGTTTTGGCCGGAGTCCCGGTCCGGGAGGCCGGCATTGCGGGCAGGCGGATAAGCACCGCCGTACCCCTGTCGGGCTCGCTCTCAATGCGCAGCGTGCCGCCGAAATCCTCGATGATCGAAGTCGAGATCGACAGACCGAGTCCAAGGCCTTCCCCGGTTTCCTTGGTGGAGAAAAAGGGTTCCGCTATGCGGGCGAGATCGTCGGACGCTATGCCGACGCCCGTGTCGGCAATTCGTACGGTCACCGTGTCGTCATCGGTCTCGGTATTGACCGTGACCCGCCTCTCGGTGCGGCCGTCCACTGCGTCGAATGCGTTGATCAAGACATTGAGGAAGACCTGTTCCAGGCGAACCGGTCCGGCGCGCACGCAGATATCCTCCGCTCGTGCGCCGATTTCGATTTCGGCGTCCACGGACTTGCGCCGCGGTTCGGCGAGGGCGATCGCGCCCTCGATGCAGGACTGGATGTCGACATCGGAGAGCTTGCCGGCGTCGCGCCTTGCGAAGGTCTTCAGGTGTTTGACCATGCGTTGCATGCGGCGAACGGTCTCGCGGGCGTGGTCGAGGGCGGACGCGGTGCGGGTAGTGTCGCCGGACTTCGTATGCACACCCGCCGTGGCGAGCGTCATGTCCATGGCTGCAAGCGGTTGCGAAACCTCGTGGACGATCGCCGCCGACATGCGGCCTAGCGCGGCGAGCTTCGCGGATTGGACAAGGCTTTCCTGCGCGTCGCGCAGTTCCTCCTCCGTGCGTTTGCGCTCCTCGATTTCCTGGGCAAGCTCAGCCGTACGTTCGGCGACCTTGGCTTCCAGTTCGGCGTTGCGGTCGAGCTTCATACGCAGGATCGATTGGCGTTGGCGCATGATTACGAGAATGCCGGCAAGCAAAAGGGCGGCGGCGCCGGCCAGAACCGCTCCGGTCAGCGCCGAGCGGGTGACGGGCGCGAGTTGCGCGCGCCCGATCAGGGTCCAGCCGTTTTCTCCGACGGGCAGGAGCGACAGCATCGTGTCGCCCGCGACAACCCGGCCCTTGTCGAGCGCTTCGCGTTCGAGACCCGGCGAATAGAGCGGCTCGGCGGCCTGCAGGTCTATGCCTGTATATTTACGGCTGGCCTCGATGCGTCCGCGCGCCTCGCCGGAAAGGGCGGTGAAGGGGCGGTATTGCCAGTCCGGGTCGCCGGACAGAAAGACGACGCCATCGCGGTCCATCAGCGCGGTGCCCGGCGCGTTGTCGCGCCAGGAGGCGGCGAAGGTCGTCATGTCGACCTTGACGACGATGACGCCAGTCTCGCTGTCCCCATCGATGCGCGAGGACAGGAAGTAGCCAGGGCGACCCGTTGTCGCGCCGACAGCGTAGAACTGGCCGCTGCCGGTTTCGATCGCATCGCGGAAATACGGGCGGAACCGATAGTTCTGGCCGACAAAGGTCAGCGGCGTGTCATAGTTCGAGGCGGCAATGGTCAGGCCGGAGTCGTCAAGCAGGAACAGTTCGTCGGCGTTCGTCTGGTCGCGAATGGTGGCGAGAAAGGTGTTGACCAGCCCGGCCCGGCCGTACGCGCCAGGGTCGTCGACGAGGGCGCGCAGGCGTTCGTCATGGCGCAAGACACGCGGCAAATTGCGGAAACGCTCGATTTCGCTGCCTAGCGACTGGCGGGCCAGAACAAGGTCTGCCCGCTGGACATCCGCCAATTCCCTGAACGCCGAACGATAGACCATCTGCCAAGTCATCAGACCGGCAAGAAGCGCCGCAAGGGCTATGGCGATGACGAACTGAAACTGACGCACGCGGCACTTCCGAACGATTTTGACGAAACCTAGTGGTATCTTCTCCGCGAGACAACACAGATGCCGTTTCGTCCGCTCGCGTACGCGAAAGCGTTTGAGCGGAAACGCAAAAAGCCACAATGCGCGTTGAAAGCGCAGTACTGCATTCCTATAACAGGCTCATAGCGTGCCGCCGGATGCGTCATCCGGCGGTGTTTTACCATGTTGAGAGGAACTGGATGCCCTGGAGCAATCAGAACGGTGGAGGAGGCGGCCCCTGGGGCGGCGGAAATAATGGTGGCGGAGGCGGCCCGTGGGGCCAGGGTCCGCAAGGCCCGCGTGGCCCCCAAAAGCCGGGCGGACAGCCGCCGGATCTCGAAGAGATCATCAAGCGGGGCCAGGACCGGCTGAACCGAGCCATGCCCGGTGGCGGCGGAAGTCCGATCATCTTCGGCGTCATAGGTCTCGGTCTTCTGGTTCTCTACAGCCTGCAAGGCTTCTACCAGGTGGATACGGACGAGCGCGCCGTGGAGCTGGTTTTCGGCAAGCCCAAGACCGAACTCGCCGGCCCGGGCCTGCACTGGCACTGGTGGCCGTTCGAGTCGGTGGAGAAGGTTCAGATCGTCGAGAAGCAGGTCGCCATCGGCTCCGGCGGGACCGGCGCCAATTCCGGCCTGATGCTCTCGGGCGACCAGAATATCGTCGACGTCCAGTTTTCCGTTCTCTATTCGGTGATCGACCCGGCGGCCTATCTGTTCAACGTGGCGTCGCCCGACGAAATGGTGCGCCAAGTGTCTGAAAGCGCGATGCGCGAAATCGTCGGTCGCCGTCCTGCGCAGGACGTGTTCCGCGACAACCGTGCCGCGATCGCGACCGAAGTGCGCGACTCCATGCAGTCGACCCTCGACGAATACGGCGCCGGCATCGCCATCAACACGGTCTCCATCGAGGACGCCGCGCCGCCGCGTGAAGTGGCCTACGCCTTCGAGGAAGTGCAGCGCGCCGAGCAGAACGAGGACCAGTTCCGCGAGGAAGCCAACCAGTATTCGAACCAGAAGCTCGGCGAAGCGCGAGGCGAGGCGGCGCAAATCCGCGAGGACGCCTCGGCCTACGGGACCCGCGTCGTGCAAGAAGCCGAAGGTGAGGCGCAGCGCTTCATCTCCATCTATGACCAGTACAGGCTGGCTCCGGATGTGACTCGCAAGCGCCTGTTCCTGGAGACGATGGAACGGGTTCTCGCCGATTCCAACAAGATCATCGTGGACGAGGACAGTGGCGGCCAGGGCGTGGTGCCCTATCTGCCGCTGCCGGAAGTCCAGAATCGCCGAACCAACACGACGTCGTCGTCTACGGGGGGCGCACAGTAATGAATTCCAATCGTTTAACCCTGATCGGCCTTGCGATCATTGTCATCCTGATCACCGTCTATGCGTCGGTGTTCGTCGTCAACGAACGCCAGCAGGCTATCGTGCTGCGCTTCGGCGAGATACAGGACGTGAAGACCGAGCCCGGCCTCTACTTCAAGATGCCGTTCGCCTTTGCCGGTTTCGACACGGTACAGATCATCGAGGACCGTCTGCTCAGACTGGACCTCGCGGACCAGCCGCCTGTGCAGGTTTCTGGCGGTCGCTTCTACGAGGTCGACGCCTTCCTGACCTTCAAGATCACCGATGCGCGGCGGTTCCGCGAAACCGTCTCGGGCGACCTGACATCGGCCGCGGCGCGTCTCCGCACGCGTTTCGACGCGGCGCTGCGCCGGGGCTACGGCCTGCGGTCCTTCGAGGCGGCGCTCTCGGACGAACGCACCGAGATGATGAGGCAAGTGCGCGACCTGATCCGTCCGGACGCGCAGTCGCTCGGATTGTCGGTGGAGGACGTGCGTATCGTGCGGACCGACCTGACCGCGGAAGTCTCGCAGCAGACCTTCGACCGGATGAAGGCGGAACGTTTGGCCGAGGCCGAGCGCATCCGCGCGCGCGGCCGTGAAACGGCCCGCCGAATTCGCGCCGTTGCCGACCGCCAGGTGATCGAGATCGTAGCTGAAGCTCAGCGCGAATCCGAGATCATCCGCGGTGAGGGCGACGCCAAGCGCAACGGCATCTTCGCCGACGCGTTCGGCCGCGATCCGGAGTTCTTCGAGTTCTACCGGTCGATGGCCGCCTATCAAAGGGCGCTCGAAAATTCCGACACTACGATGGTGCTGTCGCCGAATTCGGAGTTCTTCAAGTTCTTCAAGGATTCCGGCGCGGCCCCGACAAACGCTCCGGCTAGGCCGCCGGTTCCCGAAGCGGATCCCAACCCCGGCACAGCCGAACAAGAAGCGACAACGCAGCAATGATGCTGTTTCTGACAGCCCTCGGTCTCATGCTTGTGATCGAGGGCTTCTTTTATGGCGGGGTGCCGTCATTCGCCAAGAAAATGGCTGCGATGGTGCTGGAAACGCCCGACGAGCTGCTGCGCAAGGGCGGCATCGTCGCGGCGCTTATCGGCCTTGCGCTGATCTGGCTTGCACACCGGCTGTGAAGCCGGCGCTTCACAAAGCGGCCATGCTTCTCACTTATGCGTGACAATCCGATTGTTCCGAGCGCAGAACGCTTTATGTTCCCGCGCAAAGGCGGCCGGCGGACGGCTGCGACGTTCCTTGGAGGCTTCTCGATGGTATTCGATTCACTGGTCCTGAAACCGATGCGGGTGGCGGGCGCCGCCATGCTGTCGCTGGCGCTTCTTACGGGCACGACGATGCTTGCGGGCGAGCACGGTTTCCGCGCCGAGGCGCAGGAAGGCCCGGCTTCGGTGGCGGACCTGTCGTCGAAGCTGATCGATTCCGTCGTCAACATCTCGACATCGCAGACCGTCGGCGGCAGCGACCGCAACGTGCCGCGTCCGGATTTGCCCGAGGGCTCACCGTTCCAGGAATTCTTCGACGAGTTCTTCGACCAGAACAAGGATGGCGCCGCGCCGCAGTCGCGCCAGGTGCAGTCGCTCGGCTCGGGCTTCGTCGTGGACGAAGCCGGCATCGTCATCACCAACAACCACGTCATCGAAGGCGCCGACGAAGTTGCCGTCAATTTCAATGACGGCACGAAGATCGAGGCCGAGATCATCGGCCATGACCCGAAGACCGATATCGCGGTGCTGAGGATCGATCCCGGCAACAAGAAATTGAAGGCTGTTTCTTTCGGCGATTCCGACGGGATGCGCGTCGGCGACTGGGTGCTCGCCATCGGCAATCCGTTCGGACTGGGCGGCACGGTGACGCTCGGCATCGTCTCGGCGATCGGCCGCGACATCAATTCGGGTCCCTACGACGATTTCATCCAGACGGATGCGGCCATCAACCGCGGCAATTCAGGCGGGCCGTTGTTCAACATGAAAGGCGAGGTCATCGGCATCAACACGGCGATTATCTCGCCGTCGGGCGGCTCGATCGGCATCGGTTTCTCGATTCCCGCGAAGCTGGCGAAGAACGTGGTCAACCAGCTGGTCGAATTCGGCGAGACACGGCGCGGCTGGCTGGGCGTACGCATCCAGTCCGGGACAGACGAGATTGCCGAAAGCCTCGGCATGGATCGGGCGCGTGGCGCGCTTGTCGCCGGCGTCATCGAGGGCGGTCCGGTCGATGACGGCTCGATCGAGCCCGGCGATGTGATCATCGAGTTCGACGGCAAGCCCGTCGAAACCACACGCGAACTGCCGCGCATCGTCGCCGATACGCCGGTCGGCAAGGCCGTCGATGTCGTCGTCATCCGCAAGGGCGAGCAGATGGACATCAAGGTGACGCTCGGCCGGCTGGAGGACAGTGACGAGCTGGCAATGGCACCTTCCGGCGACGAGAAGGGCGATATGCCGGCGGACCAGGCGGACACGATCGAGCTCTACGGCATGACGTTGGCCGAGCTGGACGATAGCCAGCGCGAAGCATTCAAAATCGAGGACAGCGTCGAGCGCGGTGTGGTGATTACGGAAGTCGCACCGAATTCCGCTGCTGCGGAAAAGGGCATCAGCCCCGGCGAGACGATTGTCGAGATCGCGCAGGAAGCGGTGGCCAATCCGCAGGAGGTCGTCGATTCCATTGAGGAGTTGAAGTCGGAAAACCGACGCAACGCCCTGCTGATGCTGGCCGCGCCGACGGGCGAATTGCGCTTCGTGACGGTGCGGATCGACTGACGGCGAAAAGCTCTAGCACATTCGAAGGCGGTCAGCCGTGCTGGCCGCCTTTTTTCGTGCGCCAGTCTTCCGCGGTCATGCGGTAGACAACATGGCGCTTGAGATGCGGGTGGGTGTCGGGAACATGTGGGTGATCGAAATCCCGCTCCGGATCACGACTCAGGCCGATCCGCTCCATCACGGATGTGGAACGGTGGTTATCGTGGACCGCGAAGGAGACGATCTCGGGAAGGCCGAGAGCCTCGAAGCCATATTCAAGTGCGGCACGCGCGCCCTCTGTAGCGTAGCCCTTGCCCCATGCGCGCGTGACAAGTCTCCAGCCGATCTCAACCGTTCCAGCGGGAAAGGCCGGTTCGACATCGCCGTCATGCAGGCCGCAGAAGCCGAGGCATTCGCCCGTTTCGCGAAGTTCCAGCGCGGAGAAGGTGATGCGCTCGTTCTGGCGAACGATCAGGGTCTCGAAGAAGGCGTCAGATTGCTGGCGGTCGCGGCGAAACGGAAAGAACTCCATCACCTGCGGATCTGAATTGATCTCGTAGAAGACGTCACGGTCGCGCTCCTCCCACGGGCGCAGGATCAGGCGCTTCGTCAGGACAGGCGGCATCATCGAACAAAGTCCGCGTCTCGATATCCCTGGATGTAGAGCAGCGCAGTCAGGTCGTTGCGGTCGACGCGGATCTTCGCCTGCGCGGCGACGGCGGGCTTGGCGTGAAGGGCGACGCCGGTTCCGGCCATGGCGAGCATGGAGAGATCGTTAGCGCCGTCGCCGACGGCGATGGCGTCCGCGGGGGCATGGCCAAGGCGGGCTGCGATCTCTGTCAGTGCGTCGGCCTTGGCCTGGCGGCCGAGGATCGGTTCGGCGACCTCGCCGGTGAGCTTGCCGTTCGCCTTGAGAAGCCTGTTGGCGCGCGTTTCCTGGAAACCGATCTTCTCGGCGATACGGTCGGTGAAATCTGTGAAGCCGCCGGACACGAGCACGCACCAGGCACCGTTCGCCTTCATCGTGGCGATCAGTTCCGGCCCGCCTGGCATCAGCTGGATGCGCTCGGCGATGACCTTGTCGATGGTGGCGACCGGCAGACCCTTCAAGAGGCCGACGCGTTCGCGCAGCGCGCCCTCGAAGTCGCTCTCGCCATTCATGGCGCGGGCGGTAATCGATGCGACATAGGCGCCGACACCGGCCTCGTCCGCGAGTTCATCGACGCATTCCTGGCGGATCATGGTGGAATCCATGTCGGCGATGAGGATTTTCTTGCGGCGCGTCTCCGGAGAAACCGTCTGGATGGCGATGTCTATCGCCTGACCTTCGAAGCGAGCAGCAAGATCGCTTTTTTGCGCGTCATTGATCGGCGTCGGGGTGACGATGTCGGCGGCACGGCCGGGCGATAGCCAGTCCGTGGCCGCTTCAGGCAGCATCGCGGCGACGGAGGAAACCATGTCCTCGTCGAGCGTGCAGGAATCAGGATTGGCAATCAGGGTGACGATCGTGTTCATGGGCGGTAGAAGCCGAGCCTGGTGTGGAAGGAAAGGGCAGCAAGCGTGGAGCAAGTCCGGCGCGCGGTGTTGATAGCGGGGCCAACGGCGAGCGGCAAGTCGGCGTTTGCGCTGCGTGTTGCCGCCGAGATCGGCGGGGGGATCGTCAATACAGATTCCATGCAGGTCTACGACGTGTTGCGGGTCCTGACCGCGCGGCCCGACGTGGAGGAGACCGCGCGCGTGCCGCACAGGCTCTATGGCCATGTACCGCCCTCGGTCAGCTATTCGACGGGGCGCTGGCTCGACGATGTACGCTCCGTGATGGAGGACGCCGAGATCGCGGGCAGGCCGCTGGTCTTCACCGGCGGCACCGGGCTGTATTTTCGTGCTTTGACACGCGGATTGTCGCCCATGCCCAAGGTGCCCGAGGCGGCGCGCGAACGCTGGCGCTCCCGGCTTGCCGAGGAGGGCGCCGAAACGCTGCACCGGATATTGCAGAGTGAGGATCCGGCGGCGGCGGAGACGATCCGGCCCGCGGACGGCCAGCGCATCCTGCGCGCACTCGAGGTCAGGGAGGCGTCCGGCCGGTCGATCCTTGACTGGCAATCGGAAGCGGGCATGCCGCTGGTCGATGAGGGGCAGGCGGAGCGCTATCTGGTCATGCCGGATCGCGATTTTCTCAACGCGCGGATCGAGGACCGTTTCGACCGGATGGTGGAGGCGGGGGCACTGGAGGAAGTGGAGGCGCTCAATGCACTGACGCTCGATCCGGCTCTGCCGGCGATGAAGGCGATCGGTGTCCGCGAATTAACCAGCGTGCTGGAAAACCGCTCTTCGCTTGTCGACGCCATCAATCTCGCGAAAACCGCGACGCGGCAATATGCGAAGCGGCAAATGACGTGGTTCCGCAACCAGTTAGGAGAGGGTTGGAAGGTTTTGAATCATTCTGGCGGCGCCGACGCCTAAACCTTTAACGGTTTCTTCAAGAATAGTTCAACCGAACCGTTTAACGCCGCCGAAACAAAGGCTTGTCTATCGTCGCCCACAGGCAGGCGGCGGGCAATATGCGGCTACATCGTACCGAAAAATCATTCATGATTTATCTCGTGCTCCTTCTTGGGGCAGCGGTTTGCGCTTTTTGGGCGAATGACGTTGTTTTCGCCGGGTTCGACAGTCAATCGGTGCCCGACGAGATCGCCACCGGCCTGATCGCGCTACGCGTGGAACTAGGTCTTTTGTGTTCGGCCATCCTGGTGGGCACGTTTCATTTTTATCCTCTGTTGCGCCGCCAGACGCTGGAACACGGGGAGTGGCGTGAGAAATACGAGACGCTCAACCAGAAGAGCCAGACCTTCCAGAAAGCAGCCCTGACCGACCCGATGACCGGGCTGCAGAACCGGCGCTATTTCGACGATGCGCTGGCGCAGTACATGGAAGAGTTCTCCCGCATCGAGCGTCCGCTCGGGATCATGCTTCTCGATATCGACCATTTCAAATCGATCAACGACACGCATGGACACGATGTCGGCGACGAGGTGATCAAGGGGCTCGCCAACACGATCCGCGACTACACGCGACACCACGATATCGCCGCGCGCGTCGGCGGCGAGGAATTCGCTGTCGTGGCGCCGAATGTCGGCATTGCGGAACTTGAGAAGATGGCGAACCGGCTGCGTCTCGCCGTGTCCAATCTCGTCTTCAATCTCGGCGATACGGTCCGGCTCAAGATCACCATCAGCGTCGGCATCGCGATCTGGGACGGCGAGGAAACCGGCGCAAAGCTCTACAAGCGCGCCGACGGCAATCTTTATAACGCCAAGCGCGGCGGCCGCAACAAGGTCTGCGCCTGACCGCCTGAACGCAAAGGCCAGCCGGATCGGCTGCCGCCTCGCGCCGCAGACGATGATCGCGGCTTGTTACTTCCGGAAACGGTTGATCAGGTCGCGCGCGCCATTTCCGGCGGCGGGTGCGGCAGCGCGCTCGGGCGCCGGCGCGGGACGGGCGAAGCGATCACGGCCGCCATGCAGCGACCCTTCTTCGGTGAACAGCTTGGCAATCTCTTCTCGGTTCACGCCCTGATTTCCGGCAGGCTGTTGAGAGCCGTAACGCGGCGGTTGCGCGCCAACCTGGGCCTCGACATCGGCAAGCGACGGGCGCTGCTCGCTGATCTGGTTCTCGCCGAGCGGCTGCTTGATGCCGGGCGTGTTGTCGTACATCTCGTCCAGGCCGGAATGGACGCCTCGCGGGAAGCGCATCTTGTAGATCACGTCCTCGACATCGACCTGGACGTCGCCCGACAGAACCGCGACCTGTTCGTCATAGAGGTGATTGCCTGGCAGTTGCGACTGCTGGACCTTCTCGAAGGTCATGCGCATGGGTGTCGAAACACCCTGGCCGAAGGCAATCGCCTCGCGGTTGGCGAGGGACGGCAGGAAATTGATGGCGGAGCGCGAGGAACCGGCGATCGCCTTGCGCATGATCTCCTGGTCGCGCTCATTGCCGAGCCGCATGGAGAAGAAGGTGTTGCACTGCGACAGTATCGTCTCGTCCAGTTCGCCGGGGCGTTGCGACACGATGCCCAGATAGACGCCGTATTTGCGGCCTTCCTTGGCGATGCGGGCGATGGCCGAGCGGGTCGGCGCGAAGCCGGCGCTCTGATCGGTCGGGATGTAGCGGTGCGCCTCTTCGCAGACCACCAGAGTCTGGATCTGGGATTTCGACCAGACGGCGAGGTCGAAGGCGAGGCGGCAGAGGACCGAGGCGACGGAGTTGACGATTTCCGAAGGCATACCGCTCATCTGGAAGGCGGTGATGGGCTTGCCGTGGGCGGGCACGCGGTAGATGGTCGAGACGACGTCGAAGATATTATCCTCGATCGTCTTCGACGCGAACATGAAGCGGTAACGCGGATCGTTCGATGCGGCTTCGATGCGGTTCTTGAGGGCCTTGAGATGGGGACGCTCGTTGCGGCCCTCCAACATGCCGATGCGATCCTCGATCAGATGCAACAGATCGGAAATGCGATAAGGCACCGGCGTGTCGGCGGTGACCGCCGTCATGTCATGATGTTTGCGCAGGGACGGCTGGCCATTGCCCTTGAACTGCATCTTGGCGAGCGGGATCAGATCCCTGAGCGCGTCGACCTCTTCCGGGATCGGATGGCGGCCGCGGAACACGACCTCGGAGAACTCCTCCAGACGAAACATCCAGAAGGGCAGATCGAGGTCGGTGTCGGTGATGGTGATCGCCAGATCCGGGAAGGCGGAGGCGAATTCGTTGTGCGGGTCGAGGATCAGGACGCGCACGTCCGGGCGGGTCTCGACGATCTTTCGCAACAGAAGCGTGACGGCGGTCGATTTGCCGACGCCGGTGGTGCCGACCACGGCGAAGTGGCGGGAGATCAGGCTGTCGATGGAGATCAGCGCCGGGATCTCGTTGTTTTGCGACAGGCAGCCGACCTGGACGGCACGTTCGTCGTTGTTCTCGTAGATCGCGGCGAGGTCGCCGATGCGGATGCGGTGCGCGATCGCGCCGAGATAGGGGTAGGAGGAAATGCCTCCGGTGAAACGCGCCTTGCCGTCGCCGTCTTCGGTGATCTCGCCAACAAGCTCCACATGAATGTGGATCATGTTGCCTTCGTCCTTGTTCCAGGTGCCGGCCCCGGTATCGACCTTGTAGAGCATGCCGACGATGCGATTGTCGCCCACGCGGATCGAGATCAGCTGGCCGACTGCCCAGTAGTCCTCGCTGGCGGAATCGCCCTTGCCGGCCAGAGCCGCGACAATCGCGTGCGTGCCGTCGCAGGAAACCACGAAGCCTTCCGTGCGATTGCGTTTTTGCACATGGAGATTTTCATAGACCGCCGAAGCGTCCCCGGCCTGCGATTCCGTCATTCAAAAATGTCCTGCCGCTTGAAGCCGTCATTGTGGCGAGGCGAAGTTAAGGAATGGCTACGTCGACAACTAGAGTTGCAAGTAGCGGCAAAGTCCGCGCGCGTGACTGTTTGCGCAGCAGCAGGCTTGACTGTCCCGAGAGCCGGTCATATTGTCCGCGCCCATGATGAAGATCATTCTCGTAGTAGGACCGCGCATGGGCAGGGCGATGTAATCGCCCGGCGGCAAGCTCCCATGCGCGGAAAACACAAGGCTCCTCAGGGGGCCTTTTTTATTGCACCTCTCCTCCAATGAAATATTACGTCTCCAGCGCAGAGCGGCGCGCGAGACGCCGAAGACGGGAAAGAAACGATGAACGCGAAAGCCAAGCCGGGCGAGAAATGGCAGATGACCGGCGCCGAAATGGTCATACGGGCATTGAAGGACAACGGGGTCGAGCATGTGTTCGGCTATCCGGGGGGCGCCGTGCTTCCGATCTATGACGAGATTTTCCAGCAGGAAGACATCGAGCACATCCTTGTGCGCCACGAGCAGGGCGCGGGCCATGCCGCCGAAGGCTACGCCCGCTCGACCGGCAAGCCCGGCGTCATGCTGGTGACTTCCGGACCTGGCGCGACCAATGCGGTGACGCCGCTGCAGGATGCGCTGATGGATTCCATTCCGCTGGTCTGCATCACCGGTCAGGTGCCGACGACTCTGATCGGCTCCGACGCCTTCCAGGAATGCGACACGGTCGGCATCACCCGGCCCTGCACCAAACACAACTGGCTGGTGAAGGACGTGAACGACTTGGCGCGCGTGCTGCACGAGGCCTTCCGCGTCGCGACGACGGGGCGGCCCGGGCCGGTCGTGGTCGATATTCCGAAGGACGTCCAGTTCGCCACCGGCACCTATCATGCCCCCGACATCGCCGATATGCGGGCCAGCTATCATCCGCGGCTTTCCGGCGACGAGGCGCTGATCGAACAGGCCGTGGCGATGCTTCGCGCGGCGAAGCGCCCGATCATCTATTCGGGCGGCGGGGTCATCAATTCCGGTCCGGAAGCGAGCCGGCTGTTGCGTGAACTGGTCGAATTGACCGGCTTTCCGATCACCTCGACGCTGATGGGGCTCGGCGCTTATCCGGCGAGCGGCCCGAACTGGCTCGGCATGCTCGGCATGCACGGCACCTATGAAGCCAACATGACGATGCATGATTGCGACGTCATGGTGAATATCGGCGCGCGTTTCGACGACCGGATCACTGGGCGCATCGACAAGTTCGCGCCGCGTGCGAAGATCATCCATATCGATATCGACCCGTCCTCGATCAACAAGATCATCCGGTCGGATCTCGGCATCATCGGCGATGTCGGCCATGTGCTCGAGGACATGGTGCGCATCTGGCGGGCTTCGGACGGGCTCGAGGACAAGTCGGCATTGAAACAGTGGTGGAACCAGATCGGCAAATGGAGGGCGCGCAACTCGCTCGCCTACACGCCGAACAAGGACGTCATCATGCCGCAGTACGCCATCGAGCGCCTCCACGAGGCGTCCCTGCGTTCGGGCAAGGAGACCTTCATCACGACGGAAGTGGGCCAGCACCAGATGTGGGCGGCCCAGTTCTTCGGTTTCGAGCAACCCAACCACTGGATGACCTCGGGCGGCCTCGGCACGATGGGTTACGGCCTGCCGGCGGCGCTCGGCGTGCAGATCGCGCATCGCGATGCGCTGGTGGTCGACATTGCGGGCGATGCCTCGGTGCTGATGACGATCCAGGAGATGTCGGCGGCGGTGCAGCACAATGCGCCGATCAAGATCTTCATCCTGAACAACCAGTATATGGGCATGGTGCGCCAGTGGCAGCAACTGCTGCATGGCAACCGGCTGTCGCATTCCTACACGGAGGCTCTGCCGGATTTCGTCATGCTTGCAGAGGCTTACGGCGGCAAAGGAATCCGTTGCGAGAAGCCGGACGAGCTGGATGATGCGCTCGACGAGATGATCGCATCGGACAAGCCGGTGATCTTCGACTGCCGCGTGGCCAATCTCGCCAACTGTTTCCCGATGATCCCGTCGGGCAAGGCGCATAACGAGATGCTGCTGCCGGACGAAGCGACCGACGAGGCCGTGGCGAACGCCATCAGCGCGGAAGGCAAGGCGCTCGTCTGAGCGCTTACCTGAATCGCGATGCAGAAGAACCCGCCCGGCCTTGCCGACTATGCGCTGCTGATCGCGCTGGCCCTGTTGTGGGGCAGCGCGTTCCTGTTGTCGAAAGTCGCCGTGGCCGAGGTGTCGCCGATCACGGTCACGCTAATCCGCCAGTTCATCGCGCTCGTTGCGCTTGGCGCCATCGCCGCGGTCTCGGGGCGCTGGTTCCGTCCGTCGGCGCGCGACCACGGCTTCATGATCATCTGCGCGATCACCGGCACCGCGGTACCTTATACGCTGATCAACTGGGGCGTCATGGTGATCGACAGCGGGCTGGCAGCGATCCTTATGGGATTCACGCCCTTGGTCGTTCTTCTGCTCGCCCATCTGGTGACGCAGGATGAGAAGCTCCCCATGCCGAAGCTGGCTGGCGTCGCGCTCGGCATTTGCGGGCTGGCGATCCTGTTCTGGCCGCAGCTCGCTTCGGGCTTCGGGCACGACCTGATACGCCAGGTCGCAATCCTTGGCGCGGCGTTCGCCTATGGCGTCAACGCGCTATCGACCAAGAAGCTTGTCGGGCATCCGCCGATGGCGCTTATGGCCTATATCACCGGCTGGACGATGGTCTTCCTGGTGCCGGCGGCCTTCCTGTTCGAAGACCCGTTGGCGATCGATCCGTCGCTGCCGGTCGGTATCGCGATCCTGACGCTCGGTCTTTTGCCTTCGGCCGCCGGGGCCCTTGTGATGGTGGCGATCATACGCCGCCAGGGAGCGACCTTCTTCGGCCTGATCAACCTGTTGATCCCGATTGCCGGCGTGGTGCTCGCCGTCATCTTTTTGGGTGAGCGACCGGGCCTCAATGCGCTCGCCGCGCTCGCCGTCATCATCTGCGGCCTGATGGTCGCACGCATCAAACCTTCCGCAAGGAATTCCCTCGCTCAGGAGAGCCACCCATGAACGCACGTCAGCAGGCCACCGGTTCGGCCTATTTCATCGCCAAGGAAACGCAAACGGCGGAAACGCACACGCTGTCGGTGCTTGTCGACAACGAGCCGGGCGTCCTCGCCCGCGTGATCGGACTGTTTTCCGGCCGCGGCTACAATATCGAGAGCCTGACCGTTTCCGAGACCGAGCATGAGAAGCACCAGTCGCGCATCACCATCGTGACGCGCGGCACGCCACATGTCCTGGACCAGATCAAGGCGCAGCTTGAGCGCATCGTACCGGTGCACCGGGTCGTCGACCTGACGGTGCGCGCGCAGGATCTGGGCCACGAGAAGCCGCTCGAGCGCGAACTGGCGCTGGTGAAGGTATCGGGCAAGGGCGATAGCCGCGTCGAGGCGCTTCGCCTGGCGGATGCCTTCAGGGCGACGGTGATCGACGCCAATGTCGAGCATTTCATTTTCGAGATCACAGGACGGACCTCGAAGATCGAGCAGTTCATTGCGATCATGGCGCCGCTCGGCCTCGTCGAGGTGTGCCGCACTGGTGTCGCGGCGATGAGCCGCGGCGGAGAGGGGATGTGACGAGCGCGGACGAGAGCGTCCGGCCAAAGCCGCCGAAAGGCGCGATCCTGCTGGATGGCCATATGGACGTTCCGGCGGACCGCCTCGCGGCGGTCGAGGCGGCGCTGGCCGATCATGTGCGGTTGACCCATGCCGAGCCTGGCTGCCTGTTCTTCAGCGTCACGCCATGCGGCGAGATTGCGGGCCGCTTCATCGTCTCGGAAATATTCGCCGATGAGGCGGGTTTCGCGTTACATCAGGCGCGCGGCGCGGCATCGCCCTGGGCCGAGGTGACGAAAGATATTCCGCGCCAATACGAGATCAGGACCGCCTGACATTCTGGATTTCGCTTCGCTTTCCCTGCTGTTCGCCGCCGCGGTCACCCTCCACAATCTGGAGGAGGCGATCTGGTTGCCGGGCTGGTCGAAACACGCGGGGCGCTATCATGTCCCGGTCTCGGCGCGGCAGTTCCGTTTCGCGGTTCTGGTACTGACATTGCTCGCGTGGGTGATCGTCGGCTGGTCGGCGCTCGGCAGTTCTTTCGCCGGCTATCTCGTCTCCGGATACGCGCTGGCGATGCTGGTCAATGTCGTCTTTCCGCATCTGGCGGCGACATTCGCGATGCGCCGCTACGCACCGGGGACGGCGACGGCAGTGCTGTTAAACCTGCCGGTGACCGCGCTGTTGCTGCAACAGGGCTTTGCGGAAGAAAAGCTCGATCCGGATACATTCCTGTGGGCGGGGCCGCTTGTTGCGATCACGATCGCGATGTCGATTCCGGTGCTGTTTGCCGCGCGTGCGAGCGCCTCAGGACCGGAATAGGCGGATCAGTTTTCGGTCACGTCGAACATCGTCAACATCAGTTCGACATGTTCTGGCTCGTGGAACCATTTGGGCAGCAACGCGCGCATGAGTTCGGGGGTCAGATCCGGATTGCTGTCACGCCATTTGCGCGCGGTCTCCAATGCTTCTTCCCTTCGCCCGGCCATCCATAGCGAGGTGAACAGCATACGGTAGGCCCAGACCACGCCGGAGCCCGCCCGCATGCCGCGCTGGATCAGCTCGATCGACTCGTCGTAGCGCTTCATTTTCCTGAGGGCCGCCGAGCGGCCGAACAGGACGTTGAAGTGGAAGGGGTCGAGCGGGCTCAGCGCTTCGGCCCGATCGAAATAGGTCAACGATTCGTCCGTACAGCCGCGATAGATCGCGTTCCAGCCCTTGCGCAGCCAGCCCCAGGCATTGTTGGGATCGAGGGTCAGCGCCCGGTCGGCGAATTGGTCGGCTTGCTCGAAATCGTCTCCGGCGAGCGCACTGGCCGCCGACAGCGCGACGAGCGATGCGGGATCGTCGCGCACGAGGGGCGCGGCGCGCGCGACAAGGTCGATCGCAAGCGTCCGGTCAGTGATCGCGTCCTTGCTCCACAAATAGCAGCATTGATGGGCGTGGCACCACGCCTTGTATGCGAGTGCGGGCGCGTAGTCCGGTTCATGGTCGAGCGCCGTGTCGAGCAGGGCGATGGCCTTGACGTTTTCCTCGCGTCTGTGCGCCCAGAAATGCGGGAGCGCGGTCAGCACCAGCTCGTAGGCGGTTCGGTCGGCCGTCGGGCGTTGGCTGGCACGGGCGATTTCGGCGTTGCGGAGATTGGGTGCGATCTGGCCGGCTACCTGCGCGGCGATCCGGTCCTGGAGGTCGAAAAGATCGTCCATCCGGTCGTCGAAGCGTTCGGCCCAGACCGCGCGACCGTCGCCCGCCGAGACCAGCTCGACGGTTATGCGGACGCGGTCGCCGGACCGGCGGACCGAACCCTCGACAAGATAGTCCGCACCGAGCCGTTCGCCGATGGTCTGGATGTCGAGCGGCTGGCCGCGCAGCGCGAAGGCGGACTGCCGCGCGATAACGTGGAAATCGCTCACCCGCGACAGAGCGCTGGTGATCTCGGAGACAACGCCGTCGGCGAACATGTCAGCGTCGGTGACGCCCAGTTCGTCGAAGGCAAGGATCGCCAGCCGGGGGCGTCCCTCCTTGAATTCGGGCAATTGCGAAGCAGCGCCGGGCGCGGCATCGGCGGTCGCGCGCATAAGGCGCAGCCAGTCCTCGAAGCCCTCGGAGGCGAGATCAAAACCGTCGAGGAAGACGCCGTCGCCTTCGAGGTCGCATGCGATGCCGCTGCTTTGCAACCAGACATATTGCCGATCGGCCATCAGCATGCCCTCCGGCAGGTCGCGGCGCATGACCGACAGCTCCTGGCGCAGCGATGCGCGAGCCTGTTCGGCGGATCGATCCGACCAGAGCAGGTCAGCGAGACGGCCTCGTTCCGCCCGCAGATCGGGCTGACGGCTCAGGAAGGCGAGCATCGCCTGGGCGCGGCGCGAGAGCGATCCGGGCGCACCCGGGCCGGTTAGACGGAATGGCCCCTTGAGATGGATCGTCAGCACGGCGACTTCGGCGGATGTTTCAGACAAACGAATAATGACCTTAGGGCATTATCTAGCATTTTTGTCGGCTTCATTCGATGGGGCCGGCACATTCATTTCATGTACCGACAGCCTGACAAAGCAGAGGCGAATCCGGCGTGGCGGAGTGCGAACGAATCCGGTACAGCCGTGCCATGAAATTCTCCCCGCAGCAGGACGACGCGCTCAACGCCGTGGCGCAGTGGCTCAAGAATGGCGACCGGCAATTGTTCCGGCTGTTCGGCTATGCCGGCACCGGCAAGACGACGCTGGCGCGTCATTTCGCCGAACATGTGGACGGGCAGGTGCAGTTCGCTGCCTTTACCGGCAAGGCGGCGCAGGTATTGCGAGCCAAGGGGGCGTCGAACGCCAAGACGATTCACTCGCTGATCTACCGGCCGCGCGGCGAGGAGGCGATCTCCGACGAGACGACCGGCAAGATGTCGATGTCGCCGACCTTCTCGCTCAACCGGCAGAGCGACATCGCCCGAGCAAAGCTCGTCGTCGTCGACGAATGTTCGATGGTGGACGAAAATCTCGGACGCGACCTGATGAGCTTCGGCACGCCGATCCTGGTGCTCGGCGATCCGGGCCAGTTGCCGCCGATTTCGGGCGGCGGTTTCTTCACCGAACATGAGCCCGATTTTCTGCTCACGGAGATCCACCGGCAGGCGGCGGAGAACCCGATCATCCGGCTTGCCATGGATGTGCGCGCGGGCAACGAGATCATGTATGGCGATTACGGCACCACCCAGGTGATCGGGAAAAGCGACGTGGATCAGGATCTGGTTTTGGCCGCGGACCAGGTGCTGGTCGGCATCAACCGGACGCGCCGACGTTACAATCAGCGCCTGCGCGAATTGAAGGGCTTTACGGCCGCCTATCCGCAGGCCGGCGACAAGCTGGTGTGCCTGCGAAACGACCCGGCCAAGGGGCTTCTGAACGGCTCGCTGTGGAAGGTGATGACCGCGTCAAAGGAGACGATCAAGCCCGGAATCAACCTGCTGGTTTCGCCGGACGACGGCGACACCGATCGCGGTGTCGCCAAGATCAAGCTCCTCAAGGCGGCCTTCGATGCGCCGGATGACGATATCCCGTGGCAAACGAAGAAGCGCTACGACGATTTCGACTACGGCTATGCGCTTACGGTGCACAAGGCGCAGGGTTCGCAATGGGACGATGTGGTGTTGTTCGACGAGAGTTACGCCTTCCGCGACATGCGTAGCCGGTGGCTTTACACAGCTATCACGCGCGCAGCGAATACGCTTACCATCGTTAAGTGAATCAACATTCTTTCTGCCTATTAAAGCCTTCCAGACGTATCAGGCAGATAAAGACATCTTATGTCCGCACCGTCAGTATTGTCGAACACGCTGCTGCAAGCCGCCGGTCAAGCCGCATCCGTGCCTGTTCGGCAGGATTTCGCGGCGCCGGCCGTTGGTCCGTTCACGGTGGAGTTCCTGTTGCATGCGGCCTTCATCTGGGCGGCGCTGATCGTTATCTGCCTTATCGTCTTCGGCTATCGCAGGATTCGCGGCAAGGAATCCTGCAATGATCTATCGGATGTCTACCAACGCCAGCTAGAGGAAATGCGCAAGCAGCCTGGAAAAAGCTGACGGCCTCACTCCGACGCGTCCCTGATTTCGAACAGAACCGCCGTGGCGTCATCACTCGGCTTCATGCGCGGATAAATCCGCCCGTCGGGATCCTCGTGCCGCTCGATATCGCGCAGCCGCGCGCCGAGCCGCTTGAGACCGTCTCGCCTGGCGGCGGCGACGAAGTCCCGCGGCTCGTAAATGCCGTAGCCTGCCGACAGCGCGGCAAAGCCGTCCGTACACAGAAGCCCGGTGAGCGGCATTTCGCCGTCCAGCCGTGCCGTCACCAGATGGTCGGCGGCTTCGGAGGTCGAGCCGAGGGTCCAGACATTGCTGGCGGAACTGTTGAATTTTCCGCGCAGGGCGCGTTCGCGGGCGAGCAGGGCGGGATCGTCGATCAGCCGGGGCAGCTTGTCGAGGCCACCCGCCTCCTCGATCACGCGGCGCGCGGCCTCGCGCTCATGGGCGGCGTTGTCGGGCATGGCCGAATGGATGGCGGTTTCGCCGTTGCCATCGCAAACGATCAATGTGCAGTCGCCAAGTCCGTAGGTGACGATGGCGCTGTTCTCGATGCGGATCATCTGGAAGCCCGCGATCGGCAGATTCCAGGCCGGTATTTCCCGCTCCTTCGCGGCGAAGGCGATAATGCGTCGCGCCAAGGCGTTGGTCGAGCGCACCACGTCGGCCATGGAACGGCCCGGCGCAATCATCTCCTCGAAATGCACCTTGGCGAATGTGGCGAGCCATGCGGCGTCGCTGTCATGCCGGCCAACGACGAAATCCGGGCCCAGACCGGTCGCGCCGTCGATGACGAAGGCGCATTGCGCGGTCCAGCCCATCTGGTCCTCGTTGGGACGTCTTTCCGAGCCGGGCAGGCTCAGCGAATCGATGATCGAAAGCGTCAACATGGCATCGATTGAGCGCGGGATTGTTGCAGCGGTTTGACAGCGCCTCGTGCGGCGGCCGGGTTTTCACCAGCGCCGCTTTCGTGTTTCCAAAATGCAACGAAAACCGGCCGCAGGCGTTTCATCTCCCGATTGAAACGGGAGACGCCGATCATGCTCAAATGGATTCTGATCCTTCTTATCGTTGCAGCCATCGCCAGCCTTCTTGGCTTCCACGGTGTTGCCGGTGTCGCGGGCACCTTGGCGCGCGTCCTTATCTTCATCGTCCTGGCCGTACTCGCCGTGATGTTGCTGCTCGGGATTATCGCGGTCGCCTAGCCGATTGCCACCGGGACAATTTTCCGGCGGCGCCCGGGTTTCAAAAGCGGGGCGGATGACTTACGCCTCGCTTGTTGGACCCATTTGGTGAAACCGCCATGCCTGCAAAATTGTCCGTCAATCTCAACGCAATCGCGCTGCTGCGCAACCGACGCGACCTGCCATGGCCGAGCGTGACCGCGCTCGGCCGCATCGCGCTGGAAGCGGGTGCGCATGGCCTGACCGTGCATCCGCGGCCGGACCAGCGCCATGTCCGCTTCACCGACCTTCCCGAGATCCGCGCGCTGATCGACGACTCGTTTCCCGACGCCGAATTCAACATCGAGGGCTATCCCACCGGCGATTTCCTCGCGCTGGTGGAGGCGACCGAGCCGGAACAGGTGACGCTGGTGCCGGACGATCCGGAACAGCCGACATCGGACCATGGATGGGACTTTGTCGCCAACCGAGACATGCTGAAGGCGATCGTCGCGCGGCTGAAGAAAACCGGCGCACGCATCTCGCTGTTCTGCGACCCGGACGCCGCGCCCGAGCAAATCGAGGCGGCGAAGGCGACCGGGGCCGATCGTATCGAACTTTATACGGGCCCCTATGGCGGCTGCTACGAAGACACGAAAAAAGCGGCGGAGCAGGTGAAATTTCTGGGCCGGACTGCCGATGCGGCGCATGGATCGGGTCTCGGCGTCAATGCCGGCCACGACCTGACGGTCGACAATCTTCCGGCCCTCGTGTCCCGAATCCCCTTCCTCGCGGAGGTCTCCATCGGCCATGGCCTGACCGCCGATGCGCTGGAATATGGCATGGGCGGCGCGGTGAAGCGGTTCCTGGGGGCGCTTGGGCGCTAGTTTCTGGGTGAACCGGTCTGGCCTCAGAAATGCTCGCCGGCCTTGAACGGGCCGACACGCATGCTTGCGGCGATGAGATAGGCGGTGGACCAGCCGATGAGCAGAAAACCGTTGACGCCTTCGAGCGCTGCGAGAATGCGCCATTCATGGCTGGTGATCACGTCGCCATAGCCGACGGTCGAGAAAGTGGCGGTCGAGAAATAGAGCGCGGTCTCGAAATCGCCGAAGACGTTCAGCCCGTAATAAAAAGCGGCCCATAGCCAGACTTCGACGGTGAGGATCGCGAAAATGCCGATGACGACGGTGTTCATCGCCAGAATGCGGCTGCGATGGCCTTGCGGACGCACCTTTCCAGTCAGCCAGTTCATCGCGTGCGTCACCCAGATCAGCCCGAATGTATGGATGACCACCGTAAGCGAAATGATCAGCGTGCCGAGCGCGAGATTGGCGAACATGATCGGTTCTTAGCTCAGCGCATCGGCGTGTCAATCGCCTTGAAACCGGCTTTTCCCGGCCCGTTTAGAAACGGAAAGAACCCGTTCACCATTTGCCGCTACCATTTCGCCGCAAAACCAGGGAGACGGCCATGCTACAGCGGCTATTCTCACGCGGCGTGTCCCGAGACCGTATCGAGGACGCGATCGAACACAGTTCCGAAACCGAGCAGCGCGATGCGTTGCGCGAGCGCAGCGCCATGATCCTGCAAAGGCTGGAAAACAAGCGGCTGGAAGCCCGACGAGCGGAGCTGGCGCACAGGCGCGCCGAGCATGAGGCTGTCGAACAGGCGGAAGGCGAGGCGGCGGAGATTGTCGAGACGGCGCACGAGGTCCAGGATACCGAAACCGGAATGACGGGTGGCCCCGCGCCGGCCGAGATCGCGGACGAGCCGGTTGCTCCGGCGGAGGATTACGACCAGCCGCAAGCGCGCGAATACGATGATGAAGACACTGTGGAGCTGGCCGAAGCGCCGTTCCCGGAAACGCATCCGGAGGTGACGGATCCGGAGATGGAACCGGCCGGCGCGCAGAACGAGACCATCCCGGAGGGCGAGGCGGAGGAGGATCTTTCTGCTGAAGCCGATGCCGAGACGGTCGAGTTCAGGCCGTTGGAAGAGCTTGAGAGCGTCGCCGAGGTGCCGGGAGACACCGAGCCTGCGTCATTTGCCGACACGGATGTTGAAGACGGCCCGGTCTCCTTCGTGGACGCGGAAGAGACGGACTTGCCCGACACCGCCGAGGAAGCGGAATACGAGGCCGACGAGCCCGTGACCCGGTCCCGGCGGAGTGAAGAAATGTTTGCCGAAAGCGAACCGCTCCGGCCCGCCGCAGATGTGAATCTGCCGTTCTCTCTGCCACGCGACGATGGCGATGCCGCACCGGGCGAGGTACGTCACAGCGCGCTCGCCGATCAGGATCCGCAGGCCTATGAACAATTGCTTCGCAAGGCCGAGGAAGCCAAGGCCCGGATCGCCAAGCGCCTCGAGGCGATGAGGGCCGAGGAAGAGGCGAACGCATCAGCGAGCCTGCTCGATCTCGGCGCCGCAGCTCCGCCTCTGGCGCCCGATCACGGCGATGAAGACCACTGATCATATCCCATTCCGGTGTGCTTGACGCGGTCTGCATGACCCTGTAAACGACCCGAACCGTACCGTACGGTACTTGTTTGGATCGTTGATGATGCTTGCCTCCGACACGAGGGAAACAGCCGCCGCGGACAGCGGAACGGAGGATTTCGGCCCGCGCCAGGCGGATGTTCTGGAAGCGGCGCTGACGCTGCTGGTCGAGGGCGGCGACAAGGGATTCACCACGGCCCGGCTGGCGCGAGCGGCGAACTGTTCCAAGGAAAGCCTCTACAAATGGTTCGGCGACCGCAGCGGGCTGCTTGCGGCGATGGTGACCTATCAGGCCTCGAAGGTTCGCGTGGCGGGTTCGCTCAATGCGCGGCCGAGCGCCGAGGAATTCAAGCGGCAGCTGACCGATTTCGCGCATGACCTGCTGACTGTGCTGTCCGGGCCGACTTCGCTTGCGCTCAACCGACTGGCGATCGGCGAGGCGGGACGGACCGATGCGCAGCTCGGCCACCTGCTGACGGAGCGCGGCCGGCGCGCCATCGAGGAGCGCGCCAAGAAGCTGCTCGACACCGGCAAGCGGGCCGGGCTGATCCGCTTCGATGATCGCGAGGAGGCGTTTGCGACGCTTTACGGGCTGATCGTCGGCGACATGCATGTGCGCATGCTGCTCGGCGAGACCGTGCCGGCACTGGCCGGCGACGCGGCGATCAGCGCCCAGGCGGCGCGCGCCATCGGGAAATTCCACCGGCTCTACGCTGCCGGGGATGACATGACCACCACAGCATAGAAACAACACGTCAAGGGAAGGAAACGATCATGCGTGTCTATTACGATCGCGATGCCGATCTCAATCTCATCAAGTCGAAGAAGGTCGCCATCATCGGCTACGGTTCGCAGGGTCGCGCACATGCGCTGAACCTGAAGGATTCCGGCGCCAATAATGTGGCCATCGCGCTGCGTCCGGGCTCGGCGACGGTCAAGAAGGCCGAGGCCGACGGCTTCAAGGTCATGAGCGTGGCCGAAGCCGCCGGCTGGGCCGACCTGATGATGATGGCGACGCCGGACGAATTGCAGGCCGGCATCTACAAGAACGAGATCGCCGGCAATATCCGCGACGGCGCGGCGATTGCCTTCGCGCATGGCCTGAACGTCCATTTCGGCCTGATCGAGCCGAAGGCGTCGGTCGACGTCGTGATGATCGCGCCGAAGGGCCCGGGCCACACGGTGCGCGGCGAATACCAGAAGGGCGGCGGCGTGCCGTGCCTGATCGCCGTCCACCAGGACGCGTCCGGCAATGCGCATGATCTCGCTCTGTCCTACGCCTGCGGCGTCGGCGGCGGCCGTTCGGGCATCATCGAGACCAATTTCCGCGAAGAGTGCGAGACCGACCTGTTCGGCGAGCAGGTCGTGCTGTGCGGTGGCCTGGTCGAACTGATCCGCGCCGGCTTCGAGACGCTGGTGGAAGCCGGCTACGCGCCGGAAATGGCCTATTTCGAGTGCCTGCACGAAGTGAAGCTGATCGTCGACCTGATCTATGAAGGCGGCATCGCCAACATGAACTACTCGATCTCGAACACGGCCGAGTGGGGCGAATATGTCACCGGTCCGCGCATCGTCACCGAGGAAACCAAGGCCGAGATGAAGCGCGTCCTGAAGGACATCCAGACCGGCAAGTTTACCGCCGAATGGATGCAGGAATGGCATTCGGGCGCCGCCCGCTTCAAGGCCACCCGTCGCCTCAACGACCGTCACCAGATCGAGGAAGTCGGCGAGAAGCTGCGCGGCATGATGCCCTGGATCAAGAAGGGCGCTCTGGTCGACAAAGAGCGCAACTGAGTTTTCGCAACATCGCGAATGAATGAACAAGCCGGAGGGCGTCGCTCTCCGGCTTTTTTGCGTTTTCAGGCCGGTCGGGCCTCCCTGAGGAAGCCGGCGACGGTGATCACGAGGAATATCACCATTGAGATCAGCGCGAGCAGAGCGCCGACAACGGCCGGAATTTCGCTGCCGCCAAGATTGGCGATCACGATGCCCGGGATCAGCAGGACGACCGACAGGACTGCGAGTCCCACCTGTGCGGTAGCGATGGACCGCGCCGCGACCTGCGGATGGGCATGGTAATAGAGCCCGTAAAGCGCCATCGAGACCCAGCCCAGAAGATTGAGATGCGCATGTGCGGGCGCAAGGCTGTGGTCGTGCGATGCGGCCATCACGATGCCCATTGTCATGCCCGTGACACCCGCGAGCGCCGCGACCACGAAACAGGATGAGGCAAGGCGCTTCATTGTTGCGCCGCCGTTTCCGGCGGAAGAATGTGAATGCTGAACTGCTCCGCCGTGGCAAGTAGCTTCTGCATGTCCGGGGGAGCGATCTCCGGAAACGTCTCGGTTTCGGAGGCAACAGGGTCGCCTACGGCACGGAAGAAATCCTCATGCGGTCCGGCGGGAAGGTTGATGATGATGATCCGCGAGACCGTCGGGCCGGCGTTGCGGAAGGCGTGGACATCGCCGGGCCGTACATAGAGGAAATCGCCCTTGCCGCAGCGACGGACATCGCCATTCAGAACAAATTCGACCTCGCCCTCCATCACCAGGAAGGCCTCGCTGTCCTTCTGGTGGTGCATCGGCGCGCCCGCCCCTGGCGCACTGAGGCATTCGGCGACGGAAAATATGCCGTCGGTGTCACCGGCGCTCGCGCGGAAGGTCAGCAGGTTTCCAAGAAAGTGAACGGTGGAGGGCGGCTTATGGAACGACTTATCATATTGCATGGATTTGCCTTTCAGTTTTATGATACCTATGTGTCATCATGAGATGACTGTCTCATAAAGGATTTTTAATGCCCGGTCAAGATAAACGTCATGAGCGTGTCAACCAGAAGAAGAGAACCCGTGCGGAACTGCTGAAGGCAGCCCGAGCGCTTTCCGACGAGGGCGTNACGCTGACAATCCCGGACGTTGCCGACCGGGCAGGGATTTCAAGAGCGACGGCCTATCGCTATTTTTCGACGCCTGACGAACTGCTGCAGGAGATCGCGCTCGATGCGGTTGCGCTCGCGATCCGCATTCCGGACGATCCCTCACTTGATGTTCGTGCCCGGATGGAATCCGTGATCAGGCAGGTGCTGGTCATGCTTGAGAACAACGAGACGACCTTTCGCCACTTCCTCGCTGCCCGGATCGTCGAGAAGGGCGGACGTCGCGGCGCTCGGCGGCTCGGATGGCTCGACGAGGCGTTGGCGCCGCTTTCACGCGAGATGCCGCGACGGCTTTATCTGCGCTTGCTCAATGCGCTTGCGCTCCTGACCGGTATGGAGACTCTGGTCGTGATGAAGGACGTCTGCGACCTTGATGCCGGCGAAAGCGAGGAGGTGGTCATCTGGATGGCTCGCGCCATTCTGGCTGCCGCCGAAGAGGAGGCGAGGGCGCCATAGCGCATCTCGCAGTCCGATTAAAAACATCTGACGTCCGCACGAATGCGTCAAAACAAACGGATAGAGCGATCGCGCGTTTCCATGTAAAGCCGGAACCGAGCTAGTCATTCCCGGCAGGAAACCAGGCAGCAATCTGCGCTTGCGTAAGGTTGCCACCGCAAAGGGCCGAGACGATCATCAGCCCCAAGGCTGCACGCCTGCAATCCTNGTCGAGATCGGTCCAGAAAGAGCATCACCGCNTGCTCGTCCGGTTCCTGCTCCNGCTGAACGCCGCGCCGGAGTTCCTGTCGTGCCGGCATGCCGCTGGCTCCCTGCCGCGCACCCTGCGGTGGCGTAAAGCCGGCGCTTGCGCTAGTGTAACGCCAGAAAATTACCATATGGGTGGCCGGGAAGACGTAAAATTACGCAATCCATGCGAAAAACCATGGATTTATTGCCGAAAAATAGGTCAGTATTATTGACTTAAATGGCCGGCTATGGTCATCTACGGCCACCAAAAAAGACTTCGAGGAAACCCCCATGCTTGACTGGGAAAAAATCTACGCGACGCGCGCCAAACGCATGGGCGCGTCCGAAATCCGCGAACTTCTGAAGCTTCTCGAGCAGCCCGACATCATTTCCTTCGCGGGCGGCATTCCGGATCCGGCGCTGTTTCCTGCCGCGGAATTCCAGGCGGCCTATAATGATATTCTCGCCGGTCCCGAGGCCGGGCAGGCATTGCAATATTCGGTGAGCGAGGGCTATCCGCGCCTGCGCGAATGGATCGTCAAGCGCATGCGCGCGCGCGGCATCGATGCTGATCTGGAGAATATCTTCATCACATCCGGCTCGCAGCAGGCGCTCGATTATCTCGGCAAGCTGATGCTTTCGCCGGGCGATACCGCGCTGGTCAACTGGCCGACCTATCTGGGTGCGCTGCAGGCCTTCAACGCCTATGAACCGCGTTACGATAAGCTGGACCTGTCGCGCAATGCCGAACCGCAAACCTATGCGCAGGCAGCGGAAAAGGCCGGAAGCCGCGTGAAGTTCGCCTATCTCTCGGCCGATTTCGCCAATCCGACCGGCGAATCGCTGTCGCAGATGGAGCGCGAGAAGCTGCTCGATATTGCCGAAGCGCTCGATATCGCGGTGATCGAGGACGCCGCCTACCGGGCGCTGCGCTATGAAGGCGAGCGGCAGAAAACCCTGCTGGCGATGGATTGCGAACGTTCCGGCGGCATCGAGAACACCCGCACGCTTTATTGCGGCAGTTTTTCCAAGACGCTGTCGCCGGGTCTTCGCGTCGGCTGGGTCTGCGCCGCGACCCCGATCATCAAGCGNCTNGTNCTTGCCAAGCAGGCCGCCGACCTTCATTCGCCNACCATCAACCAGATGGCGATCGCGCGCGTGGCGGAAGCGCATTTCGAGGCGCAGGCCGAAAAGATCAACACCGTCTATCGCGCGCGTCGCGACGCGATGCTGAAGGCGCTTGCCGATTACATGCCGGCCGGCGTCGAGTGGACCCGGCCGCAGGGCGGCATGTTCGTATGGCTGACCCTGCCGGAAAGCATGGATGCCGCAGCCCTTCTGCCGGTATCGCTGAAGAGCGCCAAGGTCGCCTTCGTGCCGGGCAATGCCTTTTATGCCGATGGCAGCGGGCCCAACCACCTGCGCCTGTCCTTTTCCTGTTCCGCTCCGGAAGTCATTGATGAGGGGATCAGGCGTCTCGGCGCCGTCTTGACCGAGGAACTGGCCGCCGCGGCCTGATTTCCGGCGTTTTTTATTGCCATTGCTGCAAGGCCCGTCATTTCCTATGACGGGCCTTTCGTTTGGCGGGTCTCTCCTGTAGCGTGCGGGCCCGCTTTCAGACCTCAGCAGGATTTCCCATGCCCGTTTCGCTTCTCGCCGCCCCGCAGGACTGGCCCCCGGAAAACCAGGCCTTTCCGATCCGGGAAATCGATATCCGCGTCAGCGACGAGGATCCGGTCGGTCTTCAGCGCTTCGATGCCGAGGTCGCGTCGAACTGGGAACGCGAGAAGGCCGCCAATCCGCATTTGTTCAACGGTCGCCTGGTCGCGCTCAACGAGGTGAAACTGTGCGACGGCGCGGTCCGGGCAACGGGGCAGCTCGTTCCTTACGCCTATCACCTCTGGTGGCGTCGCCAGGACCAAAAGCCGCGGACCTTTCACAGTTTCGGCATGCCCGTCATCCGCTCGGCGGATGGGGCGATCATTGCCATTCGCATGAGCAGCATCACCGCCAATGCCGGCAAGGTCTACTGCGCCTCCGGCTCTCTGGAGGAGGATGACATCGTTGACGGCCGCATCGATCTTGACGCCAACATGGCGCGGGAGGTTGCCGAGGAGACCGGCCTCGCGCTTGACGACATGGAGCCGGAGCCGGACTATTTCTGCGCATGGTGCGGCCAGATCGTCATGTTTTATCGCTTCTTCCAGTCGTCGGTTGAAGCGGCCGGCCTGATGGAGCGGGTCCGCGACCATATGCGCCGGGATAAGGAAGGGGAAATCGATGCCGTTCTGGCGATAACCGGCGACAACAGGGACGATTTCGATTACGCCCATTCCATGCCGCCCGTGCTGGACCTTGTTTTCGGCAGGCGCGGAAGAGGGTAGACTGTGCGGCGAAATGGCAGAGGAGCATTTGCTGAGATGCGGGAATATGCGATCTATGATGTGTTCACGGCGGAGCGCTATCGCGGCAATCCCCTGGCTGTCGTCTTCGACGCCGAAGGGCTGAGCGACGACGAGATGCAGGCCATTTGCTGCGAGTTCAACCTCTCCGAGACGATTTTCCTGCTGGCGCCGGACCATGTGTCGCAGTCGGCCGCCGCGCGCATCTTCACGCCGGGCGGGGAGCTGCCCTTTGCCGGCCACCCGACCGTGGGCGCCGCGATCGCGCTCGCCGAACGCCAGCACGGCAGCGACAGCGAGATCGACATGGTCTCCGTGCTCGGCGAGAAGATCGGCCCGGTGCGCTGCGCGGTGAAGCTCAGACAGGATGCCGCCAGCTTTGCCGAATTCGATCTGCCAAAACTCTCGCGTCGCTGCGCTGAGAAGATTGCGCGTGAGAATCTTGCCGAGGCGCTTGGCATCGGAGTCGACGAAATCGGTTTTGAAAATCATGTTCCAACGATCTGGTCGGCGGGAGTTCCGTTCGCGCTCATCCCCGTCAGAAATCTCGGGGTTGCGGAGAAAATCGACTTCGATCCGCGTCGCTGGAATTCCTTTTCTCCGTTGATCGAGGGGCTCCCGGTCTGGGCCTATGTCTATACTCGCGGCGGTGTGCGACACGATATCCATTTCCACACCCGGATGTTTGCGACCGACGGTATTACCGAGGACCCGGCAACCGGATCCGCGGCCGCGGCGTTCTCGGGCGCCATCCAGCATTTCGACGCGCCGGGCGAGGGGTCCCATTCCTTCGTCATCGAACAAGGCGTCGAAATGGGGCGGCCCTCCTATATCAGGTTGAATCTTGAGACCGGGCCCGGCGGGGAGATCAGCGCGGCCCGCATTGGCGGCCAGGCCGTCTGCGTGGCGCGCGGCACGCTGCTCTAGCGCGTTTTCGCGGCCGTGTTCGGGGCTGTGTAAAGAAAAGGAAATTGGCGTCAAAAAAATGAAACAGGACGCTGGACAATCCGCCGAATCCCCATTATACGGCCCTCACACGACGCGAAAGCGACGTGTCTCGTGGGTGATTAGCTCAGTTGGTAGAGCAGCTGACTCTTAATCAGCGGGTCGTAGGTTCGAGACCTACATCACCCACCATTTTTCTCTTTGATTTTGTTGTTGAATTTTAGTGCCATGCACTGACTGGCCTACGTTTCGGTTTTCACAAAATTGGAAACTGTTTCCAATTCATGTTCTGTTCTTGTTCCTGAAAGCAGCCGGTTCAATATCGCCCCAACGACTTTCCATGAGTTCCATCGCATCGCGAGCCAAGGATCTCAGTGAGACCTCCCTCCCATAGTGCTGTACCATTTGAGGGGACATATTGCAGATAGCTCCAACCTGGTTTTCTGTGCAGCCGACTTCTAGCAGATTGATAACGGCGGATCACGGCGGATCGTGTCCCATGACGTGGTGTAGCTGGATTTCATAGCCATCGGTGATTTCCGGTAGGGTCGGGTTGCTTATGA
>PAKZ01000002.1 GCA_002706335.1 Ahrensia sp.
AAAGCCCGCGATTATGCGGAGCGGAATCCGCCCAAGACCGCCGGAAAACCGGACCCTACGCCACCAAACTCCGCATAATCCCGTTCTCAGCATAATCGACGTTGCCGGAGAAGATGCGGAACTGCGGGCCATTGTCGGAGGGGTTCTCGACGCGCTCGAAGCGGGCCTTGATGTTGAGTGCGAGGGTGTTGATCTGACCGGTGAAGCCGTTCTTGGTGGTGGTGAAAGTGCCGATGTTTGCCATTGTCCTATTCGTGCGCCAAGAGTGACGGCTGGAAACCGTCACGCGCATTTGTTGCCCCTGCGGGGTGGGAGACCCCGACACCAACGTGCCGCAAGCACGGGGGTTGAAGCAGATGGGTGAGGTAAGCCGGGTGCCTCTGGCGAGCCATAAATAAGCAGAACCCGTCAAAGCCGGACGGTCCGGGACTTCCGCCCGAGGTCGGTCCGGTGAGCGTGCCTGTTATGGGAAGAGTGATCGAACCGATGTTTGAAGCCTCGTTGCACCATGGAATCCGCCAAACCGGAAGTGGGCGGATCGGTCGAAAGACCGGAGGAGCGCCGGTCCCCGCTGGATTTACGGGGATCAGGGGCGTGTGCTGTTGCGCGCGTCAGCCAGCGGTCCAGCTTGCGGTGACCGCTGGTCGGAGTCCTCACGGGGTAGAGTCGGTCCCTAAGACAGGTGAAGGGACAGCAGGTGAACTTGGGAACCTTGCCGTGTTCTCTCCCGCAGGATTGCGCGAGATGATCGAGGCGACCGATGATCGGCGCGGCAGGGGGCGGAGTCTTCGTAGTAGTCCGAGGGCGGGAAAGCCGTCCACATGGCGAAGGGAGACAGTGAGTGAAGCAAGCCGGCAGGAGGCGGGCCGATGAAGCCCGATGCGGTGAATACCGCGTTCGTCCTCGACATGCAGCGCAAGCTTCACAGGTGGAGTGTCGCGGACGCCGACAAGGTGTTCGCGGATCTGTTCAACATCGTATGCGACCGCAGGATGCTGTCGGAAAGCTGGCGACGGCTGGCCCGTAACAAGGGCAGCCGTACCCCGGGAACCGATGGTGTCACGCGGAAAACGGTCGAAGAGCGGCCGGGCGGCGCTGTGCAGTTCATCGAGGATATCCGAAATGAATTGCGCGGCGGCACCTATCGGCCAGAGCCTGTCCGGCAAAGGCTGATTCCCAAGCCGGGCAAGCCCGGCAAGGTGCGTCCTCTCGGCATTCCGACGCTCAGAGACCGACTGGTGCAAATGGCTTTGAAGCTCGTGCTGGAGCCGATCTTCGAGGCGGACTTCTATCCGACCTCATATGGCTTCCGGCCCGGCCGGAGCACCCATGATGCGCTGGCGAAAATCCAGCGGCGACTGCACCCCACACCCAGTGGCACCTCCGAGTATCGCTGGGTAATCGAAGGGGACATCAAGGGCTGCTTCGACGCCGTCGACCATCATGTGCTGATGGAGCGCGTGCGTCGCCGCATCGGGGACCGCAAGGCCCTCGGGCTCGTGCTCACCTTCCTTAAGGCCGGTGTCATGGTCGAGGGCTCCGTCCGCCATCCTGTCACGGGTACTCCGCAGGGTGGCATCATCTCGCCGTTGTTGGCCAACGTCTATCTGGCGGCCATCGACGAGAGATATGGGCGGTGGTCGATGCGTCCTCGTGAGCGACCGCAGAATGCAGCCGACCGGCGGCTTTATGACCGCCGGAGAAACAGGCCGACATTCTTCGCCGTGCGCTATGCCGACGACTTCGTCGTGCTGACGGACGGAACGTTCGAGGAGGCTGAAGCCGAAAAGCTGGCGCTGGCGCAATTCCTCAAACAGGAATTGCGCATGGAACTGTCGATGGAAAAGACCAGGATCACGCAGGTCGGGGAAGGATTTGACTTCCTCGGCTATCGCGTGGTGCAGACCAAGGCGCGCCGCACCGGTCGTCTGGTCGGCAATCTCTTCATTCCGAAGAGCAAGCTGAAGGATTTGCGCCACAAGATCAAGGTCAGGGTGAAGGAGACGCCAACAGGCAAATCCCTTGCCGAGCTCATCGACAGTCTCAACCCGGTCATCACCGGCTGGCGAAACTATTACCGCTACGCCACATGGGCTACGCGGGACTTCGCCAGTCTGGACTGGTGGTTGTGGGAGCGCATCGGGCGTTGGTTGCGCAGGAAGCACCCAAAAACGACGTGGCGATCGCTACGTCGCCGCTTCGTTGCGAAAGCGCCCGACAGCCGCTGGCGATGGGTCGACGGACCGAAATCGCTGCGGCTCTTCCGGGAAGGCGGATCAATCCGCTTCCCGCACCGAGGCATACGAATACCGAACGGATGGAACGACCCTGACGAGAAGTTCCGAAAAGGAGCTGATCGCTTCTGGGCATCGTTCAACACCCTCATGTCCGTATGAGGGCCACCCGTGGCGAAAGCCGCGCATGGAGAGCCGGTAGCTTGGAAACTTGCACGTCCGGTTCGGCGAGAGGGGCGCAGAAACCAACCGTCGCAAGGCGGTCAGGCGCTGTGCTCCTACTCTACCTTTTCGATGTTTCGGGCCGCGCCCATCGCGGCCTCGATGGCTGTCGAAGAGACCGGCAACGATCGGCGCGCATCCCCCCGGGGTCCCCGTTGCGCTTGCGCAATGGGGTGGGCTTGTAGGGACCGCAATGAAATGGAGGACGGCGGAACGGGGCTTTCTTGTTTCGCGAGGAATGACGGCGCAGCCGGCAGGGGAAGAAAGTTCCGGTCCGCCGTTGCGACAAGCCGGGCGAGGCGAAGCCGCTTGCCGGTCAGACATGCCAAGTCGAGACCGCGTTGGGCGAGCTCCGTGAGAGACGACGGAAAAAGGAATAGGCCATGACGTGGCGAACATGCTCACCGCCACCCGTCACGGGCGCACAATCGGCAGATCGATCTCGTCACGATTCAAGGCAGCCCAATTGCCGGATCGGGATTTCGTACACTATTGGCCAGCCGCCAGCATGTCGCCGGTGTCCGCACGCGCGACCGGAAAAGAGGGAACAGGCATCCGTCTGAATGTGGCCTTCCGCTGATAGGCTGCGCACCTGCTGCCGGGGTTCTGCTTTGGCACCGTGTGTTGTGGGCAGGCAGGTGCCGCGGGTGCTCCGTCGTCCCGGGCCATCGCACTGAACCCTGATGACGAGAACGCGCCGCGGAAGCGGCCTGACATCAAACGCCGCACATCCCTTCACATTCGTTGGGCCAGAGATCGAGCTGGCCGTGATCGGCCAGCGTCGAAAGGTCGGCATCCTCAAGGGGGATACCGGACCGGTGCAAATAGACCTCGCCGCGAATACCCCGGATCCCGGTCCGGATCGCACGGTCGACATCAATCGCATCGCGCCAGGCCTCCTCGTCATGGTCGCGCATGGCGCGCCATCGGGAATTGTCATGGAACGGACAACCGATGCAGGCCGATTTCGGCGGGTCGGGATAGCCGCGCTCTCGCAGCCAGGCGAGGCAGTCGCGGCGGGTCATCCGCTCTTCGATCAGCGGCCAGCGGTTGCGCTGCCAGGCCTCGCGGCTGGGCTTCATGCGGATCACCTCGTCGAAGGAAATCCCGATCCATTGCTCGACCACCGCGAAGGTAGGCGAACGTTTCCGGGTGAGCTGGACGAGTTCGCGAACCTTGCGGCAGATCGGCTCAATCTTGTAATCGCCGGTGCATTGTCGGCGGATCATGCCGATGGAGACATTGCCGCGACGGTCGACCGATCGCGCAAACGCCGGGATCGACGCCCACCGTTCACCGCGGCCGGCGGCGAGCAGATTGTCACGCATGTTGCCGGCCCCGACGATGAAGACCGGGAATGGCAGCATATTCGGCGACATGAGCCAGTCGAGATGCTCGTAGACGGCTTTCGGCTCCCAGCCGGTGTCGGCGAAGATCGCGCAATCGGGCATTCTCCTTGCCGTGACGAAAAATCCACTCCATCGAACTGATCCAATATTCAGTGGAGATGCTCTAGAAGGACCCGGATTACAGCTAGCCGCACGGCTTGACGGAGAAGAAAAAACGGCAGTGGCGATAATCCGCGAGAAGACGCCGCTGGGCCTCATCGCCATGCGCGACGAGCCGCGCGCCGATGCGGCGGAAGCGGTCGCTCAGCTTGAAAGGCTCGGCGTTTCCTCATTAATTTTAGCCGGCGACAAGCGCCGCAATCGCTGGTGAGCTCGGCGTGCCGTTCCAAGCCGACATGATGCCCGAAGACAAGCTAAATCGATCCGCGAACTGAGCGCAGACGGCTGTGTGATGATGATCGGCGATGGCATAAATGATGCCCCAGCGTTGAAACAGGCGAGCGTCGGGGTAGCAATGGGATCCGGTGCCGATGTGGCACTGGAAACGGCAGACCCAGCAATCCTGCGAGACCGGGTGACAGACATCCCAGCAATGATTCAGCTGGCCCGGGGTGCGATGACGAACATTAGTCAGAACATTACCACAGCCCTCGGGCTCAAGGCAGTGTTCCTCATCACTTCTGTGATTGGCGTCACCGGTCTCTGGATCGCGATCCTCGCCGATACCGGAGCGACGGTAAACCGCCCCGCGAGCGGCCCAGAGCCTGGGCTTCGTGACGGTGGCATCAATTACCCGCCATTCCAGATTGGGATCGGATTCAATCGCCTCGAATAATTGATCGAGCACGCCCTGCTCAAGCCACCTGTAATAAAGCTGTTTGGCCATTTGATAGGGACTGAACCGCTCCTCAGGCAAATCACGCCAGCGCGCAACCGACCGCGCCCGCCACCTGACAACAGATTGATCTTTTCCCATTGATCGTCGCGAAGAACCTCGCCATCCATCGCTGACAACCAAAAGCCACTGTTGAGTCTGATTTGGCGATCTCCGGGAATCCCCAAAGCTCAAAGTGTCACTACAGCCTAGAGATTTTGACTGTCGATCGTTGTGTAGGGGCTGAGCGATTTCTCGTCTTCCAGCAAGCTGTCAATTCGCCTTCTCTCGACAAGGAATGCCGTCAATTCGGACCCTGTGAGCCCTCTTCGCGATGGAAGGCGGACGCGCATCGGGTCAACTTTCTTTCCGTTTATGATAAGTTCATAGTGAAGGTGATTTCCAGTCGATTGACCGGTTGATCCTGCATATCCGATAATCTGACCTTGGTAAACGCGTGCTCCGGGAACCACACCGTCTGCAAATTTGCTTTGGTGGTTGAAAGTGGTCTGGTAGCCATTGGCGTGGCGGATAACGGTTTGGCGCCCGTAACCGCCATTCCATCCGGCACGATCAACAGTTCCGTCTCCAGGCGCAATAATTGGTGTGCCTCTCGGTGCAGCCCAGTCGACTCCAGTATGTGGACGTACATATCCGAGTATAGGATGGCGTCGGTTGCCGAAACCTGATGTGAACCGGCCGGAGGGAATAGGATTTCTTAGCAAAAATTGACGGGTAGCGCGTCCTTTTTCATCGAAATATTCAACGGTACCATCAGCCATCTGAAAACGATAGAAACGGTGAGTGTTACCGCCAATCCTCGCTTCGACATATAACAGCCGAGAATTGCTCGTAGCCCTGTCGTTCTCATCAGGCTGGGAGTATAAGACTTCAATCTGGTCACCCAGATCGGTAGGTGCTCGAAAATCGACATTGGGGGAAAGCAGTTGTACAAGTTGACGCGTGATCGGATCCGTCAACCCATGGGAGAGGCTGGCGCTGTAGATTCCGTCATATAGGGTTGGCGCCTGAACCGGCGTTTTTGCCAGATGCCTGCTGCGGCCCTGAAATACCTCAGACAAGGCGGAGTTGGGCTCGGGCTCATAGCCGCGGACATATTGCCTCCTGTCATCAAGTGCTACCGTCCCCACGTGTTTACCTCCTCTGTACACGCTGGCGCGAACAGCTTGGCCGGTCCGGCCCCGCGACTCGATTCCCAATCTCATGAGATCGCCCGCTTGCAGAGTCGCGGTGCCGAGCGTTTCGACAAGCGCTTCAATTAAGTCTTCTGAGACAAGCCCGACATAGCCTCCCTCTTCAAATACTTCAGCTATTCCGCGGACTGACTGAACAGTAAGAATATCTTCCGAATAGCTCGATTTTTGAGCTACCCTAATAGTTTGCTTGGCGATCGACACGTTCTGTTCCACGATCCGGACACTGGCACTCGCATCGAAGGCTGCCGAGTCGCCGCCGACGACAACGCGCTCGGGACTGGTGTAGTGGAGGGGCGCAATTTCCACGTTGCCGAGACTGATAGAGTTGGAGAGCCCGCGCACCACGATTTCGACGTCCTCGGAAGAAGGTGCGCTTGTAGTATCAAAATCAGCGGGTTCGAGCGGAAAATCTACTGTTCTCAGCCGGACAACGCTATCGACATTCGCACCATAAATGGCACCGCCGAACGAAGTGTTCTTCGCTGGCTCCTCCTCGGCAAATATCATCAAAGGATCAAAAGGAGGGTAAGTGTTATCAGCGGCGTGGCCTGTGGCTAGGGACATTTTCATCTGCACGAAAGGCTTCATCGCGATCACATCGACATCGCCAAACTTTGTGATCGTCGACACATCAATCCGGCGCCTCTCCGATGAATTCTTCCGGGCACGTGTAGGGTTCAGCCGATTTGTCTTTTTGGCAACCGGTCCATCGGAATTCGTCGCAGATCGTTCTGAACCGAGGAGTTCGGGCGCCGCCACCACTAGTTCGCGGTTGTCGAAAGCAGCGAACAAGGCCGTTCCCATCAACATGCTGGAGGTAATACCTGTAAGGAATGTACCACTCAACCATCGAGCTGATACGTCGCGCCGATCAATAGTTTTAGATCTGGCCCCAACCAACAGAGGCGGTTCGTTTCCGATCTGCGCGATAATACATTCAGTAGACTGCCCTTTAGAAAATTCATCGCTCACTGGTCGGAACCGGTCTTCCACGATCGGTCGTAGATCATACTGAGTTATCACATTCACCGAAGGCACGTTCGACCGCAGCGTCGCAGGTGGATTACTGCTAAACAAAGCGATCAACTTGCCAATGAAAGTGAGAATCGAGACCCTCATTAGCATCGTCCGTTCGTGATTTCTTCATAAGCCCGTGATCTTGAAAGCATCAATTTTTGGAGGGTGGGTTCTACCTACCGTTCGACACCGAGAGGCCCGACGGAACTTAGGCGTTATTAGACCTGCAAATGACGCCATTGCCAGCAGTTGCGACAACTCTTTATCCGGAATCGCCGAACTACGCACCAGCTTGCTGTATAACGGCAAGCAAAAAGGCCAGCGAAAAACACCATCTTGACCTCGACGTTGTATTCGCGGTGCTGTTTGCATAACCAGAGCTGCAATCAATCGACAGGCCACAGGCGAAGCACGATATCATCATCCGGTTCGCTCCTTAGGTGCTTGACGAAGCTATGGCCCGGGCGCGCAGATCGCGCTCCCCGGCGAATCGACCAATTCCGTCGACAGATACTGCCGGGCTCATCGCTTTATGTCGACTTTCAGTGAGCGGTGTTGTCCACTAAGGAGCCCTTTACTCGCTCAACGCTGCGCAGCATCCGCAACACCCTCTTGATTGTACCGGCGCAAAGGGCGTTATTTCTTCCCTTGATCCTGAACTCAAGAATGCTAGCCATACCCATCAATAATTCCTCTGCACGACGATGGTGCCCAATCTGAAACCTGAGGCTCCTAGAGGGTCAATAGCTACCGGGGAAAAACCTCGGAATCGCCCCATTTGTCCATGACGCAGACTCATCATTTCCGATCCATAGGCGGATTGCAGCGCTCGGGGATATCGGCCAAGGGCGAGCCTGTCCGCAACCGCCAGTAAATGCCGTTCAGCATTTTACGATCATCGATCCGCGGCCACGGGGATTGTCTGGAAGCAACGGTTCAATGATCGACCATTCGAAATTGGTCAGCTCTTAGCGGCATTGAGACATCGCTAACTCCTCTCGAAGCTTGGATCACTCTTCGCCGCGCATCGCTACCCGTTCATGAGTGTGTGGCCTAGCGATCTGCCGCGCTAGTAATCCGGCTAGGTTCCTTTGATAGTTGCGGTCGCGCGATACTGCGACTCCCGGATATCTGTCATCAGGCAGCCATTTTGTCGCATGTAAACGGCGGCAACCGAGGTTGAACCTCAATCAACCTGAGATGTTATGGAGGAGCACTATGATTCAATCGACAGCCGAGAGCGAAGTAGATGCCGCGAGCGCCATCAGTGTATATCCCTAAAACAGGGCTTGGGCGATGGATCGATGCGCGAATGCCGCTTCCCCGGTTGATCCACGGCTCCTTTATCTCCTATCCAGTCCCTCGCAATCTCAATTATCTTTACACGCTTGGTGGTATACTGACTCTGATGCTCGGCCTTCAGATCCTCACGGGTGTTGTCCTCGCCATGCACTACAGCGCGAACACGGCGACCGCATTCAACTCCGTTGAGAATATCATGCGCGACGTCAATTCGGGGTGGCTGCTCCGGTATCTCCATTCAAATGGCGCATCGTTCTTCTTTATCGCAGTCTACATCCACATATTCCGAGGGCTATACTACGGGTCATACAAAGCACCTCGCGAGCTTCTCTGGATATTGGGCTGCATCATATACCTGCTGATGATGGCGGCGGCGTTCATGGGGTACGTGCTTCCGTGGGGCCAGATGAGTTTCTGGGGCGCTACCGTCATCACCGGCTTCTTCACGGCGATACCCCTTGTGGGAGAGTGGATACAGCAACTGCTTCTCGGCGGTTTCGCTGTCGATAATCCCACACTGAACCGATTTTTCGCACTGCATTATCTGCTTCCGTTCATGATTGCAGGTGTTGTGGTGCTCCATGTCTGGGCGTTGCACGTTACGGGTCAAACCAATCCGACAGGCATCGAAGTCAAGCACGAGACAGATACCCTGCCATTTACGCCATACGCAACCGTGAAGGATGCATTTGGAGCCATAGTGTTTCTAATAGTGTTCGCGTATTTCGTCTTTTACATACCAAACTACTTAGGGCACCCAGACAACTACGTTGAGGCCGACTCTCTCAAGACGCCGGCGAAGATCGTCCCGGAATGGTACTTTCTTCCATTCTATGCGATCCTCCGCGCCGTGACGTTCAACATCGGACCGATCGACTCTAAGCTGGGGGGTGTCCTGGCAATGTTTGGAGCAATCGCGGTGCTCTTCTTCGTGCCATGGCTTGACACATCGAAAGTTCGATCCGCAGTGTATCGCCCATGGTATAAGGTATCTCTGTGGATGTTTGCTGCGAATGCCCTTTTTTTGGGATGGCTCGGAGCCAAACCGGCAGATGGCATATATGTCGTGTTGATGCAGCTATCGACGGGCATCTATTTCGGCTTTTTTTTGGTGGCGATGCCGGTGCTGGGGTTAATCGAGACACCTCGAAGGTTGCCCAACTCGATCACCGAAGCGGTGCTGTCCGCAACTGCGCGGAAACCTGGCGGCGCTTCTAGACAGGGTGGGGAACGCAAGCCAGCAGACCAATGAGCATGTTTGGTGAACAGGCCATAGGAGCTCTACCGTGACGGACTTCCGCGAAATCGTTGTCGATGCATGTCCGCGGAGCAACCTAACCAGGACACTCAAATTCGTACGCGAGATGGCCAAGGCATTCGACGCCAGAGTTTTCGTCGCTTCCTACGCATGGCCGAAAACGTCGATGAAGGATGTCTTGGCTCCGAACGTATTCTAGGCCGAAGAGCAGACCAGATTGATGGAACGCATGTTGGTAACCAGTCGGAACATCGTCGACAAGGTGTTAGGCGCCGAATCTGAGCAGGTCCACTGGTGTTCGGGAATTGGCGAACCTACCGCTGCAATGAAAGCGCACCTCCTGACCGCAGACTTACTGATCACGGATTCATCCGATGAAGACGAAAGCGTGTTGCCGAACCCGGCTCACGTCGCCCTTGGTTCCGGCGTGCCCGTGCTGCGCCTGGGGCGCTCGGTTGCGAACGCTCGCTTCCCCCGCATTCTGGTCGCTTGGAAGGACACCGCGCAAGCCCGACGCGCGGCTCATGATGCCCTCCCTCTGCTTGTCCGCGCCGAAAGTGTTTCCGTCGTCGGGGTCGGCGATGAGGTTTCGAGCGAACGGCTCGATGCTGTTGCGACGCACCTGCGTTCCCATGGCGCAAAGGCGCAATATTTGCACGTTTCCAACACCGCAGGAGACGCGTGCTCAAGCTTGCTTGATCAGGCCGGTAGGGAGGGATCCGACCTGATTGTGACTGGCGTTTTCGGACGCAACTCACTCGCCGAACGCGTCTTTGGGGGCGTAACCACAGAAATGCTGAAGAGCAACGAAATCTGCTGGTTCATGGCGCACTGACTTTGGATTCAGGTTTGCATCTCATCACTGACCATCAGGGCGGCGTGAGCTGTCGCACAAGCGTTCGACCCCAATCGTAGTGCGCAACAGCCTCATCCCGCAGGTCGCCCGGGTGCGGAGCGGAAAGAATCAGCAATCAAAATTGCCGCTCCAACGACAATCGCGATATCAGCAGTATTGAATGTCGGCCAATGCCAGGCACCTAAATGAAGATCGATGAAATCAGTAACAGCGCCTTGCCGCATTCGGTCGTAGATATTCCCGCTCGCACCTCCCGTTATTAGTCCCAGCGCCATGGTATGGCCGTTGGTCTTTGCATAAAGCATCCAAACAAATAGAAACCCGACTACGAGCGATGTCAGGAATGACAGCGAAGAGGGAGAGCTGGAAAAATAACCGGACAGGATTCCGAAGCTGATCCCCGAATTGTAAGAAAGCACAATATTGAGAAATGCAGTTATATAAATATCTCTTGGCGGTTGCATGATAATCTCGACGACTGCAAGCTTGGACAGTTGATCGATCGAGAACGCGAACGCCACGCAAGCGAGACCGAGGAGCACTCGAGTTGAATTTGCGGATCGCTTCACGGTCATCCTCCGTCACGTTAGGGAATGAGAGCTTCGTCGCTCTAGCTGCTTGAGCTTCAATTTCCGGCCGGCAGCTTCCTGTGGAAAGCTAGGGGCATGGATCGACACTTCACGAAGTCGTGGCCCGCCCATAATGGACGCGGGCCGCACGAGCCGTTAAGGGTTCGGTAATATCGGTTAAAATCGGACGGGGGATCGGGGAGTGACCACTCGAAAGTCGATCGCTGCTTTATGTGCGGTGGCCGCTTGGACGTTTAGCGCCGGCAGTGCATGGGCCCACCCGTCCGCGATGATGACAGGAAGCCTCACATCGCAACCGATCGGACACTATGAGTTCTGCAAGCGCAACGCTTCAGAATGCTCAATTCGCACCCGCGACGTGACGCCGCTGAAGATGTCGACGGAGCTCCTCGGGCGTCTGAAGAAGCTCACGGTCACCATGAATCAGGCCATTAAGCCGAAAAGCGACCTCGAGCTGTATGGCAAGGAAGAATACTGGACCTATCCCGTAGATGCGGGGGACTGCGAGGACTATGCGCTAGCGAAGCGCCGCGTCCTGATGGAAGACGGCATCTCAGCATCCAACCTGCTCCTGACTGTGCTGCGACGCCCGAACGGCGATGGGCATGCGGTGCTGACCGTTCGAACCGACGGGGGAGACATTGTTCTCGACAATCTCACTGACACGGTTTTGAACTGGGATGAAACCGGATACACCTACCTGAAGCGACAAGCGATCGATCATACCGGTCGATGGGTTTCGATACGAGACGGGGACACGCCGCTGGTCAGCTCCGTTCACTAGGGGCCACAGCAACTCCTGCGGTTTGCCGTGATCGTCGTCGGGTGACCGCGCCAACGGCAATGAGCAGCGCTATGGACACTACGACCGGAATGTTTCCGGCGCGGCGGAATAGTGTCTCAGTAGGCGCTGGTGCGGGTAATGGACCATTAATAACCCCGCTGACGTTCAGGGGAAGCATCTCCCTCACCCGACCATAGCTGTCGACGATCGCGCTGACACCGCTGTTGGCCACCCGGATGAGCGGCAGACCCGCCTCAAGCGTCCTCGCTCGCGCGGCAAGGAAATGCTGGTAGGGTCCCGCGGACATGCCAAACCACGCGTCATTCGTGATGTTCAGGATCCACCCTGCTCGGTCGTCGCCCGAACGTGGAAATATTGCCTCATAGCAGATCAAGACCCTCGCGGCGGGCAATCCGACAAGCTGGATCGGTGCGCTGCTCTCACCCGGAATGTAGTCGATATCGCCGACAGTCATTTTCATGGCGCCGAGAACCCTCTTGAAAGGGGTGAATTCACCGAAGGGCACCAATCGCCTCTTGTCGTAGGCTGCAACGACGCCCCCCATCTCATCGAGTGCGAGAACGCTGTTCAGCAGGGCAGGATCATCAGCGCGACGCGCAGGAGCTTCCCTGACCGCCCCGAAGAGAAGCAGGCCCCCGGTCGGTACGCTGGCGGTGAGGGCTGGATGGATGTTGCGACCAGCTTCAAACAGGACAGGATACGCCGTTTCGGGCCAGACTACGTAGCGTGGCCGATCGCTTTCACCGGACGTACTGAGCGCCAGAAGTTTGTCGAGGATTGCGTTCGCTTGGCCAGCCTCCCATTTCTGGTTTTGCGGGATGTTCGGCTGGACGATCCGAAGGCGTTGTCCATTTTCCCCGATGTCGGCCGCGGCCAGGCGCATCGCCCCGCCAGTCCATAGAGCGGCGAAAGCGATCGTTGGCACCAGGATCAGAAGGAGTGCCGCGGACCGACGGCCCAGCTTGCACTTCTCGGCGATCAGGAGTGGCAAGACCGCCAGGAGAACTGTCAGAAGCCCGAGGCCATAGATGCCCGTGACCGAAATGGCCTGAAGAACTTCATCGCTGAATCCCCATGCGTATCCAATGAGATTCCAGGGGAACCCCGTCAGTATGGCGCCGCGGGCCATCTCCGCGATGGACCACGTGGCCGGGAGGACAAAGAATGTACCTGGTCCCGATCCGCCGAGATAGCGAGCAGTCATAGCCGCGGATGCCGGAAACAAAGCCAGCAACGCCGAAAGAGCTGTCACCGCGGGCCAGGCCAGCATTCCAAATTGTTCGGCTTCGACCGCGAAGCTCTCGGTGATCCAGCTCAGGCCAACGATGAATTGACACAGGCCGAAGGCCCATCCTGCGACGAATGCAGCCAGGACGCTTGGGCTGTGGCGTGTCAGAAAGGCGAACGCGGCAAGACCCAAATATGCGAGAGGAAAGACGAAATAGGGTGCGAACCCCAGACCGCTTAGGCCGCCCATCGTGACTGCAATGGTGACGCAGTAACGATAGCGCCACTTGATCCGCGAAATCGGATCGGTTCCAGTTCGTCGTGGATGGTGCCGCACCGGGCTAACCGATGTAGCCCAGGCCCGGAAAGCGCTCGAGCAGCCAGAATGCGATCAGCGAGAGACGGCCTGTCATCATCAATATTCCCATAGCGATCATGATGCCGCCGGCAAGCACGTTGAGGATATGGCCGGCATATCGCATGCGCTTGAACCCGGCCGCGACGCTGCTGAAGGCGACCGCAACTATCAAAAAGGGGATTCCTAGCCCGACGCTATAGGCTGCGAGGAGAACTGCACCGCTTCCGGCAGATACCGCCGCAAGGGTAAGGATCGAGCCGAGCACCGGGCCAATGCACGGCGTCCATCCAAACGCGAATGTAAGTCCAAGCGTATAGGCCCCGACTGGGCCCGATATCGTCTGCGGCCCCGGCAGTCTGAAATCTCTAAGGAGCGCCGGTATCTTGATCAGTCCTGTCATCACAAGGCCGAAACAGATGAGCAGCGCCCCACCAAGGAGATTTGCCTCGACACTATACCGCAGGAGAATGCCGCCGAACGCCTGTGCGCCAAGCCCAAGCATCACGAAGACGGTGGAGAACCCGGCTATGAAAAATAGCGCTGACCAGACAACCTTGATGCGATCGGCGAGCCGCTTGGACGCCGGATCGACGCCGCTGGATACGAACGAAAGATAGCCCGGCACGAGCGGGAGAACGCATGGTGAAACGAATGATATGGCACCCGCCAAAATGGCCGTGAGAAGTCCGACGGCTGAGACATCGATCGCCAAGGCTGTCGTCCTTCCTCTGTCGACTGCAATCCCCGATTCACCCCATTTGTGTGTCGGTATAAATGCTCAAGCGACATGAGGTTCAATGGGAGCCTGGATAAGCCTGCCGTGACATTGCGACGCGCAGTCGCAGTAGTGTTAACTTTACATCAAGGTTAACAATCGATTCTCCTTCTGCGTGGGGCATCCGGAGAATGAGATATTGCGGTCCAAACCGAAAGCCGCTTTCGAGCGACGATCATCGAACGGCCATCGGCGTGTGCTCGCGATTCTCGGCGCAAGTTGGTTCGTGTTCGGCTTCGCATCGCCCACGGGGATCCAGGGCACCAAATCCGAGTTGGGAATCGCTCCCAGGCCGGATCGCTGGGCGGTATATGTCGAGCAGGCCGACACCTGCTCTCATGTGAAGGATCTCCGGCTGCCCAGTGCCGCTATTCCTGGCGATGACGAAAACCTGGATCTGGTGCTCGGCGGTCAACGGGTCAATTTGCGGGCGGATCGAGAGGTTTCTTCCACGTCCCAGCGGGTGGTTGAAGAAGCGAAGAAACCACGTCTGGTCAGCGTAGCGTATCGGAAAAACCTGGAGACCGCCGTTGGAGAACAGGCGTTGGCTTCGCGGCTACTTTCGTCGGGGACCGACGCGTCATACTTTCTGCGGGGCTTTTCAAAACAGGCAGATCCCGAAATGGTGGCGGGCCTGTCTACGTTTCATAGCCCAGCAGACGACCGTCTGGCCGGTGTGCCGGCGGCGCTCGCCGACCTGGTCAACAACGATGGCGCCGACATCCTGGCCACGGCCTACGCCCCAAAGGATGAATTCCATGCGTCTTCCAATGCCTTCGCGGCTTTACTCGGCACCGACGAGACAGCCGGTCGCTTCGTTCCGCCCACTATGGAAGGTGACCACGATTGGATGAAGCAGCCTTTACCGGAATCCGTCTTCTCGACAGCCGAGCAAAAGTGCCTTGCCACCGCAATTTTTTTCGAGGCTCGGGGCGAAGAGGTGAGGGGGCAGTGACCTGCTCCCCGTTTTGTCCGCGTCTATAAGTTAGCCCTGTTCACGTTGTGGTCCATTACGGACCGGGTTGCAAATTCGTTCGGGGTGAGCCCGTCGAGGCTCGTATGCGGTCGATGTAGATTGTAGTCGATCCTCCAATCCGCGATGATATCGCGAGCGTGGCGGTAGCTGCGGAACAGATGCTCGTTGAGGCACTCGTCCCTCAGCCTGCCGTTGAAGCTTTCGACAAAGCCGTTCTGCATCGGCTTGCCGGGCGCGATGTAATGCCATTCGACGCCGCGATCCTGCTGCCATTTGAGCATGGCGTTCGAGGTCAGTTCCGTGCCGTTGTCGCT
>PAKZ01000003.1 GCA_002706335.1 Ahrensia sp.
ACCAATGCCCCGCCATCCATGGCCGTGTTCGGGGGGCGGGAACCGGCGCTTGGAACGAACCCGATCACATTCGGAGCGCCAGTGGCGGGGGGAAGCCCCATCCTGCTCGACATGGCTACGTCCGTCGTAGCGCGCGGCAAGATTGTGGAGGCTTCCAAGAGGGGTGATCCGATTCCGGATGGTTGGGCCCTGGATGCCGCAGGCAAGCCGACAAATGACAGTAACGCGGCCGAACGTGGGGTCGTTCTTCCCATGTCAGGCGCGAAAGGCTCGGGACTCGCGATCATGGTCGAGGTATTGGCAGGAGTTCTTTCCGGAGGCCGTTTTGCGGGCCAGCTCGGCAATCTCTACAGCGATTTCGAAACGCCGCAGGATATCGGCCATTTCCTCATGCTGATCGACGTTTCCGGCCAGGCGTTCGCCGGAAAGACCGGTCGCCTCGTCGCGGAACTGAAGTCCACCGCCTTGGCAGACGGGTTCGACGAGATCATGATGCCTGGCGAAGTGGAACAACAGCGAATGCACGCGGCCGATGGTATCGATCTCCCGGAAAACGTTCTCTGCGACCTGGACCAGATAGCTCTCGAAGTGGGCGTGGCTCCCTTGCGGGCGGTTGCTTGAGCGATGATCAGAATTGTCTTTCTCGACCGCGACACCCTCGCGCCTGAAACGGTGCTGCGCGCACCGTCCTTCGACGCCGAGGTGGAATTCTACGGGCACACATCGGCCGATCAGGTTGCGGAACGTCTGGCCGACGCGGACATCGCGATAACCAACAAGGTGCCGATCGGCGAGGCCGTACTCCCGGCTTCGCAATCGCTCCGGCATGTTGCCATCGCGGCGACCGGTTACGACGTCGTGGATATCGAAGCGTGCCGTCGCCACGGCGTTTCAGTCAGCAACATCCGGGCCTACGCCAACGACACGGTTCCCGAGCACACATTCGCGTTGATTCTCGCGCTGCGACGTAGCCTCGTCCCTTATCGCCAGTCGGTCATAGACGGACGGTGGGAGGACGCAGGCGCGTTCTGCTATTTCGACTATCCGATCGAGAACCTTGCCGGGCGGCGTCTCGGGATCATCGGCGACGGCGCGCTGGGGCGGCGCGTCGCCCAAATAGGCCACGCCTTCGGAATGGAGCCGGTCTTTTCCTCCTACGAAGGACTGGACGAGCGTCAGATGCAGACCCTTTTCAACGAGGACTTCGGCAGTCCCCGCTATGCCTCCTTGGAAAAGGTGCTGCGGACGAGCGATGTGATCACGCTGCATTGCCCGCTGATGCCCTCGACGCGCCAAATGATTTCGGACGAGCAGTTCGCCATGATGGAACAGCGGCCGCTGCTGATCAACACCGCTCGCGGAGGTCTGGTGAACGAAGCGGCGCTGGAACGTGCGCTTGAGGCCGGGCAGATCAGCGGAGCCGGGTTCGATGTCGTCACCACAGAGCCGCCGGGCGAGGGTCACGTCATGCACCGCATCGCGCTGCGCTCGAATGTCATCGTGACGCCGCATGTCGCCTGGGCCGCCCGCGATGCCGTCCAGGCCCTGGCCGACCAGCTGATGGACAATGTCGAGGCGTTCCACGCGGGAAAATCCAGAAATCTGATTTCCTGACCTCAATCCAACTGACGCAGGAATGTGCCCACGCGCCGCGCACATTGCGCGACACGGCCGATTGTCCGACCATAGCCCATGAAAGCGTGCGCCATGCCAGTCTGCGTTTCGCACACGGTGAGCACGCCGCGGCAAACGAGACCCGCAGCGAAGAGGTATGAGCTGTCACGAAGAAGATCGAGTTCGGCCGCAACGACGAGCGTCGGCGGCAGTTCGCTATCTAGCGAGAGCGGATCAGCCTCGGAATCAGCGCTCAGGTGAGACCAGTATAGCCTCATCCGCTCTGACGAAAGGCCATAGCGTCCGTCGCCGAACGCGGCAAAGGAGGGGAGATCGTCCCGTCGCGCGAGAACCCCGTAGACCGAGACCAGACCCAACAGCCTTTCGCCGAGCTCAGGCATGAGCCGAGCAGCGGCAAAAACGGCCAGATGCGCCCCGGCGGAATCGCCGCACAGCGCGATCCGCCGCCCCGGTTCGATCATCGCCAGATCCGCCACCGAGCGAACGATCGCATCCACGATCTGTTCGAAGAACGTCTCGGGGGCCAGAGGATAATCCAGGCTACAAACTTCGAAGCCGGCATGACGACAGAGGTTACGGGCGACACAATCATGCGTGTCGAGCGTGCCGACGACCCAGCCTCCGCCGTGCAGATACACCAGCAAGGGTCCCGGCTCAGCGTGTTTAGGGAGATATCGGCGATATGCTATGCTGGTTCGCAGTCTGCCCTCGGCCAAGCCGCCTACAGGAAGCGGCGACTCATTCCAGAACACCCGTGTCTCGCTGAATATCCTGCGCTGTTCCGCCATAGGCATCGCGTCGCGATCGCCAGGCGGTTGAAGCCCTGCGTTCAGCCGCAGGGCCTCAGCCATTTCAGGGTCGAGGCGCGCATCGCTCATGCAGGGATCACGCGTCGCCTCTGAGCGAGCGCGACGAGGACCACGACGATTGCCGAAAGGAGGATTGCGATCAACGAGAACCAGTTTGTCACGAAGATCGAGAATGACCCGTGCGAGTAAGCAAGCGACTGACGCACAGCCTCCTCGAAAGGCGGCGTGACGATGAATGAAATCAACAATGGCGCGACCGGCACACCTACCCGCCCGAAGACGAACGCCATGACACCCGCGCCGAGCATCACGAACGTGTCCAGAACGTTGTTGCGAACGACGAAACTGCCGGCGGCGCAGGTTAGAGCAACAATCGGCATTAGGTAAAGGTTCGGCACACGCAGAACATATACGAGCGCCCTTGTGGCCACGAGCCCGACAATCACCATCATCACGGTGGAGAGGAACAGCACGATATAGACCGTGTAGACGATCCCAGGATTGGTGACGAAGAGAAGCGGCCCCGGCTGGACGCCCAGCATGACGAGGGCCCCGAGGATAATCGCCGTAACGGCGTCGCCAGGAATACCCAGGGCAAGCGTCGGAATGAAGGTTGCCCCGCCTGTCGCGTTGTTGGAACTCTCGCAGGCGGCGACAGCTCTTATGTCGCCACTGCCCACCTTCGACGTGGAACCTGCGGAGCGCTTTATGTCCGCATAGGCTAGAAAGGCCGAGATCGTCGAACCGATTCCCGGCATCAGGCCCACGAAGGATCCAATGATCGAGCCGCGGACCATCGGCATGGATATCGCCTTCATGTCGCTGCCAGTGAGGCGGTTACGGGCCTTGTTTTCGCTTCCGAGTTCAACGTCGTGGGACTGACGGGGGAAGCCCTCGCCCGCCATTTTCAGCACCTCTGCAATTGCAAACAAGCCAACGAGAAGCGGGATATAGGTCAGGCCATCCAGCAAAGAGGTGTTGCCGAAAGTGAAACGCGGTACCCCGATCATCGGATCGCTGCCAATGGTGGCGAGCAGGATGCCGAGCGCCGCCGAAAACAGCCCCTTGATCATCGATGAACCGGACACCGTGCCGACGATGGTGAAGGTGAAGAGCAGCAGGCCAGCCATCTCCACCGGCCCGAAGCGCAGCGCGAACTTCGCCAACAGTGGCGCGAAGGTCACCAGCAGTAGAATCGAAAACATCGAGCCGAAGGCGGATGCGAGGAGGGCGATGTTCAGCGCTTTCTTGGCGAGCCCCTGACGGGCCATCTGGTGGCCGTCGATTGCAGTCGCGGCGGACGCCGGCGTGCCTGGCGCGTTGAGCAGGATCGCTGAGACACTGCCCCCATAGACACCTGCGGCATAGAGGCTGGCGAGCATGACGAGGGCGTAGTCGGTCGGGAGAAAGATCGCGACCGGCACCGCCAGCGCGACGGCGATACTGACGGTCAGCCCCGGGATCGCGCCCACAATCATGCCGATAACCACCGAGACCACCATGGTGAGCAGCACCATCGGCTGCAATTGGCCTGCAAGCGAAGTGAGGAAAATGTCCATATCGGTCAAAACCAGCCGAGTTCGGGAAGAGGTATTAGAAAGACTTCGCGCAGCAGAAGGTCGATCGCGAGGGGCGCCGCGACTGCGATGATGACCGCGATCAGTGGAGACGGCGCGCAGAAAGCCAGGAATACAGCGGCGAGAAACAGCGCCGACGCTACGAGAAATCCGAGAACCGGCATCAGGATTATGAACCCTGTCAGGATCGCTGTGAAGATCGCGAGATTGCGAAGCGATGCCACGCCGTCCGATGAGGGTTCCAGGCTCTCTTCCGGGACCGGAGACCGTGCGTCTTCCGGTTTGCGCTCGAAGAACATCAAAATGCTGAGGATCAGAACGGCCCCACCCGCGAAATACGGAATTGCGGTGGGGCCGAGACCGGCGGTCTGGAACATCGGGTTAGCGGAAAAACTTGCCTTCAGATCCGGGACCATCACCAGCAGGAAAATCAGCGAGGCGACAGCGAAGACGGCGGCGAAGATACGAGATTCCATTTTACGCTGTCCGGGTTGGCGATGCCGGATTACTCCGACAACGCCTCCTTGATGGCCTTCGACATGTTCTGCATGGCAGCGTCGAAATCCGCACCGTTCAGGTAAGCCGGCTGGATGTTCGCGCGGCCAGCAAGGGATTCGAAAGTTTCGCTCTCCATCGCAGCCTTGAACTTGTCATGCAGATACTGGACCACTTCATCCGGAGTATCGGCCTGTACGACCAGCCCCTTCATGTTTTCGACATTGACGTCATAGCCGAGTTCGGAAAGCGAAGCGAGATCGGGAAGCTGTGGTGCGCGATCGGACGTCGTCGCGATGAGGTTGACGTTGCCCGCTTCCGATTGCGCCTTTGCGTCACCAGGGGTGAGGATGGTCATGTCGATATGCCCGCCAAGAAGTGCGGCAAGCGCCGGCGCACCACCCTGGAAAGGCACATGCGTCATTTCGATGCCAGCCTGCTTCGCAAAGACGAGAAAGGCTGAATGCAGAATGCTCGCCGGTCCGGAAGAACCGAAGGTCAGGCCGCCCGGATTTTCCTTGGCTGCCGCCACGATATCCTCGGCGGATTTCAATCCGCTTCCCGCCTTGGTGACGATGACCATGTGCTCGCGGTTGACACGGATAACGCCACGAAGCTGATCGAGAGAGTAGTTGGTCTTAAGGTGATTGGGTACGGATGTGCTCTCGGAGCCGCCAGCGACAAGAAGCGTAAGCCCATCCGGCTCCGAACCGGCGACAATCTCCGCCGCAAGCGTGCCTGAGGCTCCCGGGCGGTTGACCACAACGAGCGGAACCTCGAAGAATTCCTGCGCAGACGATGCGATAAGACGCGCTGTCGCGTCCGTACCTCCGCCTGCCGAGAAGCCTACGATAATATTGATGGGGCGTTCGGGTTTCCAGTCCGCAAACGCCGACATCGGCGCCAGCGCGACAGCTGCCGCAAGCCCGATTTTCGCGATTAAGTTCCTCATATTACGTCCTCCAAAATGTAATAGCCGGATGATATGATCACGTTCAGTGATAGGTCCAATAGATATTTACGGCCTTAATGATGCCGAAAGGGCATTATTTGATGCGGCTACCATCACCTGTTCCAAACCGACAGGCGGGAGATTATTCGTCATATCCAGTGGCGATTTCGTGCCCGAAACGCCACTCCGCAAAGCATCAAATTGGGGGAAGCCAGGCTTGGCAGGATGCGCCGGCTACAACCGGGATTACGCCGGGAGCATTTCGGAAGGCAAAAGTCAATCCAGATGAGCTACGGGTGATCGCGCCATGAAGCCAGGCCTTGATAACCGAGCGGGGCAACGTTCAATGCGAAATTGCGAAATGGAGTTGTGCTGGATTTACGGGCAGAGGTCACAGGGTCGAAGCCTATGGGGTGCGCCGGGGATTTGGCGGGGCTTTGCAGCTCATTGATATGAAACTCGCTGACAGCCTCCGGATTCGTCACCGGTTACAAGCCATTAACCGCCATACGGCCCGCTTGTTCGTAGGCCTTGCGGAAACAGCCTGTCCCGACGCCGCCCTGCTGGTCGCGTTTGAGATACAACACGGAGAGACCGATTGATTCCGCGGCCTTCAATCCTCTTTCCTCACCCAACACCATCATTGCTGTCGCCAAGGCGTCCGCACGCATGCAATCCGTGGCGAGAACGGTGACGGACGCAGGCGACGCCGTCAGCGGCATGCCCCTTTGCGGGTCCATCGTGTGCGAAAGGCGGCGGTCACCGACCTGCACCCAATGACGATAGTCGCCCGAGGTGGCGGCTGCCATATCCGCCAATTCGAGGATGGAATGCGGCGTGCGCCGATCCGGGTCCGGCGCCTCGACCGCGACGACCCAGGGCGAACCACTCGGCTGCTTGCCAATTGCACGCAGTTCGCCATCGATCGCGAGTAGCGCGTCATCGATACCGAATGCCCGGACGGTCTCGGTCAAGCGATCCACACCGTAGCCCTTGGCGATACCGTTCAGATCGAACTGTATTGGCGCATGCTTGCGGGCGCGGTCGCGCCGACCGTCCAGTTCCAGTACCTCATGTGCCGGCAAACGGCGGCGTTCCCGGGCTGCGCGGATCCGGCCGGGGTCGGCGTTCGCCGGGCCGAAGCCCCACGCGCTCACCGCATCACCCATGCCTATATCAAATGCGCCATCCATGGCCCGACCGATCGAAAGCCCGACCTCGAGCACCTCCATCAATGGCGGCGGCAGGTCGATCCAGGTGTCCGGTGACGTTGCACTCAAGCGGTTGATGTCGCTGTCAGGCTTCCAGACCGACATTTGACCGTCTACCTGATCAACCGCTGCAACCATCGCGTCGCGCAGGGGCTCGGGATCAAAATCCGCGGGCGCATGAAAGAGCGCCGACCAGCGCGTGCCCATCGTCGGACCGTTCAGCGCGTGACGCACCATGTCAGTAAACGTCTTCGGCATATCGGCCCTCCGCCTTGAGCGTTGCCAGCGTGAGCCCCTGAGTCGCCAGGATGTCCGCCAGCGCGGCCGATACTCCGGCCGCCATCTCCCGTCCGCCACAGACCAGAATTTGGGCGCCGGACGAAACGAGACGGGCGACATGTGCGGCATCACTGCGAAGGGTGTCCTGCACGTAGATCGGTCTTTCACCTCGGGAGAATGCTGTGGTTACGGAGGCGAGCCGCCCGTTTTGCTGCCATGCGGCCAGTTCCTCGGCGTAGAGAGCATCGCTTTGCGGATGGCGCGTACCGAAATAAAGATGCATCGGCCGTTTCGTTCGGTTGGCGCGAGCAAAGCCAGCGAGCGGACCGATGCCGGTTCCCGCCCCGATCAGCAAGACAGGCGCCTTTCCGCGGGCTGGCCGGAAGGTCGGATTATGACGCAGGAAGGCCTGGATGGTCTGCCCCGGCTCCAGGGTCGTCAGTTGACCCGAGCACAACCCTCCGGGATGGCGCCGGACACAGATCTCGACGAAGCCGTCGCGTTTGCCCGACGCCAGCGAATAGAAGCGGGGAAGATCGGATCCCTCAGGCAGGATGCCGAGGATGTCGCCAGCCTCAAATCCCGGAAATGTGCGTCTCGTCAGCCGCCGCCAGAGCGACCCTGTAGGCAGCGCGAAGCGCAGGATAGCCGTCGGGGCCTGGACGTCTGTGCCGTAGTCGCGTCGCGAAACAAGGGTCAGTGCACGGGATTTCGGCGGGGTCGGCTGATGATTGAGTTCGAACTCCAGGCCGAGCACAGCGGCGAGGTCGCGCCCCCAGCGGGCGAAATCTTGCGGCGACTGGCGATCGACCGGTTCCATTGGCAGCAGTAGCCGGCAGCCTTTCGCCTCCCCCGCCCGGGCGATTTTCGCCGCATAGCCGCAGAAGGAAGGAAAGCTGCGGTCGCCGAAGCCGAGAACGGCAAATGGCGCCTTCGGGGCCTCGGGCAAGGCAGCGAGCTTTTCGAGGAAATTTCCTGCCGAAGCGGGCGCTTCGCCATCGCCGTAGGTTGCGGCAAGCAGGAGAATGCGCTGCGCCTGCGGCCAGCGTTGCGGCGTGAAAGCCGACATCGGGCCGACATGAACCCGAAGCCCGCTCTCGCTCAGCACACCGCAGAGCGTGTCGGCGAAGCCCCAGGTACTGCCACCCTCGCTGCCGACAAGCACGATAGTGTCAGCATCTCCGACGGCAACCGAATGCCTCGCTCGTCCCCTCTTTCGACCGGTCAGCCAGAGACGCAGTCCGGTCCAGCTAAGAAAGGGAATGCCGAGTGCCGACAAGCCGAGAAGAAGACCAAGCAGGGCGGCACCCTGGCCGGTATGAAGCATGACGATGAAATCCGTGACGTGTTCCCATGCGCCGGCGTCTGCCCAGGCGAGCATCCGGCCGGTGCCCTGATCGATATAGCCCTCGCCGTCACTGGTCTTCAGGGTGAAGACGTCGGTCTTGTCGCCATTAACCGGGAATGTCAGCGAACGCAGTTTGTCCACCGAGGTCTGCTCAAGTGCGGTAATCGCGGCCGGATTCGCTCCAGTCTGGCCGCTGACGTCGGAGGGGAACGGGGGGGCGCCCGCTCCCTCCGGAATGAAGCCGAATGTCGCCGCGGTCATCCACAGAGCGGTAATCGACGACAAGCCAAGGCCGAAAACCGATAGCCTTGCGATGGAGGAGTGCAACTTGCCGTGGCCCGTGCCCCGCGCGGGAGAAAAGAGGTATCGCCAGCCGCCGGAGCGCCGCGCGAGAAGCACGAGCCCCGAAAGACAAAGGGCGAGCATGGCCGCGGCGGCAGTCGCGGTCATGATGCGGCCCGCATCACTGAGAAACAGCGACCGATGAAGGTTCGTCAGCCAGCGCTGCAATGCCGACGTATCCGCGTTGCCGATCGCCTCACCTGTCGCCGGGTCGATGACTGCGGCGGCCGGCTGGTCGCCCTCGTAGTAATAGGCGGTTATCCGGCCCGACGGCGCACGGCGGATCTGCTCCACCGTCGGCTCCATCGCCTGAACGCGCGACGCCAGCTCCGCCACACTGATATCAGCGGACGAAGGGGACCGAACGGATTCGATGGCGGGATACACCGCGAGCGCAGTTCCACTCAGCGCGATGACGCAGAGAAACAGCGCGGCGATCAACCCAGGCCAACGGTGAAGCGACCGGATCATGACAGAACCTCTCCGGATTAACGCGTATAGGTGAAGTCGGCGATGTAGCGACTGCCCTGAACAGGCTGGCCCGATCCATCGGAGGTCAGCGGGACGACGATCTCGTTCGGGCTGTCGCGATAGTCTTCCACCGCGGCGTCGATATGCAGTTCATATCCGGCGTCGAACAGGGCGTCGGCGAGATCGAGCGTGACCTCCAATGTGCGCCCCGAGCCGACACTGGCGCCCGTTATGCCGGCGATTTCACCCAAATTGCCGCCCGTGGCGCGATACCAGCCGGTCAGATGCTCGTAATAACGAGCCTTGCCGCCCGACATCCACAGGCTGCCGAGATACTTGCCGCTGGCGTCCGTGACGTAATAGGCGAGATAGGCGCCGGGGCCGCCATAGTTACGCAGATTTGTGGTCAGCGTGACCTCGCCGGCAATGGCGGGCGTCACGGCGCTGAGCGCCGTGGTCACCGCAAGAACAGCTAGAAACGATTTCATCGGATTTCTCTTTCGAATGTGGATGGCGGTATCAGTTCACCTGCACCTTCGGCGCGGTGCCCTTGAGAATCAGGCCATTGTCCGGAGGCGTCGTGCTCCCTGCCGGGCCGGGGCCGTTCTGGCCGTAGTTCCGGCCTTGGTCATCGTCGTCATCTTCATGGTGGCGCTCATGTCCGCCTCCGAAACGGCGATAGCCTTCGTGCTCGTCGTCGTCATAGTCCGCCTTGCGAACAGAAAGGTCCCATCCGGCGGCATCGATCCCGCTGACGAGATTGTGGGGAAACGACGCCGCTCCGGCGGCGTAAGCGGCCGAGATGCCGCCGACAGCGACGGCGGCGAGGACGAGGTTGCGCAAGAGTTTCATGTTCAGATCTCCTTTGGTTGGGATGGTTGAAAGATGGCGGTTCAGGCTGAGCGCTTGCTGACGGACCGGAAAATTTCGCTTCAGCTTCCTGTCAGCTTTCGCAGTGGGTCAGCGATGCCTTTGGTCGGTCTCGATATCGATGATGGCGAGCGTGGCGGGATCGACGACCGCCTCGAAGCGCCGGCCATTCTCGTCCGTCACGTAGGCCTCGTAGCAACCGTCGTGGATCTTGATGCGGAGCAGCCGCCAGCCGCGCTCCTCGATCATGGTCCGGACCGCCTCGCGCGGCTGCCAGCTGGCCATCGGAACATCGCAGTCCTCGTCGGCAAGCGCAGGCCCCGCCGCCAGCGCGATCAGGGCCGCAGTCGCAACAATACGGGTTGTCATGGTTTGCCTCCTCTTCGGAACAGGGAGGCTTTTCGCTTCGAGACCTGACGGGCGCCTTAAGCCGCGACCCGACATGCGTCAGCTTCTCGTAAGGTAGCGAGTGGAATAAAGCTGCGGGAACGGGCAAAAGAGAAACCCATGCGAATTCTGCTGATAGAGGACGACACGATTCTTGGTGCGGCCGTGCGCGACCAGATCGCCGCGGACGGCTATTCGGTCGACTGGGTCACTCGGCTGGACGCCGCGGACGATGCGCTGTCGACGGCCGTGTACGATCTCGTGCTCCTCGACCTGATGCTGCCCGACGGCAGGGGAATTCCCTTCCTGAAGATGCTGCGCGGCCGCGGAGACGTCACGCCGGTCATCATCCTGACCGCGCTCGACCAGGTTTCCGACCGGATCGAAGGCCTTAACGCGGGCGCGGACGACTATCTGGTCAAGCCTTTCGACCTGGCGGAACTCTCCGCGCGGATCGGCTCCGTTGCGCGGCGGTACACCGGCAATCCCAATCCAATCATCCGGCACGGGCCCCTGGAGATCGATCTCGCCGCGCGCAGCGTGATGAAGGACGGCAAGAAGATCGTTCTAACCGCGCGCGAGTGGGTTCTCTTCGAGGCCTTCCTGCAGCGGCCCGGCCAACTTCTGTCGAAGGCCCAGCTCGAGGAACGGCTCTATTCCTTCGACACGGAAATCGACAGCAACGCGATCGAGGTCCATGTCAGCCGCCTGCGCAAGAAGCTCGGCGCCGCAGTCATCGAAACAGAGCGGGGACTTGGCTACAGGCTGGGAAGGCCATGAGAATGCCGCGCTCGCTTCAGGCCCGGCTCGCGCTGCTGATCGGCCTTCCGGTAACGGTTCTGTGGCTGCTCGCGGCATCGTTCACCGCGCATCTGCTCAACGGCGAGTTGGAGGAGGTCTTCGACAGGGCGTTGCAGGCGACGGCGGAACGCATATTGCCGCTGGCAGTCCACGATCTCCGCCGCAGGGGCGACGACCATGAAGACGACGATGAACTCGGCGAGCATATCGGGCGGGTAAGCCCTCTGGATGACAAGGTCAGCTATATCGTCCGCGACCGCGACGGCGGGATCCTGTTGCGTTCGTCAGGGGCCCGCGAAGAGGACTTCCCTCCTTTCACGGCAGACGGGTTCATCCGAACCTCAACCCATCGGCTCTATTACGATTCAGCCCGGGACGCGCGTATCACGATCGCTGTCGCCGAACCGCTCGATCATCGCTCGGAGACATCGCGCGCGATCCTGCTCGGTCTGTTGCTGCCCCTTCTGGTTGTCATTCCGCTCAGTCTTGCGGCCATCTTCGTGGCGACGCGGCGAGGCTTCCGTCCCGTGCGGACCCTGCAAGACGGACTGAAGCGGCGAGGCGCGCAGGATCTTTCGCCGTTGCCAGATACGGGGCTTCCAACAGAGCTGCAGCCGATTGCGGGCGCGGTGAACCAGTTGCTCGACCGCTTACATGCCGCCTTCGAAGCGGAACGCGCCTTTGCCGCCAATGCCGCGCATGAATTGCGCACGCCGGTCGCCGGCGCGATTGCGCAGGCCCAGCGCCTGAAGTCCGAGACGACGGACGCAGGGACGTCGCAACGCGCCACGGAAATCGAGACGACGCTCAAGCGGCTAATGCGTATGTCGGAGAAACTCATGCAGCTGGCTCGCGCGGAAGGCAGCCGGCTACAACTCGACACCTCCAACGATCTTCGCCAGGTCTTGCAACTGATCGTGCAGGACTTCACCCGCTCCGGAGAAGAGCGAATTTCCCTTTCGATGCCTGACGCGCCTGTCGACTCGAATCTCGATCCGGATGCGTTCGGTATCCTTTGCCGCAACCTCATCGAGAACGCTTTGCGCCACGGGACCGCCGATCAACTCGTGCAAGTCGACCTGAGCCCGGATGGAGTGCTCTCGGTTCGAAATGACGGGCCAGTGTTGTCGCCGGACATGACAGAGCGGCTCATGCTGCGATTTGAGAGGGGTTCAGGAAACACGGACGGCAGCGGGCTGGGCCTTGCCATCGTCAAGGCGATCGCGGACCGGGCAGGAGCCCGTATCTCCGTCATGTCGCCATTGCAAAACAGCGCGCAAGGCGTTCAGATCTCGGTTGCGTTCGCCTCTGTCGGAAATCCGTCGCCCGAGAATAACAGTTAGAGAGGCCCTGACGGACGCAGGTGAGATCAGATTGCTACCCGCAGGTGCACTTCTTTCGTGGCCCACGATAACATTTTTAGACCCGCATTGTCGGCGAACCGCGGAGGCAAGGCCGGGTAGGAAACAATGGCCGCCGCGCGTGTTTGGGCGGCTTCGCTTGACTGACGGCTATTCCCGCCCGACAGTGAGATAGAGGCCCTCGCCCTGCCCCGAAGGGATTGATGCGATGGCGGCCCTGCAATCGGGAGCGAATTATGAATGCCGTCCTGGACGAATGCCGCGACCTGAAAGAGATTCGTTTCGAGCCCGGCGAGAAACTGATCAATGAGGGCGCGGCCGCGGACAGGATGTTCGTGCTTATCGAAGGCGAAGTCGCCGTATCAAAGGGCCCTGTGCAGGTCGCTGTCGACCGCAAGCCCGGTTCGCTTTTCGGCGAGATGTCGGCGCTTCTCGAAACGAACTACACCGCTTCGGTGGTCGCCGTCACGCCGGTGCGCGCATATCAGGTCGAGAATCCGATCGAGTTCATGACCCGCAGGCCGGGCCTCGCGATCCATGCCGCCAGGCTGCTCGCGCAACGCCTGCATGACGGGACGACCTATCTCGCGGACCTGAAAGTTCAGTTCGAAGATCGCAAGGATCATCTTGGTATGGTGGACCAGGTTCTCGACGCGCTCATGCATCACCAGCGCAAGGTCGCGGGCGGCAGGGACACGCGTGGCGGCGATCCTAGATTGTAATCCACTCGGGAAGCGCGGTCAGGGCAGCCGGTTGCGCGGCGGGATCGCCGAGCGCCAGCTTTTGGCCGCCAACCATTGAGAGCCAGACCGCCTCGTCGAGCTCCAGATCGAAAACGATGACGCTCGGCCGCTCACCGGGCTGCTGCCCCGTGTTGAACACCCAGGTCTTGCCGATACGGTCGACCCAGGATCCATCGGGTATGAAGGGCGATTGATGGACATGGCCGCTCAGCACCAGATCGGGCTGATAACGATCGATCCAGGCGACCAGATCCGGGTCTCCATAATGACGCTGACCGCCCCAACTGACCCGCTTGTCGGCCGGAGGCGCATGATAGACCCAGACCCAGTGATCATGGGCCAGCGCCGCATCGGCTTCCAACTGCGATTGGACCTGCTTCCTGGTTTCGGTTCCATCCCACCACGGAAATGACGAGAAACGGACGCCGGAGGCGGTGAAGGACTCGCCGTCTGACACGACACCGAGGCCGGAGAGGTTGAGCATCCAGTCGGCAACGCGCTCGCCATGTTCCTGCTCCGCGTCAAGATCGTGATTGCCGGAGCAGACGATGACCCGCGTCTTCTCCGCGATACGCCGCAGATAGGTCCGCAAGACGACAATCTGCGCCCGAAGATCGACCATCGACGAAATTTCCAGAAGGTCGCCTGCGATCACTACCGCGTCGTAATGCGGGGCGACGTCGAGAAGCCAGTCATACTGCTTCAGCGCATAGTGAATATCGGCAACGACCAGAAACCGCATGAACGCTCCAGGACACTCAAGGAGCCTTGTTCGCTATCAGATCGCAAGGGTCGAAGCCACTTTCTCGGCAAACTCACGCGCATAGACGCCGATTTGCCTGTGAATGACGAAGCGGCGCGGAACCGAGATATCAAGCTCTCTTCGGTTCAAACGCGTTCGACGATTAGCGAATGGCCCGCCCGTGACCAAGTGTAACCATTCGGCCAGATGCGGACTGCGCCGCCGACATGGCCCCATGCGGCACGGACTGCCAAACCGTTAGAGCGACGCCGCGACTTCACGGAAACGCATCGACCTCCGGAATGCCTTGCCGCCTGTCTCCGGCGACGCAAAACAGCATGGACAGGCTGAAATCTTTACATTAATCGATGCGCGGGGCTTTTCATTCGAATAGCTGGGCAGGCAATTACATGTTCACTCGACTGGTTCTGGCGGCCGCGATCGCAAGCGGTATCGCGACAGCCCATGCGGGCGAAAACGAAGCGGTGCGCTTCGCGATTTTCCATGGATATACGGCGGCTATCGAAGAGGCCTGTCCGGCCTATTTCGTCTATTCCAGCGCCACGATGGGCAGCCATCTGAGCCCCGGCGACCGCGCCCAGGCCATGGCGATGGAGCCAGAATGGCGCAATGAAATGCGCCGTAGCGTCAAATCGCTGGGATGCGACGCAGCGGCGCGCGACGCGCTGGCCTTTACCGATCTGAGCTTCAACCAGGTGTGGGAGTACAAGCGCTAGGGCCCAGGCCTTTTTCGCTGGCCTCAGACTGTTTGGTTAGCGAACGCCTAACGCTGTGCCATACGATCTGGCCCCTTTCGGACACTCTACATTTACGAAGCTGTGTCAGACTGCTCCGCCAGAGCGTTTTCCTTGTGAAAAGTTCGAGCGGGACACCATCATGGATTTCGGGCCTGAAACAGCAACTTTCCTGATCTTTCTGCTTGTCGGGTCCGCCGGCGCCTATTTCATCGGCGTGGCGATGAACGGCGTCATGCAGGAAGACGGTTTCGGCGTCTTGCTCAACGCCATGATCCTGATGGCGGGCGGTTTTCTGGGCTACCATATCTCGCAATATTTCCGTCCGCCCATGAGCCTCGTGTCATTCCAGGCGATGATGGTCGTCAGCGGCGGGTTCATGTGTCTCGCCTTACTCGCCGTCATGAAGAACGTATTGAGGCGGCTCGGCTTCTGAAACCGCCCAAACAGGGCTGGACAAGGGATGCTGCCGGGCAATAGCGTCCGCGCATGCACGCCGCATCCGTTCTCGACAGCGCCTATTCCTGGAAACGCCTCGCGCTTACTTTGCTGATCGCAACGATCTGCAATGTGGGCATGTGGTCGATCATCGTGATCATGCCGGACGTGCAGTCGGAATTCGCAACAGACCGGGCCGCAGCCTCGATACCCTACACGCTGACCATGGCGGGTTTCGCCATCGGCAATTTCGCGATAGGGCGCGCGGTCGACCGGTTCGGGATCACCTGGGCGCTGATCGGCGCGGCAGCGGCACTCGGCGTTGGCTACACGGGCGCTGCGGCGAGCTCGTCCATAGCGATGCTTTCGGCCTTCCAGGCGCTGATCGGCCTCGGCACAGCGGCGGGTTTTGCCCCGCTGATCGCCGATCTCTCGCACTGGTTCCTGCGCCGCCGCGGCATCGCGGTCGCCATCGTGGCCTGCGGTAACTACCTGGCCGGCGTGGTCTGGCCGACCCTGCTTCAAGGGATCCAGGCGGATTCAGGCTGGCGCGGCGTCTATTTCACGCTGGCCGCGATTATCGTCATGACGATCCCGCCGCTGTCGCTGACGCTGCGGCGCAGATTCGTCGAACAGGTATCGCCGACCGTACCGACGGGGCCCGTCATCGATACGCGTTCCGCCGGATTCTCGCCGCGCGCCCTGCAATGGATGCTCGGCCTCGCCGGGGTCGGCTGCTGCGTCGCCATGTCGATGCCGCAGGTTCATCTGGTGTCGCTGTGCGTGGATCTCGGCTACGGGCCTGTTGCGGGCGCTGAAATGCTGTCGCTGATGCTGATGGGAGGTGTCGTCTCGCGGCTTGCCTCAGGGCTGATCGCCGACAGGCTGGGCGGAGTGCGGACCCTGCTGATCGGCTCGATGCTGCAGTGTATCGCGCTGTTCCTCTACCTGCCCTATGACGGGCTGGTCTCGCTTTATGTCGTCAGCCTTATCTTCGGCCTGTCTCAGGGCGGCATCGTCCCGAGCTATGCGCTGATCGTGCGCGAATACCTGCCCGCGAAGGAAGCCGGTGCGCGCGTCGGCTTCGTCATCATGGCGACAATTGTCGGCATGGCGCTCGGCGGCTGGATGTCGGGCTGGATCTACGACATTACGGGGAACTATCAGGCCGCCTTCCTGAACGGGATCGCCTGGAACATTCTCAATATCGCAGTCATCGCTACGATTTTCCTGAAATCGCGGCGCGATACGGCGCTGGCGACCTAAAAAAGCGGCGGCCGAAGCCGCCGCCATTCTCCTCCCTTGCCCCCTTTTGAGGGCCGTTTACTCCGCCGCGTCGAGCGACAGCTCGCCCGACTCGATCTGCTCGCGCTCGATCGATTCGAACAGGGCGCGGAAATTGCCTTCGCCGAACCCCTCGTCGCCCTTGCGCTGGATGAACTCGAAGAAGATCGGGCCGATCACGGTTTTTGAGAAAATCTGCAGCAGGATCTTCGTCTCGCCGCCGCCAACGACGCCTTCGCCGTCGATAAGGATGCCATGCGTTTTCATCCGCTCGATGGGCTCGTCATGGCCATGCACGCGGTCATGGCTCATCGCGTAATAGGTGTCCGGCGGGCCGGGCATAAAGGCCAGATCGTTGTCTGCCAGACGATCGGTCGCGTCATAAATATGCTCGGTACCGACCGCGATGTGCTGGATGCCCTCGCCGCGATATTTCTTCAGGTAGCTCTCGATCTGCGACTTGTCGTCCGTGGATTCGTTAAGCGGAATGCGGATCTTGCCGCAGGGCGACGTGATCGCGCGGCTGACAAGGCCGGTCAGCTTTCCCTCGATGTCGAAGAAATGGATCTGGGTGAAGCCGAACAATTCGCGGTAAAAGGCCCACCACTTGTCCATGTTTCCACGATAGACATTGTGGGTGAGGTGATCGAGATAATAGAAGCCGACGCCTTCCGGCTTCGGATCGCGCTCGCCAATCCATTCAAACTCGGCGTCGTAGGCCGAACCGTTCTCGCCGTAGCGGTCGACGAAGTATAGCAGCGACCCGCCGATGCCGACGATGGCAGGAACGTCCAGTGCCTTGTCGTCGCCTTCATAAGGTGTCGCGCCTTTCGAAACCGCATGATCGAAGGCGTGCTGCGCGTCAACCACTCGCCAGGCCATGGAGGGTGCGCAAGGGCCGTGCTCCTCGACGAAGCGCATGGCGTGGGAGCCGGGCTCCGCATTGACGATGTAGTTGATGTCGCCCTGGCGCCAGACCGTAATCGCCTTGGTCTTGTGACGGGCAACGGGCAAGTAACCCATTCGATCAAACAGGGCTTCGAGTTCCTTCGCGTCGGGATGGGCGAATTCGACGAATTCGAAGCCGTCGGTCCCGGCCGGATTTTCTTCGGTGACTTTCGCCTTCGGGGCGTCGTGCGGGAAAGGACCCATGATCTGCTCCTCCTGTGTTTGCGACAGAATAACGCAGCCGGCCCGCAAGGTGTTTGCATTCTGACGCGCCTGTAGGCATCTTTATGCAAATTTCGCGCATATCCGAGGCCGAAAAGGTGACCGACAGCGAACTCGACAAGACTGATCGCAAAATCCTTGCGCTTCTGCAGGAGGATGCACGGCTGACCAATAACGATATCGCGGAGCGAATCCATCTGTCGCCCTCGCAATGCTCACGGCGGCGGGCACGGCTTGAGCGCGAAGGCGTGATCGCCGGCTATCATGCCCGTCTCGACGGCGAGAAAGCGGGCTTCGGGTTGGTCAACTTCATTTCGGTTACGCTCGCCACGCATAACCGCAACAATGCGGCCCGTTTCGCCGAACTTATGGCGCGGCTGCCGGAGGTGCAGGAGGCCCACGCGCTGACGGGTGAGATGGACTACATATTGCGGGTCGTCACGCGCGACCTGCGCGGATTGTCCGATTTCGTCAACGAGACCTTGCTGCCGCACGAGGCGGTGCAGAACGTCAAGACATCCATCGTACTCGAAACCCTGAAGGATACGGGCGCATTACCGATCGGTCTCGATTGAAGCTGCGCCAGCGAAAGCCAACGCCATGACACATGAAAACGAGGATTTCACCGAAACGCGCGGACCAGATTACCAGCCGGGCAATCCGGTTCTTTTCGTCTTTCCCGGCGCGGACGCGGACGAGATGAGAATGTTTGCCCTCGCCGAGGCACTGCCCGAGGCGATCCTGATCGCGCCGCGCAGGGATGCATCGCCGGGCTCGATAAGGGCTCATGCCGAAGGGCTGTCGCCGGCGCGCGTGATCGGGATCGGCTATTCGGAAGGCGCGAATCTTCTGGCCGCCGTCATGGTGGAGGATCCGTCCCTTTTCCGCCACGCCGTCCTCATGCATCCGACAGTCGCGCCGGATATCGAGACCGACGACCGGTTTGCCGGCGTTACCATGCTGGTGACGGCTGGCGGGCGCGACCCGCATTCGCCGCCGGATCGGACCGAACAGTTGATCGACGGGTTCGAAGCGCGTGGCGCAACCGTGAAAAGCGTCTGGCATGCGGGCGGGCATGAAATCGCCGGCAACGAGATCGATGCGATCGCCGAATTCCTAGCCGTTATCCGCGCCGGGCTCGTCGATGCAAAAGCCCTGCCGATCGAGCGCGAGCAGGACGATGAAGGCAAAGGCCGTTATCTCGTCCGCGCGCCCGGCGAAACGGTGGCCGAAATGACTTATCGCCATACCGGGGCGGACCAGCTGATCATCGACCATACCGAAGTCCCCGACGCGTTTCGCGGCACCGGGACGGGATTGCGGCTGCTGAAACGCCTTATGGCGGATGCGCGCGCCGAAGGCCGAAAGATCATCCCGATCTGCCCTTTCGCCGCGGCGCAATTCGAGCGGCATCCGGAATGGTCCGACATGCTTGCCTATACGGTGAAAACCAAGGGCGGTTAGGATTCGATTTCCGCGAAGCTGAAAACATCTCTGAGCGGCATCAGAGATTTGTGACGCCAACTTCTGCGCTTCGGCGAATCGTCGCCGAGATAGTGGCGGGTGTCCTGCGCTATTCGCAATTCCTCGCCCCGGCGGGTTCGGATGCTCTCGGCGCGAGCCTCCAAGGCTCTTTCGGTTTCGAAGTCGATTGCCATTGAAACCTCCTGATGAAATCAGGGTAAACGGACAGCGTTAACGATCTCCAAACAATGCACGGTGCATTTTAACGGGCTGGTCAGGCGTTTGGCTTTTCGTGTATGCCGCGTCTGGATCACTCTCCTGATTCCGCCGCAAGGCAATCCCCGGAACGGACCTCTGACATGGCAGACCAGACAATCGTCGAAGCGCTTCTTCTCGGTGTCCTGGAGGGAGTGACCGAGTTCATCCCGGTCTCATCAACCGCGCATTTGCTGCTTGCAGGGCATTTCCTAGGCTTCGACTCCACCGGAAAGACGTTCGAGGTGTTGATCCAGCTCGGCGCAATCATGGCGATCCTGACGGTCTATTTCGGCAGGCTCTGGCAGATGCTCGTCACCCTGCCCTCGGACCGCAAGACGCAACATTTCGTCTGCGGGATCCTGCTGGCCTTCCTGCCGGCGGCCGTGATTGGCTCGCTCGCGCATGATTTCATCAAGACAGTCCTGTTCGAGACGCCGCTGCTGATCTGCATCGTCTTGATCATCGGCGGCTTCATTCTGCTCTGGATCGACCGCCTGCCGCTCAAGCCGCGCTATACCGACGTCACGGAATACCCGCTCGGCCTCTGCTTCAAGATCGGGCTTTGCCAGTGCCTCGCGATGATCCCCGGAACTTCGCGGTCCGGCGCGACGATTGCCGGCGCCTTGCTGATGGGAACCGACAAGCGCTCGGCAGCGGAATTCTCCTTCTTCCTCGCCATGCCGACCATGGCGGGCGCCTTTACGCTCGATCTCTACAAGAACCGCGATGTCCTTACTTTCGATGACGCGGTCATCATTGGCGCGGGCTTCGTGACGGCGTTCATCGCCGGTGTCTTCGTAGTCCGCTACCTGCTCGACTATGTTTCGAAGCACGGGTTCTCGCTGTTTGCCTATTGGCGCATCCTTGTCGGAACGCTCGGCCTGATCGGTCTCTATTTCCTCGGCTAGAACAGAGCGCGGCGGAACAGTTCCGCGGCGAGGATCGTCACGCAGATCCTGAACCAGAAACGAAACTGGCCCTCATCCATCCTGTCGAGCAGCCTGGCGCCAAGCACGGTGCCGACGTAGCCCGAGGCGATCATGGCGAGTGTCAGCGGGAGCCACGGCGCAAGGTTGAAACCAAGAAAGCCGAAAACGACAACTTTCAGGAGGTGATGAATCATCATCCCGACGGCGGAATTGGCGACGACCTGATGGCGCGTCTCGAAGGCCTTTCCCATCAACGCCGTCACCAGAGGACCGGTCGCGCCGACGAACATGGACAAGGCCGTCGATATGGCGCCGCCGATGCCGAAAACGAGCGGCGAACCGGCAGCGGGCAGAGGCGGCAGCTTCACCCAGGTCAGGAAGATGATGAATGCGGCAAGGACGGTCTTGAGCACCGCATCCGGCAGGTCCGTGACGATCGAGCCGCCGGCCAGGGCGCCGAGGACACCGCCGATCGCGAAGGGGATCATCATCATCGGTGCGGCAGCCCGGCGCAAGTGGAAGGCGCGCCCGGCATTGGAACCAAGCTGAACCACGCCATGGACGGGAATAAGCGCGGACACCGGCATGAAAAGGCTCATCAGCAAGAGCATCACGATGCCGCCGCCCACGCCGAAAGCCGCAGTGATCGCCGAGGTAAAAACGCTTGCGCCGACCAGGAGAAACGCGACGCCCGGCGCGATGGCGTCGGGCAGAACTGCGGAAAAGTCCAACTCAGGCGGCGTCGCCGGTTTCCGAGGGCGTCACGGAGTTACGGTACTGGCCGGTCACCCGGTAACGCCACAGATAGCTGGGCAGGATCGCGTCGAGCGTCGTCGCCCGGATGCCGATGCCGGCAAGCGTCCTGTCCTCATTGGCAGCATCGTCGGAAACGACATTGTCCGTCCTCAGCATCTCAAGCTGATCGACTGTCAACAAGGGCTTCGGCAACAGGCCGAGAATGCGTGCCTGTATGCGCGCCAGCCACCAAGGCGTGTTGAGGAGAAGCCTCTTGCGCTCGATGATCTCCAGGATTTCCTCGAGGCATTCGCGAAATGTCAGGACTTCCGGTCCACCGAGCTCGTAGATCTTGCCGCCTTCGATCTCGCCATCGATGGCGCGCGCAAAGGCTTCCGCGACATCTCCGACATAGACCGGCTGGAATTTCATGGTGCCGCCGCCGATCAGCGGCAGGGCCGGAGAGTAGCGTGCCATGTCCGCGAACTTATTGAAGAAGCCGTCTTCGGGGCCGAAAACGATCGACGGCCGCAAGATGATGGCCTTGTCGCCCAGTGTGTCGAGCACCGCCTTCTCGGCGCGCGCCTTGGTGCGCCCATATTCGGCCGAGCTCTTCGGGTCGGCGCCGATAGCAGACATGTGCACGAGCGGAACGCCGGCATCCGCGCAGGTCTCCGCGACGGCGCGCGAGCCGAATTCATGAACGGCGGCGAAGCTCTGACGGCCACTTTCGAACAGCAGACCGACCAGATTGATCACCGCGTCTGCCCCTTGGACCGCGCGTTCGATCGACCAGCGATGGCGCAGATTGGCCTGAATGGCGGTGATCTGGCCGATATCGCCCAGCGGCTGCAGATGAAAGGCGAGGTCGGGCCGGCGGACGGCGACGCGCACCCGGTAGCCGCGTTGCGCCAGCGCGCGCACGACATGGCGGCCGACAAATCCCGATCCGCCAAACACCGTCACCACTTTGGGAAGGTTTGTCTTTTCGGTCATCGATGTCTCCGGATTTCGCTGCGGCACGCCTTGGCGACTTACCGGTTTTGGCCGCCAAGGTGAAGGGGAAAATTGGCCGCTTTCTCGTTGTCTGCGCGATTCCGGGGCGTCCGGCTTGACGAGGACGTCTCATCCGTCACTCTGCCGGCCTTCTGTTCGCCATCGGGCCAGTGACCATGAAGATCGGTGTTTACGGCGCAGGATCAATCGGCTGCTATGTCGGCGGCATGCTCGCGGCTGCCGGGAATGCGGTCGTGCTCGTCGGCCGGGAGGCGATAGGAGAGCGCCTGACGCAAGGCATCGCGCTGACGCGGTTCGACGGCGTCGAAAGCGCGGCCGCCCCGAACCGCTTCGAATTCGCGTCCGATCCGGCCCTGCTCGCCGATTGCGACGCCATCCTGATCTGCATGAAGAGCATCGCTACGAAACAGGCGGCGCGGGTGTTGGCGGGCATAGCCAGACCGGACGCCGTCGTCGTCAGCCTACAAAACGGGATTTCGAATGCAAATGTCCTGCGGGACCGTCTCGGCGGACGCACGGTTCTCGCCGGCATGGTGGGATTCAACGTCGCGCAGATCGGCGACAATCGCTTCCATTGCGGCACGGAAGGCGAGATCGTTCTCGGCGCGGGGGAGCGGGCAAGCGAGATTGCAAACCGGCTGAACGCCGCCGGGATCGAAACGACGGTCTCGCCCGGTATCGAGGCCATCCAGTGGGGCAAGCTGCTGCTCAATCTGAACAATGCGATCAACGCCCTGTCGGGGCTGCCGCTGAAAGAGGAATTGTCGAGCCGGCCCTACCGGCAATTGCTGGCCGCCTCGATGCGCGAGGCGCTTGGCGTGCTGAAAGCCGCCGGCATCAAACCGGCCAGGGTCGCGAAGGTCGGACCGGGGCTGATTCCCGTTGTGCTGAGCCTGCCGGACTGGCTGTTCGTCCGCCTTGCCGGATCGATGCTGAAAATGGACGACGACGCGACATCCTCGATGGCGGAGGATCTGGCACGGGGGCGGGAATCGGAGATCGACTGGCTGAATGGCGAGATCGTCGCACTTGGGCGCAAGACCGGCATTGCCACGCCGGTCAATGACCGCATCGTCGCGCTGGTCAAAGCGCAATTCGCCGGTTCAGGGCCGGAACGCTACAGCGGCGAGGAACTGAAAAAGGCGGCGCTGGACTGACCGGCGCCGCCTTCCTCTTCATTGTGCGATAGCGATCAGCGGACGCCGAAGGCTCCGGCGAGCTTGCGGCCCAGATCGCGGGCCGGCGACGAAACCGGACGGGCGTTCGCGGCTTCCCTGGGACCGGTCTTCGCATGGGCTGACGCGACAAGCGTGAAGCGATCGACCAGACGGCGCAATTCCGCGGCCTGCTGACCGAGCGTCTGGCTGGCCGCGTTGGTTTCCTCGGCCATGGCGGCGTTCTGCTGGGTGGTCTTGTCCATCTCGCTGACCGCCGCGTTCACATCCTGCAAACCGGCAGACTGTTCGCGAGCGGACGACACGATCGAGGCGATGTTCTCGCGGATGCGCTCGACATGGCTCTGGATTTCCTCCAGCGACTGGCCGGTCTTGTTGACCTGTTCGACGCCGGTTTCGACCTCAGCGCTGGAATTGCTGATCAGACCCTTGATCTCCTTGGCGGCGCTGGCGGAGCGTTGCGCCAGTTCGCGGACTTCCTGGGCGACGACGGCGAAACCGCTGCCGGCCTCGCCCGCCCGGGCCGCCTCGACGCCCGCATTGAGCGCCAGAAGATTGGTCTGGAAGGCAATCTCATCGATCACCGCGATGATCTGGCTGATCTTCACAGAGGACTGCTCGATGCGCTGCATCGCTGAAATCGCCTGAGCGACCACTTCCCTTGAGGAGCCAACGCATTCGGTCGCCTCGGCGACGATCCGGCCCGATTCCTCGGCGCGCTGCGCCGATTCCTTGACAGTCGCGGTGATTTCCTCGGAAGCTGCCGCGGTCTCCTCGAGCGAGGCCGCCTGCGATTCCGTGCGCCGCGACAAGGTGTCAGCGGCCGAGGACAATTCGCTGGAACTGTCGGCGACCTTCGCGGTGGTCTCCGAAATGCTGCTCATCGTGTCGGCGAGCGATTCGACGGCGCTGTTGAAATCGTCGCGAAGCGCGCGGAATTCCTCACCGATATCATCGATGCGCACGGCGAGGTCGCCCTTTGCCAACCGGCCGAGCGCGCTGCCGACGACATCCATGGCGTTGCGCTGGCTTTCGGACACACGGGCGCTCTCGGCCTCGTTGCGCTGGCGCTCGGCATCGAAGCCCCTGCGCTCGGCGTCTGCGCGAGCCTCCGCCTCCTCCTTCTCGCGAGCAGCGAGGCGGAAGGTTTCGAGCGCTTCGGCGACGACGCCGATCGTGTCGGTGCGATCGCGGTGCGGGATATCGGAGTCCAGATCACCCGCCTGCAGGGAACCGATGCGACCCGTCAGGTTGCCGAGCGGGCGGCTGACGATGCCGCGCAGGGCCCACAGGAATGCGCCGATGACGAAAAGGATCGTAACCGACTGGATGCCGAGTGTCTGGAGCCCGAAATTGAAGCCCATCGCCTCGAGGCGCTCGGTCGACCAGTTGGTGGCGATGTATCCGCGCGGCTCGCCCTTCGAATCCGCCGCGAGGGGCACGACGATAGTGACTATGCTTTCGCCATGCGTGTCCTCGGCAACCACCGGTTCGGTCGGCCTGGTTTCCATGATCGCCGCGATATCCGCACTGCCATATTCGGTTTCAAAGCCGCTTTTCGTCCAGTCGACCATCGGATCGCCGTCGACATTGTAGGCGACGACCTGGCGCAGATCGTGATTGTCGGACTTTGCGTAGCGGCTGTAGGCCTCCTCGACCGCCTCCGGGACATTCCACTTGATGCCGCCGGCGGCCATGGATCCGATCTGCTGGACTTCGCGGGTCCAGTTCACATAGGCATCCTCGCGCAGGGTCCGCGAGGCATTGTTCTGCAGCAGCAGAACTGCGGTAACGAGACCGATCAGGTTCACCGCTACGATAACGGAAGCAAGTTTCGCGGTCAGCGACATCCGCCCGAAAAATCCGGCCGCCGAGTTTGTCTTATCTTTCTTGGTCATTGCTGCACTTCCGCTCAAAGCTTGTTCATGTTGACCGACACGGTGACGGCGCCGATCGGCTCTCCGCTGTCGGGATCGAAAATGGTCTGGGAAACCTGGGAGAGGAGCAGGCCGGCTTCTGCCTCGAACTCGACCTCGTCGATGAAGAGGTCATGCGACGCGGCCTGGAACGTCTTCTCGTGCTTGGCCTCGTCGCCCTGCCAGTAATCGGAGGTCGGGGTGGACAGGCCGACATTCAGCCCTTTCGCATCCATCAGGATGATTTCGACGACCATCCAGTCGGCGGCACGCTGCTTTTGCTTCAGGAAGATCGAAACATCCCGGTTCATCACATCGGCGACCATCGGGCGGTCAGCATTGTCCGATCCGACTTCGGCCCGCCACTTCTCGTCGGCGGCGATGATCGCGTCCTGATCCATGCCAAATGTGCGAAGATTCTGCTCCCGGATCGCAGTAATCACCTGCGGGTCGTTCACCCATTGCTCGACGTTGTTGACGTAAAAATCGTGGACTTCGCGGATATGATCCGGCGCGGAGGGGCCTGCCGTCGCAACGGTGCCGGAAAAGGCCAGAACAGAGAGCGAGATGCCTGCCGCGAACAAGGAGAGGCGCCTCATGAAATCAACAGTCACGTAAGGACTCCTACCCGCCGTCGGCACTTTGTAATGCGGCCGCGACGAAACGATCTGAGAGGAGATACATGCCGGGGGCGCGAAGCGGACATCATGTCTCGCGGCGAGGGTGCTTTGGTACGGTCGGCAACAACCTTTCTGGCTTGTTGTGATTGACGTCCGGTTAATCGATTACCGTACAATCTCGTGAAAATACGCCCGGTCTTTTTCCGCACTGCAAAACGAGAGCATTTCGCGGCCCGGTCTCACCCGATGAGACATTTTGCCTGTTCCGGCAAAAATTTTATCGAACGGACAAAGAAACAAATCCTGCATATTGCAATCGGCGATCTTTCGGGCTTTGCTCCGGCCTTCCGCATTCCGCAGGGGATGCCGATCCTGTTCCAAACCGCTTGGAACAGGTTCTGAAACGTTTAAGCGTTACACACGGGAGCACTCATGAATACTCGCAAAGTCACCACACTGCTCGCAGCGACTTTCTTCGCAACGAGCCTTGCGACCGCCGCCAGCGCAAAGACGCTGGTCTACTGCTCTGAAGGTTCGCCCGAAGGCTTCGATCCGGCGCTCTACACGGCAGGCACGACCTTCGACGCCTCCTCGAAGCCGGTCTATAGCGGCCTCGTCCAGTTCGAGCCTGGCACCACCAATGTTGTTCCGGATCTGGCGGAGAGCTGGGACGTTTCCGACGATGGCATGGAATTCACCTTCCACCTGCGTTCGGGCGTCAAGTTCCATTCCACGGACTTCTTCACGCCGACACGCGACCTGAATGCGGACGACATCATTTTCTCGTTCGACCGCCAGATGAATGCCGACAATCCCTTCAACGCCTATGTCGAAGGCGCGAGCTGGGAATACTTCAACGGCATGTCGATGCCGGATCTGATCAAATCGATCGAAAAGGTCGATGACATGACGGTGAAGTTCGTGCTGACGCGTCCGGAAGCGCCCTTCGTCGCCAATCTCGGGATGGACTTCGCCTCCATCATGTCGAAGGAATATGCCGACAGCCTCGCCGCCTCGGGCAATCTCTCCGATCTCAATCAGAAACCGGTCGGCACCGGCCCGTTCCAATTCGTCGCCTATCAGCCGGACGCCGTGATCCGCTACAAAGCGTTCCCGGACTACTATGCCGGCAAGCAGCCGATCGACGATCTCGTCTTCGCGATCACCACCGATAACGCGGTGCGCCAGCAGAAGCTTCTGGCCGGCGAATGCCACGTGATGCCTTATCCGAACCCGGCAGACGTGCAGGCGCTGAAGGACAATTCGGACATCACGGTGATGGAGCAGGAAGGCCTCAATGTCGGCTACCTCGCCTACAACACCAAGGTCGCGCCGTTCGACAACGCCAAGGTCCGCAAGGCCCTCAACATGGCGATCAACAAGCAGGCTATCCTCGACACCGTGTTCCAGGGCGCCGGCCAGGCGGCCAAGAACCCGATCCCGCCGACGATGTGGTCCTATAACGACTCTATCCAGGACGATCCGTACGATCCGGACGCCGCCAAGGCGATGCTCGAGGAAGAGGGCGTCACCGACCTATCGATGAAGGTCTGGGCGATGCCGGTGCAACGGCCCTACAACCCGAATGCGCGCCGCATGGCCGAGGTCATCCAGGAGGACTTCTCCAAGATCGGCGTGACCGTCGAGATCGTATCCTATGAGTGGGGCGAGTATCTCGAGCGCTCGAAGGCGGAAGACCGCGACGGCGCCGTGCTGCTTGGCTGGACCGGCGACAATGGCGATCCGGACAACTTCCTCGCCGTGCTGCTCGGTTGCGACGCCGTCGGCGGCGCCAACCGCGCCCAGTGGTGCAACGAGGAGTTCAACGACCTCATCATGAAGGCGAAGAGCGGCTCCCAGGAAGAGCGCGCCAAGCTCTACGAAGAGGCACAGGTCGTGTTCAAGCGCGAAGCGCCGTGGGCAACTATCGCCCACTCGATTGTCCACATGCCGATGCGGTCCAATGTCACCGGCTACAAGATGGACCCGCTTGGCGGCCACAATTTCGAAGGCGTTGATATCGCCGAGTAATTCGAAACCGCGATGCCCGGAGCTGTGCTCCGGGCATCGTTTCCTTCGCCCCGGGGGCGAAATCGGCCGGTTGAACGGCCCAACAAAATCAGGCAGAGCCCGCCGCCATGCTTCGATTTTTCCTGTACCGGCTCGCACTGGTCATTCCGACCTTCATCGGCGTGTCGATCGTCGCCTTCGCATTCATCCGCCTGTTGCCCGGAGACCCGATCCTGCTGCTCGCCGGCGAACGGGGCCTGACGCCGGAACGCTATGAGCAACTTCAGGCGCTTTACGGCTTCGACAAACCGCTGGTCGTGCAATATTTCGACTATGTCATCGGTGTGCTGCAGGGCGACCTCGGCAGCTCGCTCGTCACCAAGCGTCCGGTCCTGCAGGAATTCTTCGCGCTGTTCCCCGCGACGCTCGAACTGTCGATCTGCGCCATCATTCTCGCCGTCGCCATCGGCATTCCCGCCGGTGTGTTCGCCGCAGTCAAGCGCGGTTCATGGTTCGACCAGTCGATCATGGGCGTGGCGCTGACCGGCTACTCCATGCCGATCTTCTGGTGGGGCCTGCTGCTGATCATCTTCTTTTCCGGCTTTCTCGGCTGGACGCCCGTTTCGGGCCGGATCTCTCTGCTTTACTATTTCGAGCCGGTGACCGGGTTCATGCTGATCGACAGCCTGCTTTCGGGACAGAAAGGGGCTTTCACCTCCGCCGTCAGCCATCTGATCCTGCCGACCATCGTGCTGGCGACGATTCCGCTGGCGGTTATCGCCCGGCAGACGCGCTCCGCCATGCTGGAAGTGCTCGGCGAAGACTATGTGCGCACGGCAAAATCCAAGGGGCTCGCGCCGAAACGCATCATCGGACTGCACGCGCTGCGTAATGCGCTTATTCCCGTGATCACCACGATCGGCCTGCAGGTCGGCGTGCTGATGACCGGCGCGATCCTGACCGAGACGATCTTTTCCTGGCCGGGCATCGGCAAGTGGATGATCGATTCCGTCGGCAAGCGCGACTACGCAGTCGTTCAGGGCGGGCTGCTGCTGATCGCCAGCGTCATCATGATTGTCAATCTGGCCGTCGACGTCCTCTACGGCTTCATCAATCCGCGCATCAGAAGGTAGTCCAGTGACCCATATCGAAGCGCAAAAAGCGGAGACCGGAACGGGGCCCGGCGCCCCGGTCAGCGCATGGGCGATGCGCAAGGCCATGCTTAGCGAGTTCTGGTATTACTTCAGCCAGAACAAGGGGGCCGTGATCGGCCTCGTCGTGTTTTCCATCATCGTTTTCCTCGCGGTGTTCGCGCCGCTGATCGCCCCGCACAGTCCGAGCCTGCAGAACCGCGAGGCGCTTCTGTGGCCGCCGGGCTGGATGGAGGGCGGGACATGGGCCTACCCTCTCGGCACCGACGCGCTCGGGCGGGACATCTTTTCGCGGCTGATCTTCGGCGCGCGCTTCTCGCTGTTCATCGGCGTCGTCGTCGTCACACTTTCCGTTTCAGTCGGCGTGATCGTCGGCCTGATTGCCGGCTTCTTCCGCGGCTGGATCGATACCGCCATCATGCGGGTAATGGACGTGATCCTCGCCTTCCCGTCGCTTTTGCTGGCGCTCGTTCTGGTTGCGATCCTCGGCCCGGGCCTGACCAATGCGATGATCGCCATCGCATTGATCCTGCAACCGCATTTCGTGCGGCTGACGCGAGCCTCGGTGCTGTCGGAACGCGAACGCGAATATGTCATTTCGGCGCGCGTCGCAGGGGCAGGCAAGCTGCGGCTGATGTTCAAGACGATCCTGCCGAACTGCCTTGCGCCGCTGATCGTTCAGGCGACGCTCGCTTTCTCCAATGCCATCCTCGACGCCGCCGCGCTCGGCTTCCTCGGCGTGGGTGCACAGCCGCCGACTCCGGAATGGGGCACGATGCTCGCCGAAGCGCGCGAATTCATCCTGCGCGCCTGGTGGGTGGTTACCTTGCCGGGTCTTGCCATTCTGATCACCGTGCTCGCCATCAATCTGATGGGCGACGGGCTGCGCGATGCGCTCGATCCAAAACTCAAGCAGAGCTGATACGATGGCGCTTCTCGAAATCGAAAACCTGACGGTCAGCTTCAAGACCTCCTCCGGCCCGTTCAAGGCGGTCGATGGCGTATCGCTCGTTTGCGACCGGGGCGAGATCCTGTCCATCGTCGGCGAAAGCGGCTCCGGCAAGTCGGTCTCGATGCTGGCGCTGATGGGGCTTCTGCCCTGGACAGCCACCGTGACCGCCGACGTCATGCGATTTGACGGCAAGGACATGCTCGGGCTCTCGGCGCAGCAGCGGCGCGGTATTATCGGCAAAGACATCACGATGATCTTCCAGGAGCCGATGTCGAGCCTCAATCCGTGCTTCACAGTCGGATTCCAGATCGGCGAGAGTCTGCGCATCCATCTCGGCATGGACCGCAAGGAGCGGCGCAAGCGCGCAATCGAACTTTTGAACCTCGTCGGCATCCCGGCGCCCGAAAAGCGGCTCGGCCAGGTTCCGCACCAGCTTTCCGGCGGGATGAGCCAACGCGTGATGATCGCCGTGGCGCTGGCCTGCAATCCGAAACTACTGATCGCCGACGAACCGACGACGGCGCTGGACGTCACTATCCAGGCGCAGATCCTCGACCTGTTGGTCGACCTTCAGAAAAGCCACGACATGGGGCTGATCCTGATCACCCACGATATGGGCGTCGTCGCCGAGACGGCGGAGCGGGTGCAGGTGCAATATGCCGGGCAGAAGGTGGAAGAGCAGAATGTGCGCGATCTCTTCCGCGATCCGCATCATCCCTATACGGAGGCCCTGCTTTCGGCGCTGCCGGAACGGGCGACACGACATGGGCGCTTGCCCTCCATTCCGGGCGTGGTGCCGGGCCAGGGCGACCGGCCGGCGGGCTGCCTGTTTTCGCCTCGCTGCAAATACGCGACTGACCGTTGCCGCCAGGAAACGGTCCGCCAGGGCCCCGAATTCGGCCTTGCGCTCTGCAATTACCCGCTGAAGGACGGCGTTCCGACCGGGCATCCCGATAGCGAGTTGGCGGAGGCGAAGTCATGAGCCCCACTGTCACGCTTCCCAGGCGCCGCACGGGAACAGGCGAGATCGTCGTCGAGGCGCGCGACCTGAAACGCTATTACGATGTCGGCGGCGGCCTGTGTGGCGGCGGCGGCCTGGTCAAGGCGCTGGACGGCGTGTCCTTCAAGCTCGAATCCGGAAAGACGCTCGCGGTCGTCGGCGAATCCGGTTGCGGGAAATCCACGTTGGCGCGGCTCGTCACCATGATCGAGGAACCGACGGATGGCACGCTGCTGATAGATGGCGAGCCGGTGGGGGAATCGACGCCCGAATTGCGCCGCAAGATGCAGATCGTCTTTCAGAACCCCTATGGGTCGCTCAATCCGCGCCAGAAGATTGGCGCGATCCTCGAAGAACCGCTGGTCATCAACACCAAGGACAACGCGGCGACGCGGCGCGCCAAGGCGATCAACATGATGGAGCGCGTGGGGCTTAGGGCGGAACATTACGAACGTTATCCGCACATGTTCTCAGGCGGGCAGCGCCAGCGGATCGCGATCGCGCGCGCGCTGATGCTGAACCCGAAGATCCTTGTGCTCGACGAGCCGGTTTCGGCGCTGGACGTTTCGATCCAGGCGCAGGTGCTGAACATCCTGATGGACCTGCAGGATGAACTCGGCCTCGCCTATCTGTTCATCAGCCACGATTTGTCGGTGGTGCGTCATCTCGCCGACGACATCATGGTGATGTATCTCGGCAAGCCGGTGGAGACAGGACCCTCGGAAGAGGTTTTTGCCCATCCGCGCCATCCCTATCCCGCGGCGCTTCTGTCGGCCACGCCTGTGGCCGATCCGTTCCACGAGAAGAACCGCATCCGCCTCGAGGGCGAATTGCCGTCGCCGCTTAACCCGCCAAAGGGCTGCGCCTTCAATCCGCGCTGCTGGCGCGTGGAGGAGGACTGCCGGCAAAAGCAGCCGCCGCTGATCGACGAAGGGCTGCAGAGCCATGCGTGCTTTCACCCGCTGCCCCTCGACGAGGATTTCGCCGAGTAAGGCCAGCGCGACCGGAATCAGCGATTATCGACCGTGATCATGCCGCGCTCGCCCCTGGCGGGCCCTATACGCTGGACCGAATAGAGCTTGTCGGAGCGGAAGGCGCTTGCGTGGCGGGTCGTCGTGCCATCGCCGGGCAGCGCATCCGTGTCCAGAAAATCGACTTCGGCCTCTGCGGCGACGATGCGGGCATCGGCGGCGGACAAGGCGTTGACCTCGACTGTGCCGTGATTGGGCGCGAGATCCCAGTTCGGATCCTCGGGCGTCGCGGCGGGCGTGAGCCGGAAGGCATGAAGCAGTCCGGGCTCTGTACCGGTTTCATCGCGCGTCGGGTCGAGCATACCGACGGCCGGCTGTTCTGGCTTGACCATGATCGTCTCCGTTTCGCTTGTTTACCTGCTTTCCGTTCCAACGGCCCGGCCCGGCGGAAGTTGCAAATTCAACGCGATGCGGCGGAGGGCCGCAGATATATAGCATGCAATGAAATACGGAATCGGCTATCCTCAGGCGCAAATGAACCACGCGCATATGGAGGCTCTCATGTCCGCGTCCGCCAAGACGGCACCGTCCGGCTATTCCGGTATCCAGATCGGCCTGCACTGGATCGTCTTCCTCGTCATCGTCGCGCAATATGTCCTGCATGACGCGATTTCCGAAGCGTGGCGCGCCGTCCGGCGCGGCGAGGAATTCGGCTTCGACCCCGTTGTCGCGAGCCATGTCTTCGGCGGCATCCTGATCCTCGCCCTTGCACTTTGGCGCATCGCGCTGCGCGTGAAACGCGGCGCGCCCAAGCCGCCGGAACACGAGCCGGCGATCCTCAAGCTCGCGGCCGGCGCGACGCATCTCGGGCTTTATGCGCTGCTCATCCTGATGCCCGTTTCCGGCATCGCGGCGTGGTTCGGCAATATCGAGGCGGCCGCGGAAGGCCATGAGGTGATGCGGCTGATCCTGCTGGCGCTGGTCGCGCTCCACATCGCGGGCGCGCTTTACCAGCGCTTCGTCCTCAAGACCGACGTGATGACGCGAATGGTAAAACCGGCAGCGTGAAAAATCGTTCGGCCACGGGGAACCGATCCGCTGGAAAAACGTTCGTGTTGCAGGTAATCTTGCCTCCGGGCGGGAATGCCGAGTTCTGTCCGCGGCCGAAGGCCCGGCACTTGAGGGAGTAGATCCATGAAAATGCTTAGTTTGGCCTTGGTCATCGTATCCGCCGGCGCGCTGGCTGCCTGCACGTCGACCGAACGGACCGCGACCGGCGCGGGCGCAGGCGCAGTTATCGGCGCGGCGGTTTCGTCCAATCCGCTGGCAGGCGCCGCGATCGGCGCGGTGATCGGCGGCTTCGGCACCTATATCGCAGAGGTGGCGGACGGCCAGTGCCAGTACCGCAATTCCAGCGGCCAGATCTACACGACCCGCTGCCACTGGCTATAATCTTCGCCTGACCTTTTCGGGAAACCGGCCCCCGCCGCCCTGGCGGGGGGCTTTTCGGCGTTACGCGATCAATGCCAAGATATGGGCGATACCATCTCGCCCGGCATGGCGGCATATAGACCGGTTCGTTCAGACCGGGTTTCGCCATGCTCCTCCAGATCCTCGCCTTCCTTATCGCCATGAACCTTCTCGCCTTCGCGGCCTTTGGCTGGGACAAACGGCAGGCGCGGCTCGGGCAATGGCGGGTGCGGGAATCGACCCTGCTGATGCTGGCGCTTCTCGGCGGATCGCCCGGGGCATTCGCAGGGCGGGCGGTTTTTCGGCACAAGACGCGCAAGCAGCCTTTCGTGACGCAGCTCTGGCTGGTGGTCGTTCTGCAGGCCGCCGGCATGGCGGCGGCGTATTGGCACTTTTTCGTCCGGCCCTTCGATCTTTCCTGACGCGCGCGGCGCGATGAACGCTGCGTAAACCGGCCGGACCAATCCGCCAGCCGGTCCGAACCGTAATGTTCCGCAGACAAAAGAAAGGAGTATCCGAGATGGCAGAGACCGAAGTGAAAAAGACGGAAGCCCGCCAGGGTGTCGAAACGCATCGGGTGCGCTGGGTGCTCGGCATATCGCTCGCGCTCGCCGCGGCGATCCTCGTTGTCGTGCTTGCCATCTGGTAGGCGCGCGGACGGTCCCGGTCAGTACATGGCCGGGCCCAAAAAGCCTCCGCAAGAATGGTTTTCCGCTACCCCGTATCCGGCGCCGTTCTGGCGTACAGCGCAAGCCGATGGCACTCGCGCAGCAGATCGTCGACTTCCCGTTCCGGCTTTTTGCAGTGGCCGGGCGGGTCTCCCCAGCGAAGGGTTCGTCTCTTGTAGGTTTGGCGCGCGCCCTTAAGCGGAGCACCTGATTCCTGTTTGAGCCGCGCCTCTCGCAGTGCGAGCCGGCGAGCATAGCGGGGCAGATTGTCCAGCGCGTGCTTCAGCGCCTGCGCGCGCCGGCAGAGGTTGCGGGCGTTCACGTCCTCGTCGGGATCGGCCGCCGCGACACCGTCTTTCGGGAACGGGCGCTTGCCCTCCCAGCCCAGGGCGTCGAAGCGGCGCGGCGGGTCCGCGAGCGGAAAGGCGGGAAACGCCGGCGCGGGCTTTTTCGGCGCGGCGTCTTCCGGCCGCCAGAAGCGGGCGAGGCCGAAATCGACGTTCCTGTGAATGACGAGAAGTCCGGCCGCCTCCAGTCGCGACGGGGCTTCCGGCGCTTTCAGGGGGCGGAGCTTCGAGGCATCGATGCGGACGCCGCGCGCGACGACGACGATCAGCCGACGGGCGGCGGATTCTGCCGGGCGCAACAGCCGCATGACCTGCCGGACGACACGGCGCGGCACAACATCCGCCCCGCCCTCGTCGAGCCCCAGCATGAGGAACAGCACACCGACAAGGCGCAGAAGCGGCGCGCGGTTGCGCTGCACGACCCTGTCCCACCAATCGTCTCCGTCGTAATTCATGCGGGACAGGATGGGGGAGGTTATCGGCCGGTGGATTAAATTTTTCGGCGCACGAACTTCGCGGCGGGAAAAGCGGGAGCGCGATCCACGCGCAAAGGCGGCCGGATTTCCGGGAGAACCAAAACCCGGCCGCTTGTACCGGCGGAGTAAGGGTGTGGAAGAAGGCCCCCGCCAACGGGAAGATTAGCACATTACCTTACGTAAGGTATGGAAATAGTGCTCGGAAGCGGGAATGAGATTGGGGCAGGGCGGGAGGCCCGGCGGAGTGGCAGGCGAAGCAACGCGGCGCGACGTACAATCCGCGTTGGACAGTTTTCTTCCATCTATCGCTCGCGGCATGCGGCATGCGGGGCGGGTGGATAATGATTGTGCGGCTCTACTCGTTTTGCGATAGAGGACGTCACAATAATCGTGGCGACCGATGAGCGAATTACCTCAGGAAAACAAGGAAAAGCTCGACAAGCTGATCACCGACGCGATGGCGTCGGGCGGCTCGGAACTCGCCAATTACGGGATTTTCATCGAGCGTTTATGCAACGCCCTGAACTTGCCGCCCCCTGATTTTGCCAGCGCCGAGAACCAGTTCAACGACTACGTTCTGGAGCGCCGTGTCGATTTCAAACACCCGGACGGTTCGCGCACGGCCGGGAGGATCGACTGCTACAAGCGCGGATGTTTCGTTCTCGAAGCCAAGCAGTCGGTCAAGCGCGGTGCGAAGAAACCCGATGCGGACCAGCTTCATCTGCTGCCGGAGGACGCTCTCCAGCAAAAGGCGGGGCATGCGAAACAGGGCACGCGACAATGGGACCAGGTGATGCTGGCGGCGCGCAAGCAGGCGGAAGACTATGCCCGCGCCCTGCCCGTCGAGCACGGCTACCCTCCCTTCCTGCTGATCGCCGATATCGGCAATGTGATCGAGGTCTACGCGGACTTTTCCGGACAGGGAAAGAACTACGCGCATTTTCCCGACCGCCGCTCCTACCGCATTGCGATGGAGGATCTGCGGCAGGAGGAAATCCAGAAACGCCTGACCGCGATCTGGAACGACCCGCATTCGCTCGACCCGACGAAACGGTCGGCGGAGGTGACGCGCGACATCGCCGAGCGGCTGGCGCGGATCGCCAAGCGGCTCGAAGGCAAACACGATCCAAAGGACGTCGCCGAATTCCTGATGCGCTGCCTTTTCACCATGTTCGCCGAGGACGTGGAGCTTATCCCGAAACACTCCTTCGAAGAACTGCTGGAAGGGCTCAAGGACAGGCCGGACGCTTTCGTGCCGGCGATGGAAAACCTCTGGAAGGTGATGGACGAAGGCGGATACGAACCGCGCATGATGACGCCGCTGAAGCGGTTCAACGGTTCGCTGTTCAAACGGCGCACGGCCCTGCCGCTGGACGGGGAAGGCATCCATGAATTGTGGGTTGCGGCGAAGCGCACATGGGCCGATGTTGAGCCGGCGATCTTCGGCACGTTGCTGGAGCGTGCGCTCGACCCGCGAGAACGCTCAAAGCTCGGCGCGCATTACACGCCGCGCGCCTATGTCGAGCGGCTGGTGGTGCCGACGATCATCGAGCCATTGCGCGCCGAATGGGAGACAGTGCAATCGGCCGTGCAGGAGAAGCTGGCGGCCGGCAAGTTCAACGACGCGCGCCAGCTTATCGACGGGTTCCATCACCGGCTTTGCACGATCCGCGTGCTGGACCCCGCCTGCGGCACGGGCAATTTTCTCTATGTCTCGCTGGAACTGCTGAAGAAGCTGGAAGGCGAGACGCTGGAGGCGCTGGAGAATATCGAGGGCGATGTCGGGCTGAGCTTCCAGGGCGAGACGGTCAATCCGAGCCAGTTTTACGGGCTGGAGATCAACCCCCGGGCGGTGGCGATCGCCGATCTGGTGCTGTGGATCGGCTTCATCAAGTGGCAGTTGAAGACCAGCGGCCTCAACGCCATTTCGGAACCGATCTTGCACGCCTATGGCACGATCCGCCATCAGGACGCGATCCTCGCCTATGACCGAAAAGAGTTGCGGCGCGACGAACAGGGCAAGCCGCTTTCGCGCTGGGACGGGGTAACAAAGAAGCTGCACCCGATTACCGGAGAGGACATCCCCGACCCGGACGCAACGGTGGAGCTATACGACTATGTCAATCCGCGTATCGCCGACTGGCCGGAGGCGGAGTTCATCGTCGGCAATCCGCCCTTCATCGGCGGAGGGCAGATGCGCGCTGAATTGGGTGACGGCTATGCCGAAGCATGTTGGAAGGGTCGGCCGCTTGTTCAGCCCAAAGCGGATTTCGTCATGCATTTCTGGGACGAAGCCGCCCGAAGGCTGGCGAGTAAGGGCACGGCGAAGGAGCCGAACCCGCTCAGACGTTTCGGTTTCATCACCACGAACTCTATCACGCAAACGTTCTCACGGCGGGGAATTGAAAGATACCTGTCCGCGAAGGAGCCGATTTCGCTGGTCTTCGCCGTACCGGATCATCCGTGGATGAAGGCAGCCGACAAGGCCGCTGTGCGCATCGCCATGACGGTCGCGGAAAAGGGCGAACACGAGGGCGTTCTGGCGGAAACGGTACGCGAGGACGGGCTTAATACTGACACGCCGCGCGTCGACTTGGAAAAGCGCGGGGGGAAAATTTCAGGGAAACTCGCTATCGGTGCGAATATTGGCGCTGCGACTGGTCTTCAGGCGAACAACAGCCTCTCAAGTAATGGTGTCATGCTGGCGGGAGCAGGCTTTATTCTGCCCCCAGAAAAGGCAAATTCGCTTTGCAGAATGGGACCACAAGAAATCGAGGAGCATGTTTTAGATTACCGGAACGGACGAGATATCGCTCAAAAACCTCGCGGCGTAAAAGTGATAGATTTGTTCGGCCTGTCCGCTCAAGAAGCGGAACTACGCTTCCCGAGCCTCTATCAACACCTGCTGATCAATGTGAAGCCTGAACGGGATCACAACAATCGGCAGAGCTTTAGAGAAAGATGATGGATTTTTGGCGAACCCCGGAAATTGTTGCGCGACTTTACACGTGACCTCGACCGGTACGTCGCCACGATTGAAACCGCGAAGCATCGCTTTTTTGTATTTCTCGACACAAATATTCGTCCTGATCATATGTTGGTTAATATTGGTCTTGATCGTGCTGAGCATCTCAGTGTCCTGTCTTCTCGGCTCCATGTTTCTTGGGCACTGGCGGCGGGCGGTAGTGTCTCAGTTTGAAAATTGGGGATCTTAATGCCCCGAAACCGCCCGGGAACCGGTCATTATCCGTTTGCGGATATTCAATTCCGGATACCCAATTCCTATGTTAAGTTCAACTTGACAAGGTGGTGCGAGTCGCTTCGCGCCGCCGTTGCGCCGTTCAGGCGCACATACACGGGAGAGAACGATGGCCAAAGGTCCGAGGGGCGAGAAACGCCCGGCCGATCTGATCGGCATGTCGGTAATGGTTGCCAAGATCGCAACCGGCGAAATCGAAGACAATCAAAAATCTGGTCGCGTCCGTTCTGGAAAGGCCGGGGCGAAGGCGCGCGCCGAGAAATTGACCAGCGAGGAACGGAGCGAGATTGCCCGCAAGGCGGCAAACGCGAGGTGGGAGTGATGACCAAGGCCATTTGTCCGAGCACGGCAATGGCTGTCGCGAATTGGTTTCTGGAGAAGTCTTGGTCAGAGCCAGACGTGCCCCCATGCGATCAGCTTAAGCTATACAAGCTTGTGTATTTCGCGCAGGCGTGGTTCCTCGCAACCTTCGACAAGCCTCTTTTTGAAGAAGATATCGAAGCCTGGCCGCATGGCCCGGTTGTGCGGGACTTGTATATTGAATTCAAGGACTTCGGGAGAGACCCGATTACAAAGCTAGGGACTCGCCTAGAGTCTCGTGGTGGCGAATTCGAAGTAGTCACACCAAAGCATGATGGGAGCCTTGATGGCTTTCTTCAGGTTGTTTGGGACAACTACAAGAAATATAAGGGTACTCGTCTTTCCAACGCGACTCATGCGCGAGGGGAGCCTTGGGAAATCGTTAGCCGACACTATGATCTCGATGAGAAGCCAACGATTCCTATTGAATTGATCCAAGAGGTTTTCAAGGCGAAAATTGCCAACACCTGAAATCCAAATCCGGGATGATGCATCAGGCGTTGGCGATAGGCCAGACGCTGCCACGAAACGATTCAAGGATCTCGTAAACCGAAACTTCGAACAAGACATCGGCCTCAGGAAAACGTTTTCATACTGCACATTTGGGCTTGTGTTGGCTTGGATGGTTTTTGTCGCGTTTTTCCTGTCGCTTTCTGACCGAAGCGCAGAGGTTTTGATTGCTGTCGTTACCGGTACAACAATCAAGGTCTTGGGCCTTTATTTCATCGTATTGCGATACCTATTCCCTGTTCGAGGGAATTTTCATAATGAAGATAATGCTTGATATTGAGCAATAAGTTCATTATGTAGTGGGTATGGCAAACGTCCTACCCACTGCGAAGCGTGCTCAAATCCTCTCGATGCTGGTCGAAGGTTCGTCCATGCGGTCGGTCTCGCGGATCACTGGCGTTTCAATCAATACCGTGACGAAACTGCTTGTTGATGCTGGCGAGGCTTGCGCCGAGTATCACGACAAGACGGTTCGCGGCGTGAGGGCCGAGCGTATCCAGTGCGATGAAATCTGGTCGTTCTGCTATTCCAAGCAAAAGAACGTCGAGACCGCGAAGTCAGCCCCGGAAGGCGCTGGCGATGTTTGGACGTGGACCGCGTTGGACGCCGATAGCAAGATGATCGTGTCCTATCTGGTCGGCGGTCGTGACGGTCGTTACGCAATGGCCTTCATGGATGACGTGGCAGAACGTCTCGCCACTCGCGTCCAGATGACCACGGACGGCCACAAGGCGTATTTAGAAGCAGTTGAAGGCGCATTCGGTGCTGATGTCGATTATGCGCAGCTTGTGAAGATCTACGGCGAAGCTCCGGAAGGTGCGAAGGGCCGTTATTCTCCGGCTGAATGCACCGGTATCAAGAAGAACAAGATCGAAGGCGAGCCCGACGAAAAGCACATTTCCACGTCCTACGTGGAGCGCATGAACCTGAATATCCGCATGGGCAATCGTCGCTTCACGCGTCTGACCAATGCGTTCTCAAAGAAGGTCGAGAACCACCTTCACATGCTGTCGCTGTATTTCGTGCATTACAATTTCTGCCGTCAGCACAAGAGCCTTCGCGTTTCTCCTGCCATGGCCGCTGGCGTCACCGACACGCTCAAGGATATGGAATGGGTCGTCGGTTTGATCGATGCTCGCGCACCGGCACCGAAGCGCCCGACGGCCTACAAGAAGAAAGCCCCGACCGAATAGCCGGGGCCTCCAAGCTTAGTTGAATAGCTCGCCTTGCGAGGGTTCAATACCGGGGAAACGCATTCCGGTGTTGACCTCGCTCACACGTCCCTGGTTGACGCCGGTGATCGTAGCGATGTCTTGCTGGCTAAGGCCATAATCCAACAATGCCTTGATCCGGGCGGCAAGCTCCGGGGTCATGCGTGGCGACTTCCGTTTGCGTGGAAACGGGATAGGAGTCTTTATGATCATTGGGGTTTTCCCCTTCAAAATGCGCCAGACGCACTTGCTCAAAGAAGGGGAACGCGGTAAACTTTCCGCGTTGGGAGGAAACCTTTTTGGTTCCCCTATCTCCGAGTGACCCCGTGCGCGCTGGCTAGTTTGCATTGCGGGTCATTTTGATTCTGAGGCTGGCGCGAGGTGGTTCAGACCCGTTGCTGGCCTCAGTGCTTTCCGGCCTAAGGCCGAATCGCCACCCATCAAACTAACCGATTGCGCAATAGGGGTGGAGTCTGTTGCGGCTTTATGCCCACAGAATCTCTCGGAATGCTGTCAATCAATATTTTTCAAACTGAGACACTACCCGGCGGGCGGATGGCTTGGCGTGGGAAACGATCCCCGCTACAGCAAATCGCGAACCTTTGATCCATACCCATTTCCCTCTTACGTTGTAGGTGACGGCGACCAAGCACTACAGCAGAAACTCGCCGATCTCGGCGAGCGGCTGGACGCCTTCCGCAAGGAGCGGCTGGCCAAGCACGATTTCCTGACGATGACCGGGATGTACAACGTGCTGGAACGGGTGCGCGAACTGGAATGGGCCGGGCGCGGCGCCCCACTCTCCCCCCTTGCGGGGGAGATGCCCGACAGGGCAGAGGGGGGTATTGGCGCGGAGGGCGAAGGCCCCCCCTCTGTCGCTTCGCGACATCTCCCCCGCGAGGGGGGAGAACGGAGTGTCGCCATCCCGCCACTGACGGATTCCGAGCGGGATATCTACGATGCCGGGCTGATCGCGGTGCTGAAGGAAATCCACGACGAGATCGACCGCGCCGTGTTCCAGGCCTATGGCTGGGACGATCTCGGCGAGCGGCTGGTCGGCCGGCCGGGCGCGACGATGCCCTCGGCGCATAAATCGGAAGATCAGGAAGCAGCGGAGGAGGAGTTGCTGACGCGCCTCGTTGCGCTCAACCTCGAACGGCAGGCGGAGGAACGGCGAGGGCTGGTGCGCTGGCTGCGGCCCGACTACCAGATCGAAAAGCTGGGCCACAAGGTGGCGACCGGCCAGGAACAGATCGAGGCCGATATCGCCATCGCCGCAGCCGCCGCCGAGAAGCCGAAATGGCCGAAGGAAACCTTCGAGCAGATCCGCATCGTCAAGGACGTGCTGGCGAAGGCAGCCGCTCCCGCCTCGCCGGCCGAGGTGGCGGCGACGTTCGACGGGCGCAATACGCCAAAACGCAAGGAGCGCGTCGACGAGGTGCTGAAACTGCTCGCGGAAACCGGTGGCGCGAGGATGATGGACGGCGAGGCGCGCTATTTCGTGGCGCGGTAGGCTGCGCGGCTGATCGCTGGCATTGGCGATTTGCCCCCTCTCTTGCAAAAGCTAAGGACTTAGCTTCGCTAAGCCCGAGCTTTTGCTCCTGCCGGCGCTTCGCGTTCAGCACTCGAAACGATTCTCCGGATCGTTTCGCCCGCTTACGGGGGCCGTGCCTCACCTCCGCGCGTTCGTCGCTCCAATCGACAAATCGTTGTCGATTGGCCGGCTACGCCGACCGCTCCTCACCCCCCACGAGGGGAGAGATAGGCGGAGCCTAGAAATCCAGATTCGCCACGTTGAGCGCGTTGTCCTGGATGAAGTTCTTGCGCGGTTCGACCTCGTCGCCCATGAGCTGGGAGAAGAGGGCGTCTGCGTCGGTGGCGTCGTTGACCTTGACCTGGAGGAGCGAGCGGGCTTCCGGGTCGAGCGTCGTTTCCCAGAGCTGTTCGGCGTCCATTTCGCCGAGACCCTTGTAGCGCTGGGAGGTGAGGCCCTTGCGGCCGAAGGCGAAGACGAGTTCGATCAGGGCGATCGGGCCGGCAATGGTGTCGGTGGCCTCCTTGCGGCGCAGGACCGGCGGTTCGGCATAGACCTCGCGCAGTTTCGGGGCGAGCGAATTGAGCGCGCGGGCATCGGCCGAGCCGATCAGCGCGGCATCGATGACCATCACCTCTTTCACACCGCGCACGGTGCGCTCGAAGACATAGCCGCCGGTGCCGTCGTTGGACGGATTGACGCGGCCGGTCCAGCCGCGCTCGGTCTCCTCCGAGATCATGTCGAGACGGGCGGCGACCTCCTGCGCGGTGGCGGCGGCGCGGCCCGGATCGGCGAGCACGGCGACATTCATCGCGCCGGCGATGGTGGCCTGTTCGACCACCGAGCGGTCATAGCGCGAATGCAGGCCCGACAGCACGGAACGCATCTGCAGCGCGGTCGAGATGACGGCGCGCAGATCCTGACCGGTGCGGACTTCGCCACTGGAGAGTTCCAGCGCGGTGTCGTCGACCGACAGGTCGATGAGGTAATCCTCCATCGCCTGCTCGTTCTTGAGGTACTGGCTCTGCTTGCCGCGCGTCACCTTGTAGAGCGGCGGCTGGGCTATGTAGAGATAGCCGCGCTCGATCAGCTCCGGCATCTGGCGGAAGAAGAAGGTGAGCAGCAGGGTGCGGATATGGGCGCCGTCGACGTCGGCGTCCGTCATGATGATGATCTTGTGGTAGCGCGCCTTGTCGGCGTCGAACTCGTCCTTGCCGATGCCGGTGCCGAGCGCGGTGATCAGCGTGCCGACCTGGTCGGAGGAGAGCATGCGGTCGAAGCGGGCGCGCTCGACATTGAGGATCTTGCCCCGGAGCGGCAGGATCGCCTGGTTCTTGCGTGAGCGGCCGCCCTTGGCCGAGCCGCCGGCGGAATCACCCTCGACGATGAAGATCTCGGATTTGGCCGGGTCCTTTTCCTGGCAGTCGGCGAGCTTGCCGGGCAGCGAGGTGATGTCCAGCACGCCCTTGCGGCGCGTCAGCTCGCGCGCCTTGCGGGCGGCCTCGCGGGCGGCGGCGGCCTCGACCACCTTGCCGACGAGGATCTTCGCCTCGGCGGGATGTTCCTCCAGCCATTCGGCCAGATGCTCGTTGACGAGGCTTTCGACGACGGGGCGGACCTCGGACGAGACCAGCTTGTCCTTGGTCTGGGAGGAGAATTTCGGATCCGGCACCTTGACGGACAGGACGCAGGTGAGCCCCTCGCGGGTATCGTCGCCGGTGAGCGTGACCTTTTCCTTCTTGGTCAGACCCGATTTCTCGGCATAGCCGGTGACCTGCCGAGTCAAAGCTCCCCGGAAGCCGGCCATGTGGGTACCGCCGTCGCGCTGCGGGATGTTGTTGGTAAAGCAGAGCACGTTCTCGTGGTACGAGTCGTTCCACCACAGCGCGACCTCGACGGTGATGCCGTCCTTCTCGCCGGTGATGTGGATCGGCATCTCGGTGAGCGGCTTCTTGGAACGGTCGAGATAGCGGACGAACTCGACGAGCCCGCCCTCGTAGAACAGTTCGGTCTGGCGCTCGTCGGCATGGCGGTTGTCGGTGAGCTTGATGCGGACGCCGGAATTCAGGAAGGCAAGCTCGCGCAGGCGATGCTCCAGCGTGTCGTAGTTGAACTCGACATTGGTGAAGGTTTCCTGCGACGGGGTGAAGGTGACTTCCGTGCCCGTGTAGGAGCCGGCATCGCCGGTGACGGCCAGGGGCGCATCGGCGACGCCGTGGGTGAAGGTCATCTCGTGGAACTTGCCGTTGCGGCCGATCTTCAGCTTCAGCGAGACGGAGAGCGCGTTGACCACCGAAACGCCGACGCCGTGCAGGCCGCCGGAGACCTTGTAGGAGTTCTGGTCGAACTTTCCGCCGGCATGCAGCTGGGTCATGATGACCTCGGCGGCGGAGACGCCTTCCTCCGGGTGGATGTCGACCGGGATGCCGCGGCCGTTGTCGGTGACGGTCACCGATGCGTCGGCGTTGAGCGTCACGGTGACGAGATCGGCATGGCCAGCCAGCGCCTCGTCGATGGCGTTGTCCACAACCTCATAGACCATGTGATGCAGGCCCGAACCGTCATCGGTGTCGCCGATATACATGCCCGGCCGCTTGCGCACCGCGTCGAGGCCCTTGAGGACCTTGATCGAGCCGGCGCCGTACTCATTGGTTTCGACGACGATTTCTTCAGGAATTTCAGGCGTTTCGGTCATATAAACACGGTCTTTCGAAGGCGCGCGGGGCGAAACCGGGAGGGCTGCCGAATCGCGCGGGAATTCATGTCAAACATATAGGGTTTTCAGGGGGAAATGCCAAATGCGGCGGGCGTTTCAGGCCGCCTGGACGAGGGCGGCGAGAAGCAGCATGGCGGATGCGGCGAAGACCGCGTCGCGCCTGCTCGGGACCGGCGCGCCGAGGATGGTGCGCGGCGCGCCCTGCGCGAGACCGCGGGTCTCCATCGAAATGGCGGCGCGGCCGGCACGACGGATGGCGAAGGCAAGCAGCGGCACGACGAGCGACGCGGTCTCGAAAGGGCCCGGAACGCGGCGCGGCGGGCGGCTCGAACGCATTGCGCGGGCGAGCCTGATCTGCTGCGCCTCGGCGGCGAGATCGGGCACCAGCAGCATGGCGGAAAACAGCGCATAGCCGACGCGCGGCGACAACCGGCACTGCGCCATCAGCGCCTTGACGAGACCGGCGGGATCCGTGGTCAGCACGAAGACGGCGGAGACCATGCCGCAGGCGATGGCGCGCAGGAAGAGGACGACGCCCGCCGAGACCGCGGCGGAGCCGAAGGGCGCCTCCGCGGCCACGCGCAGGGCGAAGTCCGCCTCCTCGCGGAACAGCGCGGTCGTCGTCAGCATGCCGATGCCGAACAGCGCAAAGGGAACCATCAGCGCGAGGACAAAGAGCGGCGGGCGGCGCTCGATGGCGACGAGCAGGACGACGGCGATCGCGATGGTGGCGATCTGGAACGACGCGGCGAAGACCAGCACCGCGGCGACGAGCCAGACCGTGCAGACGGCGAGTTTCACGACAGGATGAATGCGCGTCAGCATTGCGTGTGGCGCTCCAGCCATGACAGCGCCTGCATGACCGGCGGCGCGGCGAGGCCGGCGCGGGCAAGCAGCGCGGCATCGGCGAGAAGCTCCGCCGTCGGCCCATCGGCGATGATACCGCCGTCCGCGACGATGACGGCGCGCGGGCAGGTCATGAGGGCGAAATCGAGATCGTGGGTGACGACGGCGACGGCGCGGCGCGCGGCGCGAAAACCGTCGACCGCTTCGGCGACCATGCGTGCGCCGGCCGCGTCGAGCCCGGCGGTCGGCTCGTCGAGGACCAGCAACGGCCAGCGGTCGGTCGCGGTGAGCGAAACGAGCGCGAGGCGGCGCTTCTGGCCCTGCGAGAGCTCATAGGGATGGGCGGCGGAAAGGGTCGAAAGTCCCCAATGCGCAAGGATTTGCTGCGCAGCATCGGCTGCAGCATTCCTGTCTTTAGTGCGTATATGCTTACCATTCAGAGATTGCCGGATTTCCTCGATGACGCTGCCGCCGATGAACTGGGTTTCCGGGTTCTGGAACGCGACACCGCCAAGCGCGCCATGGCGGCGGCCGGATTTCAAGCGCAGGAGACCGGCGAGGCTTGCGGTGAGCGTCGTCTTGCCGGCGCCGTTGGGACCAAGGATCGCCACCGCTTCCCCGGCGCGGACAGCGAGATCGACGCCGCGCAGCACTACAGGGCCGAAAAGCGGCGCACACGCGGCGTTCTCCAGCCGCGCGACGGTTTCGCCCGGACGTTCGGCCGGTGACGCGACGCGCCCGCGGAGAAAGGCGCGCACCGCGCCCAGCGCCGCCGGGGCAGGATCGAGCGTCTCCAGCGCCTCGGAAACCGTGAGCGGGGGGACAGAGGGTGCGACGCCGGCATCGCGCAGACATGCGTCCAGATCTGCCGCTGCCGGCATGGCGACACCGAGCGCGCGGAGATCCGCGAAACGCTCGCGGAAGACCGTGCGCGGCGGGCCGTCGGCGGCGATGCCGCCATTCGCGCCGACGACCACGACGCGATCGAAACAGCCGGCGAGGTCGTCGATGCGGTGATCGACGACGATGAAGGCGCGGGAGCCGGTGTCGGCATCGAGAACGGCGCGGAACCGGGCGGCGGCGAGAGGTGCGAGATGGGCCGTCGGCTCGTCGGCGATGAAGAGCGGGGTTTCCTGCGCCAGGGCCGCCGCGAGCGCGACAAGCTGCTTCTCGCCGCCCGACAGCGTGGCGGTGCGCCGGTCGCGCATTGCGTCGACAAGCCCTGCCCGACGCATCGCAACCTCGATCCGGCGAAGGATTTCCGGTTCCGGCAAGGCACGGTTTTCCAGCGCGAAGGCGATCTCGTCTCCAACGCGCATGCCGCACAATGTCTGATCAGCATCCTGGAAAAGGCGTGCCGCCTCGGCGCTCCAGCCGGACGGCGGACGATTGGAAGCCGCCTCCCCCATCAGCAGGACATCGCCGCCGATCTCGGCCGGGACGATGCCCGGCACGATGCCGGTCAGCGCGTTGAGGAGCGACGACTTGCCGGAGCCGGTCGGACCGAGGAGCAGCACACGCTCACCGGGACGGACCGCCAGCGTCACGGGGCCGACGGCATCGGCCCCGCGAAACGGATAACGCACGGTGACCGCGCGCCAGCTCGCCGGGGCGGCGGCCTCAGGCGCGGACGGCGCGCATGTCATGGTCGATCTTCAGGCCGGAGAGCACGCCGGTGCGGTAGAGCGCGCGGACGATGAAATATCCGGCGAGGCCGCCGAGGATCGCGCCGGACAGGCAGCGCAGCACGAACATGACGACCAGCAGGCCCGGCGCCAGCGCGCCGTAGTCATAGAGGAACCAGGTATAGACGAAGGAGAAGACCGACGCGCCGACACCGGCGAGCATCAGCACCGGAAGGCTGTAATTTCGCCAGCGTGTCGCGGCGAAGACAATTTCCGCGCCCGCACCCTGGATGGTGGCGGCGAGCAGGAGCATCAGGCCCGCCGGCGAGCCGAGCAGGATCTCGACCAGCGCGGCCAGCATCTCGGAGATCAGCGCAACGCCCGGCTTGCGGATGATGGCGGCAGCGATGATGGAGACGATGAACCAGAAGCCCATGACGACATCCATCGTGACGGCGCCGAAGATCGCCTGGGCGATCAGCCAGACCTGCACCCAGCCGAGATAGAGGACGGCGAAGACGGCGCCGAGCACGGCGACGATCAGGATTTCACGCAGGGTCCAACGATTGGATGTGTCCATGACGAATACCTCGCGGGTTGACGGACAAAGAGGAAAAGCGGGAAGGAAAGGCGGCCGGACGCTGCGCGTCAGGCGGCCCTGGAGGGGCTGTTGGCCGAGATCTTCATGTCCATGGCGACATGGCCCTCTTCCGGCGCACCGAAGCGCAGAAAGGCCTCCGACAGGGTCGCGAAGACCGGGCCGGCATCACCCCGCAGCTTCGTACAGAAGTTCTTGGGCCGGTCGAAGACACCGGATTCCTTCAGAAAATCGATGCAGCCATAGATCTCGTCCATGTGCTGCCCTTCGCCGAGCGGATAGAGCGAGAAATGCGCGGCGACATCCTGGCCGGTGACGGCCGCTTCTGCGACCGCCTGCTTCGCCGAGATTATGCGTTCCGGAAGCGGCGAGACCGAGCCGACACTGCCGAGCGGCGTGCAGATGTCGTCGTCCGGATGCCCCGGGCAGCCGCGCGAAACGGTTGCCGACAGGACGCAGTGGATGCCGCCCGAAGACGCCGCGACGAACAGGTCGCGCATGGCCGGGAAGAGCAGTTCGGGCGGACCGACGATCAGCGTCGAGAGGTCGTCGGTCTCGATCTGGAACTTGGGACGGTAGGGGTCGAGCGCCGAGAGTGCGCCGAGAATGACGCCGACAAAATCGTCGGACATGGGATAGAGTGCGACTTGCGCGCCTGAATACATCTTCGCCTCGCTCCGCTGGCATTAACCAGATCAGCTTCTAGGGTCCGAAGGCTTCGCGCCCTGCATCTCAGCCCCGGCAATACGGAGCACCCCTGTCGATGGCGCATTGGGTAACACCGGCCGGAGGCGAGGCGCAAGAGGGAAATTTCCATGACGTGGCGTCATGCACACGGCCGGCCGGCCGAGGCAGACAAAGCGCCGCTTTCACATTGCCGTGAAGCTCGTCCCGGCGCTAGCGCAGCAACTCGACACCTGATTTACTGCGCGTGCCGCCCGCCGAAAACTGTCCGAGCGGGCGTTTTACGGGAGGAAACCATGCGCAGAATTGTCATTGCATCGCTTTGTCTGCTGGCGGCGATCAGTTTTACTTCGAGCGCCGCATTCGCGGACGACATGGCGAAGCTGGAAGCCAACAAGAAGACCGTCGCCGAGTTCTACGACGCCGTGCTCAACAAGAAGGACTACGAGCTCGCGCTGACCTATATCGGCGAGGCCGGTTACACACAGCACAACCCGGGCGCCAAGGACGGCGTCGAGGGGATGAAGGGCTTCATCGGCTTCCTGAAATCGAAATATCCGGACAATCACAGCGAGATCAAACGCATCTTCGCCGAGGGCGACTATGTGATCACGCATGTCCACGCGGTGCGCGAGCCGGGAACGCGCGGCAACGCCATCGTCGACATCTTCCGGCTGGACGACAAGGGCAAGGTCGTCGAGCACTGGGACGCGGTGCAGCCGATCCCCGAGGAAGCCATGAACGACAACACGATGTTCTGACATCCGTCAGGATCGCCGGCGGGCGCGCCCGCCGGTGGTTTTCGTCAGCCCGGAAAGCGGTAATGGGCGAATTGCTCGCGCAGCGCCGTTTTCTTGATCTTGCCGGTGGCGGTGTGGGGGATCTCGTCGACGAAGGCGACGTCGTCGGGCATCCACCATTTGGCGATCTTCCCGTCCATGAAGGCGAGGATGTCGTCGCGTGACGGCGCGCAGCCCTCCCTTGCGACGACGACGAGAAGCGGGCGCTCTCCCCATTTCTCGTGGGGCAAGCCGATGACGGCGGCCTCGGCGAGGTCCCGATGGCCGACGGCGAGGTTTTCCAGCTCGATCGAGGAGATCCACTCGCCGCCGGACTTGATGACGTCCTTGGAACGGTCCGTGATCTGCATATAGCCGTCGGGGTCGATATGGGCGACGTCGCCGGTGTCGAACCAGCCATCCTCGTCGAACTGTTCGGCGCCATCACCGCCGTAATAGGACGAGGCGACGGCCGGGCCGCGCACCTTCAGACGGCCGAAGGTCTTGCCGTCCCATGGCAGTTCCTTGCCGTCGTCATCGGTGACGATCATCTCGACGCCGAAGGGGGCGGTGCCCTGTTTCTGCTTGATGTCGAGAAGGGCGTCGCCGGTCTTGCCGGCATGCTGGGGCTTCATGGTGCAGAGCGAGCCGAGCGGGCTCATCTCGGTCATCCCCCAGGCATGAATGACCTCGACGCCGTAATTCTTCTCGAACTTCTCGGTGATGGCGCGCGGGCAGGCGGCGCCGCCGATGACGACCTTCTTGAGATAGGGAAGCTTCTTGTCGTTCTGTTCGAGATATTGCAGCAGCATCAGCCAGACCGTGGGCACGGCTGCCGTGAAGGTGACCTTCTCGGTATCCAGCAATTCGTAAATGGATTCGCCGTCCATCTTGCCGCCCGGCATGACCATCTTGGCGCCGATCATCGGGCAGGTCTGGCCGAGGCCCCAGGCATTGGCGTGGAACATCGGAACGACGGGCAGAATGACGTCCTTCGAACCGACACCCATGGCGTCGGGCATGGCGGCCATCATGGCGTGCAGAACGTTGGACCGGTGCGAATAGAGGACGCCCTTGGGATCGCCGGTCGTGCCCGAGGTGTAGCACATGCCGCAGGCGGCATCCTCGCCAACATCGGCCCATTCGAAATCGCCGTCGGCCTCGTCCAGCCATTCCTCGTAGGAAACGACATTGGGCAGCGCGGTCTCGGGCATGTGGGCGGCGTCGGTCATGACGATGACCTTGCGCAGGGATTCGACCGAAGGGACGAGCTTTTCGACCAGCGGCATGAAGGTCAGATCGGTGAAGATGGCCCGGTCGGAGGCGTGGTTCATGATCCAGGCGATCTGCTCGGGGAACAGGCGCGGATTGAGCGTGTGATAGACGCCGCCCATGCCCATGATGCCGAACCAGGCCTCGAGATGGCGGCCGGTGTTCCATGCGAGCGTGGCGATGCGGTCACCAGGCTGGAAACCCTCGCGCGCCAGAAGCTGGGCGATCTTCCTGGCGTTGTCGCGCACGCCCGCATAGGTGGTGCGCACGATCGGCCCCTCGACGGAGCGCGACACGACCTCGCGGTTCGGGTGCTGCCTTGCGGCGTGATCGATAATCTTGTGGCAGACGAGCGGCCATTCCTGCATCAGTCCGTGCATGCTTCTCCTCCCAAAGATGCGTTGAGGAGAATGTGGAGGACAGACAGGGGAAATGTCCAGAGGCTTGCGGACGCAGGCAGACGATTGCGGATGGCCGCCCGGACAGGGGCGCCCGCAGACGGTCAACCACGTCCGCGCGTTTTCCTGTCCGGCAACTGCCTCGCCGTGAACCAGAGCACGAGCGGCGGGATCACCAGCCATTGCAGCAGCGGACTCAGGCCGGTGCCGAAAGGCGGAACGAGCGGCATCAGCTCCGAATAGCTCCAGCGCATGCTGACCTGCGTGTAGTAGTATTCGAAGCCCACCGTCAGGGCGACGCCGACGGCGAGATAGACCAACATGTGCAGCGGCCTCGGCGCGACGAACCAGTATCGCGAGCGGGCCGTCGCGCTGGCGATCCAGAAGGCGGTCAGCGCGAAACCGACATCGCCGAAGGTCGCCGCGGTGCAGAGCTTCACGCCCTCCCAATGTGGCAGTTCGGCCATGCCTGCATAGGTCGGCGCCTGCAGATATTCCCAGACGAAATGCAGGAGGAAGGAAAAGACCGCCACTCCGAATTCAGGCTGATTGGCGAGACCGCGCATGAACCGGCTCCCTTCACAATGGAGATAAGGAACCTAAACGTTCCAGTGCGGGGAAGGTCAATTCACGAAGGCGTATCGTGCGCGGGCACAAGTCAGCGGCGCGGCGGACGGTTCCTGAATACGGATTTGCGGATGGTCGCGTGGACGCCGAAATTTCCGTCGGCGACCTGGGTGACGCCGAAATCGGCAGCAAGCGACATCAGCGCCAGCGCCTCGTCTTCCTCCAGATCGTAGGTGTCCATCAGGAAGCGCCGCGTCTGGCGGAAGGCGCTTCGGAGCGCGAGGTCGACGGTGGACCGCTGATAGACTTCCGCCTGGGCGTTCTTGCCAAGATCGCGCAGATAGTTCGGGAAGGAAAAGCTCTGGATGACCCATTCGTCGGGCGTCTCGATGAGCGGCGTCTTCAATCCGTCCAGACTGACCGGCATTTCGGCCCCGGCCTTGTGCAGGCGGATGCGGATGTCGGCGGTCAGCGAGCATTCAAGCCCGGTACCGTTGATCTCGCCGTCGGACTGGGCGAAATGGCCGTCGCCGATGGACAGTAACGCGCCGTCGACGGAAACCGGCAGGTAGATACGCGAGCCCTTGCCGGCGCGCCAATTGTCGATATTGCCGCCGAAGTAACCGGGCGGGATGGAGTCGACCACATCGGCCTCGCGCGGTGCGACGCCGATGAAGCCGAAATGCATGCGCACGGGGATCTCGACGCCAGCCAGCGCAGCCGGGTTCTTCTCGATCGAGCCGTGATCGACGGGAACGCCCGGATAATCCATCGTCTTGTGCAGCGTTCCGTAGGGGTCCGTCTGCGGCGTCCAGCGGAAATTGTAGAGCGGGCGGGCGACGTCGGGATTGTCGAGATCGATCTCGAAAATGGTGATCGTCTCGCGGCGTTCGGGATGATCGAGAAGATCGTTGTACTGGTAGCCCCACCAGGCGGACGCATTGGAGGCGAAGGCCTTGCCGGCATAAGCGGGGTTGCCGCTCGGGCGCGGTGCGATGTCGAGGAACTCGACCTCGAGAATGTCACCCGATTCAGCGCCGCGGACATGGATCGGGCCGGTGCAGATATGGACGCCGAAGCCCTCTCCCGCGCCGCGGCCGAAAACAGAGGCGTTCATCGGGCCGGCGCCACGGCGTTCGACGCCTTTGTGGTCTGGTGTCCAGGCGAAGACGCTCTCGGCGCCGGGATCGCCGGCGACCATGCGGTCCCAGTCGTCTCCGGCGTGCTGGGTGAGCGTCTCGATGGTGATGGTCGCGCCGGGCTCGACGAATAGTGCCGGCGGCAGTGTGCGGCTCATATAGCCCCAATGGACCGTCTGGGCGTTGGCCGGCAGATGGTAGTGATCCGGGCTGACGGCGACCGCGCCCTGTTCGGCCGGGGCCTGCGCGGTCAGCGCCTTGACCGCGCCTGCCTGTTTCGCATCGCGCTTGCCGGCATGGTCCGGCGGCAGGCCGCGCTTGGAATAGCTGTCCTCGCCGCCCGCCACCGAGCGGCGCAGATCCGTCGGGCTCATGTCATAGGCGGCGGAGAAGGCGCGGCTGAAATAGGCCTGATCGCGAAAGCCCCAGCGCAGGCCGATGGCGGCGATGCTCTCGGAGGCGTGGTTCGGATCGATTAAATCGGCGCGGCAGCGCTCGAGACGCTGGTGGCGCAGATAGCCGGAGAAGGAGTCATCGCGCAGCTGGAACAGGCGCTGAAGATAGCGAACCGACATGCCCTCCTTGCGGGCAATATCGGCGGGCGTCAGGTCGGGATCGGAGAGGTTCGCGTCGATTGCCGCGGCGACCCGGCGAAAATGCGCGGTCTGCACCTCGGTCATCGGGCCGTTGGGCGCGCGCGATTCCACCAGCAGGGCGCTGGCGACGAGTTCGGTCACCGCGAGTTCGCCGGCGGTGATATCCGCCTGTTCGAGCTGGCCGACACTGCCGGCGAGCATGCGCAACACAGGCCGGGCGGCGAGCGCGGCAAAGGTGCGGCCGAGCACGACCGGGGCGTCCAGTCCGGAGCGGCCGAGCCGTGTCGCCAACGGGGCACGCGGCAATTGAAGAAGGATCACGTCGTAATCGCTGCGCCAATGCAGGCGCCAGGGCATGTCCATGCCCATAACCGCGAGATCGTCATCGGCGAGATCGGTGGCGCGCGGGCCGCAGGCGAGCGTAGCGCGGCCCTTGAGGACGAGGATCAGCATGACCGGCGCATCGCGGGTGCCAGTCTCGGCGGGCAGCAGTGTCTGGCGTTCGCCGACGATGCGGGCGAGCCGGGCGCCGGACGAGGACAAGCGGATGTCGATGCTACCGTCGGAGACCTGTCGGTCGCCGAAGAATTCGGACTTCAGGCACATCTGCGCGAGCCGGGATTGCCAGGCTTCGCCGCGCATGACGAGAGGCAGGCTGTCAACGGTGGGCGGATTGTCGATCATGGCACGGCATCCTGCTCCTGCGCGGCCTACGGCGGCGGCGAAGGCTGCTTTCGGCACACCTCGCCCAAGACCTTAACCGGGCAAAAACATCATAGCGAGACCGGCGGCGAAATCTTTGCACCGGGGCGAACAATCTCATGACTATTCGGCTACAGGCGGGGGCCGACGGGAGGCTGTAATGCCACCACCGCGCGACATTTATCTATCTGTTTTTGTTATTCTTTCTTCTTCATGACGACGGTTGCGAAGGGTCGATTTCGGCCGTCCTGACGCTTGGGCACCCGATTGCCAGAAGCGACAGCCGCCCGAATAATCGGCGGTGTTTCCACCTCCCAAAACGAAGGAAAAAACAGCATGTGCAAAGGCGACGACGTCAATTGTCCGCATTTCGAAGAACATTACCAGAAGTTCCGTGAAGACCTGAATGTCGAACGACGCGGCTTCCTCAGGAGCAGCCTGTTCGCAGCCGGCGGCCTCGGCGCGCTGGGCGCTGCCGGCGGGCTTTCGCTGGTGACGCCGGCGCTGGCAGAGGCGACCGCGGCGCGGCAGCCCGAACAGCGGGCCTTCCACTATCTGCCGGCCAATGACCAGACCGTGCATTGGGGCTACTTCTCCAAGAAGCTGGCGCCGCGGGTGGAAGTCGACAGCGGGGACATCATCACTATCGAGACGCTGACCCACCATGCCGGCGACGACATGGAGCGCATGGTCGAAGGCGACGAGGGCGCCGAGAGCGTGTACCTCTGGACGAAGGACAAGAAGGGCGTCGACCGGCGCGGCGCGGGCCCGACCGACCCGGCCGTCTACAAGAAGGGTTCGGGCGAAGGCCAGGGCGTGCATATCATGACCGGCCCGGTCTATGTGCGCGGCGCAGAGCCCGGCGACATCCTCGAAGTGCGCATCCTCGACTGCGTGCCCAGGCCGTCCGGCAATCCGAAATTTGCCGGCAAGTCCTACGGTTCCAACGCGGCGGCCAACTGGGGTTTCCAGTATAACGACCTGCTCGGCGGCGAGAAGCGCGAGGTGGTGACGATCTACGAGGTCGACACGGCCGGCAACAAGAGCTGGGCGGAGGCCGTCTACAACTTCAAATGGGTGCCGCAGACCGACCCGTTCGGCGTGACGCATGCGGTGATCGACTATCCGGGCGTGCCCGTCGACCATTCGCTGACCAGCCGGAACTACGACGCGCTTAAGGGCGTGCGCCTGCCGATCCGGCCGCATTTCGGCACGCTGGGCCTCGCGCCGGCCGAAGCCGACTTCGTCGACACGATCCCGCCGAACTACACCGGCGGCAATATCGACAACTGGCGCATCGGCAAGGGCGCGACAATGTACTATCCGGTCTCCGTCGACGGCGCGCTGCTGTCGGTCGGCGACCCGCATGCCAGCCAGGGCGACAGCGAATTGTGCGGCACCGCGATCGAATGCTCGCTGACCGGCACGTTCCAGCTGATCGTGCACAAGAAGGCCGACCTCGCCGGCACGCCGCTGGAAGAGCTCAACTATCCGATGCTGGAGACGCAGTCGGACTGGCTGGTGCACGGCTTCTCCTTCTCCAACTATCTGGAGGAGCTCGGCCCGAACGCGCAGAGCGAGATCTATTCGAAATCCTCGATCGACCTCGCCATGCGCGACGCCTTCCGCAAAATGCGGCACTTCCTGATGACGACGAAGGGGCTGACCGAGGACGAGGCGATCTCGCTGATGTCTATCGGCGTCGATTTCGGCATCACCCAGGTCGTCGACGGCAACTGGGGCGTGCACGCCATCGTCAAGAAGGACATCTTCGCCGGGATGGCCTGAGCCCGACCTTCCCGAAGCTTCCGCGGGTCATGCGCCTCGCGGAAGCGGAAGCCCGGACGCCGCGCTCACGTCGGCGTCCGGGTTTTTTCTTCGTCAGACGTCCTCGAGCGCCAGGGGGCCGTCGACGACCAGGCGGAAGCGACCACGGCCGCATTTGTCGATGCGGATGCCGGCTTCGCGCTCGGCGAGGCGGCGCTGCAGGAGCACAAGGCGTGCCTCCAGGTTCTCGGCGTATTCCGGCAGGCGCAAAGCGGGATCGAGGCGCAGTTCGCGGTTGGTGAATTCCACACGACCGCTGGCGGCATGCTCGCCGGCGATCTTCCAGAGGATCGCTCCCGCCACACCCTTGATGAGGTAATCGTGGCCGACAAAGACGGTGTTGTCGGCGGCGTAATGGCGCATGCGGATTTCGCGGCCTTCGCCCGCATCGGGAACGACGGGCACTTGCGCAGGCTCCGTCTCCTCCTCTTCCTGAAGAACCGCGATCAGCGCCGACAACTGGCCGGCGACAAGCGACAGGGCGTCTTCCTCGTCGTAGCCGAACTGGTTCGGCTCAGGGCTTTCGGCAAACAGTACGCCGATGGTCTTTCCGCAACGGACGATCGGCATGGCGATCTGGCTTTGCGGCGCGTCGAGACCCGGATAGGGAATAGCGGTATCGCCCGGCCAGTCCAGACCGGCGGCGCGGGCGGAATCGAGGACGGCGGCGCCATAGGAATATTCCGACGCCATGTGGCCGATGCGGATTGGCACGCCCTGCTGGGCGGCCACCCCGATGACGCCCTCGCCGAGATGAACCTCGGAACCGATTCCGGATACCGGGTAACCGCGCGAGGCAACGGTGTAGAGCCGGCCCTCGACCTGGTCATGCATCATGATCATAGCGTGCTCTATGCCGAAATGCTGCTGCATGCCGGCGAGCACGGCGTCGAACAGGTCGCCGAGATCGCGGGTGGCGCCGATCTGGTCGCAAGTGCGGCGCGCCGCAGACAGCAGGTTACAGCCGAGGCGCTGCGGCACGACGCGCGAGGGCATCACCTCGATCGAGCGGACGCGAAAGACGTCGGATCCGAGGAGACGAAAAACACTCTGCATGCCGGCATGCGAGGCGATGCCGGCCAGCTTGGCCTTCATGACCTCATAAAGCGGGCCGGAAGTCTGGGTTTCCACATATTCGATGGCGAGGCGGTACTGGGCGTCCGTGTCGGGATCGACCACGGCGACAGAGGCAAGGCGAGTCGCAAGCAGATTGCGGCGCGTCTTGTTGAAGAACTGGTAGGACAGCGCGACATGTTCGGGATCGACATACTGGACATGCGAGATCATCGAGACATTCGGCATGCCGGCGGGATCGGCGGTCGCCAGTACAGAGGGGACGATACCCTCCAGACAGTTGCGGATCAGCGGCAGGGACAGGGGAAGGCCGTCGGGCATCATCGTTTCAGCTCCGCGCCCGCATTCGGCCCCGGGGTCTGCACGAAGGCGGCGTCCGGCGTCATGTCGACGGCGACGAGATCGGCCTCGTTGACCGCGCAATAGGCAGCCGCGAAGGCCGGCGGGTAGTTGATGCCAATCAGGTCGCGTCTCAGCCCGTCATGCTGGCGGGCGGCCAGCGCGCGGTCGTCCGGCGTCGGCTCGGCGATATCGGCAAGCATGCCTTTCACCTGGATGGAGCGATGGTTGATCGGCCTGGAGAATGTCGCGGCGATGCCGGCGCCGCGGGCGACCATGTCGAGCAGTGTCTCGTTGCCTGCGCGCATCAACAGGATGCGGAGGCGGCCATTGGGAAGCACACGGCAGCCGCAGCCGACAGTGGCCACTGGCGCCATGCCCGGGCCGGCAACGCCGATGACGACGCTGATGCCGCTTTGTATGTGATCCTCAAGATCAGGCGTCAGGACACCATCATCCTGCGCCGCCTGCCGTGCTGCGATGTCGAATTCGGGCGTAAGGGGTTCGGGTGCGCGTGGCATGGCTCGTAACGCGGTCGGTCGATATTTTCAGTTCCGAAAGACGGCAAAGCGGCCGTGAGTATTCCTTTAGCATTCTTTTACGGTTTGGTGCAGCAGCATTTAGCGAGCGCGCCAAAGCAGTTCGGATTATTTCCGCCGACGACGACGCCGGCCCCGCGACGGGCCGTGGCGCCTTCGTATCAACACCGTAAAAACAGGATCACTACAGTGAACAACGCCAATTACTGGCGGGCGGTACCGCTCGCCCATATCATGATCGTAACCACCGTCATCACCGTCATCACCGTCGGCACGCCGAAGGCGAAGGCGCTAGACCAGCGCGTCGAAACGCAGATCGAGGCGATCAAGCAAGCAACCGCCCGCTTCGAGGATGTCAATGTCGCGCTTGCCGAGGGCTATATTCCCGACCCGTCCGGCCATTGCGTCGACGCCAAGGCGGAAGGCCTTCCGGCGGAATGGGGCGCGATGGGCGTCCACTACATGCGTCCGGACGTCATCGGGGTCACCGCGGTCGCGCCGCGTGTCTACGGAACCGGTCTCAACACCGATTTCCTGAAGCCTTCTGTCCTTCTCTACGAGCCGCAGGCCGACGGATCGATGAAGCTCGTCGGCGCGGAGAACGTCGTCTTCGAGAAGGCCTGGAAGGACGCCGGCAATGAAGAAGGCCCGATGTCGATGGGCCGCGCCTGGGACTACATGGCTGACGACCCGAATACGCCCGCCGACGAGGCGCATGGTTTCGAGCCGCATTACGACCAGCATGTCTGGTTCGTGAACAACCCGGCCGGCCAGCTGATGCCCTTCAACCCCGAAATCACCTGCGCGCATCACCAGCACGCACACGGCCAGTAAGGCCGGATCCGTCAAGACGAGGATAATAAAGTGAACTACGAAACACTCATCAAAACGGTGCGCGGCACCGTCACCACCCAGATGAACCCCGAATATGACTCGGTGCGACAGGATCTCATCTGGAACGGCCGCAAGCCCTATCGCTACCCGGAAATCATCATCAAGGCGAAGGACGCCGCGGATGTGCAGGCGGCGGTGAAATTCGCCGCATCGACCGGCCGGCGGGTGTCGCCGCGCGGCGGCGGCCACCAGTTCTCCGGCATTGCATTGCAGGATTGTGTGGTGATCGACCTGTCGGAGATGAACGCGCTGGAGATCGACGTCGAAGCGAAGACCGCCCGCGCCCAGCCGACCGTCACCAATGGCAAGCTGGCCGCCGCGCTCGGCGATGTCGGCCTTGCCTTCCCGACCGGCCATTGCACGAGCGTGCCGCTTTCGGGCTATCTCCTCGGCGGCGGCTTCGGCTGGAATGCCGGTGAATGGGGTATCGCCTGCCACAATGTCATCGGCGTCCAGGTGGTGCTCGCCGACGGATCGCTGATCGAGGCGAGCGAGACCGAGAACCCGGACATCTTCTGGGCCGTTCGCGGCGCGGGGCCGGAATTTTTCGGCGTGGTCACCGAATACCGCATCCGGGTCTTCGACCTGCCGCGCGCCATCCGCACCAGCGTGTGGACCTATGCGATCGAGGAGATCGACGCGGTCGAAAGCTGGATCAGCCGGACGATGCCGATCGTGCCGCGCAATGTCGAGTTCACCGCAATGATGTCGTCGGCGCCGGAGCCGCTTGCCGGCGTCGCGTCGAAGACAGTGACCGGGATCGCGACGATCTTCGCCGACACGGAAGAGGAAGCGGCGGCGACGCTGGCGCTGATCGCCGACGGCGCGCCGGAAGGTGCGCTGGATGTCCAGCTCGGCTTCGATACGACGTTCGAGGTGCTCTACCTGATTGTCGGGCAAAGCTACCCCGAAGGCCATCGCTATGCGGTCGACACCAACTGGTCGGCCGACCCGTCGGGATTGCTGACGCGGCTGGCGAATGCGGTGAAGGAAGCGCCCTCGCCGCGTTCCTATGCGATCGGCGTCGTGCTGCCGCCGATGGACGGGCGGGCGATGCCTGACGGCGCCTTTTCGATGGCCGGACCGGCCTTTTCCTCGACCTATGCCATCTGGCCGGACGAGGATGCGGACGCGGCGAATTTCGACTGGCTGCGCGACACAAGCGCCGCGATCGCGCCGATCTCGCTCGGTCACTATGTCGGCGAAGCGGATCTCGATGTCGGCGGCAAGCTGGAGCGGTGCTATGCGCCGGAAGCGCTGGCGCGGCTGCGTGCCCTCCAGCGCAAATACGACCCGCGCGGCATGTTCAAACGCCGGATCGCCGCGGCCCCGATGCTGCGGATGGTCGGATGACCTGCAATGCCCCGCGTCCGGTGCCAATGAATGGCGCCGGACTTTATGTTAGTATTCACTTACTCATTGGAGATGAAGATGCACTTCCTAAGGAAAGCCGGCCCATCCGGGCCGCGGGACATCCGCGCCATGTCGCAAAGAGACCTGGCCGACCTGCCTCCCTTCCATCCGCTTGCGGACGATATGGTGCAGGCACGGCTCAGCCCGTTCCAGCCACGCCTCACGGCCTTATGGCCCTGGTCGGCCTTACGGTGAAGATGGGACCCGTTTCCCCTGCCCGGCCGGATGGAGCCAACCGTTCAATCCATGCGGCCGGAACCGACTGACGGCTTGCGCCGGGCAAGTTCCCGGTAGAGGGTTTCGCGGCTGACGCCGAGCTCGCTTGCCAATTCCTGCCACCGCCCCTTCGGCGGAAGAACGCTGTCCTTTGCCGACAACCATGCATCGAGCCGTTCCGCGACGGTCCTCAGCGTGCGTATCTCCGATTTCAGGCGCGCTTCCTGCACTGCATGGGCAAGACGATTTTCCCACGCCTCGGCGAGATCCCGGTTCGCGGCCAGCGCCCGCGCAAAATCCGCCTTCGACACCGCCTCGACCGTACAAGGTTCGAGCGCCGTCGCGTCGCAATGATAGTGCGCGGAATAGGCAGACGCCTCGGCCAGCACATCGCCAGACCTCGCGGTTTGCAGCAGCAGCACGGCGCCCTGCGGCGTGGTGCGGTTCAGGGCGATCCGCCCGGCGCGAACCCGGTAGATGAAAGCAACCGCGTCGCCGGTGAGAAACAGGCTCTCGCCCCCGGAGAGCGTGCGCGGGATCGATCCGGAAAACAGGTCGTCAAGCGAAGCGAACATGATCGCTATCATACGCGGCGCGCCCGCTTCATGTCACGGATAGGGCAATCACTGTTGTGTCAGGAGCCCCCGATGAAATCCCTTCCCCTCTTTCTCGCCGCCTCGTTCCTTCTTGCCGGCACCGTTTTTTCAAGTGCTTCGGACAGTCATGAGGGCATGATGGAGGGCGCGCATTCCGGCATGGACCATTCGGCCATGATGCAGCATGGCGCACCCGCGCCGGCCATCACGGAAGGCGGACAAGCCGCTTTCGCCGCGATCCAGGAGATCGTCGCCGCGCTTTTCGAGAACCCCGGCACGGACTGGACGAAGGTGAATATCGAGGCGCTTCGGCAGCATCTCATCGACATGGACAATGTCACGCTGCGCGCAAAGGTGGCGGCGGAGGACATTCCGGGCGGCGCGCGGTTCACGGTCACGTCGGACGATCCGGGCGTGCAGGCCTCCATTCGCGCCATGACACTCGCCCATGCGGCAACGATGGACGGCGTCGAGGGTTGGAGCCTCGAGGCCGCCGAGACCGAGGACGGCGCGATGTTGACGGCGACCGGAGACGAGATCCGCATCCGCGCGCTCGGTTTCATCGGGTTGATGACGGTCGGCATGCATCACCAGGAGCATCATTTCGCGCTGGCGCGCGGAGAGATGCCTCACTGATCCGGCGACGGCTCCCGGTCTTCCATCGTGACGATGACGGCGCCTTTGGCATGGCGGGTTTCGACGCGGCGATGGGCGGCGGCGATATCTGCGAGCGGATAGGTGCTATCGACGATGCCGCGCAATTCGCCGGTCTCCAAGAGCCGTGCGAGATGCTCAATGTCCTCCCGCTTGTCGCCCGAGACCGCGAGCACGATCTTTGGCCCGCCGGTCAATCCGGCGAGGAGCGCCTGAAGAATCTCGCGACCGGCGAATTCCAGCGGCACGTAGCGGCCGGTCTTCTTCAGGATGCGCCGCGCCTTGGTGTAAGGCAGCTTGCCGACCGTATCGAGGACGACGTCGTACAGGTCGCCGGATGCGGAGACATCCTGCTTGCGATAGTCGATCACACGGTCGGCCCCGAGCGCTCGGACGAGATCGAGATTGTCCGTCCCCGCGACGCCGGTCACCTCCGCGCCCATGATCTTCGCGAGCTGGACAGCATAGGCGCCGACGCCGCCCGATGCGCCATTGATCAGCAATTTTTGGCCCGGCTTCACGCCGGCGAAATCACGCAGGAAGACAAGTGCGGAGACGCCGCCGAAGGGGACGGCTGCCGCTTTTTCGTAAGTGATTGCTTTCGGTTTAAGAGCGACCGGGCCATCGGCCTTTACGGTCAGGTATTCGGCATGGGCTCCGGCGCCTGAAAAGCCAAAGACCGGATCGCCGAGCCTGAAGCGGCTGACATCAGAGCCGCGCGCGACGACACGGCCGGCAAAGGCCAGGCCCAGCACGGGATTTTTCGGGCGGGTAAGACCCATCATCAACCGGCCGGGCAGCGCCATGATGCCCGGAAAGGCCGCGGCGCGCAGCCGCCAGTCCGCCGTGGTGACGGGGGCGGCGAAGACCTTGACCAGGATCTCGTCGTCGCCCGGTTCGGGGCGGTCGATCTCGGCAATGCTCAGGACATCGGCGTCGCCGTAGCTGTCTGTAATTGCGGCTCTCATCGTTTCGTTCCTATCCGAAGTTTGCGATGGAGGCGATATATTCATGCATATCCGCAGAGTGAATTGACCAAAAATCGTCTTCTGATATGCGTTTTCGCATGGATTGGCGATCGGTGAAATTCGACTGGAACCGGGCGCGCGCCTTCCTCGTCACGGCCGAGGAGGGATCGCTGTCGGCGGCGGCGCGGGCGCTCGGCATGGCGCAGCCAACGCTCGGCCGGCAGGTCGACGCGCTGGAAGAGGAACTCGGCGTGGTGCTGTTCGAGCGCGCCGGACGCGGACTGACGCTGACGCCGGCAGGGCTGGAACTGCTCGACCATGTGCGCGCCATGGGCGAGGCGGCGGGACGCGTCTCGCTGACGGCTTCCGGGCAGGCGCAGTCGATCGAAGGCACCATCTGCATCACCGCAAGCGAAATCTATTCGGCCTATCTGCTGCCGCCGATCGTCGCGCGGCTGAGGCGCGAGCAGCCGGGGATCGAGGTGGAGATCGTCGCCTCGAACGCGGCGATCGACCTGAAGCGGCGCGAGGCGGATATCGCCATCCGCTCGTTCCGGCCGACCCAGCCGGACCTGATCGCGAAGAAGGTCGGCGACGATCTCGCGCGGCTCTATGCGGCGGAGAGCTATCTGGAGCGGATCGGCAATCCGGTGACGCCGGAGGAGCTTTCGGCGGCGGATTTCATCGGGTTCGACACGACATCGGTGATGGTCGACGGTCTGAACCGGCTCGGCCTCTCGCTGACGCAGAAGAACTTTCCGGTGCTGACCGGCAACCACCTGGTGCATTGGGAGCTGGTGAAGGCGGGGGTTGCCATCGGCATCGTGCCCGAGGCCATCGGCGACCGCGAGCCCGGCGTGCGGCGCGTGCTCAAGGATTTCACGCCGATGGAATTCCCGATCTGGCTGACGGCGCATCGCGAACTCAACACCAGTCGGCGGGTGCGTATGGTATTCGACCTGCTGGCCGAGGAACTGGGCAGACCGGCCGTCGGAGCAGCGCTGTGACGAAACGACCCGCCGGCTTGTCCGCGCTGCGGTTCGCGCCAAGTTAACCGCAAACGGAGAGATTGAGGACGATGATGAGGATCGCCGCGCTGGCGCTTGCCGCACTGCTGCCCCTGCCGCTGCCGGCGGTCCGAGCCGCCGACAATCCGCTGATCGGGACGGTATGGAGCGGGACGGGCGAGGCAGTTGCCGACGAAACAGTCGAGGAAGCCGTGCGCGCCGCCGATTATGTGCTGATTGGCGAGATCCACGACAATCCGGAGCATCACGCGATTCAGGCGCGGCTGATCCGCGCGATGACGGAAGCCGGCCGCCAGCCGGCTGTTGTCTTCGAGATGGTACCACGCGGCCTGCAGAGCGAACTGGATGATTTCGAGGCGGAGGGATCACGCGATGTCGCGGGGCTCGGCCAGCGGCTGAAATGGGAGGAGCGCGGCTGGCCCAACTGGTCCACCTATCAGCCGATCGCCGAAGCGGCGCTGGCGGCGCATCTTTCGCTTTATGCCGGAGATCTCGACCGCGAGACGATCCGCGCCATCGGCAAGGGCGAGCGGCCATTCGAGCCCGCCGCCGCCTATTCCGACGCGATGCGCGAAAACCTTGCCGAGGAACTGCGGATTTCGCATTGCGACCTGCTGCCGGACGAGGCGATCGGCCCGATGATCAAGGTGCAGCAGGCGCGCGACACGGCGATGGCCACGGCCATGCTGGACTATGGCGTCGAGGACGGCGCGGTGCTGATCTCGGGGTCGGGCCATGCGCGCAAGGATCGCGGCGTGCCCTTCGTGCTGGCGGCGCGGGAGCCGGGCCGATACGTTGTCTCGATCGGACTGATGGAAGTGCGTGATGGCGCGACGGAGTTTTCCGACTATCCCGATGAGGGCGAGACCGCGCTGCCCTTCGATTTCGTGATGTTCACAGCCAGGGCCAACGACATCGACCATTGCGCGGCGCTGAAGAAGCAGATGGGCAAGTAGCTTTCAGGCTGCCGGCGCTTCCTCGAGCTTGCCGTCTATGCGGGTCAGTTCGGCGCGGAAGCGCGGCAGGGCCTTCGGATACTCGGCTTGCAGCCATGCGATCAGTTTTTCGCGGACCTCGCAGCGCAGCTCCCATGCGGCGATGGAGTTGCGCGCGCTCATGATACCGCGAATGACGATGGTCTTTTCGTTGGCGTCGGTCATGTGCATCTTGGCCACCTGACCATCCCAGAGAGACGAGGCCTCTATAAGTTCCACCAGTTTCCGGCGCAGGGTTTCGACCGGCACCGAATAGTCGACATGCCATGTCACCGCACCGATGATCGATGTGCCCTCGCGGGTCCAGTTCTCGAAGGGTTTCTCGATGAAATAGGATAGCGGCACGACCATGCGCCGCCAGTCCCAGATACGCACCACGACATAGGTGGCGCCGATCTCCTCGATCCAGCCCCACTCGCCCTCGACGATGACCACATCCTCCAGCCGGATCGGCTGGGGGAGCGCGATCTGCACGCCGGCGATCAGGTTGGCGAGGACCGGGCGGGCTGCGAAGCCGACGGCGAGGCCGGCGACACCGGCGGAGGCGAAAAGGCTGACGCCATACTGGCGCACGCCGTCGAAGGTGAGCAGCACGAAGGAGGCGGCGACGAGGAAGATCAGAATGTTGGCAGTGCGCCGCAGCACGCGGATCTGGGTGACGACCTTGCGGGCGCGCACATTGTCCTCGCCGTCCTCGGTTTCGAGACGGTGGCCGCGCATCAGACGGTCGGTGAAGAGATTGGTCAGGAGGATCGCGGTCCAGCCGAGCAGGCCGATCATGATGACCGAAATGGTGCGAGCGACCGCGTCCTGAAACTCCATCGGCAAGCCGGAGGCGGAGACGCCCACCGACACGGCGAGCAGGATTATGGCGAGGCGGGCCGGATTGCGGGCGCGGGCAAGCGCCTGACGCCACCATGAACTGCGGCGCAACATGCGCCCCAGAGCCCGCCACAGGACCGCATGGACAGCCCAGCCGACGAGGATCGCAATCGCGAGCAGGATGAGCGGCCATGCCCAGAGGGACGCCAGCATATAGGTGTCCACAATGGCCTCTTCGGCGGTTTCGACGATCTCTTCGGGCATCAATCCTTACACGGCTTGCCGGGACATGGCCGCGCCGCAAAGGGCACGGGAGACTCATTGTTGCCCCTGAGTTAGAGCGAGTCTACCGCAGTGCAACAAAAAACCCGCGGGAAGGTTCCCGCGGGTCGATAGTCAGTCAGAGGCTGTTCGGCCGGATCAGAAGTCCATTCCGCCGCCCGGCATGGCCGGCATCGGGGCTTCCTTCTTCGGCAGTTCGGCGACCATGGCCTCGGTGGTGATCAGCAGGCCGGCGACGGAGGCCGCGTCCTGAAGAGCGGTGCGCACGACCTTGAGCGGGTCGATCACGCCGGACGCGAACAGATCCTCGAAGGTGTCCGTCTGGGCGTTCCAGCCCCAGGAGAAGTCGGCCTTCTCGCGCACCTTGCCGACGATGACGGAGCCTTCCGCCCCGGCATTGGTGGCGATCTGGCGCATCGGGGCCTCGATGGCGCGGCGAATGATGTTCACGCCGACTTCCTGGTCGTGGTTGGCGGTCTCGATGCTGTCGAGCGCCTTGACGGCGCGCATCAGCGCGGTGCCGCCACCCGGCAGGATGCCTTCCTCGACGGCCGCACGGGTTGCGTGCAGCGCATCGTCGACGCGATCCTTCTTCTCCTTCACCTCGACCTCGGTCGCACCGCCGACGCGGATGACCGCAACGCCGCCGGCGAGCTTGGCGAGGCGCTCCTGCAGCTTCTCGCGGTCGTAGTCGGAGGTGGTTTCCTCGATCTGGGCCTTGATCTGGTTGACACGGCCTTCGATCTCGGACTTCTCACCGGCGCCATCGACGATGGTGGTGTTTTCCTTCTCGATGACAACTTTCTTGGCCTTGCCGAGCATGTCGAGCGTGACATTCTCGAGCTTCACGCCGAGATCCTCGGAGATGTAGGTGCCGTTGGTGAGGATGGCGATGTCCTGGAGCATGGCCTTGCGGCGGTCGCCGAAGCCGGGCGCCTTGACAGCAGCGATCTTCAAGCCGCCGCGCAGCTTGTTGACGACGAGCGTCGCGAGCGCCTCGCCCTCGACGTCCTCGGCGATGATCAGAAGCGGCTTGCCGGACTGGACCACGGCCTCGAGAACGGGGAGCATGGCCTGAAGGTTGGACAGCTTCTTTTCGTGCAGCAGGATGTAGGGATCGTCGAGCTCGACGCGCATCTTCTCCTGGTTGGTGACGAAATAGGGCGACAGGTAGCCGCGATCGAACTGCATGCCTTCGACGACTTCGAGTTCGGTCTCGGCCGTCTTGGCTTCCTCGACGGTGATGACGCCTTCATTGCCGACTTTTTCCATCGCCTCGGAGAGGAACTTGCCGATCTCGGCGTCGCCATTGGCGGAAATGGTGCCGACCTGGGCAATTTCGGAGTTCTGGGAGACCTTGCGGGCATTGGCCTTCAGTTCGGCGACGACGGCGTCTACCGCCTTGTCGATTCCGCGCTTGAGGTCCATCGGGTTCATGCCGGATGCGACGGCCTTGGCGCCCTCGCGGACGATCGCCTGGGCGAGAACGGTCGCGGTGGTGGTACCGTCGCCGGCGAGATCGTTGGTCTTGGAGGCGACTTCGCGCACCATCTGCGCGCCCATGTTCTCGAACTTGTCGGCGAGTTCGATTTCCTTGGCGACGGTGACGCCGTCCTTGGTGATCCGGGGTGCGCCGAACGACTTGTCGATCACGACATTGCGGCCTTTCGGACCGAGGGTGACCTTTACGGCATTGGCGAGAATGTCGACACCGCGCAGCATCTTGTCGCGCGCTTCGACGTTAAACTTGACTTCCTTGGCAGCCATTTTCGTTTTCCCTTGTTACGCTCAGGCGGCAATCTTTGCCGCGGCTTCGGCCTCGATGACGCCCATGACGTCGGATTCCTTCATGATCAGGTAATCCGAGCCTTCAAGCTTGATCTCGGTGCCGGACCACTTGCCGAACAGGATGCGGTCGCCAACCTTGACGTCGAGCGGCTGGATCGCGCCCTTCTCGTCGCGCGCGCCGGAACCGACGGCGACAACTTCGCCCTCGGACGGCTTTTCCTTGGCTGTATCAGGAATGATGATTCCGCCAGCCGTCTTTTCCTCGGCTTCGATGCGGCGGACCAGAATGCGGTCATGCAATGGACGGAACTTCATGCGTGTTTTCCTCCTGGACAAACGATGTTGAGAAGAGTTCCGCCGGCCGCCGTTCCCTTCGAACCGGCGGCTGGCGCGCGATCCGGATGGCGGCTTCGCGCGCCGGGAATCTGGTTTCGAATATTTTCGGTTTCAAGAGGGGCGAAAGAAAAAATTAGCACTCGCCAGAGTGGGCTGCTAACAAACTGATATCATTGACAGAATCAGATTTTTTCGTAGCCTTCTCCGGTGCAATAGTCCGAAAAGGAGTGGCAATGCAAGGCAAGAGCGCTTTCGAATTGCAACTGGAAGGTTACGGGCTGACCACAGCCCATATCCTCTATCGCATGCCGGACCATCCGGGCATCCTGCAGACCTATGTCTGGCAGGACTACGACCTGGCTCCGGAGTTTCCGCAGATGTACGGCTTTCTAGACTTCTGGGAGAGCAATCTCGACGGCCCGCTGCATTCGGTGCGCTACTCGCACCAGAAGCTGATCAAGCCGGGAGAGTTCCGCCGAGTCGACGGCGAGATCCTGCTGAACTAGGGACATGCCCTAGTCGAGCGCCAGAACATCCGAGACGAGCCGCACGCGCTCGTCGGCCGTCTCGACCACGATGACCGCGTCGCCGCCTGCCTCGACGGTTTTGGCGGGAACTTCGATTTCGACCGAAAGCTTGCCGGCAGTGTCGGTCTCGACCGTATCCAGAACGGTCAGGCTGTCGCCGCGGCGAAGGGCGATCCTGACCTCCTTGTTTCCGGGAAGGCCTGACGCCTCCACTTCGTAGGTGCCGTCGCCCTTTTTCCCGACATCGACCTGCGGACCGGGCGACGGTTCGGCGTTGTCGCCCGGCAGGCCGATGCGTTCGCCGAATTCCGAGATTTCGCGGCTCAGGTCGGGCGTCTCCGCCAGATAGTCGGAGACGGTCTTGCCGGCCGAATTGGCGGCGTCCCGGATATTGCGGCCGGCATCCTCCATCGCGTTGCGCGCCCGGCCGAGGAAGTCGTCGACCTCATCCTCGTCGAAGACCGGCATTTTCAGCTTGCCCTCGGGGAGGTCGGCGACCGTCTCAGCGTCGTTGACGCGCAGGATTTCCTCCGGCTCGGTGCCGCAGCGCGCGGCGAGCTGTTCAAGCGTCTCGCCCGGCTGCATCTCCTCGATCAGGCCGCAGGTGGAACGCGCCATGGCGGGGGAAGCCAAGGCGGTCGTGGCGGCGATGACGATCAGAAAGGATGTGCGGCGCATGTCGGTCTCCCGGGTTCATGGAACTTACTTCCATAACCAGCGGGACGTGCAGATGGTTCCGTTTCAGCCGGTTGCGCCTCGGCCGCACCAGGTTTCCGCCGGCTCGCGGCGGCCGCGCCATGTGACGGCAAGGGCACGGCCAACGAGAATGTCGCCGACATCGCCCGTCGGCGTCGCCAGGGCTGCCAGCGTGCGGCCATAGCGATCCTCGCCGCGGCGATGAATCCGGATCGGCTGGCTGTGCAGGAGGGAGGCAAGTTCCCGCGTCGCGGCGCCGGCGCGCTCACTTTCGGCGGGGCAGCGCGCCTTGACCTCGGGCGCGTCGATATTGACGAGGCGGATCTTCTCGCCGTCGAGCCAGACCGTGTCGCCGTCGACCACGCAATTGATCCGGCGGCCAGAGCCGCAGATCGGCATAGGGCGCGGCGCGACGGCTCCGGCGAAGTCGGGCGCGGGTTGCGGCGCATAGGCGCTGGTGGTCATGCGATCGACAAGGCCGGTGACCTTCGCGAGATCGAGGCCGCCGGTCTGTCCATAGAGGATCGCGGCGCCGATGCCGATTAGGACGAAGGCCGTCCCGACCAGCCCGGTCCGCACCAGTTGCGGGAGGTAACGCCGCCCGGCGATTCGCGAATGCTGAGACATGGCGCGGAGCGTGGCCGCAAGGCGTTACTTTTCCGTTCAAGGACCCCTTTGCGCCGATAATCTCTCGAACGCTTCCCGATGGTGCGTTCGGTCACAGCACGAGCGGGACTTTCCATGCATCACTGGCCTCAACGAGCACTTCCGCTCTCAAGACCAGGCAGAGGAAATGATCATGAGAACCATCACAATTCACCGCGCCGCCACGCGCAACGCCCTGCGCCTCATGGCCGCCATGACAGCTGTTGCCGCCATCGCAGGCCAGGCCCAGGCGGCCAATCACACCGACCGCGTATCCTGCTATTTCTATGTGAATGACGGCTGCTACAACCACTCTCCCAATTGCACGAGAGATGAGTACGAGAGCCTGCTGGAGAATTGCGACACGGAATATCCGTTCGTGAAGACGCGCAGCCTGCGCGGCCCGAAGTCCTTCAAACTGCAGTAAGCGCGATCCGCGCCGGAAACGATGCGGCCGGGAAACCGGCCGCATTTTCTTTTGCGCGGCGACGGGAGAGGATATGCGGCGTGAAAGGAGACCACGCATGCCGATGCCTCAGGAGTATTTCGCCGCCTCACGCGATTTCGACGCCTTCATGGCGGACGCCAAGGCCGCGCTCGGCCACGGATCGCATCATCAGACTTACACCACGGTACAGGCGGTGCTGACCGTTTTCAGACGGCGGCTATCGGTGGGCGACGCGCTTCGGTTCGCGGATGCGCTGCCGCCGGTGCTGCGCGCGATCTTCGTTTCGGACTGGGACGCGGAGCAAGCTAAAAGGCCGTTCGGCCCGCGCGAGGCGATGGAGGCCGAGGTCAGGGCGTTTCGCGAACATCACAATTTCGCACCGTCCGATGCGATTTCCACGGTCGGGGAGGTCTTGCGAAAGCATGTCGACATACGGGACTTCGAGCGCGTTCTGGCCACGCTACCGGATGAGGCACGGGCCTACTGGAACCTGGAGGGAGAGTAAGCGTCCGCCGCTGCAGGGGTGCTGCCAAGCGACGCGGACCCTTTTCGGGCCTTCAAGCCTCGACAGGATTGCACCGCGAACAAGAAGGGCGGCTGGCGGCGCGCCTTCAGCCGCCGCACCAGGTGGAGACGGGCTCCTCACGGCCTTTCCAGGTCGCGGCGACATTGAAGCGGACCATCTTGCGGCCGACATCGCCCTCGGACGTGTGAACCTCGGCGAGGACGCGGCCGAAGGCGTCGCGACCCTTGCCGCGCAGTTCGATCGGCTGATTGTCCAGCAATTGCTGCAGCGTGGCGCGCGCCTCACGCGCCCGGGCGGTCTCCGACAGGCACCGCCCCTCCAGTTGCGGCGCGTCGATATTGGCGATGCGGATCTCTTCGCCGTTCAGCCAGAATATCTCCCCGTCGACCACACAGTTCTCGTTCGCGCCGCTGCCGCAAAACGGCATGGGTCTGGCTTCAAGCCCCTCATAGAAGTCGTAGCCCTGGGCGACATCGCCGGTCAGCGAACTGGTGAAGAAACTCTCGGGTTCGGCCTCGAAGACCGTTTCGACCGGCTCGTCGCTGTCCAGCAGAAACCAGGGCGTGCCGCCGATGAGCGCGAAAACAATGACCACGACGAAGGCGATCAGCGAGCGGGCCGAAAAGAATCGTGCGCCGCGCCCGTATGTTTCAACGGCGAGGAGAAGATCCGGATCGCTATTTCGCATCGTGTCTGATTTCGCTGTTCTTCGCGGCCTGTCGCGGCGACGTTCTTGTTCTTGTTGCAGCGCATTATCGGGCTGTCTCCTTACCATCCGGTTGGGAAAGCCCGGTAAATTCGAGGGGGTCAGTCAAGACAGGCGAAACTTTCGTTAACGGGCCGGCCCTTTTCTTCCCGGCACGCCTGTCCTATGCGTGGAGCGGGCCCGGAGCCCGGCATGCCAACGCCAGCAAGGGAGGCCGGCATGGCGCAAAAGGCGCTGATCGTCATCGACGTCCAGAACGATTTCTGCCCCGGCGGCGAGCTCGCCGTGGAGAATGGCGACGAGATCGTGCCACTGGTCAATCACCTGATCGCCAGCCACGACCATGTGGTACTGACGCAGGACTGGCATCCGGCGGGCCACTCGTCATTCGCTTCGCGGCACGAGGGCAAGGCGCCCTTCGAAACGATCGAGGTCTCCTACGGGCCGCAGACACTTTGGCCGGACCACTGCGTGCAGGGCTCGACGGGTTCGGAATTCCACCCCGAACTCGAATGGACCAGGGCGGAGATGGTGATCCGCAAGGGGTTCCGTCCGGAGATCGATTCCTATTCGGCCTTTTTCGAGAACGACCATGCGACGCCGACCGGGCTTTCCGGCTATCTGAAGGAGCGCGGCATCGCGGAAGTGGTGCTCGCCGGGCTGGCGACGGATTTCTGCGTCGGCTTCTCGGCGCTCGACGCGGTAACATGCGGGTTCAAGACGTCCGTCGTCATGCAGGCCTGCCGGGCGATCGATCTCGACGGGTCGCTGGCCGCGATGACCGACAAGATGCGCGCCGCCGGCGTCCACCTTCTCTAGGATTTAATGATGGTTTTCCGCGTTCTCGATATCGCAAGGCGGGTCCACGATCACACCTGGAAGCTCGATCCGATCGTGCGCTCGCTGCTCGACACGGATTTCTACAAGCTGATGATGCTGCAGATGATCTGGAAGCTGCATCGCGATGTCGACGCGACCTTCTCGCTGATCAACCGCACGACCTCCATCCGTCTCGCGGACGAGATCGATATCGGCGAGTTGAGCGACCAGCTCGATTACGCCCGCACGGTGCAACTGACCAAGAAGGAGCATATCTGGCTCGCCGGCAACTCGTTCTACGGGCGCAAGCAGATTTTCGAGCCGGAGTTTCTCACCTGGCTGGCCGATTTCCGGCTGCCGGATTACGAACTCTCGGTCAGGGACGGGCAATACCAGCTGGATTTTCACGGGCGATGGACGGACACCACGATGTGGGAGATTCCGGCGCTCGCCATCATCAATGAACTGCGCTCACGCGCGGCGATGCGCGGCATGGGACCGTTCGAGCTCGACGTGCTCTATGCGCGGGCGAAAGCGAAGATGTGGGAGAAGGTCGAGCGGCTGAAAAAGCTCGACGGGCTGTCGATCTCCGATTTCGGCACAAGGCGGCGGCATTCCTTCCTGTGGCAGCGCTGGTGCGTGCAGGCGCTGCAGGAGGGCATTCCGGACGCCTTTACCGGCACCTCCAACGTGCTGCTCGCCATGGACAACGACCTGGAAGCGGTCGGCACAAACGCGCATGAATTGCCGATGGTCTATGCGGCGCTGGCGGAGACCGACGCGGGCATCGCCGCGGCCAACTACAAGGTGCTGGAGGACTGGAACGCGCTTTATGGCGGCAATCTGCGCATCGTCCTGCCCGACACATACGGGACAGCCGCCTTCCTTCATGCCGCGCCGGACTGGGTCGCCGACTGGACCGGCTTCCGGCCGGATTCCGCCCCGCCGATCGAGGGCGGCGAGCGCATCATCGACTGGTGGAAGGAAAGGGGCCGCGACCCGACGCAGAAGATCCTGATCTTCTCGGACGGGTTGGATGTCGACACGATCGTAAGCACGCACGAACATTTCAAGGGCAAGGTGCGGATGGCCTTCGGCTGGGGCACAAACCTGACAAACGATTTTGTCGACTGCGCGCCGCGCCGCAACGAGCAGCTGCGCGCCATCTCGCTGGTCTGCAAGGTGACCGAGGCGAATGGAAAACCGGCGGGGAAGCTGTCGGACAATCCGCGCAAGGCGACCGGCGATCCTGCGGAGATCGAGCGGTATCTGCGGATCTTCGGGACCGAGGAGCGGGTGGAGAAGGCGGTTTATATTTGAGGATAAACTGGAGCCTTTCCCCTCGCCCTTCGAGGCTCGCTGCGCTCGCACCTCAGGATGAGGGGAAAGGGGACTGCGCTCGTCTTCATCCTTTAGGTCAGCCCCGTGTCGGCGCCTCAGGATGAGGAAGGAGCGGTGCGTATCTTCACCCTCATCCTGAGGTGCGGAGCGAAGCGTAGCCTCGAAGGGCGAGGGTGAAGGGCTCTGCGTGTTCCAGAAAAGACGCGAGACCTTGCGGGAAAAGAGCGCGGCGTTAACATGCCCCCATCCCAAGGCGGCCTCGAAGGGCGAGGGGAAAGGGAACGGCGCTCATGTCCGCTGCATCGGGGAACTTGAAGAGCAGAACAAAGCGGATGTGAGTGTGACCAAGGTGGCAAGGAGACATTTCATCAACGTCTGCTCACCCACCTAACACTGCTCAACAATTCATGCGCTTTGTGAGAAAGACTGGGCCAAAGTTGTTTCAGAGTGTGTCCGTCGTTCATCCAAGGCAACACCTTCTCCACCTCGCCCTCCGTCACCGTCTCGTCGGTGATCTCCAGGGTCACCGATTTCAGCCGGTAGCCGGGGCCGAAACTGGCGGCGAGGTCCGCCGGATCGACTTCGGCAACGGTGGTCGGGTCGGCGATGTCGGTGAAGGTGAAGGTGAAGGTGAAGGTGAAGGTGACTAATGTCGGCCACACCTCTCGCGGCAAGGGCCGCGTTTCGTGCAGCCGGGAGAGCCGTTGAGCCGTATCTTTTTGATCTCGCGAACCGTCCTCGTAGGTCCGCAGGCCGAGTGCGTAACTTTTCCAGTTTATGAGCGCGAATAGATAGCACCCCGGCGCGACCTCGACGAAAGAGGCTTCGCCGCGCACATCTGAATCGACCCCGGTGGCACTGGCGAAATGCTGCCATTCGGCCAGCCAGTGCATCTTCATCGCGACAACACTGCCGCCCTTCACGACGCCGTTCGGCGTTTCGACCTCCAGCACCAGTTTCTGCCGCCACGTGTAGCGCTCACCGCAGCCGGCGAGCAGCGGGATCAGGGCAAGGATAATGAGGAAGCGTTTCAAACCGACCGTGCTTTGCTAGGATCCCTGCAACTTTCGATAGTAAACACCGTAGGAGCGAAGCACGTATAAATTGCTAATCCGGTGGGTAAAATCCGCGCTTGCCTCGGCTGTGCGCGGTGCGCGATCGAACCGGCTGGACAATCCCGCGGGGCTGTGAGAGGTCAGGCTGCCCTCCAATCCATCACGATCCAACCCATGTCACACCTGCTCTATCTTGAGGATTTCCTTGTCGGCCAGCGCTTCGACGCGGGCGGGTTTTCGCTCGATGCGGAGCAGATCATAGGTTTCGCGTCGCAATACGATCCGCAGCCGTTTCATACCGACGAGGAGGCCGCCAAGGGCAGTTTCTTCGGCGGGCTGGCGGCGAGCGGCTGGCAGGTTGCGTGCCTGACGATGAAGCAGATGATCGTGGCGGGGCCCAAGGTCGGGGGCGGGCAGATTGGCGCCGGCGGCGAGATCAAATGGCCGCGGCCGACGCGGCCCGGCGACGTGCTGACGGTCTCCTGCGAGGTTCTGGACGTCAAGCCGTCGCGCTCGAAGCCTGACCGCGGCTTTGTCACGCTGCGCACAGAGACGAAAAACCAGAACGGCGAGACGGTCTACGTCTTCACCTGCCAGACGCTGGTCTTCAGGCGGCCCGGATAGACACGCGTCAGCAAACCCGTTGCAGGTCTGCGAGTTTGCCTGATCGCTCCGCTTTCTCGCCACTCGACTTCCTTTTACGTAAACGTTACTGAAGCGGCATCGATACGAAGAGGCGATCCATGAACCTGATTTTCCGGCTGATCTGGGTGATCCTGACCGCACGGGGCCGAGGGCGGATGGAGACGACGGATGAAGGCCGGTTTTCGCTGCGCTGCTGGCCGAACGATCTCGATTCGAATTTCCACATGAACAACGGCCGCTACATGACCGTCATGGATCTGGGGCGGCTCGACCTGATCCTGCGGACGGGGCTGTGGCGGGTTATGCGGGAGCGAAAATGGTATCCCGTGGTGGGGTCCGCGAAGATCACCTTCCGCCGTTCGGTCAATGTCTTCGAGGCCTTCGAACTGACCACGCAGATCCTCGGATGGGACGAGAAGTGGCTCTATATCGAGCACCGGATGGAGCGCGGTGGCAAGCTGCTCGCGGTCGGCCACATCAAGGGGCTGTTCCTGTCGCCCGAGGGCAAGGTGCCGATGACGGATCTCGCCGCGGCGGCCGGCCATGACGGCCCCTCGCCGGAGGTCGATCCGGACATCGTCGCAGCGCTGGCGTGAAGTCGGTTCAGAAAGGGAGAGTATTGGGCCGCGCCATTCCGGGAAAGCAAGAATCTGCGAGTGCGGAATAAGGGAATCGTAATGTGGATGTGGTGTCTTATTCACTACAACGGCTCAAGACACACATGGATTTACAGGCTCAACTCAAGCTTTCCGCCTTTCAGGGGCTTATTTTGGAAGCCGTTGCGACGGACAAGGATTTCGACACGGTGGCCGATCTCCTGTGCCGTGAAGCCCAACGGCTCTCGAACGGGGCGATATGCACGATCGCACGGATCGACGCCAACGGGCTCATCCGGCCGGTCTCCTCGCCAAGCCTGCCAGAGAGCTATGCCAAAGCGCTGGACGGGACGCCCATCGGTCCCGAAGTCGGCTCCTGCGGGACCGCCGCCTATTTCGGTGTGCCGGTACAGACAACGGATATCGACGCCGATCCGAAGTGGCAGCCCTATCTGGGGCTGGCCCAACCACTGGGGCTGAAAGCCTGCTGGTCCAGCCCGATCAAGACCCGCGACGGACGCGTGGTCGCCACCTTCGCCTTCTATTTCAGGACGAAGCGCGGCGCGACCGAGATCGAGCGCGAACTGGTGAGCCGCGCGGTGCATCTGTGTGCGCTTGCCTATGAACACACCGAGATCAACGCCCGCAACGAGTTCCTCGCCTATCGCGACCAGCTGACGGGGCTCGGCAACCGCCGCTCCTTCGACACGGCCCTCGCTGAGCATGCGGCAGCGGGCAAACCCTTCGGATTGCTGCTGGTCGATATCGACAATCTCAAGATCGTCAATGACAGCCTCGGTCATGCCTGCGGCGACGTGCTGATCAACGCGGTCGCGGAGAAACTGCGGGATCTGTGCGAAGACAGCTGCGCGTTTCGCATGGGCGGCGACGAATTCGCGGTCATCGCCACGAAGGCGGACAGCGCCGAGACGCTGAAGGCGATGGCGCAGTCAATCCTCGAAACCGCCACAGCGCCGGTCGAGGCGCGGGGAAGCGTGCTGGTTCCGGGCGTGACGATCGGCGGCGTGCTCGCCGGAACGGACGGGATCGGGCCGGACGAGCTGCGCCAGAATGCCGACCTGGCGCTCTATCACGCCAAGGAGACAAACCGCGGCGACTTCCTGCGGTTCGACCCGATGCACAAGACGGCGATCATCCGCCGCCTCGACCAGTCGCGCGACCTCGCGGAAGCGCTCGACGAGGACCGGGTCATGCCGTACTTCCAGCCGGTTGTGCGCCTGGATACGGGCAAGATCTGCGGCGTCGAGGCGCTGGCGCGCATACGCAGCCGGGACGGCCGGGTCATCGAGGCCGCCGACTTCCATCTGGCATTTTCCGATTCAAGAAACGCCTCGCGGCTGACGGCGCGCATGCTGGAACTCGCGGCCGATGCGTTCCAGACATGGCAGTCCGAGGATCTGCCCATCGAACATATGGCGCTGAACCTGTCGATGGCCGATTTCCAGACCGGCGATCTCGATGAGAGGCTGGCCGAGGCATTCGGCAGCCGCGGCATCGCATTACACCATCTGAATCTCGAAGTGACGGAATCGGTGCTGATGGAAACCCATATCGTGAGGCCGATCGACAATCTGCGCCGACGAGGCGTCACCGTGGCGCTCGACGATTTCGGGACGGGCTTCGCCTCGCTCACACATCTGGTGAACTTCCCGGTCGACGCGATCAAGATCGACCGCTCCTTCGTCGAACGGTTCCTGACCGACCGTCCGAGCGCGGCGATCGTCGAAGCACTGACGGATATCGGCCGAAAGATCGGCCTGGAGATCGTCGCGGAGGGCGTCGAGACGGTCGAACAGGCCAACCGGCTGACGGCACTGGGATGCCAGTATGGTCAGGGTTACCTGTTCGCCCGCCCGCTGGACGCAGCCGCCATCACGCAATTGCTGCGCGTCGGCCTGGCGGGGCACGCCGTGCGGCCGACGGAAGGCCGCAAAACGGCCTGAGCGTCAAGACCCGTCTTGTTACAAGGGGATCGGGAAGCGCTTATAGGTCTCCGCAATATCGTCAAGAGCGGCATCCGACAGGTCTAGGTCGACCGACGCGATGTTCGATTTCAACTGGTCCATCTTGGTCGCGCCAATGATCACGGCGGTGGTGAAGGGCCGCGACAGGACGAAGGCGATGGCCATCTGCGCCGGGTCCAGGCCGTGTTTCGAAGCGATATCGAGATAGGCCTCGATCGCCGGTTTCGAGCGTTCGGTGTAGCGGCCGTTGAGATCGGGCTGGACCGACATGCGCGCGCCGGCGGGTATGTCTCCGCCGCGATACTTGCCCGACAGCGAACCGGACGCCGTCGAGGTATAGGCAAGCAGGCCGACATCCTCATGGGCGGCGACCTCGGCCATGTCGAGATCGAAGATGCGGTGCAGCAGCGAATATTCGTTCTGCACCGAAACGACGCGCGGCAGACCCTTTTCCTTGGCGAGGCGCAGATAGTTCATCGTGCCCCATGCGGTCTCGTTGGAGAGGCCCATGTGACGGGCCTTGCCTTCCCTGACGAGCGCATCCATCGTCTCCAGCGCCTCGAGGAAATCGTCCAGCGCCTTGTCGCCGTCATGGGTATGCGGCGCCCATTTCCAGGATTGGCGGAAATGATAGGACCCTCGGTTCGGCCAGTGGAGCTGATAGAGATCGATATAATCGGTCCTCAGGCGCTGCAGCGAGCGTTCGCAGGCGCGGCGAATCTTGGCGGCGGAGATCGGCGCGCCCTCGTCGATGTTCTTGTTACCGACGCCGGCGACCTTGGTGGCGAGAATGATATCGTCGCGCTTGCCGCGTTTCTCGAGCCATGTGCCGATGATGCGCTCGGTATCGCCGGAATTCTTCGGCGTGGCGGGGGTGGTTGGATAGGCTTCGGCGGTGTCGAAGAAATTGACGCCTTGCGAAACGGCGTAATCCATCTGTTCGTGGCCTTCGGCTTCCGAGTTCTGCGATCCCCAGGTCATAGTGCCGAGGCAGATCGCGCTCACGTCCAGGCCGGTGCGGCCAAGCTTGCGGTATTTCATGGAAAAGGATCCGGATTGGTCTTCTGGAAGGGACAGAATGTCTCTCCATCAGTATAGGGCGGGATGCACCGGGCGCAACCGGGCGAGGTCAGTCCCCGCCGACGCGGATTCCTCGAAGGGGACGATCGACGATTTTCGGCTTCATCGCGCCGGTCGTGCCTGGCATGTTCTTCGGAATGAAAAAGCGCGCGGCAGAGGCCTGGGATTGAGTTCCGAAACGCGTAATCCGTGAAACCGCCTCGTTTCGGACCTATATCAAGGGTCCGGACGGGCGCGACGCCGCTTTCTCTCCGGGTTGCATTGACGTAGGATTACAACCATGGATATCCAGCCTCAACCCTTCGTGCCTCCTCACCCGACACCGCGCAACCGGCCGCCGACCAGCCTTGAGCTGATCCGGACCTCGATGCGCAACCCGCTCGAGATCTGGGGCGAGCCGTCCTACCGGCAGCCACATATCTCGGTGCGCTTCCTCGCCGACAATGTGCTGATCGCCAACCACCCCGAACTGATCCGCCACATCCTCGTCGACAATGTGAAGAACTACCGCATGGCGCGGGTGCGTCAGCTGATCCTGCGGCCGATCCTGCGCGAAGGGCTGCTGACAGCGGAAGGCGAGGTGTGGAAACGCTCGCGCAAGGCGATGGCCCCCGTATTCACGCCGCGCCACATCCACGGATTCGCTGAGATGATGAAGGCGAGGACCGAGAGCTTTCTCGATCGCTACCGCGATGGCGCGGGCAAGGTTCACGACGTGTCGACCGACATGACCCAACTGACCTATGAGGTTCTGGCCTATACGCTGTTTTCCGGCGACATCGCCGGCGACGACACGGATTTCGCCGAAGATGTCGACCGGCTGCTGTCGACCATGGGCAGGGTCGATCCGCTCGATCTCCTCAAGGCGCCGGAATGGCTGCCGCGCCTGCAGAGGCTGCGCGGGCGGCCGGTGCTGGAGAAATTCCGCGGCATCGTGCGCGCCACGATCGACCAGCCCCGCACCCGGATGGCGACCGATCCCGATGGCGTGCCGGAGGATTTCGTGACGCTGCTGTTGAACGCCGAGGGGCCGGACGGTCTCAGCGCGGCGGAGATCGAGGACAATCTGATCCCCTTCATCGGCGCCGGCCACGAGACGACGGCGCGGGCGCTCGGCTGGACGCTCTATTGCCTCGCCAATGCGCCGCATGAACGGGCGCTGGTGGAAGAGGAAATCGACGCCGTGACGGCGGACAACCCGCCGCCGGTCGAATGGCTGGACAGGATGCCGAGGACGCGCGCGGCCTTCGAGGAGGCGATGCGGCTCTACCCGCCGGCGCCGTCGATAAACCGCGAACCCATGGAAGACGACACGGTGACGCTGAAGGACGGGACGCGCATCGACATTCCGAAGGGCGCGACCGTGCTGGTGATGCCTTGGGTGCTGCACCGACACCAGCTCTACTGGGAAGAGCCAAACGCCTTCATGCCGTCGCGCTTCTGGCCGGAAAACAGGGATCGGATCGACCGGTTCCAGTATCTGCCCTTCGGGGCCGGGCCGCGCATCTGCATCGGCGCGACCTTCGCGCTGCAGGAAGCGGTGATCGCGCTGGCGCTGATCCTCAAGGAATTCCGCTTCGAGCCGACGCCTGGGCTCAACCCATGGCCGGTGCAGAAACTGACCGTGCAGGCACAGAACGGACTGCCAATGCGGGTGGTTCGGCGGTAGGAATCAGGAAGATAATTCAGTGGATGAATTCACCCGCAACCTGATCGTGAGACGTTGGGAAACGATGTTGGAGGCGGTGAATCGTCTTGGAGGACGTGTTGACCCGCTAATTGTCGAACCGCCCGCGACCAAAGCAGATGTGGAGAGTCTAGAGCGTCGCTTGGGCACTTCCTTACCTGCAGCGCTTCGCGACGTATTGCTGACGTTTTCACGTTCGGTGGAGTTTCGATGGTTCCTACCGGACGACTACCGGCTGCCTGCCGAGTTCAGACACATTTTTTGCGGAGATTGCCACTGGTCAATTGAATCGATCGAAATGTCCAACGAAGGCAAAGAGCACTGGATCAAGGTGGTTTTTCCGGACCCGTCGGATCCGTACGACGCGGTATGGCACGACGTTTTGGCAGTTCAGGATGTCGGAAACGGCGATTACCTAGCGATCGAAATACGCGCCAACGAGCCTAACCCGGTTACCTATCTGAGTCATGATGACGGAGAAGGGCACGGCCTTAAACTAGGGGAAGACTTCAAGGACTTCCTACTGCGCTGGAGCCGCCTCGGATGTGTAGGAGCGGAAGACTGGCAGTGGCTCCCCTTTGCGACGGCAGATGGTTCCCTGGATCCAAATTGCGATTTGGCAACATCATATAGAGCTCTTATTGGCGCTCAAATCTAAACTGTTCCTAGTTGCCCCAGCGGGTCTTCCTGCTTAATGCAGCGCATCCGAAACGATCCTTGCGCGCGATCCATTCCAGATGACCCTCTCCCTCGGCATCGACACAGGCGGCACTTATACGGACGCCGTCATCCATGACGAGACGCGTGGCGTCATTGCGAAAGCAAAGGCGCTGACGACGCGACACAACCTGTCCATCGGGCTCGGTGAGGCGATGGACGCCGTGCTGGCGGGAAGCGACGTCGCGCCGAGCGATATCGGCCTCGTCTCGATCTCGACGACGCTGGCGACCAATGCGCTGGTGGAAGGCCAGGGCGGGCGGATCGGGCTCGTCATGATCGGCTTTTCGGAAAGCGATCTCGACCGGGCCGGACTGCGCGACGCGCTGCGCGGCGATCCGGTGATATTCATCGCCGGCGGGCACAATGCGCATGGGCGCGAGACGGCGCAATTCGACAAGGGCGCGCTGGAGCACGCTCTTGCCGAGACGCAAAGTCAGGTCTCCGCCTATGCGGTGGCCGGATATTTCGCGGTGCGCAACCCGGAGCACGAGATCGCCGCGCGCGACATTATCCGCGACGCGACGCAACTGCCGGTAACGACGAGCCATGAATTGTCGGCGAAGCTGGACGGGCCCCGCCGGGCGCTGACAACCGTCCTGAACGCGCGGCTGATCTCCATGATCGACCGGCTGATCGAGGCCGCCGAGAACCGCATGGTGAAGGGCGGCATCAGCGCGCCGCTGATGGTGGTGCGCGGAGACGGCTCACTGGTCGCCGCCGGCTTTGCGCGGGCAAGACCGATCGAGACGATCCTGTCGGGGCCGGCGGCGAGCCTGGTGGGCGCACAGCATCTGGTACAGGCCGAAAACGCCATCGTCTCCGATATTGGCGGAACGACCACGGATATCGCCATCCTCGATAACGGCCGACCGAGGATCGATCCGCAGGGCGCGACCGTCGGCGGCTTCCGGACCATGGTTGACGCGGTCGCGATGCGGACTTTCGGGCTCGGCGGGGACAGCGAGGGGGCGATCGACGATGGGGCGCTCAAGCCGCAAATTCGCCTCGGGCCGCGCCGACTCTTGCCGCTGTCGCTGCTGGCGCATCTGCACGGGCCGGAGGTGTTGCAGAACCTTGAGCGGCAGGCGCGGGCGACGATTCCGGTGCGCAACGAAGGGCGTTTCGCGCTGAAGGCCGGCGTGCCGGACCGGCTGGCGGCTGGACTGTCGCGCTCCGAGGCGGATTTGTTCAGCCGGCTAAAGGACACGCCGCAACCGCTCGACCGGTTGCTCGCGGCGACGGCGGAACTGGCGACACTGAACCGACTGGCGGCGCGCGGACTGGCGCTGATCGCCGGCTTCACGCCTTCGGACGCGCAGCATGTGCTGGGCCGCTTTACCCATTGGGACCGGGACGCCGCACTGCTCGGCGCGAAACTGTTCGCCCGCAAGAAGGACGGCTACGGCAATCCGCTCGCGCCCGATGCGGAGACGATCAGCGCCCGCGTGGTCGACCGGCTGGTGCGGCTGTCGGCGGAGCGCGTGCTGGAGACGGCGATTTGCGAGGACGGGCTGGATGGCGCGGCGCTCGCCGCGTCGGCGCTGGCGCAGCGCGCGCTCGACCGGGAGACAGGCATCGCCCGATTTTCGCTAGCGCTCGACCGGCCGGTGATCGCGCTCGGCGCGGGCGCGGGAGCGTATTATCCGCGAGCCGGCGAGTTGCTCGCGACGCAGGCCATTGTGCCGGAACACGCGGAAGTGGCGAATGCCGTGGGTGCGGTGGTCGGGCAAGTGCGTATCAGCGTGACCGCGGAGATCATGCAGCCGGTGGAAGGCCGTTTCGAGATCGCCGGACTGGAAGGCGCGGCGGGCCTTGCGTTTCCGTCCATGGAAGAGGCGCTGGCCGAAGCCGAACGCCGCTGCCGCCAGAACGCGGAGGCGCTGGCCAAAGAGGCGGGCGCGGCGGAGGCGAAAGGGACCGTTTCGCGCGATGTCGAAACAGCCGAGATCGAGGGCCGTGAACAGTTCGTTTCGGCGACAGTTACGGCGATTGCGGGAGGCAGGCCGGCGACGGCCATTTGACGGCATTCAGCGAATTACGCGCAGACGGCGGGCTATTTTATCCATTCTGGAAAGAAAGCTAGTCAGTTTGGCCAAGTTGACAGTTAATCGGCTGGCGTGCTTTGCCGCAGGATCACTTGTTTTCCGGAGGAAATGGCATGGGCGCGACGCTCACGATCGATGGCCTGACAATCGACAAGGGTCTCTACGATTTCATCACCGACGAGGCGATGCCCGGCACGGGCCTCGAGGCGAAGGATTTCTGGCCGGCCTTTTCGAAGATCGTGCACGAGCTCGGGCCGAAGAACCGGGCTCTGCTGGCGAAGCGCGACGACCTCCAGGCCAAGCTTGACGCCTGGTATCGCGAGCATCGCGAGGACGGCTACGAAATGCCGGAATACGAGGCGTTCCTCAAGGAGATCGGCTATCTCGTGCCGGAGGGCGACGCTTTCTCAGTGTCGACGGCAAATGTCGATCCGGAGATCGCCGACGTGGCCGGGCCGCAGCTGGTCGTGCCGATCATGAATGCACGCTTCGCGCTCAACGCAGCGAATGCGCGCTGGGGCTCGCTCTATGACGCGCTCTACGGCACGGATGCGCTGGGCGACCTCCCGCCGGGCGGCGGCTACGATCCGGAACGCGGCGCGCGCGTGATCGCCTGGGCGCGCAACTTTCTCAACGAGAACGCACCGCTTTGCACCGACTGGACCGATGTCCGCGGCTTCTCGGTCGAGGACGGCGAGCTGAAGCTGCAGATGGAAGACAGCACCAAAGCCGAGCTGAAGGACAAGGCGCAATTCGCCGGTTATCGCGGCAGCGCCACCGCGCCCGACGCGGTGCTGCTCACCAAGAACGGGCTGCATGTCGAGATTGTCATCGACGCCGACCATCCGATCGGCAAGGCCGATGCCGCGCATATCGCCGACCTGATGCTGGAATCGGCGCTGACGACGATCATGGATTGCGAGGATTCGGTCGCCGCGGTCGATGCGGAAGACAAGACGCTGGTCTATCGCAACTGGCTCGGTCTGATGAAGGGCGACCTGCGGGAGACTTTCGAGAAGGGCGGCAAAAAGATCACCCGCGCGATGAACCCGGACCGCGACTATGTCTCGCCGGCCGGCGAAGCCTTCTCGCTCAAGGGCCGGTCGCTGATGCTGATCCGCAATGTCGGCCACCTGATGACAAACCCGGCGGCGACCGACCGCGACGGCAACGAGGTGCCGGAAGGCATCATGGACGCGATGATGACGGCGCTGATCGCGCTGCACGATGTGGGGCCGGACGGCCGCCACGCCAATTCGACCGAAGGTTCGATGTATGTCGTCAAGCCGAAGATGCACGGGCCGGAGGAAGTCGCCTTCGCGGTGGAGGTCTTCGGCCGGGTCGAGGAAGCGCTCGGCATGGCGCCGAACACCATCAAGATGGGCATCATGGACGAGGAGCGCCGCACGACGGTGAACCTGAAGGAATGCATCCGCGCCGCGAAGGAGCGCGTGGTGTTCATCAATACCGGCTTCCTGGATCGCACTGGCGACGAGATCCACACCTCGATGGAACTCGGCCCGATGATCCGCAAGGGCGACATGAAACAGGCGGTCTGGATCCAGGCCTACGAGAACTGGAACGTCGATGTGGGCCTCGAATGCGGCCTTTCCGGCCACGCCCAGATCGGCAAGGGCATGTGGGCGATGCCGGACCTGATGCACGCGATGCTGGAGCAGAAGATCGGCCATCCGAAGGCCGGCGCCAACACCGCCTGGGTGCCCTCGCCGACGGCGGCGACCCTGCATGCGACGCATTATCACCAGGTGGATGTGAAAGAGGTGCAGGCGCAGTTGAAATCGCGCGGGCGCGCCAAGCTCGAGGACATCCTGTCGGTTCCCGTGGCGCGGCGACCGAACTGGTCCGAGGAGGACATCCAGCGCGAACTCGACAACAATGCGCAGGGCATTCTCGGCTATGTGGTGCGCTGGGTCGACCAGGGCGTCGGCTGTTCCAAGGTGCCGGACATCAACGATGTCGGGCTGATGGAAGACCGCGCGACGTTGCGTATATCCTCGCAGCACATGGCCAACTGGCTGCATCACGGCGTGGTGCTGGAGCACCAGATCGTCGACACGATGAAAAGGATGGCCGAAGTGGTCGACCGGCAGAATGCGGGCGATCCGAATTATCACCCGATGGCGCCGAATTTCGATGAGTCCATCGCCTTCCAGGCGGCGCTGGATCTGGTTCTGAAGGGTCGCGAACAGCCCGCAGGCTACACCGAGCCGATCCTCCACAAGCGGCGGCTGGAGCTGAAATCAAAGCGAACATAAAGCGAAGGCCGCCCGCGAGGGCGGCCTTTTTGTATCAGGGGAAGCGTTCGCGTCAGTCACGCCGGAAGCGGATTGAGGTGATCCGGCCGCTCCAGAAAGGATGGATTTCACCATTGGCGGCGCGTGCGATCATGAAGGACATCGGCACTCGCACGCCGTCGACAAGGCGATAATCCGACCGCTCCGTGTGCTCGCCGGAGCCGTGATAGGGCGTCTCCAGATCGCCTTCCTCCTCGGCATCCAGGGCGGAAATGCCGCCATCGTCGCGAAAGGTCACGATCATCGAGGATTGCAGGCCATAGGCGCTGATGACGGCGCGGGCGTGGTTGTCGTCGATCGGCTCCCAGCGCACCGGGCCGCCGGGCAGCAACGCCATCGGCCAAGCCGGGCTTTCAAGCAACCAGCGACGCAGCGAGATGCGGTTGAGCTCCGGCGTTCCCTTTTCGTCGACGACGCGCAGCGTCGAGAGCAGCTTGGCGCCCATCTCCATCTCGCCGTCGACGAAAATATCGTAGGCGATAGCCCATAACGGACCGTAGATCGGCGTGTCGGCGGAAAAGACGAGGTCGGGCTTGCGCGTGGAAGCCACCTGCCGCGCGGTCGTCGGTTCGAAATTGTCCATCAGCGGCCGGCGGAATTCACCACTCATCTCCACCTCGACGGAGGAAATGTCGCGCGGCGGGCCGTCCGGGAAAACGAATTCGAAATAGCGGCGGACCGGGTCCGGCAAAGTTTCCATGGCGGCTGCGTCGAAGGGCGCCGGGCGCTCACCGGCATCGGCGATCACCGCGTTCTCCCTGCCCGATATCTCCGCACGGAGCGACCAGGCCGACCAGCCGATCCAGACGGCGGGAACCGCGACGACGAGGCCGAGCGCTATCAGTGCATTTCTGCGAAGGGACATGATGTTTCTCCTGAATGACATAACCGTAATCTTTTGTACGGATTGACACATACGTATAATTGTTTACGGTTTTGTCAAGCAAAGGAGACGAGGATGGGTGGCGACTACGCGGCGCGGCGGCTTGCCGCCATCAAGGAAGCGGCATTCGAGATCCTGGCGGAGAAAGGCTACAAGGCCGCCTCAATGCTGGAGATCGCCCGGCGGGCGAAGGCCTCAAACGAAACGCTCTACAAGTGGTTCGGCAACAAGCAGGCACTGTTCAAGGCGCTGGTCGAGGATAATGCGCGCGAGGCCCGCGAATTGCTGGAAAGGGCGCTGTCGGACGACGGCGATCCGATCGACGCGCTGTCACGCCTCGGGCCGGTCCTTCTGGAAATCGTCACAGGCGAAAAGGCAGTCGCGCTCAACCGGGCGGCGGCGGGCGATGTGTTCGAGACGGCGACGCTCGGAGGTACGATCGCCGATTATGGGCGCGAGACGATCCTTCCGCTGCTGACGGCCGTCTTCGAGCGCGCCGGAAAGGATGGCCTGCTTACGATCGACGATCCGCGCGAGGCGGCCGAAACCTATATCAATCTGCTGATCGGCGACCTGCAGATCCGGCGCGTCATCGGGGTTTCCTCGCCAACGGTTCGCAAGGAGGCGGAAGCCCGCACGGCCCGGGCCGTAACGCATCTGCGGCGCATCTACGGCAAGGCCTGACCGGTCGCCGGACAAATTCATTCATGATTGATACACTTTTTCTTGCGGGCGTTTCCACGGCGCGCTAAGGCGGTTGCCGGGCTTTTTGCATGCCGGGAGGAGAGTTTCATGCCGACGCGCTACGCCATCATCGGATCAGGCATGATGGGGCAAGAGCATATCCGCAATATCGCGCTTCTTCCCGATGCGCAGGTGACGGCGATTGCCGATCCCGACGAGGGAATGCGTCATGCGGCGACCACGCTGGCCGGACACCATGGCTTCGGCGATGTCGCCGTCTTTGACGATTTCCGCGCGCTAATCTCGGCGGACAAGGCCGACGCGGTGATCGTCGCCAGCCCGAACGAGACCCATTTCGCGGTGATGGAGGCGCTGCTCGCGACGCGGCTGCCCGTGCTGCTCGAAAAGCCCTCGGCAACTGGCGCGGAAGCGGCGCATGCGCTGGCGGCCAAGGCCGAAACGCGCGAGGCGCCGGTCTGGGTGGCGATGGAATATCGCTACATGCCGCCGATCGCCCGGCTGATCGAGGAGGTTCGGAACGGCAGCGCGGGTGCGCCAAAGATGCTTTCAATCGTCGAGCACCGTTATCCTTTCCTTACCAAGGTCGGCCACTGGAACCGTTTTTCCGCACGCTCGGGCGGCACTATGGTGGAGAAATGCTGCCATTTCTTCGACCTGATGCGACTGATCACCGAAAGCGAGCCGGTGCGCCTCTATGCATCCGGCGCGCAGGATGTGAACCATCGCGATGAGGACCATGACGGGCTGCGGCCGGATATGATCGACAACGCTTTCGTCGTCATAGATTTCGACAACGGCATGCGGGCGGCGCTGGATCTGTGCATGTTCGCCGAGGGCTCCTATTTCCAGGAACAGGTTTCGGTGACCGGCGACGCCGGCAAGGTGGAGGCCGTCGTGCCGGGGCCCGCCCGGTTCTGGCCCGGCGGCGCGGAGCGCGTCTCCGAGATCATCGTCTCGGCGCGCAGCGCCAAGGCGCCGAAGCGCGAGGCGGTGCATGTCGATGAACATGTGCTGAGGGCCGGCGACCACCATGGCGGCACGTTTTATCAGCACGAACGCTTCAACCGGCTGGTGCGGACGGGCGGCAAACCGGAAGTGACCTTGCATGATGGCGCGAGGGCGGTAGAAATGGGAGCTGCCGCCGAACGCTCGATCCGCGACGGCTGCGTTGTGCATTTCTGACCGCCTCAGGGCGGCCGAACCGGAAGAGCCCGAATGTATCTTTGCTGCGGCGACAGTCTTTTCGACATGTTCTCGAGCCCGTCAAGCGACCCACATGGCATCGCGCTGGACGGGCATGTCGGCGGCTCTCCGCTCAATGTGGCGCTGGGGCTGGCGCGCATGGGCAATCATTCCCGATTCCTGACCCGCATTTCGACGGACATGTTCGGGCGGCGCATCGCCGGCTTCATGGGGGCCAACGACATCGATTCGAGCCCCTGCGTGGCGACACGGCAGAACACGACTCTCGCCATGATCGGCCTCAAGGAAGACAACTCGGCCGATTATGTCTTCTACACGGATGGCACGGCGGATTGTTCGCTGGTTCCCGAGGATCTGCCGGCCGAGCTCGATCCGGCGATCCGCGTCATTCATTTCGGCTCCTATTCCACCGTGATCGAGCCGACGGCGTCGACGCTCGCCCTGCTGGCGGCGCGAGAAGGCGAGACACGTTTCGTCTCCTACGACCCCAATCTGCGCACCATGGTCGAGCCCGACATCGACCTGTGGCGGGATCGCGTGGCGACGCTGTCGAAGGCGGCATCCTTCATGAAGGCTAGCGACGAGGATATCGCCCAGCTCGGTACGACGCCGGAGAAATTTGCCGCCGACGCCGTGAGCAGCGGCGTCGAGGTGGCGTGCGTGACGCTCGGCCATGGCGGCGCGCAGGCCTATTCGGCGGACGGACGGCATGTCTTCGTTCCAGGCATCAAGGTCGATGTCGCCGACACAGTCGGCGCGGGGGATACGTTCCAGGCGGCCTGCCTGCACTGGCTCGGCGCGGAGGGGCTGACCCGTAAGGGCGGGGCGCGGTCCGCCGACATCGCCGCCATGGCCGGGTTCGCAGTGAAGGCCGCGGCACTGACCTGCACGCGGCGCGGCGCCGATCTGCCGACGCTCGACGATATCGCGGCTTTTAATCCCTGAGCGCCCGATTGCGAACACGTTACGCGTCGAATAGAACCGGGCACCAATCCCGATTGTCCTGATTCCATGCTGCTGTTCCACAACACGATGTCCGCCCCCTCCCGTTTCGTCCGGCTTCTGCTTGGCGAATATGGCGAGGAACCGGAATTGCAGGAGGAACTTCCCTGGGCGCGGCGGCCGGAATTTCTGCAGATCAACCCGGCCGGCACCTTGCCTGTGATGATCGGCGAGGCGGGGACAGGTATCGTCGGCGCTTTCCCGATTTCGGAATATCTGGACGAAACGCGCGGGCCGATCATGCGCAACCGTCGGCTGATGCCGGGTTCGCCGCTGGAGCGCGCCGAAGTGCGCCGGCTGATAGACTGGTTTCTCGTCAAGACGGAAGGCGACGTGACGCGGGCGCTGGTGCGCGAACGGGCCTTCAAACTGCAGATGTCGGCCGCGGAAGGCGGCGGCGCACCGGATTCGGCCGTGCTTCGCACCGCGCGCGCCAATATCCGCCAACATATGCGCTACCTCGGCTGGCTGGCTCAAAACCGCAACTGGCTGGCCGGCGATACGCTGACCGCAGCCGATCTGGCCGCCGGCGCCGCGATCTCCATTCTCGACTATCTGGGAGAGATAGACTGGTCCGGAGAACCGTCGGCGCGCGACTGGTATCAGCGCATCAAGTCGCGACCGAGCTTCCGTGGACTGCTCGCGGACCGCGTGCGGCGGCTGCCACCCGCGCCGCATTATTCCGATCTGGATTTCTGAACGGGCGGCGAAACGGTTGTAAAGCCGCAGCGACGGCAGGCATGATTGCGCCATGACGCCGGAAAAGGCCAAGCTAAGCCTCATAGAGGATCTGAAAAGCGAGGGATTCGCCGATGTGCGGGTGACGCGGGCGGATTCGATCCCGCTCGCGCCGTCGCGTCTGCGCGAATTTCTCGAAGCCGGGCGGCACGCCACGATGGGCTGGATGGAAGAGACCGAGGAACGCCGCGCCGATCCGCGCGTGCTGTGGCCGGAGGCGCGAACGGTCGTGCTGGCTGCGATGAATTACGGACCGGCGGACAGCGACGAGCCATTGCGCGCCCTGACACGCAGGGACAGCGCGACGATCTCGGTCTATGCGCGCAATCGCGATTACCACGATGTCATCAAGGGCAAGCTGAAGCAGGTGGCCGGGCGCTTCGCGGCAAAGACGGGCGGCCAGGTGAAAGTGTTTATCGACACAGCGCCGGTGATGGAGAAGCCGCTCGGCGAGGCGGCGGGGCTCGGCTGGCAGGGCAAGCACACGAACCTGGTGAGCCGGCAGCTGGGCTCATGGTTCTTCATCGGGTCGATCTTCCCCGACATGGACCTGCCAGCCGACGAAGAGGAAACGGATCACTGCGGTTCGTGCCGCAATTGCCTCGATATCTGCCCGACGGATGCCTTTCCGACGCCTTACAAGCTCGATGCGCGGCGCTGCATTTCCTATCTGACGATCGAGCATGCCGGGCCTATCCCCGCTGCATTCCGCAGGCCGATGGGCAACCGCATCTATGGCTGCGACGACTGCCTCGCAGTCTGCCCTTGGAACAAATTCGCGGCCGCGGCGAGCGAGGCCAAGCTGACCGCACGCCAGGAGTTGAACGCGCCGACTATCGCGGAGCTGCTCGGGCTTGACGACACGACGTTCCGCGCAAAATTCTCCGGGTCGCCGATCAAGCGGATCGGACGGGACCGGTTTATCCGCAACGTGCTGATCGCGGCGGGCAACAGCGCGCTGCCGGCCTTGGCGGATCGGGTCGAACCGCACCTCGCCGATCCGCAGCCGGTCGTGCGCGGCGTGGCGGCCTGGGCTTATCGCGAGCTCGCGGAACCGGAGCGCTTCGAAGCCGCCCGCAAGGCGCATCTGGAGAAAGAAACGGACGAGATGGTGAGACAGGAATGGATGGGGACAGCGCCGTGACGGTATTCATTTTCGGCGCGGGCTATTCGGCCAGCGCTTATGGACGGCTCGTGGCCGGGCGTGGCGTTACTGTGCACGGGACGACCCGCGACAGGGAGAAGTTCGGTGCGTTGCGCGCGGCCGGCATCACGCCACATCTCTTTGACGGGACCGCTTCCGAAGACATCGTGGCGGCGCTTTCCGACACGACACATCTGCTGATCTCGATTGCGCCGGGTTCCGATGGGGACCCGGTCCTCGCAACGATGCGCGACGCGATCGCCGCGATGGAGCGGCTGGAATGGATTGGCTATCTCTCCACGGTCGGCGTCTATGGCGATCATGACGGCGCATGGGTCGATGAGGAGACCGACTGCCGACCGGTGTCGCAGCGTTCGGTGCAACGCGTCGCTGCCGAAATGGCGTGGCAGGACTTCGCCGACACGATCGCTAAACCCCTGGCGATCCTCAGACTTTCAGGAATTTATGGACCGGGCCGCAACGCCTTCGTCAATCTCGAGAAGGGCAAGGCAAAACGGCTGATAAAGCCCGGGCAGGTGTTCAATCGAATCCATGTCGAGGACATTGCGCGAGCGCTCGACTTCCTCGCCGAGCGGCGGCAGGAAGGTGTTTTCAACGTCACGGACGACCTACCGGCGCCTCCGCAGGATGTTGTCGAATATGCAAGTTCATTAATGAAAGTTGATTTGCCGCCTGCAATCGACTTCGAGACCGCCACAATTTCGCCAATGGCCCGCTCCTTTTACGGGGAGAACAAGCGCGTCTCGAACGCGAAGTTGAAACGGGCCGGTTTCGCTTTCGCCCACAGCGATTACATGACGGCCCTGTCGCGTATGTGGGCGCAGGACAACTGGCACTAGTACGGGGAACGCCCGGTCGGAACCAATACGCGCCCTGAGACGTGATCGTTCAAGCCAACGAGCTTGAGAGAAACGATTCACTACGGCCCCGGTTCCATCCCGACGTCCCTCGATGCAAATCGGGGTAGAACAAGTGAAAATCAGGAAATTTGGCACGGCCTTCATGGCCGCGGCGGCAACGCTTTGCGTGGTAGCGGCTACGGTTCCGGCGGCAGCACAGTGCGGCGGCGCATCATGGTATGCGCTTCACTCGCGCACGGCATCGGGCGAGATGATGAACCCGGCGCAAATGACGGCGGCGCACAAGACGCTGCCCTTCGGCACCAAGGTGAAGGTCACCAACAAGCGAACCGGAAAGTCGGTCGTGGTGCGCATCAACGACCGCGGCCCCTTCATCCGGGGACGCATCATCGACCTGTCGAAGAGCGCGGCCGGAAAGATCGGGATGATCAATTCCGGCCATGCGCCCGTCTGTATTTCGACGATCGGCTGATTGTCTTTCCTGATCCCCTTTCGAGGGGATCAGGACTCGGCGCTTCCGCGCGCCTCGTGCACCGACCTGATCGCGCGGTCGAGATAGACATCGCGGTCGTAGATGTCGTTGTAGTACTGGACGTTGCCGTCCGCATCCGGCCAGGCGGTGTAATAGGAAACGAAGACCGGGATCTTCACCGGCACTTTCTCCGATTCCTCGCCGCTGCCATTGGCGATGCGGCTGTGCACATAGTCCTCCGTCTTGCCGAGCAAGGCCGCTGCCATGGCCTGCGGTTCCTGCAGGCGTACGCAGCCATGGCTCAGCGCGCGCTGGTCGCGATCGAACAGGTTCCGCGACGGCGTGTCGTGCATGTAGATATCATGCTCGTTGGGGAAGAGGATCTTCACCAAGCCCAGCGCATTGCTCGGACCGGGCTTCTGGCGGACATTGTAAGGCACCTTGCCTGAATAATTCCACCAGTCGACAGCGGCCGACGACACGCGCCGCCCCGAAGCATTGGTCACCTCGTAGCCGGCCCGGTCCAGATAGCCCGGATCGCGATAGAGCTTCGGCAGCATCTCGTTGACAATGATCGATTGCGGCACGCCCCAATAGGGGTTGTAGACGACGGTCTCGACCTCGTCGAAGAAGAATGATGTCTGGTTGGACTTCTTGCCGACGATGGCGCGCATCGACAGCTTTTCCTTGTCGTCCTCGAAATAGGAAGCCCGGAAAGCTGCCTGATTGATCAGGACATGGCGATAGCCGAACCGTTCGGGATGCCAGCGCAGGCGTTCCATCGCCAGTTCGACGCGCTCGATCTTGGAGGCGTGGCTCTCGTCGGTCAGATGCGAAACGGTGTTCTTGCCGACGATGCCGTCCGGGACGAGGCCGTTCTCGCGCTGGAAGTCCTTCACCAGTTCGGCGATGTTATGGGTGTATTCCTCGCCGCCGAGATATTCGGCGAAGGTCGCCGCGTGTTTCTCGCGCGTCTCCTCGCTGGCGCGCTTGCGCAGCGCTTTCATGATCTGCGGCAGCGCCTCGGTGGACTGCTCCACCTTGACGAAGGTGCCGGCGGGAATGACGATCTCGTCGACATCCTCGGCGCGCAATTCCTTCAGCGCATCCTTCAGCTCGGCATATTCGGGCTGCTTCGGCTCAAGCGTCTGCAGCCAGGCCGCGGGATCTGCGGTTTTCGCAAGAATGCCGATGGCATCGTTGGGATCGAGGCGCGGCAGCTTGAAATCGTGATAGCCGGACAGCTTGTCCGGGACGACCACGCCGTCCTTAACGTCCTGCGCGTAGCGCAGCGCCCGCGCGGAAAGCTGGATATCGAATGCCAGCAGGTCGGCGGTGCGGCCTGCGGGGTCATCCATCGACCAGCCGTCGCGCGGGACGGCGACGGCATATTCGGATACTTCCAGGCCGTGATCGCCGGCATTTTCGAGCATTTCAGCGACCGCCTTGGCCTCGGCGGTGACGCTGTTGCCGCGCGACCAGATGAATTTCGGGCTCTCGGCATAATGAGCCTTCAGCGCCTCGGCGATTTCCTTTTCCATGGAAACCGATGTGTCCGGCACGAGACGCAGCGCTTCGGCGAAACGCTTCGCCTCGAAATCGAGGCTGGGTTCCAGCCCCACGCCGCCGGTTTCCTCCGCCGCGGGCAGCAGCGAAGCAAGGGTGACCGCGCTCATCGCCTCGGCCTTGTAGGTGTAATAGCGCGGGCCCGAGACGCGCTGGATCGCCCGCGGCGCGGGCCTCCGCTGCTCTGGCTCTTCGCGGATCACGCGCTCGGGGCGCGGCGATCGGCGACCGAAGAGCAATTCATGCAGCTGGACCTGCGCCTCGGACGACACGGTCATGACTGGCACCGCCGGCACGGCTATGGCTGCGGTGAGCAATAGATTGATGAAGCGTTTGGAAATCACGGCAAACTCCGCCTGGTTCCTATCCTGCCCGCCATTGCGGGATCTGCCCCTAGGTCGGGCACCATACCCAACCGATTAGAGTTTATAAAGGGTAACGATCACGACAATCGCGATCACGTTTTCATGAGTGTTGCATCCGAGCCCATCCCGTTTGGCATGGACGCGCCATCCGCCGCGCGGTAATGCAAATGCCATGAAAAAAGACGATCACCTCTTCCTCGTCGACGGGTCCGCCTATATTTTCCGGGCCTTTCACGCACTTCCGCCGCTGACGCGAAAGTCGGACGGATTGCCGGTCGGCGCGGTCGCCGGTTTCTGCAACATGCTCTGGAAACTGCTGCAGGACGCCCGCGACACGGATGTCGGGGTGACGCCGACGCATTTCGCGGTGATCTTCGACTATTCCTCGAAGACCTTCCGCAAGGATCTCTATCCGGAATACAAAGCGAATCGGTCCGAACCGCCGGAGGATCTGGTCCCGCAATTCGGACTGATTCGCGAGGCGACACGGGCCTTCAACCTGCCCTGTATCGAGGTCGAGGGCTACGAGGCCGACGACATCATCGCGACCTATGCGCGCCAGGCCGAGACAATCGGGGCGCACACGACGATCATCTCGTCGGACAAGGACCTGATGCAGCTCGTTTCCGACCATGTGTCGATGTACGACTCGATGAAGGACAAGCAGATCGGCATCGCCGAGGTGATCGAGAAATTCGGTGTCGGCCCGGAAAAGATGATCGACCTTCAGGCGCTCAACGGCGATTCGACCGACAATGTGCCGGGCGTGCCAGGCATCGGACCGAAGACGGCGGCGCAATTGCTCGAGGAATATGGCGATCTCGACACGCTTCTGGAACGCGCCTCGGAGATCAAGCAGAACAAACGCCGCGAGAACCTGATCGAATTCGCCGACCAGGCGCGGCTGTCGCGCGAACTGGTGACCCTGAAGACAGACACGCCGCTCGACATCGACCTCGACGGTCTGAAGCTGGAGCCGCAGGACGGGCCGAAGCTGATCGCCTTCCTGAAGGCGATGGAGTTCAACACGCTGACGCGGCGCGTGGCGGAGGCGACCGGCACCGAGGTCGGCGAGGTCGACGCGGCGGACGTCGAGGTGGAGGCAGGGCGAGCGGCGCACGGGCCGGATCTCAACGAAGGTACGGCAAAAGCGCCCGAACCGGCGAAAGCGGATGCCGCCGACGGAGATGGCCTGACCCCGCAAGCGCTGGCGGAAACGCGCAGGCAGGCTGCGGCGGCGTCGAAATTCGACCGGGACGCCTATGTCTGCATTCGCGACACCAAAACCCTAGACGCCTGGATCGCCAATGCGCGCGAGGCCGGCATCGTGGCCTTTGACACGGAGACCAATTCGCTCGACGCCATGCAGGCGGAACTGGCGGGCTTCTCGCTCTGCTCGACGCCCGGCGAGGCGGCCTATGTGCCGCTGAACCACAAGTCCGGGAACGGCGACCTGCTCGGCGGCGGACTGGTCGACGACCAGATCCCGCTGGACGATGCGCTCGATCGGCTGAAAGAGCTGCTGGAAGACCCGTCGATCCTCGTGATCGGCCAGAACATCAAATATGACTGGCTGGTGATGCGGCGCTACGGCATCACCATCGCCTCGCTCGACGACACGATGCTGCTCTCCTACGTTGCCGATGCCGGCACGGGCACACATGGCATGGATTCGCTGGCGGAGCGCTGGCTCGGCCACAAGCCGATCGCCTTCAAGGAGATCGCCGGGACCGGCAAGAAGGCGCTGACCTTCGACATGATCGACCTGGAAACGGCGACGCGCTACGCGGCCGAAGACGCCGACATCACGCTGAGGCTGTGGCTGGCGCTGAAACCGCAGGTGGTCGCCAAGGGGCTGGTCACCGTCTATGAGCGGCTTGAGCGGCCCTTGGTGCCGGTGCTGGCGCGCATGGAGGCGCGCGGCATCTCCGTCGACCGGCAGATACTGAGCCGGCTGTCAGGCGAGTTCGGCCAGAAGGCCGCCGGGCTGGAAGACGAGATCCAGGAGCTGGCCGGCGAGAAATTCACCATCGGCTCGCCGAAGCAGCTTGGCGACATCCTGTTCGGCAAGATGGGCCTGCCGGGCGGCACGAAGACGAAATCCGGGCAATGGTCGACCACTGCGCAGGTTCTGGAAGACCTTGCGGCCGAGGGCCATGAATTGCCGCGGCGCATCGTCGACTGGCGGCAGCTGACCAAACTGAAATCGACTTATACCGACGCGTTGCCGGGCTATATCAACCCGGAAACGAAGCGGGTTCACACCTCCTATTCGCTGGCGGCGACGACGACCGGGCGGCTCTCCTCCTCGGAGCCGAACCTGCAGAATATCCCCATCCGCACGAGCGAAGGCCGGCGCATCCGCACCGCCTTCATCGCCGAAAAGGGCAACAAGCTGATCTCGGCGGACTACAGCCAGATCGAATTGCGGGTGCTCGCCCATGTCGCCGATATCGCGCAGCTGAAACAGGCCTTTGCCGACGGCATCGACATCCACGCCATGACGGCCTCGGAAATGTTCGGGGTGCCGGTGGAAGGCATGCCTTCGGAAGTGCGGCGGCGCGCCAAGGCAATCAATTTCGGCATCATCTACGGCATCTCGGCCTTCGGATTGGCCAACCAGCTGGGCATCGAGCGGTCCGAGGCGAGCGACTATATCAAGACCTATTTTGAGCGGTTTCCCGGCATCAAGGACTATATGGACGCGACCAAGGCGTTCGCCCGCGAGAATGGCTATGTCGAGACGATCTTCGGGCGGCGGGCGCATTATCCCGAGATCAAATCGTCCAATCCGTCGGTGCGCGCCTTCAACGAACGCGCCGCGATCAATGCGCCGATCCAGGGCTCGGCCGCCGACATCATTCGCCGCGCGATGATCCGTGTCGAGGACGCGCTGGCGGACTCTAAACTTACCGCGCAAATGCTTTTGCAGGTGCATGACGAACTGATCTTCGAAGCGCCGGAAAAGGAAGTGGACGAGACGATCAAGGTCGTCCGGCATGTCATGGAAAACGCGGCGCTGCCGGCGATCGACATGGCCGTTCCGCTGCATGTCGATGCGTCAGCCGCCGACAATTGGGACGAGGCGCACTGAGTTGATCGACGCGATGGACTCCGCGGCGATCCTTCAGACCTTCACCATTCTGCTGTTCGCGCATCTGCTAGGCGACTTCCCGCTGCAGCCGGTGCGGATCGCGATCCGAAAGGGGCAGATCCCGATCCTGTCGATCCATATCGCGATCATCGCGGGCACGGCGGTGGTCTTGCTCGGCTTCTTTCCGCCGGCGATCATCGCGACAATCGCGGTCACGCATTTCTGCATCGACCTGTTCAAATCGCGCAAGGGCACGTTCAATCTCGCCTGGTTCCTGGCCGATCAGGCGGCGCATATCGCTGTTGTGGCTGCCGTCTCGATCCTGTGGCCGGCCGACCTGTCGCGCTCGCTGATCTACAGCCACCTGACGCCCGGCGAGCTTTCGGCGGTTCTGTCCGCAATGATGCTCGGCTCCGGCTTCATCATCGCGGTTCTGGCGGGCACCTATGCTGTGGAACTGTTCCTGAGGCCTTTCGGCGAGGAGATCGAAGGGTTCGAGCCCGGATTGAAGAAAGGCGCGCGGGCCATCGGCCAGCTGGAACGGCTGCTCGTCTTCGTCTTCATCGTGACGGGGCAACCGCTTGCAGCCAGCCTCGTCATCGCAGCGCGCGCGATCATGGCGTTCGGCGAGTTGCGCGGAACGAGCGACCGAAAACGGGTGGAGTATGCGATGCTGTCGGCCTTCGCGAGCCTCGGCTGGGCCGTCGGCATCGCCTGTCTGGCCGTCTGGGCAGCCGGGCTTTTCTGAACGATCAGCCGCACATCTCGTCGAAACAGGCGGTGACATGGTCGGCGACGGCGCGGGAGCAGCAGCCGGGATTGTCCTTCAACCGCATACGGATCTGGTAGGTGCATAGCTTCGGCAGTCCCTGCTTCTCGCCGAGCTCGATCAGCGGCTCGGTGATGAAGCTCTTCGGGAAGGGCGCGATGGCGAGATCCGAGGCGATCGCGGCGCGCTGGGCCTGGGTGTGCGCCGTCATATAGGCGGTGCGGTAGCTGCGGCCGATTTCGGTCAGCGCCTTCACCGCGCCGGAGCGCCACGCGCAGCCTTCCTCCCACATGGATAATGGCAGCGGGTCGCGCTCCCAGGCGCAGCCGCCCCGCACGCCGGCCCAGACGAGATCCTCCTCGAGCAGGACTTGCGCCCCCTCCTCCAACTGCTGCGACTGAGCCGTGTAGACCATCACGTCAAGCTCGCCGTTTTCGAAGCGCTTGATCAGAAGATCGCTGGTCTCGATAATGACATTGACCTGCACGTTGGGGTGGGTCTCGGCGAAACGTTTCAGGACCTGCGGCATGATGCGCTCGCCGTAATCGTCGGGCGCGCCAAGGCAGACCGTGCCCTCCATCTCCGGCATGACGAAACGCGCCATCATTTCGTTGGAGAGCGCCAGGATCCGGCGCGCATAGCTGACCAGCATCTCGCCGCTCTGGGTGAGCTTCACCGAACGGGAATCGCGCTCGAAAACCGATGTGCCGAGCGTTTCCTCCAGCTTCTTGACCTGCATGGAAACGGCCGACGGCGTGCGGAATACGCGTTCGGCGGCCTTGGAGAAGCTGCCGGTATCGGCGATCGCCAGGAAGGTGCGCAAGAGGTCGATATCGGCGGGCGTCTGCGCCAGGGCAGGTCTTGTACTCGGAGCATTCATGGGTTCAGCCTTGCATCAAGTTTTCTGAATGATCGGGTCAAATCTATTCGTTTGATTGAAGCATGGCTGGCGCGCATTGTCCAGACACGGCGGATGAACGCCGCGATAACAGGAGAAAGACAATGACCTCGCTTGAATTCGAACAGGCCCACCAGCCCCGCAACGACGGGAGCCTCATAGTGTCTCTCGCAGGGCTCGCTATTTCTGCCGCGAAGGCATCCGTTTCGGGTCTTGGCCGCTGGCACAAGCAGCGCCGCGACCGCGCCGCCTTCCAGACGTTGCTCGGCAAGGATGAGTGGGTCTACCGCGATCTCGGCATCCATCGCGGCGACGTGGAATGGGCTTCCCGCCTGCCGATGAACGTCAATGCCGCGCTGGAACTGGAGAAGATGCGCAATCGCAGCTTGCGGAACTGGTAATGCCGGCTTCGAAAAAGACCGCGGCCGAGGCTAACGCCGGGACCACTCGACCCGGTAGAGTTCCGGCCGCCTGTCATTCAGATTACGCACCGAGCCACGCTCGCGCGCCAGATCCAGCCGGTTCATGTCGAGATCGGCGATGATCATCGTCTCGGCATTCTCCGTCGCTTCCGCCGCGATGCCATCGCGGGCGAAGGGATGGTCGGACGGAGTCAGAACCGCCGATTGGGCGAAATTGATATCTATATTCGCGACATTGGGCACTGTGCCCACGAGCCCGGACGTCACCACATAGCATTGGTTTTCGACCGTGCGGGCATGGCAGCAATAGCGCACCCGCAGGTGACCATGGCGCGTGTCGGTGCAATAGGGCACGAAAAATAGCTTCGCGCCGGCGTCGGTCAGATGGCGGCCCAGTTCCGGAAACTCGCTGTCATAGCAGATCATCACGCCGACCTGTCCGCGATCGGTCTCAACCGGCTCCGCCGATTCCCCACCCTGAATGTTCCAGACCGCTTTCTCGTCCGGAGTCGGATGCAGCTTGTGGCGCGCATGCAGCGTGCCGTCCCGCAGCGCCACATAAGTGATATTATGCGCCTCGCCATTCTCCAGCACGGTGGCGTGCGAGCCGCCGACGATATTGACCGAATGCTCCTTCGCGAGGGCGGACAGCCGCTCCTTCAGTCGCGGCGTGTACTCTGTAAGTCGGTGGATCGCCTCGTCGGCGGGAACCATGGTCGGCGCGGCAGACAGGAGCTGCAGGGTGAAATGTTCCGGAAAACAGACGAAGTCCGCGCCATAGTCGCCTGCTGAACGCACATAGGTGGCAATGCGGTCGAAGAATGCGTCCCCCGTGGCGGTCGCCTGCGCGGCGAACTGCACGCTGGCAACGCGGACGGAACCGGTGGCGGGGCTCATCTAAACTCCTTTTGGTCTTCATACCCTGAAGTAAGGCGCGAGGTTCTTGCGAATTCGCTCCAGAAGCGGTGCTTCGACCGCTTGTGCATCAAATTTCCGGCCCGTGATCATTTCATAGGCTTTGATATAGACTGATGACGTGTCGCGAACGAGGTTTTCCGGAATTTGCGGAATTGCGTCCTTGTAAGGGTCGCACCGCTGGGTGACCCATGCCCTGACAAAATCCTTATCGAAGCTCTCCGGGCGTTGCCCTTGTTTGAAACGCTCCTGATAGCTTTCCGCCATCCAATAGCGACTGCTGTCGGGTGTGTGAATCTCGTCGGCCAGCAGAATATTGTTATCTTCGTCGGTACCAAATTCATACTTTGTATCAACCAGGATCAGGCCGCGCTTTGCTGCCATTTCCTGCCCGCGAGCAAAAAGCTTCAACGCATAATCCGAGACAGTATTCCATTGCTGCTGGCTGAGAAGGCCCTGATCAATGATCTGCCTTTCAGACAAAGGCTCATCATGTCCGCCATCAAAAGCCTTGCTCGTTGGGGTGATGACCGGTTGAGGCAGTTTCTGGTTGGCCTTCAGGCCTTCAGGCAAGGTCATGCCGTACATCTGACGCTTTCCTGATTCGTAGAGTGTCAGAATGGAGGTTGACGTCGTTCCCGCGAGGTAACCGCGAACGACAACTTCAACCGGCAATATATTCAACCGCTTGCCGAGAACCACGTTGGAATCCGGATAGGAAATCACGTGGTTCGGACAAATATCAGACGTGTTGTCGAACCAGTAGCGCGCGATTTGGGTCAGGATCTGCCCCTTATACGGAATCGCGGTTAAAATCCGGTCGAATGCGCTCAACCGGTCCGTCGCAATAATCAGGCGCTGATTGTCCGGAAGGTCATAGTTCTCCCGCACCTTGCCCTTGTAGTGGTTTGGCAGCTCTGGAATCGTGGCGTCGTCTAAGATCGGAAGCCGCATGCAGCATCGCTCCGGTTTGCCTGCTAATCAACGCCACGGAAGTGGACTAATTTCAAAGACAAGTGAAGTCAGGGTACGACGCCATCATACTCTAACGCTTTTTGCATTCGAAAAGAGACGATGGCGTTCTCTGGATGGATACACTCAAGCGGGCGCTCCGGGGCAGGAAACACCGGTGCCCCGCAAGCCGCAATAGCCGCCCGGATTCTTGGCCAGATATTGCTGGTGGTAGTCCTCGGCATAGAAGAATTCCGGCGCGAGGCGAATTTCCGTAGTGATCGGCGTGGCGATGCCGCTCTCTTTCAATGCCTGCTGATAGGCGTCACGGCTGGCTTCGGCGGCAGCGAGCTGTTCGTCACTCGTCGCATAGATGGCCGAGCGGTACGTCGTGCCGACATCGTTGCCCTGGCGCATGCCCTGGGTCGGGTCATGCTCCTCCCAGAAGGTCTCGAAGAGTTTCTGCAGGCTGACCTTTGCGGGGTCGAAGACGACCATGACCATTTCGGCGTGGCCGGTGAGGCCCGTCACCGTCTCCTGATAGGTCGGGTTGGGCGTATAGCCGCCAGCATAGCCCACCGCCGTGACATGGACGCCGTCAAGCTGCCAGAAAAGGCGCTCGGCGCCCCAGAAGCAGCCCATGCCCAAGAAGACCGTTTGCATCCCTTCAGGAAACGGGCCCTTGAGCGCTTCGCCATTGACGAAATGGCGGGTTGCGGTGGGAATCGGCTCCTCGCGGCCCGGCAACGCATTGGCCGGATCGGGCATGGTGGATTTCTTCTCGAACAGGCTGGACAGGAACATCACGACACTCCCCGGTTTGCTATGGCCTTAATGCGGCAGGCGCTTCAGGCCCTTTGGCGTCGGCTTGCGGCCGAGCGCGTAGAAGACGAGCGCGAGCAAGGCGAACACAGCAAATGTGGGGAGAGACAGAAGCGAAGCAAGCACAGCGTCGCTCACAAAACCGGGAGCGGAATTCGAAAGCCAGTCCTGGAAGGACCGCAGGGCTACCGGCATGGTCAACTGCAGGCTGTCGACGAAAGGCGTGAAAACCACCGCCGACACGCCGATCGACCGCGTTGCGTCGATGACGACAAACATCACCGCGACGGCGAAGAAGATGAAGGCGAACGTTCTGAGAAAAAACCGGATCATGACTATTCACGCGGGCAATCACCGCCCTCACCGGTCAATACGAGACAGACAGGGCGGTTGCAATGCGTCTGGCGAAACGAGCCGGAAATCGTCGAAAACTCATGTTGAAAAAAGACGCAAAACGGGAGTTGCGCCGCGAAGCGTTGTGACTATATTGCCGCCACCGCGGACGGGTTCCGTCCGGGCGTCTGAGTGATATTGCCAGACACTGTTGGTGAGGTGGCCGAGTGGTCGAAGGCGCACGCCTGGAACGCGTGTAGGCGGGCAACCGTCTCGAGGGTTCGAATCCCTCTCTCACCGCCATTCAGATCCCACAAGATACTGATTATTATAATTTATTTTCAAGTTCTCTACGACTGTATCCCGTTCTGTATTCACTTTGACATGGTGCCGAGAAAAAAGCGCTTTCGGGCCGGAAGCGGGCTGACGGCTTATCTTTTCAATCCTGATAAGATGACCTCCGGAACAGCAGCGACCATAGCATTGATGCGGTTGAATGCGGTCAGTTGAGCGATCGGCGGGAAAACCAATCCTCGGCTTTTTCCGGACCGTGTAGAAATTGCCCGCGACCCGCGCGTGATAGCACCTGGGCCTCGAATGGGCATCATCGCGAAAGAAGGTGGACCCGGGCATCCTCGGGGTCCAGCTGATCGCGGGCGTAACGGACGCTGCGAAACGCTTGGTGAAAACGGACAGTCATAGTGTCCGTACCACCCGCCCACGCATAATCTTGTTTGCGGGATCAGTTCTCCGACTGAGAAAACGCATTGTAAAACAGCAGTCGATGAACGCGGAGTTCGCCTACCGGGAAGATTATCCCGATAGATTAAATCGAATATTCAGAATATTTGCCTAAGAAGGCTCTCTGTCGCCGCCGTTCGCTTGTGCGGCGGCCAATTGCGAGCCGGATTGCATGATGGGGCAAGAAGCCAAATTGCGAATATCTGAAGGCTCGGTGGCAGACAATCAACTGCCATCGACTCTGTGCAATGAGGCGGTCGAAGCGCTCGATGCCGCCGCTCGGACGCATTCATTCGACGATGATCTTCTACAAACCGCCCCTGCGCGTGACATGCGACGGCAAATCGAGGCCATGCTGACGGTTCTCGAAAAGATGGATCCGGATCGGGTGCTGGCACGCCAAGGAATGATCTCCCGGCTGACGGGCGCGGATATAGAAGCCAGGCTCGAATTCGAACTGATGGGCAAGCGGGTAATGGCCGTCGCCAATAAATTGCGGCGCGCGGCCGAAAACGGAAAGCGTATCCGGACGCTGCTCGCCAGCGGAAAGAACGATCTCATTTCCGAAAACGCGCGCCTGGACGCGGTGATCGATGAAGCCAGGCAGTTACTGTCGGGTGCACATGATCCCAGCGACGATTTCGTGCATGCCCGTTTTGAACGTCGCCTCTCCAATCTGATTGCGATGCGCGCGTCGAATGATCTGACTGTCAAGCAGATCGACCTTGGCGCAGAGGTTCTTTCCGGCCTTCTCGATCGGTTCACCGATGTGGATACGCTGCTTTTACCTCTCTGGCAGCGCAACGTCGTTGCGCTTGCGCACGCCGCGCCTGGGAAAGCCCAACGGGCCGCGGCGACAGACTTTTTCGAAATCCACAAGAACCTGAAGACCTATCTCCAACAGGAGCTCTCATCATGACCGGGACACTTGCCATTCCCCAGGACCTTTCATCGTCGGACGACAATGGGCCCGACGTTCTGGAGGACGAGGATGTGGCGCGTCTCGCCGCCACGATCGACTTTTACTCGCCCATGTCGATCCACGGCTTCGGCAGCGAGGTGGCCGAGCGCACTGCCGAATACACGGACCAGATATTACGGCATGTGCGGACCGCGGAACTCGACGAAACAGGTGCGCGGTTAAACGAGATCGTGGTTGCCGCACAGCAGTTCGATCTGGATTCCCTGGACAATGCAACGACCCGCATACCGGTTCTTGGCGGTCTGCTGAAGCGGTTTTCGCTGACCAAGGAAAAAGCGTTGGCGCGCTTCGAGACGATCAAGGGACAGGTGGACAAGCTGGTCACACAGGTCGAGTCGACAGCCAACACGCTTGCACGGCGGAGTAGCGAATACGAGACAATGTATGAGGGGGTTCGGCGCGAGCATGCGCTCCTCGGCAAGCATGTGCAGGCAATCGAAATGCGCCTGAGCGATCTGGATCGAGAGATACGGGAGAGCGCAGGCGCCGCTGAAGATCTCGATGCTCGCGAGCGGACCGCGGTTTTGGAAGCAAGTCGCCAACTGCTGTCCAAACGCGCCGACGACATGCGTATGCTGCAGCATAGCGCGCTCCAGACATTGCCGATGGTGCGCATCATTCAGGCCAACGGGCTTTCCCTCGTCGACAAATTTCAAACCATCCGCACGCTGACACTTCCGACGTGGAAACGCACCTTCATGCTGGCGCTTACCCTGGAAGAGCAGAAAAACGCGGTCGATCTCGCATCGAACATCGACGACGCCACAAATGCGATGCTGCGTCGCAACGCCGAACTGTTACATCAGAATTCCGTCGCGACCGCCAAGGCGAACCAGCGCATGGTGATCGACATCGACACTCTGCGTGACGTTCATGACAAGATCCTGCAGACGCTGGAAGACGTCAAATCGGTGCATGAGGAAGGCGCAGATGAGCGCAAGAGGGCGATCGGAGAACTCGACAGGCTGCGCCGTGAAATGAGCGAAGGTGTCAAGGCGATCGGCGTCAAGGATGACGCATAAGGCCACTTTCGGCAGGGCGGTCGCGAAAGACACCGGTGCCCGGCCGATCAGGTTGGGCGGCGGTGAAAGCGAAACGATCTCAAGAGCCAGTGCGGAACCGTCCGACAGGCGGCTGCGCTCGAATCGTACCGCGTTTCTTCTCGCAGGCGATCTGATCGGTTTTTGCGGTCTTCTCGTCGTTTTCGCGGCGACAGTTCTTTGGCCCGCTGATCCGGCGGCACTTTCCGCCCTGGGGTCCGAGATCAATATTCCACCGGTCCTAACGGACGTCGTGCAGCGTTTCACGGAGCTTTCGCGGCAGAATGTGAATGTCGCTGAAGTGCCGCTCGGGTGGTATTGCCTCGCATTTCTTGTGGTCGGCGTCATGGCCGCCCTGAACCGGCGCTGGCTGCTGGTCGGCCTGACGACCGGTTTCATGTTTTTTCCATTTTCCGCGATAGGAATTATCGTCCCGGTCGTACCGCTGCTCGCCGCAGCTTTCGCCGCCGCCACTGTGTTCGCGATCGCTGGCGGTCGGATCGCCAAGCTTGCGATGCTTCCCATTATTGGGGTGGTCTACGTCTTTTGCCTGTACATCGCCGTCAATCTGGTCCCGGACGGCAGCGCGCGCCTGAGCTACCGATCGATCCCGTTCGCCGAACTAATGACTGTCGACGGGCGGACGCTTGAAGGAAAGCTCGGTTTCGGCGGCGGCGGTGAAGCGGAGGCGGCCCGTGCATTCGCCATGGCCCAGCAGCATGCGCTGCGTGGCGAACCGGATGCTGCCGCAAAAAGCATCGCCACGGCAATGTCCGGCGGCTATCCCAACAATCTTTACGAAGCACGCATACTCGGATCCATCGAAGATTACATCACGATTTCCGGGGCGCGCGGCGACACTGCCAGCGCGGCGCGGTGGGGACGCTATTGGACCGATACGGTTTTTGCCTGGCTGGCGCTCGTGCTCGGCTCGGTTCTGGCAATGGCCGCCCCTTTCAGTGAGATAATCTCGACCGCGATGTCGGCGCGCCTCGAACGCATCTCCAGGTATCGGGCGGAGTTGACTGGCGGCCAGACGCCGCAGCCCGGGCATGATCTGGCGCCCGTGGCTTCACACCTGCATTCACTCGCTGTCGACGATGCGCGTCAAGCGATGGAGGCGATCACGCGAAGGCTCCATCGCTACCGGGTCGCACTCATCGCATCTTTCTGGTTGTGTCTTTGTTGCGGTCTGCGCGCTTATGAGCTCCATCTCCCCGCCCCCGGCCAGAATACCGCGTTCGACACCATAGGGCTTGAAGGCCCGGTAGTTTATCTGGCGCAAGAGATGGGTCTGGCCGTGAAAGGCAGTCCGCATGGCGGCTCGCTTTTGGGCGCATTCTGGAGCCCCGCCAGCCTGCTGTTTATCGCGCCCGCCGTCGGACTCCTCTTTCGCGCGTATCGAACCTTATCGTTCGTCGCACTGGTATCGATCGCGGCGATAGACCCTGGCCTGGGCGCCGTGTCGGGAAGCCCTGTCGCCAATACACTTCCGCTCGAGAGTGTGACGGATGAGTTCCGTCAATTCCTCGTGGAGGTGAATGCTGAAGGGAAGGATGTCGTACGAAAGGAGCTGGCCCACGACTCTTCTTCATCGGTTCAAAACCTCGGGCCATCCTTCCCGCCAATCGACCTTCCGGGGACGCCCAAAGCTGAAACATCGGCTCTGGCTCGTATGCCGGGTGGACAGGTACCAATCGAGGATGTGACCGCAGCGACCTTTGTTCTCGCGCAAATCGAGTATTTGAAGAACAGACCGGAGGAAATGGTTCAATATCTCGAGGACGGGATCATACCGGGGCGCCTTGACGACAGGGCCGACCGGCAGCGATACGCTTTGATGCTGGATTGGGCGAAAGACCGCGGGGTAAACATCGGTTCCGATGTCCAGAAGATAGAACCTCTTTCCTTGCCATCCGTGACCCGCGTAAGAGGCCGGCTTCTCCTCGCGATTTCGATAACCGCCGGGATGGCCTCTGTCCTGTCACTGTTGTTCATGCTGATCGCGAGCAGGCGCGGAAAACGGATTGACGCGCTGGTGGCGCAGCGATCTTCGGCTGTATAGAAATCTCAACCCTGACAGAGCATGATCTTCACATCGGGGAACATGTATTTGTGGAATAAGTGATCGCGGAAAGCACAAATCGTCAAAAAGCTTCCTTTACGGCAGGAAGATGATCGTCTGCTTTATGCGAGAATGCAAATAAACTGGCTCGCTGATATTCTTTGCTGAATTTGGCGCGCTTCGTGTTGCCTGTGAGCTGTAATTCAGCCATATGCCCCTAATGAGAGCTAGACATACTTGATTGATTCCAACTATCGATGACCATGCATCAAGCGACCGGTCTGGCAATTCTCGGCACGGGTAGAGCGTTGCCAAAACGCGAGGCATCTTCTGCAGAGCTCGACCGCACACACGGTTATGAACCAGGTTGGCTGGAGGCCAGGACCGGTGTTGCGACTCGCTATTTTTGCGATCACGAGAACCAGATCGATCTCGCCGCCGAAGCGGCACGCAAAGCGTTGGATGAGGCGGGGCTTCGCGCGCAGCACCTCGATGTGATCATCTGTGCCGCGGCCGTGCCATATCAGCCCATCCCCGCCACCGCTCCCGCCGTTCAGCGCGCGCTGGGAATCGATGACGGCCAGTGTTTTGCGACAGATGTCAATTCAACATGCCTCGGCTTCCCGGTCGCCCTGCACCTGGCCGAAGGCTTGCTGGGCAACGCGCGGTATTCCAAAATTCTCGTCGTTTCCTCCGAGGTCGCGTCGCGCGGATTGCCATGGGAAGCGCAGCCCGGTGTCGCTGGATTGTTCGGCGATGGTGCGGGCGCCGCGGTCATTGGCGAAGGCGATCACTCGGGAATTCTGGCAGCCCAGTTCGCGACATGGCCGTCGGGTTACGAGGCATGCACCATTGGCTCCGGTGGAACTCGGTTCGACTTCGAAAAAGAGGCCGAGCTTTTTGCCGCGAACAGCAAGTTTACGATGGATGGCAAGGAATTGTTTCGCCTCACGGCAAAACACTTCGGTTCTTTCGTGAGTGAACTTCTCGAACGCGCGAACACCAAGCGGGAGGATATTGTCCGGGTCATCGCGCACCAAGCCAGCCCCGGCGCTCTCGCACACATGGCCAAGATCTGCGATTTCCGCGAAGAGCAGGTCGTCAACATCGCCGCCCGGTTCGGCAACCAGATTTCCGCGTCGATCCCTTTCACCCTGGATTATGCACGGAAGACCGGCGCGGTCAGACGAGGTGACCGCATCGTGATCCTGGGAACCTCGGCCGGAGTATCGTTTGGCGGCCTCGTCATGGATTTGTGACGGATGGTTCGCATTCTGGTCACCGGCGCGACTGGCTTTCTCGGCGGAGCGCTCGTGCGGAAATTGAGCCGTGACGGCGTTTGCGTGGTTGCGACAGGACGCAATCGCCAAAAGCTGGACGAGTTGCCATTGCCCGGCCGGCACAGATTTGCGGCGGATCTGAACGCGCTCGATCCCGCAGATTTTCCTTCCCGGCTCGATGGTGTCACTACGATCATCCATTGTGCGGCCCTGTCGTCTCCGTGGGGCAGCTATGCCGATTTTCATGCCGCGAATATCACGGCGACGGAAAGGATGATCGCGCTCGCGAAGGGGCTGAAGGTCGAGCACTTCATCCATGTGTCCACGCCGGCGGTCTATTTCCGGTTCGAAGACCAACTGAATGTCATCGAGGACATGCCTCTGCCCGCGCCTGTGAACGCCTATGCGCACAGCAAGGGCATCGCCGAAAACAAAGTCGCCGAAAGCGGGTTGCCCTACACGATCGTCCGCCCGCGGGGCATTTATGGGGCCGGCGACAATGCGCTCCTTCCACGCCTCTTGCGCGCCGCGCGTATCGGTCCGTTGCCGCGTTTTCGTCAGGGTCGCGCAGTCACGGACATTACCCATGTGGACGATGTGGTGGATGCTCTTTGTGCGATCGTGAAACGGCGAGACGAAGCGGCCGGTCGCGTATTCAACATATCCGGAGGAGAGGCGCTCTCTATCCGGACAATCGTTGAACGGGTCGGTGCTGCGAGTTCAACCGAAATCCGCTGGCGCGACCTGCCCATAATGCCCGTTCTTGCCGCTGTTCGGTTCAATGAATTTCTGGCCAGATTGCATCCGAGAAGACCAGAACCCCGGGTGACTGCGTATGGATTGGGGATTTTCGCGTTCTCGCAAACGCTTGACCTGTCGAATGCGCGTCGCCGGCTTGCTTGGCGTCCGAAAATCAACTTCGAGGAAGGGCTCGAGCGAACGTTCCGATCCGGATCGGTGCGGGCTTCATGATCACGGCCGGCCCGCATTTCTTCACGACATCCATCCTCCCGGTCCGCGAAAGTCTGCTCCTGAAGGGTGGGACCCGTACCAGACTGCCGCTGCGCGTCCGGGTTGGTTATTTCCATCATCGGCGGCTGGGCCACACGCTGATCGATGCGGGTTACGGGGTGAGGGCTGCGCGGACGGATGGCAAGCCGGATCTTCTGCTTTCCGCATACCGGAAACTCATCAAGCCAAGCACGTTGAGCGATGACCCGCTCGGCGACGGATTGTTGCGGCTAGGTTTGCGAAAGAGCGATATCGAGACCGTGATCATCACGCATTTTCACGCCGACCACATCAGCGGACTTGCCGATCTTCCTGTCAGCCGAATCCTTTGCCCGAAGAGAGCGTGGGGTGCATTGAAAGCCAATAGTCGGCTAAGAAACGCGCTGGAGGGCGTTTTTGCGTCCCTGTTACCCGAAGACTTCGAGGACCGGTTGGGCTTTCTTGAGGACGCGCAGGTTGTGCAAGCGCCGACCGAATTGGGTAACGGCCGTGACATTGCAGACGACGGCTCCGTCCTGGCCGTCGATCTGCCCGGCCATCTGGAAGGCCATACCGGCATCTGTTTTCCGAAGCTCGAAAAGCCGTTTCTCTACGCAACCGATGTACAGTGGCTTAAGCGAGCCGTCATGGAGGACCGGTGCCCCGGTTTTCCCGCCAGCATGATCTATCACCATCGCGGCGAGGCGATGCGCAGCGTTGAGAAAGTGCGCAGATTTGCGCGTGGCGGAGGAGATGTGGTCCTGTGCCACGACCCGGAACCGCATGCATTCGATCTGGACGCCGGGATCGAGCCATGATCCCGCCCATCCTTTATGCATTGGCGTCTTATGCGCGAGTTCGCTCCTTTCCCCGCCGTATTCGTGACCGCCAGACGCTTCGAGCATGGCAGGCCAAACGGCTTAAGCAATGGCTGGCGCATGATGTGCCGAAAGTCAGCGCATTCCGGAAACTGGCGGGCTGTGGCTCCAAACTCGAGGATCTGCCGATCATGGAGAAATCCGACCTGATGGAGGATTTCTCGCGTTTCAACGTCCCGGATATAACGAACGCCCAGGGCTGGGAGGCGTTCAGCGGCTCAAGGCGTATCGGCGATTTCATCGTCGGGGCAAGCACAGGCACCTCAGGGAATCGCGGACTGTTCGTCATTTCGCATGGCGAACAGTTCTCGTGGCTCGGCGCGATCCTCGCAAAGGCGGTGCCCGATTTCTGGCGTCATCGCGACCGGATTGCCGTACTGCTGCCGCTCGATACGCCGCTCTATGACAGCGCGAATGCGACAGGAAGACTTGCACTGCGGTTCTTCGACATAACTGACCCGCTCGGGAGTTACCTGACGACGTTGGTGGCTTTCGACCCGACTTTGCTGGTCGCTCCGCCGCGCATTCTGCGCCGTCTGGCCGAAGCGAATACAACGTTGAGGCCGAGACGAATATTCTCCGCCGCAGAAAAGCTTGAGGATTTCGATCGCGCAATCATCGAGGGGGGCTTTGGTGTCGCTCTTGATGAAATCTACATGGCGACCGAAGGCCTGCTCGGTGTGACCTGCGCATATGGCCGTCTCCATTTGACGGAGGATTGCATGCATTTCGAGTTCGAGCCGGCGGGCGAAGATCTCGTGGCGCCGATAATTTCCGACTTCAGCCGCAAGACGCAGATCATGGCGCGCTACCGGATGAATGACCTGTTGCGCCTCGACAGGGAGACATGCCCCTGCGGTTCTCCCCTCATGGTCGTACGGGAAGTGGTCGGTCGACAGGATGACGTGTTTTGCATGCCCGCTGTCGACGGGAAGCCGGTCGAATTGACGCCCGATATCCTGCGCAATGCGATTGTCGATACAGATCGCTGTATTGACGATTTTCTGCTCGTGCAGACAGGAGAACGGGCGTTGGAATTGCATTTGTCCGAAAAACTCTCGCTGCCAGTCAGGCAGGCCGTCCGGGCTAATCTCCTGGCGCTTCTCGATCGTCATGGTGCATCGCCGGACTGCCGCATCGAGATCCTGGCCCTCGAGCCGCATTCGAGGGGCAAACTCCGCCGCATCAGAAGGGAGTGGGCGGCATGACCGCTTCACCGTTCCGCAGGGCCGGGTTCCATGGGCGTTCGTATTCGAGCCGTGTCCCACGCGGCGAAATTTATTCTCAAACCCTGTGAAGGGGGCTCCTTTGGATTTCTTTCAGAACCTGAACTTTTCGTCGTCAAATGAGGACGGTGAACCCGAACTCGCGGCGCTCGAAGGCGCAAGCCGCATCATATGCCTGACGGGCTCAGGCACGCGGCCGCTGGACATGCTCCTCTCCGATGCCGAGGAGGTCATTGCTCTCGATATGAACCCGGCGCAAAACGCACTGCTGGCATTGAAGATGGCCGCCATCGAAAGCCTCGACTACGCCGAGTTCCTCGAATTTATCGGCATTGCGGACAGCCGGTCCAGAGGGGGCTTCTATGACAGCATACGGGAACGCCTGTCGCCGGAAGTACGCGCGCATTGGGATGCCAACCGCTGTCTCCTGGAAGCAGGAGTGTGGAATGCGGGAAAGTGGGAGAAACTGCTTCGCTGGAACGCGCGGTTCCTGTCCTTCTTTCGCGGCAGGGCTGTCGACGAGCTGATGGCGGCGCCGACGATCGAGGATCAGGCGCGCATCTGGCGACTGCGGTTCAGCGACAGCCGGCTTAGGCGGGCGATCGAAATGATTGGGCGCGACTGGATATGGCGATGGGTCATGCGGGAGCCGGCCGGAGAGTTTCTTCCGCCCCCGCGCGAGGTCGGCGAGCGTCTTGCAGCCGATTTCGAGAGGGCCGCGGGTTCGCATCTGTTCCGGGAAAGCGATTTCGCCACTCTCATTTTCCGCGGCGCGCTGAAGCCCGGTGGCGCCATGCCAATTCACCTGAGACCGGAATATTACCCGCAAATTAGGGATGGCTTGCCACGGTTGCGGATTGTCGAAGGAGGTCTTGCCGACCTTGCAAGCCTGGACATCGGCAAGGCCGACGGTTTTTCACTGTCCGATTTCGGATCCTATTGCGGTTCGGATATCTACGCAGCCTGCTGGCAAGGCGTCCTCGCGGCCGCGGAGCCGGGCGCGCGGTACTGCGAGCGCATCTTCATGAACGACATGGAGGTTCCATTTGCCTCGATCAAGGTGGATCACGCGCTGTCGGACAACTTGTCGAAATCGGACAAGGCGATCATCTATCGTGTCCGCGCCGGCACGATCGAACGGTAGTCCAGGCTTTGGCGGAAGATCGCAACCGGATTGCCGGGGACTATGTCTCCGCCTTCATAAGGGATGGGCCGCAGGCATATATCGCGAACCTTGAGACGTCGGTCGATTTGTATCGATGGGGCGGGCACGTCCTGCCAATGACGATCAATGACGGCGGGCACGTTGGCACCTTCGTTTGCTCTCCGCGCATCGGCCTGATCGATTATACAAGAGAGGAGCTGGCGCGATTTCCAAACAGGGCCATTGTCCCCCTTCTTCGCACCATAGTCGACAGCGCCGGCGCCGTTCTTTCGCTGGCCAACATGAACAGGGTCGTTCACGTCAACAACTGGATGATGTCGACGAACCTTCCGGTCGATATCGATCCCGGCCTGGCTGGGTCGCAGACCGACAGTCTCGTTGCCCGTTTCCCCGACCATCTGCTGGCCATCCGGTCGCTGACCACACGGCACAGCGCGGAACTTATTGACGCGCTAAAGTCGGCTGGCTGGATGTTGCTGCCGAGCAGGCAGATATACCTCGTGGACGATGTCGAATCGCAACTCATGAAGCGCCGCGACGCGAGGCGCGACGAAAGGATCTGGCAAGACGGATCCTATGTTTATGAGGAACTGGAGGGTGTGAGCGAAGCCGACGCCGAGCGAATCGCGGAACTCTACCGCCTGCTCTATCTGGAGAAATACTCATACCTCAATCCGGTCTATACCGCCCGGTTCGTGTCGATGACGCAGGAGATCGGACTGATCCGGTATCTGGTTCTGCGGGACGGCGAGGGTACAATCCAGGGGTTTGGCGGGATGCACCGGTTCGGCCGTCATGCGACGATGCCGCTGATCGGATACAACACCGCCGTAGCGCAAGAACACGGCTTGTATCGGTTGACGTTCCATGCGGGCAGTCGATACGCGGCTCGCAATAGCCTCGCATTCAACATGTCTTCGGGAGCGGCTGCTTTCAAACTCAATCGCGGTGGGACGCCTGAAATGGAGTTCACGGCATACTATTTCCGTCATCTGCCCCTGCAGCGCCGGATGCCTTTCGGTTTTCTTCGAATGATCGCCGACAAAGTGGGCGTTCCGATCCTGAGGCGATATCAACTCTGATCGCCGCGCCGCCGAAATGCGAGCGTGAACCTTCCCAAAGAAATGGGTCCGCCGTCATGTTTAGGATGGGGCAAGTTCGGAAGGCACCCAATCCAATTGCTATCAGGCGGTCCGCCAATTCGTGCGGATGTCTGCGACGATTAGGCCGGGCACTCAACCGGCTGAGCACTGCCTATCGGGTGCTCTCGGCTTTCCAAGGTGCGCCGGACGACACGGCGCGATGAGTCCGGTTAGGGCACCGAGAAAACATTGAATGCGTCAGCGAATACCGAGGGCCTCGTTCACGTCGCGGATCGAGTCGTCGAGAAGTGTTTCCATGCGCTTACGCGCCAGGTCCGGCTCTCGCTGCCGGATCGCCTCCAGGACCTCGCCATGCTGCTTGAGCCGGTCTTCTTTGATCACAGCGGCCTCTGCGCCGCGCCAGCTCAGCCGGAAGGTGCTGATCATTGCGGCGTGGATCAACGCGCTGAACGCGCCGATGAAATGGTTGTGGGTGGCGAACAGGATTTCCAGGTGAAAGCGCAGATCGGCCTCGACCAATTCGGCTTCGTTGTTCGCCTTGATCGCCATAGCCTCGTAGGCTTTCTCGATCTTGCGCAGTTCCTCCTCATCGCGAATCCCGGCGGCAAGCGCCGCCGCCGCCGGTTCGACCATGCGCCGCAAGGCATAAAGATCTCGGGCGATTTCCTCCGGCGGCTTGGTCTGCAGATGCCAACCGAGCACTTCGGCGTCGAGCATGTTCCAGAAGGCGGGCGGGCGCACGCTGGTACCAACCTTCGGCCGGGCGACGATCATGCCCTTGGCCGCGAGCTTGCTGTAGGCTTCGCGCAGCGCCGTTCTCGACACCGAATAACGTTTCAGCATGGACGCTTCGTCGGGCAGGCGCGTATCGGGCGGGAAAGTTCCATCGACGATCTCGCGCCCCAACCTGTTGAGCACGCCAACTCCGGCGCCTCCGCTCGGGTCGGCGAGGATGTAGGCGCGGTCGGAGATGGCTGTATCCACGTTCTTTTACCGGTTCAGTGGAGGGATAATTTCATGCCACGAGGCGACTGCCAATGCGTCTGACGAGTTTTCATGAGGTTCCCCGCAAATCAAACGAGCTCACGAGGAAACGGTGAAGCACGATAAAGGCGAACAGCAGGACACCGCTCGAGATCATGATCCAGGCACTGTTCAGCGAACCGTGGAAGATGATCAGCGTGGATATCAGGCCAAGTATCATGCCGCCGAAGAGCGTGCCCGCGACCATCCCGACGCCACCGGTGAGCAGGGTACCGCCGAGGACCACGGCCGCGATGGCGGAGAGTTCCAGGGTACTGCCCGCCAGCGGATAGCCCGACGAGGTGTAGAGCGCATAGACGACGCCGGCGAGCGCCGAATAGAAGCCGCCGATGGCATAGATGCCGATGGTGGTGCGGCGGACATTGACGCCCATCAGGCGCGCCGATTCCTTGTCGCCGCCAATCGCATAGACATTGTTTCCGAAGCGGGTGAAATGGGCGATGAAGATCGCCAGCGCCAGAGCCGCCAGCATGACGATTGCCGAACTTCGCAAGACCCCGCGGCCGGGAAGCGGAATTTTCGCCGAGGCGTAGAGATCAACGAAATCATGGCGGATCGGCACCGAATCGAGCGTCACCATGAAGCACAGGCCGCGCAACAGGAACAGACCGGCCAGCGTGACGATGAAGGGCTGGATATCGCAATAATCGATGATGAAGCCCTGCAGCGCGCCGTAGAGGATGCCGAAGCAGATCATCACGGCGGCAGTTGCCAGTGGGTGCCAACCCATGCGATCGAGCACCGCCATGCAGACCCCGACGAAGCCGATCATCGAGCCGATGGAAAGGTCAATGCCGCCCGACAGGATAACGAAGGTCGCACCGATCGCAGCGATGATGATGAAGGCGTTGTCGGCGAGGATGTTGCCGAGCACCAGTGTCGACAGGAAGTTCCTGTACATCGAGCCACCGACCAGGAAGAGCGCCAAAAAGACCGCGATAGTCGCGACGAGAGGCAGGTATTTCTTACTCATGACGCTCTCCTCGAAACGAGGCTTCCAATAGCCTTGCGGGCATTGGCCGATTGCAGGAACAGGACGCTCAACACGACAAGCGCCTTGATGATCAGGTTGTATTCCGGTGGCAGTCCCGAGATCAGCGTCGCGGTTGTCAGCGCCTGGATTACCAGAGCCCCGATGACCGTCATACCGAGATAGATTCGTCCGCCGGCAAGCGAGCCACCGCCGATCACGACAGCGAGGATAGCGTCGAGTTCAATATAGAGAGCGACCGAAACCGGGTCCGATGTATGCGTGTCAGCCGTCATGATTACGCCGGCCCACGCTGACAACAGCCCCGACAGTACATAGGCGACGAAGATAATCAGCCCGGCCTTGACGCCCGCGAGGTTCGATGCCGCAGCATTTCCGCCGACGGACTCGATGAAAAGGCCGAGTGCGGTGCGCCTGATCAGCAGCCACAAGGCCAGAAAAATTCCGGCCGCCAGAATCAGCCGAGTCGGTATCAGCCAGATGCTGCCTGTCGACATCCATTGCAGCAGAGCGCTTTCGAAACTCGGATCGGTGCCGCCGTAGAGCTGGTTGATCAGCATCCCGATACCGCGTCCGGCGACCATCAGGATCAGCGTCGCGATGATCGGCTGAATACGCAAGGCCGAAACGAGGAAGCCGTTCCACATGCCGCACAGAATGCCGGCGGCCAATGCGGAAAACAGGATGGTAATATGCGGATCGCCCATCTTGATGCGCCAGACAATCACCGCGCCGACAATGGCGATGATCGAGCCGACTGACAGGTCGATGCCGCGCGTGCCAATGACGACCGCCATGCCGAGAGCGACGAGGGCAGTCGGCACGGCCCGATAAAGGATGTCGATCAGATTACCGAAAAGCCGCCCCTCGACGATGCGAATCTCAAAGAAATTCGGCGAGACGGATCCGGCGACGATCAGGATCAGGACGAGCGCCAGAACCGGCCAGACGGCGCGACTTTGCACTATCGCCTTCAGCCATACCGGCACCGGCCGATCCGTTCTGCTGTCAGTGCTGGCCACTGTCATCCCCCGCGATCATCCGGATAATGTTGTCCCTGTTGATGTCTGCGCCGTCGATCTCGCCGACCTTCTCGCGGTCGCGGAGGACAGCCACACGATCCGACGCAGCGACGATCTCGTCGAGTTCGGAAGAGGCGACAAGCAGCGCCATGCCCTCGTTGCAGAGCTTGCGGATCAGCGTGATGATTTCCGCATGCGCGCCGACATCGATGCCGCGCGTCGGTTCGTCCAGCAGCAGGATGCCGGGATTTGACGCAAGTGCCCGCGCCAGCACGACTTTCTGCTGATTACCACCCGATAGCTGGCGGACAGGCTTTTCCGCATCGGGCGTGGCGATGCCGAGCGCCCGGATCATCTCGCCGGCAATTTTTTCCTGTTCGCGCCGCGGCAATTGCCGGAGCCATCCCCGCTTGGCCTGCATCGACAGCATGATGTTCTCACGGATGCTGAGATCACCGACGAGTCCCTCAGCTTTCCGATCTTCCGGACAAAACGCTATGCCCGAAGCGAGGGATCGGCGAGGCGTGGCGCCGGACATGTCCTGGCCGTCGACGTGGAGTTCGCCGCTGTCGGAGCGGATCGCGCCGAAGACGAGCTTGGTCATCTCGGTGCGGCCGGACCCGAGAAGGCCTGCGAGGCCGACGACTTCGCCAGCGTGTAAAGTAAGATCGAAGGGTTTCAGCGTGCGCTTGCGGCCGAGATCTCTGGCGACAAGCTTCTGTTTGCCCGGGCCGCTTTCGGCCTTGTGCGCGAGCGTCGCCTCGACCTCGCCGAGTTCGCGCCCGATCATCTCCGAGATAAGATCCTGACGCGAGATCTCCGAAGCCATGTGGGTCCCGACGAGATTGCCGTTGCGCAGCACGGAAATCCGGTCGGATATCTCGTAGACCTGATCGAGGAAGTGCGTGATGAAGACGATCGCCATGCCGCGCGCCTTCAGGTCGCGGATGATAGCGAAGAGCGTCGCGGTCTCCTGTGCGTCCAGGCTCGCCGTCGGTTCATCCAGGACCAAGACGCTGGTGTCGTCGTCCAGCGCATGCGCGATGGCGACGAGTTGCTGCACGGCGACCGAAAAAGAGCCGACCGGCTGTTCGGTATCGATGTTCAGTTTCAGGCGGCTCAGCTTCTCACGCGCCCGCTTTCGCGCCTTGCCCCAAGAGATGACGCCAAGAGCGTCCCGGGAGGGCCCGAGGGTGAGGTTCTTGGTCACCGACATCGCCGGGATCAGGTTGACCTCCTGATAGACAGTCGAAATGCCATGCGCTTGCGCTTCGCCCGTGGAATTGAAATTGACGGCCTTGCCGTCGAGACGGATTTCCCCCGCGTCGCGATTGAGTGCGCCCGTCAGGATTTTGATAAGTGTGGATTTGCCCGCGCCGTTTTCGCCGAGAAGCGCGTGAACCTCGCCGGGATACAGGGTGAAATCGACATTCGAAAGCGCGCGTACGCCGGGAAAGGATTTCCCGATAGACCGCATTTCGACGCGCGGCTTGTCAATTGCAGTTGCGTTCATGGGTTCGACCGTGTCGATAAGGGATCATCAATACACCCGCGTGGCGCGCAGCGCACGGCGCCCCGAATTCCGGAGCGCCGTGCGGGCGTCAGCATGGTACGGTGCCGGCCGTCAGTTTGCGGTGTGCAGATCCGACGGGATCACGATCCACTTGTCGAGTTCAGTCGGGTTCTTGATGTAGTCGAGAACCACCGGATAGATAAATTTTCCGACAGCGGAGCGAAGCTCGACCGATGCGTTGGCTTCGCCGGCGGCCAGCGCGTCCTTGATCGCCGGTACGTAGTCGACAGACACCATCAGAACGTCCTCGCCAGGCTTCAGGCCGGCCTCCTTCATCGCCTGGATTGCGCCGAGCTGCATGTTGTCGTTATGCGCGAAGGATGCGCAGATGCCTTCGAGATTGTTGGTCGACTTGATGAAGGCTTCCATTACCTTCTTGCCGCCCTCCGTCGTGAAGTCGCCGGACTGGGTCTGGACGATTTCCATGGCCGGGAACTGGTCGATGACCGCCTCGAAGCCCTTCTTGCGCTCGATCGCCGGAGCGGAGCCGGTCGTGCCCTGCAATTCGACGACCTTGCACGTGCCCTTGCTCGCAGCCGCCAACCAAGCGCCGGCCAGCTTGCCCTCGAGATTGAAGTCGGCGGAAATGCGGGTCACATAGAGCGACTTGTCCTCGACGTCCACGTCGCGGTCGACGAGGAAGACAGGGATTTCGGCGTCCTTGGCCTCGCGAAGAACCTGATCCCAACCGGTGACGACGACCGGCGCGATAATGATTGCGTCGACGCCCTGGGCGATGAAGGCGCGAACGGCGCGAAGCTGCTCCTCCTGCTTGCCCTGTGCATTGGCGAATTTCAGGTCGATACCGTATTCTTTCGCGCTTTCCTGCATGTTCGCAGAGAAGGCAGGGCGCCAGTCACCCTCCGATCCGACCTGCGAGAAGCCGATGGTTTCGGCCCAGGCCGCGGTCGTCATGAGTGCGGACGCAGCAAGAGCTGCACCGGCAAGTGCATATTTCGCTTTCATAGATATTCCTCCCACAGAATGTGCCGACGGCCCTCCTCAGGTGCGCCGGCGATACATAAAAATCCTATAGTAATATTATTTATTCGCCAAGCGTTTTTTGCCGGCTCCGTGCAAATATTTTTCCAAATTATACAATAATATCAATTATTTATTGCAATCAAAACGCGCGACAAAAGCAACTGGCCGCACGGGAAATTTCCCGCACGGCGTATCGCCAAATCATCGTTCAGGCGCCCTCAAACGGCGCCCGTTTTTCTTCGCCCGGCTATCTCAGATCTTCGGGCAGCAAGTACTGCGGCATGTTCTGGTAACAGACGGGTCTGAGGAAACGGCGGATGGAGAGAGTACCGACCGAGGTGGCTCCGAAATTCGTCGAGGCAGGATAGGGGCCGCCATGCACCATCGCGTCGCAACCCTCGACGCCGGTCGGAAAGCCGTTCGCGAGCAGCCGGCCCGCCTTGCGCTCGAGGACCGGCATCAGCGCCTTTCCTTCCTCTGTGTCCGCCGCATCCATGTGGATCGTGCAGGTAAGTTGGCCTTGCAGCGAACGGGCGATCGCCAGCATCTCGTCGAAATCGGCGACGGTTACAATCAGGCCGAGCGGGCCGAAGACCTCCTCGCCAAGCGCGTGGTTGGTCAGCCAGTCCTTGCCGGAAACCCGGTACAGATATGGCGTCGCATTGCGCAGATCGCAGGTCGATGTCAGCAGTTCCTGCACGCCGGCGCTCGCGGCCACCCGGTCCCGACCAGAACGATATGCACCGGCGATGCCATCAGTCAGCATGGTCTGCGCGCCGACCGGTTCGAGCGCTTCGGTTGCCGCATTGGCGAAGGCATCGGCATCGGGTCCGTCGACGATGACGGCGATGCCGGGATTGGTGCAGAACTGTCCCGCCCCCATGGTCAACGATCCGGCCCAGCCTTTGGCGATCTCCGCGCCGCGGGCCTTTACGGCGTTCCCCATCAGGAACATCGGATTGACCGAGCCCAGTTCGCCGAAGAAGGGGATCGGTTCGGCGCGCGCGACACAGAGGTCGAACAGCGCCCGCCCGCCGGCCAGCGACCCTGTGAAGCCGACCGCCCGGATGAGTGGATGAGTTACCAGCGCCTGTCCGGTCTCGCGTGTGCCGCCCTGAACCAGCGAAAAGACGCCAGGATGCACGCCGCATGTCTTGATAGCAGCGCTGATCGCCTGTGCAACAATCTCGCCGGTTCCGGGATGCGCAGAATGGCCCTTCACGACCACGGGACAGCCGGCGGCGAGCGCGGCGGCGGTATCTCCCCCGGCAGTCGAGAAGGCGAGCGGGAAGTTGGATGCGCCGAACACGGCGACCGGCCCGACCGGGCGCTGGATCATGCGCAGATCCGGGCGCGGCAGCGGCTGACGTTCGGGCAATGCCTTGTCATGGCGGCGGTCGAGATAATCGCCCTTGCGGATATGGCTGGCGAAGAGCCGAAGCTGGCCGGTAGTACGGCCGCGCTCACCTTCGAGCCGAGCTTCAGGGAGACCGGTCTCCGACGTGCCGATCGCTGTGATCTCTGCGCCGCGCGCCTCGATTTCGTCGGCAATGGCTTCGAGGAAGGCGGCGCGCTCCTCGCGGCTGGAGTAGCCATAGGTCCGGAACGCCTCCTCGGCCGCCGTCACGGCGGCGTCGACATGGGCGGGCGTGCCGACCGAGAAGTCATGCGCCTCCCCGTGCGCCGGCTCCGACGCGAATGTCGCCTCCCCCGCTACCCAGTCGCCTGCTATGAGATGGTTGCCTGAAAGCATGGTATGTCCTTCGGTCATTCGGTTTGGTTTCGTGGCGGCATCGTGAAAGGGGGGTCGGCCCGGCCGGCGAAGCCCCCATCGATGACGTAGGTAAAGCCGGCGCCCGGATCGGACGCGCGGGCTGCCCCGTCCAGACCTTGCCAGGCCGTGGCGACCAGGAGCCGGTCGAACCCTGCGCCGACAAAGGCCGGGCAACTCGTCTGCGCAGCCGGAACCTCGTAGGTACGCAGAATATGGCCGTCCGGCGAATAGCCTGTGACAGAGCCCGCGCCCCAGGCGGCGTTCCACAGATTGCCCTCGGAATCCGTGACGGACCCGTCGAAATGGCCGCCGAGGGGTAAATCCTTTTCACCGAGAAATGGTTCCGGTTCAGCTGACGGCAGGCCGGTTTTCGCATCCAGTGCAACCCGCCAGATGGTATTGACGCTCGTGTCGGCGAAATACCCAGTGCGTCCGTCCGGCGAAAAACAGATGGAATTCGGAATGGTGACCTTTCGGAAGAGCGGTCGCAGCTCCGCGCCGTCGAACCAGTAGATCGTGCCGGCCTGCCATTCGGCTTTCCTGCCCATCGTGCCGATCCACAGATTGCCGGAGGGGTGCACACGTCCGTCATTGGAGCGCGTGACGGGATTATCCGCCTCCAACGGCGCCAGCCGCGACAATGCGCCATCGGATAATGTCCGCGCGTAGATGCCATCTTCCATGGCGAGCAATTGCCGCTGGTCATCAATCCGGCAAACAACGGATGCCATGCGCGGAAGATCATGCGCTATCGTCCCGGCCGTCGCGAAGCGATGCTCGAAGAGCTTGCAGCCGACGATATCGAACCACCATGCGGTATCGCTTCCGGCATCGTAGGTTGGCCCTTCGCCGAGTTCGCACCGGTCGGCGGGAAGTTTTTGGGTTGTTGCCATGGCAATGGTCACGACCGCGCTATCCTTCCTACTTGCCCCAGCTCAAGGCGAGCACATCGAGATCGCGCGCAAGCCCCAGCAGGCGGTCGCGCGTGCGTTGCGACATCGGCTTCAGAGGATGCCGGACGGCATCGCTTCCGATTACGCCGCCTTCCATGAAAATCGTCTTGGCGGCGCGGAGACCGCATTGGCGGTTTTCGTGATTGATCAGCGGCAGACAGAGCTTCCACTGGTCGAGCGCCACATCGAGATTGCCTGCCCTGTACTCGGTCACGATGGGCCGGATCTTTTCCGGGAACATCGCCGAGGTCATTGTGCCGGTCGCGCCAGCGTCAAGATCGGCGAGAAGCGTCACCGCTTCCTCGCCATCGAAGGGCCCTTCGATATGATCGCCGGCGGCCTCGATCAATGCCGCCAGCTTGTCGGCGGCGAAGGGACACTCGATCTTGAAATAGGAAACGTTCTCCAATTCGCGGGCCATATGGGCCAGCAGATCTACCGTCAGGTTCACACCGGAGAGCGGCGCATCCTGGACCATTATGGGTATCGAGATCGATTCATCGACCGCCCTGAAATGCTCGAGAATGCCCTGCGGCGCAGCCTGGAGGCCAGCGCCGTGATAAGGCGGCATCATCATGACCATCGCAGCGCCCATGGCCTCCGCCTCCATCGCGCGGCGCGCGACAAGGTCCGTCCAGAAATGGCTGATCGTGACGATGACCGGGACGCGGCCGGCGGTGTGTTCGAGACTGATGCGCATGAGAAGCGCGCGTTCGTCATCCGTCAGCAGGAACTGTTCGGAATAGTTGGCGAGGATGCAGATCGCGTCGACGCCCTGATCGATCATGCAGTCGATGACGCGGCGCATGCCGTCTTCATCGACGCTGCCGTCGGCGTGAAAGGGGGTCGGCGCCACCGGCAGGATTCCGGCGAGAGGCTGCTTCATCTTCAGTTCCTTCTACTCGTTGAACGACTCGACCGCGACCCGCCGGCCGAGCAAAAACGCGTCGGCTACATGCGTCATCGGGGAGAGGTCCATGTCGATACCGCCTTCGCGCACCAGATCGGCCATCTTCGCGTACAAACGGGGATATTCGCCCTGCAACGGGTTGCCGTCCGCGTCGGTCTCGGTCCGGGCTTCGCCATTGATGGCGAGCTTCGCCCCGCCGTCGGTCAATACAAGCGTTCCGGCGTCCGTCACAGCTTCGATCGTCCAGATCTGGTCGCCGTCCTGACGCCAGTCGAATACGGCCGATATCCCGGCTCCGTGCGGATGCGCGAATGTCAGCGAGGCCGCGATCGGTGTTTCGCGGTTTTCCGGGAACTCCAGCGTGGCGGCCGTCAGGTGGATCGGATCAGGCAGGATTCTGGTGACGATGGAGAGCGCGTTTATACCGGGATCGAACACGCCCAGCCCGCCGGCTTGCCAAATCCAATCCTGCCCCGGATGCCAGCGGCGGACATCCTCCTTCCAGTTGACGGACAGGGCATGCAGGCGTTTGTCCTTCAGCCACGTCCTTGCCATGTCGACCTGCGCCGCCTCGCGAGAGTGCCAGGTCGCGAAGATCGAGACGCCCGCGTCGCGCGCCATGGCTTCGAGCGCATGGCATTCGGAAAGCGTCGCGCCGGGCGGTTTTTCGAGCATGACATGGCGACTGGCTTTGAGCGCAGCGGCAGCATAGGCGTAACGCGGAACCGGCGGCAGGCAGAGCGAGACGACTTCGATATCCGGGCGCGTTTCGAGAAGCGCATCCAGATCCGCAAAGGCCTCGACGCCATCTATACTACCGTGCCGCGACACGGTGGCGGCAAGTTCCCAATCAGGTGACGCCGCGATCGACGGCACATGCTGGTCACGCGCGATCTTGCCGATTCCGACGAGGGCGACCTTCCTGCTCATCAGTGCGAATCCCTTCCGACCGGCGCGCCACGATTACCTCTCAGGAAATCGAGGTCGGCGCCGGTATCCGCGCCCTGAACATGGGTCTGATGCAGCCACGCATAGCCGGAAGAGGGCGCGTCGACCGGCACTGTCCACTGCGCCAGACGGTCTGCCATTTCCTCGTCCGAAATGTCGAGATGAATTCGCCGGGCCGGCACATCGAGTTCGATCGTGTCGCCGCTGCGGACCGCCGCAAGCGGACCGCCGGTCGCCGCTTCGGGCGAGGTATGCAGTATCACCGTGCCATATGCAGTGCCCGACATGCGCGCATCCGAAATCCGGATCATGTCGGTGATGCCTTTCTTCAGGATCTTCGGCGGCAGCCCCATGTTTCCGACCTCTGCCATCCCGGGGTAGCCTTTCGGACCGCAATTCTTCAAAACGAGGATGCAGGTCTCGTCGACATCGAGCGAATCGTCGTTGATACGGGCCTTGTAGTCGTCGATATCCTCGAAGACGACGGCCCGGCCGCGGTGCTGCAGAAGATGCGGCGACGCTGCGGAGGGTTTGATGACGGCTCCGTTCGGCGCGAGATTGCCCTTGAGCACCGCGATACCGCCCTGCTGGGTCAGAGCCTTTTCGACGGGGAGGATGACGTCTTCATTGTGGTTCACAACGTCCTTGACCTGGTCCCAGATCGTCTCACCTGAAACGGTCAGCGCGTCCCGGTGCAGAATGCCGGCCTGGCCGAGACGTTTGAGAACAACCGGCAGGCCGCCGGCATAGAAGAACTCCTCCATCAGATATTCCCCTGAGGGCATGAGATTGACGATGGTCGCCACGTCGCGGCCGCAGCGGGCCCAATCGTCGAGCGTCAGGTCGATGCCGACACGGCCTGCAATCGCGAGCAGATGGATGACAGCGTTGGTGGAGCCACCGATCGCACCGTTGGTGCGGATGGCGTTCTCGAAAGCCTGTTTCGTCATCACATCGGACGGCTTCAGGTCGTCCTTGACCATCTGGACAATCCGGCGACCGGAAAGCTGCGCCATCATGCGACGTCGGCTGTCGACGGCGGGGATCGCTGCGTTGCCGGACAGGGCCATGCCTAGCGCCTCGGCCATCGACGCCATGGAGGATGCGGTTCCCATCGTGTTGCAGGAACCAGGCGAGCGTGACATCGAAGCCTCCGCCTCGAGGAAGTCGTCCGCAGTCATCTCGCCGGCTTTCACGGCTTCCGAAAATTTCCACAGATGCGTTCCCGATCCGACGCGTTCGCCGCGGAAATAGCCGTTCAACATCGGCCCGCCGGTGACGACGATGGAGGGCAGATCGGTCGACGCCGCGCCCATCATCAGGCTCGGCGTGGTCTTGTCGCAGCCGACAAGCAGAACCGCGCCGTCCATCGGTTGTCCGCGCATCGCTTCCTCAACCGCCATAGCAGCGAGGTTGCGGAACATCATCGCCGTCGGGCGGAACGAGCTTTCAGCTGTCGAAAAGACCGGAACCTCTACCGGGAAACCACCGGCTTCATAGATCCCGTGTTTCACACGTTCGGCGAGGTCGCGCAGATGCGCGTTGCAAGGCGTCAGCTCGGACCATGTGTTGAGGATGCCGATGACGGGGCGTCCGTCGAACATGTCGTGCGGGAAGCCCTGGTTCTTCATCCAGCCGCGATGATAGATCTGGTCGCGGCCGGTGCCGCCGAACCATTCCTGCGAACGAAGCCTGCGGGGCCACTTGGCCGGCTTGAAACTCATATCCGTGTCAGCCTTGCTTCTGCTTGTTGTAGACATCGAAGACGACCGCGGCGAGCAGCACGAGGCCCTTGATCATCTGCTGGTAGTCGATGCCGATGCCCATGATCGACATGCCGTTGTTGAGAACGCCCATCAGGAAAGCGCCGACCACCGCACCGACAATGGTGCCGACGCCGCCCGACATGGACGCGCCGCCGATGAAGACCGCCGCGATGACATCCAGTTCGAGTGCGAAACCTGCTTTAGGGGTCGCGGTGTTCAGCCGCGCGGCGAAAACAAGCCCGGCGGCGGCCGCAAGAATGCCCATATTGACGAAGGCCAGGAAGGTCAGCCGTTCGGTCTTGATGCCCGAAAGCTTGGCCGCCTTGGCGTTGCCGCCGAGCGCATAGATCCTTCGCCCGATTACCGTGTTCTGCGTCAGGAAGGCGTAGATGATCGTCAGCACGCCCATCGTCAGCAGGACATTGGGCAGGCCGCGGAAGGTAGACAGCTTGTAGGTGATGAAGATGATCGCGGCGGCGACGATGGCGTTGCGCGCGATGAAGAAGCTTCGCGGCTCGTCGACGATGCCGTAGGAGCGGTTGCGGGCGCGCTGGCGCAGGCCGATCCAGACCAGCGCGGCCGCCCCAACGATGCCGAAGCCGAGCGCCAGGACGTTCAGCCTGCGGACATCGAAGAGGGCGGCCAGCGCTGCACCCACCCCCGCGGGAAAAATGTCGGGAACGAAGCCGTTGGCAATGACCTGGAACTCGCTCGGAAACGGGCCGACCGACTGGCCTTCGAGGAGCCAGAGCGACAAGCCCCGGAAGACCAGCATGCCGGCCAGCGTGACAATGAAGGACGGTATTTTCCAATAGGCGATCCAGTAGCCCTGCGCCGCGCCGATGAGCGCTCCGGTGACGAGGCAGGCGACGACGGTGACAAAGACCGACTGATCCCAATGGACGATCATCACGGCGGCGAGCGCGCCGATGAAACCCATCACCGAGCCCACCGAAAGGTCGATGTTGCCGGACACGATGACGACCAGCATGCCGAGCGCCATGATGACAATATAACTGTTTTGCAAGAGCAGGTTGGTGACATTGACCGCGCGCAGCAGGGTGCCGTCGGTGACGATCTGGAAGAACGCCATGATGGCGATCAGGGCAAAGAGCAGCCCGTATTCGCGCAGGTGCGACGAGAGATAGTCGCCGATGCCCTTTGCCGGGCGATCGGCTTTTTCGGTGATGTCCCCGCCTTGAACCAAGGTCACGCCTTCCTCCCTATTCATTCACAATGAGCGACATGATCCGCTCCTGACTGGCCTCGGCGGCGGCGAGTTCGCCGACCAGCGCGCCTTCGTTCATCACATAGATCCGGTCGCACATGCCGATCAGTTCGGGCATTTCCGACGAGATCATCACCACGCCTTTTCCCTCGGCGGCGAGTTCGTTGATAATCGTGTAGATCTCGTATTTCGCGCCGACATCGATGCCGCGCGTCGGTTCGTCCAGGATCAGCACGTCGGGCGCGGTGTTCAGCCATTTGGCGAGCACCACCTTCTGCTGATTGCCGCCGGACAGGTTGACCACTTTCTGAAACACGGTCGGCGTACGGATTGCGAGCGCATCGCGATATCGTTCGGCGACTCGGGTTTCCTCGTTGCGGTTGAGGATGCCGCCGGAGGAGACGCCGGGGAGATTGGCCAGCGTGGTGTTGAAGCGGACCGTCTCGTCGAGCACGAGGCCGAGCGACTTGCGGTCTTCCGTGACATAGGAGAGCCCGGCGTCGATGGCGCGGTCGACGGTGCTGACATCGACCGGCTTGCCGCGCAGGCGGATTTCCCCGGAAATATTGCGCCCGTAGCTGCGACCGAAGATGGACATGGCAAGCTCGGTGCGGCCCGAGCCCATGAGCCCCGCTATTCCGACGACCTCGCCGGCGCGCACAGTGAAACTGGCATCCTTGATGACGCGGCGTTCCGCGTGCTCCGGGTGCCAGACGCTCCAGCCCTCGACTTCGAGCAAAATGTCGCCCGGCACACGCGCATGTTCGGGAAAACGATGGGTCATGTCGCGACCGACCATGTCGCGGACGATCTTGTCCTCGCTGAGGTCCGGGCGCGCGTCGAGCGTGGAAACCGTCGTGCCGTCGCGGATCACGGTCACCGTGTCTGCGACGTAGCGGACCTCGCCGAGCTTGTGCGAAATGATGATGCAGGTGACGCCCTGTGCCTTCAGTTCGAGCATCAGGTCGAGCAACTTGCGGCTGTCATTTTCCTGCAAGGCGGCGGTCGGCTCGTCGAGGATCAGGAGCTTGACGTCCTTCGACAGCGCCTTGGCGATCTCGACGAGTTGCTGCTTGCCGACGCCGAGGCTGTCGACCTTGACTGTCGGCGGCTCCCTGAGTCCGACCTTGGCGAGCAGGGCTTCGGTGCGCTTGTTGGTTTCGTGCCAATCGATCACGCCGCGGGTCGCGCGCTCATTGCCGAGAAAGATGTTTTCCGCGACGGAAAGCTGCGGGACGAGCGCCAGTTCCTGGTGAATGATGATGATGCCGCGGGCCTCGCTGTCGCGAATGTCGCGAAAGGCGACCGGGTCGCCCTCATAGACGATCTCGCCTTCGTAGCTGCCGGCGGGATAGACGCCGGACAGGACCTTCATCAGCGTGGATTTTCCGGCGCCGTTCTCGCCGCAGATCGCATGGATCTCACCCTGCTTCACCGCGACGCTTACCCGGTCGAGCGCCCGGACGCCGGGAAACTCCTTGGTAATCTCGCGCATTTCAAGAAGGGTACTCATGGCGCGCGTCTGCTCGATAGGTTCAGTGGGTTGCGCTCCTTCCCGCCTCGGCGTGGCGGGAAGGAGCATGCTCGGTCGGGGAGAAAACTACTTGATCTGATCCATCGTGTAGTAACCACTTCCCACCAGGACATCCTCCCAGTTGGACGCGTCGACCGAAACCGGCTCAAGCAGATAAGACGGCACAACCTTGACGCCGTTGTCATAAGTCTCGGTGTCGTTGATCTCCGGCTCGCCTCCCTGCAACAGGGAGTCGACCATCCCGACGGTTACGCGGGCGAGTTCACGTGTGTCCTTGAAAACGGTCGAGTACTGCTCGCCAGCAAGGATCGACTTCACCGACGGAACCTCGGCGTCCTGGCCGGTTACGATAGGCATCTCCTGGTCGCCGGAGCCGTAGCCGACGCCTTTCAGCGAGGACAGGATACCGATCGACAGGCCGTCATAAGGCGACAGAACACCATGGAGTTGGGCGTCGGTGTAGTGCGCGGACAGCAGGTTATCCATGCGGGCCTGAGCGACCGCGCCGTCCCAGCGCAAGGTGCCGACCGTGTCCATGCCCATCTGGCCGGAGACGATGTTGATCTTGCCCTCGTCGATCAGCGGCTGAAGCACGCTCATCGCGCCGTTGTAGAAGAAGTAGGCGTTGTTGTCGTCCGGCGAGCCACCAAACAGTTCGACGTTCCAGGTCTCGACATCGGGGAACCGTTCCTTGAGACCGGCGACCAGCGAATTGGCCTGCTGAACGCCGACCTTAAAATTGTCGAAAGTGGCGTAGTAGTCGACATCCGGGCTGTCGCGGATCAGCCGGTCATAGGCGATGACCGGAATGCCGAGCGCCGCGGCGTTGGCAAGCGCGTTCGATAGCGTCGTGCCGTCGATGGCGGCGATCACAAGCGCATCGACCTCCTTCGTGATCATGTTCTCGATCTGCGCAAGCTGGTTCGGAATATCATCCTCGGCATATTGCAGATCTGCGCTGTAGCCGGCTTCCTCGAATTGCTTGACCATCGAATTGCCGTCCGAAATCCAGCGCGCGGACGATTTCGTCGGCATGGCGATGCCGATCGTGCCCTTGTCCTGTGCCAGCGCCGGAACGGCGAATGTAACCGCGCCAAAGGCAAGCGCGGTCAGCAGGGAAACCAGTTTCCTCATGAATTCCTCCCAGAAAAGCGACGTCGCCGTCAGCAATTCCTCCTCGCTGACGATCCGGTGACAGGCGCCCGTTTAGACGCTGCCGGGACGGTAATCCGGCGCCTTGTTGCGCTTCAAATAATTAGATTGACAATCTGCATATCAAAATTGGTATGTGCATCATGCAGAATCTCGCAAACCGACTGCAGTTGCGTGACTTCCGGCTGGTGCAGGCCATCGCCGATACCGGGCAGTTGGCGCTCGCCGCCGAGCGGCTGGCGGTGACGCAGCCCGCCGCATCGCGACTGCTGGCCCGGTTGGAAAGCGTGATCGGTGCGCCGCTTTTCATCCGGCATCCCAAGGGGATGACGCCGACGCCCATCGGCGAAACGCTGGCGCGCAACGCGAACAGCCTGCTGCGCAGCCTCGACCAGACGCTGAACGAGACCGGCGCGGCGGTATCCGGCCGCGCCGGGACGGTCAGGGTAGGGTCGGTGACCGGCGGCGCGGTCGGTTTCGTGGTTCCAGCCGTCCAGAACCTGAAGAAGATCACGTCCGGCGCCGACATCCATGTCGACGTGGCGCCGAGCGACGTGCTGATCAACGGGTTGCTTCATGGCGAATACGACTTTGTCCTGTCGCGCATTCCGGCGGGAACCGACCCGCGCCAGTTCTCGGTGAAGCGGGGCCGAGTTGAGGTCATCCGCATCCTGGTCCGCCGGGACCACCCGCTGACCCGTTTCGGCCCGTTGAAGCCGAAGTATCTGGAAGGATGGGAGTGGGTCATCCAGGCGCCCCACACACCGATGCGCCAGGCGGTTGAAGAGGTTTTCTACTCGTCTGGAATTTCGCTGCCCTCGGAGATCGTCAACACCACATCCTTGCTGGTGATGATCGGATATCTCGCCTCCACCGACGCCATCGCGCCGATCACGCGAGAGGTGGCCGATCTCGTTGCCCCCGACGGGTCGGAAGGCCGATTCGTCGCCCTCGATCTCGAGGAGCCGATCATCATCAACCCCTATCACCTGATCTCGCTAAAGACCCACACTCTGAGCCCGCTGGCAATCCGGCTGCGCGATCTCATATTCGAAGGGTTCTCGACCTCCTGACAGGCGTGACGCGAGCCCAATCTCTCCATGACACGGTTTTGAGCATGTGACGCCCCGCACACGGTTATGGTTAATGAACGGCTAATCTGTGGACGTGTTCAAAACGGCCGATGCGGCCATGAACAAGGAGAGACACAATGCAGGCCAAACCATTTTCCCGCCGTGTCATGGCATCGCTGTTCGTCTCGGTCGTCGGCCTCGGGTATTCCGTCATGGTTGCCGGAGCAGGCGTCGATCTCGTCGCAGAGAGCTTCGCCGGAATTATCGTCGACCTCCTGATCTCTGCATAATTCCGGCCCGACCGTATCGCCGGTTCACATTAGTTTCCCGACGGGCTGTCGCCGAGATGGCGAGCAAAGAAAATTGCCCACGGTCTCCGGCGAGGCTTGCCGCTTTCGTTCGAGGGCGAAACGGCCCGATCCAAACAGTATTTTCGACGTGTGATGGACCGCACATCCTTATGGTTAACGGGGGGCTAATCTCCAAGCATGTTCACGAGGCGCCAACGGCGCGGAACCGAGGAGAAAGAAAATGGTCGTCAATCAACTCCCCCGTCTGATCCTGGCAGTCATGTTCCTCTCGCTCGCCGGCATCGGCTATTCCGCAAAGATGAGCCAGACCAACGTCACGTTCACCGCCGAAGCATTCTCCGGCACGACGTTCGATCTTTCGTAAGCCCAGGAGACCAGACACCGGCCGGCCGCGGCCTTTCTCCGAAGCGCGACCGCAAAGCCCGAATCAAGACCTCTCCAGAAAGGGGCTGAAATGTTCGGGAAAAGCTCGAGCCAGAAAATTCCTGACAAGCCGTTTCGCGTCATCGCCTGAAAACATGTCCGGGTAAATAAGGATGTTGAGGAAGAATCCGTCATAGAGCGCTTCCAGATTGCGCATAACCGAGTCGGGATCGACGGATTCGTATTTTCCCTGTTCGCGGATCGCGCGACACAAACCTACAGAAACCTCCCAGCGCTCGGCATCGATGTCCTTCACCAGTTCGCGATAGGTATCGCGATGTGCCGGTTCTCCGAAGAAGCCAAACCATACGGCCAGTTTGCGCGGATTGCATATCTTCGCGTGGAAATGCGCATCTACGATTGCGAGCAGTTTCTCCGCCGATGACAGGGAGCTATCGGCGAGTTGCGCCTTCCACAAGTCGTGATGTTCCTCTGCAAGGAAGCGCAGCGTCTCGCAAAGCATGTTCTTCTTGCTCTGGAAATGGAAGTTGGCGATCCCCTGCGACAAGCCCGCGATCCGTGTGACGGTGGACATGGTCGTGCCCGACAGGCCGTATTGAGCTATGGAATCGATGGTGGCGTCGATCAGTTGTGCGCGGCGCACTTCAGGCGGGGCGGTTCGTCCGGCGGTTGTCGCGCTGCCTCGCCGTTCGCGCGTTTTCTTGGCCATTTCCCACCCCTCAGGATTTCCGGACCATGCCAGAGTTCCTCAGGGCTGGATAGAGTACCGTAGCGTCATTGACTGAATGATTATTCAATGTTCTATACTCGCCTCTCGGGCAGCGGGCTCACGCGATTTGCGCTGGGGAATGTCATCGCAAACGCGGGTCGGTGTTATCCGAAATATATGGCGGCTGCGCATCCGAAGAAATGCGATGCCGCGATTTGGGCGGTCCAGATGTTCCATCACGCGAACCCTGGCCGCCGATTTTTTGTTTGCCCGGCCGCCGCCGGAAACAATTTGTGCGTCACATCATTTTGTGGAACCTTCGGAACCTGAAATAACAGGGGAATTCCCGATCGATGTCGATCAAGGCCGCCATCCACCATCTGACGCATTACCGCTACGACAGGCCCGTTTCGCTCGGTCCGCAGATTATCCGGTTGAGACCGGCGCCGCACAGCCGCACACGGGTCATCTCGCATTCGCTGAAGGTCACGCCATCCGAGCATTTCGTGAACCACCAGCAGGATCCCTATGGCAACTGGTTGGCGCGTTTCGTTTTTCCGAAACCGGTGACGGAGCTGAAGATCGAGGTCGATCTCGTCGCCGACATGACGGTCTACAATCCGTTCGATTTCTTCGTCGAGGAAAAGGCCGAGGAATATCCGTTCGAATATGACGAAGATCTGAAGCCGGACCTCGTCATCTACCGGACGCCGGAGCCGGCAGGGCCGCTGCTGAACGACTTTCTCGCGACCATCGACCGGTCGAACCAGCGCACGGTCGACATGGTGGTCAATCTGAACACGCGGCTGTCGCAGCATGTCGATTACATCATCCGCATGGAACCGGGCGTCCAGACGCCGGAAGAGACGCTGCAGATCGGCAAGGGTTCCTGCCGCGACACGTCGTGGCTTCTGGGGCAGATCCTGCGTCATCTCGGGCTCGCCGCGCGCTTCGTTTCCGGCTACCTGATCCAGCTGAAGCCGGACATCGTCTCGCTAGACGGGCCGCCCGGCACCGATCACGATTTCACCGACCTGCATGCATGGGCGGAGGTTTATATTCCCGGCGCCGGCTGGATCGGGCTCGACCCGACGTCGGGGTTGCTGACAGGCGAAAGCCATATCCCGCTTGCCGCGACGCCGCATTACCGCAACGCCGCGCCGATTTCCGGCACGGCGACCTTCGCCAATGTCGATTTCGCCTTCGACATGAAGGTAACGCGAACAGCGGAACATCCGCGCATCACCAAGCCTTTTTCCGACGAAGCCTGGACGGCGCTCGATGAATTGGGACGCAAGGTGGACGCCTCACTGGCGGCGGGCGACGTGCGACTGACAATGGGCGGCGAGCCGACCTTCGTTTCGATCGACGATTTCGAATCCGCCGAATGGAACACGGATGCCGTCGGCCCGCAAAAACGCGAACTCGCCGACAAGCTGATCCGGCGGCTGCGCGACCGGTTCGCGCCTGGCGGCTTCCTGCATTACGGACAGGGCAAATGGTATCCGGGCGAGACGCTGCCGCGCTGGACTTTCTCGCTCTACTGGCGGCGCGCCGGCAAGCCGATCTGGCAGGACGCCTCGCTGATCGCCGAGGAAGGAAAGGATACTGGCGTCGACGCCGACAAGGCGAGCGCGTTGCTTGGCGCGATTGCGGAGGAACTGGGCGTCGAGCCGGACTATGTCGCGCCGGCCTATGAGGATCCGGCGGAATGGATCATCAAGGAAGGCAATCTGCCGGACAATGTGACGCCGGAGAACTCGAAACTGAAGGATCCGGAGGAACGACACCGGCTTGCCAAGGTGTTCGCGCGCGGCTTGAACGAACCGTCGGGCTTCGTGCTGCCGATCCAGAGCTGGCAGTCGAAAGCATCCGGCACGCGGTGGCGGTCGGAACGCTGGAAAACGCGGCGGGGCAAGATCTTCCTCGTTCCCGGCGACAGCCCGGTCGGCTACCGTTTGCCGCTCGGCTCGCTTCCCTATGTGCCGCCATCCTCCTATCCCTATGTGAATATCGCCGATCCGACGGAACCGCGCGGTCCTCTGCCGGATTTTGCAGCGTCAGACGCCATCGCGGCCGAACAGGGCGGACATCAGCAGCCTGTCGCCTCGTTCACGCCGGGCGGCAGCGTGCAGAACGTCATTGAACAGGAACTCGGTGAACTGGGCGGCGCGGTCCGCACGGCGCTGTCCGTCGAGGCCCGGGACGGTCGGCTCTGCGTTTTCATGCCGCCGGTTGAACGTATCGAGGATTACCTGGAGCTGGTGCGTGCCGCGGAGAGTGCGGCGAAAAAGCTCGGCCTCACCGTGCATATCGAAGGCTACTCGCCGCCGACCGATCCGCGGATGAACGTTATCCGCGTCGCGCCCGCCCCGGGTGTGATCGAGGTTAACATTCACCCTGCCGCGAGCTGGGAGGATTGCGTCGCGACGACAGAGATCATCTACGAAGAAGCGCGGCAGACACGCCTCGGCGCCGACAAATTCATGATCGACGGTCGTCATACCGGCACCGGCGGCGGCAACCATGTGGTGGTTGGCGGGGCGACGACGATGGACAGCCCCTTCCTGCGAAGGCCGGACCTGCTGCGCAGCCTGATCCTGCACTGGCAACGCCATCCGAGCCTGTCCTATCTTTTTTCCGGCCTGTTCATCGGTCCGACCAGCCAGGCGCCACGCATCGACGAGGCGCGCCACGACAGCCTCTACGAACTGGAAGTCGCGCTTTCGCAGATCCCGCATCCGGGGCAGGGCCAAGCTCCGCTGCCCTGGCTTACCGACCGGTTGCTGCGCAACATGCTGACGGACGTCACAGGCAACACGCATCGCGCCGAGATCTGCATCGACAAGCTCTATTCCCCCGACGGGCCGACCGGCCGGCTGGGGCTGGTCGAGTTTCGCGGCTTCGAGATGCCGCCCAATGCGCGCATGAGCCTGGCGCAGCAGGTGCTCATCCGCGCGATCATCGCGCGGCTGTGGCACAGCCCCGTCGGCGGCAATCTGACCCGCTGGGGTACGGTTTTGCATGACCGTTTCATGCTGCCGCATTTCGTCTGGGAGGATTTTCTCGACGTGCTGCGCGACCTCGGCCAGCACGGTTTCGACCTCCGGCCGGAGTGGTACGAGGCGCAGGCCGAGTTCCGCTTCCCCTTCTGCGGGGCCGTCGACTACGAGGGCGTGCATCTGGAAATCCGCCAGGCGCTCGAACCTTGGCACGTGCTTGGCGAGACCGGCGCGATCGGCGGCACAGTGCGCTACACAGACTCGTCGACGGAACGTCTGCAAGTGAAACTGGTGACCACCGATCCGGACCGCTACATCGTCACCTGCAACAAACGCAGTGTGCCGCTGATCAAGACCGGCACGGGCGGAATGGCCGTGGGCGCGGTGCGCTACAAGGCTTGGCAGCCCGCAATGGCGCTGCATCCGGTGCTGCCGGTCGATGCGCCGCTGACCTTCGATATCTTCGACACGTGGACCGGACGGGCGCTCGGCGGTTGCGTCTACCACGTCGCGCATCCGGGCGGGCGCAATTACGAAACGTTCCCGGTCAATGGCTACGAGGCCGACGCGCGACGGCTTGCGCGTTTCGAGGCCAACGGCCATAGTCCCGGCTCTTATGCGCCCCAGCCGGAAGCGCGCCATCCGGAGTTCCCGATGACGCTCGATTTGAGGCGCGCGCCGGGACTCTGACACGATGAACATGCAAGGCGAACCATTGCCGGACAGCCCGACAGGACGCCTGCTATCCGGCTACAGCCGCCTTGACGATGTACCCGACGAGCTGATCGGCGCCGACGGGCGAATCCGCCCGGTCTGGCACGATCTTATCCAGGCAATCGCCGCGATGTCGGAGGAAGAGCTTTCGGCGCGCATGGCGCGGGGCGACCAGTATCTGCGCGATGCCGGCGTCTTTTACCGCCATTACGGACCGCAGGACACGACCGAGCGCGACTGGCCCCTGTCGCACATGCCGCTTTTGATTGACGAAACCGAGTGGAACGTCATCGCCGACGGCCTGGTGCAGCGCGCCGATTTGCTGGAACGCATCATCGCCGACCTTTACGGGCCGAACAGCCTCGTCGCCGACGGGCACCTACCGGCGCCGCTGATCGCCAACAACAGGGAATGGTTGCGGCCGCTGGTCGGCGTGACGCCGCGATCCGGCCATTTCCTGCATTTCCTCGCATTCGACCTCGGCCGCGGGCCGGACGGGAACTGGTGGGTTCTCGGCGACCGCACCCAGGCCCCTTCCGGCGCCGGCTTCGCTCTGGAAAACCGCATCGCCACCTCGCGCATTTTCTCCGACACATACGGCCGCTCCAACGTCGAGCGGCTGGCCGGGTTCTTCCGCGATTTCCGCGACAGGCTGCTGGCGCTTCGCGAGAATGAAGAAGGCCGCGTCGGAATCCTGACGCCGGGACCGCTCAACGACACCTATTTCGAGCATGCCTATATAGCCCGCTATCTGGGCTTCATGCTGCTCGAGGGAGAGGACCTGACGGTGCGAAACGGCCGGCTGATGGTGCGCACCATAGACGGTCTGTCACCGGTCAGCGTGTTGTGGCGACGGCTAGATTCCGCCTGGGCCGATCCGCTGGAGCTCAACGACAACTCTCGGCTCGGCACGCCGGGCATGGTCGGCGCGGTCCGAAACGGCTCGGTGACGATGATCAACGCGCTTGGCTCCGGCGTGCTGGAAACGCGCGCCTTCCTCGCCTTCGTCCCGCGCATCTGCGAAGCGATGACCGGCGAGAGCCTGAAGATCCCGAATATCGCGACATGGTGGTGCGGACAGCCGCGCGAACGCGAACATGTGAAGGCCAACGCCCAGAAGATGACGATCGGCGACGCCTTCGCGACCCGCCTGCCTTTCGATCTCGACGACATCTCAGTCGTCGGCGGAACCGTGGGCGAGCATCGCAACGCGGTCGACAACTGGATCGACACAAGCGCGGCTCATCTCGTTGGTCAGGAAGTGGTTACGCTTTCGACCGCGCCAGCCTTTGTCGACGGTGCTCTGGCGCCGCGCCCGATGAGCCTGCGCGTCTTCCTCGCGCGGACAGCCGACGGCTGGCGGGTAATGCCGGGCGGTTTCGCGCGTATCGGGCGATCCGGCGACACCCCTGAACTCGCCATGCAGCGTGGCGGCTCGGTCGCCGATGTCTGGGTCGTGCGCAAGTCCGCGGTCGATCGTGAAACGACGCTTGCACCGTCCGCCGCGCCCTTCGTGCGAAACCAGCCGGGCGTATTGCCGAGCCGGGCCGCCGACAATCTCTACTGGCTCGGCCGTTACGTCGAACGGGCGGAGACCATGATCCGGCTCACGAGGGCCTATCATCTGCGTCTCGCGGAGACTGCCTGGCCCGACACGCCGCTGCTGAGCGATCTCGCCAACTATTTGAAGTTACTGGGCATCGAGCCCGAGGATGCGATACCGGAGGGCATTTCCGCGGCGATCGCCTCGGCATCGGCATCGGCCGGGCATGTTCGCGACCGGTTTTCGCTGGATGGCTGGCTGGCGCTTTCCGACATCGAGAAGACGATTCGCAACATGGCGCGAACGGCGACGCCCGGCGACGACATGGCGCGCGCCATGGGGGTTCTCCTGCGCAAGCTTTCGGGCTTTTCGGGCCTCGTTCACGAGAACATGTATCGTTTCAACGGCTGGCGCTTCCTGAGCATAGGCCGTTCGCTCGAACGGGCGATCGCGATCACTTATGTGCTGGCGCGCTTCGCCGATCCGGACGCTCCGGAGGGCGCGCTCGATCTCGCCGTCGAGGTTGGCGACAGCGCCATGTCCCATCGCCGGCGCTATGCGGTCGCCACCAATCGCGAGACGGTGATAGACCTGCTGGCGCTCGACCCGCTCAATCCCCGTTCCGTCGTTCACCAGTTCGACAAGCTGCAGGAGCATTTCGGCTTTTTGCCGGGCGCGGAGCGCCACCGGCCGACAACGGAATTGCAGCGCGCCATGCTGAAGACGCATGCGGCGCTTTCGGTCCACACCGCCGGCAGCCTCGACACCGCCGCGCTTCTCAATCTGGGTGCGGAGATCGGTCAATTGTCCGAAGAAATCCGCAAGGCCTATTTCCGGTAAATCGGCGGCATGCTCTACGACATCCTGTTGAAGATCGAGTACGACTATCCGGATACGGCCGAAGCCGGCCGCCATATGGTGCGGATCATGCCGGCGGATCTACCCGGCGAGCAACGCGCCATTGCCGCGACCATGACCGTAACGCCGAAGCCGCAGGAGTGGATCGACCGGGTCGACTTCTTCGGCAATCGTTTCTCCGAATTGCTGTTCGACCAGCCGCATGACGTGGTATCCTTCGAGGCGAAGGCGCGGGTCGAGAGGGTCGCGCCGGGCTCGCGCTTCGACATGTCGCCACCGCTTGCGGGTCTAGCGCAGGAAATCGAAGCCTATCGCGGAGTCGACGCCTGGTCCCCGCATCATTTCACGGGCGCCTCGACGCTTGTGCCGATCGACGGCGGGACGACGGACTATGCCAGCGCCCATGTCCGGGACGGCGCCAGCACGATGGAGATCGTTTCGGCGATCAACCTCGCGATCAATCGCGACATGACATTCGATCCCGAAGCGACGACCGTGGATACGCCGATGCTGGAGGCCTTCCAGCGACGCCACGGGGTTTGCCAGGACTTCTCTCATATCATGATCGCCTGCCTTCGAGGCATCGGCATTCCGGCCGGCTATGTCAGTGGCTATCTGCGGACGATTCCGCCACCCGGCCGGCCGCGGCTCGAAGGCGCCGACGCGATGCATGCCTGGGTGAGGGCCTGGTGCGGCGGCGAAATGGGCTGGGTCGAATTCGACCCGACAAACGCAACCATGGCCGGGGAGGATCACGTGGTCATTGCGCGGGCCCGCGATTATTTTGATATAGCGCCGGTGAAAGGCGTGATGCGGTCCGCCGGTGCGCACACCAGCACCCAATCCGTAGATGTCGTGCCGGTCGGGTAACCCCTCTCCAGTCCCGTATGCCACCGGGGGTTGACCGTCGCTGGATGCGCCGCACCTGATCCGTAGCCACGGGCAAAGGCGGATATTTCTGTCCCGCAATCTCAGCTACGAGTAAAAACACCGCCATATTCCGGTTTGTAAACGCCTATCACATTTATAACGGCTCAAAATGGAATCTATCCCGCCATTAAGACTCTTTCCATGAATCCCTCATATTATTTTTAGTATGAAAATACTTGCTTTTGTTCCATTGCTGCTTGTCGGATGTGTCGCGATCGATGAAGTCGCGCTGAAAGGCCGATATTCTGAAGCGGTCATGACGCAGTCCGACCACTGGGGCGGAGAGGTGAGCCGGGACATAAGGCACTGGATTTCGAGGAATCTGGGCGGGCGCTAAAATCATCGGTTGCATCAGGGCGGATTTTCGGTGTCCCGCCATTCGCGGGCGACTTATGGCCGCGTTCCGAGGTTATTAACCGAATTCAGCGATCCTTTACGCATCATCGGGGGACAATGGACGATGGTCTGGCTTTTGGGATTTGCGGTATTTGCGTTCGTTTCAGGTTGTGGTGTTTCCCTGCTGCTTTTGCGCCGGGATCCCTACTGAAATCCTTTTCGAACTCCGGCCGCCGAAAAGCGCGCTAACAGTGTTTTGATTGGGCGTTGTGCGCGGCCGCGTATAAAATCGCGGCAGGAGGACAAGCACATGCTCGATCGCAGGCAATTCACGCTTCTGCTGGCGGCATCTACGGCGAGCGCGACGGCTTTTTCGGCAATCGCCGCCGAGATCGGGGATGACGGGCTTCATGTGCAGCCCTGGTTCATGCAGACCTTCCTCGATCTCGCCGAGGACAAGGCCGAAGCCGAGGCCGCCGGCAAGCATTTCGCGATCGTGTTCGAGCAGCGCGGCTGTCCCTATTGCAAGGAAATGCACGAGGTCAACTTTGCGAGGCCGGAAATCGCCGATTACGTTTCGTCCAATTTCGGCATGCTGCAATTGAACTTGTGGGGGTCGCGCGCGGTCACCGATTTCGACGGCGAAGAACTTGAGGAGCGCGACCTGGCGCGTAAATGGAATGTCCATTTCACGCCGACCATCGTGTTCTTCGGTCCGGGCGGCGACGCCGAAGTGATCCGCATGCCAGGCTATTTCAAGCCGTTTCACTTCATCTCGATGTTCGAATATGTGGCCAGCGACCATTATGCAGGAGAAGGCTTCCAGCGGTTCCTGCAAGCCCGGTTCGACCGGCTTGAGGAGGAAGGCAGGAAGCCGGATCTCTGGTAGCGGTCGAGCGGCATCAGGCTCTTGCGAAAGAGCAGCCCCTACCGATCAAGCCTGCCAAATCTTGTAGTGTATTCATACAGCGCCCAGGTGATGCCGTCGTCAATATAGAATAACCTTATATTAATTTGCGGCCACTTTTATTTTTAGTTTATCTTGGCTATCCACTACACTAATCTGTAGTTGAAAAAGCGATAATTATATTTGTGCTTCCCTTTTGGCCTCTGCGTATATTGGGAATGCAACACATGTTCAGGAAGTTCGGGTTTATTGCTACCACGTCTTTGATCGCGATCGGCGCTTCGGCGCTGCCGGACGATGCCGAGGCACAATCGCTGGTCGATGTCTGTACCGGCCTGAGTGTCGACATACCGGTCCTGACGCCGGTCGCCGAATCGACTTCGGGCCTGCTATCCGGCTTTCTCGATCCGGTGCTCAACGCGATCGTGGGGGACGTCAATACCAATATCGTGGACATCCTCAGCGGCCAGAATATCGGCGTTACCGTGCAAGACGAGGACAACAACCAGGTCCTGAGCACGGATGACTGCAATCTTGTTGCTGACGACGTCGTCATCGAGGAGGAGGCCGGCATCGCGATCGGCGGCGGAACGATCAGCGCGCTGGGTGGGATGTCCAATCCACTTGCCGCCGCGGGCGAGGTGAACTCGATCGCAATCGGCAACGATGCCTCGACCGATGCGGCGGCGACCAGCGCCATCGCGCTCGGTCTGCGCGGTTCGGTCGACGCGATCGACGGAGTCGCCATCGGGCGGGACACATCGGTTACTGCGGAAGGCGGCGTCGCCCTCGGGGCCGACTCGACCGCCAGCCGCACCGGCATGAATGGCGCGGCCGAAGACTTTAGCGGCACAGCGGTCACCTCGACCGCGGGGGCGGTTTCGGTCGGAACGGCGGGCGGGGAACGCCAGATCACCAACCTGGCCGGCGGCACCCAGGACACGGACGCGATCAATCTGCGCCAGCTGCGCGCGGTCGCCGACAATCTCGCCACGTCGATCGGCGGCGGCACAACATTCAATTCGACGACCGGGCTATTCACCGGACCGAATTTCACGATCCGAGGAACGATCTATACTGATGTCGGCAACGCGCTGGAGGCGCTCGATACGACGCTCGGCGTCATTTCGGCGAACAATACGAGCGGGTTCGCGGATGCGACATCGACCGGCGAAGATGCGCTTGCCACGGGCTACGGGTCGAGCGCCTCAGGCGACCAGGCTGCAGCCTACGGCACGAATGCGTCAGCCGGCGGAACCAATTCGACCGCAGTCGGTTATGGCGCGTCGGCCAGCCAGGCCAATACGACGGCAATCGGCTATGGCGCATCGACCAGCCGAGCCGGCCAGATGGCGTTCGGTACGGCGGCCAACAGCTATACGATGCCCGGTATCACCTCCCTGGCAAGCCGGGCGGCGCAATCCGGCCCGGTCGAGATCGTAACCTCCGATGCAAACGGCAATCTCGCCACGGTTTCCGCAGACGACCTCCTGGGCGACATCATCAATCTTTACGAGGACGTCGATGTCACGGATCTGCGTCGGCTGATCAACGAGGTCCAGTCGGAGTCGCGCCAAGGGATCGCAGCGGCAATGGCAATGGCGCAGGCGCCGATGCCCTCCGCGCCCGGCCGGACGACCTGGGCCGCCAATATGGCTATCTACAAGGGCGAGTGGGCATCGGGCTTCGCGATGGCGCACCGGCTTCCGACCAGCGTGCCGGTCAGCGTCCATGCCGCGCTCAGCCTGACTGCTTCCGGCGTACCGGGAGCGCGCGCAGGTTTCGCGGGCGAATTCTGAAGCAAGTCACGCAGGGCGGGATCCACGGTCAGAACGGGCCGAGCCAGCCCTGCTGGATTGCGTTGACGACAGCGTGAAGCTTGTTGCGCGCGCCCATCTTCCTTTGCGCATTGGAGAGATGATAATTGACGGTATGCGACGTGATGCCGATCTTTCGGCTGGTTTCCGATACATTCATCCCGCGGGCCGCCGCCTTCAAACATTCGACTTCGCGGTCGCTGAGCGGGTTTTCGCGCCTCTTCATGTCGTCGACGATGTGCATGAGCCGCTCGAAAGCGTGTTCGGCGACATAGTTGAGATGCATGACCTCGCTGTCTTCGACGATGTCACGCGGACCGCTGAAGGAAACGGCGCCGGTCTTGCCATTGCTACTTCGCGTCGGCAGATGAACGACGGCGTCATAGCCTCTGGCCAAGAGATACTCGGCCAGTTCCCGGTTATTCGTATCCTCGCCATTCGCGAGCGTGTCGCGCAGCGAAACGCTCTTGGGCAACACGGATGCACGCAGGTCCATGACGAACGACCAATGATAGAAGTCGCTTTCCATCGCCCTCTGGATCAGTTCGCTATCCCAATTGGTGAGGACCACCCGGTCATCGAGATCCGTCAGGCCATCAGCAGGGGCCACAAAAACCACAAACCGGTCCAGTCCGAAACTGGGCATGAAAAGCTTGAGCGCCTTGAAAATATCATATCCACTGAGAGATTCCCTGATCTGCGCGACAGCCTGCATGGAATCAGCTGAGATCCTGCTCAGATCACTGTTATTATCCACTATGTTCCCCCCCCCCTTGGCTTCGATAACGCAAATTGCGCCTCGTTGCCCCGGTCCGGAAACTTTAAAACATGTCCGGAACTTAATAATACATTCAAGATACACATTTGAAAAAATAAAAATAAATGCAATTCATGATAGCGATATATCGCTATTGAAACTCTTAGGAACTGCAGTCCCGCAGCCACGATCACAAGGGCCAGACGAGCGGGATCACCACCATAGCCGCCGCGAATGTCGTCAGATCCATGACGAATCCGAGCCGGAGGAAATCGACGAAGCGGTATCCGCCGGCGTTGTAGACCAGCGTGTTGGTCTGATAGCCGATAGGCGTCATGAAACTCGCCGAGGCAGCGATCATCACTGCAACGACGAAGGGGCGAGGATCCAGGCCCAGCGTCACGGCTAGGCCGGCGGCGACCGGCGTCACGATGACGGCCACTGCGTTGTTGGTGACGATCTCTGTCAGAACGGTCGCCAGCACATAGACCGCGGCGAGCGCGACAAGTGGCGAAAGCGCCGAAAGCCGGGGAGCAGCAGCATCGACGAGGATTGTCACCAGCCCCGTCTTGTCCATGGCGACCCCGATCGAAAGCATCGCGAAGATCAGTCCGAGGATGCGCCAGTCCACCGATTGCACGGCTTCATCGACCTCGACGCAACGCAATGTCAGCACCAGCACCGCGCCGATCAGCGCCAGGGACGCGATGGGCATCAGGCCGAGCGCGGCGCCGACAACGACCCCGCCGGTGATGGTGAGCGCGATCGGTGCCTTGTTGCGACGAAATCCGCGCGCACTCGGTTGGGCGACATTGACGAGGTTGTTGTCTTCGGCGAAGCGGGCCAAATCCTCGGGCGCTCCCTCGACCAGCAACGTGTCGCCGACCGTCAGCGGCGTGGTCTCGAAACTGTCGGCCATGTTCATGCCGCCGCGATGCAGGGCCATCGGGTAGACGCCATAGCGCCGCCACAGGCGCAAATGACGCAACGTCCGGCCGAGTACGCGGGCGCCCGGGCCGATCAGGATCTCGACCACTTCGGACGATCTGGCCGCGGTCTGGTGAATACGGTTCGCCGCGCCGAGGGTGACGCCGCCCTCCTCCTTCATCGACAGGATCTCGGCGACCGGAGTGCGCAACACGACGATGTCGCCAGGTTCAAGCATGGTCTCGTCGAGTTCTCGGCGGAGCGAGACATTGGCGCGGATAACATCGACCAGGCGGCGATCCGGCCGGTTGAAGGCGCTGATCGCTCGCACCAGCGTGCCGACATGAGGCGAATTCTCGTCGATCACGGCCTGAACGATGAATTTACGATCGGAGGACGCGGACGTGACGCTGGAGACAGTTTCACGGTCCGGCAGGAGCCGCCGTCCGAGCATGACCGTGCCGATGCCGAGCAATGTGATCACGATGCCGACCGGAGCGATTTCGAAAATATGGAACGGCTCAAGACCGAGATCGCGGGCGACGCCGTCGACCAGAAGGTTGGTCGAGGTGCCGATCAGCGTACAGGTGCCGCCGAGGATCGCCGCGTAGGAGAGCGGTATCAGGATGCGGGACGGCGCTTCGCCCATTTCGCGCGCCATGGAGGTGGCGACAGGTATCATCAGCATGACGAGCGGCGTGTTGTTCATGAAGGCCGAAGCCACCGCCACGGCCACGAGGAACGATGCATAGGCGACGCCGGGCGAGGTCCGCGCCCGCGCCGTGACGATACCGGCGAAACGCTCGACCGCGCCGGTGCGGATCAGCGCCGCGGAGAGGACGAACATCGCGCCGATCGTCGCTGGCGCGCTGGACGACAACACGCCGAGCACGTCGGACATGTCGAGGATGCCGGTCACCAGCAGCGCCGAGACGGCCAACCCGGCAGTTATTTCCGGCGGCCGCCACTCGCTTACAAAGGCGATCAGCATCGCGACGATGACGAGCGCAACAAATGCGGGCGCGAACGCCCCATAGTCCATCAGGTCAAGCAAGTTTTCAGGTGCCTCGGCTTACCAGTGCGGCGGCTTGGTTACGGGGATATCGGATTGTACACGGTCCTCGATCGTCCTGAACCGCTCGACGAGTGCCTCGACCAGCCGCTCGAGACGGTCGATATCCTTGCTCTGGCGGATGATGGTTTCGTTCAAATCCTCAATGACGCGCACCTGATGGGCGGCGAGGATTTCCAGTTCGTCCAGGCGGTCGGCGTCGCTCTTCGCCATGCGCGTCTCCCTGCGATCGCCGACCATGTTATCGCTCAAGCCCGGTCTCGGGAAGATACAAGAATTCCATAATGGGCCGGATGCGAGAACGTGCCGCATTTCGCGGCTGGAATCGGCGCAAAGCCGTGCTAGGTTCGCCGCAACGCAAGAAAGCCGGATGCGGGCGGCCCGCATCAAGGCCGGCAGCGGCGGTCGGACAACGCCGGGACATGACGGGATGACACTGGACGAACTCTTTTCGGCCGCGCGCGAGGCCATGGCGAAATCGCATTCGCCCTATTCGAAATTTCCGGTCGGCGCGGCGATCCTTACCGAAGACGGACAGGTTTTCGCCGGCGCCAACATGGAAGTGGTCGCCTTTCCGGAAGGCTGGTGCGCCGAGACCAGCGCGCTTGCCCATTATGTCATGGGCGGCGGCGGCCAGATCACCGATATCTGCGTTACTGCGGAGCGGCTGGACGAGTGTACCCCCTGCGGCGGCTGCCGCCAGAGATTGGCCGAGTTTGCGCCGGCCGATGCCCGCCTCCATCTGACCGACCAGAAGGGTATTACCAAGACGATGACCATGGCGGAAATCCTGCCGCTCGGCTTCAAGACGGAGATTCTATCGAAATGAAGACGGCGAGCGACATCATCATCGAGGCGCTGAACGGCCTCGCGCCACGGGTTGCGCTGGTGCTGGGTTCAGGCCTCGGCGGGCTGGTCGAGGCCGTCGAGAACGCCGTCCATGTACCCTATTCAGAACTCGCCGGATTTCCGGAGAGCGGTGTCAGCGGCCATGCCGGCGAGGTGGTCGCCGGAACGCTTGGCGGCACGCCCGTGCTGCTGCTGTCGGGACGCGTGCATTATTACGAAAAGGGCGATGCCGCCGCGATGCGGCCGGTGCTCGAAGTGCTCAAAGGCCTTGGCATTGAAAAACTGATCCTGACCAATGCGGCGGGTTCGCTGCGCGAGGAGTTGCCGCCGGGCTCTGTCATGCTGATCGAGGATCACATCAATTTCTCCGGCACCAACCCGCTGATCGGCGAGGAGACCGACGGGCGCTTCGTTGGCCTGACCAACGCCTATGACGCGGATCTGCGCGCCCGGATTGAAAAGGCGGCAAAGGACGAGAGCATCACGATCGGCCATGGCGTCTATATGTGGTTTTCCGGGCCATCCTTCGAAACACCGGCGGAAATCCGCATGGCGCGAACCATGGGCGCGGACGCTGTCGGCATGTCGACCGTGCCGGAAGTCATTCTCGGCCGGTTCCTCGGCCTGTCCTGCGCCGCGTGTTCGGTGATCACCAATTTCGCGGCCGGCATGACCGGCGGGGAACTGTCGCACACCGAGACCAAGGACATGGCGCCGATCGGCGGCAAGAAGCTGCAGGCGATCCTGACGCGCGCCATCGGAGAGATGTCATGAGCGGCAAGCAAGCGGCGGCCGAGACCGCGGCGAAGCCGGCAACGGGATCGCAATTGATCTCGCTTGCCGCCGCGCACAAGCGCAATTCGGGGACACCGTTCCGGCCAGAGCTATTCGAGGCCATGTCGGTCAATTTGTCGGCCACCGAAAGGCGGGTCTCGACGCTGACGACGCGGCGCACCGTCAAGAAGGAATGGCAGGCGGCCTGGTTGGTGCGCGCCATCGAATGCATCGACCTGACGACGCTTGCCGGCGACGACACACCCGGCCGCGTCGAACGGCTCTGCGCCAAGGCGCGGCATCCGTTGCGGGCCGATCTCGTCAAGGCGCTGGGACTGGAAGGCCGCCGGCTGACCCCCGGAGCCGTCTGCGTCTATCCGGAAATGGTGGCGCCTGCGGTCAAGGCGTTGGAGGGATCGGGGGTTCCTGTCGCGTCCGTGGCAACCGGTTTTCCGGCCGGACTGACGCCGATGCGCGACCGGCTCGCAGAAATCCGCTATGCGGTCGAGCAAGGGGCCGACGAGATCGACATCGTGATTTCGCGCCGGCATGTGCTGACCGGCAACTGGATGGCGCTCTACGACGAAATCCGCGAGATGCGCGAGGCCTGTGGCGAGGCTCATATGAAGGCGATCCTGGCGACCGGCGAGCTTAAGACGCTCTCCAATGTCTACAAGGCGTCGATGGTTTCGATGATGGCGGGCGCGGATTTCGTCAAGACATCGACCGGCATGGAAGGGGTCAATGCGACGCTGCCGGTCAGCCTCGTCATGGTGCGCTCGGTGCGCGATTTCCTGGAAGCGACCGGCAATGTCTGCGGCTTCAAGCCGGCCGGCGGCATCCGCACCGCCAAGGATGCAATCGCCTGGCTGATCCTGATGAAGGAGGAATTGGGCAATCCGTGGCTCAAGCCCGACCTCTTCCGCTTCGGCGCAAGCTCTCTGCTCGGCGATATCGAGCGGCAGATCGAGCATCACGTCACCGGCCGCTACTCGTCGGCCGACCGGCACGGCATCGCCTGAGGAACGCAATGAACGACATCAGCAACATTTTCGACACGATGGAATACGGGCCGGCGCCGGAGGATTCGAAGGATGTCCGCGCTTGGCTGAAGGCTCAGAAGAGCGGATTCGGCCACTTCATCGGCGGCGCGTTTACCAAGCCGGAAAAGGGCGCCACCTTCGCGGTCGCCACCCCCGCCGATGGTGAAAAGCTCGCCGATGTGGCGCTTGGTACGGCGAAGGACGTGGACGAGGCGGTGGCCGCCGCCGGCAAGGCGCTGAAGAAGTGGCAGGCGCTATCTTGCAACCAGCGCGCCCGACATCTTTATGCGCTGGCGCGCCATGTCCAGAAACATTCCCGCTTCCTAGCCGTGCTCGAGACGCTCGACAACGGCAAGACGATCCGCGAAACGCGCGACATCGACATCCCGCTGGTCGCCCGGCATTTCTACCACCATGCCGGCTGGGCTGAGCTGCGGGACCGGTCGTTTCCGGGATATGAGGCCGCCGGCGTTTGCGGGCAGATCATTCCGTGGAACTTCCCACTGCTGATGCTGTCCTGGAAGGTCGCGCCGGCGCTCGCCGCCGGCTGCACGGTGGTGCTGAAATCGGCGGAGCACACGCCGCTGACGGCGATTGCGTTTGCGGAGATCTGCGCCGAGGCGGGGCTTCCGGCCGGCGTTTTCAATCTCATCAATGGCGACGCGGAAGCGGGATCGGCAATCGCCGGTCACCCCGACATCACCAAGCTGGCCTTTACCGGCTCGACCGAGGTGGGGCGCATCCTACGCCGTCAGACGGCCGGATCGGGCAAGAAGCTGTCGCTGGAACTGGGCGGAAAGTCGCCCTTCATCGTTTTCGAGAACGCAGATCTGGACGCGGCTGTCGAGGGCGTGGTCGACGCGATCTGGTTCAACCAAGGCGAAGTCTGCTGCGCCGGCTCGCGGGCATTGGTGCAGGAGGGCATCGCCGACCGCTTCCACGAGAAGCTGAAGGCGCGCATGGAAAAGCTGCGCGTCGGCGATCCGCTCGACAAGTCGATGGACATGGGCGCGGTCGTCGCGCCGGTTCAGGTCGAACAGATTACGGCCAAGGTGCAGGCCGGCGTCGCCGAAGGCGCCGAGATGTGGCAGCCGAGCTGGGCCGGCAAGTTCGCAAGCGCCAATGAGGGCTGCTTCTATCCCCCGACTCTCTTCACCCATGTCTCCCCGGCTTCTTCGCTGGCGCAGGAGGAAGTGTTCGGGCCGGTGCTCGCTTCCATGACCTTCCGGACGCCGGGAGAAGCAGTGCAGCTTGCCAACAATTCCCGTTACGGGCTCGCGGCTTCGATCTGGTCGCAGAATCTCGACGAAGCTTTCGACACGGCGCGAAAGGTGAAATCCGGCGTGGTGTGGATCAACTCGACCAACCTGTTCGACGCGGCGGCCGGTTTTGGCGGCTACAAGGAGAGCGGCTACGGGCGCGAAGGCGGCCGCGAAGGCATGATGGAATATCTGGTACCGGCCTGGCAGAAGAAGGCCAAGGCGCTGCCGGAGAGCGAAGCATTGCTAGCCCCGACGCCTGCTCCGGGCGGCGAAGGCGGAGGTCTCGACCGGACGGTGAAGCTCTATATCGGCGGCAAGCAGGCGCGGCCCGATTCCGGCTATTCCTACCCGGTCACGGGGAAAGGAGGGAAACATCTCGCGGAAGTCGGCCTCGGCAACCGCAAGGACATCCGTAACGCCGTCGAGGCCGCGCACAAGGCCTCCGGCTGGAGCGGGATGACAGGCCATGCACGGGCGCAGGTACTCTATTTCCTCGCCGAGAATCTGGAGCTTCGCGCAAGGGAATTCGCCGAGCGACTGGGCGAGGCCGGCGCTTCTTCCCATGCGGCGAAGCGCGAGGTCGAGGCCTCGGTTTCCCGGATCATGTTCTACGCTGCTTGGGCGGACAAATATGACGGCGCGGTCCGCGCGCCCGCTTCGCGCATGCTGTCGCTGGCGCTCAACGAGCCGTGGGACGTGATGGGCATTTCCTGTCCGGACGAAGCGCCGCTGCTGGCCTTCATCTCGCTGGTCATGCCGGCGATCTCGATGGGTAATCGTGTCGTCGTCACGCCGTCACCGACACAGCCTTTGGCGGCCTGCGACCTCTACCAGGTTCTCGACACGTCCGACGTTCCTGGCGGCGTGATCAATATCGTCACCGGCGATCGCGATACGCTTGCCGACACAATGGCGAAACACGACGACATCGCGGCGCTCTGGTATTTCGGCGGCGCGAAGGGCACGGAAATGGCGGAGCGCGAATCGGCCGGCAATCTGAAGCCTGTCTGGGCGAATAACGGCAAAGCGCGCGACTGGCACGACACCGAGCAGGGCGAAGGCGAGGAGTTCCTCTTCCGGGCGACCCGTATCAAGACGATCTGGACGCCGTTCGGCGTTTGACCGCGAGAGGATCTTCCATGCTGGCCCAAGAGTTCATTCGCGCCAAGCGCGACGGCGGCGACCTTTCGCCCGAGGCAATCGGCGAATTCGTCGCCGGCATCACCGATGGTTCGGTGACAGACGCGCAGATCTCCGCCTTCGCCATGGCCGTGTTCTTCAACGGGCTATCGGCAGACGAGACCGTTGCGCTGACGCTATCCATGCGCGATTCCGGCGATGTTCTCGACTGGTCCGGCATCGACAAACCGATCTGCGACAAGCATTCGACTGGCGGCGTCGGCGACAATGTATCGCTGATGCTGGCACCCATCGCCGCGGCCTGCGGGCTGGCGGTTCCGATGATTTCCGGACGCGGTCTCGGCCATACCGGGGGCACGCTCGACAAGATGGATTCCATTCCCGGCTACACGACGCAGCCGGACAATGCGCTGTTTCGAAAGACCGTCGAGGAGGCGGGTTGCGCGATCATCGGACAGACCGCCGATCTTGCGCCTGCCGACAAGCGTTTCTACGGCGTGCGCGACGTGACCGCGACCGTCGAGAGCATCCATCTCATCACCGCATCGATCCTGTCGAAGAAGCTCGCTGCCGGTTTGCAGTCGCTGGTGCTCGACGTAAAATTCGGCAATGGCGCCTTCATGGCCGACTATGACAAGGCGCGCACGCTGGCGACGACGCTGGTGAAGGTCGCAAACGGCGCGGGTACGCGCACGATGGCGCTGATGACCGACATGACCCAGCCGCTGGCTTCGGCCGCCGGCAATGCAGTGGAAGTGCGAAACGCCGTGGAGTTTCTGGCGGGAGCGCATCGCGATCCGCGCCTCGAATCGGTGACGCTGGCGCTTGCCGCCGAGATGCTGGTCGTCTCCGAATTGGACGATTCGCCGGCGACCGCGCTTGGGCGCGCCCGTGAAGCGCTCGACAGCGGGCGCGCGGCGGAAGTCTTCGGCAGGATGGTGCAGGTATTGGGCGGGCCGACGGATTTCGTCGAGCGCCACGACGATTATCTGGAAAAGGCTCCGTTGAACGCGGTGGTCGAGGCTCCCAAAGGCGGCAATGTTCACGGCATCTCGACGCGCGATATCGGCATCGCCGTGGTCGAGCTCGGCGGCGGGCGGCGGCGTCCGGAGGATGTGATCGACCACGCGGTCGGCGTTACCGGGCTGGTCGATATCGGCGTGAAGCTGGAAAAGGGCGACGCGATCGCGACGATCCATGCGCGGGACGACAGGGCGCTGGAGGCAGCGCGAAAACGAGTGCTGGCTGCTTACGAGATCGCGGAAAATGCGCCGGACGTGGCCGAACCCATCGCCGAACGCATTCTCGGCTGATCGACAGGAGACGAGCCGCTCTCTCGTTGAAACGCGTCTTGCGCGGCTTTAAGCTGCCGTGCATCAGATGATGAAATGCCGGCAGGCGCTATTTCCAGGGGCGGAGCATGCGCAAAACAGGTTCGATCTTGGCAGTGGGTTTTCTGCTGGCCGTCATGCCCTTTGCCGGCAAAGGAACAGCGGCCGCCCAGGACGATGCATTGCCACCGATCCTCGACGAGCAGGGCAATCCGGCGCCGGGCTCGGTCGTTGCGTTGCAGAAGATCAATCTCGGCGGCGTCGGCCAGTGGATCCTGATCCGCGGCCGCGACGAGACCAAGCCGGTGCTGCTCGTCCTGCACGGCGGGCCGGGCGAGACGATGATGCCGTGGGTAGACCTGTTCCAACGCCGCGAACTCGAAGAGAATTTCGTCGTGGTCCACTGGGACCAGCGCAATGCCGGCAAGTCCTATTCCTCGGCCCTGTCGGGAGAGGATCTCGACGTCGAGGCCTATGTGGACGATACGCTGGAACTCGCGGATCTGCTGACGCGGCGGTTCCGCCAGGACAGGATTTTCCTCGCGGGCGTTTCCTGGGGCAGCGCGCTCGGATTTTTGACGCTGGAGCGCAATTCCAGCCTGTTCCGCGCCTTTATCGCGACAAGCGAGTATGTCGACTGGCAACGCAGCCAGACAGCGGGCTTCCAATGGGCCAAGGCGGAGGCCGAATCGCGCGACGACAGGGAGGCGCTGGAGGATATCGCTTCGATAGAGCCGTTCGACCCGACGGATCTTGGCGATATCGCCGCGAAAAGCCGGTTGCTGAACCGTTATCGCGGCGGCGATTTCCATACCGACGGGCGTTGGCAAGGCTATCTCGATTACGCGGCGAGCGGACAGAGCCCCTATTATTCCACGACCGAGGTAAAGAACTACGAGAACAGCATCGAGGCATCAAAGCGGGCCGTGCTACCACAGTTAGCCGGCTACAATCTGTTTGAGGATTACCCGGTCTCGGACATTCCGATCCACTTCGTATCAGGCGCGGAGGACCATGAGACGCCGGTGGAACTGGTGGAAGAATATGCCGCCGAATTGAAGGCGCCCGACAAGAGCCTGACGATCATCCAGAATACGGGGCACAACGTGCCGTTCGACGCGCCGAAGGCGTGGGCCGATACGCTTATCCGGATTGGCAATGAGGTGATGGCCAGAGAGAATTAAGAGCGGGCGTCAGAGTGTCAGGACGAGCGTTCCGTTTGAAAACTCGAAATTGCGCAGCCGGTTGAGGAAGGTCATGCCGATCAGCACGATGTTCAGAGCGTCATCCTTGAGGATCATCGCTTCGACGTCGCGGACGCGGATCGATCCGATCCTGACCTCGCGGACGATGGCGCGGGCGGCCTTGGTCGGGCCATTGGCCGTGTTGACCGTGTAGACGAATTCATGCGGTGCCGGATTGATGCCGAGGCGGCGCGCTTCGGACTGATTCAGCGCGATCATCGAGGCGCCGGTGTCGACAACGCCGGTGACGGGCCGCGAATTAAGCTGGAACTGCGAGACGAAATGACCGCCCTCATTGGCCTGCAGGCGGACCGTGCCGGACCATGACTGCTGTTTCTGCGCGGATTTCGACGCCGCGCTCCGGGCGGTCTGCGCTTCCAACTTGTCCTTGTAGACTGTCGCCGCGGTGTCGAGGACCTGAGGATTCTCATGCAGGAAGGAGACCGCGCCCAACGCGGAGATCGAGACGGACACAACGATAAAAAGATAGCGAAGCATGGCGCCAAACTAGCGCCCGTCGACAAAGGACCGATTAAGAGCAAGCGGCAATTTCGCTTGCAGTTATCGAAGCCTTTGCCCGATTGCTAAAAGTTAAACTGTCGCCCCTATTACACCATGACTCAACGGCGCGAAACACCTGGCCAAAGGTCCCGCAAATGCGCTATTTCGTGCCGTACATGCGGTCGCCGGCATCTCCGAGACCGGGAACGATGTAGCCCTTCTCATTGAGTTTCTTGTCGATCGCGGCGGTAACAACGGGCACGTCGGGATGGGCCCTGGTGAATTTCTCAACGCCTTCCGGCGCGGCGAGCAGGCAGACGAAGCGAATATCCTTCGCGCCGCGCTCCTTCAGTTTATGCACGGCGGCGATCGCCGAATTGGCAGTCGCCAGCATCGGGTCGACCACGATGGTCAGTCGATCCGATAGGTCTTCCGGCGCTTTGAAGTAATATTCGACCGGCTCGAGCGTCTCATGGTCGCGATAGAGGCCGATATGGGCGACGCGCGCCGAGGGCACGAGATCGAGCATGCCGTCGAGCAGGCCGTTACCGGCGCGCAGCACCGACGCGAAGACCAGCTTCTTGCCCTCAAGAACCGGCGACTGCATTTCGGCGAGCGGCGTCTCAATCGTCTCCATTGTCGTCGGCAGTTCGCGGGTGACCTCGTAGCAGAGCAGCAGCGAGATTTCGCGCAGGAGCCGCCGGAAACCGGCCGTGGAGGTCTCCTTCTTGCGCATGAAGGTAAGCTTGTGCTGCACGAGCGGGTGGTTGACGACGGTCACGCTGTCCATGGGATGCCTCATTGAAGAATGTCGCCGGCACAGTAACCGTCCCGGCCGCGGGGGAAAAGCGGCAAGCGCAGCTATCCAAGGATCAGACGCCGGCGGAGACGATCAGCCGAGCCGCGAGAGCAGCCGGGCCCGCGTTTGCGCATCGACGAAGGCGGCCTCGATCGAAGTGCGGGTGGTTTCCATGAGCGCCTCGTCGTCCATGCCAAACCATGTCCGCGCGGTTTCGTATTCCTGCGCCAGAGAGGTGTGGAAGAAGGGCGGATCGTCGGAGGAGAGCGTCACCCTCACACCGGCATCACGCAACTTCGGGAAAGGATGCGCTGCATAGGACGGGAACACGCCGAGCGAGATATTGGAGCCGGGACAGACTTCCAGAACGACCCCATCGGAGGCCAGCCGTTCGACGAGGGCCGGATCCTCGATGGCACGAACGCCGTGGCCGATGCGGGCGGGCTTCAGGTGATCGAGCGCCCCACGCACGCTTTCCGCCCCCGACAATTCGCCGGCATGGACGGTGATGGCGAGCCCGGCATCGCGGGCGATTTCGAAGGCCTTCGCGAAATCGGCCGGCCGGTGCATGCGCTCGTCGCCCGCCATTCCGAATCCCGTGATCAGCGGGTGCGGATTGGCGGCGATGGAGCGCGCGGCGCGCTCGACGCCTTCCGGGCCCTCGTGGCGCAGGCCGGTAGCGATCATCCGCGACTCGATGCCTGTCGCCTCGCGGGCGCGGCGCATGCCTTCGGCGAGGCCGGAAATATAGGCTTCCGGGGTCAGGCCCGCTGCGATGGCGTGGTCGGTCGAAATGAAGAATTCGGAATAGATAGCGTCCTGCGACGCCAGGTCCGCCAGGTAGGTCTCGGCGAGGAGCGCATAGTCGTCCTCGTCGCGGAACAGCCTCGAAGCGAGATCATAGGCGTGCAGGAAGGAGGTAAAGTCCGACCAGACATAGGAATCGCCCTCTATGATGGCGGAAACGTCAGCACCGTATTTCTCAGCCTGCGCCTCTACCAGCGCCGGGCTCGCGGCGCCCTCAATGTGACAGTGAAGTTCGGCTTTGACGACCATGGCTTGATCTCCGCTGCGAAGAGGCCATCTCCGTGACACGATGGCACGGCTTGCGCAATGGCCCCGTTTGCCTGCATAGGCTACGCGTCAACACGCAAGGCATCACGGGACAGGACCCATGTCGCAATCCAGAACCACCGCGGGCGGTGGAATGAAGACGTCCTTCGGCTACACGCAAGTCGGCGAGGGCGAGAAGCAGGAGCGCGTCAATGACGTGTTCCACCAGGTTGCCCAGCGCTATGACGTGATGAACGACCTGATGTCAGGCGGCATGCACCGCATCTGGAAGGACGCGATGGTGACCGCGGTGAATCCACCAAAGGACCGGGCGTTCGCGTCTCTCGATGTTGCCGGCGGCACCGGCGACATCGCTTTCCGCATCCTCGACGCCTCGCGCGGCAATGCCCATGTAACGGCGCTCGACATCAACGGCTCTATGCTGCAAGTCGGCCGCGAGCGTGCCGAAAAACGCGGGCTTGCCAAAAACCTGACCTTCGTTGAAGCCAATGCCGAGGATCTTCCGTTCGAGGACAAAAGTTTCGACGCCTATACGGTCGCATTCGGTATCCGAAACGTTCCCGATATTCCAAAAGCGCTCGGCGAAGCTTATCGCGTGTTGAAGCGGGGCGGCCGGTTCCTGTGCCTGGAGTTTTCCGAGGTTGACGCGCCAGTGCTGGAGACCGTCTACGAGAAATGGTCGTTCAACGCGATCCCGCGCATCGGCCAGGCGGTGACCGGCGACGGCGAACCCTATCGCTACCTGGTCGAATCGATCCGCAAGTTCCCCAATCAGGAGAACTTTGCCGCGATGATCCGCAAAGCGGGTTTTTCGCGCGTGAGCTACAAGAATTTCACCGGCGGGATCGCCGCGCTGCATTCTGGTTGGAAGCTCTGATTCCATGAACAGGGTAATGGCGACATTGCGGCTGATGCGGGCCGGCTGGGTGCTCGCTCGCGAGGGCGTGATTGCCGGCCTGCCGGCGCAGGGCCTCGCCGGTCCGGCGGCGACCGCGCACGGGATCGCAAGCGCCCTGGCGCGCCGACGCAGCGAGAAGCTGGACAGCGCGGAGCGTATGTCGCGGGCGATTGCACGCCTCGGACCCTCCTATGCCAAACTCGGTCAGTTTCTCGCCACGCGGCCGGATGTGATCGGCCTCGACCTGGCGCTCGATCTCGCCCATCTGCAGGATCGGATGGACAGCTTTCCGATGGAGGAATCGATCCGGCGGATCGAGGACTCGCTCGGCAAGCCAGTCTCCAAACTTTTTGTTGAGTTGGGCAAGCCGGTGGCCGCCGCCTCGATCGCGCAGGTTCATCCTGCCAAAGTGCGCGACGATGACGGAACGATCCGCGATGTCGCGGTCAAGGTGATCAGGCCCGGCGTCCGGCAGCGCTTCGCGCGCGATCTCGACACGTTCTTCCTGTTCGCCGAGCTTCAGGAAAAGCATATGCCGGCATCGCGCCGGCTGCGCCCCGTCGCGATTGCCGAAACGCTAGCGCAATCGACCAAGATCGAGATGGATCTCCGTCTCGAGGCGGCGGCGCTTTCGGAGCTGCACGAGAATACTAAGGACGATCCTGGTTTCCGCGTGCCGAAAGTCGACTGGCAGCGCACCGGCCGCGACGTCTTGACGCTCGACTGGGTTGACGGCATCAAGATGTCGGATATCGACAAGCTGCGCGAGGCCGGCCACGATTTGAACCGGCTGGCCGACACGGTGGTGCAGAGCTTCCTGCGGCACGCCATGCGCGACGGCTTCTTCCATGCCGACATGCATCCGGGCAATCTGTTCGTCGATCCGAAAGGCGATATCGTCGCGGTGGATCTCGGCATTGCCGGGCGGATCGGTCTCAAGGAGCGGCGCTTCCTCGCCGAAATCCTCTACGGGTTCATCAAGCGCGATTTCCGGCGCGTCGCGCATGTGCATTTCGAGGCGGGCTATGTTCCGTCGCACCAGGATGTCGAAGCCTTCGCGCAGGCCATCCGGGCCATCGGCGAGCCGATCCACGGCCAGCCGGCCGAGACGATTTCCATGGCGAATCTGCTGACGCTGTTGTTCGAGGTCACCGATATCTTCGAGATGCAGACGCGGCCGGAACTGCTACTGCTGCAAAAAACCATGGTGGTGGTCGAGGGAAACGCACGTGCACTCAACCCGCATTTCAACATGTGGAAAGCGTCCGAGCCGGTGGTGGGCGACTGGATCACCCGCAATCTCGGGCCGGGCGCGATCCTGTCGGACGCAAAGACCGGAATAGAATCACTCGGCCGCCTCGCCCGGTCACTGCCCGAGCTTGCCGACCGGACTGAGCGGCTGTCGCTGGAAGTCGAGGAAATGGCTACGTCCGGCATGAAGCTGGCGCCGACGACCGTCGAGGCGATCGGAAAGGCGGAAGCGCGCGAATCTCGCTCAGGCCGCGTCGCGCTCTGGATCATCGCGCTGGCGGCGCTCTGGATCGCCTGGCATGTAAGTTGAGGCTTTACCGAATTAGCGTCTTGTGATTGGATAATTCCAACTTTATCGGAATTATCCCATGTCAGATATCGGTAAATTCGTAGAAGAACGGCTTTCGGCCCTGAAGAAGCGCCCAATTACCGCCGCCACGGAAGCCGGATTGGAGCGTTCCTATTTGCGAGACCTGATTGTCGGCAAGAAGCAGACCATCCGCGCCGACATGATCGAAAAGGTCGCCGAGGCTATCGGCGCGACGCCGCAGCAACTGATTGCACTGCAATCGGGCGAAGCTCCCGCCAGGTTTGCAGAGGCGGCGGTGGCCGGGCGGAGCCCCGTTGATGGCAAACGCGTCCTGCTGATTATCGGCGGCGGCATTGCCGCCTACAAATGTCTCGACCTGATCCGCAGGTTGCGCGAACGCGGCGCGGCGGTGCGGCCGGTGATGACGCGGGCGGCGGCTGAATTCGTGACACCACTCTCGGTGGGCGCGCTCGCCGCGGACCGGGTCTTCAGCGAGCTGTTCGACCGCGAGGACGAACAGGATGTCGGCCATATCAGGCTGGCGCGGGAAACCGATCTGATCGTCGTCGCGCCGGCAACTGCGGATCTGATGGCCAAAATGGCGGCCGGGCTTGCCAACGATCTCGCCTCCGCCATCCTGCTGGCTGCCGGGGCGCCGGTGCTGATCGCGCCGGCTATGAACCCGCATATGTGGACCCATCCTGCGACAAGAAGGAGCCGCGAGACTCTCAAAAGTGACGGTATTCATTTCATTGGGCCGAATGCGGGGGAAATGGCGGAATCCGGGGAGGCGGGGGTTGGACGAATGGCCGAACCGCTTGAAATTGTCGTCGCCGCGGAAACGCTGCTGGATACGACGCCGAGGCCGCTGACCGGGAAGCGGATTGTGGTGACCTCCGGGCCGACGCATGAGCCAATCGACCCCGTGCGCTACATCGCCAACCGCTCTTCCGGCAAGCAGGGCCATGCCATTGCGGCCGCCCTGGCGCGGCTCGGCGCAGATGTGCGCCTCGTTTCCGGGCCCGTGACCATCGCCGACCCGGCGGGCGTGACCGTGACGCATGTCGAGACTGCGCGGCAGATGAAAGACGCGGCCGAGGCCCTGCTTCCCGCCGATGCCGCGATCTTCGCGGCGGCTGTGGCCGACTGGCGCGCGGCGACGGAAGCCGACGAGAAGATGAAGAAGGAAGGCGGCAAAGGTCCCTCCTCGCTGCCGCTGACGGAAAATCCGGATATCCTTGCGGGTATCGGCAATCACCAGAAACTCAGGCCGCGACTGGTTATCGGCTTTGCCGCAGAGACGGACAAGCTGATCGAGCACGGCACCGCCAAACTGAAGCGTAAGGGCGCCGACTATATCGTCGCCAACGACGTCTCGCCGGATAGCGGCATCGGCGGGTCCGGCGTCATGGGCGGCGACCGCAACCGTATCACCCTGCTGTCATCGGAAGGTGCTGAGGAATGGCCGGAAATGAGCAAGGACGAGGTCGCCGCGCGTCTTGCCGCACTGGTGGCGGAGCGTCTGGCCTGACGCGCCGCGTCAGGCGCTCGGCGTGCGGCCGAGCACTTCACCCGCGTCATCCTCCGCCTGTTCGCGCTTGACCTTGGTCACGGCGATGTTGATTTCGGCCATGCGCTCCTCGACCGCTTCAAGGTTCGCGGAACCATCTTCCGCCTTGCGGCCGAGTTCGTGTTTCATGTCGCGCAAGCGCCTGATCTTTTCCTCGCGCGAGAAGATATCGTCGGCCACGATCGATTCCGGCGTCATATCGGTTTCGGTATACAGTTCGGGTCTATCGAACATCGTTTTCTCCCTTGTTGGGTATCGAAACGAAACGGGTGGGACACAAGGCAGTTCCCCATCCTTGGGTCGTTTCATAAAGCTGAACAATCCGTAGACGATCAGAGAAACTGTGAACGGAGGCCTCGACGTACTATCTTCGGTCAAACGAAGGAGATCTTTCCCATGTCCATTCGACCCGTAAAACACATTTCCGGAACGCAAAGCGCGCTGGAAGGCGCCGGCGTGAAGCTCGAGCGCGTCTTCGGTTTCGGCGACCCGTCCATGACCGATCCGTTCCTGATGATGGACGATTTTCGCAACGACCGTCCGCAGGACTACAAGGCCGGCTTTCCCTGGCATCCACATCGCGGCATCGAGACGATTACCTATGTGCTCGAAGGCTCGGTCGACCATGCCGACAGCCTCGGCAATGCCGGCACGCTGGGCCCCGGCTCCGTCCAGTGGATGACGGCCGGTTCGGGCATCATGCACCAGGAAATGCCGAAGGGCGATTTCCGCGGCAGGATGCACGGCTTCCAGCTCTGGGCCAATTTGCCGTCGAGCCTCAAAATGACGACACCGCGCTACCAGGATATCGGCGCGACCGACATCCCGGAAATCATCGACGATGACGGTACCAAGGTGCGTGTGGTGGTCGGCTCGTTCTGGGGCAAGAAGGGCCCGGTCGACGGCATCGCCGCCGATCCGCAATATCTCGACATCTCGGTCCCGCCGAACACCCGGAAGGTGCTGCCGATCGACACCTACCGCTCCGCCTTCGCCTATATTTTCGCGGGCTCCGCGACTTTCCGCGACGCATCGAAACCGTTCGGCGTGCTAGTGGAAAAGGAAATCGGCGGCGAGGAGGTGCATATGCGCGACATGTCGGGCAACCGCACGCTTGTCGTCTTCGGCACCGGCGACGAGATCGTCGTGCAGTCCGGCGACGAGGGCGTACGCTTCCTGCTCGTCTCCGGCGCACCGATAAAGGAACCGGTCGCCTGGCACGGGCCGATCGTCATGAACACCCGCGAGGAACTGGAACAGGCGTTCCGCGATCTTCGCAGCGGCTCCTTCATCAGAGAATCCGCCACCGTCTAGGTCCCGCCCCAGTTCTCTTGGCCGCCGGCACTCCGGCGGCCATTTCTTTCGGATCGACAATCCGTCTGCTGGTGCTATCGTCCGCCCATTGCCGAAATGAGGTGTGACGATGGCTCGTTCCGTTCTGGAAGACCTGCAAGCGCGATTGAGCGCCACGCGGCAGGAGCTCGAATCCGAATTCGAAGCGGAGCTCGCGGAACAACGCGAGCGTTTTCGCTACACGTTGCATCGCGGCAAGGTGCGTTTCGAACACGATATCCGCGAATTGCAGCGGCGCTATCGCGTGGGGTTGCTGAAATATATCGTCGGCGCGCCACTCGGCTTCGTCCTGTCAGCGCCGCTGATCTACGGGCTGATCGTCCCGCTCGTCTTTCTAGACGCGGCAGTGACGCTCTACCAGCATGTCTGTTTCCGGATTTACGGGATTCCGCTCGTGCGCCGGCGCGACCACATTATCGTCGACCGGCAACACCTCGCCTATCTGAACGGGATCGAGAAGCTGAACTGCGTCTATTGCGGCTATGCCAACGGGATGATCGCCTATGTACGCGAGATCGCCGGGCGCACGGAACAATACTGGTGCCCGATCAAGCATGCCCGCCGCAGCGCCGATCCGCATGACCATTTCGAGGCGTTTATCGACTACGGGGACGCCGAGACCTATCGCGCGAACCTCAAGCAGATCAGAAGCGATCTGAACCGTTGACGGGTCGCTAGACGGCCTGTCCCGCCGCCCAGGCGGACGACCAGGCCCACTGGAAATTGTAGCCGCCGAGCCAGCCGGTGACATCCACGGCCTCGCCGATGAAATAGAGGCCGGGAACGCTTTTCGCGGCCATAGTCTTCTGGTCGAGGCCGGCAGTGTCGATACCACCCAGCGTAACCTCCGCCGTGCGATATCCTTCCGAGCCTGCCGGCTTGACTTTCCAGCGATGGACCCGGTCAGCCAGGCGGCGAAGGGCCTTGTCGTTCAGCTCCGCAAGAGGACCGGCGATCGCGCCTTCGCCGCACAGGAATTGCGCGAGAGCCTTTGGCAGCCGGCGCGAAAGGACGGTCTGCGCCTCCTGCTTTCCCGCGGTCTGACGCGTCTCGCGCAGTTCCGCAAAGACATCGCCACCCGGCGCGAGATCGATGCCAATCTCGTCGCCTTCTCGCCAGAAGCTCGAAATCTGCAGGATCGAGGGTCCGGACAGGCCGCGATGGGTGAAGAGCAACGCCTCATCGAAGGCGGTCTTGCCGTGACTGACGCGGGCCTGTGCGGCGACGCCGGCCAGAGGCCTAACCCGCTCCAGCAGGTTCGGCTCGAATGTCAGAGGCACGAGGCCCGGGCGGGTTTCCGTTACCGCCAGTCCGAACTGTCCGGCGACGCGATAGGCAAAGCCGCTGGCCCCCATTTTCGGGATCGACTTGCCACCTGTCGCGATCACCAGCGAAGCGCAGATAACTGGGCCGGATGAGAGGCGAATGTCATAACCCCCAGCGGTTTGGGATATTTCCTCGACTTCGGTCGACAATTCCAGCTTACCGCCCGCTTCGGCGAGATCGCCTGTCAGCATGTCGACAATCTGTTTCGCCGAACCGTCGCAAAAGAGTTGGCCCAGCGTCTTCTCGTGCCAGGCGATACCCTGCGCATCGACCCGCGCGATGAAGTCCGCCGCGGTGAACCGTTTCAGCGCCGACACGCAGAAATGCCGGTTGGCCGACAGGTAGTTTGCCGGCGAAGCGAAAGTATTGGTGAAATTGCAGCGGCCGCCGCCGGAGATGCGGATCTTTTCGCCGGGCGCGCTGGCGTGGTCGATGACCAGCACCGAACGGCCGCGCCGTCCCGCCTCGATCGCGCAGAACAGTCCGGCGGCGCCAGCTCCCAGGACGATGACATCGAAACTACGAGGTTTCATCCCGTCTCTTTACCCTGAAACGGGCAAACCGCCAGAGGCGCATGAAAAAACCGGCGACTCAAGCCGCCGGTTTTCGATTGGCAGAGATTGCGGCGATCAGGCCGGCAGTTTCGCCTTGCGCAGATAGGGGAAGATGGTCTCGAACTCGCCATACTTCTCCTTTGCCGCCTCGTCGTTGACCGAAGTCGGGATGATGATCGGTTCGCCGACTTTCCAGTCCGCAGGGGTGGCGACAGTGTTCGCGGTAGACGTCTGCAGCGCGTCGAGCGCCCGCAGCACCTCGGCGAAGTTGCGGCCGACCGTCATCGGATAGGTCATCGAGAGCTTCAGCTTCTTGTCCGGACCGATGATGAAGACGGAACGCACGGTCTGGCTGTCGGCCGGTGTCGCATTGCCCGGCAGGTAGTATTCGGCGGGCAGCATGTCGAAGGCCTTGGACACCGCGAGATCGGTATCGGCAATGATCGGGAACTTGGCCGGAAGGCCGGCATAGGTCTCGATGTCGCTCTTCCACTTCTTGTGGTCCTCGACGCCATCGACCGAAATGCCGATCACCTTGGCGCCGCGCTTCGTCCACTCGTCGTCGAGACGCGCCACAGCGCCGAATTCAGTGGTACAGACCGGGGTGAAGTCCTTCGGATGGGAAAACAGGATGGCCCAGGAATCGCCGATCCACTCATGAAAATTGATGGTGCCCTCGGACGTCTCGGCAGTGAAATCCGGAACGACATCATTGATACGGAGGCTCATTTCATACTCCTGCTATTGGTCTTGAACACGTAATAACGCGAATGGCGGATACAAGCGTCAGATAGTGTTCCATGCCCGCAGAAAAAACGGGAATATTTTTCTGCCCGCGCGGCAGATTGGCGCAGAGATCGCGGCAAAAGCTTCTCAGACCGATGCCGACGCGCGGAGCGTCACGCCGCCTTGGCGCGGACCTGATAGTCCTTGATTTCCTTAAAGACCATGCCGGGCGCACGGTCAGCCTCGTAGTTCAGCGAGAAGGCGTTCTCGGCAAGAAAGACCGGATCGCCGTCGAGATCGCGGGCGATGGCGGAGCGTTGCTTGGTCATGAAGGCTTCGAGCTGCGCCCGGTCCGCATGCGAAATCCAGCGGCAGACATTGAAGCGGGCGGCTTCGAAATCCACCGGCAGGCCGTATTCCTGTTTCAGCCGTTCCTTCAGCACGTCGAGCTGCAGTGCGCCGACCACGCCGACAATCGCCGGCGAGCCGTCTTCCGGCACGAAGAGCTGGACGACACCCTCCTCGGCCATCTGCTGCAGGGCTTCCTTCAGCTTCTTGGCCTTCATCGCATCGCCAAGGCGGACGCGGCGCAGGATCTCGGGTGCGAAGTTCGGGACGCCGTGGAACACCAGCGGCTCGCCCTCGGTCAGCGTGTCGCCGATGCGCAGCGTGCCGTGGTTCGGAATGCCGACGACATCGCCGGCATAGGCCGTATCGGCGATCTGGCGCTGCGAGGCGAAGAAGAATTGCGGCGCGGTCAGGCCGAGCTGCTTGCCGGTGCGCGAGAGCCTCGCCTTCATGCCGCGCTCCAGCTTGCCGGAACAGATGCGGGCAAAAGCGATGCGGTCCCGGTGGTTGGGATCCATATTGGCCTGAATCTTGAAGACGAAGGCGGTCATCTTGTCTTCCCCGGCATGGACCGTGCGGGAATCCGCCTCCTGATCGCGCGGCGGCGGCGCGAAGGCGCCGAGCGCGTTGATCAGATCGCGTACGCCGAAATTGCGCAGCGCCGAGCCGAAGAAAACCGGCGTCATGTGACCTTCGAGGAAGGACTGCCTGTCGAAGGGCCGGCAGGCTTCACGAGCGAGCTCCAGCTCCTCGACGAAGGTTTCGCGCTCGTTTTCCGGCAGGCGGTCGGCGACGGCCTGCGGTCCGTTGACCGGCGTCGCCTCGACCTGCGAATCGCTGCCGCGAAAAGCGTTGGCGGCCAGATTATAGGCGCCGCAGAACGTCTTCGAGCGGCCGACCGGCCAGGTGATCGGTGCGGTATCGAGCGCCAGCTTCTCCTCGACCTCGTCGAGGATCTCGAAGGGGTCGCGGCTTTCACGGTCCATCTTGTTGATGAAAGTGATGATCGGGATATCGCGCATGCGGCACACTTCGAACAATTTCAGCGTGCGCGGCTCGATGCCCTTGGCGGCGTCGATGACCATGACCGCGGCATCGACCGCCGTCAGCGTGCGGTAGGTATCGTCGGCGAAATCCTCGTGGCCCGGCGTATCGAGGATGTTGAAGACGTTGCCGTCATATTCAAAGGTCATCACCGAGGTGACCACGGAAATGCCGCGCTCGCGCTCGATCTTCATCCAGTCGGAGCGCGTCTGGATGCGGTCCTTCTTGGCCTTGACCTCGCCGGCGAGCTGGATCGCGCCGCCGAACAGCAGCAGCTTCTCGGTCAGCGTGGTCTTGCCCGCATCGGGGTGGGCGATGATCGCGAATGTGCGGCGGCGCGCGACGGCGTCCTGAAGGGTTTCGGCCATTGTCATGTCCTGAAAATGTGGGGCGCTAATGGCAGGCGCAAGAGCGGCTGTCAAACGAATGACGCGTCCGCAAAGATTTTACGTTGATATCAATCTATTTGCGCGCTACCCTGCCGCCATCGCATGGCGCGTCCCGCGCCGCCTTCCTCCGTTTTGAAAGGATCCGCCCGTGGAGCCGACCATCTATCTCTATTTCAACGGCACCTGCCTGGAAGCCATGACATTCTATGCCGAAACGCTGGGCGGGGAGATCACGGGCGTGTTCAAGAACAGCGATGCGCCGGACCCGGCGAGCCGCATGCCCGGCGGCGACGATCTGGTGATGAATATGAACATGCGGCTCGGCTCTGCCAACATCATGGCCTCTGACGCGCCGGGCGAATGGTATACGAAGCCGCAGGGCTTCAACATCTCGTTGGCGGCAGGCTCGATCGAGGAGGCGGAGCGGATTTTCAATGCGCTTTCCAGGGACGGAGACGTGCGCATGCCTCTGGAGGAGACTTTTTGGGCTGAACGTTTTGCCATGTTCTCCGACCGGTTCGGCACGCCCTGGATGATCAATTTTACCGGCTCCAAGGCGATGAACTGAGAAAAGGGAGGCGGTAAACCCAATGTCATTCCAGGCATATCTCGACAATATCCAGGCCAAGACAGGCAAATCGCCGGCGGATTTCAAGGCTATGGCCGCCGAAAAAGGCTTCGCTGACAGTTCGGGGCTCGCATCGGGCGTCAAGGCGACACAGATCACCGATTGGCTGAAGCAGGATTTCGGCCTCGGCCACGGCCACGCCATGGCAATCGTCGCGCTTCTCAAGGGCGCAAAGAAGGAAGTCAGCCGATAGCGTCGGCAGCCAAGCACTGAAGGACCAGTATCATGAGCTATGTAGACGGAATGGTCGCCGCGGCGCCGGCGAATGGCAAAGATGCCTATCTCGAATATGCGCAGCGCGCCGCCGAGGTTTTCAAAAGCCTGGGTGCGACTTCCGTTGTCGATTGCTGGGGCGAGACAGTGCCGAATGGTGAAGTCACGTCGTTTCCGATGGCGGTGAAGAAAAAGGAAGACGAGGTCGTCGTCTTCTCCTGGGTCGAATGGCCCTCGAAGGAAGCGCGCGACGCGGGCTGGAAGAAATTCGAGGACGACCCCTCGATTTTCGAACGCCTCGGCGAAATGCCCTTCGACGGGAAGCGGATGATTTTCGGCGGCTTCGAGAAGATCGCCAGTTCCTGATCCGGGGAGAATTTGACGGTGACACGCAAGGTCAAGACATGCCTGTGGTTCGATGACGGTGCGCTTCCCGCAGCGGAATTCTACTGCTCCCTGATACCGGGATCGCGCATCGACCATGTGGCCCGCCATATCGAGAACGCCACGCATGGCGAGCCGGGCGCGGTGCTGGCTGTGGAATTTACCCTTGCCGGAACGCCCTATCAGGCGATCAATGGCGGGCCGCATTTCAAGCTGTCCGAAGCCGTGTCGATCTCGGTCAGCACCGAGGATCAGGCGGAAACCGACCGGCTGTGGGAGGCGCTTACCGCCGAAGGCGGCGCGGAAAGCCAGTGCGGATGGTGCAAGGACCGGTTTGGATTGTCCTGGCAGATCGTGCCGAAACGCGCGGCCGAACTTTTCAGCGGCCCGCAGGCATCGAAGGTCTGGCCGGTGCTGATGACCATGCAGAAGATCGACATATCCGCGCTGGAAGCAGCGGCGGCGTGAGTCTCCCGATGTGAGACGTTGCGCACAGGATTGCTGCGTATTCTGCTTGCGGAAGACGGGCCGGCGCGGCAGATAGCCGCAATGACGTCTCTGACCCTCATTCGCCTTCCCCATGGCGACGGGATCGCGCTGCCCGGCTACGAAACGGCCGGGGCCGCAGGCATGGATTTGCGCGCGGCGGTGGCGGAGGACGCGCCGCTGGTGCTCCAGCCCGGCGAGCGCGCTCTGGTGCCGACCGGCTTCATCTTCGAGATCCCGTCCGGCCATGAAGGACAGGTGCGGCCGCGTTCGGGCCTCGCCTTCAAACACGGCGTCACCTGCCTGAACACGCCCGGCACGATCGATGCCGATTATCGCGGCGAGGTGCAGGTACTCATGATCAATCACGGCTCCGAGCCCTTTGAAATCACGCGCGGCATGCGCATCGCGCAGATGGTCATCGCACCGGTGACGCAGATGAGCGTTTCGGAAGGCGACCTCGCCTCCGATACCGCGCGCGGCCGCGGCGGCTTCGGATCCACCGGAACCCACTGAGGCCCTTTCAGACATGACACCTCCACAACTCGTTATCTTCGACTGCGACGGCGTGCTCGTCGACACCGAGAATACCGCCAATCGCCGCCTGGTGGAGATTTTGGCCGAACACGGCCTCGAAACCACGCTGGCCGGTTGCCGCAAGCGCTTCATGGGTCGCACGATGAAAAGCGTGCGCGACATTTTGCTGGCCGAGGACGGGATCGATCTCGGCGCGGATTTCCCGGAGCGCTGGCTCGCAGAACTGCCGGCGATGTTCGCCGACGGCGTCGAGGCGATCCCCTATGTGCGCGACGCGATCCTCTATCTGCAGGCGATCGACACGCCCTTTTGCGTCGCCTCCTCGGCCAAGGTCGAGAAGATGCACCTGACGCTCGGCGCGTCGGGTCTGCTGCCGCTACTGGAGGATGTGCTGTTTTCGGCCTGGATGGTCGACAAGGGCAAGCCGGCCCCGGACCTCTTCCTGCATGCCGCCGACACGATGGGCTTCGACCCGGAGCGCTGCGCGGTGATCGAGGACAGCGTCGCCGGCGTCGTGGCCGGAAAGTCGGCCGGCATGGCGGTGCTCGGCTATGCGGCCGATCCGCTCACCGACAGGCAAGGCCTTGCCGAAGCGGGCGCGGTGCTGTTCGATGACATGCGGGCGCTTCCCGCCCTTCTCGGATTGCAGTGACATGACCCTTACAGGTTTCCTGACCTACACGCTGGCGCTCGGCATCGCGGCGGCGATTCCCGGCCCCGGCGTCATCGCGCTGGTGGCGCGCGCGCTCGGCTCCGGCTTCCGCTCGACCTTGCCGATGCTGTTCGGGCTTGCGCTCGGCGATGTGGTCTATCTGTCGGCCGCCGTGCTCGGCCTTGCCTATATCGCCTCGAGTTTCGGCACCGTCTTCATGGTGATCAAATATGCCGGCGTCGCCTATCTGCTCTGGATGGCGGTGTCGTTCTGGCGGCAGGGCGTGACCGCCGAGAAAGTGGCCGCGCAAACGGCGGGCGACGCGTTTTCGAGTTTCTTCGCCGGCTTCATGGTGACTCTCGGCAATCCGAAGGTGATCGTCTTCTACCTCGCGCTGCTGCCGACTTTCCTCGATCTTTCGACGGTCACGCCGGTCGATTTCGCCGTGCTGATCGTACTGACCTTCGCGATCCTCGTCGCTGTCCTGATCCCCTATATCGGCCTTGCGGGCCGGGCCCGGCACATGCTGCAGTCGCCGCGCGCGCTGAAAGTGATGAACCGGATCGCGGCGAGTTTCCTCGCCGGAGCCGCAGCGGCGATCGCGGTTCGGGCGAATTGAGGGCTGCAGCGGGCGCACAGCGACGAACATCCCGACCCCCCTCGCAAAATCCGCGATCTTGATGGCTTCAAAGAATCCGGGTGTTGGCCCGTATTGCTTGATGGCCGACATCGCGCGCCCCCGCTCTTGCGATTTCTAACACTTAGCTGTCGCTAAGATGTTAAAATCGCTTTCTCCCCCACCAAGGGGGAGAGTGCGCGCGCTTGTCCGGCTTCGCGCCTTATCTCGATCTTCGTGGCTTCAAAGAACCCGGGCGAAGCGAGTCATTTGTCCCGCCCGTAAGCTTCAGGCTCCGCCTTCGCTGACGGGCCCCTAAAGGCCGACCGGCCGTCCGAGCCACCTTGTCCGCGTAAGCGGCAAGCCGCTAACCGTGCGAGGCCCATGCGGAGGCGTTCACGCGCAGCGGGAACTGCCGTGAGCTCAAACAAACTGGAAGACGGGCGGTCGAGGGATCGCTTTGTCTATTGTGTATATGCGGTCCTTCGACCGCCCCTCGGCTGCTTCCGGCGCCGGCCGCTCTACGCCCGGGACCCGCAAGGTCCCGACTGGCCACCTCATGGCCTTTGTCTCCCCCTTGCGGAGGGGCCGCTTGGCGGGGCGGTTTCCAAGGGAGTAAGCGGCAAGCCGCCGGATTCCCTTACGTCGCGTACCGTCTCCGGCCTGCCTTAAGGGCATACCCCATGCGGGAACCTCTTCCCGCACGACAGGCGCCGGCCCTTCCCCTGTTTGCCGGTG
>PAKZ01000004.1 GCA_002706335.1 Ahrensia sp.
CCGGCAGGAGGGGCGGGCCATCCCATAAAAGACCGCACATGCACTGGAGCAGGAGCGGTCCGACATCCTGAAGCGGCGTCAGGCGTGGTTCGACGGCCAACTCGACCTCGATCCGGCAAGGTCGGTCTTCACCGATGAGACCTGGACGGCTACGAACATGGCCCGCACGCATGGCCGGTGCCGCAAGGGCGAGCGCCTTCGGATGGGCTTCCCGCACGGTCACCGCAAAACCATGACGCTCGTCGCCGGTCTGCGGCTGTCAGGGATGGTGGCACCGATGGTTCTCGACGGGCCGATCAACGGTGACTGGTTCGAAGCCTATGTCACCTCGATTCTGGTACCGGAACTCAGTCCCGGCGACATCGTCGTGATGGATAATCTGTCCAGCCACAAGCGGGCAGCGGTGCGAGAGAAGATCGAGGCGGTGTGCGCAACACTGTAGTTGCTTCCGCCTTACAGTCCCGACTTCAATGCCATCGAGAAGGCCTTCTCACGCCTCAAGGCAATGTTCCGTAAGGCCGGTGAGCGCACCGTGTCCGGCCTCTCGAGCCTCATCGGCAAACTCGTCGATATCTTCGAGCCAGACGAATGCGCAAACTACTTCAGGTCGTGCGGATATGACCCGGAATGATCGTAAACCGCTTTAGAAAGCGTTGAACCCTGTCAGGTTTCGCCCGATGACCAGCTTCTGGATCTCGGTGGTGCCGTCGGGGATCGGAAGGACCTTGGCATTGCGGAAATGCCGTTCGACCGGAAATTCCTTAGTGATGCCGTTGCCGCCGTGGATCTGCACGGCCTTGCCTGCGATTTCGACGGCGATTTCCGTCGCATACCATTTCGCCATTGAGGTCTGAGTGTCGCAACGTACGCCCAGATCAAGAAGTTGCAGCCCGCGCTGGCATAACAATCGCGCCGCATCCAGATGCGTAGCCATGTCTGCCAGGTAACCCTGGATCAACTGGTGCCCGCCGATCGGCTTGCCGTGCTGTTGGCGCTCTTGCGCGTATTTAACGGCGCATTCCAGTGCCGCCTGGGCAATGCCGATGCTCGTCAGGCCGACAAACACGCGCGCGCTTTCAAAGAGTTTCAACGTCTGGAACAGGCCCCCACCTGCATTTCCGAGAACATGTTCGGCGGTGGTTTCGGCCCTTTCGAAGAACAACTCGCAGGTAGAGGCGCTGACAAGCCCCATCTTGCGCAATTCTCGGCTCTCATAGCCGCCTTTATCTCGATCCACGATGACCATGGAAATCCCGTCGTCCAGATTGCAGACAACGATGGCGAAATCCGACTGGGCCCCATTGGAAATCCAGAGTTTTTGTCCACTGACAAAAATCTTGTCGCCCTCGCGGTCCGCACGTGTCTTGACCTCGCGCACGTTCGAGCCGACCTCAGGTTCGGAAATGCAGGTTGCGCAGATGCGTTCGCTGCGCAGGAGCGGCCCAAGATAGGCCTCTTTCTGCGCCGCATTTCCCAAAAGGTTGACCGCAAACACTGCGTGACCCTGAATCAGCACCGCAATCGCCAGATCGGCCCAGATCCGGGCCAGTTCCTCGTAGAGAATGCCATAGGTCATGCGGTCGATTCCGGCGCCGCCGTCTTCCTCGGGTATCAGCCCACTGATCAGCCCGAACTCCTCGACCTTGGAGAACAGGGATTTCAGCGTTTCCGCGTCGGGCGGGTGGCCGAGGTCCTCGTATTGCTCGGCCAGCGGAGCGAACTTCGCCTCGGCCATCTTGCGAAAGTTCTCCAGCAACATGCGTTGCTCGTCTGTATAGACTGCCTGAGCGGCAGAGATCACATTTTCCATTGTTTTCAACCTTGTTTCAGCGTCCCAGAATGGTGACGCAGGCGGCGGCTTCCTCGACCCCGTGCAAACCGCCGCCGTTTTCGGCGATGGCGTTCTGCGCGCCTTCGACCTGACGCGCGCCCGCTTCGCCGCGCAGCTGCGTAACCAGTTCAAAAACCTGCCCGATCCCAGTGGCCCCGACCGGGTGGCCCTTGGATTCCAATCCGCCCGAGGGGTTCACCGGAATGCGCCCGCCGATCTTTGTATCGCCGCGCAGGCTGGCTGGCCCCCCCTCTCCGAATTCGACAAACCCGAGATTTTCGATTTGGATCACCTCGCCCACGGCAGTGGCGTCATGTACTTCGGCAACCGACATATCCTCTGGGCCGAGCCCGGCCTGTTCATAGGCCTGAAGCGCGGCAAGGCGGGTCAGGTGGTTCTTATAATCTTCCGGCGGACGGTCGGTGCCGGAGCGCAGGATCGCGGCTTTGACCTTGATAGCGCGTGCGGGATCGAGCCCCAGTCGCTTGAGTCCTTCGCCCGTGCACAGCACGGCCGCCGCGGCACCGTCCGAGATCGGGGCGCACATTGGCAGGGTCAGCGGATAGGTGATGGGCGGCGCGGCCATGACCTGATCTACGCTCATGGCATCGCGGTACTGCGCCAACGGATTATGCGCGGAATGTTCATGGTTCTTGGCAGAGACAGCGGCAAACTGTTCTTGCGTGGTGCCGAAAGTCTTCATGTGCAGCCGCGCGAAGCCTGCGTAGACATCCATGAATACGCTGTAGGGCTTGGGCGATTTCGATCCTTCGGGTTCCTCGACGCCGGCCCCCAGATCGGCCAGGCGTTGCGCAACCTCTTCGCCGTTGCTGACGTCCCAGCCGCTGTCGAAGGCCGAAAACATCAACGCGCGGTCATCGGAATACATTTTTTCGGCACCCACGGCGAGACAGCAGTCACCATTGCCTGCCTTGAGGAAATCCACCGCCAGCTTGAACCCGGTCGAGGCGCTGGCACAGGCATTTTCGACATTTACCACCGGAATACCCTGAATGCCCATTTCGCGCAGCGCGATCTCGCCCCGGATCATGTGCTGGCCCTCCATGTGGCCCTGCACTGCGTTGGAGAAGAAGGCGCCGTTGATCCGGTCGGCGGCCAGCCCGGCGTCCGCAAGGGCGGCGGCGACAGCCTCGCCCGTCATGTCCTTGATGGTCTTGGTCCGGAATTTTCCGAACGGCGTCATCCCGACGCCAACGACGTATATGTCCTGCATCGTTCGTCCTCCTGTTCTAGTATCCGCGAAACTGAGGTTTGCGCTTTTCATTGAACGCCGAAAGCCCCTCGTGCATGTCCCAGGACCGCATGTGCGCGCGCAGGTTCAGCATCTCATCGGAAAGAGCGGCGGTTTCGTCGACGTCCAGCGACCGGTTGGCAACCGCCTTCATACGGCGCAAGACCGACGGGCTCTTGTCTGCTAGCCTGTCAGTGAAGGCCTGCACCGCGTTGTGCAGGTCGTCGTCCGCGACGACCTTGTTGACCAGCCCCCAGTCCATCATGTCCTGCGCCGAGACGTTTTCCCCCGAGAACAACAAATATTTCGCGCGGTTCAATCCAATCCTGCGCGGCAGGATCGCAGCACCGCCTGCACCGGGAAAGACGCCGAAGTTGGAATGGGCATCGCCCAGTTGCGCGCTTTCGGCGGCAAAGACCAGATCGCAGGCCATCACCATCTCCAGCCCGCCGGCCATGGCCAGCCCGTTCACGGCGGCGATCACCGGCTTGGGACCATGCCGCATCAGTCCGAACGTGTGATCGACGAGATCAAGAAGGTCCGGTTCGCCCGGTTTGTGTTTGGCGTCAGCGATCTCTTTCAGATCGGCACCAGCGCAGAATGCCCGGCCCGAACCGGTTAGGACAATTGTGCGAACCGCATCGTCGGTCAGCGCGGCTTCCAGTGCAACCGCCATTTCTTGCAGCATCTGCGTTGACATGGCGTTCAGCTGTTCGGTTCGCTGGAGGGTAATCCATTCTGTTCTTGCCACGCGTTCGACGGATAGCGTCTGCTTCGCTTCATTCATGCTAAGTCCCTGAAAATTATAACTGTTATGGGATTTTTGCCTTGTCTTTTGCAGCGATCTGCGCTGCGATGGGTCGGACCCGCTCGCGGGGAAAACGTGACTTGGAGACCAATATGAGCGCTGCACCCCTGGCCGGTCTGAAGATCCTCAGCCTGGCCGAACAATTTCCCGGTCCCTACGCGACAATGCTGTTGTCGGACATGGGGGCTGAGGTGATCATGATCGAACGCCCAAGCGTTGGTGATCCGGCCCGGCAGTTTCCGCCGTTGTTCCGGGCGTTGAACCGGGGCAAGCGCAGCGTCGCGCTGGATTTGAAATCGGCTGCTGGGTTGGCGAGTTTTCGCGAACTGGCCAAGGACTCGGATGTTATCGTTGAAGGGTTCCGCCCTGGCAAGCTCGCGGCCCTCGGCGCCGGTTTCGAGGACATGCGCAGCGTCAACCCGCGGCTGGTTTACGTGTCGATTTCGGGCTACGGGCAGGACGGCCCCTATCGTGACAGGGCCGGGCATGATCTGAGCTATGAAGGCGTTGGCGGCCTGCTGGCCGATCAGGCCGATGCGGGGCAGCCCGGACCTGTGCCGGCGATCCCCTTCGCGGATGTTGGCGCGGCGCTGTTCGCTGCGATCGCAATACTGTCGGCTGTGGTGTCGAGCCAGCGGACGGGGCAGGGGCGTTACGTGGACGTTTCCATGTCGGACGCGGTGGTTTCGATGCTGACCGCATTCCTTGTTCCGGCCGCCAATGGCACACCGCTGGGCGAATTCATCGCCGAGCCGGGCTATGGCGTGTTCACCTGCAAGGACGGCAAGCTCATGACATTGTCCATCGCGCACGAGGACTGGTTTTGGCAACCGTTCTGCGATGTGATCGACAGGGCGGAGCTTGCTTCGATGACGGGCCGCGAACGTGTTGCCAGCAAGGACGCGCTGCGGGAAGAGATCGCGGCGGTTGTAGTCGGCAAGCCCCGTGCCGAGTGGGGCGATCTTCTGGATAAGGCGGGCGTGCCATGGGGTCCGGTCAATTCTTTGATCGAAGCGCTGGATGACGCCCATGTGCGCGCGCGCCAGTTGCTGCGCACGATCACGCATGACAGCGGCAAGACCGAGACTTTCCTCGTCCAGCCTCTGAAATTCGATGATTTCGAGACCGCAACCCCGGACCTGCCACCAGAACTCGGGGCAGACAATGACAGCATCCTCCCGAAAGGCTCCGACGAGCGGTAGCCACCTGTTTTCGGCTCTAGCAGGCAAAAGAATACCCGCCATTCACCGGATAGGTCTGTCCGGTGATCCAGCTGGCGGCATCCGAGCAGAGAAACAGGATCATTCCGGCGGGATCTTCCGGCTCGCCCAGACGGCGGATCACATATTGCGACAATGCTCGCTTCTCGGTCTCTGCATCCGGGATCAGGTCAGCAACAGCCGGAGTCCTCGTGCCCCCCAAGGCGACGCAATTCGCGGTGATCCCGTACCGGCCAGCGGCTTTTGCAATGGCCCGCATGAAGCCCGCCGCGCCGGCTTTGGCCCCGGAATAAACCACCAGGTGCGGCTCGCCGACGCGTCCGGCGTCGGAAATGACGGTCACGATGCGACCATAGCCACATTTGACCATTAAAGGCATGGCGTGACGGGTGCAGTTCAGCACCCCGTCGAAATTGGTGGCCATCCAGCGGCGCCATTCAGTGGGATCCGACTCCCAAAACGGGACAAGATCGTCAAGCCGCGATGTCGGCCCGGCGTTGCCGGCATTGTTGACCAGAATATCCACGCTGCCGAAGGCGTTCTGCGCCTTGGCAAAGGCCGCGCCGACGGCTTCGAACTCTGAAACATCAAACGCGAGCGGCAGCGCCTTTGCACCGGCAGCTTCCACTTCTGCGGCAACGCGTTCGGCCCGGTCGGCGTGAAAATCGTTGACAACAACGGCACCGGCCCCGTGTTCGGCCAGGTAAAGTGCGACTTGACGGCCCACACCTTGACCTGCTCCGGTTACAAATGCAGTCCGCCCCTTGATGGCAAGCAGTTCACTCATTGTCTCTCCTTTCCTACCCCAGCCATCTTTTGCGGCGGCGATAGTGCTTGATCTCTCGATAGCTCTTGCGCTCGCCTGAGGCGGTGACACCAAGATAGAATTCCTTGATATCCTCATTGTCAGCGAGCTTGTCGGCCGGGCCGTCCATCACGATACGACCATTTTCCATCACATAAGCGTAGTCGGCGATCGACAGTGCCGCGGCGGTGTTCTGTTCGACCAGCAAAAAGGTCGTGCCTTCTGATTTGAGTTGCTTGAGCACGTCGTAGACATCCCGGATCATCATCGGGGCCAGACCCAACGACGGCTCGTCGATTGCGATGATCTTGGGCTTTGCCATCATTGCCCGGCCGATCAGCAGCAGTTGCTGTTCGCCACCAGACATAAATCCGGAGGTGCGGTGGCGGAGATCCGCAAGCCGCGGCATCAGAGTATAAACTTGGTCCAGGCGGTTCTTGAGCTCGGCGGAGCTAGGCACCATATGCCCGCCCACGATCAGGTTTTGCTCTGACGTGAGATGTCGCAATACGCGCCGATCCTCCATCACATGGATCAGACCGTTCTTTACAACGTTCGACGCTTCCATGTTCTGGACAGGGGTGCCGTCTAGAATGATGGACCCCGCCGAAACGGTTCCATCTTCGGATTTGAGCGTCCCTGAGATGGCCTTGAGCGTCGTACTTTTGCCCGCGCCATTGCCACCGAGCAGAGCAACGCATTGACCTTCACGGACCGTCATGGAAACGCCTTTTAGCGCCAGGATGACGTCGGAATAGGTCACTTCTACGTTGTTGAGTTCCAGCATGGTCGTATTGCCCGAGGCTAAGGATCAGGAGGGGCGCCGCGACCGCGGCGCCCTGTTAAATTCACCACTTCTGAACGTCGGGAATGTCGGCGCCGGTTGCTTCGATGGTGATCTTGCCATCTTTGACGGTGCCCACATTCACCTTGAGACCTTCCAATGGGAAAGGCGCTTCGGGAGTGAAAGTGAGGGAGGGCAGAAAGCCGTGGGTTTCTTCGGTGGTGATCGGTTTAGTAAAGAGCGCCTCACGAACCATCTCTCCGGTCAGGCCCTCGGCGCCGTTCTCCTCGATCGCGTGATCGATCACGCTCACGACAAAAAGACCTTGAGAAACACCCATCGCGGTCACAACGTTCCAGGGCGCCTCGAGCCCATATTTCGCAACCAGTGTTTCGTAGAATTGTCGTGCGGGTGTGTCCTCATCGGCCGCAATCGCCATACCGTAAGCCTCAAAGTCGCCCTCCAGTTGGTCAAGGCCGCCAAGCGCACTCCCCGAGGCCGGCAACCCGTTATGCGAACTCATCATGATCGGGATGTTCGCCCCGTTGGCTTGCAGTCCACGTTTCGCCGCCACCACGATAGAGGTGTTCGTCTGGATAATCAGCGCCTCGGCGCCGGCCCGCACGACGCGGCGCATTTGCGCCGTCAGATCGGTCGGTTGCACTTCGGTATAGATTACCTCGACGAGATCGATCACTTCGGGATGCTGTTCGGCATAAAGTTCGAGGCCCTTTGCCATGTCGACATAGGCAGGCGAGGCCTCGGAGGCGAGGATCGCGACCTTGAGCGGATCGTCTCCGCCCCGCTGTTCACGCATCCAGTTCACAAAGCCCGCGCTTTCGTGCGAATAGGTCGGACGCGGGTTGAAGATCCAGGAATCCGGTTGCCAGGCAAAACCGTAGGCGGCCGTCGCCATGAACATCGGGATCTTATCATCCGGCAGGCGTTCGGAAAGCGCGGCAACGTCCGGCCCGCCAAGGCCGACGACCGCAATCGGGTCCAGTTCCGATTTGATCCCGGGCCAGAGGCTCGCCACCTGTGCCGCGTCGTAGCGGGTTTCGTAGTTTTTGTAGTTCAGCGTAACGCCAAGTTCCTTGCCGCGGGTTTCATTCCACCAGGTGAATACAGCCTCGCGTCCGCCTGCCAGAATGGGCATGATGTCGGCATAGGGGCCGGAAAAGTCCGACAGCAGGGCGAGATTATAGTTTGTCTCCGCCTGCGCCTTCAAAGGCATAGTCGCCGCAACAGCTATGGCACCCGCTGCCAGCAAGCCGCGGAGACCTCGTTTCGTTTGGTATGTCATATTCTTCCTCCCATGTTAAAAGCCCCTCTGTTCTTCAGTAGGGAAACGGCCAGATACGGTAAGATGATTTCAGAATGTTCCAGCGGTGCATCAGCCCCTTGGGTTCGAGGATCATGAACAATGCGATCACGCCGCCAAGTACGACATTCATGCCGGCAAACACGATGTCACCGCCAAGGAATGATACCGAGTCGGCAATATTGGGGCCCACCGTCGCGATGATTTCCTGGATGATTCGGATAGTGAAAACCCCTATCAGGGCCCCCACGATCGATCCCATCCCGCCGACAATGATCATCGCCACGAAAAAGATCGAGTGAAACAGGGTGAACTGGTCCACCCCCACGAAGCGAATCAAATAGGCCCATAGCGCCCCGCCGACGCCGGCATAGAAAGCTCCAATCAGGAAGGCATTGGCCTTGGTGGCCGCGACATTAATCCCCATGATACCAGCAGCCACATCATCATCCCTGACCGCCACAAAGGCGCGGCCAAAGCGTGATCGCACGATCCCGAACGCACCCGCGATCATGATCGTCGCGACCACAAGATTCATGTAGAACTGCGCTGTTTCGCTAACAAGGCGCAGTCCGAAAAGCTCTGCGGGCGGCACGGTGATACCGTTTGATCCACCCATCCAGGTTGAAGGCAGGTTCAATACGGCAAAGTGGAACAGGAATTGAGCCGCAATGGTGGTTAGGGCCAGATAAAAACCTTTGATCCGCGCCGCGGTCAGGCCGAAGAGAAACCCGAACAGCGCGGCCGAGAGCCCGGCCAGAGGAATCGTCAGCAGGAATGTGAGGCCGGTCTTCGAGGCCAGTATCGAGGCTGTATAGGCCCCGACCCCCATGAACGCCGCCTGACCCAGGTTGATCTGGCCCGCATAACCGGTGCAGATCTGAAGCCCGACGGCAATAACAGCGCTGATCTGCATCATGTTCAGGATAGCGATGATACGCCCGCTCACCATATAAGGTGCTGCCAGCAGTAAAACCATGAACAGGGCGAGGACAAGCGCCTGCCAGCGCGTTCGGATAAGACGTCTGTCACTGCGATAGCTTGTCGGGAAAACGCCAGAAGGATCCATGGATTAAACCCGCTCGATTGTGCGCCAGCCGAACAGGCCGGTTGGCCGGATCAGCAGAATGGCGAGCATGATAATGTAGGGCACAACACTGCCAAGTGAGCCGCCGATCAGCGGGTCAAGATAGTTGGTGGTCAGGCTCTGGATGATACCGATGATCACGCCCGCCAGGATCAGCCCGCCAATGGACTCCAACCCGGCGAACAGCGCGACCGGCAGGGCCGCGAACCCGATATCCGAGGCCAGAAAGGTCAGCGATTTACCGCTGAGAAAGATCATCGCGCCGATCGTGGACAGGATTGCCCCAAGCACCCAGGCAAAGGCAATCGAAGCCTTGACGGAAATCCCCATCGAAGATGCCACGACGTGATCTTCTGCCACTGCGGTCATCCGCAGGCCGGACCGGGTCCGGTTGAAGAACCACGACAGCCCGACGGCGGCGACAATAGTGATGATTCCGCCGAGAAGAAGGTTCATCGGGATCAGCATATCGCCGAGGAACAGTGGTCTCAGCGGGAAAATGATTGGGAAGGGCCGAACGGCGGGACCGAACAAAAGCAGCACCAATCCGCGCAGCAGGATCAGCAGGCCGACAGTGACCATGACCATCGAAAAAACCGATTCACCAATCAGCTTAGTCAGAAAAAGACGTTCGATTGCGTATCCTACCAGGCCGGCGAGAACCAGCGATAGCGGTATCGACAACCAGAGGCTAAGCCCGGCCTGCATCGTCGTGAACCAGACGATGAAACCGCCGATGATCACTAGTTCGCCCTGTGCGAAGTTGAATACCTTGCTGGCGCGGTAAATCACGACAAAGCCCATGGCCACCAGCGAATACAGAAGGCCGATCAAAGCCCCGGTTATGATGTCGTTTATGAAATAAACCATTTTCACCGACCTCCTTTAAGATCTGGACCGCCGTTTGGCGGTCTTCGATGCGTTTTCGACATCTGATATGCGCACCGTGGCCTTGAGCACGCCTTGACGGCCGTCCTGATAGGTCACGGCGATTTCAAGATCGGTCTTGTCATCGCCGCCATACATCGCCTCGACAAGCTTTGCATATCGTTGCTCCAGAAAGGCCCGCCGGAGTTTCCGGCTGCGGGTCAACTCGCCCTCATCCGGGTCGAGCTCTTTAGGGAAATTCGCAAACCTCGCCACGCGCGAGCCTTGGGGCAGCAGAGCATTGATGCGCGCCACTTCGCCCATGATAAGGTCCAGAATTTCGGGTTTTTGCGACAGGTCGGTGTACGTCGAGAAGCTGATTTTGTTCCCTTCCGCCCAACTGCCGAGGACTTCCATATCGATATTGATAAGCGCGCTGACGAAGTTTCGGCTTTCGTCGCCCAGGGTCATGAGGTCCTTGATGAAGGGGCTGTAGCGTAGCCGCGTTTCGATGAACTGCGGCGGGTAGCTGTGGCCGTTTGCCAGGCGGCGCATGTCCTTGACGCGGTCAAAGAACAATAGCTCGCCGTCGTCGGTCATCGAAACCGCGTCGCCAGTCGCATACCAGCCGTCTTCGGTTAGCGGCTCGGCGGTCTTGTCGGGTTTCCCATAGTACCCGCCGAACCCCGATCCGCCGCGAACCTGAAGCTCGCCTTCCGGCGAGACCCTGTATTCCAGCGGCTCGCCGTAAGCGGTATTGCTTTGCATCCAACTGCCGCTTGTTTCCAGCTGATAGCTTTCACCCACATGCGCGGTCAGTAGTCCGATTTCGGTCGCGCCATAGACGTTGCGGAGCTTGACCCCCATCGCGTGGAACATGCGAAAGACGTCCGGCGCCATCAAGGCACCACCGCTCATGGCATTTTTCGCTTTACCAAGGCCAAGATTGTCGCGCAGGTGATGAAGCACCAGAGCCTCGGCAAAGGGAAGTTGCAGGCGAGCGGCAAGGCTGGGGCTGCGCCCCTCCAGTCGTTCGACATAAACGTCGCGGCCGACTTTCATACCCCAATTGTACATCGCGTTGCGGACCTTGCCCGCACCCAGCATCCGGGCCTGAACGATGGAGGCGAGGTTCTCCCACTGGCGCGGGCTGAACACCAGGGCGTCAACCGCCAGTTCGCGAATATTGGTTAGCACATCTTCGGGGCCTTCGGGAAAGTTGACGACCATGGGCGCGATCAGTCCGATCGACAGGCCGAAAATCTGTTCCGTCACCCAGGCAGGCGAAATGTACGTCAGGTATTCGGTGCCGGGCGCGATCTCGATCGCCCCCATCACCCGTGAGCAGTTGTCGAACAGGTAGCGATGGCTGATGATAACGCCTTTGGGACTTCCCGTGGTCCCAGAGGTATAGGACAACAAGGCTATATCATCCGCCCGTCCGCGTTTGACGTGTTCTTCAAATCTGGCGGGCTCTTTGGCGTGGATTTGACGTCCTGCTGCGCTCACGCTTTCGAAGGAATGCAACAAGGGATGATCATAGCCCCACAGCCCGGAATCATCCCAGTACACGATCGCCAGGGCACCTGGGTACTTGTCCGCGATCTCGATGCATTTATCGACTTGCTCCTGATCCTGTGCCAAAAAAATCCGCGTCTGCGAGTCTTCGGCCAGATACAGAATCTCTTCGGCGGTCTGATCCGGGTAGACGGACAGGACCTTGCCGCCCAGTGATTGCACAGCGTATTCAGCCCAGAAATGTTCCGGCTCGTTTTCGCCGATCATCATGACGGAATCGCCAGCGGACAGGCCTTTGCTCTCCAGCCCGAGCGCTAGGTCGCGCACCTTGCCAAGCATGTCGGCCCAAGTGAATTCACGCCAGATGCCAAGGCGCTTGTGGCGTTCGGCCAGGGCACCCGGGGTGGACTTGGCGCGCGCCAGCAAGACCTGAGGCAGGGTTTCGCTCTGCGTGACGCAGGGGTCTTTAAAGCTTTTTGCTGTTCGTTGTGTGACCATGAGGCTATCCCAGATATGCCTTGATCACAGCGGGGTTTTTCTGGATTTCATCGGGCGTGCCCTCGGCGATGACCCGCCCGAAATCCAGCACTACAATACGGTCGGCAAGGTCCATGACCACGCCCATGTCGTGCTCGACCAGAACCACGGGGATCTTGCGTGCTTCACGCACATCGAGAATGAAACGCGCCAAGTCTTCTTTCTCTTCCGAGTTCATCCCCGCCATGGGCTCATCCATCAGAAGAATCGAGGGCTCCTGCGCGAGCGCTCGGCCCAGATCGACCCGTTTGCGCAGCCCGTACCCCAACGTGCCTACGGACCTGTTTCGGATCGCCCCGATTTCCAGAAAATCGATAATTTCTTCCGCCGCTTCGCGATGCTCCGATTCCTCGCGCATCACGGGCCCAAACTGAAAAAAGGCCTGGATAACATTCGATTGCATCAGCATGTGACGGCCGATCATGATGTTTTCCACCACGGTCTGCCCAGCAAAGAGATGAGTGCCCTGAAAAGTACGGGCCAGGCCACGCCGGGCGATCTGATCAACACGCAGGCCGGTTACGTCCTGCCCGGACAATTCGACACGGCCCTTCTGCGGACGATAGAAGCCTGCAGAAACGTTCAAGAGAGATGTTTTTCCAGCACCGTTCGGACCAATGATCGCAAGCAATTCATCGTCGTTCACGGTGATGCTCACATCGTCGAGAGCCGTCACACCGCCGAAATTCAAGGTTGCACCGCGTACCGCAAGCGGCGCTGAGACAATTCCCGCATCAGAGGTCATGACTTGGCCCATGCCATGCGCTGACAATCCACGGGATCGCACAAAGCTTGATTGAGCGGCGATTCGTTGGAGACGAGGTATCCCCGCATTGATTCTCCTCCCACCTGTTATTTCAGCGGTTAGCCTGGTCTATTCGCCAAGTTGGTTCCTACAAACTAACAGCTGTTAGAAAAAATGGTCAACTACTGAAACCGCTGCAAAACATAACAATTCAGACGGTCGAGTATTCGGCGGAAAAACTCCGAAGACCAGTTTGGTCCCGGCACCAGACTATCCCGGAGGAACCAGCTCTTTCATGGTGCAGCTGCAATTTGCAGGGCAATGTCAGCGGAGCGAGACCCGGAAGGAAAACTGATGGGGCGGATCGTGCAAAGTGCTCGCAGCAAGATTGAGGAGCAGCGTTGCCTGTAAAGGGCCATGCACAACGAGCCCGGGATAGGCTTCGGTTTGGGTCGCATAGACATGGTCATAGTGAATGCGATGAGCATTGAACGTCAGCGCGGAATAGCGGAACAGCAGCACCGGATCCGGTGCAAGGCTCGATCTGAGCGTGGTGGGATCGGCCGCTGCGGGCGCGTTCTTGACAGGGCGCGGCGCGGTGATCTGACGATAGACGATCGACTGCTGCTCCCGGATACAAAGCTGGTTGCCGCTCAAATGCTCATGTTCAACGCTAACAAAGACCAATACACCACTGCGGCCCTGCTTGGCCGTTATATCCCCGATTACAGAGCGGCGGGTGAAGGTTTCGCCGATCTTCAGCGGGGCGATATGTATAACATCGCCGCCGGCCCACATGTGGGCGGGAAGCGGGACAGGTGGCAGAAACCCGCCCCTCACGGCATGGCCATCCTCTGAGAGCGAAGAACCTGGCACGGTGTCAAGTGCCATACACCAATGTATTCCCAGCGGCACATCGCCCGCTCCGTCCCAAAGATGCGTGCCGAACGTGGCACGATATTTGTCGATCAGCCCCTGCGTCAGAACATCTTCTCTGGCTTGGGTCGTCCCGACCAAGGTGGCAGCGCGTCAAGGTCGATCCCGCTCATTGTCTTAGTCTCAGAAGGATCGCGGCATTCCCAGGATATGCTCTCCGACATAGGACAGGATGAGGTTAGTCGAGATCGGCGCCACCTGATACAATCGGGCCTCGCGGAACTTGCGCTCGACATCGTATTCCCGCGCGAAACCGAAGCCGCCATGGGTCTGGATGCAGGCGTTGGCGGCGTCCCAGCTGGCCTCGGAGGCCAGTAGCTTGGCCATATTCGCCTGCGCCCCACACACCTGCCCGGCATCGAAGCGTCTGCAGGCCTCAAAGCGCATCAGATTGGCGGCCTCGATGTTCACATAGGCCCGCGCAATGGGGAATTGCACGCCCTGGTTCTGGCCGATGGGACGGTCGAAGACGATGCGCTCGCCGGCATAGGCGCGAGCCTTGTCCACGAACCAGTAGCCATCGCCGATGCATTCCGCGGCGATCAGCGTGCGTTCGGCATTCAGCCCGTCTAGAATATGGTAAAATCCGCGCCCCTCTGTGCCGATCAGGTTCTCGGCGGGGATCTCGAGGCTGTCGAAAAAGACCTCGTTGGTTTCGTGGTTCGGCATGTTGGCGATGGGGTGGACCTCCATGCCGTTGCCGATGGCCTCTTTCAGATCGACCATGAAGATCGACAGGCCTTGAGACTTCTTCTTGACCTCGGTCAGCGGCGTAGTGCGCGCCAGCAGGATCATCAGGTCGGAATGCTGGATGCGGCTGATCCAGACCTTTTGGCCATTGATCACGTAGCGGTCGCTTTTCCTGACCGCCGAGGTCTTGAGCTTGGTGGTGTCCGTCCCGGTGGTCGGTTCGGTCACCGCCATGGATTGCAGGCGCAATGTGCCGCTGGCGATGCCGGGTAGGTATTTCTGCTTCTGCGCGTCCGAGCCGTGCCGCAGAAGCGTGCCCATGTTGTACATCTGCCCGTGGCAATGACCCGCATTGCCACCGCAGCGGTTGACCTCTTCCATTATGATCGAGGCCTCGGTCAGCCCCAGGCTCGAGCCGCCATATTCCTCGGGGATCATCGCGGCCAACCAGCCCTCGCGGGTCAGCGCATCGACGAACTCTTCGGGGTAGGTTTCGCGGCGGTGATACTCAGGCGGGAACTGCGCGCAGAGCGCGCGCAACGCGTCGCGCAGATCGTTATGGGTGTCGGGGGCTGAGGTCTGCATCGCTTATCCCGCCCCCGGGCCGGAGGTTTCGAGGATCTCTTCCTCGGCGCGCTGCCACAGCTCATAGGAAATCGGGTTCTCGCTTTCCTCGAGGATGTGGCCGACCAGCCCGATGGCCCGCGCCATGACGCCAAAGCCGCGCACGATCTTCCAAGGAAAGCCGAATTCGCAGCAGATCGCGCCGATGGCGCCGGTGGCATTGATTGGCAGCATCTTGCCCGACATTTCCTCTGCGTCGGCCTGGATCTTCTGGATCAGTTCGATGTATTCGCCCGATTTGCCGTTTTCGGCCGCGATCTGGAACAGGCGCGGGGCGCGCGGGTCAACGGGCTTGTGCACCGGATGGCCCAGTCCCGGCACGATGGCCTTGCGGGCACTGAACTTCTCGACCGTCTCCAGCGCGATGGCCTCCAGATCGGCGCCGGTGCCCAGCTTGTCCTGCGGCAGCGCCTCGTACAGCATCCTCGACGCGCCTTCCATCGAGCCGACAAAGACTGTGCCCAATCCGCACAGCCCGGCCGCAACGGCGGCCTGAAGCGATTCCGGCGCGCCCATATAGGTCATCCGCGCGGCCATGGCAGAGGGCGTGATACCATGTTCGACCAGAGTAATGACGATGGCGTTGAAGACTCGGCTTTCCTCGGGCGTGGCCTTGCGGCCCGTCAGCTGCAGAAACGCCAGATCACCGAGGTTCATGTGGCCAAGGATTTCATTCGGCAGGTCGAGCCCGCGCACGGTGATCCTGTCGGGTGTGCTCCAGCCGATGTTGGAGCTGATCTTTTCCTTGCGCTTACTCATCAGACCGGATCCCAGGAAAAGACGTCCGCAGAAACCTCGAGCGGCGTGAATTGCGACTTGAGCGCGGGAATGGCGCGCTCGGCGATTTCGTCGGCGGTCCAGCCGTCGCCGTTATGTACCGACCGCACCGGGCGCGGCTGGTTGAACAGGAAGATCTCGTTCTTGCGCACCGCGAAGATCTGTCCCGTGACGTCAGCGGCGTGGTCGCTCATCAGGAAACAGGCCATCGGCGCGACCTTGGCCGGGGTCATTTCCTTAATCTTCTCGACACGCGCCTTCTGTTCGGGCGTGTCGGTCTTGATAGACGAGATCATCCGGCTCCAGGCGAAGGGAGCGATACAGTTCGAGCGCACGTTCCAGCGCTTGAGGTCCAGCGCGACCGACTTGGAGAAGGCCGCGATACCGAGCTTGGCAGCGGAGTAGTTCGCCTGGGCGTAATTGCCGATCAGACCTGAGGTCGAGGTCATGTGAACCAGGGCGCCGCTTTCCTGTTCGCGGAAATAATCAGTTGCAGCTCGGCTGGTGTTGAAAGTTCCGTACAGGTGGACCTTCACCACCGCGTCGAAATCCTCGTAGGTCATTTTGTGGAAGAAACCGTCGCGAAGGATGCCGGCATTGTTCACCACCGCGTCGATGCGGCCGAATGCCTTGACGCCGGTCTCGACCATCGCGCGCGCGGCATCGGGGTCGGTCACATTGCCGCCATCGGCGATCGCATCGCCGCCTGCGGCCTTGATTTCCTCTACGACCTTCTGGGCCGCGGTCTCGGTCTGGCCGGTGCCCTTCAGCGACGCGCCCAGATCGTTCACCACCACCGCGGCGCCTTCCGCCGCCGCCATTAGGGCGATGTCGCGTCCGATCCCGCCACCGGCGCCGGTGACAAGGACCACCTTTCCGTCAAGTGCCTTCGCCATCTTCGTCCTCCCTCAGCTTGCCTTGCGGTACTTGTCGAGACCGCCTGAATGCATGACCCGGCCCATTAGTGGCGCGCCGATGATCTCTTCGGCCTTCACGGCGGCTGCGATTAACTTGTCCAGGTCGATGCCCGTCTCGATGCCCATTTCGTGGCACAGGAACACCGCGTCCTCGGTGCAGACATTGCCGGCGGCCCGCGCATGGCCGTGGCCCGCGAAAGGACAGCCGCCAAGCCCGGCGACCGAGCTTTCGAACATGTCCACGCCCATCGACAGGGCGGCATAGACGTTGGCGATGCCAAGGCCGCGGGTATCGTGGATGTGCATGCCAATGCGGGCCTCGGGCGCCATTTCGCGCAACGCACCGATCATGCGCTTAACCGCTTCGGGGTTGCCCCAGCCCATCGTGTCGGCGACCACCAGGATGGGAACCGGAATGTCCTCTTCCTCGCACAATTGCAGGATGAAGCGGAAATCGTCTAGAATGCGTTCCTGCGGGATCGGGCCTTCGTAGTTGCAGCCGAAAGCGGTCATCACATACGCTGCATCGACGGCATAGCCCTCTTCCTTGTAGAGGCGCACCCAGTCGCGCTGCCGCTCGCGCATCTCGGCGGAGGAGCAGTTGTTGTTGGCCTGCGCGAAGGCTTCGGAGGGGTAGAACAGCAGACGCGGGTCGATATCGACCTTATGCGCCGTCAGGGCCTTGCGAAACCCCTTGTCGTTCAACCAGAGCGAGGTGTAGTTTACGCCCGGCTTGCGCTTGATACGCTGGAACAGCTCGCCCGTATCGGCCATCTGGGGCACGAATTCGGGGCTGACGAAACTGCCCACCTGGATGCGCTTCAACCCTGTTTCGCTGAGCATGTCGATCAGTTCGGTCCGCTGTTCGATCGGGTAAATCTTCTTTTCGATCTGAAAACCCTCGCGCGGGCCTTCCTCGCGGAATTCGACAAATTTAGGAAAGTCGCTCATGCGGTCACTCCTCGGGTGGCAGGATCTCGGCGATGACCTGGCCGCGGTCGACCATGTCCCCATTCGAGACGGTGATGTTGTTGGCCGTACCGGCAGCCGCGGCACGAATCGAGATTTCGAGCTTCATGGACTCCATGACCGCGATGACATCGCCCTCGGCCACGATCTGGCCCTCCGTGACTTTGACCTCGACGATCATGCCGGTCAGCGGCGAGGTTACGGCGCGATCCGCCGCCGCGTCGCCGCTGGCAAAGTCGAGCGGTGCGGCGGGGTGGAAAACCAGCCGTCCCTCGGGCGTATCCAGTTCGATCACCCCCGCATGGAGCCGTGCGTCGATCACATGGATTTCGTCGCCCGTGACCATGCGCCAGCGGCCAGGGCCGATCTCGCGCGCGGTCAGGGCGATCGCCGCGCCGTCTTCGGGCAGAACGGTGTATCGGTCGCCATGCTTCACCGGGCCGACGCGCATTTCCTCCGAGGCGCCATCCGCGCCCTTCAGTGTCACGCGCTGCCCCGCCTCCAGCGCGTCGCCGCCAAGGCCCAGCCGCCAGCCGGTGAAGGTATCGCGGTTGGTCCAGGGCTCGGCCGTCGTGTCGCGTCGCCCCGCGGCCACGAACAGCACCGCCGCCGCCGCTTTCCACAGCGCGGAGCGGGCCAGCGCGGGCGGCTGCGTTAGCTCGTCGATGCGGCCGTCGATCCATCGTGTATGAACCTGCATCCATTCGAATTCTGGGTTTCGCGCCAACGCCGTCAGAAAGGCGCGATTGGTCTCGCCTCCCTCCACGGCGACATGATCTAGCGCCGTGGCGAGACGTGCCAATGCGGTTTCCCGGTCGGGCGCGTGCACGATCAGCTTGGCAATCATCGGATCGTAATAGGGCGTGACCGCATCGCCTTCCTCGACGCCGCTGTCGATCCGCAGGCCCGATGGCAGGCTGAGCGTGGTGAGCGTGCCCGTCGACGGGGCGAATTGCATTGCTGGGTCTTCGGCATAGAGCCGCGCCTCGACCGCGTGGCCGTTGATCGTCAGATCGTCCTGCACCAGGCCCAGGCCCGCGCCTTCTGCAATGCGCAGATGAAGCGCGACCAGATCGAGTCCGGTGATCGCCTCGGTCACGGGGTGTTCCACCTGGATGCGGGGGTTCACCTCTAGAAAGAAGTATTCCTCGCCCGCCACCAGAAATTCCACTGTGCCGAGGCCGCGATAGTCCAGCGTTTCGCCCAGGCGCACCGCGTCATGGGCGATCTCGTCCAGAAGCGTGCGCGGCAGGCCCCAAGCGGGCGCTTCCTCGATGACCTTCTGGTGGCGGCGCTGAAGCGTGCAGTCGCGTTCGAAAAGGTGCACCACGTGGCCCTTGCCGTCGCCGGCGATCTGCACCTCGATATGGCGCGCCTCGGGCAGGAACCGTTCCAGCAGCAGCCCTTCGGAGCCGAAGGTGGATTTCGCCTCGCGTAGCGCGCCCTGGATATCCTCCATCAGCGTGGTCTCGTCGGTTACCAGGCGCTGCCCGCGCCCGCCGCCGCCGCCGACCGCCTTCAGGAGGACGGGCAGGCCCATTTCCCGGACTTCAGCTGCGATCTGCTGGGGATTCGACTGCGCGCCCTCTGCGCCCGAGATCACCGGCACGCCGGCGGCCACGGCCGCCACCTTGGCGCTGGCCTTGTCGCCGAAACGTTCCAGCGTCTCCGGCGTCGGCCCCATGAAGATCATACCGGCAGCCTCGACCGCGCGGGCGAAATCGGGGTTCTCGGCCAGAAAGCCGTAACCGGGATGGATCGCATCCGCGCTGACGGACTTGGCCGCCGCGATCACTGCGTCGATCTTCAGATAGCTTTCCGACGCCGGGCCGCCGCCGATGCAGACAGATTGCCCGATCTCCCGCACATGGAGGGCATTCGCATCAGCCAGGGAATGCACGCCGACGGGGGTGATGCCGCTGGCCCGCGCGGTGCGCGCGATCCGGCAGGCGATTTCGCCACGGTTGGCGATGAGAAGCGTCTTGATCTTCATGGCTCGCCCCTCACATCCTGAACACGCCGAAATGGGTTTCTGCCTTTGGCCGGCGCGAGGTCACGTCCAGCATCAGCGCCATGACGTCGCGGGTCTCGCAAGGTTCGATCACGCTATCGATCCAGAGGTTGGAGGCGAAATTATAAGCCCCCTGGAAATCCTCGTATTCCTTGCGGATCGGTGCCTTGAATGCTTCCTCCTCCTCCGGTGTCCAGCTCCTGCCCTCGCGCTCGTTTATCTGTGCACGGACCTGAGCCAGCACGCTGGCGGCCTGTTCCGGCCCCATGATCGCCGAGCGGCCCGTGGGCCAGGCGAACATCGCGTCGGGCCGGAACGGGCGGCCCAGCATCGCCAGATATCCCGCCCCATAGGAGCCGCCGGTGATGATCGTGAATTTCGGCACCCGGGCCGAGGACATGGCGGTGATCATCTTGGCGCCCGCCTTGGCGATGCCCATCTGTTCGACCTCGCGGCCCACCATGAAGCCGTTCACATCGGCCAGGAACAGCAGCGGAATGTCGCGCTGCACGCAAAGATTGATGAAATGCGTTGCCTTCAGCGCGGCCTCGACAAAGAGCACGCCGGTATTGGCCAGAATGCCCCCCTCGTGGCCGTGGATACGGCCCCAGCCGGTCATGATCGTATCGCCATAAAGCGGCTTGAACTCGTGGAAATCGCTATCATCGACAAGCCGCGCGACGATCTCGCGGTTGTCGGTCGGCACTTTAGGGTCACGGCTGACAATGCCGTAGATTTCCTCGACCGGATAGGCCGGCGGGCGCGGCGTCTTGGGCGTCTTGCGGGGCAGGGGCTTTTCGCCCAGATGGCTGACGATCTCGCGCGTGATGGCCAGCGCGTGGGCGTCATCCTCGGCCAGGTGGTCGGTCACGCCCGACACTGACGAGTGCATCTTGGCGCCGCCCAGTTCCTCAGCATCCACCTTCTCGCCGGTTGCGGCAAAGGTCAACTCCGGCCCGCCCAGATACATGAAGCCCTGGCCGCGCACGATCACCACCTCGTCGCAGAGCGCGGGGATATAGGCGCCGCCCGCCGTACAGGGGCCCATGACCACGGCAATCTGCGGCACACCGTCGCCCGACATGCCGATCTGCTGATGGAAGATTGAGCCGAACTGGCCCTCGTCGGGAAATATGTTTTCCTGATCGGGAAGGAAGGCGCCGCCAGAATCGACCAGCGTGATGACCGGAAGGCGGTTCTTCCACGCAATCTTCTGGGCGCGCACATGCTTGCGGGAGGTCATGCCGAAATAGGTGCCGCCCTTCACCGTGGCGTCGTTCGCGATGATCATGCACTGACGGCCGTCGATTACCCCGATGCCGGTGATGATCCCCGCCCCGGGAGGCACGCCATCGTATTTGTTCAGTCCGGCCAGCTCGCCGATCTCGAGGAAGGGCGTGCCGGGGTCGATCAGGCGCTCGATCCGTTCGCGCGGCAGGATCTTGCCCTTTTTTACATGTCGTTCGCGCGCCTTTTCGGGGCCGCCGATGCGTTGGGTCAGTCGGAGGGCGTGTAGCTCGTCGACTTTTTCGCGATACCGCGCGTCGTTTTCCCGAAAGTCGTTAGACCCGGTGTTGAGCAGGGATTTCATTCGTGTCATGGCAGGTCTGGGTATTTCCTTAGAACAAAGGCGACCTTGGCGGCGCCGGGTTTTTCGAAAGTGTCGGCAGCAACCAGGTGAACATCGGCCTTGAAGACCAAAGAGTCGCGCAGCCGCTGCTCGATCTTCTTTTTAAGGGCGGCGTCGTCGGCCGGATCGCGGCCGGGGCCGCGTTCGACAATCACCGTCAGCGCGCCCTGCGTTGTGTGGCCCTCGAAATCGGCCACGATACGCATGACGCCATTGGTCTCCGGCACCATCTCGGTGATGACGCTGTTGATGGCCGACGGAAAGACATTGGCCCCGCGCACGATCAGCATGTCGTCGGTGCGGCCGGTGCAACGGATCTTGGCACCGGTGCGCCCGCAGGAGCATTCGGTGTCGATGACTTCGATATAATCGCCTGACCGGAACCGGACGAGCGGGCTCGCCTGTCGGCCGATCGCGGTGTAGACCATCTCGCCCTCGGCGCCTTTCCCCCAAGGAATGATCTGACCGCTTTCGGGGTCCAGCAGCTCGGTGATGATATAGTCCATGTTGACCATATGCATCCCCGACTGAGCATCGCATTCGGCCCAGTAGGTCACACCCAGATCGGTGCCGCCCAGCATTTCCGCGCATTTAGCGCCCCAGGCGGCCTCGATCTTGGCGCGGATGGCGGGGATGCCGCCGCCTGGCTCTCCGCCGACGATCACATGTTCGACCCCCAGTTCGCTGGCCTCGCAGCCCAGCACTTCGGGCGCCTTTTCCGCCAAGTGCAGAACGAAATTCGGCGCGCCCACGATGCAGCGCGGGCGGGTGTCGGCGCAGGCGCGCAACAGGCGGTCCGCACCGCCATCCGCCCCCACCGGCACATCGATCGCGCCCATGTACTGCAACCCCTGCATCACGGGGATGCCGCCGACAAAGCCCTTGGCCAGCGAAAACGCATGCAGCACCATGTCGCCCGGACGCACGCCGTTGGCAAAGAAACAGCGCGCCGTCATCTCGTGCCACATCTCGGCGTCGGCTTCGGTCAGGGCCACATAAGAGGGGCTGCCCGTCGTGCCCGACGAGGCCTGCATCTGGACGATCTCGGCCATCGGCGCCGCCCGGTGCTTGCCAAAGGGCGGCTCGGCGGCCAGGCTCTCGCGGATCTCGGTCTTGTAGGTATAGGGCAGCTTCTGCAGGTCTTCGACGGTGTGGATCTCGTCGAAATCGACGCCGGCCGCGGCGAACTTCTCCTGATAGAAGGTCGAGTTCGCCTTGAGATATGCCATCTGATCGCGCAGCCGCTCTTCCTGGCTGCGACGGACCTCGTCGAGCGGCTTGCCCTCGATCTCGTGCCAGAAACGATCATTCAACTTGTCGGCTGCATCTTGCCGCCTGAAGCGCATTCCAAATTGCATATCGTCCTCCGTGACGGGCAGCGCGATCAATAAGACCGCGGCATGCCCATGACCTTTTCACCGATGAAGCTGAGACATAGTTCGCGGTTCACCGGCGCCGTGCGCAGCAGACGCACCAGCGGGTACATCTCGAAGAGCCCCGTGTCTTCGGTGAAACCCGATCCGCCATGCGCCTGCAGCGCGGCATCCACCGCTTCGATCCCGGCCTCGGCGGCGGCGTATTTCGCCATGTTCGACGAGGCCCCTGCGGGCAGCTTGTTATCGAACTCCCATGCCGCGCGGCGGGTCATCAGGCTGGCCATCTCGACCGCTGTATGCGCCTTGGCCATCGGGTGCTGTACCCCTTGGTGCGCGCCGATTGGTTGACCGAAGACATTGCGCTCGGACGCGTAGTTCACACCCTTGTTCAGGGCGAAGCGACCGATGCCGCAGCACAGGGCGGCCAGGATGATGCGTTCGGGGTTGAGGCTATCGAACAGGATCGAGAAGCCCTCGTCGACCTCGCCGACCACATCCTCCGGGCCCAGGTCCACGTCGTCGAAGAACAGCGTCCACTGTTCTTCGGGCAGAGGAATCGAGATCTTCACCCGCTGCTTTTCGACGCCTTTTTTCTTCAGATCCACGGCGAACAGGGTAAAACCGTCGGTCTTGCGACTGACCTCGGTATGCGGCTTGGTCCGCGCCACCACGAGGCAGTAGTCGGCCACTTCGGCCCCGGTGATAAAGGTCTTCTCACCCGACAGGCTGAACCGGTTGCCCCGGCGCTTGGCCAGCGTGGTGGCCTTCATCGTGTTCGACCCGGCCCCCGGTTCGGTGATCGCGAAACAGAACTGGATATCGCCGCGGCAGGCCGCCGGCAGCAGCTCACTCTTGTGGAATTCGCTCCCGTGGCTGGCGATATGGGCCAGCGACATGGTCGGCCCGACCACCATCATCAAAAGCGGAATGCCGTGGTTCGCGGTGCCCTCCATGAACAAGGCCATTTCGGTCATGCCAAGGCCCGCGCCGCCGTATTCCTCGGGCACCATGATGCCCAGGAAGCCGTCATCGGCAATCTGCTTGAACATCTCCTGCGGGAACTCGTGCCTGCGCGCGTGGTCCAGCCAATAGGCATTGTCGTATTTCTGCGCCAACTGGCCGCCGTATTCGTAAATCTGGCGCTGTTCGTCGTTTAAAGTGAAGTCCATAGTCTCTTCCTTAGGCCTTGAATTCGGGCCCGCGCCGGTTCTCGAACGCGTCGAGCCCCTCGGCGACGTCATCGCTGGGCAACGCGCGCACGGCGGCGTCACGCTCCAGCCGCATTTGCTGGTCGATGCCGAGATCCGCGCCTTCGCGTGCCAGCCGCTTCATCTCGGCGATACCGGGACGCGAGCGGGTGGCGATCTTCTGGCAGTATTCCAGCGCGGCCTGATGCAGATCCGCATCCGGCACGATGTAGTTGACCAGGCCGGCATCCTTGGCCTCGTCCGCCTTGAGCCAGCGGGCCGAGAACATCAGATCCAGCGCACGGCGCAGGCCCATCTGACGCGTCAGCCGCTGTGACCCGCCCCAGCCCGGGATCAGGCCGAACTGTGCGTGCTGATCGCCGAATTGGGCGGTCTCGGCGGCGAAACACACGTCACAGGACAGCATCAGTTCGATCCCGCCGGCCAGACACAACCCCTGCACCGCCACGACGACTGGGAGGGAGGAGGTTTCGAGCGCGCGCAGGTTGTTCATGCCGAAGGCGATGAAATGGTCCAGCGCGGCGGGATCGTTCAATTTACCTTTCACTTCCACCAGATCGGCACCGGTGCAAAAGTGCTTGCCTTGCGCCCGGATGAGGATCGCCCGAATAGCCGGGTTTGCCTCGTATTCCGCACGCGCGGCAGATATGCGCTCATGCACCTCAAGTGACAGGCAATTGAATTTCTCGGGGCGGGCCAGCTCGATGATGCCGACGTTGCCCTCGTCGCTGACGATGACGGGATCGCTCATTTCGCGGACCCTTTCGCCTTCTTGTCATATTGCAGCGCCACTCGACCGACCTTCTCGCGGGCGATCACCAGCTTTTGGATCTGCGCGGTGCCGTCGCCGATCTGAAGGCCCAGAACGTCGTTGTAGCGCTGATGATGCGGCAGGTCTGTAGTATAGCCGTAATGTCCGTGCAGGATCAGACACTGGTGCAGAATCTCGCAGGCGGTCTTGGGCAGGTACCATTTGCACATCGCCGCCTCAGAGGTGTGGGGCAGGCCGCGGTCCCGCAGGTCCAGCGTGTAGTAGCAAAGCTGGCGCATCATGGTCAGCTGCGTTTCCGCCTCGGCCAGCGGAAAGCTGACGCCCTGATATTGCACGATCGGCGCGCCGAACGCCTCGCGCTCCTGCACATATGCCCAGGTCTCGTCAACCGAAGCCTGCGCCGCGCCCAGGCATTCCAGACCGATCAGCGCACGGGAATAGTCGAATCCCATCATGATGGTGCCAAAGGCGCGGTCCTGCTCGGCCATCATGTTTTCGGCCGGCACGAAGACATCGTCGAAGAACACCGATCCACGCCCGACGGGCTTGGTGCCGATGTCGTCGAAATGCGTGCGCTTGATGCCGGGCTGGTTCAGGTCGACGAAGAAGGCGCTGACCCCGCGCGAACCGCCGTTGGGATCGCCGGTACGGGCAAAGACTACCGCCGCATCGGCCTGGCTGGCAAAACTCATGGAGGTCTTTTCACCGTTCAGCCGCCAGCCGTTGCCGGATTTTTCGGCCTTCAGAATCAGGTTCGCCGCATCCGAACCGCCGCGCGGCTCGGTCAGGCCCAGGCCAATGACGGCATCACCCGAAACCACCTTGGGCACCCATTCCGACGCGATGTCGCGCGAGGCATGCTTGGCGACCATGCCGCCCATGAGCGATCCCAGAAGCTGCACGTAACTTGCGTTGAAATCGGCATAGGCGATCTCTTCGACGATCAGCCCCGACGTGACAGAGCTTTCGCCCAAGCCGCCGAATTCCTCGGGCAGGTCGGGGCCGATCAGGCCGAGCGCCCCCATTTCCCTGATCAGGTCACGGTCGAATTCGTGCTTGGCGGCCCGCTCCTGATAGCTGGGGGCCAGCTTTTCGGTGGCAAAGCGTTTCGCCGTCTCGCGGAACGCTTGTTGGTCCTCTGTAGGCTGAAACTGCATTCCCTTCGCCCTCCCACTGCGGTGAAATCTTCTTTAAAAAAAATCTAACAAACGTTAGAATGCAGCGCAAGAGTTGTTTTCAAAGGAGGGGAGCATGATGAAGTCTTTGGATGAAACGGGCTACGGGGCGCTGCTTTCACCAATCAGCGCGGGCAGCAGGACGTTGCGCAATCGCGTGATAATGGGCTCGATGCATACGCGCCTTGAAACCGAACCTGACGGTATCGCCAGGCAGATTGCCTTTTATGCGGAGCGGGCCCGCGGCGAGGCGGCGATTTTGGTCACGGGTGGTTTTTCCCCCAATGCCGATGGAATATTTGATCCCGACGGTCCGCGTATCGATGATCGGGACGAGGCGCTGAAACTGCGTCCCATCTGCGAAGCAGTCCAGGCCGAAAGTAGCCTGATCTGTGCGCAGCTTCTTCATGCCGGCCGATATGCAAAGATTGAAGATTGCGTTGCTCCGTCGCCGATTCGCGCGCCGATCAATCGTTACACTCCCCGCGAGATGAGTGATGCAGATATCCGCCGTACAATCTTGGACTTCGCCAAAGCCGCTGCCAATGCGCAAGCTGCCGGATTCGACGGTGTCGAGATCATGGGCTCCGAGGGCTATCTCATCAACGAGTTCACCGTCACGCACACAAACAAACGCGAGGATGACTGGGGCGGAAGCGTCGAGAACCGGCACCGTTTTCCGGTCGAGATCGTGCGCGCCGTTCGCGCGGCCTGCGGGCCGGATTTCCTGATCATCTACCGGATTTCTGCCGCGGACCTGGTCGAAGAGGGGGCACCGACCGAGGAGATCGCAGCGCTGGCACAGAAGATCGAGAAGGCAGGAGCCGACATTCTGAACACCGGTATCGGCTGGCACGAAGCGCGTGTACCGACCATAGCCTATCCCGTGCCACGGGGGGCCTGGCGAAAGGCCGCAGCCAACGTGAAGGCCGCGGTTTCAATTCCGGTGGTGGCCTCGAACCGCATCAACACTCCCGATATCGCGGAGGATATTATTGTTTCCGGTGAGGCAGATTTGGTCTCGATGGCTCGGCCGTTCCTCGCGGATCCGCATTTCATGAAGAAGGTGCGCGAAGGCCGCGCCGAGGAAATCAATACCTGCATTGCATGCAACCAAGCCTGTCTCGATTTCATATTCTCCGACCGACCGGTCGGGTGCCTCGTCAATCCACGAGCCGGGCGCGAAACGGAATTCCGGGACACGCCTGCAGAATTGCCGAGGAAGGTGGCGGTTGTCGGCGGCGGGGCCGCGGGAATGGCGGCGGCGGCCGAAGCGGCGCGGCTTGGCCATGACGTCACGCTTTTCGAAGCTACGGACGAACTTGGCGGTCAACTGAACCTGGCGCGCGCGGCGCCGGGTAAGGACGAGTTCAACGAAACCCTTCGTTATTATGCTGGTCAGATGAGAAAGCACGGAGCAAAGCTGCGGCTGGGACAGCGGGCGCAAGCCGATGATCTGGAGGGTTTCGATCATGTGGTGATCGCGACCGGGGTGGTCCCGCGCATTCCCGATCTGCCGGGCATAGACCATCCCAGTGTCGCAACCTACGCCGAGATTCTCTCTGGCGCGCGCGTCGCAGGCGAGACTGTTGCGGTGATGGGCGCGGGCGGGATCGGGCACGACGTGGCCGAGTTCCTCGTGACCGAGCCAGCCGTGGTCCACAACACCGGAACATTCTGCTCGACATGGGGCGTCGATCCGGAATTCGCCGCACCGGGCTCCTTGGTAAGCGATCCATTGGCGCCAAAACCCTCGCGGCGTAGAGTTGTCATGCTCCAGAGAAAGACTTCGAAGCCCGGTGCACGGCTCGGCGTCTCGACGGGATGGATCCTGCGCAACGCCCTGCGCAAGCATGGAGTCGAGGCTTTGTGCGGCGTGGTCTATGACAGCATCGACGACGACGGGCTGCACATCCTTTTGGACGGCAAACCAAGGGTTATTGTCGCCGATACGATCGTATTGTGCACTGGCCAGGAACCCGAGCGGAGCTTGGCCGATGAGCTTGCATCGCGCGGCGTTACGGTCACGATGATCGGCGGGGCCAAGGAAGCCGCCGAACTCGATGCATTGCGCGCCATTGATGAAGGAGTGCGATTGGCGCAAAGTTTCTGAGATGGCACCGTAACAATGGAGGACGCGATGCTGCCTGAGGTACTGCGCGCGGGCCGCGCTGATCTGTACTCGGTCTTCCGCACCCGCGCGGTGGAGAGGGACGGCGCGCTTGCGGTCGAGGATGGCGAGACCTGCCGCAGCTATAGCGAACTGCTCGACCGTGTGGATCGCTTGGCGTCGGTGTTTCTGTCGCGAGGGGTGGCGCCCGGCGACAGGATCGCCATCCTGTCGCATAACCGCGTCGAGCATCTTGAGCTGGAACTTGCGGCGGCGGGAATCGGCGCCATTGTCGCCTGCCTGAACTGGCGGCTCGCCGCGCTGAAGCATTGCATCGAACTGGTCGAACCGGGGCTGGCCGTGGTCGAACCCGAATTGCGTGATGCCTTTCGCGCAGTGTCGGATCTGCCCGGCCTGGAGATCGGACCCGAATGGGAGCAGTCGCTGGCCTCGGCGAACCCCGACCCGCGCACCGGCACGCTGGCGAATGATCCTGAGGCTGGCCTCACGATACTCTATACCTCGGGAACAACCGGGTTGCCGAAAGGCGCCCTAATCAGCCACCGTGCCCATATCGCGCGTGCTATGGCCTTTGCGGCGCAGCTTGCGCTGGATCCCGATGACGGTTTCATCGCATGGGCGCCAATGTTTCACATGGCATCGACCGACCAAGCGCTGGCGACGCTTCTGCGTGGCGGGACTGTGGTGATGGTGGATGGACTGTAGCCCTCGGTGATGAATGAGGCGTTGTCACGCCACAGGATCGGCTGGTTCGTGATGATGCCCGGGGCGCTTGAGGCCTTCATCGGCGAACGGCGCGCCAATCCACTGCCGTTGAAAGGGATCAAGGTCTGCGGCGCGATGGCCGATCTGGTGCCGCCGCACCAGATCGCGGAACTGACGAGTCTTCTCGGTGCGCCCTATCTGAATTCCTTCGGCGCCACAGAAACCGGTCTGCCGCCGGGCACCGCCGATCTGATCGCCCCCGGTGTCGCGCCCGAGACATTGTCCAAACGGATCAGCGCATTCTGCGAGGTTCGGCTGGTGGATCCCGAGGATCGTGACGTCCCGATCGGATCGCCCGGCGAAATGGCGTTGCGTGGACCGACCCTGTTTTCAGGATACTGGAATGCCGACGACACCAACGTCGGCGACTTCCGCAACGGTTTCTTTCATATGGGCGATCTGTTCCGCCGAAACCGCGATGGTACAATCGATTTCGTGGACCGGGTGAAATACCTGATCAAGACCGGCGGCGAGAACGTCTATCCAGCTGAAATCGAGCGTGTGCTGCTTGCGCATCCAGGTGTGGTCGATGCAGCGGTTGTGCGGGCGCTCGATGCGAAATGGGGCGAAAGCGCCGTTGCGTTTGTCGCCTGCGGCAACGATGGGCCCGACGCCGAGGAGTTGATGCAGTTATGCCGCGAGAAGCTGGCGGGGTACAAGCGCCCGCGCGAGTTTCTGTTCATCGCATTCGAGGACTTTCCCAGATCGACCAGCGGCAAGATCCAGCGCCACATCCTGGAAAGCCGGTTGACGAACTGAGAGGCCGTCGGCGGGAGAACCGGAGTTGAAGCTCCGAGCACCCGATCGGCCGGCCTTCAACCGGTCAAGCGGCTTGCAGCCTTATCCGGCTACGCCCGTTCGCCCGACAAGGGCCATCAGCGTTCCGGTCATCGCGGCGACGAGCCTCTCATCCCCGCCCTTCACCGCAAAGGCGCGCGCCTCGCAGATCGTCAGGGTGCGCCCCGGCTTGACCACATCCGCGACGAATCGAAACCGCTCGCCGTTCGCCGGGTTGAGCAGGTTGATCTTGAATTCCACGGTCAGCACCGCAGCCTCGGCGGGCATCAGAGAGAAGGCCGCATAGCCGCAGGCACTGTCGAGCGCGGTCGACACGATCCCGGCGTGCAGAAAACCGTGCTGTTGAGTCAAGGCATCATTATGTACCATCTCCAGCACGATACGACCGGGCGAGAGTCCGGCAATACCGATCCCCAGCGTATGCATCACCTTCTGGCGCTCGAAACTGTCGCGCACGCGCGCGTCATAGTCAGGATTCTTCGGTTCGAATTCCGGCATAGACTGTCTTGCACTCCCTTTTTCAGCGATCGATGATCAGTCTTAACCGGCTATTCAACCTGTTATCTTGGAAAAAACGGCCACCGGATGGTGCTGCTGCCTGAAGGCGAATCGCGCCGGGGGGCTTCCCGGCGAAGGCGCGGCAGGCGGCCGACATGTGCGACTGGTCGTAATAGCCGGTGTCGAGCGCCAATTCGCCCAGGGGCTGTGCGTGGTTGGCAAGCCCACCCAGTAGATGCCGGAATCGACGGGTTGCGGCTAGGCGGCGGCGCGACATGCCCGTTGCCATCCGGATGCTGCGCCTCTCGCTGCGAGCGCTTGTAGGCGCCGTGCCGATCGCAGGGAAGCCTAGTTCGCAGGCAAGCCGGTCAAGCGCGGCTACAAGCGGAACAAGAGCCTCGTTGCCGGTGGTAAATTCGTGCAGGAACCCGGCCAGTTCGACGAGAGATGCCTCGGGCGGAAGCCGTTCGGGCGCGGAAGCGAGTCGCAGCCCTGCCAACACTCCCCGGAAGGGCGCGATCCGCGGGCTGAACGCGGGGCGGGGTGGCGTGAGGGTCGGGCGGGGGAGGGCATTCTTCCCCCGAAGCGGGTCGAAAGCGAAGGAAAGCGTGAAGAGATCCGTGGCAAAACGGCCGCTGCCATGTCCCGTGAGATGACCCCAATCGCGGAAGACGAACATGTGGTCGACCGGGGTGGGCCCCCCGGGCGGCGGCGCGAGTTCGAGATAAAGCGGCGCGGGCGCCGCCTCATCCGGTAAAGGCATGCCTGTTCTCGGCCACGAAATCGGCAAAACGGCGCGCCGGCTGTCCAAGCACGTCGCTCACCGTGGTCTCGATGCCGGCGAGGTAGCCCTTGGGTGCGATCGAGGCCAGTTCCACCATGGCCGCGGCGACCTCGTCCTGCATCCCGCCGGCGAACTTTGCCGCCTTGGCGTCCTCGGCGGACAGGGGCGCGCAAGCGACCTGCCGACCCGTCGCTTCCGACAGAATTGCCGCAATCTCTTCTCCAGACAGGGCCTCGGGACCAGTCAGGCCATAGGACTTGCCTTCATGCCCCGCGCCGGTCAGCGCATCGGCCGCGACGTCAGCAATGTCGCGGGCATCGATCCAGGCCACAGGCCCCCCCAGATCGTCGTAATAAACCCCGTCCCTTGCGATGTTGCCGGCCTGCCACAACAGGTTCTGCATGAAATAGGTCGGTTGAACGAAGGTCCAGCCCAGGCCGCTTTCCTTCAGCAGTTCCTGGGTTTCCGAATGCCACATGCCAAAGGTCAGCCAGGCTTTGGGCGAGGCACCAAGTCCGGTGGCCAGAACGACGTGGCGCACCCCTGCCGCCTTCGCCGCTTCGATCGCATCGGCCTTCCAGCGGCGCATGTCCCGGTGCGCGGGTGTCACCAAATAGATCCGTTCAGCCGTTAGACAAGCACGATTCAACGCAGCGGGATCGGTGAAATCGGCAACGATGGCCTCGCACCCCTTGGCCTTGAGCGCGTCGAGCTTGGCCGGGTCGCTGGTGACGGCGCGCACTTTCGCGCCCTTGGCCAATAGCGTATCGACAAGGGGGACGCCGGTGGTGCCGGTTGCTCCGAAGACGGTAATCATGATTTGTCCTTTCGCAGGGCCGCGATGGCCTCCATCGTCTCGGGGTTGCTGACAGAGGACAGGTCGCCCGGATCCTCGCCCAGAAAAGCGGCGCGCACGAGCCGGCGCATCGTCTTCATGCTGCGGGTCTTGGGAAGCGCCTCGACGAAATGGATCTCGCGCGGGCGGAAGGGCTTCGAAACGATCTCTCCCACGCGGTCCTTGAGCTGCTCCACTAGTGTCGCGTCGGGCAATACACCGGGCGACGCCACGCAGACGCAGACCACCGCCACGCCTTTCAGATCGTCCGGGGCAGCGATGGCCGCCGCGTCCACCACCTTCCCCGTCTCGTTCAGCGCCGCCTCGATCTCGGGCGGGCCGATGCGCTTGCCGGCAATGTTCAACGTATCGTCCGAGCGGCCGAGGATATACCATGTGCCGTCCGGATCGCGGCGCACCCAGTCGCCGTGCCGCCAGATACCGGGGAAGGTAGACCAGTAGGTTTCGAGATAGCGTTCGCGGTCTCCCCAAATGGTCGGTGTCAGCCCGATCGGCGGTTGGGTCACGACCAGTTCGCCAACCTCGCCCGGCGCGGCTTCGCTTCCGTCGACGCGCAGCACTTTTGCGCCGACCCCCAGGGCTTGAGCAGAGAATCCACCGGGTTTGACCTCGTGCAATACGGTTGAAGTCAGGATCGCGCCGAACAACTCGGTGCCGCCTGAAATGTTGAGCGGTACCGCGCGGCGGCGGCAGATATGGTCGAGATGCCACAGCCAGGCGTCATCGGTCCAAGGTTCGCCGGTCGAGGCGACGATGCGTAAAGGCGAAAGGTCGTAGCCGGAAAGTGGCCCGGGATCCTGGGTCATGAACTGCCGCACCAGCGTGGGGGCGACACCAAGGTGGGTGACGCCAATCTCTGAGGCCAGGCGCAGCAGCCGGAAGGGGTCGTCCGGCATCGAGGGCGCACCCTCGGCGAGCGCCAGCGTGGCGCCCGAAAGCAGCACCGACAGAAGCGTGAGTGGCCCCATCACCCAGCCCATGTCAGTCATCCACAAATGACGATCATCGCGTTTCATGTCGAGGCACAGCAAGAAGTCGGCCGTGGCCTTGGCCTGGACGCCGAGATGGGTATGAACCACGCCCTTGGGCTTGCCAGTCGTACCCGAGGTGTAGGCGATAAGCAGGGGCGCATCGGCGTCTACCGGATGGGCGGGACGCCTCGCGTCAGCTTTGCCGACGGTCTCCTGCCAGTCGAGATCGCGGACTGGATCGGCCACTATGCCGCCGAACCGCCGCAGGCTGAGCACGGTATGGACAGATGGTACCTCCTTCAGGGCTTCGGCCAGCGTGGCCTCCATCCAGACGGGTTTACCCCGCCGGGGCGTCGCATCTGCTGTCAGTACCGCAACGGCAGGGGCATCGTTCAGACGGGTGACGATGGCGTGCGCGGCAAAACCGGAAAACAGCGGGACCGCCACGGCGCCCAACCGTGCGATGCCCAGAAACGCCGCCTCGATTTCAGGGATCATCGGCATGTAGATACCTACCGCCTGTCCGGGTTCCACCCCGCGAGCGGCAAGGGCCGACGCAACGCGGGCGGCCTCGGCGGCAAGCTCGGCATAGGTCCAGCGGCGGCGACTTCCGTCCTCGCCAACCCAGTCGATCGCGGTTTTGTCACCCAGCCCCCCCGCGATGCGGGCATCGAGGCAGGTCTCTGTCAGATTCAGGGTACCCCCGACAGCCCATCGGATCGAATCTGGCCCTGCGGATATATCCCGCAGTTGTGTATAGGGATGATGGAACCGGATACCGGCATAGCCGATTATCCGGCCCCAGAACCATTCCGGTTCGGCATGGGCACGCTTGACGAGACCTTCGTAACTGTCCGCACCACAGTCATCAAGGAAGGCCGCGAGTGTGCTTGCTCGTTGAATAACAGGGTCCGGTTGGAACATTCTCTGCCTTGCATGAAACAAAAGGCCGCACCTGATGCGCGGCCAGTTGGGGAGGATATTTAGACACGCCTCGACCGCAATGGTACATGTCTGGACGTATTCATTTTACGATCAACCGTGCATCGACAAGCCGCCCGAAACGGAAATCACCTGGCCGGTGATGAATCCTGCATCGTCGGAAGCCAAGAAGCAGATTATTCCGGGGTAGTCGCTCGGCTGCGCCAGTCGCTTCATCGGAATGGCCCGCTTGAGGCCTTCCGCGATCTTTTCACCAGCCTCGCCTTGGGCGACTTGGGCGAAGAGAGGCGTATCGGTCGGGCCAGGCGCAACCGCGTTCAGCTGAACGCCTTTTCGCGCCAGTTCCCGCGCCACGGTCTTGGTAAAGGAGATGATGCCGCCTTTGCAGGCCGAATAAACCGCTTCGCCTGACGATCCTACGCGGCCGGCGTCGGAGGCGATGTTGACAACGCGGCCGCCGCCATTCTTGACCATACTGGGAAGCACCGCGTGATGCATGTTCAGCGGACCATAGAGGTTGATGTCGATGATTTTTTTCCAGAGGTCAGCATCTGTGTCGATGAATGGCTTGATCACGTCCCATCCGGCGTTGTTCACCAAAATGTCGATCGGACCTCCGGCCTCGAACTCGACCACGGACTTGTCAACCTGAGCGCGATCGGTGATGTCTACCTTGAAGGCCTCGGCCTTGCCGCCAGACTTCTTGATCAGGCGAGTGGTCTCCTGTGCGCCTTCTTCGTTCAGGTCGAACACTGCGACGTCAGAACCTTCCTCGCCGAATCGCTGACAAACGGCTCGGCCGATTCCGCTTCCGCCTCCTGTGACAATGACCCGTTTGCCATTCAATCCACGCATTTTGGCTGCCTTTCTACGTCTGTGAGCACCTGTGCTAGCGTTGCTTATCCAGAGGGTGCGTTCAACAATATTCTAACAATCGTTAGATTTATCGCAATAGACAGTCCTTTGTCCAGTTGTTATCTAAGCCATATGTGTGTGCAGCCGCCTCAAGCATGCCTTGCCGGCGACGATCAGAGCAAGGCGGAAAGGACCCGCGAGGAAATCCTCCGCGCGGCAGCGCGTCTATTCCGCTATGAGGGATTTAATTCGACGACGATGCGGGAGATCGCACGTGAAGCGAACATCGAAGCCGGGAGCATCTATTATCATTTCGACTCAAAAGAGAAGATGCTGGATGTGGTGCTCGACGTCGGTGTCCGGCGTCTACACAATGAGGTGGCCAGGATAATTAGGTGTGCGGGTGCAAATGACGAACCCTTTCGCGAAACTTTCGCGAAACTGGTCGACACGCATCTGACCTTCCTTTTGATAGATAGCGACTTCACGTCTGCGAATATCCGAAACTACCCGATGTTGTCGGAGGAAGCACGACGCGCTCATCGGGAACTGCGCGGTTCATATGCTAAGTTGTGGGGTGGATTCCTGCAGAACGCCCGCGACAAGGGTTTATTGCGCAAAGACATTTCAGTTCCTCCCATTCGCCAATTCATCTTAAGTGCGATGAACTGGACCGTTGAATGGTACGAAGTGAAACGTTATCCGGTCAGTATTCTCTCGGAACGCATGAGCAGATTGATCTTGGACGGAATGTGCGACAAGCGTCGTCCGGGAAATAGCCTCCCCAAGCCAAACGTCATATCCCTCCCGGAGCCGGTCGAGCCCCACGGAAAAGCGGCCAGGACGCGTAGCGAAATCCTGCGCGCGGCCGCGCGCGTTTTGAGAGATAGGGGGTACAAGGCTACGACGCTACGCCAGATCGCTGTTGAGGCAAATATGGAGGCGGGCAGCGTCTACTATCATTTCAAATCAAAAGAGAAGATTGTAGACGAGGTGTTGCAAACCGGACTGAGCGACCTGCTTGTCGGTGTCAGTCGCGTCATTGAGCAGTTCGAGGAACCCAACGATCATTGTGCCAGGATATCGGCGGCCATTTCGGCTCATATGGATTTCCTATTCAGGGCCAGCGAGTTCACGTCGGCAAATGTCCGCAGCTATGGAATGTTGCCCACGAAGCTTCGTCGCAGTCACCGGGGTATCCGTCACGAATACGCGGCTGTTTGGGACAAGCTGTTGTCCGATGCGCAGCAAAGCGGTGCTGTGAGAAAGGACATACAGATCGTTCCTCTGCGCCAGGTCATGCTGGGAGCCTTGAACTGGACCGTTGAATGGTTCGACCCACGGAAAGCTGGACAGGAAGGATACCACACCCTGTCCGAGTTTTCCGACATGCTGGTAAGGCTGCTTTTCAACGGAATCTGCGAAGCGGAACAACCGCTTAGAGAGGGGGTCTCTGACAGCTTGCTTCGCGCTCGCGAAGGTTCAGACCAATAGGAAGTGATACAAGCCCTCGGCGACGGATTTCTCCGGACTTGCCTGCCAGGACAGTACTCTTACACTTGCGATACGCGACCCCTTCCGCGTCACGGTTGCGTGCGCAGTAAGCGGTCCCTTCATGCCAGGCCTAAGGTAGTCGACGGTCAGATTGATCGGCTTGACAGGCACTTCCGCGAAATCGGGTTGGACTGCTATGGCGGCTGTGGCTTCCATGAAGCTGGCGATAATTCCCCCGTGGTAATGTTCCATAACCGGGTTTCCGATATGGCGCGAATCAAACGCCATCTCGGCTTTGGCATGGAACTCGCCGACTTCCTGAATATCAAAGTTCAGAAAGCGGAAGAAAGGAACCCGGAAAACGTTCATGCTGACGGCTTGCAGGTCCATCTTATGCCTTTCCCCTGGTCATTTCCTCAAACAGGCTGGTTTCCCCACGCGTCAACGCAAACGAGGCAGTCCCGCGCGCGATTTCATCACCGACATGGTTATCAAACCAGATGCTGCCGGAATTGAAGGCGATATGGCGGGTTTGACGATAGCAATGCGCACGAACGATGACATCCGCGCGCGAATGGGCAGCGCGCAGATAATCAACCCTGAGGTCAAGCGTCGCCATCGTGCTGACGCCCTCAATGGCCACAAAGTTTGCAAGCCCGAAGACACTGTCGAGAAGGGCCGTCAGGATGCCGCCGTGAAGCAAGGTTTGATCGCTGTCGACGCAAAAATCGGGGTTGAATGGCATCCGGACCAATACGCCTTCCGTCGAAACCTCTTCGATCTTGAGCGCCATTTGGGTAATCAGCCCCTTTCCACGCATATTCCACATCTGCGCGATTTGGTCCAATTTCTGCTGTGAGAGGTCAGGCATGCAATCCTTCCCTTAGCGGCCTGTAAAGTTCGGTTTTCGCTTTTCCAAAAAGGCAGCGACCGCTTCATGGTGGTCTTCTGTCTGATGCATCAAAGCTTGGTATGCCGCGGCCGAGTTCAAGAAATCAGGCAAATCCATTCGCTCGGCATTGCGCATAAGGCGCTTGGCGACGCGCACCGCCCGCGGCGGTTTCGAAGCGATGACAGCAGCGCGTTCGCGGGCGCGATCCATCAGCGTGTCATGGGGAACAACCTCCAGCACCATCCCCAGCTCAAGCGCCTCTTCGGCACCAACCATCCGGCCCGAAAAGGTCAAGTCCGCTGCTTTCTGATGCCCCAGACGCCGCAGCAGGAACCAGCTGCCCGCATCGCCCGGAATGATCCCGAGATTGATGAAGACCTCGCCAAACATAGCGTTTTCCGAGGCGACGCGCATGTCGCACATCATGGTCAGGTCGCACCCAGCGCCGACTGCCGCGCCGTTAACCGCCGCGATGGTCGGAATGTCCATGTTGTAAAGCGCCTGAGGCAGACGTTGCACCCCGTCGACATAGCTTTGCGCCGCTGTCAGCGGCTCCTTGCGGAAGACGCCGTCGGGGTCGTTCATCTCCTTGATGTCGCCCCCGGCACAAAAGGCCGGGTCGGCGCCGGTCAGGATCATAACGCTGATGTCCGGATCGAGGTGCACCTTCGCGAAGATCTCCAGAAGGGCGGCGATCATGTCGTTTCCAGTGACCGGATTGCGGCGTTCCGGCTCGTTGAGCGTGACCGTGGCAATCCTGTCGGAGATATCCAGAAGGACGGGGGACCTACTCATTCTTTCCATCTCCGCGTTCGCGTTTCTCGAACATGTCAGGGTTGATCATGTCACGTGCGTCGTGGCCCAGATGCAGGGTTTCGCCACCATCGACATAGATGTCTTCGCCCGTGATGAAACTTCCCAATCTGGACGCGAGGAATATGATCGTGCCGGATATGTCCTCGGCAGCGCCCATCCGGTTCAGAACCGAGCGATTAAGCTGTTTCCAGCGGTCTGGTGGAATGGGATAGCGGCCAAGGGCCTCGGTCTTGATCGTGCCGGGCGCAACGCAGTTCAGACGAATGCCGTATTCGCCCCATTCGGCGGCCAGGGTCTTCATCATCCCGGTTACGCCGGCACGGGCGGCGACAGTGTGCGTGAACCCGGTCAGCGCAGTTCGGGTCGAAATAGCCGTGACGAAAACGATCGATCCGCCGTTGTCGTACATGAAATGATCCGCCGCGGCGCGGGTCATCTGCCATGAGCCGATCAGGTTGTTACGGATCACCGCTTCAAAACCCTTGTTAGTGATATCGCGCGCAGCAGCGATATACTGGCCGCCCGCATTGTTGACCAGAACGTCAAGCTGCCCGTAATGGTCCTTGATACGCGCCATCGCGGCTTCGATGCTGTCTTCATCGCGGGTGTCACCGGGCACGACGAAGGCCTCGCCGCCCGCCGCGCGGATCATCTCGGCGGTCTCTTGGAGCGGGTCCTCGCGGCGGGCGAACAATGCCAGTTTAGCCCCGCAGGAAGCCATCTCAAGCGCGGTTGCCCGCCCCATGCCGGAACCCGAGCCGGTTATAAGGGCTACCTGACCTGTCATGAGATCGGGCGCGTAACGCTGGATCTGTTCTGTCATGGTTCCGCTCCTCAATTCTTCAGAAGCTCACCGGAGATAATCAGTTTGCGCACCTCCTGGGTGCCCGCACCAACCTCCAGCACACGGCCGGTGCGGTACAGGCGGTTCACCTCGGTGTCGCGCATGTAGCCCGAGCCGCCGTGGATCTGCACCGCCTTGTCCAGCACGAAAGAAGTTGCCGCCGCAGCCTTGTAGATCGCGGCCGCGGTCAGCTTGTGGATCTCGCCACGCCCGCCAGCGCCCTCTTCCAGGCCCTCGCACATGGCGGCCGTCTTCAGCGACAGGCTTCGCGCCGCCTCGATCTGGGTATACATGTCGGCCAGCATCGCCTGCACCATCTGGAAATTGGCAATGGGCTTGCCGAATTGCTGGCGTGTCCTGGCGTAGTCGATGGAGATTTCCAGCGCGCGGCGCGCAATGCCCGTGGCATTAAAGCAGACAATGGCGCGTTCCAGATCCAGCCCCGACATCGTCACCGCAACACCGCCATCAAGCTTGCCGACTATGTTCTTGGCCGGAACTCGGCAATCCTCGAATACCAGCTCGCCGGTGGGCGAACCGCGGAAGCCCATCTTGTTGAGTTTCTGCGCCACCTTAAAGCCAGGTGTGTCGGTTTCCACGATGAAGGCGGAAATGCCCTTGGCGCCCTTTTCAGGCGAGGTCTTGGCATATACCAGGACGAGATCGGCGATCGGCCCGTTGGTGATGTAGATCTTGGCGCCGTTCAGGATGTAGTCGTCGCCGTCCTTCCGCGCGGTGGTACGCATCGAGCCGAGCGCGTCCGACCCGGCACCGGGTTCGGTCAGGCCCAGGGCGCCGATCAGCGAGCCGTCGCAGAGGCCCGGCAAATATTTTTTCCGCAATTCGTCATTGGCGTTGCGGTAGATGTTGTTGACGCACAGGTTGTCGTGGGCCACATGAGTCAGCCCGATGGCAGCCGAGGCGCGCGACAATTGCTCGGTGATGATACACGCCGAGGTAAAATCCAGCCCGGCGCCGCCGAACTCGGGCGGAATGTTCAGCCCGAGATAGCCCATCTCCCCCAGTTTCGGGAAAACCGAGGCCGGCAGGTCGTCGGTGTCGTCCATCTCCGCGTTAAGGTGATGGAACTCGGAAAAGAAGAATTTGCCGGCCTGATCGGCCAGCGCCTGCTGCTCATAGGTCAGGAAATGCGACGGCAGGTCGGGGGCATTTCGCAAAGTCTGGTTCATGGTCATGTCCTCCCTCAGGCGCGCAGCAACTCTTCGGCGATGATGATCTTGCGCACCTCGCTGGTGCCGGCGCCGATCTCCAGAAGCTTGTTGGCGCGATAGAGCCGGTTGATCTCGGTGTCATGCATGTAGCCGGAACCGCCGTGGATGTGGCAGGCCTCGGTCACCGCCTTGTTGAAAGCCTCGCCGGCGTAAAGACAGGCCGCCGCGGTCAGCTTGTGGATCTGGCCGCGGCCGCCGGCGCCCTTGGGCAGGCCGACGCAGGCCGCCAGTGCCCGGTGGCCGAAGGCGCGGGCGGTTTCTAGCTCGATATAAATCTCGGCCAGTTTCGACTGCACCATCTGAAAGCTTGCGATTGGCTTGCCGAACTGTTCGCGGAGCTTGGCGTATTCCAGGCCCAGCTCCAGGGCGCGTTCCGCCATGCCGACGCAGACCGAGGCGACCATGGCACGTTCCAGGTCCAGTCCGCTCATCACGATCGATACGCCGCTGTTTTCGGCGCCGACCAAGGCCGAGGCCGGCACCCGGCAATCCTCGAACAGCAATTCCCCGGTGGGCGAGCCGCGGAACCCCATCTTGTCCAGCTTCTGCGCCACCTTGAAGCCGGGATTATCCGTCTCGACGACGAACGCGGAAATTCCCTTGGCGCCCCTCGACTTGTCGGTCTTGGCATAGAGCAGGATCACGTCGGCGATCGGGCCGTTGGTGATGTAGATCTTCGAGCCGTTGATGACATAGTCGCCGCCGTCTTTCCGCGCTGTCGTCGCCATCGAACCCAGCGCATCGGAACCCGCGCCGGGTTCGGTGAGGCCAAGGGCTCCAACCAGTTCGCCCGAGCACAGGCCGGGAACGTATTTCTTTAACTGCTCTTCCGACCCGTTGCGCAGGATGTTGTTAAGGCACAGGTTGTCATGCGCCCCGTGCGACAGCCCGACGGCCGGGTTCCATTTCGAAATCACCTGAGATACCAGTGCTTGGGTGAATTCGTCCTGACCTGATCCCCCCAATTCTTCTGGGGCGGTGACGCCCAGAAGCCCAAGTTCGCCCATCTGTTTGAATAGATCCTCGGGCCACCATTCTTCCGCATCCATTCTTTCCTGCAGCGGATGAAGCAGCTCGCGCGAAACGCGGTCCACATGGTCGACGATTTGACGCTGTTCCTCTGTCAGCGAGTAATTGGCCTTTATGGCCTCTAGCTCGGCCAACTCCGGCCCTGCCTGAACACTCATTCCAAATCCTCCCAATCGGCTTGGCAGCTTCCCCTGTTGACCAAAATCAAACATATGTTAGAAAATAATTCAAGGCACCGCGTTCATGGTCGAGCGTTGAGTGCGATTGGGTGGTGCGAATGGGGGGCAGGGAAAATGACCGATCAGGTTGTGCTTTGTCAGAGCGACGGATGCGATATCCGCATAACGATTAACCGTCCCGACCAGCGAAATGCGTTGAACCGGGACGTCGCTGAGGGGATCATTGCTGCGATCACAGAGGCGGAGGCCGATCCCGGCTGCCGCGTAATCGTGCTGACGGGGGCGGGCGAACGCGCCTTTTGTGCTGGTGGCGACATCAAGGCGGGTGCCGATGGTGGCCCGTTTGTGATGGACCCCTCCGAGCCGGGCCACTTTGCCGGTCAGTTGTTCGAGAAAATCGACGCCTGCAAGAAGCCGACGATCGCGCGAGTCAACGGTGTGGCGATGGGCGCGGGCGCGGGCATCATCTGCGCCTGTGATCTCGCAGTAATGGCCGATCACGCCCGGATTGGAACGCCGGAGGTAAAGGTGGGCCTGTTTCCCATGACCATTGTGCCGTCGATGATGCGGGTGCTGCCCCGGCGACGGCTGATGGAGATGTTCATCACCGGTGTGCCTCTGACGGCAGAAGAGGCGCTGCGCTACGATTTGGTGAATTACGTGACAGAGTCGAGCGGCCTGGATGCCAAGGTCGAGGAACTGGTCGCACAGATCACCGCGCAATCGCCAACGGCGATCCGGTTGGGGAAATACGCTTGCCACGCAATGACGGACATGACGTATCCACAGCAGATGCGTTTTGCCGAAACGCTACTGCCACGCGTGGCACAAACGGAGGATGCGCGCGAAGGCTTCGCTGCCTTCATTGGCAAGCGCGCGCCGGAATGGACCGGGCGCTGAGCGAATTCAGGAGAAAGAAATGCCGGATCGGAAGTTGCGCATAGGATGCGCGTCCGGCTTCTGGGGCGACACGCCGGAAGCCGTCGGGCAATTGGTGAGCAAGGGTGAGATCGACTATCTGGTGTTCGATTACCTGGCCGAGGTGACGATGTCGCTGATGGCGCGGGCGCGCGCCAAGACGCCGGAGGCGGGCTTCGCACCGGATTTCATCAAAGCGCTGACGCCATGGCTGGCCGAGATAAAGGCCAAGGGGATCAAGGTGGTGGCCAATGCCGGCGGGGTGAACCCGCGCGGCTGCCGCGACGCGCTGGCCAGGGCGGCCGAGGCGGCGGGCGTCGACATCTCTATCGGCGTCGTGCTGGGCGACGACCTTCTGGACCGCGCGGACGAGATCCGCGCCCGCGGCGAGACAGAAATGTTCTCGGGCGCCGCCTTCCCCGGGGATGTCTGGAGCATGAACGCCTATCTGGGCGCTCGCCCCATCGCGGTGGCGCTGGATGCGGGAGCCGAGATCGTGATCACGGGGCGCTGCGCCGACAGCGCGGTGGCGCTGGGCCCCTTGATGCATGAATTCGGCTGGAAGGATGACGATTGGGACAAGCTCAGCCAGGGCTCGCTGGCCGGCCACCTGATCGAATGCGGCCCGCAGGGCACGGGGGGCAACTTCACCGACTGGAGGGACGTGCCCGGCTGGGACGACATGGGCATGCCCATCGTCGAGGTCTCCGAGGACGGCAGCTTCGTCATGACCAAGACGCCGGACACAGGCGGCCTGGTGGTGCCCGGATCGGTCGGCGAGCAGATGCTCTACGAGATCGGCGATCCACGCGCCTACCTTCTGCCGGACGTGATCTGCGACTGGTCCGGGGTCACCCTGGAGCAGGTCGGCCCCGACCGGGTGCTGGTCAAGGGCGGCAGGGGGCTGGGGCGCACCGGCAGCTACAAAGTCTCGGCGACCCATGCCGACGGGTGGCGCGCCATCACTACGCTTACGCTTGCCGCTATCGACGCCCCCGCCAAGGCCGAGAGGGTTGCCGAGGCAATTCTGACACGCTGCCGCCGGATTTTCCGCGACAGGAACCTCGCTGATTTCCGGCAGGTCAGCGTCGAGGTGCTGGGCGCCGAGGCCGCCTATGGCGCCAATGCCCGGGCACAGACGCGCGAGGTGGTGCTGAAGATCGGCGCGGTCCATGACGATCGCGACGCGCTGAATATCTTTGCCGGAGAAATCGCACCGATGGCGATTTCGACCGCGCAGGGTCTGACCGGGTTCTTCGCCGGACGGCCCAAGGTGCAGCCGGTGGTGCGGCTGTTCTCTTTCCTGATGGACAAGGCCGATACCCCCCTCGCGGTCGAGGTCGACGGCGCGGGTGTGCCCGTCGCCATCGCTGCCGAGGCGGTGCGCCTCGATCCGCCCGCGGCGCCGTCGGCGAAAGGCCGCAAGGCCGGTCCGGACGCGGTCAAGGTGCGGCTGGTGGACTTGGCCTGGGGCCGCTCGGGCGACAAGGGGGACATCGCCAATATCGGCATCCTGGCGCGCAAGCCGGATTACCTGCCCTATATCCGCACCGCCCTGACCGAAGAGGTGGTGAAGGGCTACTTCGCACACCTCTGCAACGGAGTGGTCGAGCGTTTCGACCTGCCGGGCAGCAATGCGCTGAACTTCCTGCTGCACGAGTCTCTGGGCGGCGGCGGTATCGCCTCGGTCCGCATCGATCCGCAAGGCAAGGGCTTCGCGCAGATGCTGCTCGACATCGAAATCCCCGTGCCCGCCGATCTGGCCGCGCGCGACGGGCTGCGCCCCGCCAAGAGTGCGTGAAAGGAAAAAAATGAGCATTTCCAAACTGCTTGTCGCCAACCGGGGCGAAATCGCGGCACGCGTGCTGCGCACCGCCAGGGCGCAGGGGCTGGCAACTGCCGTACTGCGGCATACCTTCGAACAGGAGGGGCCGGCCCACCTGATTGCCGACGAGGTGGTGACGATCGAGGGGCCGACCCCGGTGGCGGCCTATCTCGATATCCTGCAGATCGTCGAGGCGGCAAAGCGGATCGGCGCGGATGCGGTGCATCCCGGCTATGGGTTTCTCTCCGAGAACGCGGGCTTCGTGGCCGCGCTGGAACAGGCGGGCATCACCTTCGTCGGCCCGACGTCGCAGGTCATCGACCTGATGGGCGACAAGGTGCGCGCGCGGGCCTTCGTCGAGGAGCGCGGCTTTCCCGTCGCTCCCTCCGCCATCGAGGACGACGATCCGGCGAGTTTTGTCGAACGCGCCCGCGCCGTGGATTATCCGCTGCTGATCAAGCCCTCGGCCGGCGGCGGCGGCAAGGGCATGCGCGTTGTGCGCGAGGACCGCACGCTGGAGACCGAGATCGAGACCGCGCGCCGCGAGGGCGAGCGCTATTTCGGCGACGGGCGGCTGTTCGTGGAACGCTACATCGAACGCCCGCGCCATATCGAGGTGCAGGTGATGGGCGACGTGCAGGGCAACGTCGTCCACTTCTGGGAACGCGAATGCTCGATCCAGCGCCGGTTCCAGAAGATCATCGAGGAAACGCCCTCTCCGGCGCTCTCGCCCGAGCAACGTCTAAACATCTGCGAAACCGCCGCCGGGATTGCCCGCGCCGCCAACTATCGCGGCGCCGGGACGGTCGAGTTCATCTATGCCCCGGATGGCGCATTCTATTTCCTGGAGATGAACACGCGTCTTCAGGTCGAACATCCCGTGACCGAGATGGTGACGGGCTTCGATCTGGTCGCCGAGCAGCTGCGCATCGCGGCGGGCGAGGGGCTCAGCGTCTCGCAGGCCGACATCCCGCAGATTGGTCATTCGATCGAACTGCGTATCTGCGCCGAGGATGCGGCGGCCGATTTCCGCCCCGCGATCGGAGATATCTTGCTGCTGGACGAACCTGCGGGCGATGGCGTCCGCGTGGACAGCGGGATTTTGGCCGGCGGCAAGGTCACGACCGACTTCGACCCGATGCTGTCCAAGCTTATCATATACGGCGCTGATCGGGCCGAGGCTATTGCCCGCGCGCGGCAGGCGGTGCGGAACTACGTCATCCTCGGGGTGACGACCAATACCGGCTATCTGGATGCGATCCTCGCCCATCCCCGCTTCGCCTCGGGCGACGTCTCGACAGGTTTTCTGGCCGAAGAGGCCGAGACGCTGACCACGCCGGGCGATGACGTGTCCGACCTGCTGATGGCGGCGGCGGCCCTGTCGGACGAACGGTTGGTGGCCGAAGTGATGCAGATACCGGCGATGCACCGCAAGATGGGTGGGTGGAGAAACTGATGCGCAGGATATTCCAGGTCGGCGGCGTCGAAGCCGAATGCTGGCTCATCCATGATGGGAGCCGCTTTATCCTGAACACGCCCGATGGCGCGGTTCCCTGCCAGTTGGACGCAACGGGGGAGCCGGGCGGCCATGTCCTTCGGGCGCGGGGCGTCGTGCAAGAGCTGCGGCTCGCCGTCGGACCCGATTCGACCTTCGTGCACCTGAACGGTCGGGCGTACGAGATTGGGCGGGTCGATCCCGCTCGGCGTCTGGCCGGAAGCGATGGCGGCGCAGCAGATGACCGCATCGTGGCGCCGATGCCGGGGGTCGTCGTGTCGGTGGCGTTCAAACCCGGAGACGCTGTCAAGGAAGGGCAGCCCCTGCTGGTAATCGAAAGCATGAAGCTGGAGACCACCCTGTCCGCGCCGCGCGACGGCGTGATCGCCGAGATGCCATTTGCCGCCGGCGACAGTTTCGGGCTGAAGGCCGTCCTCGCCCAGTTGGCACCGGAGGAGAAGTGACCATGCGCCGGATTGAAAGCCAGATCGACACCAACGCGGCCGACTTCAAGGCCAATTTCGCCGCGATGTCAGAGCGGTTGAAAGAGTTCCACGCCCGCCAGCACGCGGCCCGCTACGAACGCCCGCAGCGCGACATCGAGCGTCTGGCCCGGCAGAACAAGCTGGGCGTGCGCGAGCGGCTGGAACTGCTGCTGGACCCCGGCACGCCGTTCCTGGAATTCTCGACCCTTGCCGCCTGCCGCGAATACGATGGCGCGGTACCCGGCGCTGCCGTCGTGACCGGCATCGGCATCGTGCAGGGGCGCGAGGTGGCTATCCACGCTAACGACGCCAGCGTTAAAGGCGGTGCCTGGTATCCGCATACCGTGAAAAAAATCGTGCGGCTTCTAGATGTCGCGCTGGAGAACCGTTTGCCTGTCATCCACATCTGCGACAGCGCGGGCGGCTTCCTGCCGCTCCAACATGGCGTCTTTCCCGACCGCTATTTGGGCGGACGGGTGTTCCGCAACCAGGTCAAGCTGAGCCAGGCCAATATTCCGCAGATCGCGGTGGTCGGCGGGCATTGCACCGCGGGCGGGGCCTATGTGCCGACGCTGAGCGACTATAACATTATCATCGAGGGCACCGGCGCCATCTTCCTGGGCGGGCCGCCGCTGGTGAAGGCCGCCACTGGCGAAGAGGTTGGCGTACAGGAGTTGGGCGGGGCGGTCATGCACACCTCGGTCTCGGGTACCGGTGATTATCGCGCGGCGACCGAACAGCATGCCTTTTCTCTGGCCCGCGAGATTGTCAACCAATGGAAGCGGATGCCGAAAGCGGTCATCGAGACCGCGGCCTTCGAAGAGCCTTTCTACGATCCGAAGGAGCTCTATGGTATCATCCCGAAGGACCGAAAAACCCAGTTCGACATGCGCGAGGTACTGGCGCGGATCGTGGATGGCTCACGCTTCCACGAATATCAGCCGGATTACGGCACAACGCTTGTCTGTGGTTTCGCCCATATCTGGGGTTACAAGGTTGGGATCCTCGCCAATAACGGGGTGCTGTTCAACGACAGCTCGCTGAAGGCCGCGCATTTCATGCAGCTTTGCAACCAGAACCGCACGCCACTGGTGTTCTTTCAGAACATCACCGGCTACATGGTCGGCCGCGAATACGAAGAACGCGGCATCGCCAAGGACGGCGCCAAGATGCTGATGGCGCAGGGCGGCTCGGTCGTGCCGAAGTTTCCCGTGATCG
>PAKZ01000005.1 GCA_002706335.1 Ahrensia sp.
CGCAACCTCTGCGCGAACACCAGGAACCGTCCCTTTCCCAGGCTGTCGGTTCTAGACCCGGCTTCCAATGAAAGGACACGAAAAGGGTAAGCGATGGCGGAGGAAGGTGGACAGGATTTGTGTGGATTGGCCGGATTTCGGGGATTTGCGGCGGGGGCTATCCAACGCTGAGCCATGCGTGGTCCTCGGGATTAACCCGAGGATCAACGGCCAGAAGGCGCCGGACGCAACAGCCGCTCGGTCTCACTTTTTGCCGTGGCCGAAGCCGGAGCGGCCCTTGAGGAATTTCTCCATGTCCTTCTTCTCGATCGCCTTGTCGCGCGAGATGAGCCAGGCCCCGGCGCACAGGCCGATCAGCGCGGCCGCGCCGACGCCGATGGCGAGCGTGGTGTCGGTATTCTGGCGGCGGCGGTCGAACAGGCCAAGCGAGGGGAGGCTGGAGCGGGACGGCAGGTAATCGGCGAATGTGTCGCGGTCCGGGAGATGGTCGCGGTACTTGCGGGGCAGGTTCCAGTTCATGAGGGCCTCCTGGGTTTTTGGGTCTCGAACGGAGAATGTTCGGGGAGGCGAAGGGGTTCCCGGTGGTGGGGGATAGGTTTGCGATTGGCGGTGATGCTCATACCACCCGCTGGCATTCTCGCGTTCCGGCCGGCAAACGATTCACTGGATCGTTTGCTTTTCGGCCTCCTCACCCGAGGACCCATTCCGTGAAGCTCGAACGATGGGCGGTTATATCTACATGCCGGCGAGCAAGAAAGGCGGCACGATCTATATCGGCGTCACCGCCGACCTGTTGCAGCGGGTGTACGACCACAAGCAACGCATCAACAAGAAGGCCTTCACCTCGCAATATGGCGCTGTCCGGCTCGTCTGGTACGAGGAATATGACGACATCACCGACGCGATCCAGCGCGAGAAATCGCTGAAGCGCTGGCGGCGGCAATGGAAGATCGAGCTGATCGAGGCGATGAACCCGGACTGGAGCGAGCTTTACGGCGGAATGGGGTGGTGAGTGGTCTGCGTTATCGCGCGCGGCGCGGACACTACGGAATGGATCCTCGGGTCAAGCCCGAGGATGACGGAGGAGGGGATGGGCTTTGAGGCTAGTCTCGGACTTTGGCGATTTACCCCATCAACTTTCCATGGTTCGCGGCCGGTCACCGATATCGGCGATTAGCGCTATACGCCCCCCAAGTCGTCATCCTCGGGCTTGACCCGAGGACCCATTCCGTGAAGCTCGAACGATGGGCGGTAATGTCTACATGCTGGCGAGCAAGAAAGGCGGCACGATCTATATCGGCGTCACCGCCGACCTGTCGCAGCGCGTTTTCGACCACAAGCAACGCATCAACAAGAAGGCCTTCACCTCTCAATATGGCGCGGTTCGGCTGGTCTGGTACGAGGAATATGACGACATCACCGACGCGATCCAGCGCGAGAAATCGCTGAAACGCTGGCGGCGGCAATGGAAGATCGAGCTGATCGAGGCGACGAATCCGGACTGGAGCGAGCTTTACGGCGGAATGGGGTGGTGAGTGGTCTGCGTTATCGCGTGCGGCGCGACCACTACGGAATGGGTCCTCGGGTCAAGCCCGAGGATGACGGAGGAGGGGATGGGCTTTGAGGCTAGTCTCGGACTTTGGCGATCCGCCGGATTGCTTTCGCCGCTTCCGGTTTGCCACGGATATCGGCGATTAGCGCTTTGCGCTCAAGGTCATCATTCTCGGGCTTGACCCGAGCAAGACGAAACTAGAATCCCACCTGTTTCCTCCAGTCGGAAACGTACTGTTCGAGGCGTGCAAACTCGCTTTGGAGGAGCAGCCGATTGTGCGCAACGAAGTTTCGCGCCTGTTCAATTTCGTCAAAGCGCTGCTTAAGCCAGTGCTGCGAAGGTACTAGATCTGAGAAGCTCTCCCAGTTCGCGATTATGATATCGGATAGGTGGCCGAGTTCAACGTATTGAAGAAGATCGCCTTTTTCGCCTTCTAACCACGTATTCCTAATTGCCTTTTCCATACGGCCATCAGCAAAAGAACGAATTTTCGGTGGTACCACTTTATCCCACCAGTTTATCCCTTCATTCTCGGTCAAACGCTCCTTAATGAGTTGCCTCACAGAGTTTTCAAAGCAAAACAGCAATCCATAAAGTCGTAGCATCCGCATCGCATTGTTACGTAGTTCAATAGGAAATGGAGCTAGGTTTTCTTCTAACAGGCTTCGCTCTGCACTTGATTGGTCTGCGCCGACACGAATTCCTGATCTTCGAAAGCGCTCTGCATCGGCTTCAAACATTATTGTCTTGAAAAGCCATTCCCTCAGATTACCATCCGTGTCATTCACCAAGATTTTCCCGAATTGATCTGAAAATTGCGTGATAAACCTCGATATCCTTCGTTGCTGGTAGGTGGATTTCGATGTTGTAGCGAAGCGGGATCGCTATCCCGTGTCCGGGTGTGGCGTTTTGGACATTATTTTGAGCTGGGGCTATTTCAGGCTTCTCAATATCTTTGACAGACGGAACTTCCGCTAATGATTCTTTGCGGGCGGCATCTAGATCAGCCTGTTTTAGGAGAGTGTAGAACGTGGACGCTTGAAGTTGAGCAACTTTATCGGTCACATTGTGGGTCGCTTTGAATTTTCCTTCAATAGCTCCCCGATCGGCGTCCGTTGGGTTCGCGCTTACATGAAATAGATCGCCATATGCCTCCAGAAGAGCTTCTCCTAATACCTTTGGGCCGTCTTGACTGCTTCGAAATAACTTATAACGCTGAGTTGGCGACCCGTTTTCATTGAGAAAACCTAAATCCTTAAGCAAAGGTATGACGCCCCGGTCATTGCTACTAGTGAATCCCAATGATTTTAGGTGATTATGGTCGAAGACTTCGGGTGCCGTGCCTTTCTGAATTTGCTGCAATATATGAGGCAAATTCTTGACGCTGACTAGATATCGTTTAGTTAGCACATTGCGCCCTCATTGTTGTTCCTTATATGTTCTATAATGAATTTTTCCGCGAAGCAATAACTTCGCGGAAAAATTGTAAGCTATGTAATTACGCCTCAGCTACACCCAGACGTGCTCCCACACGTGTCGCACTTCAGGCACGTGCCGTTCCGCACCATGGTGAAGTTCGAGCATTCCGGGCACATGTCGCCGGTGTAGCCCTGCATCATTGCCTTCATGCGGCGGTCGGCTTCGAGTTTCTTCTGGTCGACGCTGGCCTCCTTTTGGGCGAGCGGCGAGAGGCCGGTGGCTTCGGCCTTGGCCTGGTCGGCCGCGGCGTCCGCTTCGGTCTCGGCCTGGAAGTCGGCCTGGCGGTCGGCATAGTCGCGCTTGAAGGCGGAGGCTTCCTCGAAGAGTTCGCCGACCGGCTTGGCCGCCGTTGCCAGCGAGGTCTTGCCGGAGGCCGACGCGATCGCCGTCACATTGGCGTTCGAGGCCTTGGGCGCGGTGGCGCGGGCAGGGGCGCCGCCGGCAGAACCGGCGGGGACATCCGACTTGCCGGAGACGACCGAGAGCTTGTGGCCGCGCGTCCAGCCGGTCGAGACGGGCTGCGTCTTGCCTTCGGAGATGCCGCGTCCGAGCGCCGTCGAGGAGAATTCCGACTGGTCGACATGGGCGAGATCGTGGCGGCCGAGATAGGAGACCGCCAGTTCGCGGAAGACATAGTCGAGGATCGACGTCGCCGACTTGATGGCGTCGTTGCCCTGGACCATGCCGGCCGGCTCGAACTTGGTGAAGACGAAGGCGTCGACATATTCCTCGAGCGGCACGCCATACTGCAGCCCGAGGGATACAGAGATGGCGAAGTTGTTGATCAGCGCGCGGAGCGTCGACCCTTCCTTGTTCATGTCGAGGAAGATCTCGCCGAGACGGCCGTCGTCATATTCGCCGGTGCGCAGGAAGACGGTGTGGCCGCCGATCTTGGCCTTCTGGGTGTAACCCTTGCGCCGCGTCGGCAGTTTTTCCTGTTCGCGCGACACCTTCTCGATGATCCGCTCGACGATGCGCTCGGTCACCTCGACCGCGCGGGCGGCGGCCGGGGCCTCGACGATCGCCTCGATCGCATCGTCCTCGTCGTCACTGTCCTCGATCAGCGAGGCGTTGAGCGGCTGCGAAAGCTTGGAACCGTCGCGGTAGAGGGCGTTGGCTTTCAGCGCCAGCTTCCAGGACAGCATGTAGGCCTGCTTGCAGTCATCGACGGTGGCGTCGTTGGGCATGTTGATCGTCTTGGAGATCGCGCCCGAGATGAAGGGCTGGGCGGCGGCCATCATGCGGATGTGGCTGTCGACCGAGAGATAGCGCTTGCCGATCTTGCCGCAGGGATTGGCGCAATCGAACACAGCGTAATGCTCTTCCTTCAGGAAGGGGGCGCCTTCCAGCGTCATCGCGCCGCAAATGTGGATGTTGGCGGCCTCGATGTCAGCCTTGGAGAAGCCGATATGGGTCAGGAGGTCGAAGGCCGGATCGGAGAGCTTCTCCTCGGGCACTTCGAATTTGGCCATCTGCTCGTCGCCGACCGTCCAGCGGTTGAAGACGAACTTGATGTCGAAGGCGGATTTCAGCGCCTTGTTGATCGTGTCGATGGTTTCTTCCGAGAAGCCTTTGGCGCGCAAGGAACCCGGGTTGATGGCCGGGGCCTGGTCGAGCGTGCCGTGGCCGACGGCGTAAGCCTCGATCTCGGCGATCTCATGCTCGGAGTAACCCAGCGTGCGCAGCGCTTCCGGCACGGCGCGGTTGATGATCTTGAAGTAGCCGCCGCCGGCGAGCTTCTTGAACTTCACAAGAGCGAAGTCGGGCTCGATGCCGGTGGTGTCGCAATCCATGACGAGGCCGATCGTGCCGGTCGGCGCGATGACGGTGGCCTGGGCGTTGCGGTAGCCGTTCTTCTCGCCGAGCGCGATCGCCTTGTCCCAGGCGGCCTTCGCACGCGCGATCATCTCGGGGTCCGGGCAGTCCTCGGCCTTGAGCGGCACGGGATTGACGGCCAGCGCCTCGTAGCCCTGCGCCTCGCCATAGGCCGCGCGGCGATGGTTCTTCATGACGCGCAGCATGTTCTTCGCGTTCGGCTTGTAGCCGGGGAAGGGGCCGAGCTCGCCGGCCATCTCGGCCGAGGTCGCATAGGCGACGCCGGTCATGACGGCGGTGAGCGCACCGCAGATGGCGCGGCCTTCGTCCGAGTCATAGGAGATGCCGGAGGTCATCAGCAGGCCGCCGATATTGGCGTAGCCGAGGCCGAGCGTGCGGTATTTGTAGGAGAGTTCCGCGATGCGCTTCGAGGGGAACTGCGCCATCATGACGGAGACTTCCAGCACGATGGTCCACAGGCGCACGGTGTGCTCGTAGCGGTCGATGTCGAACTTGCCGGTCGCCACGTCGCGGTACTGCAGCAGGTTGATCGACGCCAGGTTGCAGGCCGTGTCGTCGAGGAACATGTATTCCGAGCACGGGTTGGACGCCCGGATCCGGCCCTCGGCGGGGCAGGTGTGCCAGTCGTTCATCGTCGTGTTGAAATGGATGCCCGGATCGGCGGACGCCCATGCGGCGTAGCCGACGCGCTCCCACAGTTCCTTGGCCTTGACGGTCTTGGCGACCTTGCCGTCGATGCGGTTCATCAGGTTCCAATCGCCGTCGGATTCGACCGCGCGCAGGAACTCGTCCTTGACCGAGATGGAGTTGTTGGAGTTCTGGCCGGAGACGGTCAGGTAGGCTTCCGAATCCCAGTCGGTGTCGTAGGTCCTGAACTCGATGTCGGTGTAGCCCTGCTTCGCAAACTGAATCACACGCTTGATGTAATTCTCCGGAACCATTGCCTTTTTCGCCGCCTTGATCTCGCGCTTGAGGGCGGTGTTCAGCTTCGGATCGTAGCAGTCGTCATTGTCGGCCTCGCAATTGACGCAGGCTTTCATGACGGCGGTCATGTGCTTCTTGACGGTCTTGGAGCCGGTGACGAGCGCGGCGACTTTCTGCTCCTCGTTCACCTTCCAGTCGATATATTGCTCGATATCCGGGTGATCGATGTCGACGACGACCATCTTGGCGGCGCGGCGGGTGGTGCCGCCCGACTTGATGGCGCCGGCGGCGCGGTCGCCGATCTTCAGGAAGGACATGAGGCCCGAGGACTTGCCGCCGCCGGAAAGCTTCTCGCCTTCGCCGCGCAGTTCGGAGAAGTTGGAGCCGGTGCCCGAGCCGTATTTGAACAGGCGCGCCTCGCGCACCCACAAATCCATGATGCCGCCGTCATTGACGAGGTCGTCGCCGACGGACTGGATGAAGCAGGCATGCGGCTGCGGATGCTCGTAGGCGGAATCGGACTTCTTCAGCTTGGCCGTGAAGGGGTCGACATAGAAATGGCCCTGGCCGGGGCCGTCGATGCCATAGGCCCAATGCAGGCCGGTGTTGAACCATTGCGGGGAGTTCGGGGCGACGCGCTGGGTGGCGAGCATGTAGCAGAGCTCGTCGAAGAAGGCGCGGGCGTCTTCCTCGCCGTCGAAATAGCCGCCCTTCCAGCCCCAGTAGGTCCAGGTGCCGGCGAGACGGTCGAAGACCTGGCGGGCGTCGGTCTCGGAGCCGAAGCGCTCATCCTCGGGCAGATCGGCCAAAGCGGCCTCGTCGGGCACGGAGCGCCACAGCCATGAGGGAACGGAATTCTCCTCGACCTTCTTGAGAACGGCGGGAACGCCGGCCTTGCGGAAATATTTCTGGGCGAGGATGTCGGCTGCGACCTGTGAAAACTGCGAGGGCACATCGATGTCGTCGAGACGGAACACGATGGAGCCGTTCGGATTCTTGATCTCGCTCGTCGCCTTGCGGAAAGCGATTTCCGCGTAGGGTGACTGATCTTGCTTGGTGAAGCGGCGTTCTATGCGCATGGTCTTCTAACCTTCGTCCCTCAATATATAGTGTGCCGGCCTGTTTGGCCAAAGCCGATTTCGCGGCGCACGATTTTCCATTCGGCCCGTAATGACGGCCCGTCCCACTCCGATTGCGCAGACGATTTCCCGCGGGAAACCCGCTCCGCACTCAACCCGTACAAATCTGATTGCCGCCCGGCTTGGTCGGTGACCTGATTCCGTTTGGTCTGGTCACTCTATCTTGTGTTCAAATTAGCCGCAAACACTAAATATTGTGTTAACCCTCATTTTCACACACTTTCAACCGAACGATCTACCCCCTGACGCGCACGCAGATTTCATGACTTGCGGTGAGCGAAATCCGCCCGGCCGCAAGGCCGAAGACTGTTACAAGTTATGGAATCGCCGGCGAGTTGTGGACATTCCGGCTGCGCGACCCCCGTCACGTATCGGTCATAAAAAGCGACTCGGCGGGGCCGGTCAAGAGTTAGGATTCGGCAAAAGCATTAACGCAACATGTAGTGTGTGGAGATGTGGAAGACGGGGATAACGCACAGGCGGGGTTTTCCGGCTTTCCGCAATATGCAGGGCCGCCGAAACCGGCGCGGCACGCCCCCGAAAAAAACCTGCTTGCCGGGACACGCGGCCGCTCATTAGATGCGATTTCCCGCATGTCGCGCCGTGGAGGAAAGATGGACGAGGGCGAATCGGTCGGTTCCGGGGCAGGGGAATCGGCGGGAGAATCGAAGCTGCCGTCCGTTGCGCTGCTGGTGTTCGTCCAGGCAGCCGTCTCGGCGGCGAGCCTGGTTGTGGAAATCGTCGCCGGCCGCATGCTCGCGCCCTATCTCGGCATGTCTCTTTATACATGGACCTCGGTCATCGCCGTGGTGCTGGCCGGGTTCTCGGCCGGGCACTGGGCGGGCGGGCTCATCGCGGAGGCGAAACCGGGCCGTGCGCTTCGCCTGACCGCATGGTCGATGGCCGGCGCGGCGCTGACGGCGGCAGGCGCGACATTCATATTGCGGTGGAGCGCCGGCCCGGTGATCGGCGGCTTTGGCCATCCCATCGCCTCGATCGCCGTGCTGACGATGCTCGCCTTCTTCCCGCCCTCCTTCTTTGCCGGCATTCCCGCGCCGGTACTGGCGCATGTGGCGGTTGCCGCGCAGCCGAACCGGTCGGGAAGGGCGCTGGGCGCGATGTTCGCCGCCAGCGCAATCGGCGCGATCGCCGGAACGCTCGCAGCCGGCTTCCTGTTCATCTCCTGGCTCGGCTCCACCGGCACGCTGGCGACGGTCACGGCGGTCTATGCGCTGCTGGCGGCGCTTCTTTTCCTGACCGCACGGCAGGCGGGCGGGGCGAAGGCGACGGTTTCGGCCCTTGCCGTAGCGGTTCTGCCGGTCGGGGTCGCGGCGCTGGCGCTCGTGCAGCCCGATCCCTGCACGCGCGAAAGCGATTATTTCTGCATCCGTGTCATCGATGTCGCGGACGATATGGGCGAACCGGCCCGGCTGATGGTGCTCGACCATCTCGGTCACGGCATTGCGGTGCGCGACAATCCACAACGGCTCGGTACGCCTCATGCGGCGATGCTCGACATGCTGGCACGGATGCGCGCGCCCCGCGATGGATTCTCGGCTTTCTTCATCGGCGGCGGTTCCTATTCGGTGCCGCGCGCCTGGGCCGAAAATGGCGTTCCGGCAGAGATCACGGTCGCGGAGATCGATCCGGCGGTGACCGAAGTTGCGCAAAAGGACTTCTGGTTCGACCCCGCCGGCGTCGACATTCGCAGCATGGATGCAAGGCTGGCGCTGGCAGCCGATCCGACGCGGCATGACGTCATCATTGGCGACGCCTTCACGGATATCGCAGTTCCGGCGCATCTGGTGACGCGGGAGTTCTTCAGGCTGGTTTCCGAACGGCTGACCGATGACGGCGTCTATCTGATGAATGTGGTCGACCATGCCGACGGGCTTCGGGCACTGGCCGCGATCACGCGTACGCTTCGCACTGTCTTTCCGGTGGTCGAAATCTGGGCTGAGCCGAACCCGGTCGGCGCGGACGAACGCCTGGTCTTCATCGTACTGGCTGGACGGACGATGTCTCCGTTATCCGCCGTCACAGGACCTGCTCCCGATTTCATCCGCGCGGCGCGCCTTTCGCCCGGCGCTGTCGATGCACTGGTCGCCCGGCTCGATCCGCCACTATTGTCCGATGACTATGCGCCGATCGACAGGTTGATGGCGCGGTTCGACTGAAGCATCCGCGTTCACTCATCACGCGATAAGTTGCATCGGGAATTTTTTACTTTGCGGAACAAATTGCCAAATACCTAAGGCGATACTGCGCAAAATCGCTCCCGCGAACTTTAAGTCTATCTAAACGGTCCCGTGGTTACGTAGGGGAGCGCGGACCGACCTCCGGGAGGGGTCGCGAGGACATGATTGCCCTCCAGTCTATCCGTGCAATGTCCACGAAGCCGAACGACGGGTCCATCCGCGAGCATGCTCGCGTCGAGCGACCGCGCGGGAGGGGTTTTTCCGGCTGATGTTCACAAAAATCAAAAATATGTCGCTTATCGCCAAAATCGCGGCCGTCATGATTGCCGTCAACCTGACGGGCATCGCCGCGCTTGCTGGTTACACCTGGACGACGGAAACGCGCACCGCCGTTGCCGCCGAGATGCAGAAGTGGACGCTCAACACCGAGCAGTTCGCCTCCATCGCCGCCGGCGGCATCAAGTGGAACAAGGCGGATGTCGTCCGCGAAGCCTACGCGCTTTACCGCGACGACCCATCCCTGAACATGGTGCAGTTCTACGCGTTCAACCGCGACAACGAGGTTGTGGACCGCTGGACGCGCGAGAATGCCGAAGCGGCGATGAACGAAGCCGCAATCAAGGCTTTGGCCGAAAAGACCGCCAACGCGGACGAGGCCGTCAGCAATTACACGGGCGGGCTGGCGACGATCGTCATGCCGCTGCCGAAGAACGCCGCGGGTCAGTATAGCGGCGAGGTGATCACCGTCTGGTCGACCGCGCCCATCTATGCGGCGGCCGAGAAGAACGCCGTGATGCTGTTCGCCATACAGGCGGTCATGATGGCGGCGGCATTCGGCCTGTTGCTTCTGGTCATGCGTCGGCTGATCGCCCGGCCGCTCAACGAGATGACGCAGAGCATCGGCCGCATGCAGGAAGGCGATTTCGCCACCGAAGTGCCGATGCAGGACAAGGGCGACGAGATCGGCGTCGTGGCGCGGGCTCTGGAAACCTTCCGAGGCGAGTTCATCGCCAAGCAGGAGGAAAGCAAGCTCGCCGAAGAGCAGCGCCAGAATTTCGAGACCGAGCGCTCCGAGAACGCCAAGCGCAGCGTCCAGGCGGCCGAGAGCCAGGCGCAGGCCGTCGCGCGGATCGCCCAATCCCTCGAAAAGCTCGCGGATGGCGACTTTACGGCCCATCTCGACGATCTCGGTCCGGATTTCGAAAAACTCGTCACCGACTTCAACCGGATGGTGGATTCGGTCGCAGCGACCATCGCCGATGTGAAATCGGCCTCGATATCGGTCGAAGAGGGCTCCGTGGAACTTGCCAATTCCGCCGACACGCTGGCGAGCCGCACCGAGCAGACCGCCGCGTCGCTGGAAGAGACAGCCGCCGCGCTGCACCAGATGACGTCGACGGTGAAGGAATCCTCCGAGCGCGCCGCCGAGGCCGGCTCGATGGTGAGCCAGACGAAAGCCGATGCCGCCAATTCCGCCGCCGTCGTCCGCGAGGCGATCTCGGCGATGGACCGGATCCAGAAATCCTCGGCGCAGATCAGCCAGATCATCTCTGTGATCGACGAGATAGCCTTCCAGACGAACCTCCTTGCGCTGAATGCCGGCGTCGAGGCGGCGCGGGCGGGCGAGGCGGGCGCCGGGTTTGCGGTGGTCGCCCAGGAGGTCCGCGAACTTGCACAGCGTTCGGCTGCCGCCGCGAAGGAAATCTCGGCGCTGATCGGCGACTCCGGCAGGGAAGTCGAGGGTGGCGTCAAGCTGGTCAACCAGACGGCGGAATCGCTGTTGGGTATCGAGAGCCAGGTCAATGAGATCACCTCGCGTATCGAGACGATCATCAGCGGCTATCGCGAGCAGTCGACCGGTCTCGACGAGATCAACACCGCTGTCGTCAGCATGGACCAGGCTACGCAGCAAAACGCAGCCATGGTCGAGGAGACCAATGCGGCCTGCCAGGAGCTGCGCGCCCAGGGCTCGCGCCTGAACAAGGTCATCGCGCATTTCCATGTCGCCGGCGGCGCGACCGCCACGACCGCTCCGGCGCCGCAGCCGGCCGCACCGGCAAAGGCGAAGGTGCGTCAAGCCATTCCGAAAGTCTCCGGAAACACCGCGCTGGCGGCCGATCCGGGCGACTGGGAAGAATTCTGATCACAGCACAAAACCAAGAATGTCATGCAGCAACAGTGAGGAGTCACGCATGAAGAATACCCTGAAATACGCAGTCGCAGCAGTGGCCCTGATGGTCGGCGTCAACGCAGCCACGGCTGCCGGAGAACACATTCCGGCGGTGACGGACTACGCCAACGCCAATATCAAGACGTGGGTTTCCGACAAGACAGTCATCGAGGCGATCAAGGCCCAGAACGCCAAGAATGCCAGCCTTGCGCAGTCCGATATCGACGCGCTCGACCAGAAGTGGCGCGCCGGCGTCGACGGCGGTGACATGGCTATGATCGACGAGGTTCTCGCCAATCCGCTGTCGGGCTTCCTGCGCGACAAGCAGATGGCCTCGAACGGCGTCATCACCGAGATCTTCGTCACCGACGACAAGGGCCTCAATGTCGGCCAGTCGGACGTGACGTCGGATTACTGGCAGGGCGACGAGGCCAAGTGGCAGAAGACCTACGGCACCGGCGACGCGGCGGCGATCTTCGTGGACGAGGCCGAAAAGGACGAGTCGACGCAGATGCTGCAGAGCCAGGTCTCGATGACCATCGCCGATGAATCCGGCGCGCCGATTGGCGCGATCACGGTCGGCATCAATCTGAACGCGCTGTAAGGTTCGGTCTCCAGTCGAACGGAAAGGGCCCGCTTGCGGGCCCTTTTTTGTTCGATCAGCCCTTGTGACCCTCGGAGATCGGCTCCTGATAGGTGAAGCCGAGATCCCACGGGAAATAGATCCAGGTGTCCTGCGAAACCTCGGTCACGAAGGTGTCGACCAGCGGGCGGCCCTTCGGCTTGGCGTAGACGGTGGCGAAATGCGCCTTCGGCAGCATGGCGCGCACGAGGCCCGCGGTCTTGCCGGTGTCGGTCAGGTCGTCGATGATCAGGATGCCTTCGCCGTCATTGGCCATCAGCTTGGGATCGACTTCCTTCAGAACCTCGATTTCGCCCTGGGTCGTGTAATCGTGATAGGAGGCGACGCAGACCGTCTCGATGACGCGGATGCCCAGTTCGCGGGCGATGATGGCGGCGGGAACGAGGCCGCCGCGCGTGATGCAGACGATGCCCTTCCAGCCATTGCCTGCGCCGGCGATGCGCCATGCGAGCGCGCGGGCGTCGCGGTGAAACTGATCCCATGAGACGGGAAACGCTTTTTCGGGCAGGGACATCGGGCTCGTTCCTTGCGGGCTTTGGAGAGTGGACACGCTCATAGCCCCAAATGGCCGATTTCGGCAAGGCGAGGGCGGGTGCGCCTCGTGCAGGAAACTGTGGGTATCGCGCTATCAGGGTGCGCCGGCGGGCGTCTGTAGCTCGGCGACGAGCTCGGCGACCGCCGCCTGCGCTTCCTCGAGCCGCGCCTCGTCGCTGCCGCGCAGCACGATTTCGGTCCAGAACTTGCCGGAATCGTGTTTCGGATAGGAGCCGATGGCGATGTCGGGCCAGGCGTCCTGAAGCTTCGCCAGCGGCTCGCCGATCGTGCCCTCGCCGAAGGGGCAATGGACGGAGCGCGACAGCAGCACGCGGCCGGTGCGCAGCGTCGGCACGACACTGTCGAGCATCGCCTGGAACACCGCCGGCACGCCGGCCATCACATGGACATTGCCGACAACAAAGCCGGGCGCGACCGAGACCGGGTTGTCGATATGGGCCGCGCCTTCCGGCATGCGCGCCATGCGCTTGCGCGAGGCGGTGAACTCGATGCCGCGACCGGCATAGAAGTCGCCGAGGAGTTTCATCGCCGCCGGATCGTGGTCGCAGGGCAGGCCGAAGGCCTTGGCGACGGCGTCGGCGGTGATGTCGTCATGGGTCGGGCCGATGCCGCCGGAGGTGAAGACATAGGTGTAGCGGGCCCGCAGCGCGTTGACCGCCTCGATGATCGCCGCCTCGTCGTCGCCGACGATGCGGATCTCCTTCAGGTCGATGCCGATGGCGGTGACGACGGCGGCGAGATGACCGGCATTCTTCTCGCGGATACGGCCGGACAGGATCTCGTCGCCAATGATCAGCGCGGCGGCGGTAACGACCGTAAGATCCTGTGTATCGCTCGACTGGGAGGGCATGCTGAGGCTCCGGATGACCAGCCCGTTCTAGGCGGGCGCGAAGCAATTGTGAAGCGGGGGAGTGTCAAGGAAGACGCCGGCGCGCGCCGCGTGCGGTTTTTGCCTGTCGATACGCGATTGCACCCTGTCGGCCGCCGGGCAGGCGATAGTAAGCAGCCGGTCAAAATTTACATTTTGAAAATATGTTGCCATTCTGCAACGACGCCGATCTGTGTGGAAAATTCCGTATTTTTTTCAATGGGTTGGCAAGCGCGCCACTTCGCCTGTGAGGCCACTTTCCGCAAATGAATGCGAGAAAACCGGCCCCGAGGCGGCGTTCGCAAACGTCTTGCCGTTTGGCACCTCTTGCGTCCGGAATGCCGCCATGGATCATCTGTCTATCGAACGGAGTGAGTCATGAAAAAGTATCTTCTGACGACCGCAGCCCTGGCGCTGCTTTCGAATACTGCCTTCGCGGCCGATCTGATGGGCGAAGCGGACAGGCCGGCCATAGACTGGACGGGTGCTTATGTGGGGCTGGATCTCGGTGGCGCGTGGCACGACGGCAGGTCCGAAACCCTCACGAACGTGGCGATTCACTCATTCGACGACTTCGACGATGTGCTGGGCGGCGGCGGCGGCCTCCTTGCCGGCATTCATGCCGGATACGATGTCCAGTATGGCAATCTCGTGATGGGCGGTGTGGTCGAGGCGGCGCTTGCGAATATCGACGAGACATTCGACGACGGTGCAAACGACGTCCTCGTGGAATCGCAGATCGACTACGTCGCGGCGGCGAAAGTGCGGTTCGGCTACGCGGTGGATCGCATGCTGTTCTACGGAACGGTCGGTGGCGCGATGACGAACTACGAGATCGTCGTGACCGACCGTATCGACGACCGCACAGGGGCTATCGACCAGACACTTTACGGATATGTCCTCGGTGGCGGGGCGGAATACGCCATGACGGAGAATGTGTCGGTGCGGCTGGGTTATTCATTTCACGACTTCGGTTCCCAGCGTTACGACTTCAACGATGTCAACATCGACTTCGAAGACGAGGATGTTGGCCTGACGCTGCAGACCTTCAAGCTCGGAATAAGCTACAGGTTCTGATCCGGTGCCGCGGCGGCCAAAGGCGGCGAAGCCGCACGGCCCTGCGGCACCAGACACGTTCGCCCTCCATGAGACTTGATCGCTCCGTGCCGCTAGGCTAGCGCTTGAACCGGGCGCCCCCTTGGCGGAATGGTAGACGCAAGGGACTTAAAATCCCTCGGCCTTTGGCCGTGCCGGTTCGAGTCCGGCAGGGGGCACCAGTACTATTTATCAAAGTATTGATATTTATAGGTTATTTTTATATCGACTGAGAGTATCCACCTTAACATCCACCTTTGTGAGACGGAAACGCTTTCGAACTCGTCCCGCGGGAATCTCGTGAATTGTGCTGGCGACCTGTCAGTTCGAGCGTGAACTTTCGTCCAGCAGCGATCGGGTTCGCGCCAGCGCCTCACGTGCGAATTCGGCCCGGCCCATCTTTTCTGCCAGCGGTCTGTCCGGAACTTCCACGCTCACTGTGATCCCCGGTGGCATCAAATGGAGAAAGCTGGCGAAATCGATGCCGCCGGCGCCGGGGAAGAGGCGTGCGGTGCGCGCGATACGGATCAGCTCCGAGTCGCTGCGCTCGTAGTCGGCGGGGCCATCGCAGAGCTGGATGTAGTTCATCTTGTGCGCCGGGATTTTCGCGATGTCGTCCGGCGTCGAGCCGCAGCGGTCGTAATGCAGCGTGTCGAAGAGGATCGCCGAAGAGGGCAGGTCAACGGCGCTCACGAATTCCAGTGCGTCGGGAACCGTCTTGCAGGCGGTCCAGGGCATGAATTCGACATCCGCGGTCAGGCCGTAGCCTCCGACCAGTTCGCACAGCGCGCCATAGGTCTCGATCGCGCGGGCGCGGTCGGGATCGTCGATTGCCGTCAGGATATGCTTCGCGCCCATCGCGGCGATGCGGTCGAGAAACGGCACAAAGCTTTGCGGATCGGTGTCGGGGCCGATCCGGATCATCTCCGCATCGGCCATGGTGATGCCCGTGTCCCTCATGGCCGCGACGGTTTCGCCAAACAGCGCATCGTCGTCCATCAACGGCGGCACACTGTCGCCGGGGCCGCCAGGAAGCAGGCGGAAAGAGATCATGTCGTAGCCCGCGGCGGCGGCGATTTCGACGGCTTCGACGGGTTCCGCGCCGTTGGCCGTCAGATAGGCCATGGAGAACTTACGCATGGGTGGTCCTATTTCAGCGGGGAAAAGGCCATCGGCATCGCGATGGTCGAGCTCATGTCGGGCGTGAGCCAGTCCGGCCCGCCTTTCGGCGGCCAGTTGCCCTCAGCGACCGATTGGCCGCGAGCCTTGCCGCGTGCCTCCAGGCTCTCATAGGGCCAGATCTGGGTCAGCCGCGGAAAGCCATCGATACCGTACATGGCGATGGTGCACGGCGAGTATTCCTCGCGCTTCGGCAGCGCGGCCTGCCACTTTTCCATCGTCGGCACCAGCCCGTTGGGTTTCATGACATAGGTTCTGATCTCGTAGAATGGGCCGTATGCGCCCGGCTCGACCTCGCCGATGAAATCGAGCTTGCGGTAGCTCTCCTGCGCGTAGGAAACGAGGTGGTCGAGGCATCCGAACGGATTTGCGGAACGGTGCGTGCGCTCGCGCTCGCGCATGAGCGCGTCTACGTCGTCGAAACTGCGAAGCAGGTAGATCTCGTTCAGGGAGCCGATATCGGACGTCCATGCGCCGAGCAGGGTTCCCGAAGCATCAGGCGCGTGCAGCCATTTCTCGAGGTCGGGCGCGGCCTTTCCTGCGCCGAAAATAACGGTCTTGAGGGTCGCGAGTTCAAAATAGCTCATGCGTCGGTCCTTTCGTTCTGAAATTCTTCGTTCTCAAGCCCCGTAACCGGCAACCCGGCCAGCGTCCGCCCGGCGACGTATCCGAATGTCATGGCAGGCCCCAGCGTGATGCCGCCGGACGGGTAATGGCCGCCCATGACGGACGCCATGTCGTTGCCGACGGCAAACAGGCCGGAAATCGGTTCGTTGTTTGCCGCCAGGACCCTGGCGCGGCCGTCGGTACGAAGGCCGGCGAAGGTGCCGAGGCTGCCGGGCCCGACCTTCACGGCGTAGAAGGGGCCTCGGTGTAGCGCGCCGAGCGCCGGATTGGGCCGGTGGCCGGCGTCGCCCTGCATGTGGTTGTAGGGAGAGCGTCCGCGCCCGAAATCGGGATCCTCGCCCGTTTCCGCATGGGCATTGAAGCGGGCAACGGTGTCCACCAAGGCGTCAACCGGCAGGCCGCATTTGCCTGCCAGCTCGGCAAGCGTCGCTCCACGCAGGAGGTAGCCGTTCGCAAGATATGGCCGGAGCGGGAAGGGGAAGGGCTTCGCCCAGCCAAGACCGTAGCGGCGCTGGGCGCGGTGGTCGGCGATGATCCATGCATGCGGCGTCGTCGTTCCGGGATCCGACTCAAGGAGGGCGCGCATGAAATCGTGGTAGGAATTGGCTTCGTTGACGAAGCGCTCTCCTTTGGCGTTCACCGCGATGATGCCGGGTTTGGCGCGCTCGACGAGGTGGGCAAAGTGGCCGGGCTCGCCTTTGCGACGCGGCACGATGGAGACCGGCGCCAACGCTGCGGGCGAGACAAGATCGTCGGCCACGCGCGCGCCGGCTTTCTCGGCGATGCGAAGACCGTCGCCGGTATTCGAGCGCGGTGCGGCGGAATGGTGCTCAGTGCCGTTCGGCGCGTGTTCAAACATTGCCGCAATGCGTTGATAATCATGCGGAAAACCGCCTGACGCCAGCACCACGCCGCGGCGGGCGATGATGGTTTCGCCGCCGCAGATCGCACCAGTCACAACACCGTCGCGGATTTGCAGATCCGTTGCCGGCGCGTCGCAGCGGAATTTCACGCCGAGATCGAGCGCGGAGCGCAGCAGCATCGCGCCAAGGGCGTTGCCGGCGACGAGATCCATGCCGCGGCCATGGCGGACCATGCCGGAAAAATGGCGTGTGAAGCGGCGCAGCACGTGAACCAGCGACGCCGGCTTTCGCGTCGCGTTGAGGAAATGGTTCATGTCGGAGCCGCCGGCGATGCCCATCCCGGCCACGCTGGCAATGTCCAGCGGCGGGCGCAGCTTCCATATCCACTCGCCGAGCTTGCGCCCGTCGAACGGCGCCGCGGTGACTGACCTGCCGCCCTTGGCCGCGCCCGGCGATTCGTGAAAATCCGGGATCGTGTTTCCGGCGATCCAGTCGACCGCCGTGTTATCGCGAAAGAACGATACCATTTCCGGGCCGTTTTTCAGAAAGACCTGCAAGCGCGGGTCGTTGACGCGATTGCCGATTTCGGAGCGCAGATAGGTAAGAGGCTCGTCCTCGTCTTCGACGATCCCGGCTTCGACGGCGAGCGGATTGCGCGGGATCCAGAGCCAGCCACCTGACCAGGCAGTAGTCCCGCCGATCACGCCTTCCTTTTCCGCGACGATTACGCGTAATCCGTGAAACGCCGCGGTAACCGCGGCGGCCAGCCCGCCCGCGCCGGATCCGATTACCAGCACGTCGCAGTCATGGCCGGACGGCAAGGGATCATGGGTCACCACTTGCGCCTTTCGGTTCGTGGTGGAGGCTGTGGAAATATTGCGAGGCATGCGCCGCGGCACCCAGTTCGCCGGCGGCCTCGCTCAGGATTGGCGCGAATTCGGCGATCTTCGCGGCATTCATCCGCACGGACGGGCCGGCGACGGAGAGACAGCCGATGACTGTGTGCTGCGGGCCGTAGCGCACCGGGACCGCCATCGCCGCCATGCCTTCGAGGTAGCTATTGACGGAAACCGAGTAGCCGCGCCTGCGCGTCTCGGCGAGTTCCTCGAGGAGTTCCTTGATCGTCCTTGGCGCGCCGCTTCCCGGCACGAATGCAGTCGGCTTCATGCCTTGCTTCGAGACATAGGTGAGAGCTTCCTCGTCGGTCATGGCGGCAAGCAGCGCCTGCCCGCCGGCCGATGTGGCCAGATGCACGACAACACCCTGTTCGCGGCCCGGATCGTAGCGCAGCCCGCCGGTGGCGCCTTGCGCTACAGCGACCCAGATGAGATCGCCGCCGTCCAGGACCGAGAGGCGTATCAGTTCCTCGGTTTGCGCGGCCAGCCGGTCGAGGATCGGTTGAGCTATGTCGGTGACGCCCGAGCGGCCGAGAAAGCCGAGGCCCATGGCGGCGAGCTTGATCGTCAGAATATAGCTGCCGTGGTTTCGCTCCTGGCGGACATAGCCGAGCCGGGCGAGTTCCTGAAGTTGCCGGTGCACGCCCGAAACCGGAATCTCCAGCGTCGAGGCGATTGCGCTGACCTGCAGGCCCTCCGGGCTTTCGGCCAACAATTCGAGGATGGCCAGTGACTTTTCAAGCGCGCTGCTCATCTGAAAATCGCCTCCAATTCGATACGGCGGCCCTCTTGCGCCGAGGATTTCACCGCCTCGACGACCTGCATGTTCGCCAGTCCGTCGCGGCAGGAGACCAGGGGCTCCGTTTCGCCGCGTATCAGCGCCGCGAAATGCTCGAGCTGCGCGATGTATGGATCGGCATGGGTGCAGGGCAGCCGGTGGCTCGACATCTCATGCGCCCAATCGGGCGTGTCGGGATGTTTCCAGAACGTCAGATCCGGCAGGCTCAATCCGGCCTTGGTGCCCGAATAGGCATGGGCGAAGACGTCGTGCGACGGGAAGCGGGCAGGATTCTCGTGGGCGGTCACGTCCCATGCCCACGGCCCGCATGCGGCATCCGTAATCGTGCAGGAGGCAATGCCGCCGGCTTCGAATTCAAGGATCGCGGCCGCGGTGTCCTCGACCTCTAAGTGTCTCCGAACATTGGATGTAAGCGCCGTGACGGCCGTCACGTCGCCGAAGAAGTGGCGCAACAGGTCGATCTCGTGAATGAGGTTGATGAGCAGAGGGCCGCCCTGGCCGGGCTGCGTGCGCCAGGCAACGTCGAAATAGGCGGCCGGTTTGGTCAGCGTCACATTGACGTTGGCGGTGACAAGCTCACCGATCGCGCCCTCCGAGATGGCCTTCCGGGCGGCCTTGATGATGGGATTATGTCTGCGGTGATGTCCGACGAGCAGCGGAGCGGCGGCAGCCTTCACGGCCATATCGAGTTCGAGCCCTTCCGCCACGGTGGTCGCGACCGGCTTTTCCAGAAGAACGGCGAGGCCAGCGTCGAGAAGCCGCCTGGCGATTTCCACATGCGTGTTGTTGGGCGAGGCCACGATTACGCCCTTCGCCGCGCCGGATCCGATCAGGGCTTCGATATCACCAAAGAACGGCACGCCGTGGTTTTTCGCAATTTCGGCAGTTGCGGGGGCCGGATCGACAATCGCGCACAGATGGATGCCGCCTGCCTGCGCAAGGGTATCAATGTGCGTGCGCCCGATAATGCCGGCGCCAACCACGGCCACAGCTATGCTTTCCATCATGTCTCCTCCCGATGCCGGCAACTTAGCCGATGACCATAAAAAAAGAAAACAATTTCTAAAGTTGAAAATGTTTCCAATTGCTGCAATTGTGATTTCGCCAGTCCGCAGCGGGCCGGCCAGGGAGGGAAGCGGCCGATGACCGGTCAAGGATCGCAAGATGGCAATCGCTACGACATAGCCGTGCTTGGCGCGGGTGCGGCAGGTCTGTCGGCCGCCGTCTTCGCAGCCCTCGACGGTCGGCGTACGATCCTGATCGAAAAGACGGAATATGTCGGCGGCACGTCTTCCTATTCGGCGGCCACGACATGGGTTCCGAATACCCGGCTGGCGAAAACGGTCGGAAGCGACGACACGCCGGAGCGCGCGAAGACCTATCTCGACAATGCCGTCGGCAATCGCGCTCCCGCAGACTTGCGGGCGGCGTTCCTGAAAGCCGGGCCGGAAGCGATCCACGCCCTCATTGACAGGACTGATGCAAAGTTTCGCGCGCGGCCCTTTCATCCGGATTATCTTTACGAACTGGAGGGCTCGACCTCTTGCGGACGCGCGCTCGAGCCTCTGCCTTTCGACGGCAAGCCGCTGGGCGACGATCTGCGCCTGATTCGGCCGCCGATTCCCGAGTTCACGATCCTGGGCGGGCTGATGGTCGACCGTGACGACATCGCGCAATTGCTCAACATGACGAAATCGGCGAAGTCGCTGGCCTATTCGGTCAGGCTGATCGGACGGTACATGCTCGATCGTCTTCGTTTCGGCCGCAGCACGCGGCTGGTGATGGGCAATGCGCTGATCGGCAGGCTGCTGCTCTCGGCGCGAAAGCTCGGCGTCGAGATCGTCACCGAGGCGAATGTGACCGACATCGGCGGCACGCCGGACGAGCGGATCGTAACCTACGAGAAATCCGGGCAAATGCGCGAAATCCGGGTCAGCGCCGGCGTCATCCTGGCCTCGGGCGGGTTTGCCCGTCATCCGGAACGCCGCGCCGAAATGCTGCCTTCACCGGCTCCCGAATACAGCCCCTCCGCGCCCGGCCATACCGGGGCTCTGCACGACATCGCGCTGAAACTTGGCGCCCATTACGGCGAGGGTGCCGACCAGAACGCCTTCCTCGCGCCGGTCTCGCTGCGCAGGCGTCCCGACGGGACGATGGCCGTGTTCCCGCATTTCGTCTTCGACCGGTCGAAACCCGGTATCATCTCTGTTGGAGCGGACGGGAAGCGATTTACCAATGAGGCGCGCTCCTACCACGAATTCGCCATCGCCATGTTCCGTACCGGTACGATCCCGGCCTTTCTCGTCACCGATGCGGCGGGCCTGAGGAAATACGGGCTCGGAATGGTGCGTCCCGGCGGGCGTGGCTGGGCGACGTTCCTCGCCGACGGTTATCTCACCGAGGGCGCGACGCTCCGCGAGCTCGCAGCGAAGCTCGGTGTCGATGCCGGCAATCTGGAAGAGACGGTGCGGCGCATGGGGGACTTCGCCAAGACGGGCGTAGACGAGGACTTCCACCGAGGCGAGACCATCTATGAATGCGGCAATGGCGATGCGACGCACGGGCCGAACCCGACGCTGGGCGCGCTTGCCGAAGCCCCGTTCTATGCGGTTCGCCTATATCCGAGCGACATCGGCTCGGCGACGGGCTTGCAGACGGATGCGGATGCCCAGGTCCTCGGTACGGACAACAAGCCGCTTGGCGGCATCTATGCCTGCGGAAACGACATGCATTCGATCATGGGCGGGGTCTATCCGGGGCCGGGCATCACAATCGGTCCGGGCATCACATTCGGATATGTCGCCGCGCGGCACGCCAGTGCGAGGATCGCGGCATGACGCGTGTTCTCGTCACCGGCGGAACGGGTTTCCTCGGCCGGGTCGTGGTCGCGGCGCTGTTGCGCGACGGCCATGAAGTCACCGTGTTCGACCTGAGACCGAACCGGGATGTGCTGGACGAGATCGAGCCCGGGCTGTCGAACCGCATTTCCTGTGTCGAAGGCGACATCACCGACGGCAGCGTGCGCGACGCGGCGAAAGGGTGCGACGCGATCATCCACCTGGCCGGCGTCATGACCGTGGAATGCGCGCGCGATCCGGTGCGCGGGGCACAGATCAACGTGATCGGCAGCCTGCATGTCTTCGAGGCCGCGCGGATACACGGGATCGACCGGATCGCCTATGTCTCGTCCGCCGGCGTGTTCGGGCCGGACGACGAAGTCCATCCTTACCCGATGACCCATTACGGCGCGCAGAAGCTGGCCATTGAGGGGGCGGCGCGCGCCTATCTGCTCGATCACGGTATCCCCAGCATCGGCTTCAGGCCCTATATCGTCTACGGGCCTGGACAGAGTTCGGGTATCGCCGCCGGGCCGTCGATTGCCTGCGACGCGGCGTTTCGCGGGGAGCCGGCCACTATCCGGTTTTCCGGACGCGCCGGCTTCGTGCTGGTGACCGACGTGGCGGAAATCATGGTGCGGGCTATATCGAGCCCGGTCGAGGGCGCGGATGCCTACACGCTGTGTGGCGAGACCGCGGAGATGGACGAATTCGTCCAGGCGTTGAAGAGGGAAATTCCCGACGCGGACATCACCATCGAGGGGACGCCGCTGCGCATACCAGGCGATCTCGCCAGTAGCACCCTGCCGCCGCATCTTGCGGCCTTGCCCGTCACCGGCGTTCGCGAGGGTATCGCTGCGACATTGCGATTCTACCGTTATCGTCAAACGGGGCCGGTGTGATGACGCGGCATAGGACGAACGTTTCCCGGACTGTATTCATTTGTCCAAGCATTCGGCCCTTTAATCCATTCCAAAGATGGGCGGACTTGCCCATAAATCTGCAAGGAAACATGGGTGTGTGCTGCATTGCAGAATTTTTTAGCATCAATCGAGCCGTGCAGGGAGGCAGTTGATATGTCCAACTCGCCAGCCGGCCAGCCCGTCCGATCCATGCCTTCGCTCAACGGCGAAACAAAGCTCTTCATCATCATCGGCGACCCGATCGCCCAAGTGAAATCGCCGGCATTGCTAACCGCGAACATGCATCAGCGCGGGATCAATGCAGTGGTCGTGCCCGGCCATGTGCTTGCCGCAGACATTGAGGTGTTCATGGCGGGTTGCGACGCTCTGGTAAACCTCGAAGGTATCGTCGCTACTATCCCGCACAAACAGGCGATGCTCGGCCATTGCGCCACGATTACCGAGCGCGCGCGCTATGCCAATTCGGTGAACGTGATGCGGCGCACCGGCGCCGGCTGGTCGGGCGATAATACCGATGGCATGGGCTACGTTTCGGGGATCAAGGCAGCCGGCGGAACTATCGAGGGCAAGCGCGTCCTGCTGATCGGCGCGGGCGGGGCAGGGTCGGCCATTGCCTATGAATTCCTCGCTCAGGGCGCGGCGCATCTGGATATCCACGATGTCGATATAGCGCGCCGCGATGCGCTGATCGCGCGGCTGGAGGACAAGTTCGCAGGCAAGGTCGCGGCCGGGAGCAACGATCCGCGCGGTTATGACATCGTCGGCAACGCGACGCCGCTCGGCATGAAGGAGGGTGACCCGCTTCCCGTTCTTTGCGAGCATCTCGATGCGGGCCAATTCGTCGCCGACGTCATCACAAAGCCCGAGATCTCGCCGCTAATCGCGGCGGCCCGGTCCAAGGGCTGCAACACCATGCCGGGCCTCGGCATGTTCAAGGCTCAGGAGGGTTTGCTGGTCGATGCCCTTCTTGGAAATCCTTACGAATGACCAACTGATCTGGGAGGAAACCAAATGATCAAATCACTGACTGCTTCCACAGCTATCGCGCTGGCTCTGATGGCCGGAGCTGCCAATGCTGATGTCACGATCGCCGACGTGGCCGAATTGTCCGGTGCGGGCGCCGCAGCTGGCGCCGTCTGGCACGACGGCGTCGTCATGGGCTTCGACGAAATCAACGCAGATGGCGGCATTCTCGGCGAGAAGGTCAATCTGGTGGCCTATGACAGCCAGACGGACCCGCAGAATAGCCGCGCGATGGTTCAGAAGGCCATCGACGAAGGCACCTTCGTGCTGATGGGCACGGTTTATTCGTCATCGACGGTGGTCAACATGCTGGTCGCCCAGCAGAACGGCATGCCGCAGTTCACCGGCTCGGAATCTCCGACGATTACCGCGAAGGGTAATCCGTACATCTTCCGCACGTCCTTCGGCGCGCAGAAATCCATGCCGAAAGTGGCCACCTACTATGCAGACGGTCTCGGCGCGAAGAAGGTTGCCGTCGTCTGGGCAAACACCGAGTTCGGCAAGGGCGGCCGTGACGCCTTCGTCGCCAACGCGGCCGAGAAGGGCATCGAGATCATCGCCGATATTCCCACCGAGCAGGCGCAGGTCGACTTTGCCGCTGACGTAGCAAAGATCAAGGCGGCAGGGGCAGATGCTATCTTCGCCTACATGACAGAAGAGGAAAGCGCCCGCTTCCTGATCGAAGCCGACAAGCAGGATGTCGGCGTGCCGATCGGCGGCGAGACGGTTCTCGTTTCCCAGAAGGTCATCGACCTTGCCGGAGAAGCCGCCAATGGCGCATTCGGCCATGTCGGCCTCAGCGCCGATGCGCCTGTGCCCGCCATCCAGGAAATGTCCAAGAAGTTCGAAGAGCGCTTCGGCTACAAGGCCGACCACAACGCGATCAAGGGCTATATCGGCGCCTGGACGGTCAAATACGTCACCGAGCAAATCGGCGAATTCGACCGCGAGAAGTTCGCCGAAACGATGCACGGTCTGTGCCTCGACGCGGCGTCGCATCCGAATATCCTGATGGATGTGTGCTGGGACGATACGGGCGAGGTGTCGCGCGAAAGCTTCCTCGTAGAAGTCATCGACGGCAAGCAGCAGATCACCAAGACGCTTCCGGCGAACTGATTGTGCATACCGCGGGCGGCCCGGTCACGGCGTCGCCCGCGCCTCCGCTCCCGAAATCAGGTGAGGGCGCATGTCCGAATTCATCCAAATACTGGTCTCCGGGCTATCGGCCGGCGCGATCTACGCCCTGGCGGCAGTCGGCTTTACGCTGTTGTGGCAAGCCTCGCAGACGATCAACTTCGCCCAGGGCGAGTTCGTCATGATACCGGCCTTCTTCGTACTGGCCTTCATGAACTGGGCCGGCATGCCGTTCTGGCTCTCCATCCTGTTCGCGATAGTCGTCTCGGTGATCGTGCTCGGCGCAGTGTTCAAGAAGCTGGTTGTCGATCCGATGATGCGGCACGGGACATTGCCGCTGGTCATCGCCACCATCGCGCTCGGACTGTTGATGAAGGAGAGCGTGAAGGAACTCTATTCGCCTCTCGGCCAACCGTTCCCAAGCCTGTTTCCCGCTGATGTACTGACCTTTCTGGGCGCATCCATATCCGTGTCGGACATTGCCAATTTCGCCATCGCAATGGGGACGATCGTCGCGCTGCAGTTATTCCTCCAGAAGACGCGGACGGGGCGCTGCATGCAGGCGACCGCGCAGAACCCGGACGTCGCGCAGATCCTCGGCGTCGATATCAAGCGGATGGTGCTCTACACCTTTCTGATCAACGGGGCGCTGGCGGCGATCGCCTCGGTCCTGATCACGCCGGTCTATCTGGCGAAATTCTCAAATGGCGAAGTGCTCGGTCTCGTCGCTTTCATCGCAGCGATCGTCGGCGGGTTCAACCAGATCCGCGGCGCGCTCGTCGGCGGATTGCTGATCGGCGTGATCGACAATCTGTCGGCAACCTACGTGTCGTCGGAATACCGCCAGGCGATGCCGCTCATCCTGCTGATCGTGATCATTCTCGTGCGTCCGCAGGGCATCATGGGCACTTCGGAAGGGCGCGCAGTATGACCCGGAAAACACTCATCTTCGCGGTCGTCGGGATCGTGCTCCTCGCGCTGGCTCCGATGGGGCAGAAGAACTACATCATCTATGTCCTGTGCTCCTGGCTGATGTTCTCCATTGGCGCGATGGGGCTGAACCTGACTCTCGGCTACGCAGGCCAGGTCTCGCTGGCGCAGGCGTCCTTCATGGGCATCGGCGCCTATGTCACCGCTCTATTGACGCTGAACGGCTGGCATTGGATGGCGGCCATGCCCCTTGCCGTGCTGACGACCTTCGTGATCGGGCTTCTGCTCGGCTACCCGGCATTGCGTGTCCAGCATCACTTCCTCGCCTTCGTGACACTCGCGTTCAACACGCTCGTCTTCCTCGTCCTACGCAACGAGGAATGGCTGACAGGCGGCTCGTTCGGTCTCGTCGGCATGCCGCGGCCCGATTTCGGTTTCTACGACACCGGCAAGCAGATCGATTTCTACTATTTCACGCTGGTTCTTTTCGTCCTATCGGCAGCCGTGCTGGCCTGGATCGTCCATTCGCCATGGGGCAGGGCCTTCAAGGCTCTGCGCGAGAACCCGATCCGGGCAAACAGCCTCGGCGTCGACATCCGCCGCATGACGCTGCTCGCATTCGCCATCGGCTCCGCTTTCGGCGGCCTCGCCGGGGCGATCATGACGCCGCTCGTCCAGTTCATCGAGCCCGGTTCCTTCGGGCTCATCCATTCGCTGAAGATGCTGCTGATGGTTGTCGTGGGCGGCGCGGGCTTCTTTTTCGGGCCGATCCTCGGCGCGGCGGTGGTCATCATTCTTCCCGAACTGCTGCGCTTCACCGAAGGCTATTACCTGATGATCTACGCCTTCCTCGTCATCGTGTTGATGGTCTTCTCTCCGGGCGGCCTGATCGGCCTCGGCGAGAAGTTGTTGGCGAGGTTCCGCGGAAAGCCTGAGGTGCGCAAGGATATGGCACAGGGGGCGCAGCTATGAGCGTCGTTCTCAACGTCCAGGGGATTTCGAAATCTTTCGGTGGCATCCATGCCGTTCGAGATGTGAGCTTCGAGGTCCGAAAGGGCGAGATGCTCGGTCTTATCGGCCCGAACGGGTCCGGCAAGTCGACGCTGTTCAACTGCGTGCTCGGCCAGTTAAAGCCGAATACGGGGCGTGTCGAGGTGAACGGGCGCGATGTCAATGGCATGCGCGCCTGCGACCTAAACAAGCTCGGCGTCGGCCGCACCTTCCAGCAGCTCTCCGTCTTCCCGCAAATGTCGGTGATCGACAACATCATTTTGGCAGGGCAGGAGCATCACGGCTCGATGCTGAGCCGGCTCTTCGGCCCGTCGGACGCCGGATTGACCGCCGAAGCCGAGCAGATGATCGAGTTCTTCCGCCTCGGCCATCTGCGCGATGCGCTTGCCGGGTCGCTTTCCTATGGCCAGCAAAAACTGGTCGACGCGGCGATGGCATTCATGGCCGGTCCGTCGCTGGTGCTGCTGGACGAACCGGCAGGCGGTGTAAACCTGACCATGCTCGGCAATCTGAAGGATCGGCTCAGGGCCTATAACGAGACCCATGACACGACATTCGTGGTGATCGAACACAACATGGAATTCGTCATGTCCCTGTGCACCCGGATCATCGTGCTCGCGGAAGGCGCGATTATCGCCGAAGGGACGCCGGACGAGATCCGCGCGAACCAGCAGGTCATTGACGCGTATCTGGGAGGCTAACCATGCTGGAAATCAAGGACCTCTACGGCGGCTACGGCAAGATAACCATCCTCAATGGCGTCTCCTTCGAGATCCCGCCTGCCTCGATTACCACCGTGATCGGCCCCAACGGGGCCGGCAAGTCCACCGTCTTCAAAGCGATATTCGGGCTGCTCAATATCCATTCCGGGCAGATCCTGCTCGACGGCAAGGACGTGACGCGTCAGACCCCTAAGCAGATGATCGACCACGGCGTGACCTATGTCCCGCAGGGACGCAACGTGGTGCCGCAGCTATCCGTCTATCACAACCTGGAACTCGGCGGGATCACCGCCAAGGACCAGGACCTGCTGCGTCAGCGCATCGACAAGGTGATGGACCAGTTTCCGATGCTGCGGGAGTTCCGCAACCGCAAGGCGATCGAACTGTCAGGCGGTCAGCAGAAGCAACTCGAAGTGGCGCGCTCGCTGCTGCTCGACCCGAAGCTCATCCTGATCGACGAGCCGTCAATCGGCCTGTCGCCGAATCTCGTTCAGGAAGTCTTTCGGACGCTGCAGATGCTGCGCGATCAGGGTGTGACCATATTGATGGTGGAGCAGAACGCGAAGTCGGCGCTGGCGATGTCCGATTACGGACTTGTGCTCGAGCTCGGTCAGACGCGCATGCACGACAAGGCGCAGAAGCTTCTCGACGACCCGCGTGTCGGCCACCTGTTCCTCGGCGGCCATATCGAGGAGGAGGAGCACGCCTGATCGGATCTTCCGGTCAAGGCCTTGCTGTTTCGGTGTGAGTGCTGCGTGAACCGAAGACCCCGAACTCAGCCGGCGCTCGCATCGCCGGCGGCGCCGAATGCAGCCCAGCCGCAATCGACGCTGAGGGTTATGCCGGTGATGGCGCTGGCAGCGGGCGAGGCGAGAAACCATGCCGCCTCAGCCAGTTCGACGGGTTCCACCAGGCGCCCCATCGGGCTGCGCCGCCTTATCTTGCCGAGATCGAGTGCCCCGTCGGCGGCCAGCTTGTCCACCAGCGCGGTGCGCGTATAGCCGGGCGCGATCGCGTTGACGCGCACGCCATGGGTTGCCCATTCGCAAGCCAGTGATTTCGTCATCATCGCGATGCCCGCCTTGGCAGCCCCGTAGGCGTTGCGACCGGGAATGCCGTCCAGCCCCGCAATCGAAGAGATGTTGACGATGGCGCCGGCGCCCTGCGCGATCATCAGGCGACCGATTTCGCGCGAGCATAGGAATGTGCCCGCCAGATGCACGTCGAGCACCGCGCGGAAGTGGCCGATATCCTGTTCCAGGGTCGGCCGGGCGCTGTCGCCGATGCCGGCATTGTTGATCAGGACGTCACAGCGCGGCAGCGAAGCCGCCAGACGCTTCACGTCCTCCTCGCGCGTCACGTCGCATCCGATCCCGTTGCAATCCCGCCCGAGCTCTGCCGCACGGGCTTCGGCTTTCTCCGGGTCCAGATCGGCGACTACGACAAGGTGGCCGCGCTCCGCGAACAGCCGCGCCATCGCCCATCCGATGCCTTCAGCGCCTCCGGTGATGACGGTGGTTGGCCGGTCAGTCATCATTGAAGCCGGGACGTGGAACGTGGCTCATCAGCGTCTGCGCGTAGCCTCCGTCGATGATGATCTCCTCGCCGGTCACATAGGACGTGCGCTCGGAGGCGAAGTAGAGCACCGCATCGGCAATGTCATCCACCCGGCCGATTCGGCGCAGCGGAACGACTTTTTCGCGCGCGGCCCTGGTTTTCTCATCGGTATAGAACGCTTCCGACAGGGCTGTCCGCACCAGACCCGGGCTAACGACGTTGGAGCGCACGCCCCGCGGGCCCCATTCATAGGCCAGTTGTCGCGACAGCATAGAGACACCCGCTTTTGACGCCGAATAGGCGTTGGAGAACGCCTGCTGGTGATTGCCCGATATCGAGCCGATATGGACCAGCGCGCCGGAACCGCGCGCCAGCATCGGCGCGCCGAACGCCTGCGCGCAGCGCAGATAGCCGGTCAGATTGACGTCGAGCATCCTTTGCCAGGCCGCCACGTCCACTTCGTCCAGACTGCCCGGCGAGAGGTAGGCCGCGTTGTTGACGAGGATGTCCGCGTCGCCAAAGGCCTCCGCGACGACCGCCGCCGCCGCCGAAACGCTGTCGGCGCTGGTGACGTCACAGCCGATGGCGAGCGCGTCCTTGCCGAGTTCGGCGGCGACCGCGCGGGCCGCATCCCGGTTGATGTCGAGGACGGCGACCTTGCAGCCCGCTTCGCGAAAGGCCGCAGCGATGGCCTTGCCGATACCGCCGGCGGCGCCCGTGACGACAGCGATCTTGCCGTCGATCCCAAGCCAGTCCGTCATCAGCTTTGCTCCGCGAGATGGCGGCCGGTTATGTAGCCGAAGGTCATGGCCGGTCCGAGCGTGATGCCGGCGCCCGGATAGTTGCCGCCCATGATCGAGGCTCGGTCGTTGCCGGCAGCGTAGAGGCCCTCGATGGCCGTGCTGTCCTTCGTCAGGACTTGTCCGTTCACAGTGGTCTTCAGGCCGTCAAAAGTGCCGAGATCGCCCATAATGATCTTCAGCGCGTAGTAGGGGCCGTTCTCTATGGGGCCGACGCAGGGATTGGGCTTGTGTTCGGGATCTGCCAGGTAGCGGTTGAACGCGGTGCGCCCGCGGCCGTATTCGGGGTCTTCGCCACGGACAGCATGTTCATTGTAGGCGGCAACGGTGGATTCGAGGTCGGCAGGGTCAATGCCGGCGCGTCCGGCGAGTTCAGCCAGCGTCGCGCCTTTCTGGATGTAACCATTGGCGATGTACTTCGACAGCGGCACGGGTGCGGGCTTGGCGAAACCGAGGCCGTATTTGCGGATCGTGGTGTGGTCGCAGATGAGCCAGGCCGCGGTTTCGGACTGGCCCTCGCAGGCCCTCGTCAATGCCGCGCCGACATCGTGGTAGCTTTCGCTCTCGTTGGTGAACCGCTTGCCGTTCTTCAGGACGGCGATGATGCCGGGCTTGTAGCGGTCGAGGAGATGCGGGAAGGCGCCGAACTTGCCGTTGCCCATTGGCACCTTGGATACTGGCATCCATGCGGACGTGTCCTTGAACTCTATCGGCGCATCGCCGCCTATGGCTTCGGCGAGACGGATGCCGTCCCCCGTGTTGCCTTCAGGAACGGGGCTGAAATGCTCGCCTCCGCGCCTGAGATGCGGATAGGCTTTCTGCAGCTTTTCCACATCGTGCGCGAAACCGCCCGATGCCAGCACGACGGCCTTGCGCGCGGTCAGCGTCGCGCCGGGAACCCGGACGCCGGTGACCCGTCCGTCTTCGACGAGCAACTCCTCGGCCGGCGTATCGGTATAGACCCGGATGCCAAGATCGAAGGCGCTCTTGGCGAGGCGGGCCGCCAACGCATTGCCGGATGTCACCTGTACGCCGCGCCCGTAGCGTGCCACCTCGGCGAAATGGGCAAGTAACCGTTTCGCAACATAGACGAAGGATGTCAGCGATTTCGTCGCGTTGAAGAAATGCTTGATGTCGGCATTGGACGAATTGAACATCATCCCCATGAAGGTGATGGTCGCCAGAGGCGGGCGCAGGCGCTTCAGGTTGTCGCCGAGCGCGGAGGTGTCGAACGGCGCGGCGAGCACGGCGCGCCCGACATCGACGCCGCCGGGCTGGTCGGGGTGGTAATCCGGATAGAGGGTCGGCACGAATTTGACCGCCGTTTCGCGCTCGAAGAACTCGAGCATCTCCGGGCCGGTGTCGATGTAGGTTTCGACAGCGGCTGCATCGTAAAAATTGCCGGTCTCCTCCTTCATGTAGGTGATGGCTGCCTCGCGATCGTCGTTAACGCCGGCATCTTTCGCGTGATGGTTCAGTGGTATCCACAGAACGCCGCCGGAGAAGGCGGTGGTGCCGCCGAACACCGGTTCCTTCTCGATGATCGCGACGCTGGCGCCGAGTTTACTCGCGGTGATGGCGGTCGACATTCCGGCCGCGCCGGATCCGACGACGACGATGTCATAGGTTTCCGATTTCGTCGGTCGCGTGCTCATGGTCCTCCCCAATTCGGCCTGGATGGCGTCGCCGATTAAGGTCGCCGAACGGTCTTCGCGCCAATGGACACGGACGGGAATTTGTTGGACAATTCGTTGCAGGTGATCCCGCCGCGCGGAGATCGCCAACGGGAGGGGGAGCCCGTGAGCATGAACAAGATTATGCCGGTCCCGCACTTCTATCTCTACGGCGACGAGGAAAAGGACGTCGAGATCGACACGGTTCACATCGAGCCGATCCGTGTACGGTCCCTGAGGCATGATTGGATAATTCATCCGCATGTCCATCCCGATCATTTCCAGGTGCTATTCTTCACCGGCGGTGGAGCGACGATCGACATCGAGGGCGAAACCATTATCGCCGAACCCAGATGCCTGATGGTCCAGCCGGCCGGCATGGTGCACGGGATCCATTTCCTTCCGGGCACAGAGGGCAAGGTCGCGACAGTTGCCACGTCCTATCTCAGCAACATCGCCCGGGACGATCCGCGCCTGATCGAGACGGTCAGCCACGCGGCCGCCTATCCATTGCGGGAAGGGGAGCACGACGACATCAATGCCGAGTTCGCGTTCGAGGAGATCATGCAGGAGGCGAACTGGACGGAGCCGGGTCGCCGCACTGCCATTCGCGCGCATCTCCTCTCGCTGCTTGTGGTGCTGCTTCGCCGACGGTCGGACAGCGGGATCGACAGCCCGCGCTACCGCGATCGCAATTACGAGCTGGTCAGCCGCTACAAGGCGCTGCTTGAAGACAATTTCCGCGATCACAAGACGCTGTCCTTCTATGCCCGGGAGCTCGGCGTTTCACCGCAACGGCTAAATGCTGCCTGCCGGGTGCGCGCGGGAAAGACCGCGTCGGAAGCTCTGCATGACCGGATCGTCGCCGAGGCTAAGCGCAACCTGATCTATACCGAGATGACTATCGCGGAGATCGGCCATTCGCTCGGGTATGACGATCCGGCCTATTTCAACCGCTTCTTTTCGCAGCGCGTCGGCGTGCCGCCCGGCACCTACCGCGCCAATGCCGCGGCGACCCAGCGTGTCAGCCGGTGAGCCGCGCGGAATGTCCAACACAATGCTCCGATCGTCCATTTAACTGGATACGGCCTGTCGTAAATCTTCCCATACCGCAATCGGGAGGGCGGTGGGCAGATGCTATTCGAGCTGCGAACCTATGACCTGAAGCCGGCCAAGGCACCTGTATATCTGGACAATTTCCGCAGAAACGGCGTCGGCCTCGTGACCGCGAGCCTGCCGCTTGGCGGTTACTGGATGACCGAAAGCGGGCGCCTCAACCGGATCCAGCATCTCTGGATCTACGACGATTTTGCCGATCGCGAGCGCTGCCGCGCCAACCTTTCCCGCGACGAGGCATGGATGACCGGTTTCATTCCGGGCGCCTTCGTCGATGTCGTCGGCCAGCAGAACCGGTTTCTCAAGATGGTGCATGGCAGCGGGTCGGTGGAGCGCGTCGTCGCCGAAAGGAGGACCGTCCATGCAAATCAGACGCCAGAGGCCGCGATGTTCGCCGACACGTTGCACGCGCTGGCGATCCATCGTGACAAGCCGGCCGCCAACGAGCGGACAATCGCCCTTTTCGAGGTTCTGAGCGGTGCCGATACGGGCCATTACATCACCCTGTCGTCGGGGCTCGCCGACACACTCCTCGCCGGCGCGAGCGGGGCAGGGGAGCACGAGATCCTCAGGCCGTTGAGCCTTTCCCCGCTGCGCTGACACAACAAGCAAGAGAATATGCCCTCATGGATTTTTCGCTGACCCACGAACAACGCATGCTGGTCGAGACCGTGCGCGAGTTCATCAGGAACGAACTCACGCCGCTGGAAGACAAGCTCGAGGAAACTGGCGTCCTTACGCCCGAGACTGCGCGTGACATTTTCGAGAAATCGCGTGCGCTCGGCCTGTACGGTATGAACATCCCTGAAGAACATGGCGGCGGCGGCCTATCGATTCTGGAATCCATGCTGGTGGAGGAACAGTTCGGCCATACGACCGACATCCTGATCCGGCGCGCCTTCGGCAATGTCTACGAGGTGTTGCTGTCGTGTACGGGCGCCCAGGTGGATCGCTGGCTGGCGCCGGCGGTCAGCGGCGACCGCGTCTGTTCCATCGCCTTTACCGAGCCCGGAGCCGGGTCGGACGCCGCCGGCATCAAGACGCGCGCACGGCGCGACGGCGACAAGTGGATCCTCAACGGGATGAAGCACTTCATCTCCGACGGGGCCTTCTCAGACTTCTTCGTCGTGACCGCTGTGACCGATCCGGAGAAGGGCCATCGCGGCATCTCCATGTTCCTTGTCGACAAGGGCACGCCGGGCTTCACGGTCGGGCGCGACCAGCCGATGATGGGCATCCGCGGCACGTCGCATCTGGAGCTGCATTTCGACGACGTGGAACTGACCGACGAGAACCTGCTCGGCGAGGAGGGCGGCGGGCTCAAGCTGGCGCTCTCCGTTTTGGGGCGCGTGCGGCTGGCGCAGGTTGCGGCGCGGTCCATCGGCAAGGCCACCAAGGTGCTGTCGATGACGCTCGACTATGCCCGCGACCGACGTCAGTTCGGCCAGGCCATCGGTGAGTTCCAGATGGTGCAGCAAATGCTGGCTGATAGCGCCATCGAGATCAATGCCGCGCGCACGGCGCTGTGGGAATGCGCATGGCAGATGGACCAGGGCATGGATCCGCGCGCCAAGATCTCGATGCTCAAGGTCCAGGCATCCGAGACGCTAGGCCGCGTGGTCGACCGTGCCATGCAAATCTACGGCGGCATGGGCTTTTCCAAAGACCTGCCGATCGAGCGCTATTACCGCGACGCGCGCATCTACCGTATTTTTGACGGTGCCAGCGAGATCCATCGCAGTGTCGTCGCGAAATCGTTGCTGAAGGGCGGTGCGTCCGCCTTCGATCCGTTCGGAGCCTGACCATGGCGCGTTTCGTGACGGCGGCCGAGGCCGTTTCACTCGTTCCCGACGACGCGACGCTCGGTCTTGTCGGCGGGGGTGGCGGTCTTTGCGAAGCGATGCTGTTGCACGAACAGATCGAAAAGCGGTTCCTCGAGACCGGCCATCCGCGGAACCTGACTGTCGTGCATGCTCTCGGGATCGGCAACCGCAAGAAGACCGGCATGAACCGCTTCGCCCACAAGGGCATGGTCGCAGCGGTGATCGGCGGCCACTGGGTCTGGTCCCCCGAGATGCAGCGTATGGCGGCCGAAAACGAGATCGAGGCCTATGTGCTGCCCGGTGGCGTATCCATGCAGCTGATGCGCGAGATTGCTGCCGGTCGCCCCGGTCTCATCACCCATGTCGGCCTCGGCACCTTCGTCGATCCGCGCGTGGAAGGGGGGCGGATGAACGATGTCTCCCGGCGCGGTCTCAGCGAGATACTGGAAATTGATGGCAAGGAGTATCTCCGGTACCTGCCGTTCCCTGTTAATGCCTGCCTGCTGAAGGGGTCGATCGCCGACGAGGAGGGCAATATCAGCCTCGACGAGGAGCCGGCCAATGTCGACACCTATGCGATGGCCGCGGCTGTCCACAACAGTGGCGGCAAGGTGATTTTCCAAGTCCGCGAAAAGGTGCCCGCCGGCGCGCTTGGCGCACGCCAGGTGCGCATTCCGTCGGCCATCGTCGATGCAATCGTCGTCGATCCGGCCCAGCGCCAAGGATATGACATCGTCTACGATCCGGCGATTTCCGGGCAGAAGCACGCCGCCGAAGCGCGTCCGCAGCCGCCGGCGCCGTCCGTGCGCCAGATCATCGCGCGGCGCGCCCGCCAGGAGCTGCTTGACGGCATGGTCGTCAATTACGGGTTCGGCATTCCCGACGAGATCGCCTCGCTCGTCGCCGCCGACGGTGACCAGCACCGCTACTACCAGACGATCGAGCACGGGACCTATGGCGGGACGCTGCTGACAGGCAATCTGTTCGGCTATGCGCGCAATCCGTCCTGCATGATCGACGGACCGTCGCAGTTCGATTTCTATTCCGGTGGCGGGCTGGATATCGCCTTTCTCGGTTTCGGCGAGTTCGACGGCGAGGGCAATGTGAATGCTTCGAAGCTTGGTGGGTTACCGGTCGGGCCCGGCGGCTTCATCGATATTGCCCAAAATGCGCGCAAGGTCGTGTTCTGCGGCACGTTCGACGCCAAGGGCGCCGACATCGCCGCAAGCGGCGGCGAGCTCGTGATCTCTGCGCATGGCGCTGTCAGGAAGCTCGTCGAGCGCGTTCGCCAGATCACCTTCTCGGGCGCCCAGGCGATCCGGCAGGGCCAGGACATCCTCTATGTCACCGAACGCGCGGTCTTCGCCCTGAGGCACGACGGATTATGGCTGACCGAAGTCGCTCCGGGCATCGATCTGCGCGCCGATGTCCTGGATCGGATGGATTTCGAGGTGAAGCTGGACAATCCGAATACAATTCCTGGGTCATGCTTCGCCTGATAGCGTATCGTCGCGCGAAATCTGGCCGGTGTCCGCCCTAGGCACGTGGCGGAAATGTCTCCTGGTCCTAAATGGTCGGCTTTGGGTTCATGGGCGGTTATCTGGGGATCGTCCGGAAATAGTCCGCTTTGTGCCATTAGCAGTCATGAAAGCCTCAACCGGCGAACGGTCGATTGGGCGCCGTTGACGGTCTGTCCGGTTTTCGATCACGTGTGATGATTAGCTGCCATTTCTCAGGTTCGTTGGTCGATAGGTTTATCGAGCTCGTATTGCACCTCAGGCGAATCGTGACGGTCAGGATCTTGCCGGGCGGTTGACGCCATGTTCCCCGCAGAGTTCCGCGAGAACGGCGTGCAGCCGCGCGATGATTTCAGCACGCGGCGCTGCGGTTCTTTCAATGATGCCGACCTGGCGATTCACCTGCGGGTTGCCGAATGGAAGGCGCGTGATGTTCTGATCCTCGGGTTCCTGAAGGGCAACATGAGGCACCACGGATATGCCCAGACCTTGTCGCACGCAGGTGACGATCGAACCTATCGTGTCGATTTCGGCCACATCGTTCGTCACCACCCCAAGACGGGAGAGTTCAGTGTCGATCAGGTTGGCTAGCGGCACGGGGCTTCGAAAGCGAATATATGGGCTCGTGTTCAACATTTCGATCGGGTCGCTTACTTTGATCTCGCTTGGCGCGATCAACATGAGCGGTTCTCGCAGGAAAGGACTCCACCTTAGTGTATCGGGGATTCCCAGGTGTTCTGCGACGATGGCGGCGTCGAGCCGGCCGCCGGCCACGTCTGCAATCAGCGGCGAGGACAGTGAAACCCGAAGGTTAGGTTTGAGATCAGGATAGCGTTGGCGCATTTGCACCAGCGCCCGCGGCAGCAGGTTCAGTGCGCTCGTCCGGACCGACCCCAGCATCAGCGTCCCGGCGATCTGGTCGCCGCGCAGGCTCGCCTTTGTGTCCTCTTCGCGCCGCAGGATATCCCGAGCCATTTCAATGACCTGAAGTCCCTCGGGCGTGGTCCGAGGCGGCCGGCTGCTGCGATCGAAGATGGTCACACGCAGCTCATCCTCCAGCGCGTGAACCTGCTGGCTGACGGCCGAAGGTGTCAGACCTACCACGTCCGCCGCCTGCGCAAAGGTGCCGTGGGATTGGATGGCCAAAAGGGTCTTCAGCTGTCGAGTGTCCATCATCAAATCCAGTTTTTCTAAATATAATAACCAGAATTACGCGTTTTTGTGAAGACATTCTTTGCGTTACGATCGCCATTAAGGAGGATACCCACAGTCCGGTTCGGGAGACCGCTGCGGGGCCAATTGACAGACGGAGACATGAAATGGCACGCCGCCGACGCTTCGGGGCGCTGTGGAGACACGCGCGATGAGCAAGACAATCCTCGTCACGGGACCTGACCTCGATCCGGCGGCCGCCGGTCTGGTGGCAGATCGCGGCTATCGAACGGTGCATACCCCGGCCTACGCCGACAGCGCTGTAATTGCAGAGTTTCTGCAGCAGACTGGCGCCGTAGGCATCGTATCCCGTATGGGTCGACTGGATGCCGCCGTGATGGATGCGGCGCCGCAGCTCAAGGTGATCTCGAAACACGGGGTCGGGGTAGACAATATCGACATTCAGGCCGCTGCCGACCGGGGCATTCCCGTGCTGGTCGCGACTGGCGCAAACGCGGTTTCCGTCGCCGAACACGCCATTGCGCTGCTGCTGGCAACGGTGAAGCGAGTCCTGCCGCTGGATGCGGGGCTGCGCGCCGGGCGCTGGGAAAAGCCGGGTTTCTCGGGGCACGAGATTGCCGGGTCAACCTTGGGGCTGATGGGCATGGGCGCGATTGCGCAGGCCACGGGCCGCATGGCCAAGGGGCTGGGGCTGACCTTGGTGGGTTTTGACCCTTACGCGCCTGACAGTACCTTCGAGGCGTTGAGCGTCACCCGCTGCACCTCGGTCGAGGACATGCTGGCCCAGTCGGACATCCTCTCCCTGCATTGCCCGTTGAGCGACAAGACGCGCGGCCTCCTGAACACCGAAACCATCGAGCTGATGCCCAAAGGCGCCTACGTCATCAACACGGCACGCGGCGGTCTGATCGACGAGGCGGCTCTGGTCGCCGCGATCCGGTCCGGGCATTTGGCGGGCGCCGGTCTCGATACATTCGCCGTTGAACCGCCTGCGACCGACCATCCGTTTTTCGCCGTGCCGGAAATTGTGCTTACCCCGCATATCGGCGGCGTGACCCGTGAAGCAGGCGCGCGTGTCGGCGTCGATGCAGTGCGAGGGATCTTCCAGATTCTCGACGGCCAGCCCATAGCCTCTGAACGAATCATCAATCGCAAATTGCTGGCTGCCGCCCAAGCTGAGCCGGCCGCTGTGGAGAAGTGACCATGACCATCGGGTTCCGAATCCTCAAACGCGACCGCGTTGTACCCGACGATATCGTCGCCGAATTTGCCAAGCTGCCCGTGGCCAACGTGTCCGACAGCATGTCGCGCATGACCGCCGCCGGGACGACCCTGCGTCCGATGCACAGCTCGGGTGGTATGGCGGGGGTCGCACTGACGGTAAAGGCGCGCCCCGGCGACAACCTGATGCTGCACGCAGCGATCGACCGGGCCGTCCCTGGTGACGTGATCGTCGTCGATGCGGGCGGTGCGCTGGACAACGCGCTGATCGGCGAACTCATGCTAGCCTATGCGATCAAGAAAGGTGTCGTCGGCTTCGTCATCAACGGCGCGATCCGCGATCTGGACAACTTCCGGGAAACCAACCTGCCAACATGGGCGGCCGGTGTCACCCATCGCGGCCCGTACAAGGACGGCCCCGGCGAAGTCAACGTGCCAATTGCGATCGACGGCATGGTGATCCACCCGGGCGACATCATTATCGGCGACAGCGACGGCGTTCTGTGCGTGCCTTTCGACGAGGCCGAGACGATCCTGAAAGCCACCCAGGCGAAATCCGCCGCCGAGATCAAGCAGATGGCCGATATCGAAGCAGGCACCAACGATCGGAGCTGGGTCGACCGCGCGCTCAAGGATCGCGGCTGCGCCCTGCCCGAAGACTGAAAACTCATATCAAGAGGAGGAGTAACATGCACAACATCTTCAAGAAGACCGCCATCGCAGGTGCGATGTGTCTCGCCGCAGGTGCGGCGCTCGCACAGGGCTACCCCGAAAAGCCAATCGAAGTGATAGTCGGATATTCTGCTGGCGGCGGCACCGATGTGATGGCCCGTACCGCGGCGCCCTTCATCGAAAAATACCTAGGCGAAGGCGCAAGCGTCGTCGTAAAGAATGTGCCGGGCGCCTCCGGCCAGATCGGCGTGACCGAAGCGGCGAATGCCGCGCCGGATGGCTACACGCTGGGCACCTTCAACCTGCCGGGCATGATGGCACGCACCATCGACCGCAAGGCGGATTACGACCGGGACAGCTTCACCTACCTCGCCAACGTGGTGAACGATCCCAACGTGATCGTGACGTCCAAGAAAAGCGGGCTCGATACCCTCGACAAGTTGCTGGAGGAGGCCAAGGCCAATCCCGGTGCGATCACCGTCGGCATGTCGAGCCTCGGCGGAGACGACCATTTCGCTCTCATCAAGCTGCAGAACGCCACCGGGACCGAGTTCACGATCGTGCCCTTCAAGGGGTCTGCTCCGGCGCGTACCGCACTGCTGGGTGGCCATGTCGCCATGGGCATCCTGAACATCTCCGAGGTGGCCGAGTTCCAGGACCAACTGAACGTGCTGGGTGTCGCCACCAAGGAGCGTTCGCAATTCGCGCCCGACCTGCCGACCTTCCAGGAGCAGGGTCTCGATCTGGTGAACGGCTCGATGCGAGGCTTCATCGCCCCCGCCGGACTGCCTGACGATGTCCGTCAGAAGCTGATGAACGCCTTCTCCCAGCTGTCCGGCGATCAGGAATTCCTCGACGCGATGGCCGCGACCGCCAATCCGGTCGAAGTCGTGATCGGCGACGATTTCAAACAGCTGACGTCGGACCTGTATGACCTCGCGAAGGGTGTGTGGGAAACCACCCCCTGGAACTAAGGCCGCGCGCGTGAGGGGGTTCGCCCCTCACGCACTCCTTTGCCGACATCAAGAGCCAACCCATGCCCGAGAGCCGCAAATCCCGCCTTACCCGGCCCGAGACCCTGACTGCGCTCGGCATCATCGTGGTCGCCGCCGGGTTCCTCGTCCCGACCTCCGATCTGCGCGCGATTTCGGCGCTGTTGCCCGCCGTCATGCTGATCGGCCTGATTGTTCTGTCGTCCCTGCTGCTGTTGGCCGATCAGCGCAGGGCCGGGGAGGGCGTTCCCGCAACGCCCATGACGCAATCGCCCAAGCGGGTGATCGGCGCCTTTCTACTGATCGTCGCCTATGCGCTGGCGACCGATTTCATTGGTTTTTACGTCAGTACCGCCGTAACCATCCCGCTGGTCGCGTGGATCTTTGGTTATCGCAGCCCTTTGGGCCTCCTGATCGCGACGGTGATCGTGGTCGGTACGATCTGGGCGATTTTCGATTTTGGGATGTCGCAGGATTTCCCCACCGGCCGTCTGTTGGGGCGCTGAGCCATGTATAACGACCTTCTCCACGCCCTGCCGAACGTCTTTGCCCTGACGAACTTCATCGCCGTGGTGATCGGCGTGATCGCGGGCATCGTGGTCGGCGCGATGCCCGGCCTCTCCGCCACCATGGCAATCTCGGTGCTGGTGCCCTTCACCTTCGGGCTGGAGCCGCTGGTGGCGCTGGGCCTGATGGCCGGCATCTACAATGGCGCGATGTATGGAGGCGCGATCCCGGCCGTGCTGCTGCGCATCCCCGGCACCCCCGCCGCCGTTGCCACCACCTTTGACGGTTACCCGATGGCGCAAAGGGGCGAGGGCGGCTTCGCGTTGCAGGTCGCGGTCGTGTCATCGTCCATCGGCGGCATCGCCTCGGCCTTTGCGCTGATGCTGCTGGCGCCGCCGCTGTCCAGAGTGACGCTGCTGTTCGGCCCCTCCGAGGTGTTCTGGGTTGCAGTCTTCGGCCTTGCTTCGATCATCTTCCTCCTGGGGGGTAACCCGGTGAAGGGCCTGATTTCGGCCTGTTTCGGCGTCTTCGTGTCGGTGATCGGCTCGGACCCGATCTTTGGAAATGACCGCTTTACATTTGGCCGACTGGAAATGCTGGACGGCATCAACATCGTGATCCTGCTGGTCGGCCTTTATGCGCTGCCGCCGGTGATAGACCTGCTCGAAACCCCGCTGAAAACCGATGGCGTCAACAGTTCCAAACTGGGGACAGAGTCAATTTGGAAGGCCCTGCCGCGCATGAAATCCTATTGGAAGACATGGCTCCGCGGGTCGCTGATCGGCATCTGGATCGGCATCCTGCCCGGTGCGGGCGGGTCCATGGCGGCCTTCATGTCCTACAACGAGGCGCGCCGCACCTCGAAGACTCCCGAGACCTGGGGAGAAGGGGAGCCCGAGGGCGTAGCCGCGGCCGAGGTCGCAAACAATGCCGACACAGCTTCGGCGCTGATCCCAGCATTGACCCTCGGCATCCCGGGGACCGCCGTCGCGGCGGTCATGCTGGGCGGCCTGTTGGTGCATGGTTTGCAACCCGGCCCGATGCTGTTCCGGGACAATCCCGACATCGTTTTCGGCTTCATGTGGCAATTCCTGTTCGGCGCGATCCTCTTGGTCCTGCTCGGCGGGTCGCTGGCGACCAACTCCTTCGCGCGACTTCTGAACCTGCCGCGCCCACTGCTGGGGGCGGTCATTATTGTGCTCATGCTGATCGGCGTGTACACGATTCACGGCCGCATGTTCGACGTCTACCTTATGCTGGGCTTTGGCGCGATCGGGTGGGTCATGGACCGGCTCAAGTTTCCGCTGCCGCCGGTCGTTCTGGGGCTGATCCTGGGCGGCTTTGCCGAAGAAAACCTACGCCTTGCCCTGCGGATTGGACGCGGCGATCCGATGATCCTGTTCCAAAACACGACAAGTCTGATCCTTGTCGCCCTTACCATCGCCGTGATCGTCGGCCCGACGCTGAAAAGGCGCTATTTCGACAGCCGGATGAAGATGTGATGGCCAGCCCGCATCACAGGGTCCGCGAGGACTGGCTGGCCCTGATGCAAGAGGATGTTCTTGCGCCAGAGCAACCCGTTTTCGACTGCCACCATCACCTATGGGACCGCCCCGAGGGCCGGTATAAGTCCGAGGACCTGATGGCGGATATCGGCGCGGGTCATGACGTGCGCGCCAGTCTTTATGTTCAGTGCCGAACGGGGTATCGCGTAGATGGCCCCAAGGCCCTGCGCCCGGTTGGCGAGGTCGAAACCGTGCTGGACTGGATGCGCGAACATGACCGTTTCCCGGCGGGCATCGTCGCCATGGCGGACCTGCAACTGGGTGACGGCGTACGTCCGGTGCTGGAAGCCCTTGCCGAGGCGGGGCAAGGCCGGGTGAAGGGCATCCGCAACGCCACCGCATGGCACCCAGATAGGACTGTACGTTCAAATCCCAACCCGCCGCCCGATGGTTTGCTACGGACGGTCGCCTTTCGCGATGGTGCGCGGGCGGTCGCTGAACATGGATTCAGCCTCGATGTCTGGGCCTACCAGACCCAGTTGGACGAGGTCCGCGCTCTGGCCACGGCCGCGCCAGACGTGACCATCATCGTCGACCATTGCGGCGGACCGCTGGGTGTTGGCCCGCATGACCGCCTTGACCCGGAGAATTTCCGCGCCTGGCGGGATGCTTTGGCCACCGTCGCAGCCATGCCCAACACGCGGATCAAGATCGGTGGCTTCGGCCTTGGCGTCTTTGGCTGGCGCTATGCTGACCAAGCCCTGCCGCCACACTCTGAAGCGCTCGCCGAAGACTGGCGCCCTTGGGTCGAGACCTGTCTCGACCTGTTCGGTCCGGGCCGCGCCATGTTCGAAAGCAACTTCCCCGTGGACAAGGGACAGGTCGGCTACCGGACGCTGTGGAACGCCTTCAAGCGCCTCGCGGCGGCGCTCGCACCAGACGAACGGGATGCCGTTTTCTGGCGCAGCGCCGCGAGCACTTACGGCATCAACGAACAGATTTTCGCACATGACCAAAGGAGGATATTGTCATGAAGAAAACCCTTGCCGCTGTTGCGGTTTTCCTGTCGGCCACCGCTGCGCAGGCCGAATACCCCGAAAAGCCTATCGAGGTTATCGTCGGTTATTCCGCAGGCGGCGGCACCGACGTCATGGCGCGCACCGTTGCGCAATTTCTTGAAAAGGAACTTGGAGATGGCGCGTCGGTCGTGGTCAAAAACATGCCCGGCGCTGGCGGGCAGATCGGCTTTACGGAGGTGGCGAAAGCTGCGCCCGACGGCTATACGCTCGGCACGTTCAATCTGCCGGCGGCATTGGCGTTGACCAAGGATCGCGACGCCGACTACAAGGTGAACAGCTTCACCTACCTTGCAAATTTTGTCGAGGATCCGAATACCGTCGTCGTAGCGGCTTCCTCAGAATTTCAGTCGCTGGGTGAACTGCTCGATGCGGCCAAGGCCGAGCCGGGCGCTATCACGGTCGGCTTGTCCAGCTTGGGCGGAAACGACCATTTCAGCGCCAATATGATCGCCGCCGCAAGCGGCGCGGAATTCACGCTTGTTCCGTTCAAGGGTGCGTCCATGGCACGCACGGCGATTATGGGCGGCCACGTCGCGGCCGGCACGATGGCCCTGAGCCAGACCACAAGCTTCGGGGACGACCTGCGGGTGCTGGCGGTGCTAGCCGACGAGCGCTCGCCTTTCAGCCCTGATGTGCCGACCGCCAAGGAGCTGGGATTGGATGTCGAGATGTCGTCACTGCGCGGCATTGTTGGGCCCGCGGGCATGGACCAAGCCGTTGCTGAACGGTTGCGCGCCGCGCTTTCCGCCGTGAACGAAAACCCCGAGTTTCAGAAGATGATGGCTGATCAGGGTAACCCGATGGTCTTCATGGTGGGTGACGACTTTGCCGCTACTTCAGCGGCACAGGATAGCGTTGCCGCAAAAATCTGGGAAGAAACCCCTTGGAAGTGATCAAAGCGCCGAGCCTCAGGGCTCGGCGGACTTATAAACGGTCGCGCTCTGGACCGGATGCAGGACTTCGGTGCAGATCTCTGACAGGTCCCGAAGCCCCAGCAGGCCGAGATTGCGGTTAATTTCGGTCTTCAGGATTTCGGCGGCGCGTTCGACCATCGGCTGACCGCCCAGCGTGGCCGCATACAGAAAGGGCCGCCCGACCAGCACCATGTCCGCACCCAGGGCCATTGCCTTGATCACATCCGTCCCGCGCCGAATTCCTCCGTCGATCAGCAGCGCCATATCGCCCACCTGCGCTCGGGCTTCAGGCAGAATGCGCAGCGGCGAGATCGCGTGGTCCAGTTGTCGCCCACCATGGTTCGAGAGGATCACCGCGTCACAGCCAATCGCGCGGGCTTGCGCCACATCGCCAGAACTGATCACGCCCTTCAACACCAGCTTGCCGGGCCAGAGGTCGCGCATCAGCGCGAGGTGGTCCCAGTTCAGATGGTCCTTTCGCCCGAAATCCCGCGCCGCCTGTTTCGAGATGATCGGCGCGCCGCGTATGGCGTCGGAGTTCTCGAAATGCGGCATGCCCTGCATCAGGGTCGGAAAGAAAGTCCCTAGCACCCAGCGCGGCTTGACGGCGAAGTCCCAGATCAGCCGGGGCGTGATCCTGAGCGGGGTCGAGAACCCGGCGCGCAAGTTGTTTTCGCGGTTGGCCAGCACTGCGGTGTCGGCGGTCAGCACCAGCGTCCCGAAGCCTGCGGTCCGCACACGGGCGATCAGGGCGCGGATGCGGTCCTCTTCGCCGGGCAGATAGGCCTGAAACCACGCATTGGGATTGGCCCCCACAACGTCTTCCATCGGGGTTAGGGACGATCCGGACAGCACATAAATGATGCCGGCATCCGCCGCCACGCGAGCCATGACCACGTCGCCATGGCGGGCCATCAGCGCCGAAAGGCCCATCGGCGCAATTCCGAAGGGTGCGGCATAATCGGTGCCCATAAGGGTGCAGGCGATGGAGCGCCCTTCCACCCCCCGCAAAACTTTCGGCACCAGCCGCCAAGCGTCCAATGCGTCGCGGTTGTCCTGCCGCGCGGCGCCGGTTTCTGCCGCGCCCGAAACATAGCCGAACAGGGGACGAGGTAGCCTGCGTCTCGCGGCCGGCTCAAAATCGTCAAGGGGCAAAAGCATACGTCAGAAACCGTAGAGCCGTTCGGGGTTGTCCCACATGCAGCGTTTGAAGGTGTCCGCGCTCAACGCCTCGCGGCACAAGTCCAGCATCGGCGGAATCTCCGGCACCGGGTCGGCGCTTAGGACATGCGGCCAGTCGCTACCCCAGATGATTTGGTCAGGGAAGGCTTTCCCGATGCGTTCGATCAGCGCCGCCAGGTCGGTATAGCGCCCGATATCCGAACTGATCCGGGTGGGCGAGAGCTTCACCCAGATGCGGTCCGTTTCCAGCAGGCGGAGGACTGGATCGGGCGCAACGGGGTCGACATGGCCCACATGGTCCAGGATCAGCCGCATACCCGCAGGCAGATTGGGCAGCATCCCGGCGATCCGGTCAAAGCTGCGCGGCTCGGTATTCATCTCGATATGCCAGCCGACCTCGGCCGCCATGCGGGCCACCTCCGGCAACGTTTCCAGCGCGCTGTCGCCCAGCAGCGCCCGGTCCTGGATGCGGGTCGCGCGGATGCCGGCGGCGTGCAGCGCGGGCAGGTCGGCGGCAGCGTCGATCACGGCCACGCCGCGCAGGGATACGGGGCCTTCGACACCCAGCACATCCACGAGGCGGCTGTTGTCCGTTCCATCGACCGAGGCCTGCACCACCACCGCGCGGCGCACGCCCAGCGGCGCGGCCTCGTCCATGTAGTCGCGGATGTCGCGGGTGGGCGGCACATAGGCGCCGGTCCGCGGGGCAGCGGTCTTGGAAAAAGAATGCAGGTGGCAATCGGTGATCATGCGCGCGCCTTTCGCAAGTCGAGGGTTAGACTGATCGCAAGCGAGAGGAAGATCAGGGCGACCAGCCCGATAGTGATGGGAGATTCGACGAATATGTCATAGCCGCCACCCGAGGTTAGCAACGCCTGCCGCAGACTTTGCTCAAACGGTGCGCCAAGGATCAACCCGATCAACAGCGGCGGCAATGGGAAGTTGCTGCGCCGGAAAAGGAACCCCAGTACGCCCGCGCCCAGCATCACCCAGACGTCGAACAGGATGTTGTTCACGGAGAACGCGCCGAAGATGGCGAGGATCGCGATCGCCGGCAAAAGGTGGCGCGGCTGAATGCGCGTAACATGGATGGCGATACGAAAGAACAGCAGACCCAGGATCACCGTCGGGATGGACGAAAGCAGAAGTGCCTCGAAGATGGCGTAGACCTCCAGCCCGTGATCACGGAACAGGAACGGTCCTGGTGCCAGCCCGTGCAGCATGAATGCGCCCAAGATCACTGCCGTGACCGCGTCGCCGGGAATGCCGAGTGCCAGCGTCGGCACCAGCGCGCCGCCGGTAACGGCGTTGTTGGCGGCTTCGGGAGCGGCGACGCCCTCCGGCGCGCCCTTGCCGAATTGGTCCGCATCGGTGGCGCGGGAGCGGGCGAGGTTGTAGCTCATAAAAGCAGGAACGGTGGACCCGATTCCCGGCAGGATGCCGACGAAGGTTCCAATCGTCGACGACAGCAGTAGCGTCACCCGCATCTGCCAAAGTTCGGCGAAGCGCACGACCGAACTCTTTAGCGGCGGCACCTCTGCATCGCCGACCAGTGGTTCACTGTCGAAGGCCTGCAACAGGACCTCCGACATGGCGAAGAGGCCGATCAGGACGGGGATTAGTTGGAATCCGTTTTCAAAGGCAAAGGAGTCGAAGGTGTAACGCGGTGTTCCGCTGATAGGGTCGAGCCCAACGACACCCGCGCAGGCGCCGACCAGTACCATGATGAGCGCGTCCAGCTTCGAACCGCCGCCGAACAGCACGATGACCAAAAGCGCGAAGAGCATCAGCATGGCCATTTCCGCCGGGCCGAAATCCAGCGCGAAACGCGCCAGCGGCTCCGCCAATGCCATAAGCACAAGGCAGCTGAAGATGTTGCCGAAGACGCTGGCATAAAGGGCGAGCCGCAGAGCACGACCGCCTTCGCCACGCCGCGCCATGGCAAATCCGTCGATGGCGGTCGCCGCCGACGAGGGCGTGCCCGGCACGTTCAGCAGCACCGCCGAGATCGAGCCCCCGAAGATTGCGCCCTGATAGACGCCCAAAAGCAGGACGATTGCCGGGATCGGCTCCATCGAGAAGGTGACGGGGATCAGCAGCGCGATGGCCATGGTCGGACCAAGGCCGGGGATCGCACCGATGATAATCCCAGATACGATCCCGGCCAGCGCCGCGACCAGCACCCAGAGATTCAGTAATTCGACAAAGGCATCGATGAGCACGACGGGCGCTCCTTGGAGACTTGAACCGGTGGGACAGCGTCAGGGCAGCGGGATGCTGAGTCCGTGCCGCCCGCCATAGGCAACGATAGCCGCCACGATCAGCGGTAGGCCCAGCAACAGGGGGCGCCGTTCGCCGAGCACAATCGCGACGACGAAGCCGGCGCCGGCGGCCCCGGCGAAGAACCCGAACTGCCGCATCGCCCAGAGCGCCAAAGCGGTGCTCGCCGTCACGGCCAGCACCCGGCCCAGGCGCGACATGTCGCCAAGTGGGGCGTCTTCGATGCGTAGGCTCAGGATCAAGCGGAGCGCCACAGCCCCTGCCAGCAGCCATAATACAAGGCGGGGAAAACTGCGCGCATCCGGTCCGGCATCACCGAAGCCGAAGACCTGGATCTGGCTGTTCAGAGCGAAGACCGCCCACAGCGCTGCCGTTAGCAAAAGTCCAGCGGTGAGCGTTCGAAAGCCGGGGCGGGCGAGCCCGCCCCCACGACCAGCCCTGTTCAATTGCCGAGATCCTTGGCGATTTCGCGATAGGCGTTCAGGTTTTCCTCAATCGTCTTGGCTAGTTCTTCACCCGACATGATCCGGACCGGCTGGCTGAGTTCTGTCATGAAGGTCTTGAAATCATCAGACGAGGCAACTTCGGTAAAGGCTGATTCCAGCATGGCGATGATCGTCGGATCCGTACCGGCAGGTGCTAGGATGCCCACAATCGAGGGGAATTCGGCGGCAAGCCCCGCCTCTTTCAGCGTCGGCGCATCCGGGAAGTCCGGGTCTTTGGTGCCGTCGAGAACGCCCAGCAACCGCAACTGCCCGTCCTTGACGAGGTCGCGATAGGCCGGCACCAGCGCCGCGTTCACGTGCCCGCCTAGAACAGCCGCCGTCGCCTTGGCCGCTCCATCAAACGGCACATGCTGCAGCTTAGCACCGGTTTCCTTGGCGACTGAGGCAAAGGCCAGATGCGCTCCGCCCATGGCGCCCGCGGTGCCATAGGTCACCGTACTGGACTTGGCGCCTTCGATCAGCGTGTCGAGCGAGTTATAGGGGGAATCCGCCGGAACGACGACACCGTGGAACGGGCCGGAATAGTTGAGGATCGGGATGAAGTCGCTCAACGTGTCATAACCGACGTCACGCAGTGCCGGGGTGACGAAGGACGGAGAGGAGGTCGTCGCGATCAGCGTGTAGCCATCCGCATCGGCCGCTGCGACGGTGCGCATCGCGTTGGTGCCGCTGGCACCGGGCTGGTTTTCCACCACGATCGGCTGGCCGAGGATCTTTTCCGCCATCGTCGCCATCTGGCGGGCCGAAATATCGGTAGTACCACCCGCCCCATACGGCACGACTATTTTGATTGGACGGTTCGGATAATCCTGCTGCGCCATAGCTGAAACAGGCATAATTGCCATGCCGACCAAAAGGGCCAGGCTCGAACGGCGTGTGAATTTCATGATTTCCTCCCCGTTGTAAGAAAATTGCTGGCCAATGGCCGCCGCAGTAGGCTGAAACACGTCGGCCGTCGCAGCCCCACGGTCCTCCTACCGGATGCGGGATCATGACATTTATAAATTCTTCACAAAAGCGAGAAATATTAAAACTCTAATGAAGATAAGCTTCATCTGTGTAATTTTCCCACACAGTTCTTGCGAGGCCATCCTCTCCTCTCCTCTCTGCGCCGCGGCAACCGGTGGAAAACTCGGCGCTGATCCACCGCCTTGTCGTCAGACCGCGTGATCAGCAATGTCCGGGTGCGCTCTTCGTCAGCGGCGATACTTGTGAGACCGGGAAGCTCACTATCTGCGGGTAGCTGCCAATCATGTCCAGCGGAGCAAACGACCGCTCTGCCCGTTCAAAGACCATTGTATCGACGTAACGAATGGTAGGTTTTGGGAATTCGAAGATTGACCGCGATCGGCCGAGTAGGGGCGCAAAGCTGCTGCTATACCCGGCAAAACGTGTAGGTAGCTTAGGGTCAGAAGCAGACCCTTGACTGTCGAGAAGTTCTATCTGCAATCGATGCCTAAACAGACATGGCCGGCAGCGCGCGCGATGTCGGCATTGTGTTACAGGCAGGTTGATTTTTCGGCGGAGAGACTGTTATCGCCTTCGGCTGCTCTCGATCTCCGAGATCGCTTCACTGACCGCATCTACCAATGACCTTGGCCAACGGTCGGCTAACCCGCTGTCGATCCACCATTCGCGGCAGCCGGGGTAGGAGAACATACTACGAAAATTGCCTCTTGCGGCCAGCGTAAGGTCTTCGCGGCGGTGCGCGTTCGAGTGACGAAAAATCAGAAGTCCTTCCTGTGCCTGAAGCCATTCCTCCATCCAATGGCCGAAAAGAATCTTTTCGCTGCCACTCAGCCCCTCGTAACTCTCGCGTCCCCTATATAGTACATCGCTTACAGACAAATCGTCGGTTCGCCGCTTGTGTTCGCGGAGCGCCGCGAGCACTGAATACCAATTCTGCAAGCGGGCTTGTTCACTGTTCTTGCGAAGCTCCCAAGCGAGAAAAAGCAGTGACGCGATCAGTCCAAACGCGGCGACGAGGTCAGCAATATCGGCGAATTCGGAAAGGGTCACGCTCGCGTCTCTACTTCACCAGATGGCTCCAGTTTGGAGATTACCATTTGGTGGAAAGACTGTCGCTCTCGGATCAGAGGCGGCCGAAGGGACTTGGAGGGGAGACATGTATCAACGAACAAGGGGGCCAGTGGCCCCCTTGCCGCATTTAACGCGGCCCGTCCCTCAGAGCGCGTTGATCTTGTCGAGCATGCCTTCAGGCCAGGACTTGGAAAGCGGCGAGGACTTGTACTTTTCCTGCGCGAAATCCTGGAACGCCTTCACGTCCGGCTTGTAGATGTCGAGGCCTTCGCCCTTGAAGAAATCGACAAGCTCCTGTTCCTGCTTCAGATATTCCTCGGTGCTCGAGGCGAAGGCCTTGCGGGCAGCCGCCTTGACGCGATCTTTCTGTTCATCGGTGAGCTTGTCGAAGACGTCCGAGCTCATCACCAGAATACCGAAGCCGACATTGTGGCCGGTCAGCACGATCTGGTCGGTGACCTCGTAGAACTTCATCGCCTTGTCGTTGGGAAGCGGGTTGTCCTGACCGTCGATGACGCCGGTCTGCAAGGCGGTGTAGGTTTCAGTATAGGGGATCGGAACCGGATTGGCACCGAGCGACGCCCCGAGGAACTGCCAGCTTTCTCCGCCGGGCATGCGCAGCTTGATACCCTCCATGTCTTTCGGCGTATTGATTTTCTTGTCGCCGCGCAGATTGACGTGGCGTGTGCCGTAATAGGCAACCCCAAGGATCTCCACGCCGAGTTCCTTGCGCGCCATCTCGGCAAAGGCTTCTCCGACGTCGCTGTCGAACACATTCTGCAGGTGTTCGGCGTCACGGATGACATAGGCGGCGCCGAGAATGTCGAAGGCCGGCACCTGGTTGGCGAAGTCGGATGGTGGCAGGAGTGCGAGCTGCGCATTGCCGCGCTGGAGCGAGACAAGTTCCGTGCCCTGCTTTACCAGCGTGCCGCTGAAATAAGGCTTGAAGTCGAACTCGTCGCCGATCTCCTTGGCGAAGATTTCGGTCATCGCGACGGAACGCGGCACGTCCGGGGGATTTACGTCCGGAAAGATCAGTTCGATCTTGTCCTGGGCGAGGGCGCTCGCGCCGAGCCCGACGACCATCGCACCAGCGATGGTGAGGCTTTTCAGGTTCATCCAATTCATTTGGGTTCCTCCAGTTTTTCCTGTTTCGTGATGTGGTGTTCAGAGCCCGAACCGGTTTTCCGGCAATCCCTGCCCGGCGCCGGGGATGGCCAGCAGGCTCCCGGCAAGCGGTTCATCGGCCAGTTGGCGGTCGTCGAGAAACTTGCGCGCGGTGGTGACAAAGAGCGTCGAGAGATCCGACCCGCCGAAGCACAGGCAGGTCGGGTTGGTAACCGGAAGCTCGATAGTACGGTCGATCCGTCCGTCCGGCGTGTAGCGGACGATGCGTGTACCCGCGAAGAATGCCGTCCAGATACAACCATCGACATCGACGCAGGCGCCATCCGGGCGATCTCCCGAGTCGCTGTGGTCGGCGAAGACCCGCCTGTCGGTGACAGTTCCGTCTTCCGGGTCGAGTGTGAAGATGTAGCTGAGGTGGCGGCGCGTATCCGTGAAATGCATCCAGGTCCCGTCGGGTGAAAACGCGATGCCGTTCGAGACGATGACGCCGTCCATGATCTTGGCCGAACGGCCATCCGGGTCGACCCGGTAGAGTGCGCCGTTTGGTCGGTGAAGCTGATTGTCCATCGTGCCGATCCACAGGCTTCCCCTGGAATCGACGCGCCCATCATTGAGGCGGTTGTCCAGCCCGTATTCCAGTTCGAGAAGCACGTTTCCGGGATCGTCAGAGCTTTCGAGAATCTTTAGCGAGAGGGCTTCCGCAATGAGATGGCGCCCGGATTGGGTAAGGGCATGGCTTCCGAGGAATGTGCAGTCGCGTTCCCGGCTTTCGACCTGTTCGCTCGAAGGCGAGTAGGACTGGAGCTTCGGCTCTTCGATATCGACCCACCAGAGCTTCTGTTCGCGATCGCACCAGAGGGGCGTTTCGCCGAGCCGGTCATCGCCGCGTACGGCCACCTCCACGGCGGGATATCGCAAATCAGATGCTGCGGCAGTCATCGGCGGGGGCTCTTCGGCAGCGCTGACGCGCTTTCGCAGCGACTGGCGTCGATGGTCATGGTCGCGTTTTTCCTCCCCGCGCGGCGAGCTTTTTTCGCCTCCCGAATTGCGGTGTTGACAAATAAACGAACTGGATAGTTTAGTCAAACGTGTCGTCGAATTTCCCTGCTTGTCGCGGACCGAGGGGCTTAGGGGCGCGCCTACCAGCCCAAGAGTTCTTCTGCTAAACGGCTCAGGCGCCGCAACGAATGAGGCCCCCGAATGAAGACCGCCATCGCCACTGTTTCGATCTCCGGGGACCTTACCGAGAAACTGGCTGCGATTGCGGCCGCCGGCTTCGACGGTGTCGAGATCTTCGAGAACGATTTCCTCGCTTTCGACGGCGGCCCAGGGGAGGTCGGTCGCATGGTGCGCGATCACGGCCTGGAGATTTCGCTGTTCCAGCCGTTCCGAGATTTCGAGGGCATGCCGGAACCGCAGCGCACCCGAGCCTTCGACCGGGCGGAGCGCAAGTTCGACGTCATGCAGGAGCTCGGCACCGATCTTGTGCTGATCTGTTCCAACGTCTCGCCGATCTCGCTCGGCGGCATCGATCGGGCGGCCGACGATTTCCGGGAACTGGGCGAGCGCGCGGCGAAACGCGGTATCCGCATCGGCTACGAGGCGCTGGCCTGGGGCCGGCACATCAATGACCATCGGGACGCCTGGGAGATCGTGCGCCGCGCCGACCACCCGAGTGTCGGCCTGATCCTGGACAGCTTCCACACGCTGGCCCGAAAGATCGACCCCGACACGATCCGTTCCATTCCCGGCGACCGCATCTTCTTCATCCAGCTCGCCGACGCGCCGAAAATCGATATGGACCTGCTCTACTGGAGCCGACATTTCCGCAACATGCCCGGCGAGGGCGACCTCGATGTGTCCGGCTTCATGAGCGCCGTCGCTGCTACAGGCTATGACGGCATCCTGTCTCTCGAAATCTTCAACGACCAGTTCCGCGGCGGTTCGCCGAAATCGATCGCCGTCGATGGGCACCGTTCGCTCGTCTACCTGATGGACCAGGTCCGCCGGTCTGAGCCGGATATCAGCATCCCGGTTCCCGAGATGCCGGACCGCATTCCGGTCCACGGCGTCGAATTCGCGGAATTCGCGGCCGACGAGGAGGAGGCGGCGCAACTCGGCGCCATGCTGCATACGCTCGGTTTCCGGCGTGCCGGGAAGCATGTCTCCAAGGATGTCGGGCTGTGGCGTCAGGGCGAGATCAACATCGTCATCAACACCGAGCGCGAGGGGTTCGCCCATTCCTCCTATGTCGTCCATGGCGCCAATGTCTGCGACATCGGTTTGAAGGTGGAAGACGCGGGCGCGACGGTTGAGCGCGCCAGGGCACTCGGCGCTGATCTCTTCGAGCAGCCGGTCGGTCCGGGTGAATTGAAGATCCCGGCGATCCGGGGCGTCGGCGGCGGCCTCGTGCATTTCATCGATGCGAAGAGCGATCTTGCCCGCGTCTGGGAGATCGAGTTCGAGCCGGTTGCCGATGCCGAAACGCCCGCCGATGCCGGCCTGACGCAGATCGACCATATCGCCCAGACGATGAATTACGAGGAGATGCTGACCTGGCTGCTCTTCTACACCTCGATCTTCGAGACCGGGAAGTCGCCCATGGTTGACGTGGTCGACCCTGCCGGACTGGTCCGCAGCCAGGTGATCGAAAACGAGTCGGGATTGCTACGCATCACGCTGAACGGCGCAGAGAACAGGCGCACACTCGCCGGACACTTCCTGGCCGAAAGCTTCGGATCTTCCGTCCAGCATCTCGCCTTCGCGACCGCGGACATCTTCGCGACCGCCGCCGCGCTGGCGGCGAACGGCTTTTCGTCGCTGGTCATCTCGCCGAATTACTATGACGATCTCGATGCCCGCTTCGGACTGGACGAGGATTTCCTGAACCGCCTGCGCGACAACAACATTCTCTATGACCGGGACGATAACGGGGAATATTTCCAGCTCTACAGCCCCAATTACGGCGAGGGCTTCTTCTTCGAGATCGTCGAGAGGCGGAACGGTTACCGCGGCTACGGAGCGTCCAATGCGCAATTCCGTATCGCCGCCCAGAAGCGCCATCTCAGGCCGAAGGGAATGCCGAAGACCTAGGCTACCGTTTCGCTGGAGACGAAGCGGATGACGCTGTCGGCGATCTGCCGGCGCAGTTCGAGCTGTCCCTTGTCGTCGAAGAGGTCGTCGCCGAAAATTTGCGAGAACGTCATCCGGTTGGAGACATTGAAAAAGCTAAGCGCTGAGATCTCCCAATGGATCGCCACGGGCGCGATGCCTTTTCGAAAATGTCCGGTTTCGACGCCTTTCTTGTAGATCGCCTCGATCCGTGAGATCGCGGTCTGATTCAACTGGCGTATCAGCTCCGATTTTTTCAGATAGTCGCCATTGTGGATGTTTTCGATCATCACGAGGCGGATAAAATCCGGGTTCCTTCGATGGTGCTCAAATGTGAACTCGACGAGTTGCCGCAATGCGTCGACCGGCGACAGATCCTCAAGGTTAAGCTCTTTTTCCCCGTCGCGGACATGCCTGTAGGTCTCTTCCAGCACCTTCTGGTAGAGGCCTTCCTTGTCGCCGAAATAGTAATAGATCATGCGCTTTGACGTGCGCGTCTTCGCCGCGATTTCGTCTATCCGCGCGCCGGAAAGGCCGTGTTCAGAGAACTCCTTGAGGGCCACGGCAAGAATATTCGCGCGAACGCCCTCCGGATCCTGCTTCCAGCGCGTGCGCTGCGATCCCTTGCCCGAATCTGTGTCCTGCCGCGAGTCCATTTGCTGTTCTTAGCGGCCCGCACCCGGCGTGCCAAGTATCACATTTAACCAATCGGTACAAAGTGGTTGACAAATTAACAGCGCGGTACATAAGTGGGAGGCCTCCGCGGATCGGCGGAGGCGGAGGACGGCTTTGAATTCTGAAACGATTGTCGACAACGGGAAGGCTGAGGCCGGCGCGCAAGGGTCGCGCACCGTCTTGGTCGGGCTCTTGGGGCGCGGTATCCAGCTTTCGCGATCGCCGGCGATGCACGAGGCTGAAGGCGCGGCGCGGGGCATAAACTACCAATACAAGCTGTTCGACACCGCCAAGATGGATTCGGATGCCGACATCGGGGAAATCCTGAAGTCTGCAGAAGCCGCCGGATTTGCCGGACTCAACGTGACCTATCCCTACAAGGTTGAGGTTATCGACTATCTCGAAGACCTGTCGGACGCCGCACGCGCGCTTGGCGCGGTGAACACGGTCGTTTTCCGGGACGGCCGTCGCAGGGGGCACAATACGGATTGGTGGGGTTTCGCGGAGAGTTTTCGGCGCAACATGCCCGGCGCAAAGTGCGATACCGTATTACAGATCGGTGCGGGCGGTGCAGGGGCTGCCGTCGCGCATGCCCTTCTTGAGCAGGGTGTAGGCGAATTGCGCATATTCGACCGCGATCCCGACAAGTCGGGCGCCCTCGAAGGCCGTATCAATTCATCCGTGGCGCATGGGCGCGCGCGAGCCGTATCCAGCCTCGAAGAGGGCTTGAATGGCGTGATTGACGGCATCGTCAACACATCGCCTGTCGGCATGGCTTCGATGCCGGGTACGCCGGTTCCCGCCGATGCTATTCTGCCGGCCATGTGGGTCGCGGATATCGTCTATTTCCCGCTCGAAACCGAGCTGCTTCGGATCGCGCGGGAGAAGGGCTGTCGCGTACTGCCGGGATCCGGCATGGCCGTGTTCCAGGCCGTTCGCGCATTCGAGCATTTTACCGGGCTAGTACCGGACAGCGACAGAATGGAGGCGGCATTCAATCGGTTCGATTCCACGGATCGAGACTAGCCGATACCGGCCGTGCCGGTGTCAACACTCGTGCAATCTGGGAGGAAAAATTGCGCAACATCATGAAAACCCTCATGGGAGGCGTGGCCCTTGCGGTCATGAGCCTTTCGACTTCCGCCGCCTTTGCGCAGGACAAGGTAGAACTGGTCTATTCCGACACGGTTCCGGAAAGCGACATTCGGTCAGAGACGCTTAAGAAGGAATTCGGCGAATGCCTCGGCGACCAGTTCGATTTCAAGCCCTATTTTGGCGCGACACTGTTCAAACAGGGAACCGAGTTGACCGCGATGCAGCGCGGCAACCTCGATATGGGCTCTCTCGCCGTCTATGATTTCTACAATCAGGTGCCGCACACCGCGATCCTCGGCACGGCCTATCTCTTCAAGAGTTACGATCACATGCGCCAGGTCTGGGCGTCCGGCGTGCTCGATGATCTCGCGCAGGAAGTCGCGGACATGGCCAAGGTGAAAATTCTCGCCAATCCCTATATCGGGACCCGCCACGTCAACATCAAAGGCGACAAGAAGGTCATGACACCGGCCGACCTCGACGGCGTGAAGCTGCGCATGCCGGGCGGCGAGGGCTGGCAGTTCGTTGGTGAGGCGCTTGGCGCAAACCCGACGCCGCTCGCTTTCACCGAAGTCTATACCGCGCTGCAGACCGGCGCGATCGACGGCCAAGACAATCCGCTTCCCGCCGACAAGGCGATGAAATTCTACGAGGTGACCGATCAGATCATCCTGACCGGCCATCTGGTTGCCAACAACCAGTTCTCCATCTCGATGTCCAAGTGGAACTCGATGAACGAAGAGCAGCAGGCGAAGGTCCAGGAATGCGCCATCAACTTCGAGAAGGCGCTCGACAAGGTCACGCTCGACCAGGAAGCCGAACTGGTCGACTTCTTCAAGGGCGAAAGCCTGCAAGTCTACGAGCCCGACAAGGATGCGTTCCGCAACCACGTGCTTGATGCCTACAAGGCATCCAAATACTCAGCCGACTGGCCGGAAGGCCTTCTGGAGAAGATCAACGAACTCTAATCGCCAATCCGTCCGGCGGCTTAGGCCGCCGGACGCGAAGGCTGCCGGACAGACGAAATGGAAGCATTCTCAACCATACGCGACTGGCTGGGACGTCGGGCGGAAGAATTGCTTGCCCTCATATTGGCAAGTCTCTTCATCACGTTCCTGATCCAGATCGTGTTTCGCTATTTCCTCAACCTGCCGCTCGGTTGGACGATCGAGTTCGTCTCGATCGCGTGGCTGTGGGGAATCCTGTTCGGCTATGCCTTCGTCACGCGCGACGCGGAGATCATTCGTCTCGATATCGTCTATGGCGCGGTACCGGTCGGGGCGCAGCGGGTGATGGATGCTGTGACGGGGCTGGTTTGCGCCGGGATATTCCTTTGGTCGCTGCCCAATGTCTGGGAATACGTCACCTTCATGAAAATCGAGAAGACCGCCTATATGCGGATTCCATTCGACTATGTCTTTTCCATCTACATCCCGTTCGCCATCGCCGTCGCCATTCGCTGCCTGATCAATGTCTGGCAGGCGATCCGCGGCGATCATCCGAAATATCAACCCGGCGACGGAGCGGAAGGCCACGACTATGACTGATCCCTTCGTCGTTTCGCTCGTTCTCATTGTCGCGCTTTCGCTGGGAGGCCTGTCGATCGGCATCGCCATGATCTGCGGTTCGACCGTCTATCTGGCGCTGAAAGGTTTCGATCCCTCCATCGCCGCCGAGACGCTTCTACAAGGGCTGCTCAACAGCTACACATTGCTGGCGATCCCGCTTTTCATCCTCGCCGCGGACATCATGAATGTCGGCAGTCTCGCCGACCGGCTTCTGCGTTTCTGCCAGGCATTGGTCGGGCGCTTCCGCGGCGGGCTCGGCCACGTCAATGTCGTCTCGTCGCTGATCTTTTCCGGCATGTCCGGCTCCGCCGTCGCCGATGCAGTCGGCATGGGCCGCATCATCATCAACATGATGACCAAGGACGGGAAATATTCGAAGAGTTACGCCGCCGCGATCACAGCCGCCACGGCCACGATCGGGCCGATCATCCCGCCATCCATTCCAATGGTGCTCTACGCACTCGTCTCCGACCAGTCGGTCGGCTACCTCTTTGCCGCAGGCATGGCGCCAGGACTATTGATGGGGCTGATGATGGGAGTGACCAACTTCCTCGTCGCCCGCAAGCGGGGCTTCCCGATCGACAACAGCGTCCCGCTCGCGGAGATGCCACGGGTTACGTTCCAGGCTTTTCCCGCTTTGATGCTGCCGGTCATCCTGCTCGGCGGCATCTATAGCGGCGTCGTAACGCCGACCGAGGCGGCCGCTGTCGCCGCCTTTTATGCGCTGGTGATTTCGGTCCTGTTCTATCGTTCGGTGTCGCTGGGCCAGTTCTATCGGACACTGGCCAGCAGTTCCCGCTCGACCGCGTCGGTCGGTATCCTGATCGCCGGTGCGCTGACCTTCAACTACGTGATTACGCGGGAGAACGTTCCCAATACGCTCGCGGATTTCCTTGCCCAGTTCGAACTGTCGAAATGGGGCTTCCTGATCGCGATCAACATCTTGATCCTGGGGCTCGGCTGCATTCTGGAAGGCGGCGCGATCCTGCTCATCATCGTGCCGATCTTCATTCCGACGGCACAGGCGCTGGGCGTCGACATGATCCATTTCGGCGTTGTCGTCGTGGTCAATGCCATGCTCGGCCTCGTCACACCGCCCTACGGATTGTTGCTCTTCATCGTCGCGAACATAACAGGGCAACCGATGGCGCGCATCGTCAGGGATCTTTTTCCCTTCCTTGTCGCACTGTTTGCAGCGCTCGCCTTCATCACCTTCGTGCCGGACTTCGTGCTCTTCCTGCCGCGTCTGCTCGGCTACAACGGGTAAAAAACTGGACAAACGATGATCAACCCGGAACTCGAATCCTTCCTGAAAGTCTGGAACGAAGCCTGGACCGTTCTGCCGGCCGGCGCGACGCCGAAGGAGCGGCGAATCCTGTTTGAATACATCGCCGATGACATGGCATTGCCCCGCCCGGAGGGCATTCGCACGTCGGCTCGTTTCGTTCCGAGCGGCGAGCGTCTCGTCACCGTGCGCGTCGACCGCCATGAAGATGGCGGCACTCAGCCCTGCCTCGTCTACATGCATGGCGGCGCATGGATGCAGGGCAGCCCGATGACGCATGCCGACATCACCATGCGGATCGCTGCCGCGAACCGGCAGACCGTAATCAGCGTAGACTATGCGTTGGCGCCGGAAGACCCGTTCCCGCGGGCCGTGCATGAATGCCGCGACACTGTGCTCTGGCTGCACGAACATGCCGATGACCTCGGCATCGATTCATCGCGGATCGCGATTGGCGGCGACAGCGCGGGCGGCAATCTCGCAGCAGCCGTCACGCTCATGTTGCGCGGCACGCCGCATGCGCCGATGGCCCAACTTCTGATCTATCCCGGCACGACCTTCGACATGGACATGCCTTCCTATACCGAAAACGCCGATGCGCCGCTTCTAAATGTCCGCGGCATGCCGGCGGTCAACGCAATGTATGTTCCGGACGAAAACGAACGCCGCAACCCGCTGGCCGCGCCGCTGCATGCGGAAAGCCATGCCGGACTTCCGCCGGCGCTGATCTGCGTGGCACAGTACGATCCGCTGCGCGATGACGGCTACGCCTATGCCGACAAGCTGCGCGAGGCCGGCGTGCCGGTGGAGTTCGACGCGGGCGAGGGTCTGATCCACGGCTATCTGCGGGCGATGGAATATTGCGCGGCATCGCGCGAGCGCCTTGAAAAAATGTGCCGCTGGCTGGCGGAGCGCTACGATACCTGACATGGGATCGCCCGCGGCAGTCACCTCCACCGAGCCTGGCCTGGAATACGCCTTCCTGATCCGGGCACAAATCGGCGCGGCGCGGTCTGGCGGGCAATCGCCCAAGGGCGAGCGGCTGCATATCCCGATCACCGGAGGCACGGTCAACGGGCCGATGCTGACCGGGACCATCGCGCCGGGCGGGTCGGATTGGCCACTCGTCCGCCGCGACGGCACTTCGGAGATCAGCGCGCGATACACGATTATTGCATCGGATGGCACGCCGATCGAGGTTCGCAATGAAGGTCTGCGCGTATCATCGCCGGAGATCCTTGCCCGGCTGCGCGCAGGCGAGCCAGTGGATCCTTCGGAATTCTATTTTCGCTCGGTTCCGTCCTTCGAGGCGCCCGACGGTCCGCATGGCTGGCTGAACAACACAGTGTTCGTTGCCAGCGTATGCCGCGATGGCGACGATGTCCTGATCTCTGTCTATCGCGTGACCTGAAGCGCGACCGATCACTTGCCGTCAAGCGACAGCATGTCGACCATGGCGCCCACGGCCATGCGGTATCCGGAAGGGCCGAACCCCGCAACGACACCCGTGGCGACGCGCGACACCAGCGAATTGTGATAGATCGCCTCACGGCGGTGGATATTGGAGATGTGCAGTTCGATGATCGGGCCCGGAAACATCTTCAGCGCATCCAGGATCGCGATCGAGGTGAAGGTGAAGGCGGCCGGGTTGATGACGATCCCGCCGGCCGATGCATCAATCGCCTCATGGACCCATTCGATGATTTCGTATTCGCGGTTCGACTGGCGAAACTCCACCGGTATGGAGCCGGCGGCCTTGCGGCACATGGCTTCGACCTCGGCAAGCGTCGTGCGGCCGTAGATTTCGGGTTCGCGTGTCCCAAGTCTGTTCAGGTTAGGTCCGTTCAGGACGTAAATGGAATTTGCCATCGATCGCTACCGGGGTTGGGATGTCGACGTCCAGCCTGGCTCGCGCGCATCGCAATGCGGTGGAGCGGAGGTACAGGTTGTAGATTGATCCAGGATTGAAGAACGGGCAGGTCGAGGCCTGCCCGTCTGTTCGCGGCGCCTTGGGAGGTTATTCCACCGCGTTGATGCGGTCGACAATTCCCTCCGGCCAATCCTTTGCGAGATCGGAATTGAGGTATTTGTCCTGTGCGAACGCCCGGAAAGCCTCGACGTCCGGCTTGTAGAGTTTCAGGCCTTCGCCTTCGAAGAACGCCGCCAGTTCGGCCTCGCGGTTGAGATGCTGTTCCGTGCTCCAGGCGATCGCGTCATCCGCGGCCTTCTGGACTTTTTCCTGCTGCTCGGGCGACAGCTTGTTCCACGTGTCGAGCGATATGGTCAGCAGGTCGAAGCCGATCAGATGCGAAGTCAGCACGATCTGCTTCATGACCTCGTAGAACTTCATGTTCTGGACGTTGGGGAGCGGATTGTCCTGACCGTCGATCGCGCCTGTCTGCAAGGCCGTATAGACCTCGGCATAGGCGACCGGCACGGGATTCGCGCCAAGCGCGGAACCAAGGAACTGCCAAGCTTCGCCGCCCGGCATCCGGAGTTTCACGCCGGACATGTCTTCGGGCGTCTTGATTTCCTTGTCCAAGTTGAGACCGACCTGTCGCGTGCCGAAAAATGTCGGCCCGAGGATCTTCACGCCGAGCTGGTCTTCGACCATCTGCGTCATTTCCTTGCCGACGTCGCTGGCGAAGAAGGCGCGCAGATGGTCGGCGTCGCGGAACAGATAGGCCGAGGTTACGACCGAAAATGCGGGAACCTGGTTGGCGATATCCTGCGGAGCAATGTTGCTCATCTCGAGGTTGCCGCGCTGCAAGGCCACAAGTTCGGTGCCCTGCTTGAACAACGTTCCGCCGTAATAGCCGTTGAAGGCGAAATCGTCGCCGATTGCGTCGGCGAACTTCTTCATCATCTCCGCGCGGATGTCCTGCGGAGAGAAAACCGCCGAGAAGTTGATTTCGATCTTGTCCTGGGCAGCCGCGAAAGTCGCGGACCCCGCCAGCGCGGCGGTCATGCCGGCGGCCATCAGTGCACGTCTGGTGAATTTCATCATGGCATTCCTCCCGGGCCATTTAAGTTCTGAAACAGCGGATCCTTCTGACCGGCGCCGTTCAATGAAACTGCCATTCGACAATTTCCGGATCAATAGGTATTTTTAAAAATCTCATATAAAAAGGCAAACATCATCATTTCTCGAGCTTGCCTGATAAGCGCTTGGCGGTAGAATGGATGCATGAACACGGCGAATCCCGAAAAAATGGATCTGAGCGGCGAGACGGCCGGCGAAATCGCCTACCGCCAGATACGCCGGGATATCGTCTTCGGAACGCTTGCCCCGGGAGCGCGCCTTCGCCTTGACAGGCTGAAGGATCCCTATCTGGTCAGCGTCAGTACCTTGCGGGAGATATTCAACCGTCTCGCCTCGGAGCGCTTTGTCGTCGCGGAGGACCAGAGGGGATTTCGTGTTTCGCCCGTTTCGCAAGGCAATTTCCGAGAGGTCGCCGGAATGCGCGAACTTCTGGAAGCACATGCGCTGCGTCAATCTTTCGAGCGCGGCGACATCGAATGGGAAAGCCAGGTGGTGGCCGCCCATTACAAGCTTGCAAAGATGGAAGCGTTTATCGAAGCGGGGGATTCCGAACATATCGAAGCATGGAAACGCTACGACCGCGAGTTCCACGCCGCGCTGATCGCCGCATGCGGTTCCAAAGCGTTGATGGAGACGCATCGCGGCATTTTCGATCACTATCTGCGATACCAGATCGTCGCGGTGATCTATCGCGGAGAAGCCGCGTCGCAGGAGCATCGGCAATTGATGGAATGCGCACTGTCACGTGATGCGGAAACAGCCGCCGGTATCCTCGCCCGCCACATTCGCGCCTGCGTAGACCACACGCTCGACAACGGGTTGCTCTCGGCGTGAGTGTCCAGCCGTCATCCTCCGTTCGTGTGCCGGGAGTCCTCCGATGAAGAGAGAAGCGCTGCCGATCGAACGCCCCGCCGTCCCGACCATTGCGGAGGGTGCTTATTCGAGAATACGCAAGGATATCATTTTCGGCATTCTGCCTCCTGGGCGGCGCCTCAAGCTCGAGAAACTCAAGAAGGATTACGGCGCCAGCGTCAGCACGTTACGGGAAATCCTGAACCGGCTGTCATCGGAAATGCTGGTCGTGGCCGAGGGACAGCGCGGATTCGAGGTCGCGCCCGTCTCCCCGGAAAATCTGCGCGAAGTCGCCGATCTCAGACTGCTGCTGGAAGGCCATGCAATCGAGCAGTCATTCGCCGTTGGTGGCGTAGAGTGGGAGGGGCGGGTCGTGGCCGCCCATCACAAGCTGGCCGGCCTGGAGCGTCTGATTAGTGAAGGCGACAACAGCAAGGTCGAGTTGTGGAAGCGATACGATTGGGAGTTTCACCAGTCGCTGATTTCCGCGTGCGGTTCCAATGTGCTCATCGATACTCATGCGTCCATCTTCGACCAGTACCTGCGTTACCAGCTTATCGCGTTGTCGTTTCGCGGAGAGATTGCTGCAGCCGAGCATTTGGCTCTTAGAGATTGTGCCCTCGCGAAGGATGCCGCCAAGGCCCGGGAAGTCCTCGCGCGTCATATTCTTGGCGGTGTCGAGCACGCGTTGGACGGGGGGCTGAAACTCCGGGACGGGTCTCCGGAGTCGATACTTCGCGAGAGCTGAACGATGACTCCGGAAAATATGGGGTCATTGGCCGTTCCGTTGTCCGGTCGGGCGACCCCTTGAGGGCTGGCGCCGAAAACCGGCGACAAATGTCGATTCCGGATTTTTGTTGAGGAGCCAGCGGTACGCACCGTGTGCTGTGCATCGTGGGTCGCGAACGCCAGTACAAGGATATCATCGTGCATTGACATACAGTATGCCACATGATTTGTGGCTTCGGTCCAATAATTTGGCGCAAGCGAAACAGACGCGCGCGTAACGCAACATCTGATGTGCGGATTGGGGCTGCTACTGGAAACGGGTCGTGCAAGCGCCTCGGCTTCGCAGGTCCGCCAAGGCGCATTGATTGCAGTAGGGAGACGACAGGATGAGCCTGCCAGGAAATGCATTTTTGGCCATGTGGCATGACATCGAGCCGGACGCCTGGACCGAGTATATGGAATGGCACACTCGCGAACACATGCCTGAGCGCCTCTCAATTCCGGGCTTTCTCGTCGGCAAGCGGCTGATCAACCATACGGTGGAACGCTATCGCTACGGCACGATCTACACGGGGCGCGATGTGGAGGTGTTCCGGTCGCCAGCCTATCTTGAGCGTCTGAACAACCCGACAGAATGGTCCGGCCGGGTGCAGCCATTCTTTCGCAATTTCCTTCGTGTCGCTTGCGACCGGATTGCGTCTGCCGGTCATGGCGATGGCGGCGCGATGGCCACGATCCGGCTCGACCTAGTGGACGGCGCCGACGAAAAGTTTGCAACCGGCGCCAATGTGCTTTGTGCGTCCTTGCTGAACGTGACCGGCGCTGCCGCGGTCAGCCTCGGAAAGGCCCGGAACGAGGTTTCGGACATAAAGACGCGCGAAACGGAGATGCGCCCGGGCATGTCGGAGGAGGGGTTCGACGTGGTCGTGCTGGTGGAAGGAAGTGGCGCGCCGGAACTGGAAGCATCATTGTCCGAGATGCTGCGCGTGATTGCCAAGAGCGATCTTGGCCTCGATCGTCCGCGATCCATTGTCTACAACCTCGCCTATCAGCTGACGGCGAATGACATGGCAGAAGCCGCAAAGTGAGGGCCGTCGCCAAGCTGGCCGCCGCACCAGGCGAGATGGCGCTGATCGACAGACCCCCGCCGGTACGCAGTGCGGGAGATGTCCTGGTCAGGATCGCGGCTGCGGGAATCTGCGGTACGGATGTTGCGATCTGGCGCTGGCACGAAGCCGTCGTGGGTCAATACGCGCCGACATTTCCTGTGACGGTGGGGCATGAATTCGCGGGTCACGTGGTCAAGGCACCGAAAGACAGCGGGATCGAGCCGGGCATGCTCGTCGCGATCAATCCGCAGATTGGCTGCGGGCGCTGCAAGTATTGCGGTCTGGGCCGGCCGACGCTGTGCGACAATCGCAAGCTGATGGGCGGCCATGTCGATGGCGGCTGGACCGAAGTGGTCTGTGTCCCGGTGCAACAGGTCTTCCCCTTGCCGGATGGCGTCGATCCTGCCGTGGCACCGCTTCTGGAGCCAATGGCGGTCGCGGTACATGCCGTGCTCGAGCGAGTGCCTGTCCGTGCCGGCGACACTGCGCTGGTGATCGGGGCAGGGCCGATCGGTCTCCTCTGCGGAATTCTCGCGCTTCAGGCGGGAGCGGCGAAAGTCGTGATTACCGGCGTTGGAGCCGATGTTGACCGCCTCGCCCTTGCGCGTGATCTGGGGATGCAGCCGGTGGATGTCGAAATGTCGGATCCAGCGGTCGAGATCGGGCCGCTCGGGGCGGATGTCGTCTACGAGACAAGCGGCAATGCGGCTGTCGCGGAACAGGCGCTGGCACTGGCGGGCAAAGCCGGCCGTGTCGCGCTGATCGGTTTGTGCCACGGCCCCTCGACCTTCGTCACCACGCCCGCCGTGCTCAAGGAAATCGAGCTGATCGGCTCGCGTGGCTACAACGATCCGACATGGCGGCTGGTCATGCAGATCTTGCCGGGAGTTGCGTCACAGGTGATGCGCCTCGTGACCCATCGGTTCAAGCTGGAACAGTTCGAAGAAGCGCTTGAGACGGTCGCGAAGCGCGAAGGCGTCAAAGTCCTCCTGGAACCCTGATCCAGTGCAATCACGAAGCCCCCGGCAAGAGGGGCGGGGCGCGCCGCAGGCGCGCCCGCTAACGCGCCTTATCGATACATTCCATCGCAGTGCGCGAGGCGTCGAGACAGGTCTTCGCCCAGGCGGAATGCCCCATTTCGGCGATGCGGCGGTGACTGGGGATTTCGACGCTCACGATCAGGTTTTCCGGCAGCGCGCCGATAATACCCGCAAGATCCGCACCGCCTTCGCCCGGGAGCAGGCGTTCCTCACGGGCCGTGTGGAGAAGCTCATCGAGCGTCTCGGGCGGTTCCGACGGGCAGTCGCAGATCTGGAAATAACTCATCCGCTCGGCCGGGATCGCACGGAGATCGTCCAGCGTGGTGTTCGAGCGCGCGACATGGATCGTGTCGATGAGGATCTGGCCGTTCGGCCGATCCGCGGCGGTAACGACCCGCGTGGCGGCAGCCGCATTGTTCGACGGCGCCCATGGGGTGAATTCGAGGTTGATCGTCATACCGAACGGCTCTGCCGCCTCGCAGAGAGATGCGAAAGTGTCGGTCATGCGGGCCTCATCCGGATCGAGCCCTGCGGCGATGACTGTCTTTGCTCTCAGCCGACCGGCCGCTTCCAGCATGGGTAGCCACGCCTCGACATTGGTGTGTTCGTCGATACGGGCGATTTCAACGTCGAAGATCGACAGGCCAGTGTCCTCCAGACGCTGCTCGGTTTCACGCATGAGCCGGCGGTTATTCATCAGCGGAAATGCCTGGCCGCCGGGAATGGCAGGCATCATGCGGATGCCGAGCGAATCATAGCCCGCGCCGGCCGCAATCGTGATCGTCTCGGGCGGCGAGAGTTCGAGGGTCAGGTAAGACAGGCAATAGCTGCGCGTCACGAAGCGAATACTCCCGGGATGTGCGGCACGAATGAGTCAGGGAAGCAGCATTGACATACAGTACCTCAGATGCCAAGTGTCAATCCGGCGTGAATCCTGTTCACAGGCACGTCTCTGCTCGCATTTGGAACAACAATGAAAGCGATCGTCTACCTCGGCAAAACCAGGATGGAGTTGCAGGATGTGCCCGACCCGGTTCTCGGCGAGGGCGAGGTTCTATTGCAGGTGAGGGCATGCGGGATCTGCGGCTCCGACATGCATGGCTATCACGGCCATGATCCGCGCCGCGTGCCGCCGATGATCATGGGTCACGAAGCGGCCGGGATCGTGCAGGGCGGCCGTCTCGACGGGCAGCGCGTGGCGCTCAATCCCTTCCTGAGTTGCGGCACTTGCACGAACTGCGTATCCGGAAAGCCGCAACTGTGCGAATCCCAGCGCAATATCGGTTTGCCACCGCACGACGGCGCGTTCGCGCAGCTTGTCGCGGTGCCTGAACGGAACCTGGAGCCTATTCCCGACGATTTGCCGTTCGAGGCAGCGGCGCTGGCTGAGCCGCTCGCCGTCGCCGTTCACGCGGTGGCCATCGGCCGGCGGGCTTTCGCCGGGTTGTTCGCGACGGCCAAGGTTGCCGTCATCGGGGGCGGTGCGATCGGTCTGGCCACAGCGCTGGTTCTCGTCTCGGAAGGCGCGCGCGAGGTCCTGCTGGTCGAAACCAATCCCGCCCGGCGCGCGACGGCAGAGGCGGCTTCTGACAAGATCCGGGCCATCGCGCCGGACGAAGAGCCCGATCGCGGCAATTATGACCTGATCTTCGATGCGGTCGGTGCGGCTGCGACCCGCGAAATGGCGTTTCGCATGGCCCGGCGCGGCGGCGTTATCGTGCATAGCGGACTTCTGCCCGGCAGCGAGGGTGTCGACGTTCGGGCCTTGACCCTTCGCGAGTTGGCGTTCCTCGGGGCGTATTGCTACACGATCCAGGATTTTCGTCACGCGATCGCGTTGCTGGCATCCGGCGCGCTCGGGCCGCTGAACTGGATTGAGACGCGACCGCTCGCCGATGGCAGCAAGGCTTTCGCAGATATCGACGCCGGCCAGGTCGCCGCGGCAAAAATCGTTCTTACCGCTTAGAGGAGACAATTATGATCTACAGGACTGCGAAAGGCATCACCATGCCCGCACTCGGCCTGGGCACTTTCGAACTGACGGGCGCCGAGGGCGTCGCATCGATCCGCTCTGCCATCGAGTACGGCTATCGCCATATCGACACGGCGATCCGCTACGGCAACGAAGCCGAGGTAGGGCAGGCGATCCGCGAATCCGGCATTCCGCGCGACGAGATTTTCGTAACAACCAAGATCTGGTTCGACTCGCTCGCCCCCGAGACCGTCCACAAGCGTATCGGCGAAAGCCTTGAGCGTCTGCAAATGGACCAAGTCGATCTCCTTCTGGTCCATTGGCCGGGCACGGAAGTGCCGATGGGCGAAACGTTGGCGGCTTTCGCCGAAGTGCGCGCTGCGGGCCAGACGCGTAGTATCGGCGTAAGCAATTTCACGACAGCGCTGCTCGATGAAGCCATCAATGTTCATGGTACCGAACCGGTGACCAACCAGATCGAGTATCACCCGCTTCTGGCGCAGCCGAAACTGCTGTCGGCGCTTCGCAATGCCGGAATGATCCTCACTGCATATCTGCCGCTGGCACGCGGCGCGGTGTTCAAGGAAGAGGTGATCCAGGAAATTGGCCGTCGCCACGGTAAATCGGCGGCTCAGGTCTCTTTGCGCTGGCTTCTGCAGCAGGACGGCGTTGCCGCAATTCCGCGGTCCTCGAAGATCGAGAATATCCGCTCGAATTTCGACATCTTCGATTTCGAGCTGGACGAGGCGGAGATGGCGCAGATCGCCGGACTCGACCGCCAGGAGCGGATGGTCGATTTCGACTGGTCGCCGGAATGGGACACGATCTGAGGGCGCGCCTTTCGTCAACGGCGAGGTGTTTGCTTTTGATTTCAAGCCGCTGGCCTTTTTTCCTCAGGTGCATGTTGCGGCAAGACGGCGGGCCGGTCCCTTGTTTGACGATGAGCGACGTCGGCCGTTTGCCGTCTGGCACGCATAGCTGTCGGGATTCTGTATGTTGAATATCCGGCATGATGGTTGTATCTGACATTTCAGATACAATCCTGCCGGTTTGAAGCCTGTGGGAGCTTGAGGCAAACCGCAGGCGTGCCGTTCTCATGAAAAAGACTCCCATTCATCGCCCGAAATCCCTCGCTGCCACCGTTGCCGAAAACCTCAAAGACGCGATCATGCGCCGCGAGATCGCTCTCGGTGAGCCGCTGTCGGAGGAGAAAATCGCCGTTGCGATGGATGTCAGCCGAACGCCTGTGAGGGAAGCGCTGACGATCCTTCAGATGCAGGGGTTGATCAACATCCTGCCGCGCCGCGGCAGCATTGTTTTCAAGCCCGATGCGGAGGAACTGCGCCGCCTTGTCGACTATCGCCTGAACCTGGAGCTACTCGTAAGCCGTTTGGCGCTGGAACGCGCGCCCGAGGCGACGCTGGCGGGGCTCAAGGAAGCGATCGGCAAAATGGAGAAGGCGCGTGACGCTGATGACACGCTGGCCTACGCCCAGGCGGACACCCAGTTTCACAATATCTTCTTCGAGAATTCGGGTAATCCGTTCTTTGTCGAGGCTTTCGATATTGCTTCGGGTCGTATCGCTGCGCTGCGTGTCCATTTGTCGACCCAGCTTGACCTGCACCGCTACACGACGTTCGGCGAGCATGTCGAGATTGCCGAAGCAGTCGAGGCTCGCGATGCCGACAGGCTGGAGGAACGGTTGCGCAAGCATATCGGGGCAATGGAGCCGAACTATTCGCAGGCGCTGAAAATGCTCGAGGGAGATCAGTAGGGCCTTCATACGCGTCACTCTGCGGCTCGCAGTAGAATGCCGCAGAGCTTTGACATCATCGTCGAAAGAACCTGATAGTCCAAATTTGGGCGAGAACCAGCCCTGACAGCGCGTCATACCGGCAAGCGTTGCAGCCGCTCTTTGTCCGAAATTTCGTCAACCTAAGGAATGATCCCGCATCGGATCCGCAATCGATCCATCTGACATACAGTATGTTTTTGTTGACATACGGTATGTCAGATGGTTGAAATTGTCAACTCTTGCTGTTTCAGTCGAACACCTCTTTCGACGCGAAGTGCTTTCGCGATTGTCGTCTGAAGTGCGGGAAGGAAGCATTTTCTCGTTGGGCTTACGCCCAATTCACCGATTGCAGGCCGCCAAGTTCGCGGCCTTCTCCAGACAATCTCAAAACGCAATGGGAGGATAACGATGCGTTTGTTCACCACGCTCTCTGTGGCAGCCATGCTTGTAGCTGGCGCTGCTCAGGCCGCCGACAAGGTCGAGCTGGTCTATTCAGATACGATTTCCGAAAACGACACGCGGTCAAAACTGCTCCGGGACGAATTCGCCGCCTGCCTTGGCGATAAGTTCGATTTCAAGGAGTACCATGGCGCGACGTTGTTCAAGCAGGGTACCGAGCTTACCGCCATGCAGCGGGGCAACCTCGATATGGGCAATCTGGCGATCTACGATTTTTACAATCAGGTGCCTTCGACCAGCATTCTCGGTACGGCTTTCCTGTTTCGAGACTATGATCATATGCGCGCCGTGTTCGGCAGCGACCTCTTGGACGACCTGTGGGCCGAAGTCGAGGACAAGGCGCGCGTCAAGGTCTTGTCCAGCCCCTATATCGGCACGCGAAACATCTCCTATGTGGGTGATCGAGAGTATATGACGCCGGCGGATCTCAAAGGCGTCAAGATGCGTTTCCCCGGTGGCGAGGGTTGGCAGTTCGTCGGTGTCGCAATGGGCGCCACCCCGGTGCCGATTGCCTTCACCGAAGTCTACACCGCTCTTCAGACCGGTGCCGTCGACGGGCAGGACAACGGGTTCCCGCTGACGCGCTCGATGAAGTTCGACGAAATCGTCAACTATGTCGGCCTCACCAATCACCTCATCCAGACGAACCAGTTCACGATTTCGCTCAGCAAGTGGAACTCGTTGACGGAGGCGCAGCAGGCCAGAATGCAGGAATGCGCGACCAATTTCGAAGCTGCTGTCGACAAGGCCATCATCGAAGAAGAAAACAGCCTCAAGGAGCAGTTCATAGCCAACGGCATCCACGTCTACACACCGGACAAACCGGCATTCCAGAACCAGGTGCTGAATACCTATCGTGAGTCCAAGTACTCGGCCGACTGGCCGGAGGGTCTGGCCGACGCGATCGTGGCGGTTGGCCAGTAAAGGTCACTAATGCAGGCGGGAACTTCCCGCCTGCAATCCCGCGGCGTCCCGTTTGTGCGTGGGCGATTTCGAACCCGCACGACAGGGAAATCGCCCGGCCTTGGCGAGGACGCTTGCTCTCCAGACAGCTAAAGGTGCCGGAAACACTGTATCGACGATCCGATTTCGTGAGGCCAAGGCGACAGGAACTCTTTCCAGGAATTCTGTATCACCTTCTCATCCTGCGTCCGATCTCGGCTTGCAACTCGTCATCCGAATAAGTCTCAATCCCGGCTGAATACTTGCAATTAGGATCATGCATCTGGGCAAGTCGGTGAATTTCCCTGATCCGTTGTTCGAGCTTCATATTCGCATAGACACTCCGGGTAATTGCGAGTTCCTTATGACCCAAATTCATGCTGATCGCTTTCTCGATTGCAGGATCGCAGCGTGAGTCATTGGTGAACTGTCCATGCATATGTCGAAACGCATGCGAAGTGTAATGTCTGAGACCTGCGCAAACGAATGCCTTGTTGAGGATGTTCCTCAATTGTTGAGCGTCCGCAAAGAAATCCTGGGTAACTTCGTCATCGTTGAAACCCGCACCCGTTCCACGAGCTGGTGCCATTTTCGGAAACAGTGGATCGTCTGGCGAAAAACCGAGCGACACTAACTCTGCAAAATACTCGCCGAGAATATCGAGCCATTGCCGCCTGAAGGGTACGAGCACGGTTACGATCGGCATGGAGCGCTTGGTTTTAACCTCGCGTGGATCCTGTTTCAGAAGGCCGCGCTCGAGATCGAGGTGTTTGAGGCGAAAAGTAACAACAGCAGTCGCGCGCGGAGCAGCAAGCGCGAAGAGGACAATCATCGCTCGATTACGCCGCTGCTCGAATGTATGAGCTGGCATGGAGTTAATTAGCAGCGCGACTTCATCAAGGCTCGGTGCATCTGTTATCCGTTCGAGTGGAGCGATTTGATGTTGCTCCTTGATTGACATTTTCATGTGGTCGAGAACTCTCCGAAGCCGGGTTTTTCGATATCCTGGTTCATCTCCCAGCCATTCCATGAAACGCCGAACGGTGTAGAGCGTGCTTATGATGACTGGCACCGAAAGACCCTCGTTACGGAGGTGCTTTTTCAACGCAATTACCTTGTTTTTGGTAATCACGCTGAAATCCTTGAAGCCCGTGAAAATCTCGTAGCGACGAAGCGCACGTTTGTAGATTTCCAACGTACCGTCGGAGAGCCCCATTGCCTCCTGCATGTGTTCGAGAAAACGTCGCCTGATGCGTTCGTTTTCTACGTTGCGTTGAGGCGGGCTCCCTAGTGCCTCGAGACGCGCCAGGTTGGCTTGTTTCCGTTCTTTTTCAGCATACAAGTCATCATCCGATCTACAGAGACCATTCTGACTATCGGAATCATTGAATCTCGATAGTGGTGACGAAATCTCGCGTGCCGATTTGAGAAAATCGTCCGCCGATCCTTCCGCAATTAGCCGTGAGAGAATTCTGCCGCGCACGCAAGTTCCGGTGGCTCGGGAGACGCCCGGTCGATGCGGAACGATATGAATACTTTCAGGCACAGCGCGGCCCGGCGCGCGGCAACGGTAGCAGAGGAATTCACCTGCGCAGAGTCCGAAGGTCAGCTCGGCTTCCCTCATACGCAGAAAAAGGATCACGTCGTAGCCAAAATACAGGTGTGGCACGTTTTCGGAATAAACGGGAAGGCCGTCCTTGGACCACATCCGGATTAGTTGAATGGATTTACCAGTTGTGCGGGCCAGCTCTTCCGCCGTGTAAAACTCGCCTGGCTGGATCTTTCGCGCATCGACAAATCCCTTTTTCGCTCGGATTTCGCGGGTGGTCATTGGTCCACCTCCGTCGAAATCTCCCGGTCCAACAATGTAGCTTCGAAAGCAAGCAAATCGGAGAGACGCCATCGCGTCACGCCGGGTCCCAGTTTGACCGGTTTCGGGAAGACTTTTCGGGAGGCCGCCCACCGCCAGATCGTAGCCTTGCCTACTCCGTAGCGCGCAGCAACCTGTTTATCGGTGAAATAGCGATCGTTTTGAGACGAAGTTTGCATGATTGCTCCTCGCCCTTCTGGGCCAGTAGCACGTCATGCGCATAATAACGTTTCAGTTGTGATGATCAGAAAAAGCGATCGGAAGGAATATGTTATTGCTTACTGAACATGTCAACATCAGAAAAACTCACGAGGGATCATGCAGACCGGCGACATACTCACCCCAACTTTTGAGGAGGGCGCGTCGCTGCTCCAGGAAATCTGAACGCTGGTAAGCGCGCGTCACCTTATTGCCAGTCACATGCGCGAGTATGGTCTCCGCAACTTCGTTTCAAGCGTCGGTTGTTTCCGCCAACCAAACACGAAGGCTGGTCCTGAATCCGTGAGGCCGAGCTTCCAATCCTCGACGCTTCATCATCATGGATAGCGTCATGTCAGAGATGGGCTTACCTGAATTGGTGGCGAATAAATAATCATCCCGCGTGTGTGGCAGGGTTGCTTGTATTACCTTCTGGGCTTCGGAGTTTAACGGAACTCGAAAGTCAGATGTTGCGCCTTTTCGCCCCTTCATCGCCTCTGCCGGTATAGTCCACAGGTCACCGTTGAACTGATTGATCCGACATTGTCTCAATGCACCTGACCGCACGCCGGTCAGAATCAAGAACCTGAGAGCAAGATGGGTCACCGTTGGGTCAGATAGCGATTGATAGAATGCCGGCACATCTCTCCAATCCATTGCGGGTATGTGGCGGGCTTGATGTCTGCTTTTCCCAAGCAGTTCCCTTGCCTTTGCTGTTGCCTGGAGATCGACATCTAATCCCTTTGCCGCAGCATGTCGCAGGACAATACTTATTCGATTAAGAGCCTTACGAGCGACATCTGCCTTCGTGTGCCAAATGGGATCCAGCGTGTCTTTGATGATATTCTGATCAATCACATCGACAGACAATTCACCGAGTTTGGGAACGACATGGACATCCAATGGCGAAAACCACCGTCCGGCTTTCCCATCTCCCTTCAATTCCGCCTTTCGTGCATCGAAAGCCTCGACGGCCAAGACGCGGAAACTCGTGCCTGAACGTGCCAAACGTGCACGAGACTTCTGGCGCTCGACTATTGGGTCACGATTGGCCGCGGCGACCAATCTATACTCCGACGCTAATTCGCGAGCCTGCTTGAGAGAAACAGCCTGCATTCCTCCCAGGCCCATTTCCCTGCGCCGGCCTCCAATCGTCAATCGCAGCACCCATTGGCCTCCGCCATCAGGTCTTTTGAAAAGCCAAAGCCCACCCCCGTCATTGTGCTTGCCGGACGGCAACGATCGGACGGAGATGGCGCTCAGTTTATGCAGTGGACGCGCCAATTTTATCCACCTTTATATCCACCTTTTGAGGTGCGTTTAAATGTGATTAGATGAGACCAACTTGTACGATATGCCCAATTTGGGCAATGAGATACCTGTTTTTTCGGTGTTTCACGAGATATGATGATACTCGTTTGCTGTGCCGGCAGGGGGCACCATCTTTCATCGCATCGCGCGTATTCGGCCGTTGCAGAATGGCCCCTTGTGCTGCTTTTTGGGCAAGTGCCTTGACCGACTCGGGATCACGCCTGATAACCGACTGGTCCCGGCGAAATCCCCCTGTGCGCGGTTCTTGTCGCCCGCGCCTTGAAAATTGTCGGATTTCCGGCGAAATGCTGGTGATCCAGGGTCGGTTGACCTGAAACCGCATCTCGGCAACGGCCTCGTCCGGAAGGATGGCCGGGGTCGGAAAAGAGCTCAAATGTCCGAAGCCTATATCGTCGATTATGTGCGCAGCCCCTTCACCTTCGCGAAGAAGGGGGCGCTGGCGAATGTGCGGCCGGAGGCGCTCGGGGCGCATGTGGTCCGGGCGCTGCTCGACAAGGCCGGCGTGCCGGGCGACGAGATAGAGGATATCGTGTGGGCCTGCGCCTTCCAGGAGGGCGAGCAGGGGCTCAATCTCGGCCGCGTCGTCGGGCTGGAAGCCGGTCTTCCGGTCACCACCTGCGGCATGACGATCAACCGCTGGTGCGGCTCGGCGCTGCAGGCGGTGCAGGCGGCGGCCGGCATGCTGAAAATGGGGGCGGGCGACGCCTTCGTCGCCGGCGGCACGGAATGCACCTCGCGCGTGCCGATGATGGGCTTCAACCTGTTGCCGCCGCCCGGCTGGACGCAAGAGCAGGTGGACGGCTACGTGACCGTGGGGCTGAGCGCCGAAATCATCGCGAAGGAACACAACATTTCCCGCGAAGAACAGGACCTGTTTGCCCATAACAGCCACCGGAAGGCCTTGTCGGCGCAACGGGAAGGGCGGTTCGACGCGGAGATCGCGCCCTATCACACGGGCGACGGCGTGGTCGACAAGGATGGCTGCATCAAGGATACGTCGCTGAAGAAGATGGCGATGCTGAAGCCCGCCTTCCTGAAGGGCGGCACGGTGACGGCGGCGACGGCGTCGCCGTTCACCGACGGATCGGCGGCGGTGCTGGTCTGCGGCGAGGATTTCCTCAAGCGGCACGACTTGAAGCCGCTGGCGCGCATCGTCTCGTTTGCCGTCTCCGGCTGCGAGCCGGGAAAGATGGGGCTGGGGCCGATCGAATCCTCGCGCAAGGCGCTGAAACGGGCCGGCATGACCATCGCCGACATGGGTGTGGTCGAGATGAACGAGGCGTTTTCCTCGCAGGCGGAAGCCTCGCGCCGCGCGCTCGACATCGATCCGGACATTCTGAACATGGATGGCGGCGCGATCGCGCTCGGCCATCCGCTCGGCGCGACCGGCGCCCGTCTTGTTGGCAAATGCGCGACGCTGTTGCATCGCGAGAACAAGCGTTACGGCCTTGCCACCCAGTGCATGGGCGGCGGCATGGGCATCGCCATGGTGCTGGAAGCCGCCTGATGGGCCGGTCGTTGACTGAACAGGCGGGAACTGGCGCTGCGGCGCGTCATAGCGGTCCATCGTTGCCGGCGCTGCTGGCGGGCGACAACAAGATCGCCGGCAATTCGGAAGCCTCGCTGCGCGATATCGGCGACGGGCTGGCGCTGTTCGAGATCCATCGCAAGATGAACAGTTTCGATCCGGCGGTCCAGGACGTGCTGGAGGAGACGCTGGCGCGCGCCGGGCGCGGCTTTCGGGCCCTGATCCTCGCCAACGGATCGGATCGCGCCTTTTCCGCCTGCGCGGATCTCAATCATTTCCTCGGCCTCATCGAGCGGGACGATTTCGACGGGTTGACGCGATTCATCCGGCGCGGGCAGGAGCTGTTCCAGGCGATGAAATACGCCCCCGTGCCCGTCGTCGCGGCGGTCAAGGGCGTGGCGCTGGGTGGCGGTTGCGAGTTCGCGCTGCATGCCGACGCGATCGTCGCCGACGCCGATGCACGTTTCGGCCTGCCGGAAGTGAAACTCGGCGTCCTGCCGGCCTGGGGCGGCTGTACCCAGTTGTTGCTCAGGGCGCAGGCGCAGCCGGCCGTTTCCGGTCCGCTCGCGCCGGCCAGCGCCGTCTTCGAGCTCATTTTGCACGGCTGGGTTTCGGGCTCGGCGGACAAGGCGCGCGAAAAAGGCTTCCTGCGCGATGGTGACGTGATCGTGGAGCCGGGCGGCGACGTGTTCGAGGCGGCCAGGGCGAGAGCGATCGAACTCGCCGATGGCTATACCCCGCCGGACAAGCCGCTGATCACCGTTACCGGCCATTCCGGCTGGCTCGGCCTCATGCAGCCGACCTACGGGATGGGATATGCAGGACGTCTGACCGATACGGATCTGCGTGTTGGCGGGGCCATTGCCGACGTTCTGACGGGCGGGCCGGCGGGCGAATATCTCTGGCGGGTCGGCGAGGAAGATCTCATGCGACGCGAGCTGGAGGCGCTCGTTTCGCTTTGCAGGACGGTGGAAACGCGAGACCGCATGGCGCATTTCCTCAAGACCGGAGAGCCGCTGCGCAACTGACTCCGGAACCTGCCCGGGCGGGTGACCTAGCGGAATTAAGCCGATTGTAACAGATCGTGAGGCAGAAAGACGCCCATTATTGTTTGTGGGGCGGGAATCCGGATGCTTCGTCAGAACTCTTCCATTTTTTCCATGGGCGCGCTGAAGTCCATCAAGGCGCGATTTGCGGTGCTGGTCGTTGGCGCGGCGCTGGTGTCGTGCGCGGCGGTCGGTGTGCTGAGCTACCAGATCGGCAAGAGCGGCCTTATCGAGGCGAGCGAGCAACGCCTGGATCTGATCGCTGAAAACCAGGCCGACACGGTGTCGTCGAAGATCCGGCGCATCGAGCAGGCGATGGGCGACATGGCGAAGAACAACTCCTTCGGTGAGTCCATCGATTCCGCGGCGGCCTTGCTGCAGGCCGAGGCCGATCAGATTCGCGCCGCGTTTCAGGCGCCAGGCATGAGCGCCGAGGAACGCGCAGCCATCGACGGAGCTGATCTGAAGCTGATGTATGCCGTGCAATACGGCAAGATCCACGGTTCGCTCTTCAATGCGCTGCAGAACACCGGCGTCAGCGATATTTATGTCGTCAACGAGAACGGTATCATCGTCTATTCGGCGACCAAGGGGCGCGAGCTTCTGGCCAATGTGAAGGATGCCGGTTTCGAGCCGCTTGCGAAGCTCTTCGACGCCGCGCATGGCGACGACCTGACGGCGATCCAGAGCATGGACTTCACGCCCTATGAGGCCGAAGACGGTGCGATTTCCGCCTTTGTCGCGCAGCCGCTTCAGCACAATAGCTGGGGCACGATCAGCCAGAAGGGCGTGATCATCTTCCGGCTGTCCTCCGAAAAGCTGCTGGCGGCCATGACGCCGAAGGGGATCGGCGACACGATCGACGAAGCCCTCTTGCTGACCGGCGACGGCGGGTTCCGCACCGGCGTTGCGCCGCAATCCGTGATGAACAATGTGCCCTCGGGGCTGGTTTCCGCGGCCAAGGCGGGCGTAACCGGTTCGCAAATGGTCGAGGAGGCCGGGCATGAGGTGTTCTACTCCTTCGCGCCGGTGGATGTGTTCGGCCAGAAATACCTGCTTGCGATCGGCGAGGAGGAAAGCTCGGTGCTCGCCTCCGCCAACGCGCTTGCATGGTGGGCGCTGATCGCCACCGTCGCGGTCGTCGCCGTGATGAGCCTTGCGGGGTATTTCGTTTCCTCGCGGATGACGCGGCCGCTGATTGCGCTGGCCGGTCAGATGAACCGGCTGACGGGCGGCGACACCTCCTTCGAGATCGCGTCCGCCGACCGCGGCGACGAGATCGGGGCGATGGCTCGGGCGTTGGACTCCTTCCGCACGAATGCGCTCGAAAAGGAACGCATCGAGGCCGAAGCAACCGTGCGGGATCGCGAGATGGCCGAGGAGCGCCAGTTGCGCGATTCCGAAAAGGAACGCAGCGCGCATGAACTGGAAGCGGCCGTTTCCGCGCTCGGCACCGGCCTGCACGCGCTGGCCGAGGGCGATCTCGAACAGCGCATAGAAACGCCGTTCACGGCCTCGCTCGACCAACTGAGACTCGACTTCAACAATTCGGTCGAGCGCCTGCAGACGGCCATGCAGCGTGTCGGCGAGAACTCCACGGCGATCCGCAGCGCCTCGGACGAGATCCGCACCGCAGCCGACGATCTGTCGCGCCGCACGGAACAGCAGGCAGCCTCGGTGGAGGAAACCGCCGCGGCGATCGAGCAAGTGACCGCGTCGGTGAAGGAGTCCGCCGGCCGCGCCGAACATGCAGGGGCACTGGTGTCGCGCACAAAGACATCGGCCGAGAAATCGGGCGATGTGGTGCGCCAGGCGGTGTCAGCCATGGGCGAGATCGAGGGGTCGTCGCGCCAGATCGAGAACATCATCGGCATGATCGACGAAATCGCGTTCCAGACCAACCTGCTGGCGCTCAATGCCGGTGTCGAGGCGGCGCGGGCAGGCGATGCGGGCAAGGGTTTCGCGGTCGTCGCCCAGGAAGTGCGCGAACTGGCGCAACGCTCGGCCAATGCCGCCAAGGAGATCAAGACGCTGATCAACACCTCCTCGCAGCAGGTCAAAAGCGGTTCGGACCTTGTCGGGGAAGCCGGCAAGGCGCTCGAGGTGATCGTGGCCGAAGTGCAGGAGGTCAACGCCAATGTGATGGCAATCGTCGACGCCGTGCGCGAGCAGTCGACGACCCTGAGCGAGATCAACCAGGCCGTCACCGAGGTCGACAAGGGGACGCAGCAGAACGCCGCCATGGTCGAACAGACGACGGCGGCCAGCCACGGGCTTGCAAGCGAAGCGCAGTCGCTCACCGACCTGCTCGCCCAGTTCAAGCTCGGAGCGACGCTGCAATCGGCCGCGCCGGGCCGGCCCGCCGAGGACAGGCCTGCGAGCGGCGATCCACGCTCCACGCGCGCCGCGATCGCCCAGGCGATCAAGTCCTTCCCGACGCGCGGCAACGCTGCCCTACAGGCCGATGACTGGGAAGAGTTCTGATCAGTCCGAGCTCGCAGACAAACTTCAGAAACGGCGCCTTCGGGCGCCGTTTTCTTTGGAGCCGGGTCATGTGTTCCTGTCCGGCGTGTCTGCGGCGATTTTTCCGGAACGTTGAAGCCCGGGCGCCATAATTGCCCATTTAGTGGGCAATTTCCCATTGGCTCCAAGCTGCGTCAGGAATACTGTTTAAAAAACAGTGTGTTAAATGGCTTCTCTCGAATTTCCCGATTCGTCGGCCTGTAATTCACACCCCAGATTCGTCCCCCCGAATTCTGACAATTCGAATTAAGGTCTTCAGCGTTTGTTAAGCGACAACTGCAAATACTGGTAGTGCCTCTTGGCTAGCCCCTCGGTTTTAACGCGCATGATGCGCGCTGTGGGCATTCGGCTTCGCCGAAATGTAGATCGGCAAGATAGCCGATAATTTTCCGGACATTTCTTGGGACGCCCCAGGCGTACCCTTTGGGGAAACCTTATGTTCAGCAGCATGGGACTCGGCGACGACTCGAAATTGGTCCTCGCCGCCATCGACAAATCTCTTGCCATCATCGAATTCGACATGACTGGCAAGATTCTGACCGCGAATGCCAATTTCTGCCAGGCTCTGGGCTATAGCGCCTCCGAGATCGTCGGCAAGCACCACTCCATGTTCGTCGAGCCGGATTATGCGCGCAGCAGCGACTACCGGCAGTTCTGGGAAAAGCTCGGCCGCGGCGAATTCGACGCGCGCGAATATATGCGCATCGGCAAGGGCGGAAAGGAGATCTGGATCCAGGCCTCCTATAATCCGGTCAAGGGCCGTAGCGGCAAGCCTTACAAGGTTGTGAAATTCGCCACCGACATCACTGAAGCGAAGATGAAATCCGCCGATGACGACGGCAAGATCACGGCGATCTCGCGCGCGCAGGCCATGATCGAGTTCGATCTTCAGGGTACTATCCTGAACGCCAACGAGAATTTCTGCATGACGCTCGGTTACGACCTGTCCGAGATCAAGGGCAAGCACCACTCGATGTTCGTCGATCCGTCCTATGCGCGCAGCGGCGACTACAAGGCATTCTGGGACAGGCTGCGCAGTGGCGAGTTTGTAGCCGAGGAATTCAAGCGTATCGGCAAGGGCGGGAAAGAAGTCTGGATCCAGGCCTCCTACAATCCGATTCTCGATCAGAAGGGTCGGGTTATGAAGGTGGTGAAGTTCGCCACCGACATCACGGGACGGGTCAGCGCGGTCCATCAGATCGGCGCCGGCCTGCAGCATCTCGCGGAGGGCGATCTGGAGCAGCGCATCACGCAGCCCTTCATTCCGTCTCTCGACCAGCTGCGACTCGACTTCAACAATTCGATCGAGAAGCTCCAATCCGCGATGCAGCGCGTCGGCGAGAATACGTCGGCAATCCGCAGCGCGTCGGATGAAATCCGCACGGCCGCCGACGACCTGTCGCGCCGCACCGAGCAGCAGGCGGCTTCGGTGGAAGAAACCGCGGCGGCGGTCGAGGAAGTGACCGCGTCGGTCAAGGAATCGGCGAGCCGCGCCGAGGAGGCAGGGGCGCTGGTCTCGCGCACCAAAGCCTCCGCCGAGAAATCCGGTGCGGTCGTGCGCGAAGCGGTCTCCGCGATGGAAGCCATCGAGGAGACCTCGCGAAAGATCGGCAACATCATCGGGATGATCGACGAGATCGCCTTCCAGACCAACCTGCTGGCGCTGAATGCGGGCGTCGAGGCGGCGCGGGCCGGCGAGGCAGGCAAGGGCTTCGCGGTCGTCGCCCAGGAAGTACGCGAACTGGCGCAGCGTTCGGCCAATGCCGCCAAGGAGATCAAGACGCTGATCAACACCTCCTCGCAGCAGGTCAAGAACGGTTCCGAGCTTGTTGGAGAAACCGGCAAGGCGCTCGAGGTGATCGTCGCCGAGGTGCAGGAGGTCAACGCGAACGTCATGGCGATCGTCGACGCCGTGCGCGAGCAGTCGACGACGCTCAGCGAGATCAACCAGGCCGTTACCGAGGTCGACAAGGGCACGCAGCAGAACGCGGCGATGGTGGAAGAATCCACCGCCGCGAGCCATGGCCTCGCACAGGAGGCGCAGTCGCTTGCCGAACTGCTCGCCCAGTTCAAGCTTGGCGGAACGATAAGCCAGGCGACATCGCGGCCGGCACCAGTCGCCGCGGGCGATGCGCGCGCGACCCAGGACAAGGTTGCCAAGGCGATCAAATCCTTCCCGACGCGCGGCAACGCGGCCGTGAAAGCGGATGACTGGGAAGAATTTTGATCGACCCACCGCTCTAAGGTCATGACGGAAACGGCGCCCAGTGCGCCGTTTTCGCGTTTGAAGCCTGCGGCGACAGTCAGTCCCAGGACTTGGACAGCCAGCCGTTCTGAAGGATGGCGACCAGCGCCTGGATCTTGTTCTTTGCGCCCAGCTTATTCGTCGTGCTGGTGATGTGGTAATTCACAGTGTGGTTGGTGATGCCGAGTTCGCGGCCGATCTCTTCGGCCGTCAAACCGCCCGCCACCAGCTTGAAGACATCAATTGCACGGTCGCTCAACGGGTTGTCTTGCTTTTGCGCCGAGGAGAACTCCGCCAGTTTCAGGAAAGCGCGGCAGCCGATGTAATAGAGTTGCGCCATCTCCAGGGACCTGACAGGCGGCCGTGCGCCGGTGAAGGACACGGCGCCGCTTTTGCGATGATCGAAGCGGTAAGGGAAATAGGCCGTGCGATCGTAGCCGCGTGCGATCATGTCCTTCACATCTTCCAGCACATCTCCGTTTTCCATATCGACGCTATCGGATATCTGGAACGTGACCGGGCCGACGCTGCCGCTTATGCTCTTGACGATCCGCGACCTGTCGAGCGTTCCGACTTCGATAAAGCGGCTGAGAAGCTCGGCCTCCCAGTTGGTTATGAGAACGCGTTGGAAGAACTTCGTGGAAATGTCCGACGGTTGCAGGGTGACGAAAAAGTAGGGTAGGCCGAAAGCCGCCCCGGCCGCCTTCATCTGCCGGAATATTTCGAAGCTTGTCTCTGCCCGTCTGATATTTTCTATCGTGTCTTCGAGGTCGAAACTCCCAGGCGCAGCACCTGCCGTCGTGTTCATCAGACTCCCGTTCCGGATTGCCTTCCGTGCAACGATGGTCGGATGCCTGTCGCGCGGGAATTCGCTACTGAGGGACAAATATAGGTCGATAAGTTACCAAACGGAAGTATCGTTTAGGTAGCGTCCGTTTCCCGGTTTTATGGCGCTCTATCAGTAGCAAAACATTCCGTTTGGATATGATTGCAAGACATGTTGAGGTCGACGGCGGCTTTTCGAGAATGGTGATTTCTTTCTATCGATTTTCGCGGTTCGGATGTTTGTTTGCATTCGCCTTGATTGGGGCGACAGACTCCGCCGGCTCCGATTTTTGAAGTCACTCGATACGGCGCTGTCGCCGATGGCCAGCTGTCACTATGAAATATGCTAGCCGTTCAATTATCTGATTTTCATCCTGCGGTTACATTCTCAACACACCGGGATGGACTGGCGAATGCCTTGTCTTTGCATGATGCTCTTCCGGCCGCCGGGTGGCATGTGAGTCGAGAGCTGTGTTTTTTGCCGCCGTGTTGCGACCGGGCGGTCAGGGACTGAATCCGGAAAATTGCATATGTTCAAGAAATCAAGGCGGTCCGGCGGCGACGCCGTCTCCATAGTCTCGGCCCTCGACAAGTCGCTCGCCATCATCGAATTCGACCTGAACGGCAAGATCCTCGACGCCAACGACAATTTCTGCCAGGCGATGGGCTATGAGCGATCCGAGATCGTCGGCCAGCATCACCGGATGTTCGTCGATCCGGAATATGCAAAGAGTGCGGAGTATCGCGAATTCTGGGCGGCGCTCGGCCGGGGCGTATTCGAGAGCCGGGAATATCTGCGCTACGCAAAGGGCGGTCGCGAAATCTGGATCCAGGCGTCCTATAACCCGGTGACCGACAGAAGCGGCAGGCCTGTGAAGGTCATCAAGGTCGCGACCGATATCACCGAGGCCAAGCGCAAGGCGATGGAGGATGACGGCAAGCTCGTCGCGGTGTCGCGCTCTCAGGCGGTCATCGAATTCGATCTTCAGGGCAACATCCTGACCGCCAACAAGAATTTCTGCGCGGCGCTGGGGTACGATCTCGCAGAGATCAAGGGCAGACACCATTCGATGTTCGTCGACCCCGACTTCGCGAAGAGCCCGGACTATCAGGCGTTCTGGGAACGGCTGCGCGGCGGCGAGTTCATCGCCGGCGAATTCAAGCGTGTCGGCAAGGGCGGCAAAGCCGTCTGCATCGTCGCGTCCTACAACCCGATCCTCGACCACACCGGCAAGCCGATCAAATTCGTGAAGATCGCCACCGACCTGTCGGAGCGCATGGCCGATGTCGGCGAACTCGGCAAGGGGCTCTCGGCGCTTGCGCATGGCGACCTTGTGCAAAGGATCGAGCGTCGTTTCGGTTATTCGCTGGAACAGCTTCGCGTCGACTTCAACAATTCGGTCGAGAAGCTGCAGCGTACCATGCGGCAAGTCGGCGACAACGCCGAGGCGATCCGCAGCGGGTCCGGCGAGGTCCGTTCCGCGGCGGACGACCTCTCACGGCGTACTGAGCAGCAGGCCGCGAATGTCGAGGAAACGGCCGCCGCCGTCGAGGAAGTCACTGCCTCGGTCAAGGAATCGGCCAGCCGGGCCGAGGAGGCGGGCGTGCTGGTCAACCGGACCAGGGTCTCCGCAGAGAAGTCCGGCGAGGTCGTGCGCCAGGCCATCGCCGCGATGGGCGAGATCGAGGAATCGTCGCGCAAGATCGGCAACATCATCGGCATCATCGACGAGATCGCATTCCAGACAAATCTGCTGGCGCTCAATGCCGGCGTCGAGGCGGCGCGGGCCGGCGAGGCGGGCAAGGGCTTTGCGGTCGTCGCGCAGGAGGTGCGCGAATTGGCGCAGCGCTCCGCCGATGCCGCCAAGGAGATCAAGACGTTGATCAACACCTCGTCGCAGCAGGTGAAGGCCGGGTCCGACCTGGTCAACGAAACCGGCAAGACGCTGGGGACGATCGTCACCGAAGTGCATGACGTAAACGTCAATGTAGTGGCGATCGTCGATGCGGTTCGCGAGCAGTCAGCGACGTTGCAGGAGATCAACAAGGCCGTCACGGAGATCGACAAGGGCACGCAGCAGAATGCCGCCATGGTCGAAGAGTCTACCGCGGCGAGCCACGGGCTGGCCAACGAGGCGCAGTCGCTTTCCGATCTGCTCGGCCAGTTCAAGCTCGGCGGAGAGGCGAGGGTCGAGGTAAAAGCAGACAAGCCGCGGATGAAGGCCGAACCTGCCAGATCATTCGCGGTCGTGGGCAACACAGCGGTGAAGGCCGATGACTGGGAGGAATTCTAGAGCCTGAATGGCTCCAGGCTTCCTCCCGCAAGAAGCGCCAATAAAACGACAAGGGCCGCGTCTCGTGCGCGGCCCTTGTTCGATTCCGTTCCGGCTGGTCAGGTTCCCGAAAGCAGCATGTCCGTGTCGAAGCTCTCCGACAGTTCACGCAGCTGGCCCGCGCCTCCGTCGATCGCCAACATCGGCGTCATGACGCTGTTGCGGCCGGTGTTCTTGGCCGCGTGCAGCAGTTCCTCGGCGGCAGCGCTGTCGAGATCGATATCGCCGCTCATGGCGACTAGGCCGGCGGAGAAGGTGACGCGGTGCTGCGAGATCCCCGTCGCAGACGCCACGGCTTCGCGCAATGAGTCCACAGCCTCACGGGCGCGGTCCGGATCGTCCTCGTCCAGATAGAGTATGAATTCCGCGCCGCTCCAGCGCGCGAGGACATCACTCGGGCCGATTTTTTCGGCGACGAAGGCGGCGAAACCGCGGAGCAGGTCGTCGCCCTCGCTCTGGCCGTAGAGCTCATTGACGGATTTCAGGCGATCGATCTCGATCAGCGCCAGGCTCGCGGGCTCTCTTTCGCCGATCATTTCCATGAAGGCGGGGCGATTTGGCAGGGCCGTCAATACGTCCCTGCGCGCGTCGTCGTCGCGGCTGCGGCGAAGGTCCAGGGTGGTCTCGACGACGCTGTCGGCGGCGCGTGCGAGCAGGCCGATCTCGTCATAGGGGCGATGGGCGACGGGGCGCCACTCGCCGTGCTGAACGAAGTCGCGCAACGATGCGGCGACACCGGCAACCGGTTCCACCTCCCGGCGCATCCGGACGGCTGTCGCAACCGAGCTGGCGACGCTCGCGACCGCCAGGACCGACAGGAGCGTCCAGTCGAACTCCTGAGGGCGCACGGCCATGAAGCCGCCCGCTATGAGCAGTGGCGTGTTGACGCCGACGAGGGATTCAAGCGCGACGCGGGCCCTGAGCCGGTTCCTGAAAAATTGCATGACGACGCCCCGTTTTCCAAAACTCGACGGCCCCATGGACGTTCGGGAAATCATGACCCACGCGGATCCGCCGCGCCGTACACCGCCTTTCGTCCGGTTCTATCGCAATGCAATAAGAATTCGGCTAAGCGGATCGGAGGCTTTTTAGCAGTCGCGGTAACCGATGGCGGCCCGTTCGGTTCGAGCAGGACCGGGTCCGATTTACGTCGTTTTCGTCGAGGATCGCGCTCTCCTTGTCTTTGGCGCGTAGTCGAGGAGTTCGTCAGGGCGCTGCTCGATCGTGTCTCTAGGGATTGCGATCCGGTTGCGGCCCGCCTTCTTTGCCGCATAGAGCAGCGCGTCCGCAGAGGCGGCGTCGGTATCGATATCGCCGCTCATCGCGACAATGCCGGCCGAGAAGGTAATCTGCTGCTGGGGGATGATCTCTGCTTCGGCAATCGCTTTGCGCGCTTCCTCGAGCACGGCACGTGCGTTCTCCTGATCCCTTTCGCATAGATAGAGGATGAACTCCTCGCCGCCCCAGCGCGCCAGAACGTCCGAGGGCCCGAGTTCCGAAAGCAGGATCTGCGAGAAGTTGCGCAAGGCGAGGTCGCCTATCTCGTGTCCGTAGGTGTCGTTGACGGACTTGAAGCTGTCGAGGTCGATGAGGGCGAGGCTCGCGAGCGGCTTTTGAGCGATCATGTCGATGAAGGCTCGGCGGTTCGGCAGGCTCGTTAGCGAGTCGGGTCGCGCTTCTTCCTCGAGCTTGCGCAGCAGGCTGTCGACTGTCTCGATCGCCCATTCCGCCGCGGCGGCCAATTCGCCGATCTCGTCGTCCGAGCGATGCTCGATCGGTCGCCTGATCCGGGTTTCGGCAAATTGCTGCAGGCTGCGCGTGATGCTGATGACCGGTTTGAGTTCGAGGTGCATGAAGAAAATGGTCCCCAGCGTACCGGCGACGGTTGCGCTCGTGAGGACCGTCAGAAGCATCCAGTCGATCCCGGACGATCGCGTCAGTACATAGCCGCCGGCACACAGCAGCGGAACATGCACGCCGATGAAGGAGGTGAGAAAGACGCGGGCGACGAACCTGTTCTTGAAGATACGCAAGGGAATGGCCTTTTCTTGTCGTTGGCCAGCGAGCATTCCCGTCGTGAGGGGAACGCCTTCTCGCGCGCTCCTCATTCCGCCGACTGCCGCTGCGTCGCGATAGTGGCGTATCAGCGGTGATATAACGGCTAAGCCGTCGCTCCGATTGTTGGCAGCGCCGGGCGCAATGGGGCATTAAGCATCTTGGGGATTTGCGGAGCGGTCGTCAGCGACGGGCCCCCGGCGGATCAGAACAGAGCGGCTGCCGCGGCGCGAATGTCGGCGGAAGAGCCGCTTCCGAAAGCCTCGATATAGGCGTCCACCGCTTCGCTGTTCATGGGTTTGGCGAAGTAATAGCCCTGGACCTGCCGGCAACCGAGGCCTGTTACCCAGGCGAGTTCTGCGGCGGTTTCCACGCCCTCGGCAGTCGTTTTCATATTGAGGGTGCGGGCGATGCCGACCACGGCCGACACGATCGCATTTCTTTCCTTGAAAGCGCGCTGTCCTGAAACGAAGGACCGGTCGATCTTCAGCTTCTGCACAGGGAAGCGGGTGAGATAGGCGAAGGACGAGTAGCCGGTTCCGAAATCGTCGAGCGCGATGCTGACGCCAAGCTTGTTCATCTCGCCGATGAACTTGTCCGCCATCATCCCGCGATGCACGAAAACGGCTTCGGTGATTTCGATCTCCAGCCTCCGGGCGGGCAATCCGGACCGCTCGAGAGCGGTTCGGACTGCGTGAACGAGGCCTTCGCCGTAGAACTGCACCGGCGAAATGTTCACCGACACGCCGATGGTGTCAGGCCAGGACATGGCGTCGCTGCAGGCGCGATTTATCACCCATTTGCCGATCGCATCGATAATTCCGGTGGATTCGGCGATTTCGATAAAGCGGTCGGGCGGCAGTAGGCCGAGGCGCGGGTGGTTCCAGCGCAGCAGCGCCTCGAAGCCGGCGATCCTTTGCTCGGCGGTATCGATGATGGGCTGGTACTGCAGGCAAAACTCGTTATGCGCGAGCGCCGTTCGGAGGTCTTCCCGCAAGGCGCGCTTTTCCTCCGCCTGCCGGTGCATTTCGGGATCGTAGCACTCGATCTTGCCGCGACCTTTGGCCTTGGCCGCGTAGAGCGCAAGATCCGCGTTGCGGATCATCTCGTCGACGGTGGTGTCGTCGTCTTCGGAAAGGGCAACGCCGATCGTCCCGCCGACACGGATTGTATTGCCTTCGATCTTCACCGGCTCGCAGACCGCGGCAATAATCGCCTCCATGCGCATCGTGGATTCGGAGCGGTCGTCCGCATCCTCGATCAGCACGCCGAACTCGTCGCCGCCTAAACGCCCCATCGTTACGCCGCCGCCCGGCAGGGCTGTCAGGCGCGCCGCAAGTGTCTTGAGCAATTCGTCGCCGACCGGATGACCGAGCGTGTCGTTGATTTCCTTGAAGTGGTCGAGATCGAGACAGCCGATCGCGATCTTGTTGCCCTTGCGTTTTGCCGTTTCGAGGGCCTTGCCGGCAAGCTCGCGGAACCGGCTGCGATTGTGCAAGCCGGTCAGCGGATCGAATTGCGCCATCCAGACGATACGGTCCTTGGCCTTCTTGGATTCAGTGACGTCCGAGCCGACGCCGCGCCAGCCTATGGTCTCGGCGTGTTTTCCGGCAATCGGGCTGGCGGTGAGCGACCACCAGGTTTCCGTCTCCGCGAAACTCACCTCGCATGTGAAATCCTGGAAGACGGTGCCGTTCTCGGTGAGTGCGAGGAACTTGTCCCTGTAAGACCGGTCTATCAGGTCCGGGAAATAGAGCCCGACGAGTTCCTTCGCCGACATGCCGGTGACCGCGCACATGCGCGGCGAGGTGCTGACGATGCGCAGATCTGCGTCCAGTTCGTAGAGCCAGTCGGATCCGTTTTCCTGGAATTCGCGCAGCAGCAGTTCGATCACCTCGCTGCGGTCCTTGACCGATTCTTCGGCGATGGTGCGTTCTTCGAAGAATTTCGCAGTGCCGTGAACGGCGTAGATGATGATCGCGGCATAGGTGAAGAACAACGGCGCGATGAGTTCCAAATGGTCCGAGGCGCCGCGCACCAGGCCGATCGTGCCGCCGCATGTAATGGTGAGGACATAGGCCGTGGCCGCGGTGGGCAGGCTGGACAACGAGAAGGCGCCGGCGCCGACCATGCCCGCAATGAGCGTGGCCACGAGCAATTCCTGCTCATGGCCGACGCTCGGCAGCCAGATCGCGGGCAGCAGCCCCCACATCGCGCCGAGGAAAAACGCATGGGCGGTCGCCTTGGCGATCATCGACCTGCTGACACGGGTTAGCGGCAAATGCTTGCGTCCGCGCCGCCATTTCGAAATGTTGTAAAGGGCGAATACACAGACGGCGCACGCCCACGCAAACAGTGCCGGACCGTGCGCCGTTGGCCAGATGGCCGCCGTCACCAGCGCGGCGTTGATGATATTGGCCAGCATGTTGCCGAGCGTGAAGCGGATCGCCGCATTGACCTGAGCGGCGCGAATACGTGCGTCAATCGCAGGCCGGCCGGTCGGGGCGGCGTATCTTTCAAGCCGTTTTCTTAAACCGGCAAGGAGCAGGCGTGCGGGCATAATGTCATGTTTGTTCTTGGTTTCTCGGGCCGGCATGCCCCTATGCCAAAGGGTGACATGCCCTCATCGTGACCTTAAGTCATGCCACCTAACCAATCCTGAACAGGCGAGGGGGAGCGGCACGCGGAGGCTGGAAATCCGCTTCATTCGCGGGCATGGTTGACGGAACCTTTCCGGAGATCCTCATGCCCGCAAGATTCGCCCCGCCGAAACCCTGGACCGAATGCGCCCGCGACCTCGTCAATGTCGCGATGGGGCGGAAGGCCGCCGACCTCGTCGTGCGCAATGGCAAATGGGTCAATGTCCATTCGGGCGAGGTGATCCCGGCCACCGATCTCGCCATCATCGACGGGCGCTTCGCCTATTGCGGGCCGGATGCCTCGCATTGCATCGGCGACGGCACGAAGGTGGTCGATGCGCGCGGGCGCTATCTCGTGCCCGGCCTGTGCGACGCGCATATGCATATCGAGAGCGGCATGGTCACCGTGACCGAATTCACCCGCGCCGTGGTACCGCACGGCACCACCTCGATGTTCGTCGATCCTCATGAGATCGCCAATGTGCTGGGTTTGCCCGGCGTGCGCATGATGCATGACGAGGCCGAGGCGATGCCGGTCAACGTGTTCGTGCAGATGCCGTCCTGCGTGCCGTCCGCGCCCGGGCTGGAACATGCCGGCGCATCGCTGGGGCCGCAGGAGATCGGCGAGGCGATGGCATGGCCGAACATTATCGGGCTTGGCGAGGTGATGAACTTCCCGGGCGTGGCCGCCAACGACCAGACCATGGTCGGGGCCATCGAGGCGACCGTGAAGGCCGGCAAGACGGTGGGCGGGCATTACGCCTCGCCGGATCTCGGCCTTCCGTTCCACGGCTATGTCGCGGGCGGGCCGGAGGACGATCACGAAGGCACGCGCGCCGAGGACGCGATTGCGCGCATTCGACAGGGGATGAAGGCGATGCTTCGCCTCGGTTCCGCCTGGTACGACGTCGCCGAGCAGATCAAGGCGGTCACCGAGCACAGGATCGACAGCCGCAATATCATCCTGTGCACGGACGACAGCCATTCCGGCACGCTGGTCAAGGAAGGCCATATGGACCGCGTGGTGCGCCACGCAATTCAGCAGGGTGTGCCGCCGGTCACCGCGATCCAGATGGCGACGCTCAACACGGCGCAGCATTTCAAGCTGGAGCGCGAGCTGGGCTCGATAACGCCCGGCCGCCGCGCCGATTTCCTGATCGTCTCCAACCTTGCCGAGCTCAAGATAGACGAGGTCTATGGCCGCGGCGCACAGCTCGCCAAGGACGGCAAGCTGACGGTCGAGATCCCGCCCTATGACTATCCGGCGGAAGCGAAGAACACGGTAAAGCTCGGCAAGGAATTGCTGCCGGACGATTTCGTCATCCCCGCGCCCAAGGACAAGTCGGGCAAGAGCAAGGCCGACGTCGATGTGCGCGTCATCGGCGTGATCGAGAACCAGGCGCCGACGCGGGCGCTCGAAGCCCGCCTGCCGGTGGAGGGCGGCATCGTCGAGATGGACCGTCCAAACGACGTGTGCCAGATCGCTTTGGTCGAGCGGCATCGCGGCACCGGCACGGTCGCCAACGCCTTCGTCTCCGGCTTCGGCTACACGCAGGATTGCGCGATGGCCTCGACCGTGGCGCATGACAGTCACCACATGATTGTGGTTGGCACCAACCGCGAGGACATGGCGATCGCGGCCAACCGGCTGGGCGAAGTCGGCGGCGGCGTGGTGATGATCTCCAAGGGCGAGGAACTGGCGCTGATCGAGATGCCGATCGCGGGGCTGATGTCCGACGAGCGCGCCGAGATCGTCGCCGCCAAGGCCGACATCCTCGGCGCGGCGATGCGCGAAATGGGCTGCACCCTCAACAACGCCTATATGCAGCACTCGCTGCTGGCGCTGGTGGTGATCCCGGAACTGCGCATTTCCGATGTCGGGCTCGTGGATGTGCGCACCTTCGAGAAGGTCGACGTGTTCGTGTGAGCGGCGACATGACGAAGGAGACGACATTCAAGCCCGAAGACGTCCTTTCGCTCTGGTTTCCGGACAACGGCCACTGGAACGACCCGGACACCCACGGTGCGTTCTGGGCCGAGCGCATGCAGGGCGGGATGGATGAGCGGATCATCGCCGACTACGCGGAACTGACCGAAGCGGCCGCGCGGGGGCTGCTCGACCATTGGGCGGAGACGCCGCGCGGGCGGCTGGCGCTCCTGATCGCGCTCGACCAGTTTCCACGCTCGCTGTGGCGCGATACGCCGGCGGCCTACTGGCAGGACATCAAGGCCTGCCGGCTGGCGCTGGAAGGCATCGCGAATGGCGATTTCGACCAGCTTGCGCCCTGGGAGCAGAACTTCTTCGTCATCTCCATCTCGCATTGCGAGGGGCCGGATCATTTGCAGCGGATGCGCTGGCTGTCGGGGATCACCGAGGGGATCATCGGCCGGTTGCCGGAGCCGATTGCGCCGATGGCCGAACGGATGCGTTCGCAGGTCATCCGCGTCACCGGCGTCATCCAGCGGTTCGGCCGGCATCCGCACCGCAATCCGATCCTCGGCCGCGTCTCGACGCCCGAGGAGGAGGCCTATATCGCCGAGGGCGATTTCCCGCATCTGAGGCGGCCGGAAGTCTGAGCGGGTGAGGGGCTTTCGCCCTGAAACGTCAGCCGTTCTTGCGGTCGTAGAAGAGGATCAATCCGCCGGTCTCGAGGGGGCGGCTTTCGCGCAGCGTGAAATGCATTCGGCCGCCCCGCGGCTTGAACAACGGCGTGCCTTCGCCCCAAACCACCGGGGCCAGGCAGATGCGGTATTCGTCCAACAGGTCCTCGGCCATGAGCGTCGCCAGCAGGTCGGCGCTGCCGAACACGAACACGTCGCGGCCATCCTCCTGCTTCAGCGCCCTTACCGTGTCGGCCGCTTCGCCTTTCAGGAGCCGGCTGTTGTTCCAGTCCGCCGTCTCCAGCGTTCGCGAGGTGACGGCCTTTTCGATGCCGTTCATCATGTCGGCGACCGGGCCTTCCTCGTTGGTCCAGTAGTCGCGCATGCCTTCATAGGTGCGCCGTCCGAACAGGAGCGTTCCGATTTCGGCGCCCTGTTCGAGGGAGAATTTCTCCACTTCGTCGCCCCAGATGGTCTGGTGCATGTCGAGTTGCCAGGGGCCGGCGCCTTCGAAGACGCCGTCCAGTGTCATGACGTTCCAGGCAATCAGTTTTCTCATCTCTGCTCCTTCGAGGCGGGGCCCGCCTCGTCTGGATTGGTTGAATAGTTAGCTAATCGGGTAACTAATGGCGCGTGCGTCGATGGTCAAGGGAAACTTGCATGATCGACTAACTGTTGATCGCGCCTCAGCGGTCCTGCATGCCCTTGCCGGCGAGGATTTTCGGCGCGGCCTTGTCGATCCGCGATGACCGCGTGGCGGATTGTTTCGCGCCCGAGAAATGCAGCACCCAGCCGCGCCGGCGGCCCGGCGTCAGCGCCTCGAAGGCGGCGCGGAAATCCGGGTCGCCATCGAGCCGGTCGAGGAGTTCGGCAGGGTAGTCGAGATCGTCCTTCGGCAGGTCGACCTTCAGCCCTGCCTTCTCGTTGGCGATCGCCTCGGCGACATAGGCGCGGATGACGGCTTCCTTCGCCTCGATCTCTGCGACGCTGCGAAACTTGAGCACCCTGGACGAGCGGGAGTTCTCGCCGGGCGCTTCCAGCAGGCCCTCCGGGTCCTTCAGCAGCACGCCCTTGAAGAAGCCGAGCGTACAGGCCTCCTTGAAGCCCCACATGGTGCCGATGTTGCCGCCATGAGCCGTATAGACGGGCTGGTTCCATTTCCATTCGACCGCAAGCTCGGTGTCGGCGAGGATCGCGTAGAGCGCGAGCATTTCCTCGCGCCAGGCATCGGCCTTGTCGTAAAATGCCTCGACCTTCGGGTTCACGCCGTCTCCGCCTGTTCCTCGAAGCGCTTGCGCGCCTCGGCGACGGCGTCCTCGTGGTCGACGGCCCAGACGCCCAGCGCGTGGATCGGTTCGAGCAGCGATTCGCCGAGTTCGGTCAGCTGGTAGTCGACGCGTGGCGGGATCGACGGCGTCACCGTGCGGTTGACGATGCCGTTGCGTTCAAGATCCCGCAACACACTGGTCAATACTTTCTGGCTTATCGTGCCGATTTCGCGCTTCAGTTCGGTGAAGCGCTTGGGGCGTTCCGACAGGCGGATCAGCACCAAAACCACCCATTTCGAGCCGATTGAGGCCAATAATTCGCCGACCGGCCGGCAGACCGATCCGATTTCATTGATGTGACTTGGTTTCTTCATGGTGACCCGGTTGCCGAAAAGTGCCGTCTTGTGCGCTGCGATACAGCCTCTACATAGGGTCCCGGTATCAAAAAGCGACGGCGGTATCGAATCAATACCCGGTTTCTTTTAGCTACCGTTACGTCATCGCCGGATCCAGCGCCGCGACGGAACCGGGCAGGGAACTGCCCGTTGCCGGAATGGAAGCGCTTTGTCCGGCGGAGGCCGAACAGAGATACACCGATGGCGCCACGCCAGGATGCAACGCCAGCAACAGACTATTCAGGAGACAGAACATGTCACTCAAGCTCAATGTGATCGTCACCTCCACCCGGCCGGGCCGCATCGGGCCCAAGATCGGCAAGTGGATGGCTGATTTCGCCAAGGAAAATTCCGATTTCGAGGTCGAGCTCGTCGATCTCGCCGATTTCGACCTGCCGCTTCTGGACGAAGCCAAGCATCCGATGATGCAGGACTACCAGCACGAACACACCAAGCGCTGGAGCGAAGTGAACGCCAAGGCCGACGCTTTCGTCTTCGTCTCGCCGGAATACGACTATTTCCCGGCCGCCTCGACCGTCAACGCCATCCAGACGCTCCACAAGGAATGGAACAAGAAGCCGGTCGGCCTCGTCGGCTATGGCGGCGTCTCGGGCGGCCTGCGCGCCATGCAGACCATCAAGGTCCTGATGAACACCGTGCAGCTGATGCCGTTGCCGCAGGAAGTGCCGATCCCGTTCGTCTTCAACTTCATCGGCGAAGACGGCACGTTTGCCCCGGCGCCGGAAGTGACGCAGGGCGCGACCGGCATGCTCGCCGAACTGAAGGTCTGGGCCGAAACGCTGAAGCCGGCCCGGGCCGAACAGGTGAAGAAGGCCGCCTAGGCACCTAAGTCACAGGGGTTGGATTTGAGCGCCCCGCTCCTCGGAAACGAGGGGCGGGGTGCTTGCGTTGGATCTGCTAAAGAACCAGACTAATCCATCTTTATTGATGGAGTTCGGCTATGTCCTGGTGGATTTTTCGCAAAAAAAATCAAATAGTTGACGCTGCGAACGAGGTCGATGGCAGCACAACCGACCCAAGTACAGATCTGCAGTCCTACCTAAGTTACTATAAGACCCTTAAATCTCCGGGGTATGCCGTTTTAATTACTGGTGATTGGGGTGTCGGAAAAACATTTCAGGTAAAACAAGCGCTTCGTTCTGATAATCCGGCATATGTCTCTCTGTACGGTGCCGCAACTACAGAAGAGATTCATGCGCAAGTCTTCGCGGCTATGTTTCCCGGTAAAAGCGCAATTAAGGCCATGTCAGAAAGGGTTGGACAAGCCGGAAAGGATATCGGCGGCTTTTTTGCTTTGACCGGTCTTGTCCCGCAATTAACAGGTGCGGTTCTTCGTCAAAACGTAGATGTCGACCGAATAATCGTGTTTGATGATCTGGAGCGCTGTGAAGTCCCTATGGCGACGAGACTTGGCGCGCTTAATCATTATGTAGAGCATGGTGGATGTAAGGTTATCCTTATCGCGCATGAAGGCAGAATTGCTGAAGAAATACGTAGTACTAAAGAAAAAATTATTGGGCAGACCTTACGAGTTGTACCCCAGGTCGATCTTGCATTTCAGAAATTCGTTGAGACAATTTCTCGAGATTTAGATCGATCGTTTGTTGAGAAGTATTCATCTATTATAAAGGGTGTCTTTGAGCAAAGCGATGTCGGATCGTTGCGGATTTTAAGGCATTTGATTGAGGATGTAGTTCGCCTTATTCCAATTCTAAAGCAAAAGCACTTAGAGCAGGAAAGGGCGATGAGTGAACTTATTTCACTGTTTTGCGCACTCGACGCCGTTTATCGGCATGGCGACATTGAAGAGGCAGACCTGCTTCGTCGCAGAGAAGCGGAGCTTCTACATCAAATGGGAGGGCATCGAGATGAAGCTCCCCAAGAGCCTTCTCGTTTAGTCCTAGCTAATCGGAAATTTTCAATGGTTGATCTTTCAAGCGAGTTGCTGCCTGACGATGCGTTGGTCGGTATGTTTTCGCACGGTCGTTACGATGCCGAGCCGATTATAAAATCGCTAGATTCAAGTGTTTATTTTCAAGATCCTAACACATCTACTTCATGGTGGCGTGTTTGGCATCGACTTGATTTCGAAGATGATATTGTAAAATCTTCGATTTCCGAAATGGAATCGGATTTTGAGGAGCGTAAATTCTGCGAGATAGGAGATATTTTGCATGTTTTTGGTCTTCGACTTAGGTTGAGTCAGGAAGACATATTAAAGAAGGATTTTAAGGAGGTTGTTGAAGAGTGTAAGAGATATATTGATGACTTATACGAAGCTCGGCGGCTGGAGCCGTCGGATCGACTAAATCTCGGCAGAAGCGAATGGAACTTTGGCGGTTATAAAGGATTAGGCTTTGCCGGTGATGGTGATCCGGAAATTGGCCCATTATTAAATGAAATAAAGGCTTATCTATATGACGCAAAAGATCGAGCTCTCGAAGCGACATTTATTGAAAATTCGGAGTCGCTGCTTGAGCAAATGAAAAAGGATGCAGAAGCATTCTCTCGAAAAGTAACATCGTCACATGAAGGAGATGGGCAGTTTGCGCTAATTCCCGTCTTTTCAGGGATCGCACCTGAGAAATTTATCGAAGCATTGCTCGAGACGCCCAAGTCGAACTGGAAAACGATAGGTCGGGCATTAAGCTATCGCTATGACGGAGTTGCTTTTCATAATGGTCTAGATCGTGAGCTTAAATGGATCGAGAAAATTGTCGATATTGTAGATGACCTCGCTTCTAAAGAGGTGGATGAAATTACTGCGTCTCGTTTAAGAAAGCTGTTCCTTGGAGATCTGAGGGCTAATATTTTGGCGAGAAAAAACCAACTTGCTGACGGTGATTAGGTTTCGGTGCAGGAGTGCGCCTGTATTTACAGCATTGAGTCTCTCACCTTAGCCGCATCGGCCGCCACACCACGATCTTCGGTTTTCGATCCCGGTCATATTCGCTGGCCTTGATCGCGCAGTCCTTCGCGCCGCATTCTCCGCAGCGGAAGGGCAGGGCCTCGATGGCGCGGCCCGGACTGACGAAATGGATGACGTCGCTCGCCATGAACTGGCCGAGATGCTCGCATTTCCGGCAGGTGACCGAGAGGATCATGCCGTGTCGGGCAGCTTGACGAAGGGTGCGAATGGGACCGGCCATGCCGTCATCATATCGAACAAAGCATGAACATCGTCAATCGTCCGGCAGCGACAAGATCGGCGGCGTTTTACGCCGGGCGGATGGAGGGGCGCGAAGGTGGCGATTGGCTGCGCCGTCTAACACGGTCGTCATCCCCGGGCTTGTCCCGGGGACCCATTCCGTGAAGTCGGCATCTGTCAAAGCAGCCCGAAGAATATTCCTCATTCTGATGTATCGAGGAGGTCTTGAGCGCCTCGGAATGGATCCTTGGGTCATGCCCGAGGATGACGGCGGGGGGATAACCTCTGAGGCAACTCGCCGGTTTCCAGGCATTCGCACAAATTTTATCCACCTTCCTCCACCATCCCTTACCCTGACCGTGCCCTTTCATTGGAAGCCTGGGTGCACACCGGCAAACAGGGGAAGGGTCGGCGCCTGCCGTGCGGGAAGAGGTTCCCGCACGGGGTATGCCCTTAAGGCAGGCCGGAGACGGTACGCGACGTAAGGGAGTCCGGCGGTTTGCCGCTTACTCTCTTGGAAACCGCCCCGCCAAGCGGCCCCTCCGCAAGGGGGAGACAAA
>PAKZ01000006.1 GCA_002706335.1 Ahrensia sp.
AGCGAGAACAGCATCTCGACGACACGGCTCAGAAGCCGCCTGTGGTGGGCGACGACCGCGTTCCAGTCTATGCCTTGCGCCGAATACACCTTGTCGACCGTCTCTTTCCTGCTCTCACGCTTTCCTCCCGCTCACGGACGGGCCCATAGAGGATAGGGAAGGCTGTGGGGCGGTGGACAGATTTATGCGCCATGCCCGGCGGGCCGGGCCTTTGACGTCCGGATGTCCAACGGATCGCGTCCTGGCGCGGCGTCCGATCTGATTGAAACAATCAGATCGGCAAACTCGCCGCGCCGGCATTCTTTGCGGACCGGTGATCTTTCCGATCATGATCCATCATGATCGGGAACCGGTCTAGCTTGACCGCGCGATCTGCCATGCGACCAGCCCGGCGAGAACGATCAGCAGCAGGCCCGAGATGGCGAGGGAAAAGCGGATGGCCTGCTGCACCTTGGCCTGACGGTAGCGCGTGCGCGGTTTCACGCCGCGCAGCAGGAAGACGATCTGGCCGGAAAACTGGATCGAGGCGAGGTTGACGGCAAGCAGCAACAGCGCATCGCCGGCCATCCACCATTGCGCCTTGCCGAGGAACAGGCCGATGGCGGTGGCGGGCGGCATCAGCGCGACGGCGACCATGACGCCGACGAGGACCGAGGCCGCGCCGGCGGTGAGCGACAAGGCGGCGGCGACGCCGGAGGCGAGCGCCAGCGCGATCGTCTCGAAGCCGACAGAGGCGCGCGCGGCGAGCTCGTTCGTCGTCACGTCGAAGGGCAGAATGACGCCAAGCGCCGCGCCTATGAGAATGGCGAGGAGATTGCCGGCGATTCCCGCCTTCAGGCCGCGAAAGAGCAGATCCTTCTCGCCGAGCGTCACGCCGAGAATGGCGCCGAGCACCGGGCCGAGCAGAGGGGCGATCACCATTGCGCCGATGATGACGGCGACGTCGCCGTTGATCATGCCCAGCGCGGCGACGACGGCCGAGATCGCGACAAGCACGAGATAGGTCGGCGTCAGCGTGGCGTTGCGGGATGTCTGCGACAGCAACTCCTCGCGCGTTTCGGAAATCTCGGCATCGTCTTCCTTTTCCTCGTCCTCATCCTTCTTCGACACGAGGGCGTCGAGCGGGGAGATGGCGATCCGCCAGTCCTCGGTGTCGTGCAGCTCGCGCTGCAGGTCGTCGAGCAGCTTCTGCTGCGCCTTGTTGGCAGAGAGAAAGGAGACCGTGCGCACCGGCCCCTTGGGCGCCGAGATCCCGGCCAGCGACACGCCCTCGCATTCGCCGATCTCGATGACCTTGTCGACGGCGTCCCTGGGGACAACGACGTGGATATATTGATGGGTCATCGCGGCCTTTGCGCAGGGCTTGGAAAGGCAGCGAGGTTAGCTGCGAGGGGGACGGGCGGCAAGCATAGCGGAGTATGCGGGGCGGCCTATTGCCAGTAGCTCACGGCAACAAGAACGAGAAGGAGCCAAAACGGAAAGCTGAAGAGCCACAAGCCGATTGCACGCATGACGGGTTCCTTCCGGGAATGGCGCGCGGGACGTGACGCGGCCTTCGGGAAATAAACGCGCGAAGGGGTGGCGGGTTCCCCGAGAGATGGTTGTCTGATTGCGCATGGCGATCAGACTTATGGCGCCGTGGTGACTGTGATCAAAGCTGCTGCATTTCAGTCGCCGAGGAGTGGCGCGAGGTTTTCGTCATAGGCTATGTGTTAATCAAGGTATCGAATATTCATTGTGTAGGCTTGAATACAGTGCGAACGTCTTGCCGACCGAAGGTTATGAGGGAGGCCGAATATGAGAACTCTTGTTTCTATGATATTTGTTTTGTCGTTCGTATCCACGACTGCGGCTTACGCCCATGGCGGCGGTTGTCGAAAGAGCTCTCCGCCCGGACAGTGTTGCCACATGGAGAGCAAGACCGGGCAGGTGCACTGCCACTAGTTTTGCAAGGTTGATAGGGAAGCCACCATCCCGACCCCCTCACTTGCCTTTTCTAAGCACTTAGCCGGGCTGCGCCCGTCTAAATGCATGAAAAGGCTTTCTCTCCCACGAGGGGAGAGAGGGCGTGCAACCGCCTGCCGCCACGGCGGTCTTTGGAGTGCGGCGGGTTCTTGCTTCGTGCCCTTACGGAAGGGCGACATGCGATGTCGCACCCTCCCTCTGATCGGTCGCAAAAAGGGGTTTCGCGTTTGTCCAAAGCGGTCTCATATGGCGCTTCGACGCGCCGGAGGACCGCATGGACAGCGAAGACCCGCCCAAGCCGGAAATGCCCAAGCCCGAGACGCCGACCGATCCGCTGATCGCGGAGGCGTTGGCCGAGGCGGTTCCGGCGGATGCACCGGCGCGGCTGAGAAAGCGCGGCGGGCGCGCGGCCAATCAGCGGCGCGGCGGCTCGGCGATCCGGCAGATGCCGTGGACCGATGTCGTCAATATCGACCGGCCGACCGAACCTTTGTCGCCGGAAGGCGTCGACGCTATCCACAATGGCGCTATGCGGGTGCTGGAGGAAATCGGCATCGAGTTCCTGCATTCCGATGCGGTCGCTATCCTGCGCGACGCGGGCTGCATCGTCGACGGCGAGAATGTGCGCATGGGCCGCGATCTGGTCATGGAGATGGTCGGCAAGGCGCCGTCCGAATTCACGCTGACGCCGCGCAATCCCGACCGCAAGATCACCATCGGCGGACGGCACATGGTGTTCGGTAACATCTCGTCGCCGCCGAACTGTTCCGACATCGAGCGCGGGCGGCGGACCGGCAACCGGGCCGACTACCGCGATTTGATGAAGCTGACGCAGTATTTCAACTGCATCCATTTCGCCGGCGGATACCCGGTGGAGCCGGTCGATATCCACCCGTCGATCCGCCATCTCGACTGCCTGTTCGACAAGCTGACGCTGACGGACAAGGTGGCGCATGCCTATTCGCTGGGGCCGGAGCGCATCGAGGACGTGATGGAGATGGTGCGCATCGCCGGCGGGCTTTCTCATGCGGATTTCGACGCGACGCCGCGCATGTACACCAATATCAACTCGACCTCGCCCCTGAAGCATGACTGGCCGATGCTGGACGGGGCGATGCGGCTGGCGAAGCGCGGGCAGCCGACGATCGTGACGCCGTTCACCCTGGCGGGCGCGATGGCGCTGGTGACGATGGTTGGCGCGGTGACGCAGTCGATCGCGGAAGCCTTGGCGGCGATCGTGCTGCTGCAGATCATCCGGCCGGGCGTCGGCTGCGCAATCGGCACCTTTACGTCGAATGTCGACATGAAGACCGGCGCGCCGGCCTTCGGGACGCCGGACTATGTGCGCGCAACGCAGATGACCGGGCAGCTGGCGCGGTTCTACGGATTGCCGCTCAGGTCGTCCAACACGTGTGCGGCGAACACGCCGGACAACCAGGCGACCTGGGAATCGATGATGTCGCTCTGGGCGGCGGTCACGTCGGGCACCAACATGGTCTATCACGCTGCCGGCTGGCTGGAGGGAGGCTTGTGCGCCTCCTTCGAGAAGTTCGTGATGGATTGCGAGGTGCTGCAGCAGTTCATCGCTTATATGAAGCCGATGACGACGGGGCCCGAGGATGTCGCGGTTGACGCGATCCGCGAGGTCGGGCCGGGCGGTCATTTCTTCGGCATCCAGCACACGCAGGACCGTTACGAAACAGCCTTCTACACGCCGTTCCTGTCCGACTGGTCGAACTACGAGAACTGGGAGGACCGTGGCGCGGTGACGACCGTGGAGCGGGCCAACAAGGTCTGCAAGGAGATCCTCGCCGAATATGAAGAGCCGCCGATGGACATCGCCATCCGCGATGAGCTGGAAGCCTTCGTGGAGCGCCGCAAGCAAGAGGGCGGCGCGCCGACGGATTTCTGATGAGCATCCCCGAGACCATGCAGGCGATACTGCTGACGGGCTATGGCGGGCTCGACAGGCTGAAGGTCGTCGACGACCACCCCGTGCCGGTTCCGGATGAGGGCGAGGTGCTGATCGAGGTCGGCGCGGCGGGCGTCAACAACACGGACATCAACACCCGCACAGGCTGGTACGCGCAATCCGTGACGGGCGGCACCGGCGAGGGCGCGGCGGACGGGTACGGGGATGTCGACACCGGCAAGTCCAGCTGGTCAGGCGCGGCGCTGACGTTTCCGCGCATTCAGGGCGCCGATGTGTGCGGCCGGATTGTTGCGGCGGGATCGAAGACCGATGAGGGCCGGATCGGCGAGCGGGGTCTGGTGCAGTCGATGCAGCCGCAGGAGCCGGAAGAGAACGGGCTCGCGATCCTGACCTTCGGCGCGGATTTCGACGGTGGCTTCGCCGAATATGCGGTGGCGAAATCGGACATGACGCTGTCGGTCGAGAGTCTACTTAGCGATGTCGAGCTGGCGTCATTTCCCTGCGCCTATTCGACAGCGGAGAACATGCTCGAGCGGATCGGGTTGGGCGAGGGGGAGACGGTGCTGATCACCGGCGCGTCGGGCGGTGTCGGTTCTGCGGCGGTGCAACTGGCGAAGCGGCGCGGCGCGCACATCATCGCGGTCGCATCGCGCTCGAAGCACGATTTCGTCACGGGCCTCGGCGCCGACCGGCTCGTCGACCGCGGCGACGATTTGATCGAGGCTGTCGGCGAGATGGCGGTGGACGTGGTGGTCGATCTGGTCGCGGGCGCGCAATGGCCGTCGCTGATCGCCTGCCTCAGGCGCGGCGGCCGATATGTGAGCGCCGGGGCGATCGGCGGGCCGATCTGCGAGCTCGACCTGCGTACGCTTTACCTCCATGACCTGACGCTGGCCGGCAGTACGTACCAACCCAAAAGCGTCTTCGAGAACCTCGTCGGTTATATCGAGCGCGGGGAAATCAGGCCGGTCGTCTCGAAGGTCTACGGCTTCTCGCAGGTCGCCGAGGCGCAGACCGATTTCATCGAAAAACACTATCCCGGAAAACTGGTGATGGTGCCGGACCGGCTGGCAGAGGGGGCGGGGTCATGACGATGTTCGACTGGCATGCTGAGCGCAGCGATCTGGAAGGGATCGCGCTGCTCGACACGGAGACCACCGACGAGGCGATCGATCTCGTCGCGGTCAGGACCTACCGGCAGGGGCGGGTGCGGGCGAAGATGGCGGAATTCGGTATCGCCGCGATGGTGCTGAGCGACCCGGTGAATATCCGCTATGCGACCGGCACGCGGAACATGCAAATCTTCACCGCGCGCAACCAGCCGTCGCGCTATCTCGTGCTGACGGCGGACCGGTCGATCCTGCACGAATTCACGGGCGCGGAGCATCTGGGCGAGGGATTCGAGACGGTGGACGAGGTGCGGCCGTCCTTTACCGCGGGCTTCGTCGCGGCGGGCGAGCATATCGCCGAGCGGGAGAAGCTCTGGGGGCAGGCGATGGGTTCGCTGCTGACCGAGCTTGTCGGCGTGGGCGCGAAGATCGGCATCGAGCGGATCAATGCCGGGGCGGCGGTCGCGCTGGCGGCGGAAGGGTTCGAGATCGTCGACGCGCAGCAGCCGGTGGAACTGGCGCGGGCGATCAAGTCGGCGGAGGAAATGAAATGCGTCAACGCCTCGCTACGAGCGACCGAGGTGGGCGTGGCGCGTCTGCGGGCGGCGATCCGGCCGGGGCTGACCGAGAACGAACTGTGGTCGGTGCTGCATCAGGCGGTGATCGCGCAGGACGGCGACTATGTGGAGACGCGGCTGCTCAATTCCGGCGCGCGGACCAATCCGTGGTTCCAGGAGACGGGTTCCAAGGTGATTGGTGAGAACGAGCTGATCGCGCTCGATACCGATGTGGTTGGCTGCCACGGTTATTATTCAGACTTCTCGCGGACGTTCCATGCCGGGCCGGGCAAGCCGAGCGCGACGCAGCGCGAACTGTACAAGACGGCCCATGAGCAGGTGCACCACAATATGGGCATCATCCGGCCGGGCATGACGTTCCGCGACTATGCGGAGGCGGCCTGGGACATTCCGGAGAAATACTATGTCCACCGCTACTATCTCTCGGCGCATGGCTGCGGGATGACGGGGGAATATCCCTATCTCTACCATCGCGGAGATTTTGCCGACGCCGGTTATGACGGCGTGATCGAGCCGGGCATGACGCTGTGCGTCGAGAGCTTCATCGGCGAGGAAGGCAAGGGCGAGGGCGTCAAGCTGGAGCAGCAAATATTGGTGACGGAGACCGGCACGGAGCTTCTGTCGCGCTTTCCGTTCGAGGAGAGTTTGCTGTAAGCCGGTCGCGGAGCATTTCCTCGCCCCTACAATGTGAGGGCGAGGAAGCGGCGGCGGCATCGCGATTTCGAATTGATGGCATGAAGAGGGTTCGCTGACATGAAAACCAATACACGTGTGGTCGTCATCGGAGGCGGGGTGGTCGGCTGCTCTGTGCTCTATCATCTCGCCAGGGCCGGCTGGACCGACGTCATGCTGATCGAGCGGTCCGAACTGACCTCGGGCTCGACATGGCATGCGGCGGGCGGCTTCCACACGCTGAACGGCGATCCGAACGTCGCCAAGCTGCAGGCCTACACGATCTCGCTCTACGAGGAGCTCGAGAAGCTGACCGGCCAGTCCTGCTCGCTGCATCTCGTCGGCGGGTTCCAGATGGCCGACACGCCGGAGCGTATGGACTTCCTGCGACAGGTGCACGCCAAGTGCCGCTATCTCGGCATGGACACCGAACTGGTCACGCCGTCGGAAGCCAAGGCGATGTTCCCGATCATGGACGAGACGAATTTCGTCGGGGCGCTATGGGACCCGGTGGAAGGCCATCTCGACCCGTCTGGCACCACGCATGCCTACGCCAAGGCGGCGCGGATGCTGGGCGCGGAGATCGTGCTGCGCAACCCGGTGAAGGAGCTGACTCAGGAGGCCGACGGGACGTGGAATGTCGTCACCGAGCAGGGCACGGTAAAGGCGGAGCATGTGGTCAATGCCGGCGGGCTGTGGGCGCGGGAGATCGGCCGGATGGTCGGGCTCGAACTGCCGGTGCTGGCGATGGAGCACATGTATCTCCTGACCGAGGACATGCCGGAGGTCGTGGCGCATAACGAGGCGACGGGGCGCGAGCTTTGCCACGTGATCGACTTCAAGGGCGAGATCTATACGCGCCAGGAGCGCAAGGGGCTGCTGCTCGGGACTTACGAGAAGGCCTGCGTGCCGTGGTCGCCGGTGAAGACGCCCTGGGATTTCGGCCACGAATTGCTGCAGCCGGACATCGACCGGATCACGCCGTCGCTGGAGGTCGGGTTCCGGCACTTCCCGGCGCTCGAACAGGCCGGCATCAAGCAGATCATCAACGGTCCCTTCACCTTCGCGCCGGACGGAAATCCGCTTGTCGGGCCGGTGCCGGGCCTGACCAATTTCTGGTCGGCCTGCGCGGTGATGGCGGGCTTTTCGCAGGGCGGCGGCGTCGGGCTGACGCTTGCCAACTGGATGACCGAGGGCGACCCCGGCGCCGATGTCTGGGGCATGGACGTCTCGCGTTTCGGCGAGTGGGCGACGCTGCGCTACACCAACGCCAAGGTGCGCGAGAACTATTCACGGCGCTTCTCGATCCGCTTCCCGAACGAGGAACTGCCGGCGGCGAGGCCCGCCCAGACGACGCCGCTCTACGACATGATGGTCGGCCAGAACGCGGTGATGGGCGATTCCTGGGGGCTTGAGACGCCGCTGTGGTTCGCGCCCTCGAAGGAGGAAGCGCATGACGTCGTTTCCTTCCACCGCTCGAACGATTTCGCCCATGTCGGGGCCGAGGTGAAGGCGGTGCGCGAGCGCGTCGGCGTCACCGAGATCGCCAATTTCGCGAAATACGAAGTGAGCGGGCCGGGGGCGGAGGAGTTCCTCAATCGCATCCTGACCAACCGCATGCCGAAGACTGGCCGCATCGTTTTGTCGCCGATGTTGAACGAATTCGGCAAGCTGATCGGCGACTTCACCATCGCCAAGGCGGGCGACGACCGCTTCATGGTGTGGGGATCGTCGGCGGCGCAGCGCTACCACATGCGCTGGTTCGAGGCGCAGATGCCGGGCGACGGCTCGGTTGCGATCCATCGCTACGACCAGACGCTGGTCGGCCTTTCCATTGCCGGGCCGAAGAGCCGGGCGGTGCTGGAAAAGCTCGTCGACGAGGACATCTCGAAGGACGCCTTCCGGTTCATGGATTTCCGCGAGATGGCGGTGGCGGGCGCGCCGTGCATGGTCAACCGCATCACCTATACCGGCGATCTCGGCTACGAAATCTGGATGGCGCCGGCCTATGAGCGGAAGGTCTATCTCGCCATCAAGGCGGCGGGGGAGGAATTCGGCATCGCCGATTTCGGCATGCGGGCGCTCTTGTCGATGCGGCTCGAAAAGAACTTCCCGACATGGGGGCACGAGTTGCGGCCGATCTACGGGCCGTTCGAGGGGGCTATGGACCGCTTCGTGAAGCTGGAGAAGAACGACTTCGTCGGGCGCGAGGCGGCTGCGAAGGAGAAGGCGGACGGGCCCAAGCTCAGGCGCGTCTCGATGATCGTCGATGCCGAGGATGCCGACGTGATCGCCGACGAGCCGATCTGGGCGAAGGTCGGCGATACGGATTACGGCACGGTCGACGCGCCGCACGGCCACGGCCCAACCCGGATGGGACCGGACGGCAAGGACGCCGGACCGTCGGAAGGCGATTATGGCGCGGCGTCGGTGCGGGGCATCGCGGACGGCGACTGGCGGGTGATCGGCTGGGTCACGTCCGGCGGCTACGCGCATGGCGTCGAAGCGTCGATGGCGCAGGGCTATGTGCCCGCGGCGCTGGCGGAGCGGGCGGAGGAAGGGCTGTTCGAGATCGAGATCCTGGGCAAAAGGTGTCCCGCACGGATCGCGGTGGAGCCGCCTTTCGATCCGAGCGGGGAGCGGATGCGGGGTTAGGCGCCTTCGGACGATCCGTGCCGTCGAGGCGTCGCGCGCCGTTTACTTCTTCTTGGGGGCTGCCGCCGCCTTGCCTGCCGTCATCGGTGGCATGCCGCCAGCGGTTGCCTCCTCCTTGACGCGTTTTTCCTGCTTGGGTTTGCGAATTTCCTTGTTGCTGCGTTTCTGACCCTTGGCCATGGCCGGTCCTTTCGGGGTGCGACAGGCAACGCAAATCGTTGCCGAAATCGAGATCGCGCCGCGATTGTGGCTTATTCGCGTCCGGCCTCGGCCTGCTCGTCGGTCGCGTCGTAGGTCCAGACGCGGAAGGCTTTCAGCTCGTGCGGGCCAAAAGAGTTCATCAGCGGCACGTCGGCGGCGTCGCGGCCGCGCGCGACGAGGATGCGGCCGATGCGGGGGCGGTTGTTGCGCGGATCGAAAGTGTGCCACCGGCCGCCGAGATAGACTTCCATCCATGCGGAGAAATCCATCGGGTTGAGGATCTCCACGCCGATGTCGCTCAGATGGCCGTTCACATAGCGGGCCGGGATATTCATGCAGCGGCAGAGCGCGATCGCCAGATGCGCGAAGTCGCGACAGACGCCGACGCGCTCCTGCCAGGCTTCCAGCGCGGTGCGGGTGGCGCGGGCCTTCATGTAATCGAAGGCGAGGTGGTTGTGGACGAAGTCGCAGATCGCCTGAACGCGGCTCCAGCCCGGCGGAACATGTTCGAACATGTCCCAGGCGATCTGGCTCAGCTGGTCGGTTTCGCAATAGCGGCTGCCCAGAAGATAGACGAGGCAATCGTCCGGCAGGTCGGGGACCGGAATTTCTCCGGCGTCGGGAAAGGCAACGTCTTCGGTTCCCGGATCGGCGACGACGCCGTCCGCCCAGATCGAGAAGTCGCCGGCCGGCGCGGTGAAGCGTCGGCAGACATTGCCGAACAGGTCGACATAGGTGTGTGTCGGAACCTGAGGCGTGGTGACGACCCGCTCGGGCGCAGTCATGTCCTCCTTGCGCTCGGGGCGGATATCCATCAGGCAGACCATCGGCGTGGGCTGCTCGCAATGAACGGTGATGTCGTAGCCGAAGCGAATGAGCATGAGTGTCCTGTCGGGGTTGTTCCCCGACAGAACGTATACGGTTACCGGTCCGTTCCGATAGGGTGGTAGCGCGCCAAATGCGACCTTCTATCGATTGCAGGGGCAAACCGGACCGGTCCGGGCCGCGCTCACTCCATGTGATAGCCCGGCGTCGACTTCATGATCTCGCGTTCCTCGTCGTCCATGTCCTCGGGGATGCCCTCGAAGAGAGGCGTCGAGAGATAGCGTTCGCCGGTGTCGGGCAGCATGCACAGGATGACGGAGCCCGGGGCGGCCTTTTCGGCGATCTTCATCGAGACGGCGAAGGTGGAGCCGCCGGAAATGCCGGTGAGGATGCCTTCTTTTTGGGCGAGTTTCTTCGCCCAGGCGATGCCTTCCGGTCCGGGGATCGGGATCAGCTCGTCGTAATATTTCTTGTCGAGCGCTTCCTGCAGGACAAGCGGAATGAAGTCCGGTGTCCAGCCCTGGATCGGGTGTGGCTCGAAGGCGGGGTGGCTGGCGGCCGGCGCGCCGTCCGGGCCGCGCTGCTGCGCGGTGCCGCTGCCGACGAGTGCGGCGTTGGCGGGTTCGGTCAGGATGATCTTGGTCTCGGGGCGTTCCTTGCGCAGCACGCGGCCGACGCCGGAGACCGTGCCGCCGGTGCCGTAGCCGGAGACGAAATAGTCGAGTTTCTCGCCATCGAAATCGCCGATGATCTCGCGGGCGGTCGTCGCTTCGTGGATATCGGCATTGGCCGGCGTCTCGAACTGGTGGGCGAGGAACCAGCCGTGTTTCTCGGCCAGTTCGACGGCCTTGTTGTACATGCCAAGGCCCTTCTGGGCGCGCGGCGTCAGCACGACCTTGGCGCCGAGCATGCGCATCAGGCGGCGGCGTTCGACGGAGAACGAGTCGGCCATGGTGATGACAAGCGGATAGCCCTTGGCGGCGCAGACCATGGCAAGGCCGATGCCGGTATTGCCCGAGGTCGCCTCGACGACGGTCTGGCCGGGCTTCAGCTTGCCCTCGCGTTCCGCCGCCTCGATGATGTTGACGGCAAGCCTGTCCTTGACCGACGCACCGGGATTGAAGGCCTCGGCCTTGACGTAGATCGTGACGTTGTCGGGCGCGAGATTGTTGATACGGATAACCGGCGTATCGCCGATCGTATCCAGCACACTGTCGAAGAGCCGGCCGCGGCCGCTTGTTTTTCTGATTTTTCCGGACATGGGCGCACCGCCTCCCTGCGGGCTTTGTGTTACGGCGGGCATCCTAACAGACAAACCGGCTGCAAGATAATTCCAGTTCCGGTATGTAAGCGCAGGGTGGGCAGCGCGGAAAAAGGCTGTTCGCCGCCAATTTGCAGATCAGAAACCCGGGAGGAGCGCGTGGTGGACTTCAAGAGCGTTAAAATACCCGACCTGGACGGGAGGAACGTCCTGATCACAGGGGCATCGACCGGGATCGGCGCCGCCTGTGCGAAGGCTTTCGCCGCGCAGGGCGCGCGCGTCGCCGTTCACTACAATTCAAGCGCCGAGGCCGCCAAGGCGGTGGCGGCGGAGATCGAACAAGCGGGCGGGCACGCGGCACTGGTCAAGGCGGATTTCTCGGTCTCGAGCGAAGTGCGCCGCGCGGTGGAAGAGGCGGCCGATAGTCTCGGCGGCCTCGACGGGCTGATCAACAATGCCGGCGGCATGGTCAAGCGCGTCAACTACGAGGACGCGACCGATGCCGATTATGACGCGATCATGGACCTCAATGCGCGGTCGGTCGTAGCGGCGACACGGGCCGCAATTCCGTACATGAAGGAAAAGGGCGGCTTTATCGTCAACACCTCGTCGATCGCGGGGCGCAACGGCGCCAGCGGCGGAGCCGGGCTCTACGGTTCGTCGAAAGCGTTCGTCTCCAATGTCACGCGCGGCATGGCCAAGGAACTCATCGCCTACAATATTCGCGTCAATGCGGTCGCGCCCGGCGTCATCCTGACACCGTTCCAGGAACGCTACACGAAGCCGGAACAGCTGGACGCGATGTTGGCCACGATCCCGCAGGGGCGACACGGGGTCGCCGAGGATTGCGTCGGCGCCTATCTGTTCCTCGCCTCCGGGATGCTGTCCGGTTACATGATCGGCCAGGTTCTGGAAGTGAATGGCGGACAGCTTATGCCTTAAGGGAGGCCCCGATGGACGGCTTTACCGCATCCACTTTCGGCGAATTGAATGCCGACGAATATGACGACCTGCACGACCCGGGGACCACGGAGCAAACGGTTCGGCTGATTTCCGAGATCGCGGGAAACGGGCGTATCCTCGAACTGGCGATCGGAACCGGACGCATTGCGCTGCCGCTTGCCGCTATGGGCCATGATGTTTCGGGGATCGAGGGATCGCCGGACATGGTCGCCAAGTTGCGGGAGAAGCCGGGGGGCGAGGCATTGCGCGTGGAAATCGGCGATTTTGCCGATGTCGGCATCGAAGGCCCTTTCGACCACGTCTTCCTTGTCTTCAACACGCTGTTCAACCTGCAGAGCCAGGAAGACCAGATACGCTGTTTCGCGAATGTCGCGGAGCGGCTGTCTGAGGGCGGCACTTTTCTTGTCGAGACCTTCGTTCCCGACTTTACCGGGTTCTCTGACGGGCAACGCGTGCAGACGAAGCGGCTCGACCGGGCCTCGGTTTGGATCGAAGCGGCCCTGCACGATCCTGTTCGCCAGCTTTTCGAGTTCCAGCGCATACGCATAACCCCAGACGGCACGAAGCTCGTGCCGCTGCCGATGCGCTATTCCTGGCCGGCCGAGATCGATTTGATGGCGCGGCTCGCCGGATTGACGCTGGTCGAGCGCTGGGGCGGCTGGGACCGGCAGCCCTTCGACGGATCGAGCAGGATGCACGTCTCCGTCTACCGCAAGTGATCGACGCCCTGCGATCCGGTTCTGTGGCGGCCGGGAAGCGGTGACGCTCTGGTCAGTCGCTTTCGCCTTGTTCGAGCCGATGATGGACCCGCCCGGCGATGCTCAGCCGCAGCTGTTTCTCCACCTCGATGATGGTGAAGAGCAGCACGCCGATGCCGACGACCAGAACGCCGTCGAAGAGCGGTACCGCCTCGGTCGCGAAGACGGATTGCAGCGGCGGTAGATAGGTCACCGCGAATTGCGCTGCGGTGACGGTGACTATGGTGCCCCAGACGACGGGGGTCGCGCGGACAGCTATCCAGGTCAGCGAGGTGCCGTAGATGTTGCGGATGAAGAACAGATAGGCGATCTCCATTACCACCAGCGTATTGAGCGCCATGGTGCGGGCCAGTTCAACCGAATGGCCAACGTCGAGGGCATAGGCGTAGATGCCGAAGACGCCGGCGAAGAACAGACCGGAGACCAGCACGATTTGCCATGCCATCTGGCCGGTGAGCAGCGGCTCGCCGCGCGGGCGAGGGGGGCGGCGCATCGTGAAGTCCTCGGTCGGCTCGAAGGCGAGCGCGATACCGAGCGTGACAGCGGTGATGAGATTGACCCAGAGAATCTGAATCGGGGTGACCGGCAGGGTCATGCCGAAGAGCAGCGCGACGACGATGGTGATCGCCTCGCCGGCATTGGTCGGCAGGGTCCAGCTGATCACCTTCTTGATGTTGTCATAGACCGTGCGGCCTTCGCGCACGGCGGCGACGATGGATGCGAAATTGTCATCGGCCAGCACCAGTTCAGCGGCCTCCTTGGCGGCCTCGCTTCCCTTGCGGCCCATGGCGATACCGGCATCGGCCCGCTTCAGCGCCGGTGCGTCATTGACGCCGTCGCCGGTCATGGCGACGGTGATGCCTTGCGACTGCAAGGCCATGACCAGGCGCAATTTGTGTTCGGGGTTGGTCCGCGCGAAGATATCGACGGCGGCCGCCGCGCCGGTCAGTTCGGCGTCGTCCATCTCGTCGATCTGGCGGCCGGTCAGCACTGCCTCGGAATTTTCCAGCCCGATCAAAGCGCCGATCGCAGCGGCGGTGCCGGCATGGTCGCCGGTGATCATCTTGACGCGAATGCCGGCCTCGCGGCATTCGGCGACGGCCTCGATCGCCTCTGCGCGCGGTGGATCGATCAGGCCCACCAATCCTATCAGGACGAGGCCTCCCTCGACGTCGGTGAAATCGACCGTGCGCTGTTCGTTGGCAATCTGGCGTGAAGCGATGGCTAGGACGCGCTGGCCGCGAGTGGCCATCGCATCGGCGCTGCGGATCCAGGCCGCTTCATCCAGCGGTTCGCAGTCGCCGGAAACGGCGCGCTGCTCGGCGCACATGCCAAGCACCCGTTCCGGAGCACCTTTGACGAAAATGTCTGCATGGCCCGGATGGTCGTGATGCAGGGTCGCCATGAATTTGTGGCGGGAATCGAAGGGGATCTCGTCGGTGCGGGTGCGTGCCGCAAGTTCCTTGCGGACATCGATGCCGACCTTGCCGGCAAAGGCGAGTAATGCGCCTTCCATCGGATCGCCTTCGACAATCCAGAAGCCCTCGCGGCTGTGCAATGAGGCGTCGTTACAGGAGGCGGCTGCGCTTGCCAGTTCGGCGAGCAACAAATGGTCGAGCCCGTTGACGCGGCTGTCGGCAAGCCACACCGCGCCGTCGGGCGCATAGCCATCGCCCTCGAAGGAGAAGAGGTGGCCAGTGACGGCGGCGGAGGCGACCATCATTTCGTTGCGAGTCAGCGTGCCGGTCTTGTCGGTGCAGATGACCGAGACCGAGCCGAGCGTCTCGATGGCGGGCAGGCGGCGCACGATCGCGTTGCGCCGCGCCATGGCCTGCACGCCGACGGCGAGCGTGATGGTCAGGACGGCAGGCAGGCCTTCAGGAATGGCGGCGACCGAAAGACCAACCACCGCCATGAACATTTCGGTGAAATCGTAATGTTCGACGAAATAGCCGAAGGCGAGCAGCACGGCGGCGATCAGGAGGATGAACACCGTCAGCCATTTGGCGAAGACATTCATCTGGCGCACGAGCGGCGTGGTCAGGACCTCGACATCGGCGAGCATGCCGCTGATGCGGCCGATCTCGGTCTTCGCGCCGGTGGCGACGACGAGGCCACGGCCCTGGCCGGCGGTCACCATGGTGCCGCTGTAGGCCATGGAAGAACGGTCGCCGAGCGCCGCGTCGGGCGCTACGGGAGCGGTCGCCTTTTCGGCGGGCACGGATTCGCCCGTCAGGATCGCCTCCTCGATGCGCAGGCCGCTGGAGCGGATCAGGCGCAAATCGGCTGGAACCTTGTCGCCGGCCTCGAGCAGGACGATGTCGCCCGGGACGAGGTCGGCCGCGTCGATGCTTCTACGCTCGCCGTCGCGCAGAACGGCGGCATGCGGCGCCAGCATGCCCCGGATCGATTCCATCGCTTTTTCGGCACGGCCTTCCTGGATAAAGCCGATCACCGCGTTGGCGAGCACCACCGCGAGGATGACCGCCGTGTCGGCAAAATGCTGCATGGCTCCCGTGATGACGGCTGAGCCTATGAGGACATAGATCAGGATATTGTGAAAATGGGACAGGAAACGCAGCACCGGGTTCTGCCCGGGCCGCTGCGGGAGACGGTTGGGGCCGTGCTTTTCCAGCCGGACGGCCGCGTCGGACGCAGCCAGCCCGCCGGCCGACGATTGGAGAGAGGTAAGGCAATCTTCGATTTCGGCGGCGTGACAGTCAGGCTTCATCCAGGATGGCTCCGGAAAGGGCGTGGCGTCTATTCGGATGCGTTACCACACTAACCGGCGACATTGCACAAATGCTACCTGCGCGGGGGCGTGTCTTCGTGTCGCGGCGGATGCGCGCCGGCGCCGTCATATCCCTGTCACGCGACTCTGGGATTTGGCGTCCCATGGGACGCAGGCAGTGACGGGCCGGACATGGAAAAGAAAATCCGCACGATTTTCCTCTCGGACATCCATCTGGGGACGCGCGGCTGCCGGGCGGACATGCTGCTCGAGTTCCTGCGCGAATACGACGCCGAGCGGATCTATCTCGTCGGCGATATCTTCGACGGCTGGCGGCTGAAGCGGGGCTGGTACTGGCCGCAATCGCACAACGACGTGGTGCAGAAGCTGTTGCGCAAGGCGCGCAAGGGCACAGAGATCATTTATGTGCCGGGCAACCATGACGAGGTCATGCGCCACTATCTTGGCACGCATTTCGGCGGGATCGAGGTGCGCAACCGCGACATCCACGAAACGGCAGACGGCCGCAAGCTGCTGGTCATCCATGGCGACCAGTTCGACATGGTGGTGGTCAACGCCAAGTGGCTCGCCCATGTCGGCGACGTCGCCTACACGGTCGCGCTGGCGGTGAACTTCTGGTTCAACAGGGTGCGTCGGCTCTGGGGCGGACAATACTGGTCGCTGTCGAAATGGGCGAAGTTGCGGGTCAAACAAGCGGTCAGTTTCATCGGCGCCTATGAGTCGATCCTGGTCGCCGAAGCGGCGAAGGCCGGCGTCGACGGGGTCGTCTGCGGCCATATCCATCATGCGGCGCTCGAGACGATGAACGGCATCCAGTACGTCAATACGGGCGACTGGGTGGAAAGCTGCACGGCGATCACCGAGGATTTCGACGGCACGCTGCGGCTGGTCGACTGGTCGGCGGTGACGCGCGAACGTGCGGCGCGCCACCTGCCGGCGCTGCCGCAGCCTTCGCCCGCCAATTCGAAAGAACAGAAGACGGCGGCCTGAGCCGCCAGACGAGGAAAGACACCGCCTGCCCATGAGCGATACGCTGACAGTTCAGGAGCAGCTCGGCGCTGCGGTTCACCAGAATTCCGCCCTGTCGAAGACGGGCCTTCTCGAGCGCGTCTTTTCGCGGGCCTTCAACGGGCTTGTCTATCCGCAGATCTGGGAAGACCCGGATGTGGATATGGCTGCGCTGGAAATCGGGCCGGACAAGCACCTCGTCTGCATTGCCTCGGGCGGCTGCAATCTCGCGAGCTATCTGACGAAGGGGCCGGCCTCGATCACGGCGGTGGATCTGTCGCCAGCACACGTTGCGCTCAACCGGATGAAGCTCAAGGCGGCGCGGCACCTGCCGGATCACGAGAGCTTTTACGGGCTTTTCGGACACGCCAATCTGCGCGGCAATTCGGACCTGTTCGACCGGCACATCGCGCCGCATTGCGACGATGCGACCCGCGCCTACTGGACCGAGCGGCGCGGCGTCTTCGGCCGTCGCATCGACATGTTCGAGGACGGGTTCTACCGGTCCGGCATGCTCGGCCGGTTCATCGGCTCGGCGCATGTGCTGGCGCGGCTGCTGGGCGTCGACCTGAAATCCTATCTCTCATGCGCGACGCTGGACGAACAGGCCGCATGGTTCGAGGCGAATCTCGCGCCGGCGCTGGAGAAGCCGCTGGTCAAGCGGATCGTGCGCAACCGCGCCTCGCTGATCGGGCTCGGTATTCCGCCGCAGCAATATGACGAACTGGCGGGTGCCGCCGACGGCGACATGCTGGCGGTGCTGCGCGAGCGGACGCGGGCGTTGTTCTGCGACTTTCCGCTGTCGGAGAATTATTTCGCCTGGCAGGCGGTCGCGCGGGGCTACAAGCCGGAGGGCGACGGACCGGTTCCGCCCTATCTGAAGGCGGAGAACTTCGAGGCTCTGAAGGCCAATGCCGGGCGCGCGCAAATCCACAACCGCTCGCTGACCGACCTGCTGGGCGAGATGCCGGCGGCGTCGAAACACGGTTACGTGCTGCTCGACGCGCAGGACTGGATGACCGACCGGCAACTGAACGATCTCTGGTCGCAGATCACGAGGACGGCTGCGCCGGGCGCGCGCGTCATTTTCCGAACGGCGGGCGTTCCCTCCATCCTGCCGGGCCGGGCCGACGATGCGATCCTCGGCCGCTGGACCTATCACGCGGAAAAATCCGCGGCATGGACGCGCGCGGACCGATCGGCGATCTATGGCGGATTCCATCTCTACACGCTGGACGGCTAGGCCTATGGTTCAGGTCATGGAGCGCGAGCAGCCGTCACAGTCCGCGGATGCCCATGGCGGGCTGATGGACGCGATCTATCGCCATCAGCGGCACTTCTATGACGCGACCCGCAAATATTTCCTGCTTGGCCGCGACCGGCTGATCGCCGATCTCGATGCGGGTCAAGGGATGACGGTGCTGGAAGCGGCCTGCGGCACCGGGCGCAACCTGATCGTCGCGGCGAGGCGTTACCCGAAAGCGCGCTTCTACGGCTTTGATATTTCGACCGAAATGCTGAAGCAGGCGTGCCGCAATGTCGACAAGGCCGGGTTGTCCGGGCGGATCGTGCTGGCGCAGGCAGATGCGACGGTTTTCGACCCGCAAGCGCTGTTCGGCGTCGGGGCTTTCGACCGGATATTTCTCTCCTATGCGGTGTCGATGATCCCGCCATGGCGGGCGGCAATCGAAGAGGCGGTGCGGCATCTGACGCCGGGCGGCGCGCTGCATGTCGTCGATTTCGGCCAGCAGGACCATTTGCCTGGCTGGTTCCGGGCGGGACTCATCGCCTGGCTGGCGAAATTCCATGTCGAGCCGCGCGCAGACCTCGAACCGGTGCTCGAGGCGGCGGCGCGGGAGGCGGGTGCATCGCTCGCCTTCTACAGCCTTTATCGCGACTATGCGCGTTACGGTGTCATCCGCCGCTGAGCCGTTGCGGCGACCCGCGCCGATGTCCTATCAGGGCGGGACACACCAAGCGAGGAGCTTTGCACCATGCCCATGATCACCCTGACAGCATCCGACGGTTTCGAACTCGGGGCCTATCGCGCCGATCCGGAAGGCGCGCCGAAGGGCGGCATCGTGGTGATCCAGGAAATCTTCGGCGTGAACTCGCATATCCGCTCGATCTGCGACCGGCTGGCCGCCGACGGCTATGTCGCGATCGCACCGGCGATGTTCGACCGCGTGCAGCCGAATTTCGAATCCGGCTACTCGCCGGAGGAAGTCGAAAAGGCGCGCGGCTTCATCGCCGATCCGGACTGGGACGCGTTTCTTCGCGACACGGAAGCGGCGGCTGCGGCGCTTGACGGCACCGGCAAGGTCGGGATCGTCGGCTTCTGCCTCGGCGGGTCGATCGCCTTCCTGGCGGCAACGCGGCTGAAAGGGTTCTCGGCGGCGGTCGGCTTCTATGGCGGCAAGATTGCGGCGCATGCGGACGAGGTTCCGCAGTGCCCGGTCCAGTTGCATTATGGCTCGGAGGATCACGGTATTCCGATGAGCAATGTCGACACGGTGAAGGAAAAGCGGCCGGACGTGGAAATCTTCGTCTATGAAGGCGCGGGCCATGGCTTCAACTGCGACGAAAGGGCGAGTTTCCACCCGGAAGCAGCAAAGCTCGCGTGGGGCCGGACGCAGGCGTTTCTCGCCGCCAATGTCGACTGATCTGTTTCCGCAACGGAACTGAAATCCGGCCTTTTTTTGGCCGGATCGCCGCGCCAATCGTCGTCACATGGGCGATAGCGGCAAAGCGGGGCAGGGCGTGCAAATCGGATGACGGACGCCGCGCTTTTTCCCGCACCGCCGGAGGCGTTCTGGCGAGCGCCGTTTCCGCCACGGGAGCGGTCGCCCCGGCTGGCCGCGGCAGGCTCGATCGCGCTGCACGCGGCGATCTTCGCGGCCGCGATCCTGCTGATCCACGTTCCGGCCCCCGAGGAGCCGCCCGAGCGTCGCGTCAATGTCGAGATCATTGATGCGGGCCGGTTCGACGAGGCTTTTGCGCCCGAAGCGCCGGAAGCGCCGGAAGCGCCGGCCGAACCGGACGAGGCGCGCTTCGCCCCTCAACAGGATCTGCCGGAGGTGCGCCCGGACGGGTTGATCGTCGCGCGGACGCTGCGCTCCGATTCGGTGCTCGGCGATCCGCGTAGCGCGGACGCGAGGGCCGCGTTGCCGATGATGCAATCCGACGAGCGGTTGCTGCAGCTTTGCGGCATCGAGGCGATGGCGCAGGTGGCAGACCTCGGTGACGAATATGCGCCGGACATGATCGTCACCTATGCGATGGACGATGTGCGGATAAAGGGCAGCACCGCGAGGGCCCCGGGCGCGGCGATGCGCAGCAAGGGCCATTGGTTCAATCTGCGCTTCGAATGTTCCGTGACGCCGGATCTCGAACATGTCGTCGCCTTCGCCTTCAAGCTGGGCGAGGCCATTCCCGAGGCGGAGTGGGAAGGCCACAATCTCGTCGCGGGCGAGGATCTCGATCACCACTGAAGGCTGGCTGCTTCTAGACCGTCGTGCGGACGCCCCATTTGCGCCGCGTCGCCGCGTCGAGGTCGATGAGAAATTCCTCGAAGACGCGCAACTTGCGGGGCTTCAGGCGATGTTTCTTGTGCACCACCGACAGGCGTACCGCCTGCGGCCGGATCGCTTCGAGGACCGGGACCAGCTTGCCCGAGCGGACCTCGTCATAAACCAGATAGCTCGCCAGTTGCAGGATCCCGGCGCCGCGCGCCGCTGCGGTGACGGCGGCTTCGGCGGATTCGAAGGCGAGCGGACCCCGGCAGGTATAGTCGACGTCGCGTCCCTCGACGCGGAACCGCCAGGGCACGCAATGCCCGGTCGCGGTCGAGAGGATCGGGATGCAGCGGTGCTGTTCCAGATCCTCGATCGATGCGGGGGCTTTATGGCTTTGCAGATAGGAGGGCGAGGCGACGGTGATATGGGGAATGCGGCCGACCGGCCTTGCGACGATGTCGAGAACCGGTACCGGCCCGACGACGACGGCGGCGTCGATCTCGTCGGCGACGAAATCCGGCGTGTTGTTGCGCGACAGGATCTCCAGTTCAATTTCCGGAAAGGTGGCCATGAAGCGCGGCAATGCGGGTGCGACCACCAGCCGGGTCAGGCCGGTCGGTATCTGCACGCGCAACCGGCCGCGCGGCTGCCGCTCAGCGCCGCCGACTTCGTCCTCCAGGCTTTCGACATCGGCCAGGATCGAACGGGCACGCTCCAGATAGTGGCGGCCGTCATCGGTCAGGCGCAGGCTGCGCGTCGAGCGCTCCAGCAGTTGCACGCCGAGATAGCGCTCCAGGTCGGACATGATGGCGCTGGCGGCGCCGCGTGCCAGGCCAAGATCGACGCTGGCCGCCGACAGGCTGCCGCGTTCGGCCACCCGCACAAAGATACGCATCGCACGAAGCTGATCCATCGATTGTCCGAAATTTGCGGAGACTGAATACGAGTTTGCACCGCTTTTTCGGAAAAGGAAATCCGGTATCTGGCGCCTCCATTCGCCGCGGACGATCCGCGCCACAGGAGACAGAGACAATGAACGCAGAAACCAAAATAAACACCGAGGCCGAAGCCAAGGAAGATCTCTATTACATGGTCCACAAGGGCGTCCGGCTCGCCAACGTCCGCATGCTGACGGCGCTTGGCCAGGCTGATGCCGGCGACGACGCCTCGATCGATGCCGTTTTGCAGCAGCTTTACGGTCATCTGGAGATGAGCCGCAGCCATCTCGACCACGAAAATCGCGAGGTCCATTCCGCCATCGAGGCGCGTTGCCCCGGCGGGAGCGACCATGCCGCCGACGATCATGACGACCATCTGGAGTCCTTCTCCGAACTGCGCCGGCTGGCAGAGGATGTCGCCTCGGCGACGGTCGACCGCCCGGCGAAGCTGCGCCGGCTTTATCAGCGCTTCGCGCTTTTCGTCGCCGACGACTTCCAGCACATGCATGAGGAAGAGACTGTCCTGCAGCCGCTGCTGGAAGCCAATTTCACCAATGCGGAACTGTTGGATATCAACCAGCGCATCGTGTCCGACATTCCTCCGGCGAAGATGGCGCAGTTCCTGCGCTTCATGCTGGGCGGTGCATCCCGCTCCGAGCGGATCGGCATGCTGACTGGCATGCAGATGGGCATGCCGGCAGAGGTGTTTTCCGGCATCATGCATACGGTCGTCGGTTCGCCCTGGCAGATGGGCGACTGGGACGGGCTGGAGCGCGCGGTATGCTGACGAACCGGCCCAAGCCGAAGGCGTCAGGCCCGGTCACCCCTATCCACATTCCGAAACCGTGCGCGCGCAATTGCCCCGAATGCCCCTGCGGGGCGCGGCTCGCGGCACGTTGAGCGGACAAGGGCGCCAATCGGCGCCCTTGTTTGTTTGTACGAGGGATATCTCGATTCCGATGCCGCGTTTCCGGCTGAACCGCTGTCTAATGATCCGTCAAGAAGAGACTGCCACGGCCGTCGATTTCCGATTGGGAGACGGTCGAGATATCTGCCAATTCTTCGGAATTGTATCACAAAAAAGCAGCCGAACCTCCCGGGAGGTTCGGCTGCCGACATTGCGGTATCACAAGGGGTTGGGTGTGCGTTCCGCAACGTTAGCATGACTATCATATAAAATTTGCTTTGAAAATTGTCAGATTCGACAGGCGAGTTGAGAGGTCATATTTTCCAGTTGAACACATATAACGATTTCTTTATATCGTTATATGTCTGACATCAGAGGTGCTCCATGTCCAATCCGCTATCCGATCTCATTGCCGAAAAGGGCGTCCTGCTCGCCGATGGGGCGACGGGGACCAATCTGTTCGAGATGGGGCTAATGGCCGGTGAAGCACCGGAATTGTGGAACGAGCAGCAACCGGAGAAGATCACCGAACTGCATCGGGGCTTCGTCGACGCTGGGGCGGATATTATCCTGACCAATTCCTTCGGCGGGACGCGACACAGGCTGAAACTGCACCATGCGCAGGACCGGGTGTTCGACCTTAACAAAAGGGCGGCAGAACTGGCGCGTGCGGTTGCCGACAAAGCTGATCACAAGGTCATCGTGGCGGGATCGGTCGGGCCGACCGGGGAATTGCTTATCCCGCTCGGGGCGCTGAGCTATGAGGATGCGGTGGAGGCGTTCCGGGAGCAGATCGAAGGCTTGAAGGCCGGCGGTGCGGATATCGCCTGGATCGAGACCATGTCGTCGCCCGACGAGATTCGCGCGGCGGCAGAGGGAGCCGCCGCCGCGGGTATGGCTTACGTCTTCACCGGGTCTTTCGACACGGCCGGCAAGACGATGATGGGTCTCGCGCCGAAGGACATTTTCGACGTGATTCCGGGAGATGCCGGACAGCCACTCGCGCTTGGCGCGAATTGTGGCGTTGGCGCGCCGGATATCCTCTCCTCGCTGCTAGACATGAGCGAGGCTAATCCGGATGCAAAGCTGATCGTCAAGGGGAACTGCGGCATTCCGGAATTCCGGGGCGAGACCATCGTCTATTCCGGGACGCCGGATCTGATGGCCGACTATGTCGACCTGGCGATCGATGCCGGTGCGACGATCATCGGCGGATGCTGCGGCACGTCCTGCGAGCATCTGAAGGCGATGCGTTTCGCGCTCGACCATCACCAGAAGGGCGGGCGGCCGACCCTGGATGACGTGGTGGCGAAGATCGGGCCGCTCAGGAACAAGTCGGCGGGCGAGGGCGGCGACGCAGCGCCGCGGCGCGAACGCCGGGGACGGCGCAGGGCCTGACAGGCCTTCTCGCAGGCAGTCCGACGCCTTCTCGAAGCTGATCGGGTCGTGAAGGCTCAGGCAAAAGTGTCCTGACGCCGGGTCTTGAAGATGTTGTTGGCGTCTTCGGAAAAACGGACCTGCCTGCATGGGCAGGATTGCGGATGTCCCAGGGCAGGCGGGGATCTGAATGATCTTCTCCAGAACAATTGACCGGATGATCTGTCTTGGGATGTCGCATTGCGATGCCGATGGGAACGCCGCGGCCGGGGCGGCCGCGGCGGTATTTTTCAGGCACGGACTTCCTGTCGCTGGAAGACGAAATAGGCGCCGGTGAAGAGCAGCATCATTCCGGCGAAGAGGCCGGAGATCTGGGGCCAGACGATCAGGATCGATTGCAGGGTCGGCAAGGGCGCGCCGACCAGCGCTCCCTGCATTTGCGACATGAACAGTGGACCGACCGACCGCGAAGACGGATCGAGCAGCATCGTCGCCACCTCGCCATAGAGCGTTGCCGGCGAGATGCGGGCGACCGCCAGCCCCGTTTCGTAGGCGTGGACGATGCTGACCGGGTCGTAGGGATCGACCGGAGACAGCGCACTGGCGACGAATGGGCTGATCATCGACCAGAAGATGGAGAAGATGAGCCAGACCGACAGTGCGGCGAGCGCCGAGGTGGCCGGCGCCCGGATCAGCGTGGAGAAGGCCAGCGCCAGAGCCAGCCAGACACCGGTATAGACCAGCGTCGCGGCCAGATATGCGAGGCTTCGCGCCATGTCTCCGCCCGAAGGCGGCAGGCCGAGCAGCAGGATGCCGAGCCCGAACATCAGGAGCCAAAGGGTCAAAAGCGCTATGCCGATGACCAGCATGCCGCCCAGGAATTTACCGAACAGGACGGCGTCGCGGTAGATCGGCTGGGCGAGGATGCGGCTCATGGTGCGCCTTCCATATTCGCCGTTGACGCCGTCGAAGCCGAGCGCGATCGCCACCAGGGGCAGAAGGAAGCCCATGAAGGAGGCGAAGGAAGGCAGCGGCTGCCGGGCCACGGTGAACAGCTTCAGGAAGAGGAACGGATCTTCCGAGGTCGTCGCCTTGATCTGGTCGATCGCCGCGTAGACCGCGTCGGCCGCTGTCAGCAGAACGAGGAGCATGATCAGATGCATGCGCGCACTGGTCATATGATCCGCGGCTTCCTTGAGAGCTATGGTCATGACGCCCTTGAGCGGTGAACCTTCACGCTTCATGACGGGCCTCCTTGAAGAACAAATTGTAGGCCTCGCCGAGCGACACGTGACGGGCGTCGATATTGGTCAGCGAACCGCCCCTTTCGACCAGCCGCTTGGCGAGTTCCGCGCGGATGTCTCGAGCGGCGGTTATCCGCCAGGTGTCCTTGCCGGCGGGCCTGATGTCGCTGACGCCGTCGATGCGCTTCGCCGTTTCGGGAACATCGATATTCTCGGCCGTCACCTCGATGTGGAACGCACCATCGCCGACCTTGCCCGCCAGTTCCTCGACCGTGCCAACGAAGCCGATGCGCCCCTTGTTGAAGAGGGCGACGCGGCTGCAGATCGACTGGACGATGTCGAGAAGGTGCGAGGAGACCAGCACCGTGATCCCGTCCTTCGCAAAGGATCGGATGAGATCGAGCAATTCGCTGGTCGATTGCGGGTCGAGGCCCGATGTCGGTTCGTCGAGAACGGCGATCCGGCTGTCGCGCATCAACAGTTCGGCGAGACCCAGCCGCCGGCGCATGCCGTGCGAATAGGTCGCCACGCGGCGGTCGGCGACATCGGAGAGACGGACGCGGGCAAGCGCCGTGTCGATCTTCCTGTCGGCCTCGGCGGTGGTAAGACCGCCGAGGCGTGCGGTGTAGCGCAGGTTCTCGCGCCCCGAGAGGTTGTCGTAGAACCCGACGGAGTCCGGCAGATAGCCGACGTCGCGCTTGACGGCGAGCGGTTCGCGGGCGGGGTCCTTGTCGAGAACCCGCACCGTGCCGCCGCTGGTTTCGGTGAGGCCTAGCAGCATGAGGATGGTGGTCGTCTTGCCGGCCCCGTTGGGGCCGAGCAGTCCGAGCACTTCGCCTTCCTCCACGGCGAGGTCGATCCCGTCGACGACAGGGACCGCGCCGTAACGCTTGGTCAGGCCTTTTGCTTCAATGACGTGCGTGCTCATCTGCGGCCATACCTCATCACGGCGAGGGCGAGGACGAGGACCGAGATGCCGATGATGCCGAGGCCGACGATACCCCACATGGTCGAGGTTTCGACCGTGGTGCGGAACTGGGCGCTTTGGGACGTGCCCTCGGCATTGGCGCGCAGTGTCACCATGTAATCGCCGGCGATCGCCTTTTCGGTCGGCTTGATGGTGACGTTGATGTCCTGGCTGGCGCCGGCCGGTATTTCAGGCACCTGCGCGGGCTGGAAGGAGACGGTCCAGCCATTCGGGTTGGACGCGGCGAGCTTGACCCCCTCGGCAGGGGCGGAGCCGGTGTTGTCGAGCTTGAAGGCAAAGCTGGATGCTTCGCCCGCGACGGCCTTGCCGGAGAGGCGGCCCTGCGGACCGGTGAGCGCGAGCTCGGGCGAGCCGGTCACTTCAAGCGCGAGATCGGCGGCGGCCTTCTGGTCGCCCGCGACGGTCGCGACATGGATCGGGTAGTTGCCGGCGGGGACGGCATTGTCGAGCTTGCCCTCCATGGTGACGTCCTCCGACGCGCCGGCCTTGACCGGAATGCCGGTGATCTCGTCGGAGCCGTAGCCCTTCTTGAACGTCGTCTGGAAACCGGGCGGCACGTCGGCGTCGAGGTTGAACAGGGCGTCCTCGGCGCCGCCATTGGTCAGCTTCAGCTTGTATTTGAAGGTGGACTTCACGCTGCCGCGCAGCGCGGGCAATTCTGGTTCCAGGGTCGCCACGTCCATCGGCGCGTCAGAAATGGTCAGGCTGATTGGCAGATCGACCGCGCCGTCGCCATAGTCGGCCTTGAGATCGAGTTGATAGGCCTTCGGCGCAGCGTCGGTGGGCGGCGTCAGTTCGAGCGTCAGGTCGCCGGTATCGCGCGGACCGACCATGGCTGCGGCGACTTCATATCCATGACCTTTGAGGGCATATGTCCAGCCATCCGGCACGCCGGACAGCGTGAGCGCCGCCCGGTGCGGCGTCTCTGTGTCGTTGATGACGGTGAGCGGAATGCTGATCGCCTTGCCTGCTCCGGCGGTGAAGTCCGGGGCAGGTGTGGTGATCCAGAAGCCATGCGGCGGGACGGCCGCCGTCTGCATGGTGTCGGTCTGCGCAAAGGCAGGGGCGCTCGAAAGCAGGGTGCATGCGACCAGCGCACCCGTGAGCATGCGGGATTTGTCGTACATCGTATCCTCGTTTCAAAGATTTTCGGCGCGAACGGATCGCGCGAGCACAATCAGGAAAACGAGGCGTATGGCGGGGCGCGGACGCGATAGAAGTGCTCGCATCCGCCTGCGAAGGAAATGGCGTTTGCGAAGACTGCAAAGGAACTGGTTTGTGCCGGCAGCTCGGCCTGGCGCGAATGGGCTAGAAAGTCGCCGGGTTCGGCGGCTCGTTCGAGAATATCGAAGCGGGGATCGTCGCCCGATAGAATCTGGCCGCTTTCACCGCCCGAGAGCGCGTGGGTAGCCGCGGAGGCGCTTTCGATGCCGTTTTCGTCGGCAAGGGCGTCGATCGGGGCGAGAGTGAGGAAAATCTGCAACAGCGCGGATGCCAGGCATCCGAGGAAGCCCGCCATCGGGGAAAATGCGTTGTTTCTCTTCGAGCCCATCAGGAACGCCTGATCTCAGCAAAGGATGCGACCGTGCCTCACGGTCGGTTGCAATATGTAACCAAGCCCAAAATGGGGCGATTTTGAGATAGCGTGTCTCAGACCGCCTGGAGGATCGGCACGAGTCCTTGCCGCCCGGAAGCCAGCTCAGACGAGATTGTGCTCGACCAGGTAGGCGGCGCCGGCGCGGATCGCCTCGTCGGCGGGGATGAACTCCATCGCGAACACTTCGCGGGCACGGCCACTGTCGACCGAGACCTTGCGGTCGAGACGCGGGACGGCTTCGCGGGCCTGTTTGTCGAAAAGAGCGATGATGCGAACGAGCCAGTTCGGCGCGCGGCGCGTGGCGATCTTGCGGTCGGGAAATTGCTCCGCGATGACCTCAGCCATGTCCGGCATCCACATGACGCCGGCCGACCCCAAATGGCGGTGCCCTATACTCGCGGGGGCGGACAAGGAGCGGACATGCAGGGCTGCGACGTCGCGGACATCGACAATCGGCATGCAGATTTGAGGCAAGGCTGGATCCTTCGACCGGACCATGCGCTGCAACAACTGGAGCGAGGATCCGAAATGTCGGTCGAGCGGCGGGCCAAAGACCATGCCCGGATTGATAACGGTCAGTTGCAGTTCAGGCGCTTCATCGCGCACGAAATCCCAGGCGGCCTGTTCGGCGAGGGTCTTGGACTTGGAATAGGCGTCTATTGACGGCGAGCTCGCGTCCGACCAGTCGTCCTCGTTCAATGTCTTGCCGTCCGGCAGGCCTTCGCGCTCCATTACGGATGCGATTGAGGAGGTCAGGACGACACGGTTCACGCCCGCGGATCTGGCCGCCCTCAGCGCGCGGAGCGTTCCGTCAACCGCCGGCCGGATCAAGTCGTCCTCATTGTCGGGCGCACCGATGGGGAAGGGGGACGCTGTGTGCAGCAGGGCGTCTACGCCGTCGAGGGCTTCGTCCCAGCCGTCATCGGAGAGAAGATCGAGTTCCGCGAAAGTCAGTCTTTCTTCAAGGTCGGCCTGATCGGTCAGATGCGGGCGCACCGCATCGATCACTTCACCGGCACGGTTCATCGATCGCAGCGATCCGCGAACATGGTAGCCCTCTTCGAGCAACTTCAGGACGATGTGCTTTGCGATAAAACCGGATGCGCCGGTTACAAGAATTCGGGCCATGTCTGTCTTCCTCGCGTCAGGGGTGTCAGCAAGGGAGGTGGCGCTCATCTTTCGGATGTTCAAGGAAACGCAGGCGAATCAGGCTGTCTGAAGCGTCTTCTCGCGGAACTGCGACGGGCTCATGCCGATGCGCTCGCGGAAAGCGCGGTTGAACGGCGCCAGAGAGGAATAGCCGAGATCGAAGGCAATGGAGGTGATCTGTTCGTGAGCGGTTTCGGGTGCGGACAATCGACGCTTGGCCTCCTCGATCCGGTGATCGTTGATGAAGGCGGCGAAGTTGCGATAACCGAGTCCCTTGTTGATGAGGCGGCGCAGACGGTGCTCGGGGATGTTCATGCGATTCGCCAGTTCGCCGATGGTCAGTCCCGGATTGAGATAGACGCCGTCTGCCATCAGTTTTTCCAACCGGGCGAGGTCGAAGCGATCCGCTGCGGTATTGGCGCCGTTGGGCTGCGGTGCAAGGGCGACGGGCTCCGGAAAGAGCGACTTCCGGATGCCAGCGATGCCGAAGCCGAATGCGACGGAAACCACGAATAACACCAGGGCGATGGCCGGCGAGGCGAGCATGCTGCGCAGGTCGAAAAGCTCATAGATCTCGATCACGCCGATGGCGAGGCAAACGAGGGGCACGAGAAAGGCGACGATGCCCGTGAATTGCCGGCGCGCGGCGACAAGATCGTCGCGCAGATTGCGGTGCGTCATGCGCAGGATGTGGACCATAAGGGCCAGGACTATGGCGACATGGCCGAGTTTCGACGCCTGTTCGAGAGCGGGCAGCGGAAGGCAGACGAGAAACAGGACGGCGATGGCGGCGGGCGGCCCGGCCATCCATGGCCGGAAGGCGAATTCGTCATCGAACAAAGCCATGATGAACAGCCAGAAAAAGGCCGGTGACAGCATGGCGACAAGTTTCAGCGGAATGGCGGCAGGCCCGAGCGCGGCGTATATCGGAGGGAGCGACGCCACGGCATAGATGCCGGCCCCCAGTGAAAAAAGCGCGCCGAAGACCGCCGTCTCCCGGATCGGCCGGATCGCCAGCAACAGGCCGGTCATCAGCAGCGTAACGCCGCCCGCTCCACCGCGCAGGACGAAATCGGCAAGAAGTGCGAGTGAGACGGCCTGTTCTTCCATGCGCCGAAAGATAGTCGTTCCGAGAGTTCGGGAAAAGAAGCATCCGAACATTATCCGCGGTTCCCGGCAGGGCATTTTTGAAGCCCAGACGTTTTGTTGGAACCGTCAGACCATCGACATTCTCGGCCGTTTGAAGGGAAGCTGCCGGACTGACGGATCTGCCGGTCAATGGGGCGCCAGAACAGTGGCGGCAAAGGCCAAGGTTGCGTGGTCGATATGACGTCGCCGGGCATTGCCCGGCGATGTCTTTATTTGGCGCGATCAGAAACCGAAGGCGGGGTTGGACGGCGCGGAGGGGAAATGCGGATCCTGCTCGCCGCGGGTGACGCGGCAGACGATGTCTGCGTTCGGATTGTTCGGGTCGCAAGTCCGGCCGGCCGACGCAATCGAGCCGGTGGTGCGGGTGTCGACCAGGGCTTGCTGCTGCGGCTGTTTCACTTCCCTGGCGAAGGCGGGCTGGAATGCGGCGGTCGCGATGCCGAGGCCGAGAAGGGCGGCGGTTGCAAAACGCATCGTGCGGGCGGTCGTGGTCATATCAAAATCCTTTCATCCGAAGGCCGCCGGGAGGCGAGCGGCCGTGTCCAGCAGATGGGTCATTTGCGGCGGGGTCGCCGCGCCGATTTCGGAATCGCGGTGCGATTTCCGGAAACGATCAGAGGTTTTCGAAATCGAGCAGCCGGCGCAGAACCAAAAACGCCGATCGGTCGGCGCAAAGCGCCCGCGGGGGACCACGCAAGCGAAAAAGCCGGCTTGCAAGGCGTCAAAGGCCTGCTAGTTTTCCTGCCATGAAGCTGAAATCGAACCCGCGCACCCTTCACAGCGATCTGCTGCTGCTGTGCGCCCGCATCGGCTATTCGCCCCACGGCAACTCCTGACCGCGACTCCGGCGCGGCAGCGCCTCAATTCGTCTTCATCAGGAGGTTTCCATGACTTACCAGAACTATTCCCTTGAACAGTTGCGCGCCATCGACAACGCGCATCACCTTCATCCCTTCACCGACCACAAGGATCTGCGAGAGGCGGGCACGCGCGTGATCGTGCGGGCCGACGGGCCGTTCGTCTATGACAGCGAGGGCCATGAGATCCTCGACGGGATGGCGGGGCTGTGGTGCGTCAATGTCGGCTATGGCCGCGACGAACTCGCCGACGTGGCGTCCGAGCAGATGCGCGAGCTGCCCTATTACAACAACTTCTTCCGCTGCACGACGCCGACGCCGGCTCTTCTGGCGCAGAAGCTTGCCGAAATCGCGCCGCCGAATGTCAACCAGGTTTTCTTCGGTTCGTCCGGGTCGGAATCGAACGACACCGCGCTTCGGATGGTGCGCCATTACTGGGCGCTGGAGGGCAAGCCGGAGAAGAACATCATCATCTCGCGCGATTCGGCCTATCACGGCTCTACCGTCGCCGGCGTCTCGCTTGGCGGCATGTCGGCGATGCGCGAGCAGCTTTACGGCGAGGTGCCGAATATTCGCCACGTCATGTGCCCCTATGCCTATGGGCTGGCGGAGCCGGGCGAAAGTGACCATGATTTCGGCCTGCGCGCGGCCAAAGCCGTCGAGGATGAGATCCTTGCGGCGGGACCGGAGAATGTCGCCGCCTTCATCGGCGAGCCGATCCAGGGCGCCGGTGGCGTGAAGATACCGCCGGCAAGCTACTGGCCGGAAATCCAGCGCATCTGCGACAAATACGACGTGCTGCTGATGCTTGACGAGGTAATCACCGGCTATGGGCGGACCGGCGCCTGGTTTGCGGCCCAGTCGATGGGCATCAAGCCGGACACTATGACGACGGCAAAGGGGCTGACATCGGGCTACCAGCCGCTGTCGGCGCTGCTGGTCGGCGACCGCATAGCCTCGACCCTGGTCGAGAAGGGCGGCGAGTTCTATCACGGCTATACCTATTCCGGTCACCCCGTGGCCTGCGCGGTCGCGCTGAGGAACCTCGAGATTATCGAACGTGAAGGGCTGATCGACCGAGTCCGCAACGAGACAGGACCCTATCTCGGCGAGGCGCTGAAGGCCGGTCTCGGCGACCATCCGCTGGTTGGCGAAATCCGCTCGTTCGGCATGCTGGCGGCGATCGAGGTGGTGAAGGACAAGGGAACGCGGGAACGCTTCCAGCCGGGCGGAACGGCGACGGAGGTCGTTCGCGACCACGCCATCGCCAGCGGCATGATGATGCGCGCCGTAGGCGACACGATGATAATGTCGCCGCCTCTGATCTGGACGAAGGAAACGATCGACTTGGCGGTCGAGCGCGTGCGCAAGGGCTTCGACCTTGCCGCCAGGGACCTTCTGTAAAGACATGAAAGCAAAGGGCCCCGCCGGTTTCGGCGAGGCTCTGCAATCGTCTCGAATGTGCAGCGCGGACGTCAGTCGAATAGCGCGGAAAGCCGTTTCTGTTCCGCGGCGTCGAAGGCGAGTTGCTCGCGATTGTGGTCGCGCTTGTTCTTCTGGAGGACTCGCTGCGCCGATTTGTCCAGCGCGTCGCAGGTCGATTTCGCCGGTAACGCCATCAATTCCTTGCCGATCTTCGCGGCATATTTCTCCGCGATCGCGATGTGGTGCTCCTCATGCTGGCGGGCGTAATCGGAGAGGTTCCTCCAGGCGATGCGCAAATCCGGATCGTTGCTCTGGCGGTGTTCCTGCCAGCGCGGCAGGGTCATTTCGGCCTCGATGCGGAATTTCGCCTCGCGGTAGGAGCATTTCCCGCCCGATTCTTCATAGGAGACGGCGGCGGGCACGAATTTTATCGCCGCGGACGCCAAAGCGTGGCCTTTCAATGGGCCCTTGGCCGCGATTTCTCGGTCGAGATCCTCGCCCGAAACGCCCCGGATCGTATAGTAGGTGGTCGTTACCCGCGATTGGGTGGAGGTGCACGCGGCGATTTCCAATGCCGCTGCCGCAATCAGCCCGATCCGTGCGAAATGCCTTTTATCCATCTGAATCCGATTCCAGCCCCTTTTGCGCCGAACTTTAGCCGATATCGCAGCAGTGGCCATCCTCTTGCAGGCAAAAAACGTCCGGCGTCGCCGCGACAAATGGCTTGCCCGGCTTAAGCATTTGGCAGGCTTGTTCTGGATGGCACGAGACGGGCGCGAAAAAGTTGGCTTGTTAATTGAAAAAACTGCCCGATTTAGGTTTGCTTAAGGTCTCAATAACCTCGTGGTAACCCTGTTGGCCCTAATGTCCGGGTCGAGGCGAACGTTCTCGCCTCGATCTCCGGAGAAGGTACTGCGTACCGGAGCTTTGTTTCTTCCGCCGCGTATTTTGGCGGACTCCTCACCGGTTTGCCGGTAACCGCATGCGACGCCCGCGTTGCCTGCGGTTTTGGTGATTGAGGCGCGAACTGACGCCGATCTCTCTTTAATCCCCGCTGAAGTTCCGATACCGGATGGCGCATGACGCGCACTATCATGTTCCAGGGAACGGGTTCGGATGTCGGCAAGACCGTACTGGTCGCCGGCCTGTGTCGGCTGTTTGCCAATCGCGGCATGGCGGTTCGTCCGTTCAAGCCGCAGAACATGTCGAACAATGCGGCCGTCGCCGACGATGGCGGCGAAATCGGTCGGGCGCAATGGCTGCAGGCTCTGGCCTGCCGGACGCCGCCTTCCGTCCATATGAACCCGGTGCTGCTGAAACCGCAAAGCGACCATGGCAGCCAGATCGTCGTGCAGGGCAGGGTCCATGGCGAAGCGAAGGGGCGCGATTACCAGAGGCTCAAGCCCGAATTGCTTGGGAGTGTTCTCGACAGCTACGAGGTACTGCGCGGACAGGCCGATATCGTTCTTGTGGAGGGGGCCGGTTCGCCGGCCGAGATCAATCTACGGGCCGGCGATATTGCAAATATGGGTTTTGCAACGGCCGCGAATGTCCCGGTCGTGCTCGTCGGCGATATCGACCGGGGCGGGGTGATCGCCTCGCTGGTCGGAACGCATGCTATCCTGACGGAGCAGGACCGGGCGATGATCCGCGGTTTCCTGATCAACAAATTCCGCGGCGACGTGACCCTGTTCGATGACGGGCTGGCAGCGATCACCGACCATACGGGCTGGCGTTCGTTCGGGGTGTTGCCCTGGCTGAAGGACGCGGCGCGGCTGCCGGCGGAGGATTCCGTCGCGCTGGAGCGGATGACGCGCGGCGCGGGCGGCGGTGTGACCATCGCCGTGCCCGTGCTCGACCGGGTCGCCAATTTCGACGATCTCGATCCGCTCGCCGGCGAACCGGGTGTCGACGTGGTCTTCGTTCGGTCGGGCGAGCGATTGCCCGCCGGGGCGGCGGCGGTGATCATACCGGGGTCGAAATCGACCATTTCCGACCTGATCCGCTTTCGAGAAAATGGCTGGGACCGGGACATCGCCGCCCATGTGGCGCGGGGCGGCCATCTCGTCGGGATTTGCGGCGGCTATCAGATGCTCGGGCGTGTGGTGCGCGATCCGCTTGGCGTAGAGGGCGCAACGCCGGAAGCCGAAGGTCTCGGCCTGCTCGATGTCGAGACCGAGATGGCGCCGGAAAAACGCGTCGAAAATGTTCGGGCGATCGCGCCTGCCCTCGGCGTTGAGCTTACCGGCTACGAAATCCATCTGGGGATCACGGCCGGAGCGGATTGTGCGCGCCCGGCCCTCGTCATCGCCGGGCGGCCCGATGGCGCAGTGTCGGGGGATGGCCGGGTTTTCGGCACCTATCTGCACGGTCTGTTCGACAATGGCGCGTTTCGTGCTGCATGGCTCGAAAGCCTCGGAGTATCCTCGGCGGGCGGCGATCACCGCGGAACGGTGGAGGCGGCGCTGGACGCCATTGCGATCGAGATGGAGCGCCATCTCGATGTCGAGGCCTTGCTCGCGGCGGCCGGGTAGCGATCAGGCTGCGTCGGAATCGTCGACCGCTTCGGGGTTCTTCTGGGATTGCCAGATCGAAGGCAGGCCGTTGAATTCGCACTGGTTTCGACCGCTGCGCTTGGCCCTGTAAAGGGCGAAATCCGCTCCCTGAAAAATCGTGCTGTAGGATGCTTTCTGCGGGAACAGCGCGCCGCCAAGCGAGGCGGTGACCCGGATTATGTTGCCCTCATAATAGGTCTTGTTGTCTTCCAGTGCGGCGCGGATGCGCTCGGCGGCGTTGACCGCGCCGGTCGCGCCAGCGCCGAGAAGATAGACCGCGAATTCCTCGCCGCCGATGCGGGCGACGTGATCGCGTTCGAAGACGTTGCCGGCGATCGAGACCGCCACCATGCGCAGGACGTGGTCGCCGGCGGCGTGCCCATGGGTGTCGTTGATGGCCTTGAAATGATCGATGTCGATGAGGATGAGGGCGTCTTCCTCTTCGTCTTCATGGCGGATTTCGTTTGCGCGATTGCGGATGGTGTCCTGCAGCGCGGTGCGATTGAGAAGTCCGGTCAGGCCATCGCGGCGCGCCATTTCCTTCAATTGCAGGTTGAACGCTCGCATGCGCAACATGACGACCGAAAACAGGCCGACAAACGGCACGGAAATCGCCAGGGTCAGCAGAAAGGCGAATATCCGCAGCTGCGTCCCGTACTCTGCCATGATGTCGGGCATGAATACTTCATACATGGCCTGTGTCGCCACGACCGCGACGACGGCGATTATCAGAGACCAAAGCAGCGTCTTGCGAAGCGCGGTATGCATATCGCGAACTGTAAATATGCGGTCGATCATCCGGGACATTAGATTCATGAGGCGAATATGGAGCCTGTTTAGACGCGTTAGGTTAATGCGCGAAGCCGCCTTGTTCTTATCCCGGCAAATCGTAACGGAAGCGGTTAACAAGCAGTGAAGGGGTTTGGCGCATTGTGTGCCCGCGCCGTCGCAAACGCGATTGACACCCTGCCGCAACGACGCCTATTGCTGGAGATACATGGTTCCCGCGATGCCGAGCGCGAAGCGGGATGAAAAGGGAATGTGACGGGCGGACCCAATCAGGGCGTCCACATCACAGCCGACCCCGCGACTGTAGAATGGCGCGGCGCCAATCTCCCGCAAATGGGAGCGCCACTGGAAATATCCGGGAAGGCGATGGCGTCGAAAGAACCGCCAAGAGCCAGGAGACCTGCCATGTATCCGGACGGCAATCGCCGTCTTAACGACAGGCCTGAGCAACACGGAGGTTGTCATGCTCGCAACACAATCACTGCCGGCAACGCTGCCGGTCTCGACATCGACCCGGTTGGCAACAGCAGTTTTCGCAGGCGCGTTCGGCGCCATGCTCCTGTATTTTGCGGCTTTTGCCCACGCGGACATTCTGCATAACGGTACTCACGACACGCGCCACGCGATCGTCGCGCCCTGCCACTAGAGCAGACAACATGTTGAGCAGGATCGTTCTTGCCGCTTTGGCGGCAGGGCTGCTGGCTGGCGCGTTCGCCACGGCGGCTCAAACCGTGCGTGTCATCCCGCTTATCCTCGCGGCGGAAGCCTATGAGGACGAGGGCGCTCATTCCCATGAGGCGCATGCGGAGCACGCAGAGGCGTGGGCTCCCAGCGACGGGTGGCAGCGTACTTTCTTCACGTTCATTTCCAATCTCGTGGTCGGCGTGGCGTTTTCTTTGCTGCTGACCGCCGCGATCATGCTTCTCAACCAGCCGGTTTCGATGACGACCGGGCTGCTATGGGGCGCGGGCGGTTTCGCGGTCTTCGTTCTGGCGCCGAATTTCGGCTTGCCGCCGGAACTGCCCGGCATGGCTGCCGGCGATCTCGTCGCCCGGCAGATCTGGTGGTTCGCGACGGTCGCAATGACTGCGGCGGGGCTTCTGATCTTCGCCTTCAGGCGTTCGATCGCCTGGATGCTGGCCGGACTGGCGCTCATTGTCGCGCCGCATGTCTATGGCGCGCCGAGACCTGCTTCGCATGAATCGGCGGTGCCGGCCGGTCTCGCCGCGGACTTCGTGATGGCGACGATCGTGACATCGGCTCTGTTCTGGCTGGTGCTTGGCGGATTGCTGGGACACTTCCTTTCGCGTGCGACCCGGGCCGAAGAGGCTTTGGGGAAGAATGGGTGACCTGCAAAACGTAACGCTTGTCCTCGGCGGCGCGCGTTCGGGCAAATCGGCCTTCGGCGAAAAGCTGGTTGCAGAGAGCGGGCTTGCGCCGGTCTATCTTGCGACCAGCGAGCCGCGCGACGACGAGATGGCGACCCGGATCGCGCATCACCGCGCGCGGCGCGGGCCCGAGTGGACGACCCTTGAAGAACCGGACGATCTGGAAGGGGCGCTTCAACGCACAGCGCAATCGGGGCGTGTGATACTGGTCGACTGCCTGACACTGTGGATCACGAATCTGATGATGGCGGAAGCCGACATCGCGGCCCGTAGCGCGGCGCTCTGTTCGGTACTTGCAGGCATTGGCGGCCCGGTGGTCCTGATTTCCAACGAGGTCGGCCTCGGCATCGTGCCGGACAACCGCATGGCGCGCGAATTTCGCGACCATGCCGGGCGTCTGCACCAGGATGTCGCCGCGATTGCCGACACGGTCTATTTTGTCGCGGCGGGCCTGCCGCTGAAAATGAAGGGATAACAAGATGCAGTCCAAGATACCGGCTACGGTGATCACCGGGTTCCTCGGCGCGGGCAAGACGACGATGATCCGCAACCTGCTGGAAAATGCCGGTGGGCGGAAGATCGCACTGATCATCAACGAGTTCGGCGATCTCGGCGTCGATGGCGAGGTGCTGAAGGGCTGCGGTATCGAGACCTGCGGCGAGGACGATATCGTCGAGCTGAACAATGGCTGCATCTGCTGCACGGTGGCGGACGATTTCATCCCGACCATGGCGAAGCTGCTGGAGCGCGAGAACCGTCCGGACCATATCGTTATCGAGACATCGGGGCTGGCGCTGCCGCAGCCGCTGGTTGCCGCCTTCAATTGGCCGGACATCAAGACGGCCGTGACGGTGGACGGTGTTATAACCGTGGTCGACGCCGCCGCCGTTTCCGAAGGCCGGTTTGCCGACGACCACGACAGGCTGGAGGCGCAGCGCGCAGCCGACGAGGCGCTGGATCACGAAAGCCCGCTCGAAGAACTGTTCGAGGACCAGATACGCGCCGCCGACATGGTGGTTCTGAACAAGGCCGACCTGATCGACGCCGGCCGCCTGGAAGCGGTGCGGTCCAATGTGGCCGGTCAGACCGACCGGGCGCTGAAGATCGTGCATGCGACGCAGGGAAAATTGCCGGCCGAGGTGCTTCTCGGGCTGGATTCGGCGACCGAGGACCAGATCGCGCTGAGAAAGTCGCATCACGAGATGGAGCATGAGGACGGCGTCGATCATGACCATGATCACGACGAATTCGAGAGCTTCGTCGCCGAGACGGGCGCAATTTCGGATCCGAACGCTTTCGTCGCGGGGCTGAAGGAGATCATCGCGCGCCATGACGTATTGCGCCTGAAGGGCTTTATCGACGTGCCGGGCAAGCCGATGCGCCTCGTCGTGCAGGCGGTCGGCCAGCGCATCGAGACCTATTTCGACCGGCCGTGGCGGTCGGGTGAGGGCCGCTCGACGAAGCTGGTGGTGATCGGCTTGCATGACATCGACCAGAAAGCGATTGGCGAGGCCATTGCCGCCGCGGCGGGCTGATGCATCTCCTCCTCGCGCAGAAGGGTACGCTGTCGGACGGCGACGGAGAGGCGGTCGATCTCGGCCAGACGCCGGGCGATCTCTGCTTCCTGTCGGCAGCCGATACGGAGCTGGCGAGCCTCGCCAATGCGCATGGCGGCGAGGAGCCGACGCTTCGGCTAGTCAACCTTCTGCAGCTGAAACATCCGATGTCCGTCGACACATGGGTCGAGCGGACGGGCCGGCATGCGAAGCTGATCGTGATCCGTATCCTCGGCGGGGCGGGCTACTGGCCCTATGGGCTGGAGGCGATCCATGCGGCGGCGGTCGATCACGGGATCAAGCTCGCGGTGCTGCCGGGCGATGACAAGCCTGACCCGGGGCTTACGCGGTTCTGCACGCTTCCCGCCGAGGCCTGCGAGACGCTGTGGCGATTCCTGATCGAGGGCGGGGCGGAGAATGCGCGCGGTTTCCTCGATGCCTGCGGCGACGTTCTGGCGGGGAACGAGATCGAGGGCGAAGCGGCGCCGCTGCTGAAGGCGGGGGTGTTCGGTTTACCCCCCTCTGCCCCTGACGGGACATCTCCCCCACAAAGGGGGAGAGTGGCGGGTGGAACCGTCGCCATCGTCTTCTACCGGGCGCTGGTGCAGTCCGGGCAGACAGCGCCGATCGAGGCGCTGGCTAAGGCGCTTTCCGTGCGAGGGTTGGCGGTTTTGCCGGTATATGTCTCCAGCCTGAAGGACCCGGTATCGGCGGCGACGGTGGAGGCGGTGTTCGATACGCACCGGCCGGATGTTGTGGTGAACGCTACCGGCTTCGCTGTGTCCGCGCCGGGGGCGGACCGGATGCCGACCGTACTGGAGCGAGACGGAGCGCCGGTAATCCAGGTGGTGCTGTCCGGCTCGCCGAAAGAGGTCTGGGAGGCATCGCCGCAGGGGCTGAATGCACGCGATCTCGCCATGAATGTTGCGCTGCCGGAAGTGGATGGGCGGGTTTTGTCGCGCGCGGTGTCGTTCAAGAGCGCGAGCTCGTGGGACACGGCGACGGAGTGCAATATCGTCACGCATGAGCCGGTGGCGGACCGGGTCGCGTTCGTCGCGGATCTGGCGGCGCGCTGGGTGCGGCTGCGGCGCAGACCTGTCGAGGAAAAGCGCGTTGCCATCGTGCTGGCCAATTATCCGAACCGGGACGGGCGGCTCGCCAACGGCGTCGGGCTGGACACGCCGGCCGGGACAATCGAAGCACTGAAGGCGATGGCCGAGGCAGGCTTTCCGGTCGGCGATATCCCGGCGGATGGCGACGCGTTGATCGACCATTTGAAGAAGGGGCCGACCAACGCCGTGAGCGAGGCGCGGGAGATCCGCGAGACGATTTCGCTGAATCAATACAAAGGCTTCTTCGGCGGGCTTCCGAGAGCGATTCAAGCTCAGGTGACTTAGCGTTGGGGCGAGCCGCAGAGCGATCCGTTTTTCCGGGACGACGTCTTCGCGCTGCCGTTGGCGCGGTACGGCGAGACCTTGGTCGGCATCCAGCCGGCGCGCGGCTACAACATCGATCCGAAGGAGACCTACCATTCGCCGGATCTCGTGCCGCCGCATGGCTATCTCGCCTTTTACGCCTATCTGCGCGGGATCTACGGCGCGGACGCGGTCGTCCATATGGGCAAGCACGGCAATCTGGAATGGCTTCCCGGCAAGGCGCTGGCGCTCTCGGAGACGTGCTGGCCGGAAGCCGTTTTCGGGCCGCTGCCGCATGTCTATCCATTCATCGTCAACGATCCGGGCGAGGGCACGCAGGCCAAGCGGCGGACATCGGCGGTCATCATCGACCACCTGACGCCGCCGCTGACGCGCGCCGAGAGCTACGGGCCGCTGAAGGATCTGGAGGCGCTGGTCGACGAATATTACGAGGCGGCGGGCGGCGATCCGCGGCGTCTCAAGGGTCTGAAGGTTCGCATTCTCGATCTGGTCCGCGATATCGGTCTCGACCACGACGCCGGGATTGCCGATGGCGATGAAACCGATGCGGCGCTGGAGAAGCTGGACGCCTATCTCTGCGATCTGAAGGAGATGCAGATCCGCGACGGGCTGCATATTTTCGGACGCGCGCCGGAGGGGCGTCTGTTGACCGATCTGGTGACCGCGCTGGCGCGGGTGCCGCGGGGATTGGGCGAGCGAGCTGACCAGAGCCTGCAGCGGGCGATTGCGGGGGATGTTTTTGGTCCAGAAGCCCTTTCTGCGGGCATCGGCGCCGGACCCCCCTCTGCCCATGACGGGGCATCTCCCCCACAAGGGGGGAGAGTGGAGGCTGGGGGCGACTCCTCCGCTCAAAACGGGAAAATCGGGAAGCCGGCGTTGCTGTCACCTCCACTCTCCCCCCTTGCGAGGGAGATGTCGGCGCGGTCGCCAGAGGGGAGGACGCCGAAGGCGAGGGAGGACGGGCTCTTCGACCCCCTCGACTGCGATATGGGCTCACCCTGGACCGGGCCAAGGCCGGACATCCTAGAAGCGGTTTCCGACGATCCCTGGCGCACCAATGGCGATACGGTGGAGCGGATCGAACTGTTGGCTGCGGGCCTCGTCGGTGGCGAGATCGAATGCCCGCCGGATTGGGCGAGGACGCAAACAGTGCTCGACGGGATCGACAAGCGGCTCAGGCCGTCGGTGGAAGCTTGCGGAAGGTCCGAGATCGACGGGCTGATGGCGGCGCTTGGCGGGCGGTTCGTCGAACCGGGGCTGTCGGGGGCGCCAACGCGGGGGCGGCCGGACGTGTTGCCGACGGGGCGCAATTTCTATTCCGTCGACAGCCGCGCCGTGCCAACCGAGACGGCGTGGGAACTGGGCAGGAAATCCGCCGAATTGCTGGTGACGCGCTATACGCAGGACCATGGCGAATGGCCGGTCTCGTTCGGGCTGACGGCGTGGGGCACGTCGAACATGCGCACCGGCGGCGACGATATCGCCCAGGCGATGGCGCTGATCGGTGCGAAACCCGTCTGGGACGGCATCTCGCGGCGGGTGACCGGGTTCGAGATCATACCTGTCGCCAAGCTCGGTCGCCCGAGGGTGGATGTGACGCTTCGCATCTCCGGCTTCTTCCGCGATGCATTTCCGGACCAGATCGCGCTGTTCGACAAGGCGGTGCGAGCGGTCGGGACGCTGGAAGAGGATGAGGGTGACAACCCTGTCGCGGCGCGGATGCGCGCCGAGGCCGCGCGGCTGGTGCAAGAGGGCGAAGACGCGGAGACCGCGGCACGACGGGCCGGCTACCGGGTGTTCGGCTCGAAGCCCGGTTCCTATGGCGCGGGGTTGCAGGCGCTGATCGACGAGAAGGGATGGGCCGGCAAGGCGGATCTCGCCGAGGCCTATCTCGTCTGGGGCGGCTACGCCTATGGCGCGCAGGCCGAGGGCAGCGCCGAGCGCGGGCTGTTCGAGGAACGGCTCAAGGGGATGCAGGCCGTTGTGCAGAACCAGGACAATCGCGAGCACGATCTGCTCGATTCCGACGATTATTACCAGTTCGAAGGCGGCATGACGGCGGCGGTGGAAACGCTGAAGGGCGAAGCGCCGACGGTCTATCACAACGACCATTCGCGACCCGAACGGCCGGTGGTTCGCACGCTGGAGGAGGAGATCGGCCGGGTGGTGCGGGCGCGCGTCGTCAATCCGAAATGGATCGCCGGGGTGATGCGACACGGCTACAAGGGCGCTTTCGAGATGGCGGCGACCGTCGACTACATGTTCGCCTTCGCGGCGACGACCGGTGCGGTGCGCGACCATCATTTCGAGGCCGTCTACCAAGCCTATCTGATGGACGAGACAGTGCGGGACTTCATTGCGGACAAGAACCCCGATGCGCTGCGCGAGATGGCGGAGCGGCTGCGTGAAGCGATTGATCGCGGGCTGTGGACCCCGAAAAGCAATTCGGCGATGTTTGCGCTGAAAGAAATGAGCGGCAGGACTTTATGAGCGGTATTGAAATCACTGTCCTTGACGGCGCGTCGAAAGACCTCGACGATCAGCTTGTCGACCTACTCGAAACGCATTCGGAAGAGGCCGGCAGTCCGTTCGTGGAAACCGACGTCAGCATAAAGGCGACCGAAGCGGGAAAGCTGCTCGGCGGTTTGACCGGCAAGGCTCATCTCGGTTGGCTCTATGTGAAGCTATTGGCGATGGCGCCCGAGGCGCGGGGTCATGGCGTCGGCGCGAAGTTGATGCGGCGCGGCGAGGAAGTCGCCCGCGAGATGGGACTCGTCGGCGTCTATCTCGACACTTATGACTTTCAGGCGCCGGGCTTCTACGAAAGGATCGGCTACACCGAGATCGGCCGGCTGGCGGCCGCTGGCGGTCATCCGCAGCGGATATGGTTCCGGAAACTGTTTTTGGCGGCGGCATGACCTCGGTGGATAGCGGCGCGACAAGCATGATCGAGATTTCGAAATTCGACGGTGAGGACGAGCGGTTCGAAAAGCAGCTCGACGATTTGCTCGACGATCATGCGGAGGCGAATGGCACGCCTTTCGATCCTCAGACGGTCGGGTTCGTCGCTCGCGACGACGGAGGAGCAATCGTCGGCGGGCTCTATGGATGGGCGCAACTTGGCTGGTTCTTCGTCAAGCTTCTGGCTCTTGCGCCCGAAGCGCGGAAGACGGGAGCGGGTGGCAGGCTGCTGGCGGAAGCAGAAGATCATGCGCGCAGCGAAGGCCTCGCCGGCGTCTATCTCGACACATACGAGTTTCAGGCGCCCGGATTCTACGAGAAGAACGGGTATCGGGAATTCGGCCGGCTGCCGGCGGCGGGCGGGCATCCGCAGCGTATCTGGTACTCCAAGATTTTCGGCTGATTGCCTGCTCAGGCCGCCTGGACGGCAGGACGCGAGCGCGCTGCGATGATGCCGGCCGTCGCGATCATCGCCATACCGGTCACTGTCAGCAGGTCAGGCATCTCCGCGAAGAACAGCAATCCCCAGATCGCGCTGAATGCGAGGTAGGAATAGTCGAAGGCCGACACCGTCGACGCGGCCCCGGTCTGATATGCGATCGCTGCAAAGACGCTGCCGACGAGCATGGCAGCGCCGAGAATGGCCAGCGCCGCCCATGACATCCCGCCGAGGTCTGTCCAGCCGCCGAACAGAAACGGGTTTACGGCGACGCGGTCGGCTGACAGGTCCATTTGCAACAGGACCAGCGAAGCGATCCCGCCAACCAAGATGAAGGCGATGTTCAGCGCCATCGAGAGGATCAGCGGGTCCTCGTCTCGGCATCGCGTGCGTGTCAGGATCATTGCGAGGGCGTAGCAGACCGCTGCGGCAACGGGCAGAAGCGCCCACGCATCGAAACCCTGCGCGTCGGGGCGCAGCATCACGACAACGCCGGCAAAGCCGAGCGCGATCGCGAACCATCGCCGCGCGCCGACACGCTCTCCGGCCAAACCGGCCGAAAACAGGGTAATGAACAAGGGCGAGGTGTAGTAGGCGGCTGCGGCGAGGGACAATTGCAGGTGCGGCAGCGACGCGTAATAAGCCACCCACATGGCGACCAGCAACAGGCTGCGCAGTGCCGTCCACAAAGCCTTTCGGGGGATGAGGCGGACGGTTCCGGCCTTAAGCCCGACCATCGCGGCCAGCACCGGAAGGACGAAGAGCGAGCGAAGGACGTAGAGTTGCCAGAGCGGAATGTCGACGCTTATCGCCTTGATGATCGCGTCGCCGAGCGACAGCGCAGCGACGGAAAACAGGATCGCGGCGACCGCGGCTGCGGTGTTGTCCATACGGGGAATTTTCGGCGGGACGCTCATAGTGCCCTTATGCGGGCCTGGATTGGACGTGCCAATGCGTAACAGCAAGCCTCCTGCCATCGCATGTCAGGACGGGTGGATATGGGCGCCGGCATTGTCGCTACGGCGATTCATCTTCGTGCCCTAAGCCTTCATTTTTACGGTGAAATTTGCACCCGGACGGCATCGTGTCTGGAACAAGCATGCCGAATGGAATAGCGTCTCGGAAGGCTTGCAGAAGAACGAGAATCGAGGGACGCCATGAGCGCTGAAAACGATAGCGAACGCCACGCCACCAAGATGGCGAAGAAGAAAGCGGCGCGCGACAAGATCATGGCCACCAAGACCGACGAGAAGGGTCTGGTCATCGTCCACACGGGCAAGGGCAAGGGCAAGTCGACGGCCGCCTTCGGGATGATCTTCCGGCATATCGCCCACGGCCGCAAATGCGCCGTGGTGCAGTTCATAAAGGGCGGGATGGCAACCGGCGAGCGCAACCTGATCCAGGAACGCTTCTCGGATATCTGCTCGTTTTACACGATGGGCGAGGGCTTCACATGGGAAACCCAGAACAAGGAGCGCGACATCGAGATGGCGAAGGCCGCCTGGGAGAAGGCGAAGGAACTGATCCGTGACGAGACGAACACGATGGTGCTGCTCGACGAGATAAATATCGCGATCCGCTACGACTATGTCGACGCGCATGAGGTCGTGGAGTTCCTCAAGGCGGAAAAGCCGGAGATGACGCATGTGGTCTTGACGGGGCGCAACGCCTCGGAGGACCTGATCGAGGCGGCGGACCTTGTCACGGAGATGGAACTGGTCAAACATCCCTTTCGTTCGGGGATCAAGGCACAGATCGGCGTGGAATATTGAGATGACGACCTATGACGCGGTGGTTCTGGGCGCTGGCATTGTCGGCGTCGCGACAGCAATCCAGCTGCGCAAGCGCGGGCTGTCGGTCGCGCTGGTCGACCGGCGCGGTCCGGGCGAGGAGACGAGCCACGGCAATGCAGGGTTGATCCAGCGCGAGGGCGTTCATCCCTATGTCTTTCCGCGCGATCCGCGCACGATTATCGGCGTCGCGCTGAAGCGTCGCACCGATGCCGACTACCATCTTTCCTCGCTGCCGTCCGTCGCACCCTTCCTGATGCGCTATTTCGCGGCGTCGACCCCGGAGCGCGCACGAAAGACTTTCGAGGCCAATATCCCGCTGTTCGCGCGCTGCCTCGAGGCGCATGAAGCGCTGATGATGGAGGCGGGCTCGCAGGATCTCGTGCGCAAGACCGGCTGGATCAAGCTGTTCCGCAAACAGGCAAGCGCCGAGGAGGCGGATGTGCAGGCGCGCGAATTGCGCGAGATCGGCCTCGCCGCGTCGATGCTCGACAACGAGGCGCTGAATGCGCTGGAGCCGGATATCGACACGTCCAGACTGGCCGGCGGACTGCATTACGGCGACCCCTGGTGCTGCAGCAATCCGGGTGCCTTGGTGAAATCCTATGCGGCGCTTTACGAGAAGCTTGGCGGCGAGACCGTGACGGCCGAGATCGCCGGTGTCCAACGGCGCGACGGCCAATGGGCGGTGACGACGAACGGGCCGGATATCGCGGGCGAGCAACTGGTGGTTACGCTGGGACCGTGGTCGAAGCGGCTGCTGGATGCAGTCGGCGTTACCCTGCCGATGGGTGTCAAGCGCGGCTATCACCGGCATTACAAGCCGGAGGGCGAGGCGAAACTGAACCGGCCGGTGCTGGACGGCGATGTCGGCTATGTGATGGCGCCGATGGCGCGCGGCGTCCGGCTGACGTCCGGCGCCGAATTCGCCCGGCAGGACGCGCCCGCGACGCCGCGGCAATTGCAGCGCGTTTTGCCCAAGGCGCGAGAGGTATTTCCACTGGGCGAAAGCGTCGACGAGCGTGCCTGGCTCGGCGCACGGCCGGTCTTGCCAGACATGCTGCCGGTGATCGGGGCCGCGCCGAAGAATCCCGGCCTCTGGCTGCATTTCGGCCACGCTCATCACGGTTTCACGCTGGGGCCGGCGACAGCGGAACTCGTCTCTCAGCTGATTACGGGCGAGACGCCTTATTGCGACCCCGCGCCCTACAGCCCCCAGCGTTTCACCCGGGCTCGATAGGCGGACCAGGCTTCGCCATAAGTGCGGGCAAGCCATCGCTCCTCAAAGGGAACTGCAAAGACATAGAGCGCCGCGAGCGCGCCGGCGGAGATCGCCACGGGCCACGATGCCGCAAGCAGTATCCAGCCGAGACAGAGTGCGATGTTGGCAGTGTAAGTCGGGTTGCGGGTACCGGCGAATATGCCGCCGGTCACGAGGCGGCGGTCGGCGCCCATCGACTGGTCGAGACCGAGTTGCATGATCGCGAAAGAACTGGCTGAACTGGCGACGGAAGCGAGCGGAAAGCCGATAAACCAGCGGATGCCGTCCGGCCAGCCCCAGGCGTTCCAACTTGTCTGTCCCGCGTAATAGGCCGCGCCTATCGCGATGGCGGTTACGCTCCAGGTGGCGACCCGCGCCGGCCAGCCGAAATGCAGCGGCGGCCAGATCGGGCGAGCCGGGTTTTTGTCCGACCACGCAATGATCGCGGCTACGAAGAGGCACGCGGCGACTGTGATCGATGCAAAGACCATTCCCATGGATATCAAACAGCTCCGTGTGCGTTTGCCGGTGAGTTAGGCGGGGCGTGTGCGCCGCCAAGTGACAAAAACGCAGAATCTTAGCGAAAATAGCAAAATTGCAGGCATCGCCTTAACCATCCGGTCATCCTGCTCGCTTAGCTTGGAACGGCAAGGGCCTATGACCGGCAGGGGCACGGGACGGGAGCGGATATGAACTTTGTCGCCCAAATGAAAAGATCCGGCCTGGAAACAGCCACCGAAAGCAGCCTTCTTTATGAAGATCTGCCACAGCTGGACGCGAGTGAATTCGTCGCGCGGCTGGAGCAGGCGATCGGCACCAATGCGGCCATTGCCGACCTCGAAGACCAGGCAGCCGGCGCTGCGCATTACATTTCGCTTACCGCCGGGGGCTGCAGGATCGCTGTCGAAGTCAGCAAGAACACGCGGCCGCCACCCGTCTATTTCGAGGCGCTCGACTGGCCGATGCTCCATCGCAATTTTCCCGAAGCCGAAGAGATCGTGCGTGGTCATCACGCGCTGATCCATATTTCGGTCGAGGCCGAGTACGACGCCGTCGCCAATGCGCTCGGGATGCGGTCTGTCAACACGCCCTTCACCCGCAACCTGCTGGCCGCGCGTGCTGCTGCGGCGGTGTGCCGGATCGCAATGCCTTCCGCTATCCACTGGAAGGGCTGCGAGATGCTCTACAAGCCGGGTCCGTTCCTGCGCGAGCTGGACACGGAGCCCGTCGAACTCTTCGTCAAGGTAACGCCTTTCTCGAGCAACCGGCAGATCGCCGGCGTGCGCGCCGTGGGCGGGTCCACGCGCGGTGCCTATGAATTGCTCGGCCGCGAAATCGTGATGGAGGAAGCCCCGGTTCCGGTCGACTGGGTCATCCGGGCGCTGCATGCATTCGTCGCACGTTGTCAGGCCAATGGCGGGCTGATGCCGCATCTGACGACGTTCGCGCCGAGCAGGGGCGACATCCTGATCGTTCGGCACCTGGAATCGACTCCTGAAATCCAGGAGCCGCATATTTCGCTGGAAGTGCGGCGAGCCGACGAAGTCGGTTTCGATGCGACCCATGTCGACGATATTGCGCTGGCGACCGTGACCAAGCCCAAATGGGACGGTAGTGAACGTCGTGCTCGGCCCAAAAACGCCAAGCCGTTCGGCCGTCGGGGTCTCGCCTGATCGTCTGTCAGTGACCGGCCGGCGCCTCGCCGGCCTGCGGCTTCTTCATCAAAAGCGCGCCAAGGGCAAGGCCGGCGAAGAGCACGGCCAAAATCCACGAAACATCGGCGAAAGCCATAACCCATGCTTGCTGCCTGGCCATTCCGGCGAGCTGGCTTAGTGCTGCCGCGTCGCCGGAAATCCCGCTTGCCGCATAGTTGGCGGAAAGTTGCTCAAGGAAGCCGACAGCTGTGTGGTTTGCCGAAGTCACGGTTTCGGCAATGCGGTCGTAGTGGAGGTCCGAGCGGTCGCTCAGGAGCGTCGTGATGGCTGCGAGACCGACCGCGCCACCGAGATTACGAGTCAGGTTGAAGAGGCCCGATGCGGCTTTCAGCCGTTCGACGGGCAGGGTACCGAGCGCCAGATTGGTGATCGTTACCATGCAGAACATCAGCGATGCGCCTCGGATGATCTGCGGCAGGAAGAGTTCCCAATAATCCCAGTCGGACGTGATGCCGGTCAGCATCCAGGTGGAGTAGGCGAAACCGAGGAAGCCCAGCAGCAGCATCAGACGCGGATCGACCTTGTTCGAGAGGGCGCCGGAAAGAGGTGCGCACAGGAACATGGCGACGCCGGTGATGAAGACCGTCTCGCCGATCATCAGCGAATCGTAGCCCCGGATCCGCCCGAGATAGAGGGGATAGAGATAGACGAGACCGTAGAGGCCGATGCCCATGACGAACGAAAACACCGAGCCGAAGGCGAAGTTGATATTGCGGAATGCAGTCAGATCGACCACGGGGAATTTGGCTGTAAAGGCGCGATAGAAGAAGACGAATGCTCCAATCGTCATCGCGATCGCGAAGAAAAGGATCGTCTCGTCGTTCAGCCAGTCATTGGCCGGACCTTCTTCCAATACGAATTCAAGCGCGCCGAGGAATATGGCCATGCCGAAAAAGCCGAGCCAGTCGAAAGACCTGGCAAGGTTGAACTCAGGCTTGTCGAAATCGATCATCGTCCAGGCAACGGTGGCGACCACGAGGCCGGGGCCAACATTGATCAGGAACAGCCAGTGCCATGACAGGTTGCTCGACAGATAGCCGCCGACGGTTGGGCCGATCGTCGGGGCGAGCGTCGCGACGAGGCCGATGATCGGTGCGATGATGGCCTGCTTGGAGCGCGGGAAGATCGTATAGGCCGCCGCGAAGACCGAAGGGATCATGCCGCCGCCGATGAAGCCCTGAATGGCGCGGTAGACGATCATCTGGTCGATATTGGTGGCGGTGGCGGCGAGTACGCTCGCGGCGGTGAATCCGGCGGCCGAAAAGGAAAACAGTATCCTCGTCGACAGGATTCGCGCCAATGTGCCGGAAAGCGGGATCATGATCACTTCGGCGATCAAATAGCTCGTCTGAACCCAGGAAATCTCGTCGGCTCCCGCGTTCAGGCCGGCCTGGATCTCGGCAAGCGAGGCGGAAACGATCTGGATGTCGAGGATCGCCATGAACATGCCGAAGACCATCGCAAGGAAGGCGATCAGCCGGCGCGGATCGATGCGTTCCTCGGCGGGGGCGCCCGCGACATCGCTATAGGTCGTGTCGGCCATGACCGGTATCCGTTCGCCTGCGACTTACTCAGCCGCAGCCGTTTCGACGGTATCGCCACCGGTGCGGGTGTCGATGTCGACGACGACGCTGAGGCCCGCCCTCAGCCGGCCATCCTCGACCGCCTTTGCGGGCAGGGCGATGCGTACGGGCACGCGCTGCACGACCTTCGTGAAGTTGCCTGTCGCATTGTTTGCCGGCAGCAGCGAGAAGACCGAGCCGGTCGCGGGCGAAATCGACATGACGGTGCCCTCGATGGGCTCGTCCTCATAAGCGTCGACATGAATGGCGACTTTTTCGCCCGGCCGGATACCGGCTAGCTGCGTTTCCTTGAAATTGGCATCGATATAGAGACGGTCGGACGGAACCAGCGCGGCGAGGCGCCGACCCGCGCTGACGAGGTCGCCTTCCTGCATGTCAAGATTGCCGATGACGCCGTCATAGGGCGCGTGCAACACGGTGAAGGAAAGATCGCGGTCCGCCTTGTCGGCGGCGAGTTGCATGGAGGTCAATGTGCTCTCGGCTTCGGCCCTTTGGGCGCGAAGCACCGCGATATTGGCGTCTGCGGCCTGGATGCCCGCCGCTGCGCCGGAAAGATTGGCCTTTGCCTGTTCCCAGGCGGCTTCGGCGGCGTCCAGCGTCGCGCCGGAGGCATGGCCGTCTCCGTTCAGCGTCTTGGCGCGTTTCAACGTGGCCTTTGCGTTGACTTCGGCGGCGGCGAGCGCTTCCCGCTGGGCCTTCGCCTGGGCGAGGGCGGCCTCAGCGCCGCCGATCTGGGCGTCGATGCGCTTCAAGGTCAGTTCCTGGGTCGCGATCTGCGCCTTCGCCTGGTCGGCGGCGATGCGGTAGTCGCCATCGTCGAGCGTGGCGAGCGGATCGCCGGCCTTGACGTGCTGGTTGTTCGAAACGAGCACCTTGTCGATATAGCCGGAGACCTTCGGTGAGATCGTCGCGATATCGGCTTCCACATAGGCGTTGTCGGTAGAAACCATAAAGCGGCCGACGGTCCACCATTCATGTCCGTACCAGCCAGCACCAGCCAGCAGCAAGAGGGCGATGCCGGCAAGGATCGCGCGGCGCCGGCCGGGGCGATTCGGTTCCGCGGATACCGGTGTGGTCTCCACTGTCGCGGCGGTGTCCGGCTTGCGCGAGGTCTCGTCGGTACGGGGGAAGGATTTCAGCTCGGCGGTCTGCGTCGTCTCGGATGCGTCGTTCGACATGGCTTCGTGGTCGGTGGCGGATTTTGCTGCGGACATGGCTGCGAACTCGCTAAATAAATAGAACTGAACCGTTCGGTTCGAATTGACATAGATGTATCGACGGGCCATATCAAGAGGAAATCGAACCGGGCGGTTCGATTCATAAAAAGAATTACAAGAGGTCGGGAAATGCCCGTTTCGTCCAAGAGGGACCAAAGCCTGAAGAAAGCCATCGAGGTGGCGGACACTGCTCCCAACCGCCGGGTGGCCGGACAGGATCCCGTCAAGCGCCAGCAGATACTGGACGGCGCGAAGCGCGTGTTTCTGGGCGTCGGCTTTGACGCTGCTTCGATGAACGACATAACCCGCGAGGCGGGCGTTTCGAAGGGCACGATCTATGTCTATTTCGGCAGCAAGGAAGAGCTATTCGGCGCGTTGATCGATCGCGAGCGCACTGCAATTTTCGCATCTTTGGCGGAAACACTGGAAGAGGGCGGGAGCATCAAGGAAACATTGACGCGGTTTGGCATCTTGCTCGCGACCCGAATGACCTCCGTTCAGGTCGTACGCGCGCAACGCATGGTGATTGGCGTGAGCGAGCGGATGCCCGAACTCGGATGCCGGTTCTATGATACCGGACCGGATTCCGCGAAGGGCATGCTTTCGGCCTACTTCCAGCGCAAGACGGCAGAAGGCCTGCTCGATATTCCGGACACGGCGATCGCGTCGAGGCAGATCTTCGACCTCTGCGCCGGCGGGCTGACACGCGCCTGCATCTTCGGTGTCCTGGAAGCGCCGCCTCCGGAGGCGCTGATTTCCGAGACCGTGGAGAGCGGCATCCAGATGTTCCTGGCGCGTTACGGGACGCAAACGACGGACTGATTCAATCATCGGCCCTCGGCCAATAGGTTCCGAAGCACCAGATGTTACCCTCCGGATCGCGACAGATGAACTCGCGACTGCCGTAGTCACGGTCGATCAGACCCTGCTCGATGGCCGCGCCCGAAGCCTTAACGCGTTCGAACAGCGCGTCGACATCATCCACGGCTATGTAGAGCGACTTGCCGCCGTTTGAGCCGGGGCCGCCGACTATCTTGCCATAGTCATCGTCGCGCGTCGCGCCGAGCATGATCATGGCGGATCCGAAGGCGAGTTCGGCATGGGCGATCTCGTCGGTTTCCGGGTAACGGGCCTTGACGGTGAAACCGATGGTTTCACACAGCCATTCGACCATTGCCGCCGGATCCATATAGCGGAATGTGGCAAAGATTCTGGGTGCTTCCGACATGTCCCTCTCCATTCGATCCAGGTCGATGGAGGAAATCTACCCGGCGCGGAAATCGGGTTCTTGAAGAAATGTTCCGGTCTCGCGCAGGCCGATTTCGCGCTGCCAGCGGCGCGGCGGAGCGCCCGAGAATTCGACGAACTCCCGCGTCATATGGGCCTGGTCGGCGTAGCCGCATGCCGCGGCGACTTCCGCCCATCCGCCGATATTCGGAGACATGGCGAGTTCGGACGCGTGGCCGAAGCGCACGATGCGGGCGAACAGTTTCGGCGACAGGCCGATATCGTCGCGAAATGCCGATACGAGGCGCTTTCGGCTCCAGCCAAGGTCGCGGGCGATGTTGGCGACGCGCTGGTCGCCCCGGCTGTCCGCGATCATGCGACAGGCGTGAAGGATTTCCGGCTTGACGGCTCGTGGAGCCCCGGCGATGCGGCCGATCACATAGCGCTCGGCCAAACGAATGCGTTCAGGCCAGCCAAGGGTGTCCGCGAGCCGGTCTCCCAGTTCTCGAATTCCGGCATCTGCGAGATCGTCGAGGGAAATCATACGGCTTGCCAGCTCGGGAGGAGAGGGCTCGAAGAAAAGGCGCGCGCCGATCGGCGTGAAGTCAATCTGCAGGCATTCCGCATCGCCGCGGGAGTCCATGCGGACATGGCCAGGATGCAGCCCGGCCGCAAAGCTGTGGAAGCGGTCGTCAGCGCGGGGGCGGCGGGCCAGCGCGAGATCGAATGAGCCTTCGAACACGAAGATCAGCGGCACGACCAGCGACGCGGCTTCGACGCCGTCTTGCATTGCCTCGCCGCGTTCCTCATAGGCGGAAATGGCGTGAACGAGGCCTTTCAGAGGACCCTGCGGGATGCGCCGGATCAGCAGGCTTTTCGTGTCGGGCGCGGCGGTATCCATCGCGCGCAGCCTAGCATGATTTAGAAACCTAGCCAGATGCGCAGCGGATGCGCGGGATCGCTGACGAGCTTTATCGCCAGCGCGAGACAGACAATCACCAGCAGTGGCTTGATGATGCGGGCGCCGCCCTTCATGGCAAGGCGGGAGCCGACCTGAGCGCCGGCAATCTGCGCCGCGCCCATGATGAGGCCGATCTTCCACAACACCGCGCCGGCGAAGGCGAACAAGACGAGGCCGCCGACATTCGAGGCCAGGTTCAAGAGCTTGGTGTGCGCCGTTGCCTTCAGGACGCCGAAGCCGGCAAGGCCGACGAAAGCGAGCATGAAGAAGGAACCCGTACCGGGGCCGAACAGGCCGTCATAGAAACCGATGAGCGGCGGGATAGTCACGCCGAAGAGGAACGGGTTGATCCGTTGCGCCCGGTCGATGTCGTCGAGGCCCGGCCGGAGCAGGAAATAGACCGCGATGGCGACCAGCAGAAGCGGCAGGACCGCGCCGAAGAGATCGCCCGGCATCACCGTCGCCGTCAACGCGCCGAGAACGGATCCGGCAAAGGCGAGGAGGGCGGACAGCAACTGTGGCCGGAGGCTGACATGGCCGTGGCGCTGATAGCTCCATGTCGCGGAAGCCGCTCCGAACATGCCCTGCAGCTTGTTGGTGCCGAGCGCATGCACCGGGGCGGCGCCGGCGAGAAGGAGCGCCGGGATGGTAATCAGCCCGCCGCCGCCGGCAATCGAATCGACAAAACCGGCGGCAAAGGCCGCGGCGACGAGCAGAACGACGATATCGGGGGCGAATTCGAACATGACGTTTCGCCAGATCACAGGCGAAAGATTTGCGCAAGCGGCGACTTAGGCTAGTCTCGGTGCTCACGAAAATGCGGAGAAACCCCGATGGGTTGGCTGGATGCGCTTAAAACGAGGCTCGAACGGGAAAAGGTCGTCCGACTGGTTGCCAACGACCCGGCCCTGACGGCCGAATTGCTGCTCTTGTTCAAAGTCATTCTCGCCGATGGCGAGGTGAAGACGGCTGAGCTGGAGACGTTCAGACGCATCTGTCGAGAGAGTTTCGGCCTCGATCCGGACGTGATGGATGGCGTCTATGAGTATCTGAACGATTTCGCATATGAGACAACCCCGGCACAGGCCGCAGCGGTGTTCGCGGATCTGCCGATGGAACGACGCCAGCGGCTGCTCGATCACATGATCGCAATCGCCGAGGCCGACAGCGATATCGACCGCCACGAAGAGCGCTTCCTGGCGCGCATCGCCGACATGCTGGATTTCGACATCACCGAAATCCGCGGCGGCTGAACGCCGCCGTCGCAATTATCCCTTTCCAAGTCGCGCATCGAATTGACCCCGCCAGGCGGCACGCCTAGGGTGCGGCCCGTTATCGGCAGTGCCCCGAACCGTTGCGGGGCCGAGAGGTGTCCGTTGCAGCCGACCCAAACAGGGGGTGTCGCGACAGAGCTGCCGCAAGGTCCGGGCGTTCGCCGGCTGCAAGCCGGAAGCCGTGCATTTGGCGATAACGAATTGCGGACCCAAGGATCAACAGCCATGACATATTCGCCGCGCCGCGTTGCGCCATTCGTCGCCACCGACGCACTGACGGGAAAGGCGTAACCATGCTCAAAGGAATCAAGGCCGGGCCGAGCCACGGGATCATGGTTTGCGGTCATGGCAGCCGCAACCAGAACGCCGTGGGCGAATTCTCCAAGCTGGCGATCCGGCTGCGCGAGCGCTTTCCGCAATGGCCTGTCGATTATGGCTATCTCGAATTCGCCAATCCGGTTTTGCACAAGGGGCTGGACGCGCTGAAGGAGAAGGGCGTCGACCATATCCTCGCCGTGCCCGGCATGCTGTTTGCCGCAGGCCACGCGAAGAACGATCTGCCGTCGGTCTTGAACAGCTACCAGGCGAAAAATCCCGATGTCAGAATCGATTACGGGCGCGAGCTCGGTATCGACCTGAAGATGATCCGCGCCGCCGGGGCGCGTGTGCAGGAGGCGCTCGACGCCTGCGACAGCGAGGTGCCGATGGAGGAGACCATGCTGGTCGTCGTCGGCCGCGGCGCTTCCGATCCCGACGCCAATTCCAACGTCGCCAAGGTGATGCGCATGCTTTGGGAGGGCATGGGTTTCGGCTGGGGCGAGACCGCCTATTCGGGCGTGACCTTCCCGCTGGTGAAGCCGGCGCTGCAGCATGCAGCCAAGCTCGGCTACCGGCGCATCGTGGTCTTTCCCTATTTCCTGTTCACCGGCGTGCTGGTGAAGCGCATCTATTCGCAGACCGACGAGGTGGCTGCCGAGCATCCGGAGATCGAGTTCGTCAAGGCGCCCTATCTGAACGACCACGATCTGGTGATCGAGACATTCGTCGACCGCGTGCGCGAAATCCTCGACGGCGTGAACAACATGAACTGCCAGATGTGCAAATATCGCGAGCAGGTTCTGGGCTTCGAGGCCGAGGTCGGTCAGGCGCAGGAGAGCCATCACCATCACGTCGAAGGCGTCGGCGGTGCGCCGGCAAACTGCCCCTGCAACGGCGATTGCGACGGGCGCTGTCGCGACGAGGCGTTCTGCCGGGAACACGGGATCGAGTGGACGCCGGTGCATGCACATGATCACGGCCACGATCATGAGCATGACCACCATCACGGTCACGATCATTCCCACGACCATGGCCATGATCACCATCCCTATCCGCATGCCGATCACCCGCTCGGGCCGAAGAGCATGGAAAAGGCGAAGGGCTGAGGCCGGATGATGATGGACTATGTCCGCGAGCCGGAATCGATCTACAAGCAGTCGTTCGAGATGATATCGCGGGTCGAGCAGCTGCAGGCGCTTCCCGAAGCGATCCGACCGGTGGCGACGCGTATCGTGCATGCCTGCGGGATGCCGGAGATCCTCGGCGACCTGCGGTTTTCGGATGATATCGCGGAGGCCGTGCCGGACGCGCTGGCGGCGGGGGCGGACATTTATTGCGACGTGGAGACGCTGCGCTACGGGGTGATGAAGCATCTGCTGCCGGAGGGCTGCGCGCTGCATTGCCGGATTTCCGCGCCGGACGTGGCGAGCCATGCGAAAGCCAACCGCATGACGCGAGCGTCGGCGCAGATCGATCTCTGGGGCGAGCGCCTTGGCGGCCAGATCGTCGCCATCGGCAATGCTCCGACGGCCTTGTTCCGGCTGCTCGAATGGATCGACGCGGGCGGCGCAAAACCGGCGGCGATAATCGCCTTGCCGGTCGGATTCGTCGGCGCGGCCGAATCGAAGGCGGAACTGGCGCGCGATCCGCGCGGCGTACCCTTCATCACGCTTCTCGGCCAGAAGGGCGGGGTCGGGATGACGCAGGCTGCCGTCAACGGTCTGGCCGGGGGGCTGAACACATGAGCGCGCCATGGCTGCATATCGTCGGCATCGGCGAGGACGGTATGGACGGGCTGTCGGCGCAAGCACAGAAGCTGGTCGGCGAAGCGGAAGTGATCGTCGGGGGCGACCGCCACCATACGCTTGCTCCGAATGTCACGGCCAAGCGCATTGCCTGGCCGTCGCCCTTCGACGCGATGATCGAGGAGATCAAAAGTCACAAGGGACGGCGCGTCGTCGTGCTGGTGACGGGCGATCCGCTGTGGTTTTCGGTTGGCTCACGCATCATCCGAGGTATTCCCAAAGAGGAAGTCGTCTTCCATCCGCAATTGTCGGCCTTCCAGTTCGCCTCATGCCGGATGGGATGGTCTTTGGCCGATGTTGAAACACTGACAGTGCATGGCCGCGCCGCCGAACAGATCATCCCCTGGTTCGCGCCCGATCAGCGGATACTGTTGCTGACCAAGGACGCGAGTTCTCCGGGCACGGTGGCGCGATTGTTGACCGAGCGCGGCTACGGTCCGTCGAAGCTCACCGTGCTGGCGGCGCTGGGCGGGCCGAACGAGGCGCGGTTCGACGGGGTGGCCGAAGACTGGGATCGGACGGTTCCGGATTTCCATGTTCTGGCGGTCGAGATTATCGCCGGTCCGGATGCGCAGGTGCTGCCACGCACCGGCCTGCCGGACGACGTGTTCACCCATGACGGCAAGATCACCAAACGCACGGCACGGGCGTTGGCGTTGGCGAAGCTGGTGCCGGTGCGCGACGGCATGCTTTTGGATGTCGGCTGCGGTTGCGGTTCCATCGCCATCGAATGGATGCGCGGCGCGCCGGAAGCCCGGGCTATCGGCATCGAACCGCAGGAAAAGCGCCGTGTCATGGCGGAAGAGAACGCGGTGAAACTCGGTGCGCCGAAATTTCAGCTGGTCAACGGCACCGCGCCTGAGGCACTTGCCGGATTGCCCGTGCCTGATGCCGTCTTCATTGGCGGCGGCATTTCACGAGCGACGATCGAGGCCTGCATGGATGCGCTTAAGCCGCACGGCAGGCTTGTGGCGCACGCCGTGACGCTGGAGAGCGAGGCGGTGCTGCTTGAGACATTCAACGCGCATGGCGGCGAGTTGCAGCGAATGTCCACCGAGACGGCGGAGCCTGTCGGACCGTTTCATGGCTGGAAGCCCTCCATGACGGTGACGCAATGGGCATGGGCGAAGAAGCCATGACCGGAACGCTTTACGGGCTGGGCGTTGGGCCGGGCGATCCGGAACTGCTGACGCTGAAGGCGCACCGCATCCTCAAGGCGTGCCCGGTGGTCGCCTATCCGGCGCCCGATACGGGCGAGAGCTTCGCACGGTCGATCGTGGCGGAGTTCCTGTCGCCCTATCAGGTCGAAATTCCGATCGTGGTGCCGATGCGCACGGAGCGCTTTCCGGCGGCGGAGGTCTATGACAAGGCGGCCGACGAAATCGCGGCGCAGCTGGATGCCGGCCGTGATGTGGCCGTGCTGTGCGAGGGCGATCCGTTCTTCTACGGCTCCTTCATGTATGTGTTCGAGCGGCTGGGCGGGCGGTATTCGACGGAGATCGTGCCCGGCGTGTCGTCGATCATGGCGTCAGCGGCGGCGGCCAAACGCCCGCTGGCGGCTCGCAATGACGTGCTGACGGTTCTGCCCGGACCGCTTGACGACGACGAGTTGCAGGCGCGGATCATGATCTCGGATGCGGTCGCGATCATGAAGGTCGGCCGGCACCTGCCGCGCATTCGCGCGCTGATCGCCCGGCTCGGCCTGACAGGCGCTGCGGCCTATTGCGAGCGGGTCAGCCTGGGGGAAGAGAAAATCGTGCCGCTGGAATCGCTTGGTGCGGAAACCGCACCCTATTTCTCGATGATCCTGATCTATCGCGGCGGCGAGGAGTGGATCCGAACGCTTGCCGCCGGCGGAGCTTCCGATGCGGCCTGACAACAAGACACCCGCCATCGTCATTTTGAGCGATGCGGCGATGCCGGTTGCCGAAAAGGTCCGCGACGCGATTGGCGGGACGGTGCATGGCGCGGCGAAGCGTGTTTCGCCTTCGCAAGGCGTCGTGCTTTTCAATGAGACCAAGGGGCAATTGCAGGCGCTGTTTCGCGACGGCGCGCCGATCGTTGCCGTGATGGCGTCGGGAGCGGTGATCCGCATGCTCGCGCCGCTGCTGGCGGACAAGCAGGACGAGCCGGCGGTTATCGCGGTGGCGGAAGACGGTACTGCCGTGGTGCCGCTGCTCGGCGGCCATCATGGCGCGAACGAGCTGGCGCGAGATATCGCAGCGGCGCTCGACGCAGAGGCGGCCATCACGACGGCCGGCGATCTGCGGTTCGGTGTGGCGCTGGATGCGCCGCCGGAGGGTTATGTGCTGGCAAATCCGGAAAATGCGAAGGCAGTCATGGCGGATTTGTTGGCCGGGGCCGGTGTCGTGGTGAAAGGCGTGGCGCCCTGGCTGGAGGAAAGCGGGCTCGGTTTTGCGGATGACGGCGAGGTCATTCTTGCGGTCACCGACCAGGTTGTGGAGCCGGCATCGAACGAGCTTGTCTATCATCCGAAGACGCTGGCGCTCGGTCTCGGCTGCGAACGCGGCTGCGATCCCGAAGAAGCATGGGCCCTGGCGCGCGATACGCTTGCCAAGGCCGGGCTGGCGGAGGGGGCGGTGGGTGTCGTCTGCTCGCTCGATGTGAAGGCCGATGAAGCGGCGGTGCATCACGTTGCCAGGAAGCTCGGCGTGCCGGCTCGGTTCTTCGATGCGGCCACATTGGAAGCCGAGACGCCGCGATTGAAGAATCCCTCCGACATCGTCTTCGCCGAGGTAGCTTGCCATGGCGTTGCAGAGGGGGCCGCGCTGGCGGCTGTCGGGTCGGCGGGCGAACTGGTCGCCGAGAAACGCAAATCGGCGCGCGCGACCTGCGCCATAGCTCGTGCACCGCAGCCATTCACGGAAGCCTTATTGCCGGGCCGGGCGCGGGGCACGCTTTATGTCGTAGGCATCGGGCCGGGTTCGGAGGGGTGGCGGTCGCCGGAGGTCAGTCGCATGGTGGCAGCGTCGACCGATCTCGTCGGCTATTCGCTCTATCTCGACCTGCTCGGACCGCTGGCCACAGGCAAGACCCGGCACGATTTCGATCTCGGCAAGGAAGAGGATCGCGTGCGCCATGCGATGGAACTGGCGGGCGAGGGGCGCGACGTCGCGCTCGTCTGCTCGGGCGACGCCGGGATCTACGCCATGGCGACGCTGGTGTTCGAACTGATCGACAGGAAAGGCGTGTCGGATGCGGCGCGGCGGATCGAGATCGCGGTCTCGCCCGGCATATCCGCGCTGCAAGCTGCTGCCGCGCGGGCCGGTGCGCCGTTGGGCCATGATTTCTGCACCATCTCGCTCTCGGATCTGCTGACGCCCTGGGAGGATATCCAGCGGCGGGTGCGCGCGGCGGGCGAGGGGGATTTTGTCGTCGCCTTCTACAATCCGGTATCGAAGAAGCGGCGGATGCAACTTGCTTGGGCGCGCGATGAACTCTTGAAACACCGCCCGGCCGAAACGCCGGTGATCCTCGCGACCAATCTCGGCCGCGACCGCGAAGCGGTGCGCGTGGTGCCGCTCGGCGAATTGAACGTCGACGATGTGGATATGCTGACCGTTGTCGTCGTCGGGTCGTCTGACAGCCGGACGGTCGAGACCGGCGACGGGAAGAACTGGGTCTATACCCCGCGCGGCTATTCCGGAAAGGCCGGAACGCAGATGGAGAAAGCCGGATGACAGTCTATTTCATCGGAGCCGGACCAGGCGCACCGGACCTGATCACCGTGCGCGGACTGCGCCTGATCGAGCGTTGCCCGGTGTGCCTCTATGCCGGTTCGCTGGTGCCCGAGGAGATCGTGCAGGCCGCGCCGTCGGATGCACTGGTGATGGATACCGCGCCGATGCATCTCCACCAGATCGTCGAGGAAATGGCGAAGGCGCATGAGGCCGGGCAGGACGTCGCGCGGGTGCATTCCGGCGACCCGTCGATCTATGGCGCGGTGGCCGAGCAGATGCGGCGGCTCGATGCGATGGGGATCGACTATGAGGTCGTGCCGGGCGTGCCCGCTTTTGCCGGAGCGGCGGCGAAGCTGAAGACCGAACTGACGCTGCCTGAAATCGCGCAGACGATCATCGTGACCCGCACCGGCATGAAGGCGTCCTCGATGCCGGAAGGCGAGCAACTGGAAGTGCTCGGCCAGTCGGGCGCGACACTTGCGATCCATTTGTCGATCCGCAATCTGGATTACGTCCGGCGCGCGCTGGAGCCCTATTATGGCGCGGACTGCCCGGTGGTGATCGCCTATCGCGCGACATGGCCGGACGAACTCTATATCCGCACGACGCTGGCCGAGATGCGCGACCATGTGCGCGAGGCCAAGATCACCCGCACGGCGCTGATCTTCGTCGGCAAGGTGTTCGGCGCGGTGGAGTTCCGCGATTCCGATCTCTACAACTCGGATTTCTCGCACGTGCTGCGCAATCGCGGGAAGAAGAAGGCGATTAGCGCCGATTGACGTCCGTCATCGCGAATTGTGGCGGGACCCTGACATCTTCGATCCTTATTTCACTGTCCCAATCGTTGGAGGTGACGGCAATGATCGAATTCATGGACGAAAGTACCGATAAATATCTGGGCGTCAGGATCAGCGGCAAGCTGACGGACGAGGACTACAAGAACGTCCTGGTGCCCAGGCTGGAAGAAGCGTTCAAGAACTACGGCAAGCTCGACTTCCTCGTCCATATGGACGGTTTCGAGGGCTGGGATGCGCATGCTGCCTGGGACGATATGAGCTTCGGTCTCCAGCATGCCGGCGATTTCGACAAGTTGGCGGTCGTCGGCGGGCCGAAATGGGTCGAATGGGCCGTCAAGGCATTCCGCTTCATGTTCAAGGGCGAGGTGCGAACCTATCAGGATGATCAGCTCGAAAAGGCCTGGGAATGGGTCGCCGGCTGACGGCCGATAACAAAGGAGAAAAGACAATGACGATCAAGGAAAGTCTGTCGGAACTGCGCGGCCGTATCGACGACCTGCAGAAACGCCTCGGTGACAAGGAGTCCGAGTTCAGCAAGGATGAGCGCGTGCCGGCGGAGCACCGCGCCAAGGTCGACGCCATGCAGGCGCAGGCTGAGGCGGTGAAGGAGAAACTGCCGACAGAAGAGAATTCCGTCTGGGACGCGGTCAAGCACGAAGTCCAGCGTGATATGGATGCGCTCGCCCAGGATTTCGAGCACACCGTCTCCTATATCGACGCCCATTTCCGCGAGCAGAAATAGGGCGTTTCAGGCTGCGAAGATCAGGCTCGATCCGAGGATGACGAGCCCCGCGCCCAGCCATGCGAAGGCGGCGGGACGTTCGCCGGTCTTGATCCAGATGAGCGGCAGGATCCATGCCGGCGTCGCGGCCGAGAGGGTCGCGACGATGCCGACCTTGCCGCCCGACAGCGCAAACAGGATCAGCGTCATGCCGATACCCATCGCGGATATGCCGGACAGGCCGACGATACTTGCTGTCTTCAGCGTCAGTTTCGCCCTCGGCTGAACCGCCCTGATGCCGGTCGCCATCAGGGCCGTCAGGCAGACCACCGAGACGAACACGCGCAGCGTCGATGCCGTTGCGGGATCGACGCCGGTTTCCATGACCGGCCGGGCGATCAGCGAGCCGATTGATTGGCAAAGCGCTGCTCCCATGCCCAGGGCTATGCCGAGCCACATCGGTCCCTTGACCGCTTCCCATGTGCTCAGTTGCGAGCGGCGTTTGCCGAATACGATCGCCAAAACCACGCCGGCAAAGACGATTGCGATGCCGAGGATCTTCTGGCCGACAATGGTCTCTCCGAGGAAAAGCCAACCGAGCACGGCGGAGATCGGTGCGTTGGTGGAAAACAGGATATTGGAGCGGCGCGGGCCCAACCTGTTCATCGTGAGGAACAGACAGGTGTCGCCGAGAAAGATGCCGATGAAGCCCGACAGGACCAGCGGAAAGATATGCGCGGTTTCGAGCGTCCGCCAGCCGCCGGTAAGTGCGACGAAGACCGCCAGGACGACCAGGACGATCCCCATGCGCAGCCGGTTGAAGGCGATCGCGCCGAGTTCAGCGGAGGGTCCCGCGGCGATGACGGCCGAGAAAGCCCAGGTCATCGCTGCGGCGACAGCGGCGAGTTCGAATATGCTCATGGGCCGCTAGAGCCTGTCAGGCGGCCGCGCCGGTTTGCGGCGCGGTGCGCAGTGTGATGACCGCGAAGCCGAAAGCCATCGTCGCGCAGAAGGCGATGGCTGTCACCATGGGCAGCGTCGTCCCGTCGAAGAAGGGAGCGGTGATGACGATCATCACGCCGCCCGCCACCATCTGCAACGTGCCGCCAAGCGACGAGGCAAGGCCGGCCTTGTCGCCATGGTCGTCCAGCGCCATGACCATGACCGGCGCCATGACGAGGCCGAAAAAGGCGTAGCCGATGAACAGCAGCGTGATCAGGACCCCAAGCGTGTTGAAGCCGGAAAGGGTCAGGGCAAGGAGTATGACCATGGTGACGAAGAAGCCGAAGGTGGCGATCAGCACCATGCGGGCCATGCCGTAGCGCTCGCCGAGCGTCGGGGCGACCTGCGAAGCGCCGAAGAAACCGATGGCGTTGACCGCGAAGGCGAGGCTGAACTCGACCGAAGAAAGCCCGTACTGGCCGGTGTAAACGAAGGACGCGGTCGACAGGAAGACGAAGAAGCTCGCCATGCCGAAGCCGCCGATAAGCGTCAGGCCGATGAATTTTGCGTCGGTTATCAAGCTGCGCATGCCGGCCAGCAACACGCGTGGCCGGATCGGCACGCGGTTTTCGACCGGCAGCGTCTCGGGAAGCTGCGTTGCCGTCAGCACGACTGAAAGGACGGCCGCGCCGGCCAGAACCTCGAATATCAGCCGCCAGCCGCCAAGCGCGATCAGGCCGGAGCCCGCGAGCGGCGCCAGCATGGGCGAGACTGAGATGACGAGCATGATCAGAGCCATCATCCGCGTGGCCTGGCCGCCCGTATAGAGGTCGCGCACGATGGCGCGCGGCACGACCATGACGGGCGCCGCACCCATCGCCTGGACGAAACGCCCCGCTGCGAGCCAGCCAATGGATGGCGCCCATGCGGAGGCGAGCGAGCCGACGATGAAGATCGCCAGTCCGATATAGATCGGCTGCTTGCGGCCGATCCAGTCGGCCAGAGGGCCGTAGACGAGCTGGGCCACGCCGAAGGCGATGAAATAGGCCGTCAGCGTCGTCTGGGTCGCCGCGATGGTCGTCTGAAGGTCGTCGGCGATTGTCGGCAATGCCGGCAGATACATGTCGATCGCAAAGGGGCCGACCAGTGCGAGTAAGCCGAGCGTAATCGCCGAACGCAGAAATCCGGGCTGCATGGAAGCCTCCGATTGACCGGTAATTTTACGGAATAAACGAAAACGGGCCGAAATGGCCCGCTCGTCGTCCTCTATACCGGTCTCGAACCGGAGACCAGACCTCCCAGGCAGCCTGCTGACATTTCAGCGCCGGTGTTGCCTTTTCGTCAGCAGGGCCTGTGCTCATGCATCGAGGAAAAGGGCAGGTCCGCAAGCTCGTCAGCGTCCATTGCCCGGATGACAGGATGTGACAGCGGATCGGTGTCGCAAACTGCATTGGAGGGGGCGGGTAACGGCTTCAGCCATTTGAGTATTGTGTAGATCAGCTTTATCATCATGATGGCGTTAAACGCCTGTTGCGCGCGAAGATAAATCGACTTCTTGTGATTTATGTTTTAGAAAAACTGAAATGAGAAATCTTAACAGGGTGCATCTCTCGGGTTTGCGTGCTGTCGAGGCGGTGGGCCGGCTCGGCAGTCTCGCGGTGGCTGCGGACGAACTCGGCGTGACCGCCGGTGCGGTCAGCCAGCAGTTGCAGCGGACCGAAGAGGCCTTGGGGAAGGCCCTTTTCGCGCGTGAGGGCAAGGGGCTGCGGCTGACGCCTCTCGGGGCGGAAATCTGCGCACGGCTGACTGCGGGCATGTCGGAATTGTCGCGGGCCGTGGCACTTGCCGAAGAGTGCAGCCAGGGCGCGCTGACCGTATCGGTCGCGCCGATCTTCGCCTCGAAATGGCTTGTCTGGAAGCTCGATTTGTTTCGCCGGACGGACCCGGATGTGCGTGTTCGGATCGATGCCGATGTCGGGCTTGTCGATCCGAACACGGCAGATGTCGATGCCTGCGTGCGCGTGGGCAAGGGCAACTATCCGGGCGTCAAGGCGGAGTGGATGCTGGATCAGGAGGTCTTCCCGGTCTGCCATCCGAGACTGGCGGAGACCCTGAAAACGCCGGCCGATCTCGCCAAGGTTCCCATCATCCGCGATCAGTATGCGATGTTTTCCTGGGATGTCTGGCTGAAACCCAACGGGCTCGACGAATCAATCCTCGGCGACGGCCCGGTCTATTCCGACGGCGCGCTCGGCCTCGATGCGGCCATCGCCGGGCAGGGCGTGTTTCTCGGCTGGGAGCCGTTGGCAAGCCATGCGCTGTCTTCAGGCCAGGCGGTCGCGCCGTTTCCGGATCGATATCCGACCGGTTACGCCTACTGGTTCGTCACGGGCGAGAGGGCGCGTGGCAATCCGCATGTGGCGCGGTTTCGCGACTGGCTGAAAACGGAGCTGACCGGTTCGGTCGGCGGCGTCAGCGGCCGATCATGATCACCGGCACCGCCAATCGCCGCGCGGCCTCGATCTTGGAATAGGCGCCGTCGCCGCCGGAATTCCGGCAGACAATGTGGGAGATCGCATGGTCGGTCAGAAGCGCCGCTTCCTCGTCCACCGTTCGACCAGGCAAGCCGATAATCAACTCGTGATCGGGCAGGGGAAGCGGGATTTCCGGCGGATCGACCATTCGGACACAGAAATGCACGTCTTTGCGTGACGCAAAGAGCGCGATGTGCTGGCTCCCGAGCGCCAGAAGCACACGGGCATGCGGCGGGATCGCGTCGCACGCCTCCTCGAGCGAAGCGACTTCGATCCAGTGGTCGCCAGCCTGATTTTTCCAGGGCGGGCGCATGCGGGTTTCCAACCGTACGCCTGCAATCTGGGCGGCCTGTTTGGCGTTTCTCGAAATCTGCCGGGCGAAGGGGTGGGTGGCATCCACCAGCCGGGTCACGCCTTCCGCGCGGAGATAATCGGCCAGTCCTTCCGCCCCGCCGAATCCGCCGCTGCGCACCTCGCCGACGATGGGTTTTGGCTCTTTCGTCCGGCCGGCAAGGGAGGTGATGACCCGCCAGTCAGGGTGGTCGCGGACGAACTCCGCCGCGATCTGCGCGGCCTCTCGCGTGCCGCCAAGGATGAGGACTGTTTCGGTCATTCGAAATCCGTACGGGCGAGGATGTTGCCCTTTCGGTCGGTAACGATCACCTCGACCGCGACGGGCGCATCCTGAAGGGTTCGCCTGGCGGTCTCTCGAGCCAGTTCGGCGACCGGCGTAGCTAGATCAACGCCGGTTTCGCGAGCCAGTTCAAGCACTTCCTGTGCGGTGTTGGCCTGCAGAATCCGCTCGCCAAGAGACCGGTCGAAACCGGCGGCCAGCGCCCTTTGCAGCAGATATTCCATATCCACCTGGCTGCGGCCTGAATGCAGGTCCAGCGCGCCTTGGGCGAGCTTGGTGATCTTGGCAAATCCGCCTGCGATGGTGAGTTTCGGGATCGGGTGGGCGCGAAGATATTTCAGCAATCCGCCCGCGAAGTCTCCCATGTCGAGAAGCGCAAAATCCGGCAGGTTGTAAAGCGCTTGCGCTGCTGCTTCTGAGGTCGAGCCGGTTGCGCCGAGGACGTGATCCTGCCCGGCGGCGCGGGCGACGTCGATGCCGCGATGGATGGAATGGATCCAGGCGGAGCAGGAAAAGGGGTGGACGACGCCTGTCGTGCCGAGGATGGAAATGCCGCCGACGATGCCGAGGCGGGGGTTCCAGGTCTTCTCCGCCAAAGCCTCGCCGCCGGGCACTGAAATGGTGATCTCGAAATCCGGCGCGATGCCGTGTTCCGCGCAGAGCGCTTCGACCTCGGCGGTCATCATGGCGCGGGGCACGGGATTGATCGCGGGTTCGCCGGGCGCGATGGGCAGGCCGGCTTTCGTCACCGTGCCGACGCCGTCGCCGGCGCGAAAGGCGATGCCGGTTCCAGGCGACGCGTGGGCGACGCGGGCGATTATGGTCGCGCCATGGGTCACATCCGGATCATCTCCCGCATCCTTGACGATGCCGGCCTCGGCGAAGCCGTCTCCGAGCGTTTCGCGGGCGAGCACGAAGGACGGCGTTTCGCCCTTCGGCAACGTAATGGCGACCGGATCGGGGAAGCGGCCTGTCAGGAGCGCGATCAGCGCGGCCTTGGTCGCAGCGGTAGCGCATGCGCCTGTCGTCCAGCCGCGGCGAAGAGGGCCGGAAGGCTTACGACCGGGTTGGGCGATTTCGGCTTTTTCCGTGACCATGACCGCCTTATAGGTGACTGCATGATGACGACAAAGCGCCAAACGCGACGCCGGAGAGCGGCATGATCGACGGATTGCCCCGTTTTGAGCCTGGTCATGTCTGGCTCGTCGGCGCCGGGCCGGGCGATCCGGGCCTTTTGACGCTGCACGCCGTCAATGCATTGAGGCAGGCCGACGTGGTTGTGCATGACGCGTTGGTCAATGCCGAATGCCTCGCGCTGGCGCGCGAAGGCGCTGTTCTGGAATATGCGGGCAAGCGCGGCGGCAAGCCGTCGCCAAAGCAGCGCGACATCTCGCTGCGGCTCGTCGAACTGGCGCAGGCGGGCAAGCGGGTTCTGCGATTGAAGGGCGGCGACCCTTTCGTCTTCGGGCGCGGCGGGGAAGAGGCGCTAACGCTGGTCGAATATGCTGTGCCGTTCCGCATCGTGCCGGGCGTGACAGCGGGAATCGGCGGGCTTGCTTATGCCGGCATTCCGGTGACCCATCGCGATACCAATCACAATGTCACCTTCCTGACCGGGCACGATGCGACCGGGGTGATGCCCGACGCGATCGACTGGGCCGGCGTGGCGCGCTCCTCGCCGGTGATCGTCATGTATATGGCAATGAAGCATATTGGCACCATATCGGCCCGGCTGATCGCCGAAGGCCGCTCTCCGGACGAGCCGGTGGCCTTCGTCTGCAACGCGACCACGGCGCAGCAGCAGGTGCTCGAAACGACGCTTGCGACTGCCGAGAAGGACATTGCCGGCGCCGGGTTGTCGCCGCCGGCCATCGTTGTTGTCGGCGAGGTTGTGCGCATGCGCGCCGCGCTGGACTGGCTGGGCGCGGCCAGCGAAGGGCGGACACTGGTGGCCGATCCGCTTGGAAGCCGGTCGAAGGACCGTTCCGCATGAATGGATTTCTCGTCGCCGCGCCGCATTCCGGCTCGGGCAAGACGACGGTGACGCTGGGCCTGCTGCGCGCGCTGCGTAATCGGGGCGTGAAGCTGGCGCCGGCAAAGGCCGGACCGGACTATATCGATCCCGCCTTCCACGAAGCGGCGAGCGGCGAGCCCTGCATCAATCTCGATCCGTGGGCGATGCGTCCCGAATTGCTGCATGCTCTCGCCAACGACCATGCCGGCGACGACCGCCTGTTGATCGTGGAAGGCATGATGGGCCTGTTCGACGGCGCGGCGGACGGCAAGGGTTCGGCCGCCGATCTCGCGGTCCTGCTCGGCCTGCCGATCGTATTTGTCGTCGATTGCGGTCGGATGGCGCATTCCATAGCCGCGCTCGTATCGGGATTCATCGGTTTCCGCGAAGATGTTGAAATTGCAGGCGTAATCCTTAATCGCGTCGGCAGCGCGCGGCACGAAACCATGCTGCGTGAAGCGCTCGATGCGCGCGGCGTCGCCGTGCTCGGCGTCGTGCACCGGCAAGACGAACTGTATCTGCCGTCCCGCCACCTCGGTCTTGTTCAGGCTGGGGAGCACGAGGATATCGAACACTTTTTCGCCGATGCGGCTTTCAGCATGTCGGTCGGCCTTGATCTTGATCGGCTGGCGACATTGACAGTGCAAGGGCGGGGATCGAACCGAAACCCGACGCGCCTGCCGCCGCTCGGCCAGCGGATCGCGGTCGCGCGGGACGAGGCCTTTGCCTTCTCCTATCCGCACCTTCTCGCTGGCTGGCGGGAGCAAGGTGCCGAGATTTCCTTTTTCTCGCCACTCGCCGATGAAATACCATCCGGGGATTCGGACTCCGTTTATCTTCCCGGCGGCTATCCCGAATTGCATGCGGGGAAAATCGCAGCGGCAGGGCGGTTCCTGGGTGGACTGCGCGCTGCCGCTGAAGCGGGTGTTCAAGTCTATGGGGAGTGTGGAGGCTACATGGTGCTCGGTGATGAACTTATCGACGGCGAGGGCGAGCACCACAAAATGGCGGGGCTCCTGCCCGTGACGACTTCCTATGCAAAACGTCAGCGCCATCTCGGCTACCGGCGGCTGAAGCCTCTTGCGGCCGCGCCGTGGGACTTGCCTCTTGCCGCGCATGAATTCCATTACTCGAGGCTTGTTTCGGAAGGAGCGGGCGAAAGGCTGTTTTCGGCGAGCGATTCGCGCGGCGATCCGCTTGGCGAGGCAGGTCTGCGTCGCGGCTCCGTTTCGGGGTCCTACATGCATGTGATCGACAGGGCGGCATGACGGGCGCGATTCGCCATGGCGGCGCGCTGGACCGCGCCATCGCCCGCCACGGAGGCCGCCGCGAGACGTGGCTGGATCTGTCCACCGGCATCAATCCGGTTGCCTATCCGGTTCCGGAGCTTTCGGCCGATATCTGGCACAGGTTGCCGGATGAAGGACTTATGGAAGAGTGTCTTGAGGCCGCGCGCGCTTACTATTGCGTTCCCGACAAGGCCGCCATCGTCGCGGCGCCTGGCACTCAGGCGATCATCCAGTGGCTGCCGGTTCTGTTCAACTATCTCGATCGCGCGACGATCGTCGCGCCGACTTACGGCGAATATGAGCGTGCGCTGAAAATGACGGGCGTTCATATCGAACAGCCGGGCGAACTGCCGGCCGACCCCGAGGGGACGGATCTGCTCGTGCTCGGCCAGCCGAACAATCCCGATGGACGGACATGGCCGACCGACCGGATCCTGCCCTTCGCGCAAGGGCGGCGCGTGGCGGTGGTGGACGAGGCTTTCGCTGATGTCGCGCCGGATTGTTCGCTCGTTTCGGAGGCGGGCCGGCACGGCGTGCTCGTCTTGCGCTCTTTCGGAAAGTTCTTCGGACTGGCCGGATTGAGACTGGGTTTCGCAATTGGCGATCCGGATGTTGTGTCGGGGCTGGCGCAGATGATCGGTCCGTGGGGTGTCTCCGGGCCCGCGCTGGCGATCGGCGCGCGCGCCATGCGCGACGGAAACTGGATCGCGGAGACGCGGTCGCGCCTTGCCTGTGACAGCGAGAAACTCGCGCGGCTTCTGGAGCGACATGGTTTGCGGCTTGTCGGCCGAACGAACCTCTTCGTGACCGTGTATCATCTATCAGCCCATGACTTTGCCGAAGAACTCGGCGACCGGCACATTCTTGTCCGCGTTTTCGATCACGAGACAGGCTGGATACGCTTTGGTTTACCAAGCGGGGAGGCGGGCTTTGAACGGCTGAATTCAGCACTTGCCGAAATCGGCGCCACCATGCACAACCCAGCGTAATGTATGTTTCCGGCAGTCTTGCGGTTCTCCTTGTCGCACTCATCCTTGACCGTCTGATCGGCGATCCGGACGCGATCTGGTCGCGTCTGCCGCATCCTGTCGTCGGCTTTGGCAAGCTTGTCAGCGTCTTCGACCGGACCTTCAACAACGAGAGTGTTTCCGGCGCGGCGCGCGCTCGGCGGGGCTTCTTCTCTATCGTCATACTCGTCGTCTTCGGCGCAGTGATCGGCCATTTGCTGGACCGGCTGATGGGGCTGATCGGCGTCGCCGGCATCGTCGTGGAGATCCTGGTCGTTACCGTGCTGCTGGCGCAGAAGTCGCTGGTCGATCATGTGCGCGCCGTGCGGGACGGGCTTGACGAGGGCGGTCTCGAAGGCGGGCGGGAGGCGGTGTCGCTGATCGTCGGACGCGATCCGGAAACGCTGGACGAGAGCGCCGTTGCACGCGCCGCGGTCGAGAGCCTTGCCGAGAACGCCTCCGACGGCGTGGTTGCGCCCGCCTTCTGGTATGCGCTGCTCGGGTTGCCGGGCCTGTTCGCCTACAAGATCATCAATACCGCCGATTCCATGATCGGCCATCGCAGCGAGAAATATCTCGCCTTCGGCCGGTCTTCAGCGATCCTCGACGATATCGTCAACTGGATCCCGGCACGGTTAACCGGCCTGTTGATCACGATCGCCGATGGCAGCCTGCGCGGGCTGAGACGTGCGCGCCGGACGCTGATCGTGATGGTGCGCGACGCGAAGCTGCACCGTTCGCCCAATGCAGGCTGGCCCGAAACCGCCATGGCGGCGGCAACCGGTGTGGCGCTCGGCGGGCCGCGCTATTACGGCGGCGAGTTGACCGATGATCCCTTCCTCAATGTCGCGGGGCGGCATTCGGTAACCGGAAAGGACATCGACAAAGCCATCGCCGTTTTCTGGCGTGCGATGACCGTGTTCGCGGTGGCGGTGGCGGTTCTGGCTGCTCTTATCTGACGCCGGCGGACCGCCTCTGGATCGCCCTTTGCAGGTCTGGCGCGGCAGCGATCAGCCGGCGCGTGACCTCGTGGCCCGGATGATCCAGCACGTCGCCGGTTCGGCCTGACTCGATGATCTTTCCATGGTCCATCACCATCACGTCATGGGTGATCGCGCGGGCGACGGTCAGGTCGTGGGTGATGAACAGGAAGGCGAGCCCGAGATCGTCGTTGAGCCTGGCGAAGAGATCGAGGATCTGGGCGCGGATCGAGACGTCCAGCGCTGAGACCGGTTCGTCGGCGACGACGAGTTTCGGCCGGGTGATGATGGCGCGGGCAATGGCGAGACGCTGGCGCTGTCCGCCGGAAAATTCATGCGGATATTTCGTGGCGTCCGACGGTTGCATGCCGACCTCTTCCACGGCGGCGGCGATGCGCTCGCGCCGTTCGGGACGCGTCAGCGGCTTGTCCATCAGGTGCAGAGGCTCGGCGACGGAATGGCCGATCTTCTGGCGCGGGTCGAAGGACCCGTAAGGATCCTGGAAGACGACCTGCATTTGGCGGCGGGCAGGGCGCAACGCATGCTCGTCGAGTGCGGAGGTTTCCATGCCGTCGAATGAAATCGTGCCGGCGGTGGGCCTGTCGAGCGCGAGGATCATGCGCGCCAGCGTGGACTTGCCGCAGCCGGACTGACCGACCAGGGCGACCGAATGGCCGGAGCGTACCGAAAACGAGACGCCGTCGACGGCGCGAGTCGGTTCGCCGCGCCTGAACAGGCCGGTGCGGTGACTGGGGAAATGGCGGGCGACATCGTCCAGTTCGAGTAGTCTTTTTTCGCCGTCGGGCGGCGTCTGCGCATTGGCCCAGATCGGCACATGGGTCGAAGCCTCGGCGAGACGGCGGGTATAGGGGTGTTTCTGTTCGCGCAGCACCGTGGCGGTCTCGCCCGCCTCCTGCACTTCGCCATGGCGCAGGATGGTAATTCGGTCGGCCATGTCCGCGACGACGCCGAGATCGTGGCTGATGAGGATCAGCCCCATATCGTCTTCGGCGACGAGTTCGCGCAGCAGGTCGAGGATTTGCGCCTGCAGCACGACATCGAGCGCGGTGGTCGGCTCGTCGGCGATCAGCAGTTTCGGGCGTAGCGCGCAAGCGATCGCGATGACGACGCGCTGGCGCTGGCCGCCGGAGAGTTCGTGCGGATAGCGGGTCAGTGGAAACCTGGATTCGGGCAGGCCCACGCGGTCGAGCATCTGGCTGGCGCGATCAAGCGCCTCGGCGCGGTCGAGGCCGCGATGGAAACGGATGCCTTCGGCGACCTGTTCGCCGATCGTCTTGACGGGATTGAGCGCCGTCATCGGTTCCTGAAAGACCATGCCGATATCGTCGCCGCGCAATTCGCACATGCGGCCTTCGCTTGCCGCAAGAATCTCCTCTCCGGCAAAGCGGATCGAACCGGCGGTCCGCGCCGCATGCGGGAGCAGGCGCATGACGCTTTGCGCGGTCATTGACTTGCCGGAACCGGATTCTCCGACAAGGCCAAGGACCTCGCCGGCCCGTACCGTGAGATCGATGTCCTTCAGGATCGGATGGTCTCCGATCGATAGCGACAGGTTTTCGATTTCAAGAACCGGATCCGTCATCGCTGCCGCCGCAATCTGGGGTCGAGCACGTCGCGCAAGCCGTCGCCCAACAGATTGAGACCGAGCACTGTGACGATGATGGCGACACCCGGCACGATCGCCATATGCGGCGCGATCGCCATCATGGTTTGCGCTTCGAACAACATGCGGCCCCAGCTGGGCGCGGGTGGCTGGGTGCCAAGTCCGACATAGGAAAGCCCGGCCTCGGCGAGGATGCCGAGGGAGAACTGGATCGTACCCTGGACGACCAGAAGGTTGGCGATGTTCGGCAGGATATGCTGGACGGTGATCAGTCCGGCGCGCTTGCCCGAGGCGCGGGCGGCAAGCACGAATTCGCGTGGCCACAGCGCGAGCGCACCGCCCCGTGCGACGCGGGCAAAGACCGGAATGTTGAAGATGCCGATGGCGATCACCGCGTTTACGGCGCCGGGTCCGAAGATCGCGGTGATCATCACAGCTGAGAGCAGGGCGGGGAAGGCGAAAACGATATCGGACGCGCGCATCAGGATTTCGTCGAGAGCGCCGCGTTTTGCCGCCGCCAGGGTGCCGAGCGGGACGCCAATGGCGATGCCGATACCGACCGCGATCAGCGCGACTGCGATGGAGTTCCGCGAGCCGACCATGATCATGGACAGGATATCGCGGCCGAAATGATCCGTGCCGAACCAGTGGGCGCCGGAAGGGGCCTGCAGCCTGTCGGCAATGATCAGTTTCGTGACGTCGTAAGGCGTCCAGACGAAAGAGACGAGTGCGACCGCGACGACGAGGACGGTGATCAGGGCGCCGGCCATAAAGGAGCGGTTGCGCAGGGCCTTTCCGACGAAGTGCCGCCAGTCCTCATGTTCCGTGGCGATCAGTTCTCCGGCCATTTCAGCGTCGCCTCAGCCGCGGATCGGCCCATGCATAGGCGAGATCGACGAGGAAGTTGACGATAACGACTGTGGCGACCAACAGGACGACGACGCTTTCGACGACGATCAAATCGCGCTGGGTGATCGCCTGGAAGCCGAGCCGTCCGAGGCCCGGCAGGTAAAAGACATTCTCGATGATAATCGTTCCGGCCAGCAGGAATGCGAATTGCAGGCCGAGAATGGTCAGGACGGGTATCAGCGCGTTGCGCAGGGCATGGCGCCGCAGCACCAATCGGGCGGGCAGGCCCTTGGCGCGCGCCGTGCGGATGTAGTCTTCGCCAAGGACATCGAGCAGGGCCGAGCGGGTGACGCGCGCCAGGATTGCCGCTTGCGGCAAGGCGAGCGCGATGGCGGGCAGGATCAGCGCGGCAAGCGCCTTGCCGATGCCGGCCTCCCAGCCAGGGAAGCCGCCGGCAGGCACGAGGCGAAGGGCGATGGCGAAGACATAGACGAGCAGGATGGCGAACCAGAAATTTGGAATGGCGATGCCGAGCTGCGTCGCGGCCATCACCCCGGTGTCGGCGGCGGTGCCGCGCCGCGCTGCCGAGAAGACGCCGACCGGGATGGCGATGGCGGTCGACAGCGCGAGCGCCATCAGAGCCAGTGGCAGCGAGACGACGAGGCGTTCGCGGATGAGGTCGATCACGGGCACCGAGTATGTGTAGGAGCGCCCGAAATCGCCGGACAGCATGCCGCCGATCCACGCGAAATAACGGAGCACCAGCGGTTGATCGAGGCCCATCTGCTGGCGCAGTGCCGCCACTGCATCGTCGGTCGCGTTGATGCCGAGCATCAGGCGCGCCGGATCTCCGGGCACGATTTCCAGCACGGCGAAGACGACGACGCTTGCCGCGAGAAGGGTTATGACGACTATGACGATACGGCGCAGCGCGTAGGACAGCATGGGCGGAGACTAACGGGCGCCGGAGTAAAGAAAAAGGCGGGCCAAGCCGGCCCGCCACAATGCTTGCCGAAAGGGTCTAGTCGGTCCAGTGGACCTTCGACAGGTCGTTCGACTGTACCGGCAGATTGTGCCAGAGGCCTTCCAGCTTGGCATCCCAGATGCCGAGCTTTGGCAGCTCGAAGAGGTAGCCGTTAACGGCGTCCTTGGCGATGATCTCCTGCGCCTGGCGAAGCAGTTCGTAGCGCTTGTCCTCGTCGGCAGTCGCGTCGAGTTCCGCCATCACCTGCTTGAACGCATCAGAGTGGTAGTCGAAATAATAGTCGTCGCGCGCATAGATGCCGATGTCGTTCGGTTCAGTGTGCGAGATTATGGTCAGGTCGTAGTCCTTCTGCTTGAACACCTGATCGAGCCATTGCGCCCATTCGACCGGGATGATCTCAAGATCGATTCCGACTTCGCGGAGCTGGGCCGCAACGATCTCACCGCCACGGCGCGCATAGGCGGGCGGCGGCAGCTTCAGCGTCGCCTTGAACCCATCGGGATAGCCGGCCTCCGCCAGCAAAGCCTTCGATTTCTCGGGATCGTAGGGGTAGGTTTCGACGAGTTCGACATAGGCAGGATTATGCGGCGCGAAATGCGTGCCTATCGGCGTGCCGAAGCCGAACATGGCGCCGTCGATGATCGCCTGTCGGTCGAGTGCATGGGCAATCGCCTGGCGTACCTTGAGATCGCTGAATGGTTCCTTGCCGTTGTTTGTCGAGAGGATCGTCTCACCCTCGGTGGAGCCGATCACTACCGAAAAACGCGGATCGCCCTCGAATTGCGCGACGGCTTCAGGCGCCGGAAACGAGGGGAAGGCCTGGATGTCGCCGGCAAGCAGAGCCGCAGTCGCAGCGGCCGGATCCGAGATGAAGCGGTAGGTAACCTTGTCGAGCGCCACCGGCTCGCCCCAATAATCGGCGTTCTTTTCCAGCGTCGCCGATGAACCCTGCGCCCAGTCGACGAACTTGAACGGGCCGGTGCCGACCGGCTTTTCCTTGTTGGTATCGGCCGATTCCGGCGCGACGATCACAGCGTCGCCCCAGCCCATATTGTAAAGGAAGGAACCCTGCGGACGGCTGAGCGTGACCTTGACGGTCAGGTCGTCGACGGCTTCGGCGCTCGCGATGGCGGAGAAAAGAGCTTTTTGGGCATTGGTCGAGTCATCGGCGCGGGCGCGGTCGAGCGAAAAGACCACATCGCCTGCGTCGAGGCTCGTTCCATCGTGGAATGTCACGCCGTCATGCAGTTTGAACGTGTAGGTCAGCCCGTCGTCGGACACCGACCAGCTTTCGGCCAGCGAAGGCAGAACCGCGCCGTCGGGGCCTATGCGTGTCAGGCCCTGGAAAATGTTCTGATAGACGATGTCGTCGATGGCGCCGGCAGCGCCCGCTGTGGGATCGAGATGCGGCGGTTCGAGCTGGATCGCCAATGTCAGGTCCGTGCGCGCAGCGAAGGCGGAGCTGGTGAGGGCGAGCGCAAGCGCGGCGCCGGCGAGAAATGTGCTGGTCTTTGATATCATTGGCGGACCTCCCGAGTGTCGCTCTGGAATTTATACAGCATGGGGGCTGCTTGTCAGCAGGGATCGTCGCTCGGCTGTTGCGCTGCGAAACTCAACGCGGCGCCGAAAGCAATTCGCCGAGCGCCAGCGCCATGACCTGCGCGGATTGCACCATGTCGGCGATGCCGACACATTCGTCGGGGCGGTGGGCGAGGTCGAGGATGCCGGGGCCGTAAGCGACGCAGTCATAGAGGTGACCGAGCCGGGCTATATGCTTCTGGTCGTATGTTCCCGGTGAGATGACATAATCCGGCTCGCGGTCGAAGACCGCCTGGATACCGTGGGCGACGGCGCTCGCCACCGGCGCGTCCTTTTCCGTCATGAGAGGCATAACCTCCATCAGGTCGCGGATCGCGTAATCGAATTCGGGGCGGGTCGCTTTCAGTTCCTCGAGAATGGCAAGGACTTCTCCCTTCACCTCGCCGATTTCCTCCTCGATGAGAAAGCGGCGGTCGATGGTCAGCCGGCAGGAATCGGGAACATTGGGTGAGGGCAGGCCGGTATAATCGTCGGTCTGGCCGCCATGGATGGAATTGATGTTGAGCGTCGAACGGCGCGCGCCTTCCGGAACGACCGGCATGCGTGTCTGCTTGGCGTCGAGGGCCGGGAACAGCTTTTCCTCGAACGCCGCGAGCAGGGCGCCCATGTGGCGCACGGCGCAATCGCCGAGAAAAGGCATCGAGCCATGCGCCTGTTCGCCTTTGGTCTCGATTTCCGCCCACCAGACGCCGCGATGGCCGAGGCAGACACGGTCCTTGTTGAGCGGCTCGGGGATGATGACGTGGTCGACACGCGGCTTGGAGAAATAGCCCTTGCGCGCGAGATGGGCGCCGCCGCCGAATCCGCCAGATTCTTCGTCCACCGTGCCGGATATCTCTATCGCGCCCGGGAAATCCGCATTCGCCCGGATGAAGGCCTCGACGGCTATGATCGAGGCGGCGAGCCCGCCCTTCATGTCGCACGCGCCGCGGCCATAGACGCGGCCGTCTCGCCCCACGCCCTCGAACGGATCGACGGTCCAGCCGTCTCCCGCCTCGACCACGTCGATATGAGAGTTGAAATGCACGCAGGCGCCTGGGCGTTTGCCCTCTCGGCGAGCGACCACATTGGTACGCGGATAGCGGTCTGTGTCGCCCGGTTCGCCCTCGCCACGAACATATTCGATGTCGAAACCGGTTTTCGCCAGTCTGTCGCCAACGAATTCTGCGCAAGGCGTGTAGGCTTCACCCGGCGGATTGACCGTCGGAAAGCGGATCAGGTCGCGGGTGAGCTCAACGAGGTCGTCCTCGCGTGTGGCGATCGATTCCAGCATGGACTCCATGGCGGCATTGATCATGAGTTGGCGCGCGAGAGCAAGGTGTCTGCACGGAGCGTATAATACGATCACGACCTGGCTGACCGATGCCCCCTCGGGGAAGCAGGGCGTTGCTATATTGCATCATGGTCCGACGAACTGCCCGTTGGGGATCAGATCCTGTGTGATTTCCATCCGTGCGGTTATTTTCGGATTGCAAATTTATATTCGACCTGCATAGTTTCGAGCCAGGGTTTTTGGAGAATCAGCCCGAGCGCATCGAAGTGGCCTCGGGTACAGATACAGGGGACAGTCGTGAGAAAGTTCGTTTTAAGCATGTTGTCGGTCGCATTCATTTCGCCGGCTTTTGCAGCCGACCGGATCGGCGCAATGGATTATGCCGCACCGCAGGCGGATCCGATTTCCGGCAGCATCGGCGCTTCCGTTGGCGCGCTTGTTGTCGACACCGATGATGGTACCGACACGGCGACAATGTACAACGTCAACGGCAAGCTGAATTACCGGTTCAGCCCGTCCTGGAACGGGCAGTTCGACGCTCGCTTTAATGGTCTATCCGCAGACGGCGAGACGATTTCTGTCTTCGGCGGGGGTGTACATATCTTTAAACGCGACCCAAGCGCCTATGCGGTCGGCGGGTTCTTGTCCTATGACTGGCTCGATATCAACGATGCCGGCAGCGATATTTCCTCGTACCGGTTCGGACCGGAATTCCAGATCTATAACGGCAATGTTACCTACTACGGACAGGCCTTTTGGGGGCAGTTTATGTCCGACGAGGGCGGTTTGGACAATCTGGATACGTGGGGAGTCCGCGGCGAAGTACGGTACTTCCACGCCGAGAACCTCAGGTTCGAGGGTGATTTGGGCTATACCGAAATTTCCGGCGACGGCTCGAGTGCTTCGATCTTCACGGCCGGGCTTGAAGCCGAGAAACGTTTCGACAGCTCTCCGTTCTCCGTGTGGGGCCGCTACCAGTTCGATCATGTCGATGTCGGTGATGTCGATGCCGGCGGTAGCACGCACACCTTTTTGGTCGGTTTCCGTGCCGCCTTCGGCTCTCGTACGCTTCTCGACGAGGACCGCAACGGAGCGACCATGGAAACGCCGAGCAATAGCCTGTTTGGTCTGTAGATATCGACCGAGCGGTTTATCCTGAAGGAAGACAAAGCCGCAGCATCTGCTGCGGCTTTTTCAATTTGGTAACCATCCCGGGCTTTTCAGGCCTTCGTGCCAGCACCCATTCGCACATGTAACTTTTTATTACAGCAAAGTTGTTATTTTGACCGTGGGGTAAAGGAAGGCTAACGTCGAAAGAGGGGCGGCAGTCTTCGTGTAACAGGAGTAAGTCGGGTGAAACGTTTTCTCGCAAGTGCCGCTCTCGCGGCAGCGATTGTCGTGTCGGGGGCGACTGCAAGTCTTGCCAACCGTCTCGTCGCGCATGTCGATCTTTCCAGCCAGACCATGACCGTCAAGAAAGACGGGCGGACGCTGTATAATTGGCGTGTCAGTACCGCGCGCAGCGGCTATCGCACGCCGACTGGCAAGTGGAGCCCCACGCGCATGCACGAAATGTGGCATTCGCGTAAATATGACATGTCGCCAATGCCTTATTCGATTTTCTTCTATGGCGGTTACGCCATCCACGGCACCAATGCGGTCAGCAGGCTTGGCCGGCCCGCATCGCATGGATGTGTGCGCCTCGATACGCGCAATGCTCGCAAGCTGTACCAGCTGACCAAGCAGGTTGGTCCGCAGAACATGCGTGTCGTCATCACGCATTGAGTGCGTTCAAATTGAGATTCAGACGGAAGGCCGGCGTTAGCGCCGGCTTTTTGCTTTTCGCAGTGCATTCATATTGACGTGCCAGCGGCGATGCGACCATAGCCACTGGTCAGGGTGTTCGCGCACCCAGCGCTCGACCACGTCATTGAGCATCTGCGTGGATGCAGGGACGTCGATCACGCCTTCGGAATTGCGCGGTAATTCGATCGCTTCCTCCAGAATGATACGGAATCTGCCGCCGGGAAGGCGAATGCAGCGTGCCGGATGAACCGGCCGCTCGTAGTGGCGGGCGAGTTTCGGCAGCAGCGGATTGGTCTGTACCGGTTGTCCGAAAAACGTGCCGAGAACGCCGCGCGCGAATTTCTGGTCCACCAGCATGCCGACGGACTTGCCTTCGTCCAGCGCCCGGGCGAGACCCCAGGCGGCGCCCGCCTTTGACGGGACGAGGTGGCCCATCGATGTGCGGCGTGCGGCGAGGAGGCGCCTCGCGACATAGGGATTATTCGGCGGGCGGAACAGTGCGGTGATTTCCAAACCGTAGGCGGCCGCGCAGATCGGCAGCAGCTCGAAATTGCCAATATGGCCGGTAAAGAAGATGCAGGACGCATTCTGCTCTTGCAGACGCTTGAAGATCTCGACGCCTTCGATCTCGATCAGTCCTGAATCGGGCGCGTCCGGATCGTAGTCGATTAGCTTTTCGAGAAATACATATTCCGCGCCCAGGCGGAACAGATTGCGCCAACTCCGCTTGGCGATCGCCTGCCGCTCCTCCTCTGACTTCTCGGGAAAGGCGAGGCGCAGATTTTCAAGCACCAGCTTGTTGCGACCGCTTAGCGGCCCGAGTTGCTGTCCGAGCGTCGCGCCCAGCTCGAGCGCCCAGCGTGGAGGAAGCAGCCGCGCGAAATTGAGCATCCCGAAGGTGACTTGCGCAATCAGCCAGTATTCGAGCCGGGCGACATTTTTCCAGACGCGAAGAAAGGCGGTGCGCATCGCGGGCCCTTCAGCTGACTTTCAGCAGGATTTTGCCGAACACGTCGCGCGTTTCCATGCGCGCGAGTGCATCGCTGATGCCGTCGAAATCGACCTCCGTGTCGACGACCGGATGGACGATGCCGCGCGCCATCTTCTGCATGGCGTCGTTAATGTTCCGCATGCGGCAACCGAACGAGCCGATGATGCGGAATTGCTGCTGGAACAGCATCATCAGGTTCATCTGGGTCGAGACGCCGGAGGTCGAACCGCAGGTAACCAGCCGGCCCCCGCGCTTCAGCGACAGCATCGAGCCTGCCCATGTGTCGGCGCCGACATGTTCGAAGACGACATCGACCCCTTTCTTCCTCGTCAGTTTGCGCACGACCCCTTCGAAGCGGTCCTCGCGATAGTTGATTACGTGATCGGCCCCCAGGGCCTTCGCGGGTTCGATCTTCGCGTCGGACCCGACGGTGGTGATGACCGTGCAGCCCATGCGCTTCGCCAGCTGAATCGCCGCGGTGCCGATGCCGGAGCCGCCGGCATGCACCAACACCGTTTCGCCCGGCTGCAGCGACGCATTGTCGAAGAGCATGTGCTCGACGGTGCCGAAGGTAATCGGCGCGAGCGCAGCGCCGGTTTCGTCGACGCCGGGCGGTGCGGGCACGAGATTGCGGGCAGGGAGGTTGATCAGTTCCTGGGCGAAGCCGTCGAGATGGAAGCCATGCACTCCGGCCACGTTTTCACACAGATTGTCGCGCCCCTCCTGGCAGGGGCCGCACAATCCGCAGGTCTGTGCACCGAAGATCGAGACGAGTTGGCCCTGCTTCAGGCCGCTGACGCCGGGTCCGACAGTGTCGACGCGGCCAGCAGCCTCTGCGCCGATGACCAGCGGCATCTTGCGCTTGGCGAATGCCATGCCGCGCCAGCCCCAAACATCGATATGGTTCAGCGCGACCTTTGCGATACGCACCGTGACTTCTCCGAGGCCGGGCGGCGGCGGAGGCGGCAGATCGACTTCAACGAGCTTGCGGTCTTCCACGAGCTGCAGGGCGCGCATGGCGTTTCCTTCCGGCAGATTCTTGTAGTGCGGGGCTTATGCGGGTTCGGCCGCGATGACAAGGCAGGTGTTCTGGCCGCCGAATCCGAAGGAATTCGACAGGACGCGTCCGACCGTTGCCGCCCGCTTCGTATTGGGCACCACATCGAGTTCGATGGCCGGATCGGGATTGACGTGATTGATCGTCGGCGGAAGCGTGCCGGTACGGATCGTCAGCAGCGAGAAGACCGCCTCGATTGCGCCGGCCGCCGTCAGCGTGTGGCCGATCATCGATTTGTTGGAAGATATCGGGATCGAGCGCATCGCCTCGCCGAAAACGGTCGAGAGAGACATGCTCTCCATCTTGTCGTTTTCGGGGGTCGAGGTGCCGTGCGCGTTGATGTAGCCGACATCACCGGTTGAAACGCCGGCATCGTCGAGCGCTGCGCGCACTGCGGCTATCGCCGGCGAGCCGTCCGGCTTGGAGCGGGTGCGGTGGAAATCGTCGGCGCATTCCCCGCAGCCTTCAAGGATACCGAGCACGGTCGCGCCGCGTGCGGTGGCGCTCTCCAGCGACTCCATCACCAACGCGCCGGCGCTTTCGGCCATGACGAAGCCGTCGCGGTCCTTGGAGAAAGGTTTGGAGGCCTTTTCCGGTATCTCGTTCTGGGTGGACAGCGCCGAGAGCAGCGAGAAGCGGACCAGCGCTTCCGAGGTTACCGAACCATCAGTGCCGACGGAGACGACGCGTTCCGCCTCTCCGCGTCGGATGGCCTCGACGCCGAGCTGGATCGCCGTCGCGCCCGAGGCGCAGGCGGTCGACAGGGTGATCGGCAAGCCGCGCGTGCCGATGCGCTGTTGAAGGCGTGAAGCGATGGTGCCGAACTGCGCGGATTGAAAGAAAGCGGGATGGCTGCCGGTACGCGCCGCATGCAGCAGGCGCTGATACCCCGGCTCACCGCCCGACGTGGCTCCGTCTGCATCGAGTGCGATTCGTTGCCACCATTCCAACTCTACCGGCGGTGCGGCGAGGAACAGAGGTCCGCCGAAATCGCTTTGCGACAGGCCGGATTCCGCAATCGCCTCAAGCACCGCGAATTCCGCCATGGCATAGGAAAGCGCCACGGATCCGGCCTCGGGAGGCGACATGAAGTCGACCGTGCCGGCGATTGTCGTGCGCAGATGGTCGGTCGCAAATCGGGTGATGCGATGGATGCCGGATTGGCCGGCGGTCAGTTGGGCCCAATTCTCGTCCTTGCCGCTGCCGAGCGAGGAGACGACTCCGGCCCCGGTAATGGCGATGACGGGACGCCCGGCGTGATCAGTGAAGCGGGTCATGCCGTCGCTCCCTCTGCCTTTCGTACGACCGCCATGCCTTCGGCGGCGTTGAAGCCGATGGCCAGGACGCCGATGGACGAGGGGGCTGTATCGGCTTCCGTTTCGAAGTCGGGATCGAGCACCGGGAGCTTTTCGCCTGTCGATAGAGAAAGCGCCGCAAGCGCGACGGCGAGCGGGAACTGCGCCTCGGACAGGTTGCCCGTCGCGGTGGTGAGGCCGCGAACGGGTATGCCGGCAAGGCTTTCTGTCAGGAACACCTTCTCGTCAGCGGTACGCCCGTCAGCGCCGGAAACGGCGGAGAAGACGATATCCGTCTCGCCCAAACCGGTCTCGGCGGCGAGCCTGTCAAGACGTTCGCGGGTCTCCTGAGCGCCGGTCGGGCCGAGATCTGCTGCGACCGTGCCGAGCGACGCATAAATTTTTGCGCCGCGCTCGATCGCGTGGTCGCGCCTTTCCAGAACGAGAAACACACCGCCGGAACCGGTGACGATGCCGCCACCTGCGGCCTGTCCGCGTTGCCAGACGGGCCGCCATGCGTCGCGCATCAGGTGATGGCCGAGCTCGTAGGAGAGCAGCATGTCCGGGTGTTCGGTGTTATAGGCGCCGCCGACGAGGGCGTGCGTACTCTGGCCCGAGCGGATACGCGCGGCCGCAGTCAGGATCGCCGAGATGCCAGCGCCTTCCTCGCCCATGAAGGTTCGCGACGAGCCGGTGACCTTGTGGACGATGGATATGTTGCCTGCGAGAAGGTTGGACAGCTGCGCCAGGAACAGCGTCGGGCGCAGTTCGGTCGTCAACACTTCGTTGATCGCCACGCCAATATCGGACGCTCCGTCGGCGATTCGCTTCAGGATCATCGTGTCGACGTCGACGTCGCGTTCACCGCCGCCGGCTGCCACGATCATGTCCATCGAGGCACAAAGCGCTTCGTTGCCCTTGATGCCGGCATCCTCCAGCGCGAGGCCGGCGGAATAGGTGCCGATGCGCTGCCAGGCTTCCATCTGCCGCTGATCGCCGCGCTTGGCGATCTGCTGCGACCAGTCGACTTCCGGCAACGGGTGAACCGTGTAGGGCGCGAAACGCTCGCTATCGATCACCGGTGCCGTGAAATCGCGCAGCGCCGCCCAGTTTGCCTCCACGCCTTCGCCGAGCGATGTCAGGAGGCCGATGCCGGTGATGACGACGTCGTTGGGGGCGGTCATTGGGTGCGATCAACCAGCGTTTGGGCGGAGACGACTGTCAGGCGGCCTTGGCGGCGACCAGGGCGTCGATCTTGGCGCAGAGATTCTTCAACACGAAATACTCTTCCGTGGCGACCTTGCCGTCATTGACGTCCTGCGTCCACTGTTCGAGCGGGATCTTGATGCCGAATTCCTTGTCGATGGCGAACACGATGTCGAGAAAGTCGAGGCTGTCGATGCCGAGATCGTCGATGGTGTGGCTTTCCGGAGTGATCGAGTCCCGTTCGATTTCGCTTGTGTCGGCAATGATATCGGCGACTTTGTCGAATGTGGTTGACACGTCTTGGTCCTTCGCTTGATGGCGGCTAGGCCGGGAGGAGGCTCCGCCATATCGTAATTTTGTTGCTCGCGCGCTCTCTAGCGTGTTTGTGCGGCTAGGAAAAGTCCGTTGTCGGGCGGTTTTTGCAACCATTGGGTGAGTGGTCGCGTAACTTCGCGCAGCGGTGATATCGGAAGGAAGGCGTATGGTTATGGGAAGGGCAGGCAGCTTGGAGATTTGGGGATATCTGGCGTCCGGTGAACCGGTTCACCGGGTTTTCCTCGAAGGCGGAGGGCTGCGCGCGCAGGTGATCACTCGCGGCGCGAGCGTTCAGGCGCTTCACCTCGATGGCCACGACGCGCCGCTGACGCTCGGATTCGATCGTCTCGACTATTACGAGACCCATTCGCCCTTTTTCGGTGCAACCGCCGGACGCTTCGCCAACCGGATCGCGCGCGCGCGCTTCACGCTCGACGGAACAGAATACCGGCTGGACAACAACGACAACGGCCAATGCCTGCACGGCGGCTCGAAAGGCTTCTCGGAGCGGCTGTGGACAGTCGAGGAAACCGGCGAGAGCCATGTCGTATTGCGGCTGGACAGCGCCGATGGCGATATGGGTTTCCCGGGCAATCTCACCGCGCGGTGCCGGTATGAGCTGGCGGGCGAGGGGGAGCTTCGGGTAACGCTGACGGCGCAAACCGACGCGCCGACCATTTGCGCCATGGCCCATCACAGCTATTTCAACCTTGAGGATGGTGGCGCCGGTCCGGTGACGGACCACGAGATGGGAATCCACGCGAACACCTATCTGCCGGTCGATTCGCTCCTGATCCCGGTGAGTCCGCCGGCACGGCTCCGGGGCACGAAGTTCGATTTCCGTGAGATGCGCCGGATCGACGCCATCGATGCCAACGCCTCTTACGACCATAATTTCTGCCTTGAAGGTGAGGGCATGCGGTCGGTCGCCGAAGTCCGCGCGCCGCGTTCCGGCGTCGCGATGGAGGTCCTGACCACCGAACCCGGCCTGCAGGTTTTCACTGCGCCGGCGATGGAGGTTGCTGTCCCTGGTCTCGGCGGCCGGCACTATGGCCACCATGCCGGCATGTGCATGGAGACGCAGATCTGGCCGGACTCGCCGAACCAGTCCGATTATCCGAGCGCGGTGTTGCGCCCCGGTGAGCGGCGCGAACAATGCACCGTCTACCGGTTTTCCAAATCCGGCTGATTTTCAGGGGCGAATGTCGGCCAGTTTCTGCATGGGCATCAATGCGCCGTGGTGGCGTATGACCATGCCCGCGACGGAGTGGGCAAAAAGCGCCGCGTCTTGCGGGCTTTTGCGGGCGAGGCGGGCCGCGAGATAGGCGCCGTTGAAACTGTCGCCCGCGCCGGTCGTATCGAGCGGCTCGATTGCTTGCGGGGGCGCAACCGGCGTCACCGCCATGTCGACCGCGACGAGCGCCTCCGCTCCGCCCGACTTGACGACGATCTCGCCCGGCCCGTGGTGGCGAATGCGCTCGATGGTTTCCATCGGATTCGCATCGCCGAAGAGGGCCTGTTCATCGTCGAAAGTCGGCAGAACGATGGATGCGGCCGCGTAGCCGCCGCGCATGACGGTGCGGGCGTGGCCTGGGTCGGCCCAGAGGCGCGGCCGGTAATTGGGGTCGAAGGCGACCACCGTGTCGCGGGCCCGTGCCGTCTCGATGATTGACAGCAGGTCGTCGCGACTGCGCTCGTCCAGGATGGCGAGCGTGATGCCGGATAGGTAGATCAGCCCGGCTCCCGACAGGCTCTCGGCGAGCGCATCGTAATCGTCGGCAAGGCAGCGGGCTGCCGCGTTCTGACGCCAATAGGTGAAGGACCGCTCGCCATGCGCATCCAGTGTGATGGCATAGAGGCCGGGTGCCTTGCCGGGGATCGTCGGGCTGGCGGCAACGCCGATGCCGTTGGCGCGCAGGAAGGCGATCTGCTCGTGCGAGAAGGGGTCGTCGCCGAACGCGGAGACATAGTCTGTTTCCGTCGATGGGGCTGAAAGCGCGCGCAAGTACCAGAGTGTGTTCAGCGTATCACCGGCATAGCCCTGCCGCCATGTCACGCCTTCGCGGCCGGACAATTCGATCATGCATTCACCGATGGAAACGACGCGGGTCATGGCGGTATGGGTGCGATCAGCTGCGTTTGAATTATCCGCCCGGATAGAGCATGGCAGGCGAAACTTGGCAAGAATGGGCCGCGTGTCTACCTCCTCACCATCGCGATTCGCGGTCGCGATCCTTCTTCGTCAGATGACAATCCCATATCCTGCGTGGTTTCGCGCGGCCCGATTTGCCTGTGTTTTCAGTGTTATTCTGGTGCGTTTTCCACTGTCGTATGAATGTCATCTGCGACCGTAGAATAAGCCTGACGGGTTTGGGGGGCATGCGGTCGGTCGCCATGCATGTGAAGGCAGTCATTTTCGATTGGGCAGGAACGCTGGTCGACTTCGGGTCGCTGGCGCCGTTGTTGTCTATGAAGCGCGTCTTCGAGGAAGCGGGCGTGACGGTTTCGGAGAACGATATTCGCGCCGGAATGGGGCTCGGAAAGCTCGATCACATCAAGGCGGTCGGGCTTGGAATGGGGGCCGCAAAAGCCTGGGCGGAAAATCATGAGGGCCGGCCTTTCGATGAGCGCGATGCGATTCTCCTGCATGAACGGTTCCGGGAAGTCAGCCGCCAGACTGCGGCGGAGCGGGGGAAGCTGATCGGGGGCGTCCTGACCGCCTGTCGCGCGCTGCGCAATCGCGACATCCTGATCGGAACGACGACCGGCTATACGCGCGATATCATGGAGCGGGTAATTGCCGTGGCCAGGGCCCAGGGGTTCGAGGCCGAAGCGGTAGTGTGTGCCGACGACGTGCCGGAGTGCCGTCCGTCTCCTTTGGCGATCTATCATGCGATGGTGTCACTCGGCGTCTATCCGGCGTCCTCGGTGGTCAAGGTCGACGACACGGTGCCGGGCCTGATGGAGGGCAAGGCGGCTGGCGCCTGGACCGTCGGGATCAGCGAGACAGGCAACGAGATGGGCCTCGGCGAGGATGCCTTCATCGCTCTGCCTGCGCGCGAAAGGCATGATCTCGCGAATGCCGCCGCCAAGCGGCTGGCGGATGCCGGCGCCGATTATGTGATCGGTTCGGTGGCGGAGATCGCCAATATCGTCGATGACATCAATGAGCGGATCGCCGATGGCGAGCGCCCCGAATTGCTGGAATACGAGCCCGAAGCGGCCTGAATAGCCGAAGTTGTCTCACAAAACTTCGTCGGATAACTATTTGCCCGGGTTTTCGCATGTTTGTCACAAGGCTGGCGTAGCAGGGTCAAACCTTGACCGGAGCCTGATTCGCCGCCATGCGCTACGCCATTTACTTCACGCCGCCACGAGACCACCCGTTGACACGCGCGGCCTCCAGCTGGCTTGGACGCGACGCATTTTCCGGGCTGACGCTGCCGCATGCGGAGCGCACCGGCCTTGCGTTGGGCGAACTCGCCTATTTTACGGCGGTTCCGCGCCGCTACGGCTTCCATGGTACACTCAAGGCGCCGTTCAGGCTTTCGGAGGATTTCACCGAGGACGATCTGGTCGCTGCGGCGGAAGCGTTCTCCGGGCAGGTGCAGCCGGTGACGATAGACCGCGTCACGGTCGCGCGTCTGGGCGGATTCTTCGCCATCGTGCCGGAGACCGCCAATCCCGAGCTCAACGACTTCGCTAGCCAGGTCGTCGCCATCTTCGACAGGCTGCGCGCGCCGCTGACCGAGAAGGAATTCCAGCGACGCGACCCGGACAGGCTGTCGACCTCTCAACTGCGCAATCTGCAGAACTGGGGCTACCCTTACGTCTTCGACGATTTCCGCTTCCACATGACGCTCACGGGGCATGTGGAGCCGGCGGACAGGGCTCGCCTGCAGGCGGCGCTCGAACGCCATTTCCCCGACGTTCTGGCCGAGCCCCTGCATATCGACCATCTGGCTATCTTCGTTGAACGCGAAACCGGCGCGCCTTTCGAAGTGCATTCGATCTTCCCGATCGCGGCCGGCAACAAACGCCGCTTCGCCTGAAGCTATATCCTGCCGAGCCTGCGAAGCCGTTCGGCATAGTCCCCGGCTTCGTCCAGTCCGGCCTCCAGCGCGAAGACCAGCGCCTGCGTCCAGTAGAAACAAGCGGCGTCGATATCAGCTGTCTCATTGAACCTGCTCGCTGCTTTGCCATAAAGGGCTGCGAGGCGAGCACTGTCGCCGGCGGCATGGGCGTCGAGCAATGCCGCGTCCAGCGCAGCGGGTGAAAGGAGGGGCATTGCCGCCTCAGGCAAGCCGCGTTGCCACCCAGCGATGGAACATGTGGGTGGGGCTATCCATCACCGGCGAGAACTTGCCGCCGTCGAAGCCGTTTGCGTGGCGACCTCGCTGCATACCCTCGACCACGAAGATATCCTCCTTGAAGACGGTCTCCCATAGCGCCGAATTCCGGGCGCGCAGGGCCGTGTGATCCTCCTCCAGCGCTTCCTCGGCGTGATAGTAGATCTCGACATGCTCGGCGGTACGGTCGATGGCGACCGGTTCGAGCAGGATCGCGAACGAATGGTCGCGATGCACGCCGAACAGCACATTGGGATAGAGCGCGATATATTCCGCGGCGGTCTGCCAGCGGTCGCCGAGGCCCGGCGTGTCGGGGAAGACGAGACCTTTTTCGTCGGCGAGTTGGCGATAAACCGTCGTTCCCTGACCGGAAAAGGCACCCGGTTCCTCGATATTGTAGTGGTCCTCGAGGCGCGAATAGCTGTTCAGGCCTGGATGCACCCAAGGCAGGTGGTAGCTCTCACAGTAATTCTCGACGGCCAGCTTCCAGTTCGTTGCGACATCGAGCCTGAACCCCGAATCGGCCCCCGAATGAAAGAGCGGCCCGTCGAATTCGCGCCAGCGTTCGATCGCAACTCGATGCGCGGTCTCGAAGGGCGGGGCTTCGCCCGAGATGTTGATGAAGATCACGTCGCGCCAGACGTAAGATGGCACCTCGACAAGGCCGAGATCCTCACGATGGATGGCCTCATGGCTGTTATGGCCCGGTCCGCCGACATGCGGTGTCGCCTTGAGCGCACCGTCGAGGTCATAGCACCAGGAATGGTAAGGGCAGCGGATCGCGCCGCGGATCGGGCCGGCCTCCCGGATCAGGATCATGCCGCGATGGCGGCAGATATTCAGGAATACCCGCAGCTTTCCGTCGCGGCCGCGGATCGCGACGAGCGGCTGCCCGAGAAGGGTGATCGGCATGGCGTCGCCGTTTGCGGGCACATCCTTGGCGAAACCGATTCCCGCCCAACCATCGAAGAACAGCTTGTCGCGCTCGGTTTCGAACCAGGTCTGATCGACATAATGCCGGTTAGGCAGGCCCCTGGCCGTGGCGACGGGTTCAAGGACGGGAGCCAGTTCCTCATCCGTCAAACGCTGGTCCATGGTGAACCTCCATCCGTCGCGCCTTATTTTCAGGAGACGGATTGTGGGCGTCCGGCAAAGCCTTGCCCATGCGGGATTGAGAAATCCGCATGTCTAAACGCGACACAACGGCGCGATTGACGTCAAAACCTGTTTGTCATACTCCACTTTACCCATAGCGACCGCGAACGGGCAAAGACGCCGACCTTGTTTCATTTTCCGCTGAAAACTCTTGCCTGGATCGGCGCGGGGCTATGCCTCATCCCGATTGTCGCCGTCGGCTATTCAGCGCTTGGAGGCACCTTCGAGACCTGGATTGGGCTCTGGGACACGGTGATGCCGCGCTATATCTGGAACACGGTGCAGCTTGCGCTTTTTGTGGCGGTTGGCACGGCGGCGACTGGCACCGGGGCCGCATGGCTCGTGACAATGTGCCGGTTTCCCGGCAGCCGCATCCTCGAAATCGTGCTGGCGTTGCCGCTCGCTTTCCCGGCCTATGTACTGGCCTATGCCTATACGGACCTGCTGGATCATCCGGGCGCCGTACAGACGGCGCTCAGGGCCGTGACCGGGTGGGGGCCGCGTGACTACTGGTTTCCGGAGATACGTTCTCTGCCAGGCGCTGCGCTGATGCTGATCTTCGTTCTCTATCCTTATGTCTATCTGCTGGCGCGTGCCGCGTTTCTGCGTCAGTCGCCGACGGCCTATTTCGCCGCGCGCACGATGGGCCACGGGCCTTGGAGCGCTTTCTTCCGGGTCAGCCTGCCAGTGGCGCGGCCGGCGATTGCCGGCGGTACGATCCTCGCCATGATGGAAACCATCGCGGATTATGGCACGGTGGCGCATTTCGGGGTGCAGACCTTTGCGACCGGCATCTACCAGGCCTGGTTTTCGATGGGCGACCGTGCGGCCGCCTCGCAGCTTGCCTTTTGCCTGATGGTGACGGCGCTGTTCCTCGTTTTGCTCGAAGTGAAGCAGCGCGGCGGCGCAAAGCAGTACAATGCCGGAAACCGCGTTGAGGCCATGATGGCGCATCATCTCGGCGGCTGGCGCGCGGCGCTGGCGATCCTCGCCTGCCTGATCCCGGTGTTATGCGGTTTCGCCATACCGCTGGTCGTCCTGTTTGAAATGGCGATCAAGTCGGGTCAGAATCCGTTCGAGGGCCGCTATCTCGATTTCGTGCAGAACTCGCTGATCCTTGCCTCCGTCGCCGCGGTGCTGACGGTGATCGGAGCGACCATTGTCGGCTATCGGATGCGGCTCGCGCCGGGAAGGGCGGCGGCGATCACCAAGACATTGTCCGGTATAGGCTATGCGCTGCCTGGCTCGGTCGTCGCGGTCGGCCTTCTGGTGCCGTTTGCGCAGCTTGATAATACGGTCGATGCGTTCATGCGCGAGCATTTCGGTATATCGACCGGATTGCTGATCACCGGCTCGATCGCGCTTCTGGTCATGACTTATATCGTGCGCTTCATGGCGGCAGCCTTGTCGGCCTTCGATACCGGCATCAGCCAGATCAAGCCGAATGTCGACGCGGTGGCGCGTACGCTCGGTTCCGGCACGTTCGGCATGCTGAGAAGGGTGCATATGCCGCTGATGCGTGCGAGCCTGCTGACTGCGGTGCTGATCGTCTTCGTCGATACGATGAAGGAATTGCCGGCGACGCTGATCCTCAGGCCGTTCAATTTCAACACGCTCGCCGTGCAGGCCCACCGGCTTGCCTCAGACGAGCGGTTGGCACAGGCGGCAGTGCCGTCTCTCGTGATCGTCGCTTTCGGCCTTCTGCCGGTGATCCTGCTTTGCCGCTCGATCGCGCAGACGCAGCAGATGCATGTGTCGACCCGCGCGGAACTTCCGCTGGCTTCCGATACGATCGTAGAAAAAACCGCCTGAAACCAAGGGCTTCAGGCGGTTCGCGGATAATCCGATTCAGTGGTTCGGCGTTTACTTGAAGCCGACCGCGTTGAAGATGCTCTGCGCTTCGGTTTGGTTCTCGCCAAGGGCGGCAAGGTTCAAATCGTCGCGCTTGAACTCGCCCAGCTTCGTTACCGAAGCCGAAAGGCCAACACCCTCGACGACCGGATATTCGTCATTGCCGGAGGCGAAGTATTCCTGGGCTGAATCGGATGCGAGATATTCGAGGAACTTGATCGCGTTCTCGCGGTTCGGCGCATTTTTCAGGACGCCGGCCGCCGAAACGTTGACATGTGCGCCGCGGCCATCCTGGTTCGGAAACCCCCAGCCGATCTGGTCGACATGCTCGGAGAGGCCTTCGACGTTGGTGCGGAGCGAGCGGGCGAAGTAATAGGAATTCGCCACGGCGATATCGCATTCACCCGACACGAGGCCCTTCAGCTGATCCGTGTCGCCGCCCTGCGGGGAGCGCGCGAGATTGTCTTTTACGCCCTGAGCCCAGGCCTCGGCCGCTTCGGCGCCGTCGGTCGCGATGATCGAGGCGAGCAGCGACAGGTTGTAGATGTTCGTCGACGAGCGAATGCAGACCTGCCCCTTGTATTTCGGGTCTGCCAGTTCCTCATAGGTCTGCGGCGGCTCGGAGACGCGCTCCTTGTTGTAGAAGATCAGACGGGCGCGGGTCGAAAATCCGAACCACAGATTGTCCGGGTGCCGCAGGGCGGCCGGAATGCGCTCTTCGAGGATGTCGCTTTCGACGGGCGCAAACAGGTCGGCGTCGGCTGCGCGCCAGATGCGGCCGGCGTCGACCGTGATCAGGACGTCGGCCGGGCTGTTCCGGCCTTCGGCCTTGAGCCGTTCGATAAGCTCGTCGGCATTGCCCTCGATGCGGTTGATGGTGATTCCGGTCTGCTCCTCGAAATCGGAATAAAGCCGCTCATCCGTATCGTAGTGACGAGACGAATATAGATTGACCGATCCGTCCGCGAAGGCGGCGGAGGTGACCGGCAGGGCGATTGCGAGGGACAGGGCGGTGGAAAGAAGGCGTGCGCATAGCGCCATGGATAGCTCCCGTAGCTTCTTATTCTAACATGACATTTGCTGTCATGTTTTCCTGAGGGAACGTCCACGAACTGTCAAGAAAAAAGTTGACTAAATGGGTGAGGTTTATCTGGAATGATTCCAAACAAGGCGCTATATAACGTTTCGTAACGGAGACGACTCATGCGCCTTACGAAGCAGACCAATTACGCTTTTCGCATCCTGATGTACTGTTCGGCCAATGGCGGCCAACTAAGCCGTGTTGCCGAAATCGCCAAGGCTTACGGCGTTTCCGAGCCGTTCCTGTTCAAGATCCTTCAGCCGCTGAACGAGGGCGGGCTGATCGAGACGGTGCGCGGCCGCAATGGCGGGATCAGGCTTGCGCAGGACGCCTCCGACATCACGCTGCTCGATGTGGTGCGACTGACGGAGGACAGCTTCTCCATGGCCGAGTGTTTCGATCGCGAGGATGCTGATTGCCCTTTGGTGGAGACATGCAAGCTGTCGGCGGCCCTGCGCGAGGCATTGAACGCGTTTTTCGCCGTATTAGCGAAACACTCGATCGCCGACCTTGCCAAGCCGAATGACAGTATAGGCTTCCTTCTCGGGCTGGAACGGCGCAAGGACGCGATCGTCGCGGCCTGAGCCGGACGCCTCACTCCCAAGGTTTGACGAATTGCCGCCATGTTTTTGATGACATGGCGAAGGTGCTCGCCCTATGGTCGGCTGAGCCGGCCGTCGCGCGCCGGATGGAACAATCGATAATGTTGAATTCGAGTTCGGGGAGGGTCGCTATCGTGAAACGCAACACCGGAAACGGGGCGAAGGGCAAGATGCTGTCGGCGGCTGGTGGTGCGACCGGCACGCTCGCACTTGCGCTGGTGTTGACAGGCGCGCCTATCGCGCCAGCATTTGCGCAGCTGCAGAGCACGGTGACGGCGACCGGCAAAGCCGGGGACGCCGACGTCCAGGCCCAAGGCACGGAAAGCACGGACCTGGCGGAACCGCTGCCCAGCCTGACCGCGAGCCAGAGGCTCGATCTCGACGTGTCGAAGGGCCGGGATTCCGAGCATGCGGATGAGGGCGACGACGTGTCGGTAACCGTCACGGTCACCAATGACGGCAATTTCCCGGTCAGCAGGGTCGTCGTGGACGGCGCCAGCCTGACCATCGGCGGCGACACGGTCGAGCTGGAACCGGCGGCTTTCGATCCGCCGAGCGCGGACATGAAGGCCGGAGATACCGTGACCTTCACCGCGACACGCCCGCTGACAGCCGAACAGGTTTTCAGGGCCGTGGCGGCCGGAGACGGCATCATCGTCAATGCCGGCGTCGCCGGAACGGCCAAGGGGGATCAGATTACCGCATCGGTGGAGCCCGGCAATCTTCTTGTCGCGGCCAATCCGCAACTGGCAATCGGCACGAACAGCGTTCTTGAGAAAGCCGAGGGCAATGAGGGCGAGGGCGCCGAAACCGGCGACACGATCACCTACAAATACACTGTCGAGAATGTCGGCAACGTCTCGGTCGCGGATGTGGCGGTTACCGTCGACCTCGCCGGCAAGACATTGCAGTCGCAGGGGACGCCGGATTTGGGCGTCGATCCCTTCGAGGTGACGGTTTCAGCCAACGATCCTCTCGGCCTGAACGAAGACGATCCGGAAACGGCCGGCGTCTATGACATGCTCGGGCCCGGCGGCGCCGTGGAGTTCACCCATGCGCATGTCGTGACTCAGGAAGAATTCGAAGCCCAGTAAGAGGCGACCGGCAGATCCCGTAGTGCAGCGAAGAGCATCAAAAATGCGAAGAACAGGGCGTCCGGATCGGCCGATCCGGTCGCTTTTTTTCGGCTTCCTGCTGCCGCTGGTCATTTTGGCCAGGCCGGCCATTGCGGATATCGTCAACAGCGCGGTCGCTTCCGGGGTCCATGGCGGGACACTGGTCCAGTCCGGCGGCGCTCAGGCCACCATCGGGATCGCACCTGGGATGCCGGAGCTGGAAGTCGGCGTCGAAACAGCCATGACCGGCGAACCTGCGCCGGGCCTGCCTGATGGAGACGTGATCGGCTATTCGATCACGATTGCCAACACCGGCAATGTAGGGCTCGTCGGCGTTCGCCTGACCCTCGAATTGCAGCAGGACGGGGAGGTCTTCACGCCCACCGATCCACCGCGCTACGAGGGCGGCGATACGGCCAATCCCGGCGTGCTCGACCGGGGCGAGACCTGGCGCTATTCGGCAAGCTACAAGCTGGCGCGGCCCAATCTGGAAAATGGCGGTGACATACTTGCCACGGTGTCCGGCGCAGGCCGCGCCGGAGACCGCTCGGCGGCGGACGAGCGTGAACTCGCGATGCCGGTTCCGACGCTGCAGGGCATCGAGAGGACGGATGTCTCGCTCGCGCATACGCCAAGCGCGATCGCGGCCCGTCCGGGCGATCAGGTGGATTACACGCTAACCATCAGCAACCGCAGCGTAAAGCCGGTCTCCGTCAGGCTCCGGGCGCTTCTCGCCGACGGGGTCCGGCTGGTTGCCGGCAGCGTCCTGGAAGATGGCGAGGTGGCGGATGTTGCAGTCGATGGTCAGCGCGTGGATTTCGGCGTCCTCTCGGTCGGCGCGCGCAGCAATGTTTCGCTTCGCTATCTGGGCGAGATCGTCGATGCGCCGGCGCGCGGCTATCTCCTCAATACCGCGCAGATCGCCGATCCGGATTCGCTGATCCCGCTTCTGCCCCCATCGCTGGCGACGGTGCGGACGAGCAACAATCCGCCAGGCTGCACCGAGATTTCGCTGCTGGTCTACCAGGACGAAAACCGCAACGGTTTTGCCGACGCCAGCGAAGCCGGTATTTCGGGCGCACGGATCACCGCCGGGCAGGACACGCTGCTGACGACGGATGTCGAGGGTCAATACGCCACGCCCTGCATGGAGGTCTCGCGGCTTGGCGAAGTCGGGATGATGTTCGAACTCGATGAGGCGACGCTGCCGGAAGGCTATCACGCGACGACGACCAATCCGATATCGCTTCGCGTCGAGGCGGGCGGCAGCGGCTCGGTCTCCTTCGGTGTCGCGTCCGCGCGCATCCTGCGGGTCGATCTGAATGCGGCCGCCTTCGACCGCAACGAAACAAAGCCGGATGAGACCTTCCTGGAGGGGATCACCCGACTTATCAGCGCGTTGCAGCGCGAACCCTCCATTCTGCGCCTGACCTATTACGCCAATCGTGATCGCGTCGATTTGCCGGAGGAACGCCTCGATGAGGTGCGCCAGGCGATACTCGACCGTTGGGTTGCGGCGGGCAATGCGTACGACCTTGAGATCGAGGCACGGGTCATCCACGGCGACGGCTGAATTTGCGGCTTGGTTCGGCCCGCGTCGTTGACGTGCCGTGCGTCTATCGATATTTCAAGAAATATTGATATGTTGGAAGATCGCGATGGACGCCTCCCGCAAATATGCCGCCGAGTTCATCGGCACGGCTTTCCTCCTCGCCACGGTCGTCGGCTCCGGGATTATGGCGGAGCGGCTGGCGGGCGGTAACGTTGCTGTTGCGCTCCTCGGCAACACCATCCCGACCGGGGCTATCCTATACGTGCTCATCACCATGCTCGGGCCGATTTCCGGGGCGCATTTCAACCCGGCCGTGACATTCGCCTTCTGGCTTCGCCGCGAGATCGGGGCCTATGAGAGCCTGATCTACATTGTTCTTCAGATCGCGGGCGGACTTGTAGGAGTTTGGGCGGCGCACGCCATGTTCGCCGAGGACATTTTCCAGGCGTCGGCGAAGATCCGCACTGGCGGAGCGCAGTGGTTCGCTGAGATCGTCGCGACCTTCGGCCTTGTCTTCACCATCTTCGCGACGTTGAAGGCGAGCTCCAAATCCGTCGCCGCCGCCGTCGGGCTCTACATTACGGCGGCCTACTGGTTCACCGCATCGACCTCGTTTGCCAATCCGGCGGTGACGGTAGCGCGGGCCTTCTCAAACACCTTCGCCGGGATCCGCCCGATCGATATGCCCTGGTTCATCCTGATGCAGTTCATTGGCGCGGCCGCGGCCTTCGCGGTTTGCCGCTGGCTGCTCGCCGATCGCGAGAAGGTCGGCGAGGCGGGTTGAAGCCTTCCCCGCTATCTGGTTCTAATCCCGCGCAAGCAAAGCGGAACATCGGGAGGAACTTCATGTCCGGCTATATCCTGGCGATCGATCAGGGCACGACCTCGTCGCGCGCCATCGTCTTCGACGACAGGCAGCAAATCGCCGGAACCGGACAAAAGGAGTTTCCGCAGCACTTTCCCAAGTCCGGCTGGGTCGAGCATGAGCTGGAGGACATCTGGGAGAGTGTGGTCGAGACCTGTCGCGCCGCCATCGCGGACGCCGGCATCGCCGCATCCGACATCGCCGCGATCGGCATCACCAACCAGCGCGAGACAGTAGCGCTTTGGGACAGGGCGACGGGTGACCCCGTCCATCGCGCCATTGTCTGGCAGGACCGGCGCACCGCGGATTTCTGCGATTCCCTGAAGGCTGAGGGCCACGAGGCAGAATTCACCGCGAAAACCGGGCTTCTGCTCGATCCTTATTTCTCGGGCACCAAGATCGCGTGGCTGCTCGACAATGTCGAGGGGCTACGCGCCCGCGCAGAGGCGGGCGAGATAGCCTTCGGCACGATCGACACGTTCCTGATCTGGCGGCTGACCGGCGGCGAAAGCCACGTCACCGACGCGACCAATGCGGCGCGCACGCTGATATTCAATATCGACGATGAGGACTGGGACGACGGCCTGCTCGATATCCTGCGCATCCCCCGCGCGGTTTTGCCCGACGTGCTGGATTGCGCCGCCGATTTCGGCACCGCGAAAGCGGTTATCCTCGGTGCCGATATCCCGGTTTGCGGCGTCGCCGGCGACCAGCAGGCCGCGACGATCGGCCAGGCCTGTTTCGAGCCCGGCATGTTCAAGTCGACCTATGGCACGGGCTGCTTCGCGCTGCTGAATACGGGGAGGGACCGGGTCGAATCGAAGAACCGTATGCTGACGACCATCGCCTACCGGTTAGGCGGCGAGACCACCTACGCGCTGGAGGGTTCGATCTTCATGGCGGGAGCTTCGGTGCAGTGGCTGCGCGACGGGCTCGGCATTATCGAGACGGCGGCCGAAAGCGGAGAGATGGCGGCCAAGGCCGATCCGGAGCAGGATGTCTATCTCGTGCCGGCCTTTGTCGGGCTGGGCGCGCCGCATTGGGACGCCAATGCACGCGGAGCGATGTTCGGCCTGACGCGCGGGACCGGGCCGAACGAGATCGCCAAGGCGACGCTGGAAGCCGTATGCTACCAGACGCGCGACCTCCTCGAAGCCATGCATGACGACTGGGACACGCCGGGGCACACCTCCACGACGCTGCGTGTAGATGGCGGCATGGTGGCGTCGGACTGGACCATGCAATGCCTCGCCGACATTCTCGATGCTCCGGTCGACCGGCCCGTTGTGCTGGAGACGACCGCGCTCGGCGCGGCATGGCTCGCCGGCTCCCATGTCGGCGTCTGGCCGGACCGCGAGGAGTTCTCCAAGAGCTGGGCGCTGGAAAGCCAGTTCACGCCGAAGATGGGCGAGGAGGAAAGGGCGCGCAAATATGCCGGCTGGAAGGATGCGGTCGAACGGACGCTGAGCCGGGTCTGACACGGGATTGCCGGTTCGGTTGAACGCTGCATTCCGACTTCCCCCCAAACATCGATTCTCCGGCCCTTTCGGCAGGACGCGTTCGTTTTCAGCCACGACGAAATGGCAGTGACAGCACCGTAAACACTTGCCGATAATCCGGAAGTGCCGCTTGCGGATCGGTGCCGAGTTCCTTCGGCCTGTTCTCCGGGCGATAGACGAACGTGCCGAAGAGCTGATCCCAAACAGACAGTGTCGCGCCGTAGTTCATTGCCTCGGTGACATCCGCCGAGTGGTGATAGCGGTGAAGTTCGGGACCAATGAAGAGATAATTCGCCCATCCCATGCGCATGTCTGCGTTGAAATGGCTTATGATGCCGTGAAAGGCATTGACCACGAGAAAAACAAGCACCGCTTCTGGCGTGTAGCCCATGATCCAGATGGGCAGAATTATCGCCAGCGCCTGTATGATCATGGTGTTCAGCGGATGGCCAACCGCGTGCATCAGCAGATAGAGGCCCCGCGGCAGATGATGCGCCGCGTGGATGTTCCAGAGGACTCGTCCAAATGGCCCGCGCAACTCATGCATGGCGCGGTGGATGTGGTAATTGATGAACTCGAAGACGAGGAACAGAACCGGCAGTTGCAGCCAGAGCGGCCAGCTACGCGCCGGGCCGTCGGCTTGACCGGATATGCCGATCGACACCATGGCCAGGACCGCGGACATGAGGCCGAGAGCAGCGCTGGAAAGTCCGATATAGACGATGTCGGGCAGAAGGTTGCGCCAGGTCATCGACCAGCGCCTCTCCATGGGCAGGACGCGTTCGATGACCAGGCAGGTCAACAGAATCGGCAGGGTGATCAGGAACCAGGCCGGGCGTTCGTCCATATCCATCCGCAGGAACCAGGAGATCCCGAAAACGATCCAGGCCCAGGAGAGTGGGTAAAGGCCCCATCTTACCAACTGCCGCAGCAAACCAGTCTTCTTCATCTTTCATGCTCCTTGAGTTTCCGGACAGATGTCCGATAAAATCGGGATAGGCACGAAAAGGTAAGGGCGACAGTCCCCGATGACGCTTTCCGGACAGAACCGGCGCGAATTGTCCGCCGACCCGCGAGTGATGCGGACGCGCGCCTTGTTGAAGCAGGCGCTCATGCAGATGCTGCAGCAGATGAACTGGGAGGAGATCACGATTGTCGGGATATGCCGCCGCGCCGGAATCGCCCGGTCGTCGTTCTACGAGCATTTCGGTACAAAGGCGGATGTCCTGGACCAAATCTTCGCCGACCGTATGGACGACATACCGCTTTCGATCCGCCCCGGCGATTCTCTGGGAACCCTCGACTGGCTGGTCGACCACGTGGCCGAGGCGCCGGAGTTTTTCGCGCACGCCATGGCCGGCGGGCGCAACGACGCGCTGATGCCGCGTTTTCGCATCGCGCTGGCCCGCAAGCTCGCGGAAGAACTGACGGCTCGCGCCGTGCCGGACGCTTCCGGCATGGCCGCATTTCTGGTCGGTGGCGCGATGGCCTATCTTGCCACAGCTCGGGGGGACTACGCCCGGTCGGCGCTTCGGCAGTTATCTGCGCGGCTCATTGACTGAGCTGAAAGGAGGCGGTTTCAGCTTTTCCTGCCGGTGACGCGGTCGAGAATGGCGAGCGCGCTGCCGACTGTTTCCAGTTCTTTCTCGCTAAGCCTGTTCAGGAGTTCCGCTTCGCGGGTCTTCAGGAGCGTGGTCAGCGCATCGTAGCCTTTGCGTCCGGTCCGGGTGAGCGTCAGATGCTCTATCCGGCGGTCCGTCTCGTCGCGATTGCGCTCCAGCCAACGGCGGCTCTGAAGCGCCGAGACCGCGCGTGAGACCTTGGTTTTATGCAGGCCGGTGCGGCGGACGATTTCGCGCGCGGTCAGTGAGCCGTCGGCTTCGCCGAGATGGGCGAGCACCTTCCATTCCGGCCGTGTCATGCCGTGCTGGTCGCGGTAGATCGGCTGGAAATGGCGACTGACCGCCTCTGAAATGCGGTCGAGCCTGTAGGCCAGAAAATCGTCGAGCCTGAAACTCACAGCCCGCCCTGCGCGGTGACGAAGTCGACGATTTCTCCGACCCCCTTGCCGTGGCGCAGATCGGTGAAGAGGAACGGCTTGTCGGCGCGGCCCTTCTCGGCATCCTGGCGCATCCGGTTCAGATCGGCGCCGACATGGGGCGCGAGGTCGGCCTTGTTGATGATCAACAGGTCGGAGCGGGTGATCGCCGGGCCGCCTTTTCTCGGGATGTCGTCGCCCTGACAGACCGATATGACGTAGAGCGACAGGTCTGCGAGATCGGGCGAGAAAGTGGCGGCCAGATTGTCGCCACCGGACTCGATGAAGATCAGTTCGATATCGGGCACGCGCTCGCGCAGCCGCTCGATGGCGCGCAGATTGATCGAGGCGTCCTCGCGGATCGCGGTATGCGGGCAGCCTCCGGTCTCCACCCCTTCGATACGCTCTGCGGGCAGCGCCTGCATCCGCGTCAGCGCCTCGGCATCCTCGGCGGTGTAGATGTCGTTGGTGACGACGCCTATCGAATATTTGTCGCGCATCGCCTTGCAGAGTTCGGCCGTCAGCGTCGTCTTGCCGGAGCCGACGGGGCCGCCGATGCCGATCCGGAGAGGGCCGTTGGGGGAGGTGGTCATGATAGGAACAATCTCGGTTCGAGCGTTTCGTGATTCATGGCCGCAATGTCCGCCAAAACCGTTGCGCTGCCAAGATCGTCCAGCGTTGACGATGCGGCACGGTTGGCGGTTTCGGCAATGGTCGGTTCGAGTGCGGCAAGCAGTTTCGCGGCGCCACGCTGGCCGGTGACAGACAGACGGATCGCGACCTGCAACTGGTTGGCGACAAAGGCGTGCAGGAAGGCAGCGAGGCCGTCGGCGAGCGGGATATGATCGCGACCGCAGGCCGCTCCGACAGCGACGCAGAGCGGCGTACCGCGTGGCGGCAAAACCGCCTCATCAAACCAGTTGGCGGCGGCTTCCAGAAAGCCCGTGCCCTGATCCACGGTTTCGCGATGGCGTTCGGCGGAACCGGTCATGGCACGAGCCAGTTCGGCGGTTGCCGCGAGTTGTTCCGGCGTTCTCGCCTGACGCCAGCTTTCGGCGAAGAAGACGGCGTCGTTCCATTGCGGTCCGGCGGCAAGCAGGGCTCGCAACCACGCTTCCAGCGCCGCCGTATCCGCGACCGTGCCGTCCGCCACAGCCTGCTCGAGGGCGCCCGAATAGGCATAGCCGCCGGTCGGAAACACCGGAGACAGCCAGGACATCAACCGGAGCAGGGCGGTCGGGTCGCTCAAGAACGTGCTCTTTCTGCGAGGTCAGCAAGATCGCCGATCAGCGCATAGTGCAGTTCGCGCACAAGCTTCAGTGAAGGGCCGATGACGAAAAGGAGCGAACCGATGACGAAGAGCCATATCGCTGTGTTCTCCCACGATTTGTAGAAGAACAACCAGGAACCGACGAGAAACAGCAGACCGGCGGTCACCTGAACCAGCGTGGAGGCCAGTTCATAAGCGGCAAAAAGCCTCTGGTGTTGTTTTGTCGAGTGTCGCGTCTCGGGGGCGAAAATCTTCATGCGGTCTTTTCCCGGTTTCGCATATTCAGCGCCGGCCTCAATGTTCGACGGATCGTGAGAAGAGGTGAATGACGACAACGCCGGAAATGATCAGGCAAAGGCCTATGATCGCGGGCAGGTCCAGCCGTTGCCCGAGCATCAGCCAGGCCGCAACCGTGATCAGCACGATGCCAGTGCCCGACCAAATGGCATAGACGATGCCCGCCGGAATCACGCGGATCGGGAAGGACAGGAGCCAGAATGACACCGCATAGAAGACGATGGTAATGACGCTCGGCCAGAGCCGGGTGAAACTTTCCGTGCGGACGAGGGCGGTCGTGGCGATCACTTCCGCGACAATGGCCGCGACAAGCAGGGCATAATTCGCGAAGACGGTAGAGGGCATGGGGGCAAATCCTGCGACAGCGGGGAAAGGCGCGGGCTAATGATGGTGATGGCCGTGGCCATGGTCGTGCGCCGCATGCGCATCGCCATAGGCGCCGCCTTCGGGATCGAAGGGCGCGCTGGTCTCGGTGACAGTCGCGCCAAGGCCTTCCAGCATGTCGCGAATGACGTGATCATGGCGTATCAGAATGCGGTCGGCGAGGATCTGGGCCGCCAGATGACGGTTGCCGATCTGCCAGGAGAGCGCGAGCAGGTGACGGCTGTCCCGGCCGCGCACCTCGTAGAGCGCTTCCGGCGCGGCGCGGACCTCGACGATACGGCCGTCATCCAGCAACAGCCCGTCGCCGTGTCGCAGCAGACGCGCTTCTGCCAAGTCGAGCAGGAATTCGATGCCGTTGTCGGAGACCATTTTCATACGCCGGCGATGCCGCGCGGTCTCGTCCAGCGTAATGGTGTCGGAAGGATCGTGGAATTGGCGTGTGACGGAGGAAGCGGTGTGCATGGCCCCGATATTACATCGGAAATTCCGCGCGACGCCAGCCGCGGAAGCCGGACCGGACGTGAAAAATCGCGTCCGGCGGGCTTTGGATCAACAAATGTCGATCACAGACGTTTCAGTGCCGCACGAAGTGCTGCGTCGCGGGTCGTGCCACGGGCGCGAAAAGTGGATTCGGGCGTATGGCTGATCGTGTTCATTTCATTGGCAAGCGCCAGCGTTTCCAAAACGCCTGTAAATGCGCGGCCGACAGACGCGAACAGGTGACGGGATTTTTCGGACATGGTCGTATACCCTCGTTTCTACACCCTTTACGTAGTCACGACGCTGCGCCGCAACCAATGCGTTTGCCGCCGGGCAGCCATGCATTTCCGTATGTATGATCTTCCGGGCGCTCAGGTCGCTCCGCGCCGCCGAAAATGGCGGTAGACCCATATCGACAGCAGAACCAGCAGGATTGTCATGGATATCGTGCTGGCGGCCGCCTTTACTTGCGAATGAAAGCTCGCGGCCTCGACCATCAGCGGCGTGATTCCGCTCGCGCCCAGCTTCAGCATTTCCGACACGTTGAGGTTTTCCCAATAGTCGAACGCCATTCCGGGCAGGGCGGTTGCGGCGAGCAGCCAGCGCCACAGGCCCCATCTCGCGGGTGCGAGCCTCAAGATCGACCATCCGAGGGTTAGCGCCAGCAGGGCCGGATAGGCGGTGTCGAGCTTATGCTGCACATCGATGTAAAAAGCCGCGCCCTCTGGCGAGAGCGCGGCAAGAAAAGCTTTCGCATCCTCGAAGGAATAGCCGCCGGGGCGCATGTCGAAAACGGCAAGTCCGCCGGCTTGCGACGAGATCCTCGGGATCGACCAGAAGATCATGACGCCATAAACGGCGAGCGTGACCGCGACAATGAACCAGAACAAGCGGTCTTTCGCGGTCACGTGCAAGCTCTACGCCGCGCTGTCCAGAACCAGCTGTTCGATCTCGTGGACCGGGTGTTTCGTGAGATCCTTGGCGACCTCCGCGATGACCTTGTCCTGGACTTCCTTGTGCAGTTCCTTTCGCAGGTCGCCCAGCACATGCGGCGCGGCGACGAGCACGAGTTCGGAAAACTTGCCTTTGTGGGCATGGCCATAGAGGCGTTGGGCGATGTCCTTGGCGAAGCGTTCCTTTTCGATACGGTGCCAATCGGTGTCCTGCACGGCGCTGCGGTGAGAACCGCCGCCGTCGTTCAACCGGCCGGGGCGGTCCGTGCCCTGTTCATGCGTCGCGGGATTTTCGTGCTCCAGCTCGCGGAATACCGTCAGGTTGGGGAATTTCTCGTCGCCGTCATTGCGCAGGAACAGCGCCTTTTCGCCATCGGCGATCACCAGCCAGCCTTCGTGTTTTAGTTTGGTCTTCGACATGAAATCCTCCAGACGTTTGCGTCCTGAGCCTAACTCGCAGATTGTGGCGAAGTTGCAATTGAGCATGATTAAGAGCGGCAAGCTTTCATGAAAGCGCCTATCGTCCGGCGCGCCAAAAATGAAAAAGCCCCCGCGTTTCCGCAGGGGCTTTCGAACCAGCGCCGTATCGCGGATCAGGCCGCGACGGGCTCTTTCTCGTCGATATTCGCAAGGATGTTCTGCGGGGACGAGACGCCATAAGGGTCGCTTTCGCAATTGTCCGCGTAGCCCTCTTCCTCGAACCACTTTTCCACGACGCCGTCGTTGACGACTGCACCGTAGCGCCAGGAGCGCAGGCCGAAGCCGAGATTGTCCTTGGAAACCAGCATGCCCATCTTGCGGGTGAATTCGCCGGAGCCGTCCGGGATCAGCTTGATCTTCTCAATGCCCTGCGCCTTGCCCCATGCGTTCATGACGAAGGCGTCATTGACCGAAATGCAATAGATCTCGTCGATGCCCCTGGCCTTGAAGTCGTCATAGAGCTTCTCGAAATCCGGAAGCTGATAAGTCGAGCAGGTTGGGGTGAAGGCGCCCGGCAAGGAGAACAGGACGACGCGCTTGCCCTTGAAATAGTCGTCCGTTGTCTTGTTTTCCCAGCGGAACGGGTTCGGTCCTTCGATGGATTCGTCGCGCACGCGGGTGCGGAAGGTGACCGAAGGAACTTTTCTGCCGAACATGCAAGATCTCCCTGAAATAGAATGGCTGAAACTCGAAGGCGTGCTCAAGCGAGCGCCTTCGACCCAGTTTGTATACACGAGGGGCGGACGATATTGCTGCAGTGCGTCTTTGAAAATGCTGCATTGCAGCCATGCACACGGCGCATGGCTTATTGGAGTGGATTTTCATCGGCCGCGCGCACTCGAACGGTGCGAACGGCCAAAGAGGAACAGTGCCGTCTAGAACAGGAAATACCGCTGCGCCATGGGCAGCACGTTCGCCGGCTCGCAAGTCAGCAATTCGCCATTGGCGCGGACCTCGTAGGTTTCCGGATCGACTTCGATGGTCGGTGTCAGGTTGTTGAGCACCATCGACGCCTTGGAAATGCCGCCGCGGGTGTTTTCGACCGCGACCAGTTCCTTTTCCGTGCCGAGTCTGTCGCCGAGCCCGCTTTCCATTGCGGCGTTGGAGGTAAAGACGACTGACGAATTGGTCAGGGCCTTGCCATAGGCACCGAACATGTAGCGGTAGTGCACCGGCTGAGGCGTCGGGATGGAGGCGTTCGGGTCGCCCATCGGCGCGGCGGCGATCATGCCGCCGACCAGCACCATTTCCGGCTTGGCGCCGAAGAATGCGGGATTCCACAGCACGAGGTCGGCGCGCTTGCCGGGCTCGATCGAGCCGATTTCCCTCGCCATGCCCTGCGCGATCGCCGGGTTGATCGTGTATTTGGCGATATAGCGGCGCACCCGGATATTGTCGTTCTGGCCATGCTCCTCCGGCAGGCGGCCGCGCTGGCGCTTCATCTTGTCGGCGGTTTGCCAGGTGCGGATGATAACCTCGCCGACGCGGCCCATCGCCTGGCTGTCGGACGAGATGATCGAGAAGGCGCCCATGTCGTGCAGGATGTCTTCGGCGGCGATCGTCTCCTTGCGGATGCGGCTTTCGGCGAAGGCGACATCCTCCGGGATGTTCGCGTCGAGATGGTGGCATACCATCAGCATGTCGAGATGCTCGTCGACCGTGTTCTTCGTGTAGGGCCGGGTCGGGTTGGTCGAAGAGGGGATGACGTTGGACAGGCCGCAGACCTTGATGATGTCCGGCGCGTGGCCGCCGCCGGCGCCCTCGGTGTGGAAGGCATGGATGGTGCGTCCCTTGATCGCGTCGATGGTCGATTCCACGAAGCCGCTCTCGTTGAGCGTGTCGGTGTGGATCATCACCTGCACGTCGTAATCGTCTGCGACCGACAGGCAGTTGTCGATGGCGCCGGGCGTTGTGCCCCAGTCCTCGTGCAGTTTCAGCGAGCAGGCTCCGCCGAGAATCATTTCCTTAAGCGCGCCGGGAAGCGAGGCGTTACCCTTGCCGGAAAAGCCGAGATTCATCGGGAAGGCGTCGGCGGACTGGATCATGCGGGCGATATGCCAGGGGCCGGGCGTGCACGTCGTCGCCAGCGTGCCATGCGCCGGACCCGTGCCGCCGCCGAGCATGGTGGTCACGCCGCTCATCAGCGCTTCCTCGATCTGCTGCGGGCAGATGTAGTGGATATGCGCGTCGAAGCCGCCGGCCGTCAGGATCTTGCCTTCGCCTGCGATCGCCTCGGTGCCGGGCCCGATGATGATGTTGACGCCCGGTTGGGTGTCCGGGTTGCCCGCCTTGCCGATGGAATGGATGCGCCCGTCCTTCAGGCCGACATCGGCCTTAAAGATGCCCGTATGGTCGACGATCAGCGCATTGGTGATGACCGTATCGACTGCGCCGTCCTCGCGCGTTGCCTGGCTTTGCCCCATGCCGTCGCGGATGACCTTGCCGCCGCCGAACTTCACTTCCTCTCCATAGACGGTCTTGTCGTCCTCGACCTCGATGAACAGTTCGGTGTCGGCGAGGCGGACCTTGTCGCCGGTGGTCGGGCCGAACATGTCGGCATAGGCGGCGCGGGAGATCGTTGCGGGCATCGGAATATCTCTCTTCGGCTAGTGAAGTGTCAGTCGCATGTGAATGACGCGTTCGTCATCGGCGTCGAAACCGACCTGCGGGCGATAGGTCTCGAAGCCAACGGATTCGTAGAGGGCCAGCGCCTCGACATGGCGGTAGAGCGCGTCGAGCAGCACTTCGCGGAAGCCGAGATTTCGGGCTTCGGCGATCAGGCTCTCGCACAACGCGCGTCCGAGACCGAGGCCGCGCGCCGTATCGCGCACATACATCCGGTTCATCTCGCAGGCCTTGTCGGGCAGGGGCTTCAGCATGATCATGCCGACCTGCTCGCCGTCATGGTCCGCGACGAGACACTCGCCCGCCGGCGGCAGGAAGACACGCGCGAAATTCGCGAGTTGGCCTTCCACGTCCTGTTCCGCGATATAGCGGTCTATCGTGTCGAGCATGTCGGGATACCGGTCACGGATTACGTCGAAGAACTCCCAGACGAGGGCCTTAACAGCGGCGATGTCCGCCTCGCTGCGCACCTTGCGGATCGATGTCGAATTCGCGGCGGCCACGCTTCAGTTCACCTCGATCAATGTGCGCAGTTCTTCGGTGCGCTCGCGTGTCATTCTCGCCTTGCAGGTCGCAACGAGCAGCGGTTCCAGCGATCCGCCGCGGGCATAGAACCCTTCGCCTTCGCACTGGCCGTCGCGATAATCGATCCAGGCGCGCTGTGCCTTCATCAGAGCGGCGTCCGCGCCGACAAGGGACGGATCGATCTTTTTCAGTTCGGCGTCATCCTTCTTCATGGCGGCGCGAATCTTCGGCCAGAGGTCGTTCAGCGCCTTGTCGGCTGTTTGCCAGTCCTCGTATGCGCAGTAATTCATGCCCATTTGCGGCAGTTCGTCGGCCTTCGAGCAGTCCCAGTCCTGCGCTACGGCGGGCGCCGCGGCGAGGCAGACACATGCGAAGGTCGAGGCGGCGCGGATCATAGCTTGCCCATGACCTCCTGGCGGAAGCCGTAGACCTTCTGGTCGCCGCGCAGCGGCACGAGCGTCACGTCGCGGTCCTGGCCCGGTTCGAAGCGGACCGCTGTGCCCGAGGCGATGTCGAGGCGCATGCCGCGCGCCTTGTCGCGGTCGAAGGAGAGCGCCGGATTCGTTTCGAAGAAATGATAGTGCGAGCCGCCCTGCACCGGCCGGTCGCCGGTATTGGCGACTTTCAGCGTCACCGTGGTCGCGCCTTCGTTAAGCGTGATGTCGCCTTCGGCGGTTATGACTTCTCCGGGGATCATTCAGGGTTCTCCTTGGTTCACGCTTTCGCCTGTCGCGGTTGACGAATGCGGCCGCGGCCTGGGACGGGAAACGTCCGCTTCAGCGGATCGGTTCGTGCACGGTCACCAGCTTGGTGCCGTCGGGAAAGGTCGCCTCGACCTGGATGTCGTGGATCATCTCGGGGATGCCTTCCATCACCTGATCGCGGGTGATGACATGCGCGCCGGCTTCCATCAGGTCTGCGACGGAGCGTCCGTCGCGGGCACCCTCGACGACATAATCTGTAATCAGCGCAATGGCTTCCGGGTGGTTCAGCTTCACGCCGCGCGCCAGCCTCTTGCGGGCGACCTCGGCCGCCATGGCGATCATGAGCTTGTCTTTCTCACGCGGTGTCAGTTGCATCGATTCCCCCGAATATGCTCACGCGATGTGGAGTGGCCGGCCGGACAGCCTTGGCGGCATCGTGAAAAAATTGGCGCGCAAGTGCAAGCAGAATGTGCAGCAGTGAAGTGTCGGGCAAAGGTGCCTAAAATTTAAGCACGGTGGGCTATTTCGCTCTTTCCCTATTTATTTTAGGCCTTGAAAAAAACCGGACGAACCATTCTAATCACAGCTTGGCGGGCCGTTCGGCCGCCAGGGAGGAATAAACATGTATCTGGGAATCGACCTCGGCACGTCGAGCGTCAAGGCGCTTCTGATCGATGCGGAGCAGGCCATCGTCGATTCGGCCTCCGCTGAAGTCCCGCTCTCGCGGCCGCATCAGGGATGGTCAGAGCAGGATCCGGCCGACTGGATCGCCGCGACGGAGAAAGCGCTTGCCGCACTTCAGCGTAACCATTCCGCTGAGATGGCCGCCGTGCGCGGTATCGGCCTGTCCGGTCACATGCATGGAGCGACGCTGCTTGGCGCGGACAATGAGGTCTTGCGGCCCTGCATCATGTGGAACGATGTGCGCAGCTATGCGGAAGCCGCGTCGCTCGACGCCGATCCGCGGTTCCGCGCAATCACCGGCAATATCGTTTTTCCCGGCTTCACCGCACCGAAGCTCGACTGGGTCAAGAAGAACGAGCCGGATGTCTTCGCAAGGGTCCGCAAGGTGCTTCTGCCGAAGGATTATCTGCGTTTCTGGCTGACCGGCGATCATATTTCCGAAATGTCGGATGCGGCCGGCACGAGCTGGCTCGATACCGGCGCGCGCGCCTGGTCGCCGGACCTTCTGGCGGCGACCGACCTGTCGGAGGATCAGATGCCGTCGCTGGTCGAGGGCAGCGAGCCGGGCGGACAGCTGCGCGCCGAGATCGCCTCGCGCTTCGGTTTGCCGGCGGGCATCACTGTGGCCGGCGGAGCAGGGGACAATGCGGCGGCGGCCATCGGCATGGGCATGATCCATGACGGTTCCGCCTTCGCGTCGCTGGGCACCTCCGGCGTGCTGTTCGCCGCCAACAACGCCTATCTGCCGAACGCGGAGAGCGCCGTGCATGCCTTCTGCCACGCGCTTCCGAATACCTGGCACCAGATGGGCGTGATCCTGTCGGCGACGGATTCGCTCAGATGGTACGAGAAGATCACCGGCGTGGACGCGGCCGAGCTGACAGGTGCCTTGGGCGAGACGTTGCTGGATCCGTCCGGCGTCATCTTCCTGCCCTATCTCGGCGGCGAGCGCACGCCGCACAATGACGCCTCGATCCGGGGCGGCTTCGCCGGCCTCGGCCATGAAAGCGGCCGCGATGTGCTGACCCGCGCCGTCATGGAGGGGGTCTGCTTTGCTTTCCGCGACTGTCTTGAGGCGCTGAAGGAAGCCGGCACGTCGCTGGACCGCGCCACGGCGGTGGGCGGCGGCTCGCGCTCGCCATACTGGCTGAAACTGATGGCCACCGTGCTCGGCGTTCCCGTCGAAGTGCCGGCCGAAGGCGATTTCGGCGCGGCCTTTGGCGCGGCCAGGCTCGGCCTGATGGCAGCCGAAGGGGCTGATCCCGCTTCGGTTTGCTCGCCACCCGCAATCGAGGCCGTACACGAGCCCGACCGCAATCTCGAACCTGCATATGCGGACGCCTATCGGCGCTACCGCGCGCTTTACCCGGCTATCAAGGGAGTCATGTCATGAGCACCGGCTTTTTCGGAGACGTCACGAAGATCGAATACGAGGGCCCGGAGAGCACCAATCCGCTCGCTTTCCGCTTCTACAACCCGGACGAGATCGTCATGGGCAAACGGATGGAGGACCAACTGCGCTTTGCGGTTGCCTACTGGCACTCCTTCGCGTGGGAGGGCGGCGATCCGTTCGGCGGTCGTACCTTCGACCGGCCCTGGTACCCTCAAGACTCCATGGAACACGCCAAGCTGAAGGCCGATATCGCCTTCGAGATGTTCTCGGCGCTCGGCAGCCCCTTCTACTGTTTCCACGACGCCGATGTGCGCCCGGAAGGCTCCAATTTCGCCGAAAACACGAAGAACCTCGAGGAGATCGTCGACTATTTCGCGGAGAAGCAGGAAGCGACCGGAGTCGGGCTGCTGTGGGGCACGGCGAACATGTTCACCAACCGACGTTACATGTCGGGCGCGGCGACCAATCCGAACCCGGACGTCTTCGCCTTTGCTGCGGCCACCGTGAAGACCTGTATCGATGCGACCCACAAGCTCGGCGGCGCGAACTATGTCTTGTGGGGGGGTCGCGAGGGTTACGAGACGCTTCTCAACACCGACCTGAAGCGTGAGGACGCACAGCTCGGTCGTTTCCTCAACCTCGTCGTCGAGTACAAACACAAGATCGGCTTCAAAGGCACGATCCTGATCGAACCGAAGCCGCAGGAGCCGACCAAGCACCAATATGACTACGACGTCGCGACCGTTTACGGATTCCTGAAGCGGCACGGGCTCGAAAACGAGGTGAAGGTCAATATCGAGCAGGGTCATGCGATCCTCGCCGGCCATTCCTTCGAGCACGAACTGGCCATGGCCGGCGCGCTGGGGATTTTCGGCTCCATCGACATGAACCGCAACGATTACCAGTCGGGCTGGGACACGGATCAGTTCCCGAACAACACGCCGGAAGTGGCGCTGGCCTATTACTACATCCTCAAGGCGGGCGGTTTCACGACCGGCGGCACCAATTTCGACGCCAAGTTGCGGCGTCAGTCGCTCGATGCGGAAGATTTGCTCTATGCCCATATCGGCGGCATGGACACCTGTGCGCGCGGCCTGAAGGCTGCGGCGAAAATGGTCGAGGACGGTGTGCTGACCGACTTCGTCGAGGACCGGTACAAGCACTGGAATATTCCGGAAGCGAAGAAGATGCTGGACGGCGGCTTCACGCTCGATGAAATCGAGGAGTGGGTGCGCAAGGCCGATATCAACCCCGATCCGGTCTCCGGTCGGCAGGAATATCTGGAGAATGTCGTCAATCGCTACGTGTGAGGGGCGGCATGAAACTCTCGGCCAATCTGGGTTTCCTGTGGAAGGACCTGCCGTTGCCGGACGCGATCCGTGCTGCGAAGCGCGCCGGGTTCGACGCGGTGGAATGCCACTTTCCCTATGATGTCGCGATCGATGAGATGAACGCGGCGCTTGCCGAGACGGGCCTGCCGATGATCGGCCTGAACACCTGGAAGGGCGGCGAAAGCGAGTTCGGGCTCGCCGCGCTTCCCGGACGCGAGGCCGATGCGCGTTCGGCGATCGATCAGGCGGTCGCCTATGCAAGGGCAATCGGTTGCCGCAACATTCACGTCATGGCTGGCAAATCAGGCCCCGAGGCGGAGCCTGTTTTCCGGGCCAATCTGGAACATGCCTGCGAACAGGCGGGCGACATCACGATCCTGATCGAGCCCATCAACGATCGCGACGTGCCAGGTTACCATCTGTCGACGCTGGAGCAGGCGGCGGACATTGTCGCGAGGGTCGGTCGCCCGAACCTGAAGATCATGGCCGACTGCTATCATGTCCAGATCATGGGCGGCGATCTGGTCCGGCGGCTGGAAAAGCACTTGTCCGCGATCGGCCATGTCCAGTTCGCCGCAGTGCCGTCTCGCGGCCGGCCGGACGAGAGCGAACTGAACTATCCCTTTATCGCCGGTGCGCTGACCGCGATGGGTTATGACGGCTGGATGGGGGCCGAATACAAGACGAACGGCCCGACCGAGGACAGCCTCGGATGGATGGCGTCGCTTCAGTCCCGATAACCGGCGGCGAACATTGGTCCGCCGCGATGGCGCGGAAAGCCGAAGCCGTGCACCATGGTCACGTCGATATCCGAAGCCTTGAGCGCGATGCCCTCGTCGAGCACGGCGCGGGCTTCCGCCTGCATGACCGAGAGGATGCGATCCATGATCTCGTCGGCGGTGAACGGTTTTCGCTCGTATCCGAGGCGGGCGCTCTCCTCCAGGATGATCTCTTCGACCGCCGGGGCGGGCCGGCCCGCCTTCGCCCCATCTTGGTAGGCGTACCAGCCCGCCCCGGTCTTGCGGCCATGCCGGCCGAGTTCGCAGAGCCTGTCTGCGATGCGTGAATAGCGTTCGTCGGCCGGGCGTGTGGCGGCTGGGCGCTTGCGCATCGCCCAGGCGATATCGAGGCCGGCCATGTCCTGCACGGCATAGATACCCATGGCGTAGCCGTAGTCGCGCATCGCGGCGTCGACCTCCTGCGGCAGCGCGCCTTCTTCCAGGATGAAGTCGCATTCGCGTCGATAGGCCGACATGATGCGGTTGCCGATGAAACCGTCGCAGACGCCGGCCAGCACCGGGATCTTTTTCAGCTTCTTCGCCAGCGCAAAGCCTGTCGCCAGTGCGCTCGGACTGGCGGCGTGCGGGCGCACGATTTCCAGGAGCTTCATGATGTGAGCCGGCGAGAAAAAATGCAGGCCGATGACGCGAGAGGGGACGGATGTGGCCGACGCCAGTTCGTCGACGTCCAGATAGGAGGTGTTTGTGGCCAGGATCGCGTCGGCGCGGCAAACACGGTTGAGTTCGGAGAAGACCTCCCGTTTCAAGTCCATGTCTTCGAAAACCGCCTCGACGACGATGTCGCGGTCGGCCAGCGCATCGTAAGTGTCGTGTGCCGCGAACCGGGCCATCGCGGCGTCACGGGCCTCGTCTGAGAGAAGCCCGCGCTTGCGGCTGCCGTCGAGAATGCCGTCGACGCGTTCGTTCGCCTTCGCGGCGGCCTCGGCGGTCTGTTCGACCAGCGCGACCTCCATGCCGGAAAGCAGCATCGATGCCGCGATGCCTGCGCCCATCGTGCCGCCGCCGATAACGCCGGCCTTTCCGAGCGGCTGAGGATCGACGCCTTCGGTCTCCCTTGGTCGCCCGGTGTTGCGCTCGGCGAAGAACATGTAGCGAAGCGCCGCCGCCTGATGGCTGTCACGCAAGCGCAGGAAGCGGGCTCTTTCGGCGTCGAACGCCTTGTCTACCGGCAGCGTCACGCTGCCGTGAAGCGCCTGCAAGGCTTCGACGGGCGAGTCCTGGCCACGGGCCCTGGCGGCAATCGTCTTTTCCTGTTCGCGCCAGAAGACGTCATCGGGTGTTTCGCGCGGCGGGCGTTTCGAAACCGCCTCCGGCTTGCCCGATCGATTCATTTCGACCGCGTAAGCGATTGCTTCCTCGACGAGATTGCCCTTTGCGACCCGGTCGATCAGGCCGGTTTCGAGCGCCTTGGCGGCCGCCACCGGTTTGCCGGTCGTGACCATGTCGATGGCGTCCTGCATGGCGACGAGGCGGGGCAGGCGCACCGTTCCGCCCGCGCCGGGCACGAGCCCGAGCGTGACTTCCGGCAGGCCGAGCTTCGCCTCGGGCGCGGCAATGCGACCGTGACAGGCGAGCGCCAGTTCCAGCCCGCCTCCCAGCGCCGTGCCGTGGATCGCCGCGATCCAGCCGACACGCGACGCCTCGATTGCGAGGAGCACATCCGGCAGATGAGGCGGCTCGGGCGGTTTGCCGAATTCCCTGATATCCGCACCGGCGACGAAGGTGCGGCCGGCACAAGTCAGCACCGCGGCCTCGATGGACGTGTCGGCGTCGACCGTGGCGACAGCGTCGAGAATGCCCTGGCGCATGGCCTGCGAGATCGCGTTGACCGGCGGATTGTCGATGGTAACGAGAGCGATGCCGTTTTCCACGGTCACTGTAACGGGGAAGGTCAAGCGATTGTCTCCGGAATTGCCGCCTTGCCCTCGACGATGCGCTCGAGCCCCCCGAGGATCAGGTCGGTGGCGAGGCCGGCATAGGCTTCCCGGCTGAGATCGCCGCCGTCGCGGTGCCACATATAGAACCAGTTGAGCATGCCGAAGGCGGACATCGCGACCGGTCTTAAAAGCTCAGGCCGGCCGGAGAACAGTTCCGGAGCCGTGGCTTGGATCCGGTCGGACATGATCGCGACGAGGCGGCGTTGAATGGCGCGCAGTTCACGCTGGCTCTCTTCGGGCAGGGCGCCGAGCGCGTTGATCTGAACCTTGTGTTCGGCGTCGGCGTCGCGATAGGCGGCAAGGATCGCCTGCGTCAGCGCCAGCAGGCCCTCTTGCGGTTTCTCGGCGGGCGGCAGCGCCTCAACGGTCTCCAGTAGCTCCGTCAGATGCGAATGGAGGATGTCGAAGAGCAGCGCGTCCTTGCTCTCATAATAGTGATAGATCAGCGCCTTTGAGACGCCGCATGCCTTGGCAAGCTCGTTCATCGAGGCACGGTCATAGCCGTTCTCGGCGAAAAACCCGGCCGCTGTCTTCAACAGGGCGGCGCGCTTTTCGTCATGGTCCTTGGCGATGGTCCGTGCCACGCGGTCTAGCCTTTCGGTCGGTTGTCGATGATCCGCTGCGCCTTGCCCTGGCTGCGCGCCACGCCTTCCGGCGTGGTCACGTCGATGCGCGCGGTTATCCCTATTACCTGCTTGATACGCTCGGCAAGGTCGGCGGCGGCGGTCGCGCGTGCGATCTCGTCGGCATGGTCGGCCAGCGCCTCCACATGCACGGTCATTTCGTCCATGCGGCCCTCGCGGGTCAGTTCGAGCTGGAAATGCGGCGCCAGCGCCGGAACCTTCAGGATCTGCTCCTCGATCTGGGTCGGGAAGATGTTGACGCCGCGGATGATCATCATGTCGTCGGAGCGGCCGGTGATCTTCTCCATGCGGCGCATCGAGCGCGCCGTGCCGGGCATCAGCCGCGTCAGGTCGCGCGTGCGGTAGCGGATAATCGGGAAGGCTTCCTTGGTCAGCGAGGTGAAGACCAGTTCGCCCTTCTCGCCGTCGGGCAGGACTTCGCCGGTGACCGGGTCGATCACTTCCGGGTAGAAATGGTCCTCCCAGATATGCAGCCCGTCCTTCGTCTCGACGCATTCATTGGCGACGCCGGGGCCAATCACTTCCGAAAGCCCGTAAATGTCGACCGCGTGCATGTCGAAAGCCTGCTCGATCTCCGCGCGCATGGCGTTGGTCCAGGGCTCCGCGCCGAAAATGCCGACCTGCAGCGGCGAGTTGCGCGGGTCGAGCCCCTGGGCGCGGTATTCGTCGAGGATCGACAGCATGTAGGAGGGTGTCACCATGATGGTGGACGCGCCGAAATCCTCGATCAGCGTCACCTGTCGGGCGGTCATGCCGCCGGAGACAGGGACGACTGTGCAGCCGAGCTTCTCGGCGCCGTAATGCGCGCCCAGGCCGCCCGTGAACAGGCCGTAGCCATAGGAGACGTGGACGACATCGCCCGGCCGTGTGCCCGAGGCGCGCATCGAGCGGGCGACGACGGTCGCCCAGTTGTCGATGTCGTTGCGGGTATAACCCACCACCGTCGGCTTGCCGGTGGTGCCGGAAGAGCCGTGAACGCGCACGACCTGTTCGCGCGGCACGGCGAACATGCCGAACGGGTAATTGTCGCGCAGGTTCTGCTTCACGGTGAAGGGGAATTTGGCGAGATCGGACAGGTCCTTCAGATCGTCCGGGTGGACGCCGGCCTTGTCGAAGGATTCCGAATAGAACGGCACGTTCTCATAAGCGTGGCGAACCGACCACTGCATGCGTTCCAGCTGCAGCGCGGCGATTTCGTCGCGCGAGGCAATCTCGATTGGATCCAGTTCGTGGCGTGCGGGCGCAATGTCTTTCATGGCTCGATCTCCTCCCGAGCGTTATTCTTCTTCGAACAGGGTGCCGCTGATGGTGCGGGCAAGGCCCCGGAACAGGGCGATCGTCGCGCCGTCCTGATTGGTCACGGTGACATCCCACGTCCCGGACCGTCCTGAGCGGGCGATCTCGACGGCCATGGCCGTCAGGCGATCCCCGGTCCTGGCCGGGGCGACATAGGTGATCGAGTTCGACTGGGCGACCGTCACCTTGTTGTAGGAATTGCAAGCAAAGGCGAAGGCCGAGTCGGCGAGCGCGAAGATCACCCCGCCGTGGCAGATATTGTGGCCATTGGTCTGCGCGTCGATGACGGTGAGCGACATGGTCGCCGTGCCGGGGCCGACGGCGTCCAGGCTCATGCCGAACCATTTCGACGCATCGTCGGTCGCCCACATCGCTTCGGCGCTTTTTTCGGCGCGTTGCTGATCGCTGATCGTCATCGCGGTCATTCCTTGCCGCTGAAAGCCGGGGGGCGCTTGTCGAAGAAGGCGATGACGCCCTCTGCATAATCGGGCGTGCGGCCCGCGCGCCCCTGATATTGCGCTTCCATGTCGAGATGGGCATCGAGCGGATTGGCGGAAGCCGCGTGGATCAGTTCCTTGGTCAGCGCATAGCCGACGGTCGGGCCCTTGGCGAAGCCGGAGACGAGGGCTCGCGCCTCCTCCATCAACCGGTCGTCGGCCACGGCCTTCCAGATCAGGCCCCAGTCGGCGGCTTTCGCCGCGGGCAGGGGCTCGCCGGTCAGCGCCAGAGCCTTGGCGCGCGCTTCACCCAGCAGGTTGGTCAGCGCCCAGGAGCCGCCGGCATCGGGAACCAGGCCGATCTTGGCGAAGGCCTGGATGAAGGAAGCGGATTCGGCGGCCAGCACGATGTCGCAGGCCAGCGCAATATTGGCGCCGGCCCCTGCGGCCACGCCATTGACGGCGCAGACGACTGGCTTTTTCGCCGAGCGGATCATCCGGATCAGCGGGTTGTACCAGGTGTTCAGCGTTTCGGAGAGGTCCGGCGGGCCGCCCATCTTGCGCGGATCGCGGTCGCCCAGATCCTGTCCGGCGCAGAAACCCTTGCCGTTGCCGGTGATCAGAATGGCGCGGCAGTTTTCGTCATTGACCGCATCGGCCAGCGCTTCGCGCAGGGCAAGATGCATCTCGTCGTTCAGCGCATTGCGCCGGTCGGGGCGGTTGAGGGTGATCTCCACCCAGCCGTCATGGCTCTCGATCAGGATTGTGTCGCTCACGCCTTCGCCTCCCACGAATTCGCTATCTCGAGAAAATCGTTGCATAAACCGACCGGCCGGTCAATATTGTTTTCAACGGGTGCACAGGGAGGAACCGCATCATGACCGCTTTGTCGCTGGAAAGCTTCGCCGCAGGCCGATGGGTCAGGCCGGGTCCCGACGCGCGTTCGATCGCTTCGGCTGTGACCGGCGAGGACATCGCCCGTGCGGGCTCGGCGCTCGACTACCAGGCGATGCTCGACCATGCCCGCGATGTGGGCGGTCAGGCGCTTCGGGCGCTCACCTTCCATGACCGGGCGCGGATGCTGAAGGCGCTGGCCGGCTATCTCGGCGAGCGCAAACAGACGCTTTACGATCTTTCCCTGCATGCGGGCTGCACCAAGGCCGACAGCTGGATCGACATCGATGGCGGCATCGGCACGGTCTTTGTCTTTGCCTCAAAGGGCAGGCGGGAGATGCCGGATTCCCACGTCTATGTGGACGGGGACGTCGAGCTGCTGTCGCGCAACGGCACCTTCCTCGGCCAGCATGTCGCGACGCCCTTGCAGGGCGCTGCGATCCACATCAATGCCTTCAACTTCCCGGTTTGGGGGATGCTGGAAAAGCTCGCCCCGACGCTGCTCGCCGGTGTGCCGGCAATCGTCAAGCCGGCGACGTCGACCAGCTATGTCGCCGAGGCCTGTTTCAGGATGATCGTCGAGAGCGGCATCCTGCCCGATGGCGCGGTGCAATTCATCGCGGGCGGCACGGGCGACCTTCTCGACCGGCTGACCCCGCAGGACGTCGTCTCCTTTACCGGGTCGGCCGCGACCGCGCTGATGCTGCGCTCGAATCCGCATATCCTGCGCCATTCGGTCCGCTTCATCGCGGAGCAGGATAGTCTCAATGCGTCGATCCTGGGTCCGGACGCCGCGCCGGGCACGCCCGAATTCGACCTCTTCGTCAAGGAGGCGGTCAGGGAGATGACCGCAAAGGCAGGGCAGAAATGCACGGCCATTCGCCGCATCATCGCGCCGAAGGCATTCGAAAGCGATGTGATCGACGCCATCCGCGCGAAGCTCGCAAAGACCGTGATCGGCGATCCGGCGCTGGAAAATGTCCGCATGGGACCGCTCGCCTCCATGGCTCAAGTGCGCGACGTGCTCGAAAAGGTCGCGGTGATCGCCACCGAGGCCGAATGCGTGCATGGCGATCCGGCATCATTCGCCGTCGAAGGCGCTGATGCCGAAACCGGCGCGTTTCTGCCGCCGATGCTGTTCCGCTGCGCCGATCCGGTCGGCGCCTCGGCAATCCATGGCACGGAAGCCTTCGGGCCGGTCTCGACGGTGATGGGTTACGACACGCTGGATGAGGCGGTGTCTTTGGCCAATCGCGGCGGCGGCAGTCTCGTCATGTCGCTGATCACCCATGACCCGGAAGTGGCGCGCAGCGCCGTTCTCGGAGCAGGGGCCTGGCATGGCCGCATCTATGTGAATAACCGCGATTCCATGGGGGAATCGACCGGCCACGGTTCTCCCCTGCCGCATATGACGCATGGCGGGCCCGGCCGGGCCGGCGGCGGCGAGGAGATGGGCGGCGTGCGCGGGGTCATGCACTACATGCAACGCATCGCCATACAGGGCGGACCCGACATGCTCACCGCGATCACCGGCATGTACGTGCCCGGCTCAAAAACGGTCGAGACCGGCGTCCATCCATTCCGCAGGACGTTCGAGGAACTGGATATCGGCGAGACGCTGCGCACGCAGTCCCGCGAGATCACGCTGGAAGATATCGAGCATTTCGCCAATTTCACCGGCGATACTTTCTACGCGCATATGGACGAGGAGGCGGCGAAGGCCAATCCGTTCTTCCCGGGGCGCGTCGCCCATGGCTATTTGCTTTTATCCTTTGCCGCCGGACTCTTCGTCGATCCCGCGCCGGGGCCGGTGCTCGCCAATGTCGGCCTGGAGGGGCTTAGCTTCCAGAAGCCGGTCTCACCGGGCGATGCCATCCGGGTCGCCCTGACGGTCAAGCGCAAGACGAAACGTACCGACACCTATGGCGAGGTCCGATGGCATGTTGTCCTCACCAACCAGGATGACGAGACGGTCGCGACCTATGAACTGCACACGATGAACGCCTATCGAGATGTTACATAAGGTCTGTAAAGCGTCCGATTGATGTTGCGCTTCGGGCCCGCCGGGATGTATCTCCTTGTGTTGCAACACAATTCGGGGAAGACATGCCGGAAAAGGGGCACGACTGGGAAGCGATTATCGCCGCGTTGCGCGGCGAGGAGCGGTTACGCGTCTGGTCGTTGATCATCACGGTTTTCGGCGATGCGATCGTCCCGCGTGGCGGCAGGATCCCCCTGCAGGCACTGCAGGAGATATTGGCCCGGCTCGGCATTGAACCCGGCGCTGTGCGCACGGCGCTGTCGCGTCTGGCGTCCGAAGGCTGGGTGATACGCGAACGCGAGGGGCGGCGCAGTTTCTACAGCCTCGACAGCGGCGGCCGCCGCGCCTTCGACATCGCGACGCAACGGATCTACGCGCCCGGTCCGCCGCAATGGGACGGCCGCTGGACGGTGGTCGTACCGATCCTCGGCGAGGACGTCGCCGGTGCCGATCTGGAAGCCTCCGGCTTCGCCTCGCGCAACGGGACATGGATACGCCCGGAGACAACCGGCGCGCCGGCGCTTCCGTCCGGCCTCGATACCTATCTCGTGATCGCCGACCAGCCGGGCGTTTCTCCGGCGGATGCCTATCGTTTCTGGGATCTAGACCATATCGGCGAGGCCGTCAGCGTGTTCGTCGATGCCCTTAAGCCGCTGATCGTCGCCCTCGAAAGCGGGGCGCGACCCGATCCGCTCGACGCACTCGCCTTGCGCACCCTGCTGATCCACGGATGGCGGCGGATCATCCTGAAGGCCTATCCCTTGCCGGTCGCCCTGCTTCCGCCGAACTGGCCAGGGCTGGAGGGAAGGGGACGCGTCAAGGCGGTCTACGAGGAACTTGTCGCTCCGAGTGAAGCCTGGCTGACCGATGCGGGACTGCCGCCGTTATCGGACCCGGAGGAATTCTCGGTGCGCTTCGGCGGCGCGACCGCGAAAAGCTAACCGGCTATCCGCTCTTTTCCGGCGGCTTGTCGCGAAGCGATGTCTCTCAGGCTGTCCGGGCCGGGCTCGCAGTGAAAGCCGGACAGGACCGGTTGTCCGTATCCCGGGCATTCCAGCCTGCCCGGCGCATCGGTGATGATCCGTCCCGAACGGGAAAAGCTTTTCGCCGTTCAACGCAAAGCCGGATCGCTCAGTCTTCCAGATAGGCGAATGTCATCAGGGTCGTGACTGCCGGTTTGCCTGTACCGACTGCGCTGATGTCCGCCTGCGCATAAGCCATGCGCTTGCCGTTGGAGAGCACTGTAACCCTGATTTCCGCGTCCCCAGGCGGCAGCGGACGCATGAATTTCACCGACAGGTCGACGGTCGAGCAATAACGGAACCGGCCGTTGACGGCGGCGAGGGCCACGATGGCGCAGGTATCGGCGGCCCCGGCTGTCGCCTGACCGCAGATCACTCCACCGACATGGACGAGCCTGTCATTGGCCGGCAGCAGAAAACGGCCTCCGGTATCGTCCAGGCCCAGCGTCTTCAGCCCGAGATCGAAAACCCAGGGTGCGAATATCCCGGCCAGCATCTTATCCGCGTCGTCCAAACTGAAACCCATCGGCCATCCTTTCCCATTGTGTTACGAAATAAACTTGTGCTAGAGAAAAACTGTCACATATTAAGTCAGCTATCACAATCGATCGGAGGAGCGATGTACAGCCAGGGACTGATCGGGGCGCAAACCTCGACAGAGGAGGACGAGGCGTTTCTCGAGCGCTTCCAGGCCCGCATCGATGCCGAGGAGAAGATCGAGCCGACCGACGACATGCCGGAAGGCTATCGCCGCACGCTGATCCGCCAGATCGGCCAGCACGCGCATTCCGAGATCGTCGGCATGCTGCCGGAAGGCAACTGGATCACCCGCGCGCCGACGCTGCGCCGCAAGGCGGCGCTGCTCGCCAAGGTGCAGGACGAGGGCGGCCACGGTCTCTATCTCTACTCTGCGGCGGAAACGCTTGGTGTGACGCGCGAGCAGATGACGGAGGAGCTTCTGGCCGGCAAGGCGAAATATTCCTCGATCTTCAACTATCCGACGCTGACCTGGGCCGATATCGGAGCCATTGGCTGGCTGGTCGACGGCGCGGCGATCATGAACCAGATCCCGCTTTGCCGCTGCTCCTACGGGCCTTATTCGCGGGCCATGATCCGGGTCTGCAAGGAGGAAAGCTTCCACCAGCGCCAGGGCTACGAGATCATGATGACGCTGGCGCGCGGCACGGACGCCCAGAAGGAGATGGCGCAGGACGCGCTCGATCGCTGGTGGTGGCCGTCGCTGATGATGTTCGGGCCGCATGATGCCGAAAGCCAGCATGGCGACCAGTCGATGAAGTGGAAGATCAAGCGCTTCACCAATGACGAGTTGCGGCAGAAATTCGTCAACGCGACCGTGCCGCAGGCGGAGTTCATCGGGCTTAAAGTCCCGGATCCCGAGCTGAAATGGAACGAGGAAAAGCAGGGTTACGATTTCGGCCCGATCGACTGGGACGAGTTCTGGCGCGTCGTCAAGGGCGGCGGGACCATGAACCGGGAACGGATCGCGGCGCGCAGGAAAGCCTGGGACGACGGCGCATGGGTGCGCGAGGCGGCAAACGCCCACGCGGCCAAGAGAAAGGCCCGCAAAGAGGCCGCGAAAATCGCAGCGGAGTGAGACGCATGACCAACGAGACCCCCCTCTGGGAAGTATTCATCCGGCCGCGCAACGGCCTTGCGCATCGCCATTGCGGCTCGCTGCACGCGGCGGATGCCGAGATGGCGCTGCAGGCTGCGCGCGACGTCTATACGCGGCGCGGCGAGGGCACGTCGATCTGGGTCGTGCCGTCGGCGGAAATCACCGCGTCAGACCCGAAGGACAAGGATGAATTGTTCGAGCCGACCGCCGACAAGATCTACCGTCACCCGACCTTCTACGACATTCCTGACGAAGTCGGGCATATGTGACCGGAGGAGCATGACGATGAAGGAGGAGCTTTTCGAGCTGCTGATCCGGCTCGGCGATGATCATCTGGTGCTCGGCCACCGTGTCTCTGAATGGTGCGGCCATGCGCCGATGCTGGAGGAGGATCTGGCGCTGCCGAATATCGCGCTCGATCTGATCGGGCAGGCGCGGTCGCTCTATACCTATGCCGGCGAAGTCGAGGGCAGGGGCCGCGACGAGGACCAGATCGCCTATGTCCGACTGGAGCGCGACTACCACAATCTGCTTCTGACCGAACGGCCGAATGGCGATTTTGCCCACACGATCGTCCGCCAGCTGTTTTTCTCCGTGTTCATGCAGGCCTGGTGGCGCGAGGCGGTGAAGTCGACCGACGAAACGCTTGCGGCGATCGCCGCGAAGGCCGTCAAGGAAGCCGCCTATCACGTTCGCCACGCTGCTGAATGGACGATCCGGCTCGGCGATGGGACGGAAGAATCCGCGCACCGCATGGAAGAGGCCGTTTCGGCGCTCTGGCCCTATACCGGCGAGATGTTCGAAACCGATGCCGTGACCGAGGCGCTCGCCGAAGCGGGCATCGCGCCTGATCCGTCGTCGCTGAAGGCGGAATGGGACAAGGTCATTGCCGATGTCTTCGCAGAAGCATTGCTTTCCGCGCCGGATGAGGCGTGGCAGCAGAGCGGTGGGCGCAAGGGGCGCCATGGCGAGGAGATGGGCTATCTGCTCGCCGACCTGCAATATATCCAGCGCGCCTATCCGGACATGACATGGTAGCCGAGGCCGCCATGGACCGCGCCGACTTGCAGGCGAGGGCATGGGACGCCGCGGCCTCCGTGCCCGACCCGGAAGTCCCCTGCGTGACGGTCGCCGATCTCGGAATCCTGCGTTCCGTCGACATCGATGCCGACGGCGTTGCGGTCGCCAGGGTCACGCCGACCTATTCCGGCTGCCCGGCGACGCTCGCCATCGAACTGGCGGTCGAGACGGCGTTGCGCGAGGCCGGGTTCGAAACCCGTGTCGAGCGCGTCCTGTCGCCGGCCTGGACAACCAACTGGATCGGCGCGGACGCGCGCGAGAAGCTTCGCGAATATGGCATCGCGCCGCCCGTCGAGGCGTCGGGCTCTATCCGCTCGCTGTTCGGCGAGACAGAGGTGGCGTGCCCGCGTTGCGGGTCGACAGAGACCGCGCGCGTCTCCGAATTCGGCTCGACGCCCTGCAAGGCGCATTACCGGTGCGAGGCCTGTCTCGAACCGTTCGACTATTTCAAGTGCATTTGAGAAGAGCTGGCTCATGTCTCTGCAATTCCACGATCTTTCCGTCGCCGCCGTCACCCGCGAGACGCCGGATTCCGTCTGTGTCGCCTTCGACGTGCCCGAGGATCTGCGCCACCTGTTCCGCTACAGGCCCGGCCAGCACCTGACGCTGCGCGCGACCATCGGTGGCGAGGATGTACGCCGCTCCTATTCGATCTGCTCCGGCCTCGGCGAGGGGCGCCTGCGGGTCGGCGTGAAGAAGGTCGATGGCGGATTGTTCTCTGCCTTTGTCAATGACGGGCTCAATGCCGGCGACATCATCCAGGTGATGCCGCCGCAGGGCCGGTTCGCTGTCGATGTCACAGAAGGCGCGGACCACAATTACCTGATGATAGCCGCCGGCTCCGGCATCACGCCGGTGCTGTCGATCATCCGCTCCACGCTGGAGGGCGAGCCGGGAAGCGAAGTGACGCTGGTCTACGGCAATCGCGAGACCGGCTCGATCATGTTCCGCGAGGAACTGGAGGATCTGAAGGACCGCTTCCTCGATCGCTTCCGCACGGTCCATATCCTGAGCCGCGAGACGCAGGACGTGCCGCTGTTGAACGGCCGCATCGATGCGGCGCGGCTCGAAAAGCTGGCGCGCGCCGGCCTGATCCAACCGGGCGAAGCAGACGGCATCTATATCTGCGGACCGGGCGAACTGATCGATGAAGCGGCGCAGGCGCTCGAAGCGCTTGGCGCGGACAAGGCCCGCATCCATTTCGAGCGGTTCACCACGGACGGCCGGCCGCGCGTGGTCTCGAAGGCTGCGCGGGACGCGGCGGAGAAGGGCGCCACCGTCGAGGTGGTCCTCGATGGCGTCTCGAAGAGCTTTTCCTATGACGATCCGTCGAAGCGCGTCGTCGATGCGGCGGCGGCCAAGGGTCTCGATCTGCCCTATTCCTGCCATGGCGGCATGTGCGCCACCTGCCGGTGCAAGGTGGTCGAGGGTTCCGCCGAGATGGACGTCAATTACGCGCTGGAGCCCTGGGAGACCGATGCGGGGTACGTTCTCGCCTGTCAGGCGCGGCCGACAAGCGAGAAGCTGGTGCTCGATTTCGACGCGGTATGACAGCGTCGGGACTGCGAAGTTTCATGCGGGCGGCCCTCAGGCCGCCCTTTTTTGTCCCCGGTCGAAGGGAATCTGGACATCGACCTCAAGCGTCGAGACCTGGGCGCCGCGTTCCAGCTTCACATAGACCTTGTTGCTGTCGACCTTCACATGCTTGGAGATGACAGCGAGGATTTCATCGCGGAGAAGGGCGACCAGATCGTTGCCGCCCACCGAAGCCCTCTCATGGGCGAGCAGCACCTGCAATCGCTCTCTCGCCGTCGAAGCCGACTTCGGCTTGACGAAAAAACGGAGGATGTTCATGCGGCCTTCCTTCCGAAGAACTTGCCGAAGAATCCGCGCCGGTCGGTCGGAATGGTGATCGGAACGGACTCGCCCGTCAGCCTGCGCGCGGCGGCGAAATAGGCCTGCGCCGTCTCGCTGTGCTTGTCGGCCAGCGTGACCGGCGTTCCGAGGTTGGAAGCGCGCAGCACGTCCGTGCTTTCCGGGATGATGCCGAGCAGCGGGATCGACAGGATCTCCAACACGTCATCGACCTGCAGCATGTCGCCCGATTCGGCGCGGACCGGATCGTAGCGGGTCAGAAGCAGATGCTTCTCTACGCGCTCGCCGCGTTCGGCGCGGGCGGTCTTGGCGTCCAGAAGGCCGATGATGCGGTCGGAATCGCGCACCGATGAGACTTCCGGATTGGTCACGACGATGGCGACATCGGCATGGCGCATCGCCATGGTCGGGCCGCGTTCGATACCGGCCGGGCTGTCGCAGATCACCCAGTCGAAATTCTTCTTCAGCGAGGTGATCACCTGCTCGACGCCTTCCGGCGTCAGCTTGTCCTTGTCGCGGGTCTGGGAGGCGGGCAACAGATAGAGGTTCTCAAGCCGCTTGTCGCGGATCAGCGCCTGTTGCAGCTTGGCTTCGCCGTGGATCACGTTGATCAGGTCATAGACGACCCGACGCTCGGCGCCCATGACAAGGTCGAGATTGCGCAGACCGACGTCGAAATCCACGACCACGACCTTCTCGCCGCGGCTCGCCAGAGCCGCGCCAAGCGCCGCGGTGGTCGTTGTCTTGCCGACACCGCCCTTGCCCGATGTTACGACGATCGCCTTTCCCATTGCCTGCTCTCCTTCATTCCGGTCGCGCTGCCGGATCAGCCCAGTTTTTCAACCATCAATACGTCGTTCTTCAGCCAGAACTGCACGGATTTGCCGCGCAATTCGGGTTCGAGATCCTCGGAAGTTTTGTAGAGACCGGTGATCGCGACGAGTTCCGCTTCCAGTTTGGAGCAGAAGATTCGCGCCGAGGCGTCACCCGCCGAACCGGCCACCGCGCGTCCGCGCAGCGTCCCGTAGATGTGGATCGAGCCGCCCGCTACGACTTCCGCGCCCGAGCCGACCGAGCCGACAACCGTGATGTCGCCCTCGAACATCAGCGACTGGCCCGAGCGCACCGGCTCGGTGACGATGATGGAGGGTACGGTCCGTCCGGGCTTCCATTCGGGAGCGGCGGGTTTCGACTGTGCTGCCGGTTGCGGCGATTCGGCCTGTATATCCGCCGGGTCGATATCCGAGGCCGGACGGCCGCCGCTCATCGCCGGCGGGAGGTCCGCTGCAAGCTGTGACGGAGCCGCACCCTCGATGCCCATGATTCGCACGTCCCGGTCGCCAAGCCGGCTGACGAGGTCGCGGACCTGTTCGCGCTCGATGTCGAGGCCGGTAATGTCCAGAATGATTGGGCGTTTGAGGAAATATCCGGCTGAACGGGCTGCGAGATCGTCCAGCCGCCGCAGCCAGTCGTCAAACGGCAACTCCGGCGACAGCACGAGCGCGAGGATCGAGCGGCCCTTGAGGCGAATGGGTTTTTCGGCGGTCAGCGTTTCGGACATGGTTAATTTTCCGTTGTCGAAAGGACTACGTTAAACAAGGTTAACGAATGGTTATTTCGCGAGCCTTGCGGGAAGATTGTGAAAACGGCCGGCCTCGCGGAAAGCGTGCCTTTTTCTGGTCGCGGTGGACCGTCCCGGAAAATGGCTCTTTAATCGGCGCGGGTTGTGCACTTCACCGAGGGGATATCATGCTTCGCCTGGTGCTTCTGTTTCTGTTGGCTTTCGCTATTCCGGCCGCGGCCGATGTCTGGACCTTCGAAACGCCGTCGGAGAACATCCAGTGCTCGGTCGGTGAGGATTTCGAAGTATTGTCCGATATTCACTGCACGATTATCGAGCGGAGCGGGCCGCCCGCGGCGCCACGCCCCACCGATTGCGGGCTGGATTGGGGGCACGCCTTCTACATGAAGGAGGAGGGGCCAGCGGAACTGCTCTGCGAGACACTCGACCGAAACAAGGACGGGTTCGACCGGGCCGAATATGGCGTCACCGGGGAATTCGGCGGTTTCACGTGCCAATCTTCCCGCAAGGGGCTGGAATGCCGCAACCGCGACGGACACGGCTTTTTCCTGTCGCGGGCGCGGCAGTCGATTTTCTGAGCCGCGAAAGGCGGTTTCTTCGAATCAGCCGGTCGCCGCGAAGTCGACGTTGATAGTTACAAACGCAACAATTATCTTTGCGCTCAATCAGAGTAATTGGCGAGGAGGATCCCCATGCTCGACAAGACCCCTTCCACCGTCACCGGCCGGGCCGTGACGGCGAACGACCTGCAATACATGCCCGGTTTCGGCAACGATTTCGAGACCGAGGCGCTGCCGGACGCGCTGCCGCAGGGCATGAACAGCCCGCAGAAATGCAATTACGGCCTGTACGGCGAACAGCTTTCCGGCACGGCCTTCACCGCGCCGAGCCATCAGAACGAGCGGACATGGTGCTACCGCATCCGCCCCTCGGTGAAGCATTCCGGCCGCTACGAGAAGATCAAGCTGCCCTACTGGAAATCGGCGCCGAATGTCGATCCTGACGTCATCTCGCTCGGCCAGTATCGCTGGGACCCCGTCGCCATGACCGATGAGCCGCTGACATGGCTGACCGGCATGCGCACCATGACGACGGCCGGTGACGTCAACACCCAGGTCGGCATGGCGAGCCATATCTATCTCGTCACCGAATCCATGGTGGACGATTATTTCTACTCGGCTGACTCGGAGCTTCTGGTCGTGCCGCAGGAAGGAAAGCTGCGTTTCTACACCGAACTCGGCGTCATCGAGCTGGAGCCGAAGGAAATCGCGATCATCCCGCGCGGCCTCGTTTACCGGGTCGAACTGGTCGACGGCCCCGCGCGCGGCTTCGTCTGCGAGAATTACGGCCAGAAATTCGAGCTGCCGGGCAGGGGGCCGATCGGCGCCAACTGCATGGCCAACCGTCGCGACTTCAAGACCCCGGTCGCATGGTTCGAGGACCGCGAGGCGCCCTCAGCCGTCACCATCAAATGGTGCGGCCAGTTCCATGTGACGAAGATCGGCCATTCGCCGCTCGATGTCGTCGCCTGGCATGGCAATTACGCGCCGGTGAAATATGACATGCGCAATTACTGCCCGATCGGCTCGATCCTGTTCGACCATCCGGACCCGTCGATCTTCACCGTCCTGACCGCGCCGTCCGGCGTGCCGGGCACGGCCAATATCGATTTCGTGCTGTTCCGCGAGCGCTGGATGGTCATGGAAGACACGTTCCGGCCGCCCTGGTACCACAAGAACATCATGTCGGAGCTGATGGGCAACATCTACGGACAGTACGACGCCAAGCCGCAGGGCTTCGTGCCGGGCGGCGTCAGCCTGCACAACATGATGCTGCCGCACGGGCCGGACCGCGACGCCTTCGACAAGGCGTCGAATGCCGACCTGAAGCCGGAAAAACTCGACAACACGATGAGCTTCATGTTCGAGACCCGCTTCCCGCAACACCTGACGGAGTTCGCGGCCAAGGAAGCGCCCTTGCAGGACACTTACATCGACTGTTGGGATACGCTCGAGAAGAAGTTCGACGGCACGCCCGGCAAGAAGTAGCGTTTCGCGCCGGGAGGCGGCTGTTTCCGTTTCCCGGCGATCAAGGCGTGGCGAGTATCCTCGCCTCGCAGGTCAGGACACGTTACTGCCACGCCACATCGAACATGGCAGCTGCGTCGAGGGGCGCTGCACGATACCGAATCCCGTCAGTGTCGTTCGACGGGCACCGTGATAAGCTGGCCGCTTTCGGGAGAAACCTGACTGGGTTGCCGGCAATCATGAAGACATTCGCATTCCGCCATCTCACGCACCAATTGCGCCTGCTGGCATGCATCGCGCTCGTCGGGCCACTGCTTACCGCACATGCTGCGGCGCAGGAGCCGGATCACATCGACTTCCCGTTCGAGCACGTCTCGGATCTGCGCGGCATCCTCAACGTCATGAGCGCCTTCCGGACAGCCTGCATCGATCAGCCTGTGTCGAGTGACCTTCCCGGGGCGCTTGCTCCGGACGGCTATCTGATCGTTTCGCCATCCTTCCATCTCTTCGGCGACGAAACGGTCAAGGACGCGCGCCGCACCGTCTTGTCGAAAACCGGTACGGAAGAGGGCGATTTCGCCGAGGGCTACCCCATTATCAGGTTCGGCATGCCGACGGACGAGACCCCGTACGGAGAGTGCAGTGTGATCTGGACAAGGGCCTGGGATTACCCGGACGAGCAGGTCGACGACGTAATGTTCGGCACCGCTGCGCAGTTCGTTTCACAGGTCTCCTACCGCCTGCAGGCCGTGCTTGTCTCTCCGCCCGAAAACGCGTTCAGACGGTCCAGCCAGTACAGCCTTGTGAGCGAGTGGCGTAGAGGGTGCTGGGAGGGCAACGACTGCGTCTTCGACATTATCCTGATGCTGGATTCCGAAGACGGCATCCACTTCACGATTACGCGCAAGAAGGTTCTGCCGGTGGCGAACAATGGCGAAGACGACGGCACGCCGGGCAGGAAATAGTCCCTTGTGCTGTTGCGGTGCCGATTAAGGCGCGCTTTGCAACCTAATGCCGTGACACGGAACTTTCGGGGCGGGCGCTTTCGCATCCGTCCCGTCTACTGTATCGGCGGGCGCAGGCTTTACCGGCACGTCGCCCACCTGGCTGTCGATCCGGCAGCCATATTTGCGGAATTCGGCAGGACATTCGACCGCGACGGGAGAGATAATGTGAGCCTTTTGAATATCGCGATGGTGTGCACGCTTGTCGTCGCCTTCGCGGTCCTCGTCAGTCCGCCTGTTCGTCGCAATAAGGGCTGGGCGGCAACGGTGACGCCTCTGGCGTCGATCATCGGCAGCGGATTTCTGGTTTCGGTCCCGCTGATGGCCAGCGCAATCGGCGTCTGGGCGATCGCCGCCGTGGTCGCGCTGACAGCGCTCGCCTATCTGATCGGCGGCGCGGTCCGATACAATATCCGTTACGCCGAGCCGCTCCTCGAAGGCGCGAAGCCGGGTCACGTCATCAAGTCCGTCGAGACGGTGTCGCAGATCGTGCTCATCGGCGCCTATTTCATCTCTGTCTCCTACTATCTCGTCCTGTTGTCGGCCTTCGGCATGAAGCTGCTCGGCTACACGGACCCCGCTCTCGAAAAGGTCGCCGCCAGCACCATCGTCTCAGCCATCTGCCTTGTCGGCGCTGTTCGCGGGCTGCATGGCGTCGAGAAGGCCGAGACCTTCACCGTCAGCGCCAATCTGGCCGCTATCACCGCGTTGTTGGTCTCGCTTCTCGTCTTCGGACTGGCTCTGCCGTCCGGCTACAGCTGGACGGCCGCCCTTCAGGGACCGCACACATTCGACTGGAACACGCTGCGCTTCCTGATGGGTCTTCTGATTATCGTGCAGGGCTTCGAGACGACCCGGTTCATGGGCGATCTCTATGATGCGCAGACGCGTATCTCGGCTATGCGGCGCGCGCAGATTTCGTCGTCGCTGGTCTATCTGGCGTTCTTCATCCTGGCTGTGCCGCTCTACCCGCTGTTCACCTCCGGCACCGACGTTGCGGCATTCATCGGCGTCGTTGGCCATGTTTCTCCCTGGCTTCCCTTCGTGGTCGCGGGCGGGGCGATAGCCAGCCAGTTCAGCGCGGCTGTCGCCGATTCCATCGGGGGAAGCGGCCTGATCTCGGAAACAACGCACAAGCACGTCAATGCGCGTCATGCCTATGTCCTGATCGGCGCGGTCTCGCTGCTGGTCATCTGGGCCACCGACGTCGTCTCCCTCGTCGCGCTCGCGTCGCGCGCATTCGGACTGTTCTACGCCATGCAATGCATGGTCGCAGTGGCAGTGGCGCGAGAGCGCGGGGAGCAGGGCAGGGTCGTTCTGTTCGGTGCGCTCGCGGCAGTTTCTTTTGCCGTCGCGCTGCTGGGCATTCCGGCGGGAGGCTGAAGGGCGTCCGTTTGCTGAACGATCTGTCTCCCTTGCGTGTTGCGGGGGCGGATTCATAGGTAACGCACAACACCGCGCCTTGTCGGCGCGCCCCGTTCGCTGGAGTTACGCAATCATGAAAAATCTCGGCTTTCTTTCCTTCGGCCACTGGTCGCCCGACAGTGGTGCGCCGGTGCGGACTGCATCCGATTCGCTGCTGCAATCGATCGAACTGGCGGTGGCCGCCGAGGAACTCGGTCTCGACGGGGCCTATTTTCGCGTCCACCATTTCGCCCGGCAGCTCGCCTCGCCGTTCCCGCTGCTCGCCGCTGTCGGCGCGCGCACGTCGAAGATCGAGATTGGCACCGGCGTCATCGACATGCGTTACGAGAACCCGCTTTACATGGTCGAGGATGCGGGCGCGGCCGATTTGATCGCCGGCGGTCGATTGCAGCTTGGCATCAGCCGCGGTTCGCCGGAACAGGTTATCGATGGCTGGAAGTATTTCGGCTACGAGCCAGCCGAGGGCGAGACCCACGCCGAGATGGCGCGCCGCCATGCGGAGGTCTTCCTGCAATTGCTCGACGGCAAGGGCTTCGCCCAGCCGAACCCGCGTCCGATGTTTCCGAACCCGCCCGGCATGCTGCGGCTGGAGCCGCATTCCGAAGGGCTGAAGGAGCGGATCTGGTGGGGCGCGGCTTCCAACGCGACCGCCGAATGGGCTGCGAAACTTGGCATGAACCTGCAAAGTTCGACGCTCAAGACCGACGAGACCGGCGAGCCGTTCCACATCCAGCAGGCAAAGCAGATCCGCGCCTATCGCGCGGCCTGGAAGGAGGCCGGCCATACGCGCACGCCGCGCGTTTCGGTCAGTCGCTCGATCTTCGCGCTTATGAACGACACCGACCGGATGTATTTCGGCCGTGGCGGCAAGGACAGTGACCAGATCGGCTATATCGACGAGAACATGCGCGCGATCTTTGGCCGCTCCTATGCCGACGAGCCGGATCGGCTGGTCGAACAGTTGAAGGGCGACGAGGCGATCGCGGAGGCGGATACGCTGCTGCTCACCGTGCCTAACACGCTCGGCGTCGACTATAACGCCCACGTCATCGAGGCGATCCTGACGCACGTTGCCCCGGCGCTCGGCTGGCGCTGAGGCCGTGAGGGGCCTGTCAGGCCAGTCCGTTTCCAAAATACGTTGACCTCAAACTAAATTGCGGTACGCTCCTTTCAAACGTATGGAGGGAGCAAATGTCGGACGGCACGGTCACGGTCCTGGTCGGGACAACGAAGGGCGCATTCCTGGTTTCGGGCGGCGCTGACCGCTCCGGCTGGAAGGTCAGCGGGCCACATTGCGACGGCTGGCCGATCAATCACGTGATTGGCGATCCGGAGACCGGCACGATCTGGGCCGGTGGGGGCGGGGACTGGCACGGCGCGGGCGTCTGGCGCTCTGCCGACGGCGGCGAGACCTGGGAACTGACCAAGCTCACAAGCGGCAAGATGGACGAGTGGGCGGCCAATGATCCGGGCTTCGCGGCGATGATCGGCTGGACCGACACACCGCCTCCTTTCGGTGACGACTTCTCGCAGATCTGGTCGCTGCATCATGCGCATGGCAAGCTCTATGCGGGTACCAAGCCCGCGAAGTTCCTCGCCAGCACGGATGGCGGCAAGTCGTTCGAGCATCTGGAGGGCCTCGCCAACCACCCCTCGGCGGGATCGTGGAATCCCGGCGCTGCGGGGCTTGTGCTGCACACGATCGTGACCGATCCATCCGACCCGAAGAAGCTCTGGATCGGGATCTCTGCGGCCGGCGTCTTCGCGTCCGAGGATGGCGGCCAGAGCTGGGAGCGCCGCAACCGGCTGTCCAATATCGGTGCTTGCGCCGACCATCATCATCCCGCCGGCCCGAGCGACGGCGAGATCGGCCATTGCGTGCACAACATGATGCGCGCGCCCGGCACAAGCGACCTCATGTACCAGCAGAACCACCACGGCGTCTGGCGCTCTGCCGATGGCGGGCGAAGCTGGGACGATATCACCGCCGGCCTGCCGTCGACCTTCGGCTTCCCGATTCGCGTCCACCCGCGCGATCCCGACACGATCTGGACCTTCCCGCTCAATGGAGACATGGAGGGCCGCTATCCGAACGACGCGGCGGCAGCCGTCTGGCGCTCGCGCGACGGCGGACAGAACTGGGAAGCCATGCGTAACGGGTTGCCGCAGGAGGCCTGCTTTTTCACCGTGCTGCGGCAGGCGATGGGCGGAGACCGGCGCGATCCCGCCGGCATCTATTTCGGCACCAATTCGGGCTCGGTCTTCGGCTCGATGGACGAAGGCGAGACCTGGCAGGAGATCGCCCGCCACATGCCGACGATCCTCGCCGTCGAGGTTCTCGACCGGGGGTAGGCGCTACCCAAGGTACTGCTTGAACCAGTCGATCGTCCGGCTCCACGCCAGTTCCGCCGCAGCCTCGTCGTAGCGCGGGGTGGAATCGTTGTGGAAGCCGTGATTGGCGCCCTCGTAGATATAGGCCTCGTAGGTCGTGCCCGCCGCGTCCAGCGCGTCCTTGTAGTCCGGCCAGCCGGCGTTCACGCGCTCGTCCAGTTCGCCATAATGGAGCAGAACCGCGGCCTTGATCTTGCTCACGTCGGCCGGGTCAGGTTGCCGCCCATAGAAAGGCACCGCCGCGCCCAGTTCGGGATAGGCGACCGCGGCAGCATTGGCGACGCCGCCGCCATAACAGAAACCTGTGATACCGACCTTTCCGGCAACGGCATCGTGGTCCATCAGGAACTCGACCGCGGCAAAGAAATCGTTCATCAGTTTCTCGCCGTCGACCTGGCGCTGCAATTCCCGTCCGGCCTCGTCATTGCCGGGATATCCGCCCATTGGCGTCAGTCCGTCGGGCGCCATGGCAATGAAGCCGGCTTTCGCCACCCGCCGGGCAACGTCCTGGATATAGGGATTGAGGCCGCGGTTTTCGTGAACCACGACGACGCCCGGCGCCATCTCCATCGTTGTCGGCCGCACGAAATAGGCCCGCATCTCGCCGTGGCCGTTGGGGGAGGGATAGGTGATCCACTCCGCCTTGATGTCCGGGTCGTTGAAGCTCACCTGTTCGGCGAGCGCGTAATCCGGGCTCATGAGGGAAAAGATCGCCGCCGCGGTCAGGCCGCCAATGGCGAACTTGCCGGCCCGGTCCAGAAATTCGCGCTTGGTGATGATGCCATGCGCGTAGAAATCATAGAGTTCAAGCAGTTCCGGGCTGAAATCTTTCGCGGTCAGTCTGCGGTCATGTTCGGTCATGGGGGCTCCTCACATCGAAGGTCCCGATATTATCAGACTTATCGCTCTGGCCGCGTTGAACAGTTCGTGAAGGAAACGCCGCATGATTGGGCGCGCTGCGGGCGCAAGCTTGTAATCATTGCGCATTCGACATTTTATGTCTGTCCCGCAGCCAGCATGATCGCAACGCATGGAACTTACGCTCGAATCTGCTTTTTCCACCGGCGGCCTCGTCGGTCATGCATCTTACCTTTTGCTCGTTCTGTCGATGATGATGCGGGGGATGACGCTGCTGCGGATTCTCGTCATCCTCTCGGCCTTCATGTCGATTCTCTATGACACCGTCTGGCTCAAGGATCCGGTCGGCGTTTTTTGGGAAAGCATGCTCGTGCTGGTCAATATCGTGCAACTCGCGATCACCTGGCAGCAAAACCGGTCGGCGCGGTTCAGCGACGAGGAAAAGGTCTTCATGGAAGGGCACCTGCCGGATTTGTCCATGAGCCAGCGCCGCAAGCTGCTCAATCAGGGTATCTGGATAACCGGCGAGGAGGAGACCGATCTGACGACGGAAGGCAAGCCCGTCGACCATCTCGTCTATCTCGCTACCGGGCAGGCGCTGGTCTATTCAGGGAAGCATCCGGTCGCGGTCTGCGATCCGGGATCGTTCATCGGCGAAATGACGGTGATGAATGGCGAGCCGGCGAACGGCACCGTAAGGTTGAAGACCACGAGCCGCTACTGGGCCATCGAGGCCGGCAGGCTTCGCGAGCTTCTCAAGAAAGAGCCGGAGATCAAGAATGCGCTGGAAGGCGGGTTCTCGCGCAACATGCGCGACAAGCTCGTCCGTTCCAACAAGTTCATTCTGGATTCCGGCGGTGTCCGCAAGCCGTCACCGCCGAACAAGCCGTCCGCAGCCTGAATCCCGTCGGCTTTCTGGTTCATCCGCTTCTCGCATGGTAACCTGACCGTGTTGAATGGTCCGGGAGGGAAACATGCCGAACACAGGTGACTTGCCTGCCTATCGCTGGACCGTCCTCTTCGCGTCCGCACTGATTCTCGCCGTATCCATGGGCTCCATCGTCAACGGCATGTCGGCCTTCGTCATCCCGATGCAGGACGCCTATGGCTGGGAGCGCGGCGATATCGCGCTCATAAACGTCGCCGGCATTGTCGGGCTTGCCGCGGGCGGCCTGATCATGGGCCCGCAGGCCGACCGGCGGGGAACCCGGCCGGTCGTCATGTTCGGCGCCTTCGCCATCGGAGCCTGCTATCTGGCGGCCTCGCTGGCGCATGCGCTCTGGCAGTTCTACGTGCTGATGTTCCTCGCCGGCTTTTTCGGCGCCGCAGCGATCTTTCCGCCGATCATGGCGTCGGTCGGCAACTGGTTTCCTGTCGGGGCGGGACTTGCCATCGGCATTGCGTCCGGCGGACAGGCGCTCGGGCAGGGCGGCGTGCCTTTCGCCTCGTCCTTCCTGATCAAGAGTTTCGGCATCAGCGGCGCTCTCGGCATAACCGGCGCGATCATGCTCGCCGTGCTCGTGCCGTTGTCGCTGCTGCTGCGCCAGGCACCGGCGATATCGGGCAGAAGCGCATCGGCCCGGGCTGTGGAGGAGAAAACCTATCCGCCCGCCCGTCTGGTAATCCCGATGATGAGCGCTGCGATCCTGCTCTGCTGCACCTGTATGTCGGTCCCGCTGATGCATCTGGTTCCGCTCATCCAGGACCGCGGTTTCGCGCTGGACGAGGCGAGCAGCGTCATCTTCCTGATGCTGATGGTGGCGATCGCCGGCCGTGTCGCCTTCGGAAAACTGGCCGACATTATCGGCGCGCTCCCGGCCTATATGACCGCGACGGCCTGGATGGGACTGCTCGTCTACGGGTTTATCTGGATGGACAGCCTGTCTGGCTTCTATCTCTACGCGGTCATCTACGGCTTCGGTTATGCCGGCGTGATGACGGGCGTTCTGGTGTCGATCGCCTCGCTCACCCACCCGTCCCGACGGGCGTCGGCCATGGCCATCGTCAACCTGTTCGGCTGGGTCGGTCACGCCAATGGCGGCTATCTCGGCGGCTTCCTGTTCGATATGACCGGCGACTACTCGATGGCCTATGCGATCGCCGCCTATGCCGCAGCCGTCAATCTCGTGATCGTCGGCACGCTCTACATGAAGACACGCGGGCCGAGACTGAGGGCGGTCAGCGCCTGAGGCGGCGGGCCAGCATCGGCGCCATCGACCAGGCGATCCGTGCGATCAGGCCGGCCGGAAAACGCCGATAGGACGGTATGCCGTCATCCGGCGTATTTTCGATGAAACGCGTCTGAATGCGCGCCTCCGGCGAAGGCGGCTGGCCATCGACGCGATCGCGGAATACCGATTTCCAGTGCGGTCCGCGATCGAAATGGATCATCATTGCCGCGTTGCAGCAGGTCGCATAGGCGCGGTTCGTGATCGATTTTTCTTGAAGCTTGAAGCTGTCGAGCAGGTGTTCGCCCTTTACGCAGGCTATCCTGTCATTCGGCCAGAGGCCAACCGCGGTTCCGCCGTGCTCGTCGAGCACCGGCGCGGCGCCCGGCAGCGCTTCCAGGCGGTGTCCGGCCTTCTGGCAGTCATCGCAGCAGCAGATCACTGTTGCGATCGGATCTCCGGTCGTCTCGAAGACAACCTCGCCGCATGTACAGGAGAAGGTGCCGCCCATTACGCAGTCATTCCGGCGGGTACCAATACTGCGCCGTCGTCGCGCCGCGTTCGATCACCACGAAATTGTTGGCGAAGACCCGGAAGGGCGCGGACCATTCGCCGTCCGGCCACTGGATCCGGACCTCGGCGCGCTCGGCGGTTCCGGTGCCGACATGGATGAAGCCGGCCGAGCCCGAGGCATGGCCGCCGCCGACATGCACCTTGCGGGTGCGCGTCTCGTTGCCGGACTTCACGGTCACCGTTGCGCCGATCGCGTCGCGGTTGACGCCGTCCTGGCGCAGTTCGATCTCCAGCCAGTTGCCCATCGGCCGAGTCCCGCCCGCTGCCGTACGCCCGCCGGCATTGCGGAAGAGGCTGACGGGTGCCTCGCGGTTGACGACGGCGAGGTCGAGCATGCCGTCCATGTTGAAATCGGCGATCGCCGCGCCGCGCCCGCGCCGGGGCAGGGCGATGCCGGCCTTGTCGCCCGCTTCGAGGAACCCGCCGCCGGCTTTCCCGAGCAGCAGATTGTCCGGGTCATAGGCCGCGAAATCCTGCATCTGCTGGACATTGCCCTTGGCGATGAACAGGTCGAGCCTTCCGTCATTGTTGAAGTCCTGGAACTCCGCATGCCAGCCGGTCGAGGGTTTCAGGTCGTCGCCGGTATAGGGCCGGTGGGCGGTGGCGTTCTCGTCGAAGGCGATGTCGCGATAGACGGGCCGGTCCGGCTCGGCCTCGCTGTCGAGCGTCTGCAGCTTGGTGTCGCCCATCGAGGTGAGCGCATATTCGGGATAGCCGTCGGCGTTCAGGTCGGCCTCGGCGATGCCCATGCCCCAGATCTGCATGCGCCGCCAGCCGTCGGAGCGGCGGTAGGGGCGGGGCGGCCGGTCTGGAGACACACGCCAAAGCTGTTCCTGCCCCTCTCGATAGTATTGCCGGTCATTGGTGACGCGCAGCGCCGGCTCCCCGGAACGGTTCCAGTCGGTAAACAGCATGGAGAGCGCGCAATAGCCGGGCGTCAGCATGCTCGGTTCGGAATAGTCCGGCCGTTCGCCGCCGCCAATCGGGCGAATGAGTTCGTTGTCGTGGCATGTGCCCCAGGGCGAGCCCGGCGCGGAGCGATCGACATAATTGCCGAAGGCGAGCGTCGGGAAGGGCAGATGCGGTTCGAAGGTCGCCGCAAAGGCCGTCGTCCAGGCACGGCCGCCATTGAAGGCGAAGGCGCGGTTGGCTTCGGTGAAGCTGCAATCCGGCCCGCCCTTCAGGATGATGTTCTCGCCGACGCGCAGCACGACGAGGTCGCGGTGGCCGTCATTGTCGATATCGAGCGGATAGAGGCCGGTCACCTTGTCGCGCGTATCGTCCGGCAGGGCGTCGGCCTTTTCCTCGAAGCGCAACTCGCCGCCGATGGCACTGCGGTTGACATAGAGGCTCGCTTTCGACGTCCCCCCGGCGACCGCGAGATCGGGCAGGCGGTCGCCATTGCAGTCGAACGCGGCAGCCCCGCCGCCGACGAAATACTCCCACGGGCCGGTATATTGGTGGTCGATGCCGGCAGCGAGCGCCTCCTCGACCATGACCGGCACGTCCATCGGCAGATCGGCTGCCGTCTCCGACGCGTCGCCGGAGCCGGAATTGTCCTGCGCGGCGAGCGGCGAGACCCCGGTCAGGCCTGCTAGAAGGATGAGAAAAGCGAGCTTTTTCATCGCGGTATCACCAATGTCTTGAGCCAGGCGATGAGGGCGCTGCGGTCCGTGTCGGAAAGGTCGATATAGGCGTCGCGCGAAGCGCGGGCTTCGCCGCCATGGGCGCGGATGACGCCGTCGAGCGTCGTGAAATCGCCGCGATGCCCGTAGGGCGCGGTCGAGCCGATGCCCCACAATTCAGACGTCTGGAACTCGTTGCGCTCGACGAAGCGCTGGCCGAGCAGTTCATTGCCCAGCGCGGCGACCTGCCGGTCTGTAATCACATGACGTTTCAGGTCGCCGAAGGTCGGGATCAGATACTCGCCCTTGTCGTTTGTCTCCAGATCCTTCGCCCAGTCCATCAGCGACAAATCGTAGATCGCGCCATCGATCTCGGCGTCGCGCAATGTGCCGGCTGCGTCAAAGGGGCCCGGATCGGTGAAATCGAGGCTTTTGAGGGGCAGGGCGCGCACGTGGCACTCATTACAGCCGATCGTATCGAACATCGCGCCGCCCTTGGCTGCCGCCTCGCGCCATCGCTCGTTGTCGGGCACCATCACGATCGGCGGCGGCAGGGTCGCCTGCCAGGCTGTCAGCGCCGAGATATCGCCTTCGGTCAGTTCATTGTCATGGCCGTCCTCGTCGAAATCGGCCTCGCCGGTCCAGCGCGTACCGAACCGCTCGTCGGCCTGCATGCCGTGATGCTGGTTCATCGCATTGACGCCGAACTGGCGCAGCGAGGTCATAACGCCCTTTTGCGAAAAGGGCCGGATGACGAGATCGGTGTCGACGCCCTCGATTTTCGCGATATCGAGAATGCCGTCCGGTTCGGCGGTGATCCTGCCGAAGGAAATTCCCTTGGTGACGAGGTTCGCCGTCACCGGCTCGCCGGTCTCGCGCGCCGTGTGCAGCGTTTCCTTGCGGATCCGGTGCAGATCGGCCGTCATCTCGCGCGCCAGCAATTCGACAAGGCCTGCGCCCATCAGATGGTTGGTGTTGCGTTCATTGGAGAATTGCGGATCGACCGTGTCGAAATCGGCGTTCACGAAGCCTTCATTGACGAAAACATTGACGGTGAAGTCTCCAGCACCGCCGATGACCGGGTGGCTGTGGCAGCTCGAACAGGAATTGGCGTCCATGCCTGCGATGCGCTGGAATTCGAGATCCGGCGGGCGTTTGCGCTTGGTCGGGATGATCGCCTGCGTCGCCACCTTGCGCCCGGCGCCGTCGAGTTCGGTGAATTTCGCGCCGAACAGCGTCTCGCCCTTGTCGCGCAACGCATCCAGCGTCTCGCGGTCGAGCCGTCCCTTCAGCGTCGACTGATCGACATGCCCGCTGATCGCGCGCTCCGCCCAGGGCTCGTTCATCTCGTCGGCCATCGCCGGTGTCAGCGCCGAAAAGGCGAGGGCGGTTAGCAAGGCGTGGATCGGTTTCATCGTCTGCCTCATGGTTGTTTCCTCACGCTCTTGCCTGCTCGCCGAGCCGTTCCGCCTGAATGGCGTCGATCTCGGAGAGCGCATCGATGCGGCAGCCTTCGAGAACCAGCGGTAGATCGTCGGGAAACAGGTCGATGGGGATGTCCTTGGCGGCATTGGCATTGGAATTCTCCAGTATCTCGCGCAGCGCCGGCTCCATGAATTCGAAGGCGGCGACGCCGTGTCCGACAAAGGCGATGCGGAACGGGTCGACGAGGGCATAAATGCCGGCCAGACCCGAACCGAGCGCCCGGCCGGCGGCGGCAAGCGCATCGAGCGCCCTTGTATTTTGTCCGCGTGCGGCCTCGGCGATCTCGGCGATTTCCGCGGCGGTCACATGGCTGGCCGGGGCCGTATTCTCCGGATCGCCGCGATAGCGGCGCACAATAGCATAGTCGCCGGCATTCGCCTCGATACAGCCGCGCGCGCCGCAACGGCAAAGCGCACCGCCCGGACGGTGCAGCATGTGTCCGAACTCGGTGCCGGAGGATTGCGTGCCGTTGATGATGTTTCCTCGCAGGAACAGCCCCATGCCGACGCCATGCGCCAGCAGGATCGCGGCGAAATTCTCGCGGTATAGCTCCGGATCGCGCCAGTTCAGCGCCCGGGCGATCAGGTCGCAGTCGTTGGTGAGGCGGGCCGGCGCGCCGAATTCGTCCTCCAGCCAGCGCGCGACCGGGATGTCAGTCAGCGGCGTCATGGGCGAGCGGAGCAATTTCTGGCCGGCTATATCGGTTGTGCCCTGGATGCCGACAGAAATGCGTGCCAACTGGTCGCCGGGGAGGCCGGAGGCCTGCCAGGTCTGGCGGATTTCCGCGATCAGCGTCGCGCGGAATTCGTCCATGGCGATCGTGGCCATGTCGATATGGAAATCCTGGTGGGCGACAATCGCGCCGGCATAGTCGACGATGGAGATGTTGATCGCGCCGATCTTGAGAATGATCAGCACCGCGTGACGGAATCCGGGATTGACCGACAGATGTATGCTGGGCCGACCGCGCCCGGTATTGGGCGCAGCGTCATTACCGCGCGCCGTCAGGACGCCTTCCGTGATCAGGTCGTTGGAGATCGTCGACACGGTCGCCGGGCTCAGCGCGACCGCCTGGGCGATTTCACTACGACTAATTGCGCCCTTGCGGCGGACCATCTGTATGATACGCAATCGATTGAGCCGGCGCATATCGTCCGAACGGAGAACCGTGGTCATGGTCCAGGTCGCCTCCTCTCGTCCCGGGTGCAGTGCAAAAGAAAAATTGTTGCATTGCAATAGTTTAATCGATTTCCTTTCATGTTGACATGCAAGCTCTTTTGAGTCACGATTTTTTTTGAGGCTTGAATTAAAGGCTTCATCAACGGGTCCGGATCGCTGATTCGACCCTCTAATGCATTTCGATGCACCGGGAGGTTTATATGAAGAAGTTTACGAGCGCGCTCCTTGCGGGCGCAGTTCTGTCCGTTGCCATGGTCGGTTCGTCCTGGGCGGATGGAAAGACCATCGGCGTGTCCTGGTCGAACTTCCAGGAAGAGCGCTGGAAGACCGACGAGGCGGCCATGAAGGGCGCCATCGAGGCGAATGGCGATACCTACATCTCGACCGACGCGCAGTCGTCTTCCGCCAAGCAGCTTTCCGACGTGGAAAGCCTGATGGCGCAGGGCGTCGACGCGCTGATCGTGCTCGCCCAGGATACCCAGGCGATCATTCCGGCCGTTCAGGCCGCCGCCGACGAGGGCATCCCGGTCATCGCCTATGACCGCCTGATCGAAGACAGCCGCGCCTTCTACCTGACCTTCGACAACGTCGAGGTTGGCCGCATGCAGGCTCGCGCCGTTCTCGCGGCCGCGCCGAAGGGCAACTACGTCATGATCAAGGGTTCGCCCACCGATCCGAACGCAGACTTCCTGCGCGGCGGTCAGCAGGAAGTCCTGCAGAGCGCCATCGACGCCGGCGACATCACCATTGTCGGCGAGGCCTATACCGATGGCTGGCTTCCGGCCAACGCGCAGCGCAACATGGAGCAGATCCTGACGGCGCAGGACAACAAGGTCGACGCCGTCGTTGCTTCCAATGACGGCACCGCGGGTGGCGTTGTCGCTGCGCTGACCGCGCAGGGTCTGGAAGGCATCCCGGTTTCCGGTCAGGACGGCGACCACGCTGCTCTGAACCGCGTCGCCAAGGGTACGCAGACCGTTTCGGTCTGGAAGGACGCGCGTGAACTCGGCAAGAATGCCGGCGATATCGCCGCCAAGCTTGCCGGCGGAACGGCCATGGCGGATATCGAAGGCGCTCAGGAATGGACGTCGCCGGCCGGCACGACCATGACTGCCAAGTTCCTGGCTCCGGTGCCGGTCACCGCGGACAATCTTGACGTCGTCGTCGACGCCGGCTGGATTTCCAAGGAAGATCTCTGTCAGGGCGTGTCGAACGGCCCGTCCCCCTGTAACTGACATCTTCCGTCTATTACACAAAGCGTGATCGACGCCCCCATCCTTCGGGTGGGGGCGTACAGATACTGACACTCGGAAGACGGCCATGACCGACACGTCCACTACGGCGAGCGCGCCGGCGAAGCCGCGCAACATCATCGCGTCGCTGGAACTCGATACCCGCCTGCTTGGCATGATTGGCGCCTTTATCGTCATCTGCCTCGTTTTCAATATCCTGACCGGCGGACTTCTGGACGGTCGGTTCCTGACGCCGCGCAATATCTTCAACCTGACGATCCAGACCGCCTCGGTCGCCATCATGGCGACGGGAATGGTATTCATCATCGTCACGCGGCATATCGACCTTTCCGTCGGTTCCCTTTTGGCGACCTGTTCCGCCATGATGGCGATGACGCAGACGGTGGTGACGCCGGAGTGGCTCGGCCTCGGCCTCAATCACCCGGCCACGGCGCCGATCGCGATTGGCGTCGGCGTGCTTACTGGCGTCCTGATCGGGGCGTTCCATGGCTGGATCGTCGGATATCTGGGCGTGCCCGCCTTCATCGTGACGCTTGGCGGCCTGCTGGTCTGGCGTAACGTCGCCTGGTACCTGACGACCGGGCAGACGATCGGCCCGCTCGATCACAATTTCACACTGTTCGGCGGCATCGATGGCACGCTCGGACCGACCCTGAGCTGGGGATTCGGGCTGATCGCAGTCGCGCTTGCCTTCTATGCGATGTGGCGGGGCAGAGCGAACAAGGGCGCCCACGAATTTCCGGTCAAGCCGCTCTGGGCGGAAGCCGTGCTTGGCGCGCTTGTCGCGATTGCCATTCTCGGCTTCGTCGCCATCCTGAACGCCTATGAAATCCCCGGTCCGCGCCTGGAGCGCCTTTTCGAGGCGCGCGGTGAAGTCATGCCGGAGGGATATACGTCCGGATACGGAATACCCTATTCGGTCCTGCTGCTGATCGCGGTGGCGGTCGTCATGACGGTCGTTGCCCAGCGGACGCGTCTCGGGCGTTACATTTTCGCGACCGGCGGCAATCCGGACGCGGCCGAGCTGTCGGGTATCAATACCCGTTTGCTGACCGTCAAGGTCTTCGCCATCATGGGCGCGCTCTGCGGGCTTGCGGGTCTCGTGGCTTCGGCGCGCCTGTCGTTTCATTCCAACGATATCGGCACACTCGACGAATTGCGCGTCATCGCTGCGGCTGTCATTGGCGGCACGGCGCTTTCGGGCGGGCTCGGAACGATCTACGGCGCCATTCTGGGCGCTCTGATCATGCAGTCCCTGCAATCCGGCATGGCGATGGTCGGCGTCGACGCTCCGTTCCAGAACATCGTCGTTGGCGCGGTCCTCGTCGTCGCCGTGCTGATCGATATCATTTACCGCAAGCGCACGGGGGCCAAAGTATGAGCACGAATGCTGCGCCGCTCGTCGAACTGCGTGACCTGCAGAAATCCTTCGGCGGTATCAAGGCCGTCGATCACGTCAATATCGACCTCAAGGCCGGCGAAGTGGTCGGCGTGCTGGGGCATAACGGCGCGGGAAAATCCGTGCTGATGAAAATGCTTTCCGGCGCGCTGCAACGCGACGGCGGCGACATCTACATCAATGGCGAGAAGGCGGTGATCAACAATCCCCGCGACGCCCGCCGTTACAATATCGAGACGATCTACCAGACGCTGGCTCTGGCGGATAATCTCGATGCTTCGTCGAACCTGTTTCTGGGCCGCGAGATGGTCTCCGCCACGGGGCTTCTCGACGACAATGCGATGGAAGCCGAAACCCGCAAGATCATGCATCGCCTCAACCCGAATTTCCGTCGCTTCCACACGCCGGTCTCAGGCCTCTCCGGTGGACAGCGGCAATCGGTGGCGATCGCGCGCGCGGTCTATTTCAACGCCAAGATCCTGATCATGGACGAGCCGACCGCCGCGCTCGGTCCGCACGAGACGCAGATGGTCGCCGACCTGATCCAGGAGTTGAAACGCTCGGGCATCGGCATTTTCCTGATCGACCACGATGTCCATCAGGTGAAGAATCTCTGCGACCGCGCGAATGTGATGAAGAACGGCCAATTGGTCGGCACCGTCGAGGTCGACAAGGTCAGTTCCGACGATCTTCTCGGCATGATCATCGCCGGCAAGAATCCGCCATCGGCCATCCCCGGGCCCGGCGCTCTCGCCTGACGCGAGTAAGAGGTTCAGAGCGCGGCAGATAGTCACATCTTGCCGCGTTCGACCTGTATCTCCTAAATATGATTTATGTCAGAGTCGCATTTCGACGCGGCTTTTGCATGCCGTGTTGCAATGAAGCGATAAGAAAAAACCGGAACAGCATGACGGGGAAAGCGGACTGGCGATGAATACAGCCCGGAAAGACGTTCACAACTCGGATATTCCGGTGATTTGCCGTGCCTGCGAGGCGCGGCACAAGGGCGTGTGCGGTGCGCTGACGCCGGAACAGCTGACCAAGCTGAACCGTTTCACCAAGCAGCACAGCTACCAGAGCGGTCACGAATTGCTGTCGGCGGGCGAGGATGTTCATCGCTACTCCAACATACTGCGCGGCGTGGTGAAACTGTCGAAGCTTCTCGCCGATGGCCGTCAGCAGATTGTCGGCCTGCAGTTTGCACCGGATTTCATGGGACGGCCGTTTCGCGAGCAGAGTAATGTAATCGCCGACGCGGCGACCGATGTGCGTGTCTGCTCCTTCCCGAAAGCCGTGCTGGAAGAACTGGTCCGCGAATCGCCGAAACTCGAACACCGCCTGCACGAGCAGACGCTCGAGGAACTCGACGAGGCGCGCGAGTGGATGCTGACCCTCGGCCGAAAGTCGGCGGGCGAGAAGGTCGCCAGCTTCCTGTTCCTGATTGCGGCGCATATCGACCCGGAACTGGACGCCCATGAAGGTCCGATCCAGTTCGAATTGCCCCTCAAGCGTTCGGATATCGCCGATTTCCTCGGCCTCACGATCGAGACCGTCAGCCGTCAGATCACAAAGCTCCGCAAGGCCGGCGTGATCGAGGTGGAGAACAACCGCACAGTGATCGTGCCCGACCTGGAACGTCTGCGCTCGGCCTGCGAACGCGACGACTGATCTGTTCGGTCGGGACAAACCTGACGGCTAATGTTCAGCCGCCTCTAGTGCCTTCTCGCGCAGACCGTCTAGATATTCGGCGCTGCTGTTGGTGCTGATGCGCACCCATAACGGCTTGTGATCGGAAAGCTGATAGGTCAGCCAGGATTTAAAATAGCGCTTCAGGTCGCCTTCGTTCTCCTTTCCGTTCGGCGAAGCCAGCATCTGCTGCTTGTATGTTTCCCAGTCCTTCGGGCGGTAGAGCTTCTTGTAGATATCGACGATTCCGGCGTTGCGATGCTTCGGGTCGTCAACGTCGCTGTCGATATATTCGATGACTTTGTCATCGGCGATGAAAGCAATCTGGTCGTAATATTTGTTCCCGCTGAAATTTGTCGGGTCGCCAAGTTTCTTCGGCACGGTGAACCCGTTGTCCAGCAAGGCCTTCATGGTCTTGTGATCGGGATGGACAATGTTGAAATCGCCTAGAAGGATCAGGGCGCGATTGTCCTTGAGTGCCTTTTTCGCCCGTTTTCCGAAATATTTGGCGATGCGATCGATTTCGTCGACCCGTTCGTCGAGCGCCGGGCCGCTTTCCGCCCCGTAGTAAAGGTGCACAGTGCAGATATCGAACTTGAACCAGCCGGATTGAAATCTCGTCAGGAACGGCGTGCGGCGAAACTGCTTTCCCGAGTAGAGTTTCTTGCCCTCTTCCGTTTCGACAAGTGCCTTGCTGATCAGCATATTGCTCGGCAAGACGATCTCGCCAGAGATGTTCTTGAACCAGAGTTTGCGCTTGTCGAAGACGAAGGTGAGGCGCTCGCCGTTCCCTCCCAGCGACGGGTCGGTTACATCGGTCGCGATGTAATCCCAGTCCCGGCCGAGGATGTCAATCACCTCTTCCAACTCGTCGAGTTCGTTCACTTCCTGAACGGCGATGAAGTCGAAACGAGAGAGTATTTCGGCAATGTAGTACAAGGTTTCCGGGCTCCGATAGCCGAAGCCGCGCCGCGTGCCCGGTGCGCCGAAATCCCGGATATTCCAGCTCGCTAGAAGGAGATTCTTGTCTGTATCCTTGTCGGGGATATCCGCATCGAGTTGTTTTTGCAGGTCCCTGAGATTTCCGATAACGCGAGCGCGTTCTTTAGGGTCCTTGATCTTGTATCGAAGCGAGCTGTAGTACGGCATGGTGATCCTCTTCGCCTGTCGCTTGCGAAATAATCTCTCCTCGATATGTTTTTGTCCAGCAACAATATGGTTTGCGGGACTTCGTGCGCGACCGGGTCGGAAAGGTTTAATATTTCAATATCTCAACTATTTGATCGAAATACAGGAAATATCGAGGTAAATTCTCTGCTGAGGCGGCGGTGGCGCCCCGTCGTACCGCAGCGCAAAACCTGTTCGGGGCAGGGCGGTCTTAGTCAGACCGCCTTGGAATAGCGAACGGAACTGTCGTTCAGATAGGCGTCGAACCAGCTCGCGACGATACGGGTGAAAGGACGCGCTTCTTCGCGTATCGCGAAAGAGTTGCCGTCGATATGGCAGAGCCCGAACGTGTCGTTTGCGACCGCGATCTTCGCCTCGGCGATGTAGGAGCGGGCCGCATAGCCGAACCGGTCCTCAAGCGCATCGAAGGAAAAGGCGAAGTCGCACATCAGCCTTTCGATGATCCAGGCCCGGATGCGGTCGTCGAGGTTCAGCTGCACGCCGCGCATGGCCGAGATCTGGCCGTCCTGAACGGCCTTCTCATATTGTGCGGTCGGCACGATATTCTGCACATAGGCGTCGCCATAGGAGCTGATCGACGATGCGCCGACACCGATCAGTGTCTGGCAGGCGTCGGTCGTGTAGCCTTGGAAATTCCGGTGCAACCGGCCTTCCTCGGCGGCGATCGCCAAGGTGTCGCCGGGCTTGGCGAAATGGTCGATTCCGATGCGGCGATAGCCGGCGTCGGCGATCCGGTCGGCAGCCAGTGCCGCATGGCGGAAACGCTCCATCGTGCCCGGCAGGTCCTCGTCGCGAATCAGCTTCTGGTGCTTTTTCATCCACGGCACATGGGCGTAGCCGAACAGTGCAATGCGGTCCGGCGAAAGCGACAGCACCTTTTCGATGGTCGCCATCAGCCGTTCCTCGGTCTGCAGCGGCAGGCCGTAAAGTGCGTCGATATTCAGCGAATGTATCCCGGTGGCGCGCAGCGCCGCGATCACGTCGCGGGTCTGCTCGAAGGTCTGCGGCCGGTTGATCGCTTGCTGCACGGCGTCGGAAAAATCCTGTACGCCGACGCTTGCGCGTGTCACGCCGAGCGCGACAAGGCCTGTCAACGTCTCGTCGGTCACGTCCGAGGGGTCGATCTCGACGCTGATCTCGGTCTCCGGGCCCACGTCGAAATGTTCTCGCAAAGCGCTCGAAAGGCGTTCAAAATCCGGCCGGCGCAGCATGCTCGGAGACCCCCCGCCGAGATGCAGATGCGCCAGCCGGAGTCGGCTGCCGGCGGTTTCCCGCACGGTAGCCAATTCCGTGATCAACGCGCCGACATAGGCTTCGACCGGCGCGTATTTGAGAGTGTGTTTGGTGTTGCAGCCGCAGAACCAGCACAGCCGGTCGCAAAACGGTATGTGCAGATAGAGCGAGACGGCTTCGCCGGCCGGCAGTTTCCGCAGCCGCGACCGCGCGATCGCGAGGCCGTTCTGGTCGGCAAAATGCGGAGCGGTCGGATAGCTCGTATAGCGCGGCACGCTGCCGCGCTGACCGGCCAGGATACGTTCGGCGTCCATCACGGGCATGCCTTTCGGACCTTGCAGAGGAGGGGAACGATATGCTCCCGCTCGAATGCGATGTGACGGCGCAGGCCCTCGAAGAAGCCGCGCAGCATATAAGCCAGCGTCTCGGCATTGGAGGAGGCCCGGTCGGTGACGAAGCGAATCATTGCGTCGGCGACCTCATCTGCGAAACTCTCGTCTTCCCAATGCTCGTAGCGCAGGCGCTCGACCGTCGATTTCAAGGTGTCGTCCACATTGTCTGTCGTCATGAGCAGGGGAAAAAGCGTCTTCTCCTCATACTCGTGGGCGGCGCGAATCATCGGGTGGATCTGTCGTGCAAGGCTCAGGCACATCTGCGTATCGGAGAGGGCAGGCAACTCGTCGGCGACTTCCTCGAGTCGGTCGCACAGCACGATCTGCTCGTCGTGATGGACGAGCAGTTTACTGCAGACGGATTCGATATCTTTCCCGGCTGCATGCGGCAACGGGATCACATTATCCTCTGACATGATGACCTGTTCGATTTTCATCAACACGGCACCTCGATAGGGTCGTTCAACTGTCGCCAAGCATTGCCCGTTGGTTCAGTGTCCACATTGATTCAGGTCAAGGCAGTTGAGAGCGAAGCGTTGACATAAGGTCAGTGCGAAAAGGGGTCGGGCGGCCGGGACAGCCGAGACCGACCAAACGCATGTCCGAAGGGGGTCTTACCCATGAATAATAGCTTAGGGACCGCGCTGGTCGGGTTGGGAGCATTCCTTTCCCTGCTCGGTGCGGCATTTGCTCAGGATGCGGCGTTTTCAACGCATGCCTGGGTCATCTTCATCGTCCTCGCCATCGCGACTGTCGTGATGCTGCGAAACACCAAGTTCTCTGCTGCGGGCAACGCGCCCGTCGATACGTCCGGCTACATGGACGGCGTGATTCGTTATGGCACGGTCATCACGCTGTTTTGGGGGATCGTCGGATTTCTCGTCGGCGTCGTCATCGCCTCGCAGCTTGCCTGGCCGGAACTCAACATTGAGCCCTGGTTCAATTTCGGCCGCATGCGGCCGCTGCACACCTCGGCGGTTATCTTCGCCTTCGGCGGCAACGCGCTGCTCGCGACCTCCTTCTACGTTGTTCAGCGGACCACGCGCGCGCGCCTGTTCGGCGGCGGTCTCGCCTGGTTCGTGTTCTGGGGCTACCAGCTGTTCATCGTCATGGCGGCGACCGGCTATCTTCTGGGCATCACCGAAGGCCGCGAATATGCGGAGCCGGAATGGTATGTCGATCTCTGGCTGACGGTCGTCTGGGTCGCCTACCTGATCGTGTTCATGGGCACGATCTTCAAGCGCAAGGAGCCGCATATCTATGTGGCGAACTGGTTCTATCTCGCCTTCATCGTGACCATCGCGATGCTGCACATCGTCAACAACCTGTCGATGCCGGTCTCGTTGCTGGGCGCGAAGAGCTACTCGGCCTTCTCGGGCGTGCAGGACGCTCTCACCCAGTGGTGGTATGGCCACAATGCGGTGGGCTTCTTCCTGACCGCCGGCTTCCTCGGCATGATGTACTACTTCGTTCCGAAGCAGGCAGGCCGTCCGGTCTATTCCTACCGCCTGTCGATCATCCACTTCTGGGCGCTGATCTTCCTCTACATCTGGGCCGGTCCGCACCACCTGCACTATACGGCGCTGCCCGACTGGGCGCAGACGCTCGGCATGGTGTTCTCGATCATGCTCTGGATGCCCTCCTGGGGCGGCATGATCAACGGTCTGATGACGCTGTCAGGTGCTTGGGACAAGCTCAGAACCGACCCGATCCTGCGTATGCTGGTGATCTCGGTCGCCTTCTACGGCATGTCGACCTTCGAAGGTCCGATGATGTCGATCAAGGCGGTCAACTCGCTCAGCCACTACACGGACTGGACCATCGGCCACGTGCATTCCGGTGCTCTCGGCTGGGTCGGCATGATCTCGTTCGGCGCGATCTACTACCTGACGCCGAAACTGTGGAACCGCCAGCGCCTCTACAGCCTGCGCCTCGTCAACTGGCACTTCTGGCTGGCGACCCTCGGCATCGTGGTCTACGCGGCCGTGATGTGGGTGTCGGGTATCATGCAGGGCCTGATGTGGCGCGAGTATGATGCACAGGGCTATCTGGTCTACTCCTTCGCTGAATCCATCGCTGCGATGCACCCCTACTATGTGCTGCGCATGTTTGGCGGGCTCCTGTATCTCGCGGGCGCCCTGGTGATGGCCTTCAACATCTACAAGACGATCCGCGGCGACGTGCGGTCCGAGGTGCCCATGGGTGCCGAGGCCGAGGCGCTTGCGCCCGCGGAATAAGGAGCCAATCCAATGTCTTTCATTGAAAAACACGCTGTTCTTGAAAAGAACCTGACGCTCCTGTTCGCCGCCTCCTTTGTCGTGGTGACGATCGGCGGCATCGTCGAGATCGCTCCTCTGTTCTATCTGCAGAACACGATCGAGAAGGTGGAGGGGATGCGTCCCTATTCACCGCTCGAACTGGCCGGACGGAACATCTATGTGCGCGAGGGCTGCTACCTCTGCCACAGCCAGATGATCCGCCCGTTCACCGACGAGGTGGAGCGCTACGGTCATTACTCGCTTGCGGCGGAGTCGATGTACGACCATCCGTTCCAGTGGGGATCGAAACGACCCGGGCCTGACTTGGCCCGGGTCGGAGGCCGCTACTCCAACGAGTGGCATGTCGAGCACCTGATCCACCCGCAGTCGGTGGTGCCGGAATCGGTCATGCCGTCCTACTCGTTCCTGGCGACCACCGAACTCAAGGTCGAGGACGTCCAGGGTCACCTGATCGCCAACCGGCGCGTGGGCGTGCCCTATTCGGACGAGATGGTCGAAAATGCGGAAGCCGATCTCATGGATCAGGCCAATCCCGATGCGGACTGGTCCGGTCTCGAAGAACGCTATCCTAAGGCCGTGCTCGGCGATTTCGACGGCGATCCGACCAAGGTGACGGAGATGGACGCGCTCGTCTCCTATCTCCAGATGCTTGGCACGCTGGTCGACTTCTCGGTCTATCAACCCGAAGAAAACTACAGGTAGGGGGCGGCGATGGAACTCGATTATCACAACATGCGCGCCTTCGCCGACAGCTGGGGTTTGGTCTTCATGTTCGCGGTCTTCGCGGTCGTGGTCCTGTGGACCCTCCGGCCCGGCGGCAAGAAATCCAGTGACGATGCGGCCCGCATCCCCTTCAAGGAGGACTGATCCATGGCCGACAAGAACGAAATCGATGAAGTCTCAGGTGTCGAGACCACGGGTCACGAATGGGACGGCATCAAGGAACTGAACAATCCGCTGCCGCGCTGGTGGCTGTGGACCTTCTACGCCACCATCGTATGGGCGCTCGCCTATACGGTCTTCTATCCGGCCTGGCCGGGCATCACGGGTGCGACAGCCGGTATCCTTGGCTGGTCCAGCCGCGGTGAACTCGCCCAGGAGATGACCGACCTGAAGGCATCGCAAGCCGTCTATCTCGAAAAGCTTGCTGCGACCGACGTCACCGAGGTCAGCGCGGATCCCGAACTGCTGCAGTTCGCCACGGCCGGTGGCGCATCGACCTTCAAGGTCTACTGCGAACAGTGCCACGGCTCCGGCGCGCAGGGCGGTCCGGGCTATCCGAACCTCAATGACGACGCCTGGATCTGGGGCGGCACCATCGAGGACATCTACACCACGCTGATGCATGGCGTGCGCTACGAACAGGACCCGGATACGCGCATCTCCGACATGCCGGCCTTCGGACGCGACGAGTTGCTCGAACGCCCGGACATCAACGATGTCGCGTGGTATGTGCGCAAGCTCTCCGGCCAGGAGTTCGACGAAGAGGCCGCCAACCGTGGCGAGACCGTCTTCGCGGATAACTGCTCGGCTTGCCACGGCGAACAGGGTGAGGGCATGGCCGAACTCGGCGCGCCCAACCTGTCGGACGCGATCTGGCTCTATGGCGGCACCCATGCCGACATCGTCGCCCAGGTCACCAGCCCGCGCCAAGGCGTGATGCCGGCCTGGAGCGGCCGTCTCGGCGAGACGACCGTCAAGCAGCTGGCCGTCTATGTCCACGGCCTCGGCGGCGGCCAGTAGGGCTTTCGCATATCGAATGAAAAGGCGGTGACCTGGTCACCGCCTTTTTTCGTTGGGGGCTCCTCTCGCGCGGCTGGAGTGCCGGGTCAGCCCATCGAACTCGAAGAGGAACCGCGCTGCCGAAACCGTTCGGCGTCGCTGCGCCCGCTCCAATAGGCGATTGCCGCCCAGCTGAGGACGTAGGCACAGCCGCACGCGAGCACGGCCTCTCCGGGGAAGGGGCCGATATCGGCCCGTTGGACGAATTCCGCGGCGGATGTCAGCGGCGCGGGATGCACCACCAGCTTTCCGATATAGGCGGCTGCCTGAATCAGCAGGATCCACAGATAGTTGCGCCTGATCCGCCGGCCGACGGCGGTCGCCAGACCGACATGATATTGCGGCCGTAGATAGTCCTTTGCGAGGACGTCGGTCCATTCGGAATTCATGTCCACATCGCCGTGCTGCAGCATCGGGACGTAGAGATTGGTCTCGAGCCATCGCGCGCGGGCCCGCCAAACATTGAAGTAGCGATAGCGTCGCGCTTCCAGCAGCAGGAAAAACAGGATCAGGATACCGACCAGGATCAGCGGCAGGACGGAGGCGTTGGGCGAGGCGAAGGTGATCGAGAGGGCGATGCCGAGGGTCACGACCGACCAGTTCGTGGTCGTGTCGAGCCGGGTTCGCCATATGGTCGAGCGGTAGATCTCGCCCCGGTAGAGATGGGCGATCGCCCCCATTTCGGCAGGCGTCAGTTTGCGCCCAGCCTGCTTTTCCGCAGCGCCAACCATGGTTCATTCCTCCCGAAGAAGAAGTGTCTCATGCGAGCCGGTCCCGGTCAAAGCCGCATGCCGGCGCAAAGGACCGGCTTTCGGCAACAGGCCATGGCGGGTCGCCGCCATGGCCTTTGCCGGAGAGGTGCCGTGCCTCAGGCGTTGTCGCGATGCCAGATCGTGTCGTCGATGTGGCCTTTCAGCTCCTCGTAGTCGGCGGCGTGGAAGGTCGGGACCTCTCCGGCCTTGCGCTGGGCGAAATAGTCCTTCGTCAGTTTCACGACCGTGCCCGACAGGGCCACGATGGCGATCAGGTTGATCGTCGCCATCAGCCCCATCGATGCGTCGGCGGTGTTGAACACCGTTGCGACACTCTGCACGGAGCCCCAGATCACCATCAACAGCACACCGATCCGCATGATCATCACAGGAACACCGGTTCCCGCGCCAAGGAAGGTGAGGGCGTTCTCGGCATAGGAATAGTTGCCGATGATCGAGGTGAAGGCGAAGAAGAAGATCGCGATCGCCACGAAATAGATGCCCGCGCCGCCGATATGGGCGCTCAGCGCCGCCTGGGTGAGCTCCGTGCCGGTCGTCTCCATGCCGGGCGTGTAGACGCCGGACAGCAGGATCATGAAGGCGGTGGCGCTGCAGATCAGCAGCGTGTCGATGAAGACGCCGAGACCCTGCACCAGACCCTGCGAGGAGGGATGGTGCGGATCGGGCGTGGCGACAGCGGCGATGTTCGGGGCCGAGCCCATGCCGGCCTCGTTGGAAAAGAGACCGCGCTTGACGCCGTTCAGCATGGCTGCCGCCAGCCCGCCGGTGACGCCGCCCGCCGCCTCCTGCAATCCGAACGCGTTGCTTATGATCATCCCGAACACACCGGGCACGGCCGCGATGTTGACGACGATCACGAAGATGGCGACGAGCAGATAGGCGATCGCCATGAAGGGGACGACGATTTCCGCGACCCGGGCGATCTGCTTGATGCCGCCGAAGATGACGACGGCGGTCAGGACGGCGATAAGCCCGCCGCAGGCCCAGGTTGGCAGGCCGAAGGCGGTCTCGACCGCGCCGGCGATCGAATTTGCCTGCACCGCGTTGAAGACCAGTCCGAAGGACAGGATCAGGCAGACCGAGAAAACGCCGCCGAGCCAGGGGAGGCCCAGGCCGCGCGCAATATAGAAGGCCGGCCCGCCGCGATAGTTCCCCTCCGCGTTGCGGGTCTTGTAGAGCTGCGCCAGCGTCGATTCGGCGTAGGCCGTGGCCATGCCGACCAGCGCCACCATCCACATCCAGAAGATTGCGCCGGGCCCGCCCAGCGTCAGCGCCACGGCGACGCCGGCGAGATTGCCTGTGCCGACGCGCGAGGCGAGGCTGACCGTCAGGGCCTGCAGCGGCGTGATGCCCGAGCGGTCGGCTTCCCGGCTGGCGCGCAGGACGCGGAAGAACTCGGGGAAGTGCCTGAACTGGAGGAATCCCAGCCGGACCGTGAAGAAAATCCCGACAGCCAGCAGCCCGTAAATCAATACGTAGCCCCAAAAAATCGTGTTCAGAAAATCAATGATTGCATCCATGATTCCGGTCCCCTTCCTGTGACAAAATGACACGGAAAGGCGAGTATGACGGAAAAAATGCATCTGTCGAACACCTTAATCTTGCCGTCCGGCCCGACCAGTTGACGCAAGTCAAAGCGAAGCCGCTTCGCGAAATGCCATCTGGTTGCCGGAAAGAAGTGGCCCGACATGGAACATCAGCCCAGCACTCAAGAACTGAACCCGGACAACGCGAGCGCGCCCGCGCCGCTGGATGTCCAGCCGGTCAATGCCGGCGCGAAGCAGAAAGCGCAGCCGCTTTACGCCGCGCGCGAACAGATTTTCCCGAAACGTGCGGAAGGGCGCTTCCGTCGGCTCAAGTGGATCATCATGCTGATCACCCTGGGCATTTATTACGTGACGCCCTGGCTCAGATGGGATCGCGGTACCCATGCGCCCGATCAGGCCGTCCTTATCGACATGGCCAACCGCCGCTTCTATTTCTTCTTCATCGAGATCTGGCCGCAGGAATTCTTCTATGTCGCTGGCCTGCTCGTCATGTCGGGCGTCGGCCTGTTCCTCGTCACCTCGATCGTCGGGCGCGCCTGGTGCGGTTACACTTGTCCGCAGACCGTGTGGACAGACCTTTTCATCGCGGTCGAACGGTTCTGGCAGGGTGACCGCAATGCGCGCATGCGTCTCGCCAAGGCCTCATGGTCATTCGAAAAGGCGCGCAAGCTGGTCGCCACCCATGCGATCTTCCTGGTGATCTCGGTGGCGACGGGCGGCGCGTGGATTTTCTATTTCGCCGATGCGCCGACGCTGCTGTGGAATTTCGTCACCTTCCAGGCGCCCTTCGTCGCCTATTCGACCGTCGCGGTGCTGACGGCGACGACCTATGTCTTCGGCGGCCTGATGCGCGAGCAGGTGTGCATCTATATGTGCCCCTGGCCGCGAATCCAGGCGGCGATGCTGGACGAGGACTCTCTCGTCGTCACCTATAATGACTGGCGCGGCGAACCGCGTTCGCGCCACGCCAAGAAGGCCGCGGCCGAGGGCAAGTCCGTCGGAGATTGCGTCGACTGCAACGCCTGCGTCGCCGTCTGCCCGACCGGCATCGACATCCGCGACGGCCAGCAGCTCGAATGCATCACCTGCGCGCTCTGCATCGACGCCTGCGACGACATCATGACCAAGGTCGGCAGGGAACGCGGCCTGATCTCCTATTCGACGCTGCGCGAATACAACCACAACATGGCGATCGCGAAGAACCCCGAGACGGGTGCGATCGATCCGACCCGCGTGCGCGATGCGGACGGCAAGTTCGACGACCGCGTCAAGCATTTCGACTGGAAGATCATTTTCCGCGTCCGCTCGCTGATCTACATGACCGCGTGGGCGCTGATCGGCGTCGTCATGCTCTATGCGCTGCTCAGCCGCGACCGGCTTGAGGTCAATGTGCAGAAGGACCGCAACCCGGTCTTCGTGACGCTGTCCGACGGCTCGATCCGCAACGGCTATACAGTCAAGCTTTTGAACATGATACCGGAGCCCCGCGTCATCTTCCTGTCGATCGAAGGCCTGCCGGGTGCTACCATGAGCATCAACGACGTCGACCAGCCGGAGGGGACCTCCTTCGCGATCCCGGTCGAACCCGACAAGCTGCGCTCGCTGCGCGTCTTCGTCTCGCAGCCGAAGCAGTTCACGACGGAAGGCCGCGCGAGCTTCCACTTCATCGCGGAGGACAAGCAGTCCTTCGAATCCGACACCTATGACGCAGTCTTCGAAGCGCCGGAAAAATGACCATGATCGATAAAATCCTCGGAACGAAGCAGTTCACCGGCTACCACATGCTCGGAGTCTTGTTCCTGTTCTTCGGCACGATCATCTCGGTCAATCTGACGCTGGCGTATTTCGCCAATTCCACCTGGACCGGGCTGGTGGTGCAGAACTCATACGTCGAAAGCCAGCGCTTCAACGAGGTGCCCGCCGAGAAGCGCCGGCAGGCCGCGCTCGGCTGGACCGCCGCGCTCGCCTATGAGGACGGCGTCCTTGGCATCGACATGAGGGACAAGAACAGCGAGGCGATCCGGGACGCCATCGTGATCGCGAAGATTGGCCATCCGGTGCAGAACCGCGACGACCAGACTGTCACGCTGATCGCAAGGGGCGGCGCGCACTATGCGGCCGATCTGGTGCTTACGCCCGGTATCTGGGACGCCGAGCTGACAGTCACCGGACCGAAGGGCGAGATCTGGACCCACGGGATCCGGTTCATGGTCAAGGGATAGCTGAATCATGAGCAGTTGCTGCGGCGGAGACCTCGGCGTCGACAATGCGCTGAATTCGGTAGGCATTCGCGACGTTGCGCGTGTCGAGGAATTGCAGCGCGCCGGCCATCTCGAAGAAGACGGCACGGTTCGCTACGTCATCTCTGTGCCTGATGTGCATTGCGGTGCCTGTATCTCCGCCATCGAGCGCGGGTTGAACGGGCTCGACGGCGTCGTCTCGGCGCGGGTGAACCTGTCGCTGAAGCGCCTGACCGTCATCCTCGACAACGCCGACCGTTCGCCCGCTTTCGTTCTCTGGCGGCTCGACAGTCTCGGCTACAAGGCCGCGCCGGTGGATCTCGGCGACCTTGGAAATGCCGAGCAGAAACGCAAGTCCGACCGGCTTTTGAAGGCGCTCGCCGTCGCCGGGTTCGCCGCCGGCAATATCATGCTGCTGTCCGTCTCCGTGTGGTCCGGCGCATCCGGTGCAACGCGCGACCTGTTCCATCTGATCTCCGGCCTGATCGCCATTCCGGTCGTCGCCTATTCCGGCCAGGTGTTCTTTCAGTCGGCCTTCCGGGCGCTTGCCGCACGGCGGCTCAACATGGATGTGCCGATCTCGCTCGCGGTCATCCTGGCGCTCGCAATGAGCGTCTATGAGAGCCTCAATGGCGGCGCGGAAGCCTATTTCGACGCGGCGGTGACGCTGCTCTTCTTCCTCCTGATCGGCCGCTATCTCGACGAGTTGATGCGCGACCATGCGCGCTCCGCCGTGTTGGGACTTGCGAAAATGACGGCGCGCGGCGGCAATGTGGTCGGCCCTGACGGAGCGTCCGTCTACACGCCGGTCGACGAAATCGAGCCCGGCATGGTGCTGCGCGTCGCGCCGGGCGAGCGCATTCCCGCCGACGGCCGCGTCGTGCGCGGCGCATCCGATCTCGACCGCTCGCTGGTCACCGGCGAAAGCGCGCCGGTCGCCGTGTCGCAGAACACCGATGTCGAAGCCGGCACGCTGAACCTCACCGGGCCGATCGACATCGCGGTCACCCGCAAGGCGGACGAATCCTTCATCGCCGAAGTCATGCAGATGATGGAAGCCGCCGAGAACGGCCGCGGCCGCTATGTGCGCATCGCCGACCGGGCGGCGCAGATCTACGCGCCCGCCGTCCATCTCCTGGCGCTGTTTGCCTTCCTTGGCTGGATGATCGTCACCGAGGGCGACTGGCATGCCTCGCTCTATACGGCGATCTCGGTTCTCATCATCACATGCCCCTGCGCGCTCGGTCTTGCCGTGCCTGTCGTGCATGTCATCGGCGCGGCACGGCTGTTCAACCGGGGCATCCTGATGAAGGACGGCTCGGCTCTTGAGCGGCTGGCCGAAGCCGACACAGCCGTCTTCGACAAGACCGGCACGCTGACCACCGGCACGCCGCGCATAGCCGATGCCTCCATCGCCGCGACCGATATTCCCGCGGCCAAGGCGCTTGCCGAACATTCGATCCATCCGGCCTCGCGGGCCATCGCCGCCTATTTCGGCGGTTCTCCGGTCGCGGATTTGTCGCAGATCAAGGAAGTGCCGGGCTTCGGGGTCGAAGGTGTGCTGGACGGCAAACGCGTCCGTCTCGGTCGCATCGACTGGGCGAAAGAAATCACCAATACGGCGGGGGGCGCCGTGACCGGAAGCGGTCTGGCCTTCGCACGCGAAGGCGGGGCCGTTTCCGGCTTTGTCCTGTCCGAGGCGCTGCGTCCGGAAGCCGTCGAGGCGGTCGCCGCGCTCGGAGAGAACGGCATGGGCCTGGAAGTGCTGTCCGGCGACGCCGCTCCCGCCGTCGAGGCGATTGCGCGGCGCACCGGCATCGACAACTACAGGGCAGGGGTCACGCCGGCCGGCAAGATCGCCCGCATCAAGGCATTGCAGTCGGAAGGCCATCGCGTGCTGATGGTCGGCGACGGGCTCAACGATGCCCCGGCGCTCGCCGCGGGCCATGTCTCCATGGCGCCGGCCTCGGCCTCCGACATCGGTCGCATGGCCGCCGATTTCGTCTTCACCCGCGACACGATGCTGTCGGTGCCCTTCGCGCGCGACATCTCGGTCAAGGCCGGGCAACTCGTGCGGCAGAATTTCGGCCTCGCCATCCTCTACAACGTCATCGCGGTGCCGCTCGCCGTCGCGGGCTTCGTCACGCCGTTGATCGCCGCGCTAGCCATGTCGGGCTCGTCCATCGTGGTGGTCACCAACTCCATGCGCCTCGCGCGCGGCGGCCGGCTGCTGCCCAGCCTCAAGCGCCACAAGGAAACCGCTGAAGAGGGAAGGGAGGTCGTGGCTTGAACGTCCTGATCTACCTCATCCCGATCGCGCTGGCGCTCGGCGCACTGGGCCTCGGCGCCTTCCTCTGGTCGATGAAAAGCGGCCAGTATCAGGATCTCGACGGCGCTGCCGAACGCATCCTCGACGACGAAGCGGACGAGAAACCGCTTTAGCAGCTCCGCGTCCGGCTTTCCGGTTCTTGCCCGCGTGCACAAGCTGCCCTTATGCTGAATTCATTCGACAACGGCATTGGTGGCGAATTGTTCGTTGCCGGATGCCGCCGCCATTTGTTTCAAGCAAGACGAGATTTTAGAATGCGCATTTTCCACGCCCTGTCAGCGGCGATCGCGATCCTGGCTGCCGCCACCTTTTCGAGCAATGCCAACGCAGAGCAGGCGGACGGGAATGTTTGCATCGATGCGGGCTTGGTCGTCCTCAAAGAGAAATTCAGCTCCGATGCAGCCATCGCGAAGGAGCTGGGCAAGAGGGTCGACCGCTTCGGCGGGCCGGCCGTCGCTGATGCGAACCGTGGCTTCCGGTACAACAAATATATCGTGTATTCGCGTCTTCCGGATCGCGGGTTCTACAAATACGATCCGCCGCGTGCTTTGAACACACCGGAACTTCGGGCGATTCGCGAAGAGCATGGCCGGGCTCTGGATGAGATGATCGAAGTGAGCTTGCGGAAATACGCCGCAAGCTTTCTTAAACATCTGGAACCCGGTACGCCGGAATATGCCGAAGCCGAAAAGCGGGAAATCGAGAAATGGCGGGCCAGCGGCCCCGGTCGCTATTTCCTGAGGCGGCCGGTTTTCTTCGCTCCGCTTTTTGTCGATCCCTTTCACCAATGCGACACAGGCCGCTACACCGCGATGGACGGTGAATTCGCCCTCTTCGCGGGCGAGTCTTCGCCGCGGGTGAAGGGAGAGCTCTGCACTGATTCTCCGACGCTTGTGTTCGATGTCGGGCGATCGTCTCTTCTCAAGGAGGTCAGATATTTCGCGCAGTCGGAGATCATGCGGGGCGGGACGATGTCTTTTCGGCGCTACAACGATTATCGCGGACGCAATCTGCTGCTCGAAACGAGGTTGCTTGAAATTCTGAGCCTGATGGCGCGCCAGTGCCGACAGGCGCCGAAGCAGGTTGAAGTCGTCTTGCAGCGCCAGGACACTTCGATCGAAACATTGCGCACGGGGCAACTGGGCTTTGAGACACTCTATCGCGGCCTGGTTTATCAAAACGACGACGGCACATTCGCGATGGAGACGACGGAACTGACCTCAGCCGGCGAAAAGCTGTTTGACAAGGAGGCGGCGAAACAACGCGTACGCGACGCGCGGCGTCGCCGCGCCGAGGCAAGGGACGAACAGTTCGCCCTCGGTGCCGCGCTTGTTGTCGGTATTCTGGCAGGACTGGAAATCTACTCGCCCTGCCACGATCGCGACGAGAATGGCAAACTGCGCTCGGGCGCCGTCCTTTTGGGCTGCCAGACACCGGATTAACGCTCGGCGGATCCGGCCGGCAATTCATTGAGCAGGTGCCTGAGGCGCCTTTTCAAACGTCATGCTGGCTTCTCCGCGAGCGCCCTGAAAGGCAGACCTGCCTGAACCTCGGCGACCCGCGCCGCAGAATGATTGGCGGAAACCAGCGTCGACCGGTTTCGCTTCACTCGATCAGCCGCTCCAGCTTGGCGATTGCCGTACCGGTGTCCTCCCCATTGGCGATTGTGCCTTTAGAATGACCGTCGCGGTCGAGGAGAAAGACTGACGCCGTTTGATCCATCGTGTAGTCGTCATCCCCGTCGGGAATCTTCTTGTAATAGACGTGCAGCCAGCAGGTCCCGGACTTACTCGGGATCGCCGGTGATGCCGGTCGCACGGTCGGTGAAGGCTTCCGCGAAGCCTTTCATGATCTCCGGCGCTTCGCGGCAGTTCGGGCGGAGTTCTATCCGGTTCGACGAAGCGATATCGGCGGGATTAGTCGGGCGGCCCCTCGACAAGGTGCGGAAGGCTCCATAGACGTGCGCCGGTCAGGCAAGCCACCGGGAGCGCGCTATGAGCCAGTCCAATATCCTCGAACCGGCTCGCGAAACGCCGGTCATCCATCGCACGGATGTGCTCGTCGTCGGCTCGGGCCCCGGCGGTCTGGCGGCTGCGCTCGCCGCCGCGCGCTGCGGGGTCGAGGTCACATTGCTCGAACGTTTTGGCTGCTTCGGTGGCAACATCACCGTGGTCGGCGTCGAGGGATTTGCCTGGTATCGCCACGAGGAAACGGTCGAGGCAGGCGGCATCGGGCGCGAATTCGAGGAACGGGCCAAGGCAATGGACGCGGCGACGCCGGAGAGCCAGTCGCTCTCCTACGAACTCGACAGCGAAGGCTTCAAGCTGGTCGCCGATACGCTCGTCGAGGAGGCCGGGATCCATCCCATGATGCATCGCCAGTTCGTCGCGCCGATCATGGACGGCGACGCGATCATCGGTGTCATCGTCGAATCCAAGGCCGGCCGCGAAGCGATCCTGGCGAAACGGGTCATCGACGCGACCGGGGACGCGGACGTAGCGTTGCGCGCGGGAGCGCCGACGATAAAGACACCGGTCGAAGAGATGCAGGCGGCCAGCGTGATGTTCCATGTCGCCGGTGTGGACAAGGCGGCCTTCATGGCGGGCGTCAAGGCCGATCCGCAGACCTATGGGGACTGGTCAACCGGCGAGTGGCAGGTCGAGACCTCGGGCAAGGAGGATGCGATGTATTCGCCGTTCCTCGCCAAGCCCTTCGCGCAGGCGATCCGCGACGGTGTGATTCCGGCCCACCTCAACACGATCGGCGGCACGTGGGGAGCCGTGCATGATCATGGCGAGATGACCTACATGAATCTCGTTCATCTCGCCGGCTGCGACGGCACCGATCCCGACTCGATGACGCGCTTCGAGATCGAGGGGCGCAAGCAGGCCATGTTCGCGATCGAAGCGCTGCGCCGCTATACGCCTGGCTGCGAGGGGATGCGTCTGCGCAATTTCGGCATGTCCATCGGCATTCGCGACACCCGCAAGATCGACGCCGTCTACAACATGACAGAGGCGGATGTGCGCGGCGAGGCGCGGTTCGACGATACGATCGGGACCTATCCCGAATTCATCGACGGATATGGCGTCCTGATCCTGCCGACGACCGGCCGCTACATGCACATTCCCTACCGCTCTTTGCTGCCAAAAGGCGTGAAGAACCTGATCGTGGCGGGACGGGCGACCGGCGGCGACCGGATCGCGCATGCGGCGACGCGCAACATGGCCTGCTGCACCGTTTCGGGGCAGGGCGCCGGGGTTGCCGCGGCATGGTCGGTGAAGACCGGCAAGGATTTCGCGGAGGTCGATCTCGGCGATGTGCAGAAGACGCTTGAGATGCAGGGCGTTCGGATCGCCTAGTCCCCGTCGTCGCCGGACTGTTGTTCCGAGGCCGATGGTAAGCGCCTAGTCGAACCCGTATGGCACCGTATCGCGCGCCTGCTCGTCCACCGTCAGCTTGTGCTTGAGCGGCGGCACGGCGCGCTGGTGGCAGGCCTGGCGCTCGCAGATGCGGCAGGAAATGCCGATCGGCTCGAAGGCCTCGTCCTGCACGGTGTCCAGATCGTCGGCGTAGACCAGTTCCGGCGCATGGCGCACCTCGCATCCGAGGGCCAGCGCATAGCGCTGCACCGGCGCGCGGTAGCCGCCGCCGGGCTTCGTCACCGTGGTCGCGAGGCACAAATAGCGAATCCCGTCAGGCGTTTCGGCCAGTTGCCTGATGATCCGGTTCGGCGTCTCGAAGGCGGTGTGGACGTTCCAGAGCGGGCAGGCGGAGCCAAAGCGGGCAAATTGCAGCTTGGTCGCGGAGTGGCGCTTGGTGATGTTGCCGGCCTGGTCGACGCGGGCGAAGAAGAAGGGCACGCCCTTCAGTCCCGGCCGCTGCAGTGTGGAGAGCCGATGCGCCACCTGCTCGATCGACGCGCCGAAACGCTCGGCCAGCAATTCGAGGTCGTGGCGCAGTTCGCGCGCCGCCTCCAGAAAAGCGCCATAGGGCAGCACCGCCGCGCCGGCGAAATAGTTGGCAAGGCCGATGCGGCACACGGCCTCGGCGTCCCTGGAGCGGAAATCCGCCTTGCGGACGATTTCCCCAATCGCATCGGAATGGGCGGTGAGGGCGAGCTGATGGGCGATCTGGAAGGCATGCGTCGCAGCTGACGAGCGCGGATTGAGCGACAGCACGCGCGCATGCCGGTCGTAGCGGCGCAGCGCGCCCGGCCGCGACGCCTCGCCGCCAATGACGACGCGGATGCCGTGCTGCGCCTCGATGAAGCCGGCGAGCGCCCGCGTGCGGTCGGCGCGGGAACTGTCGATCTGGCCGGCGAGGTCTTCCGCCGCGCGGTCCAGCCAGTCGATATAGTTGTCCATGTAATGGAAGAAATCGCGCACCTCCTCGTAGGGGGTGGGATCGGCCTGCGCGCCGGTGCGTTCCAGCGTGTCGTCCAGTTCCGCCAACCGTTCGCCGGCGCGGCGGAGCGCCTGGTGCATGGAGAGAAACGCATGCGCCACGGCCGGCGTGTTCTGCACCACCAGCTTCAGATCCTGCGAGGGCGGGGCGTCGCCGGAAAAGAGCGGGTCGGCCAGTGCTTCCGACAGGTCGGCGAGCAGCCGGTCGTCCTCGTTGCCGGACAGGTCCTTGATGTCGACCGAGAAGACATCCGCCAGCGCCAGCAGCACCGGCGCGGTGATGTGGCGCTGGTTGTTCTCGAGCTGGTTGAGATAGGATGTCGAAATGCCAAGCTGGGCGGCGAAGGCCTGCTGGGTCAGGCCGGCCTGGGTGCGGATGGTGCGGATCTTGCGGCCCGCAAAGACTTTTCTGGCGCGCATGTTTGCAATTTCGCAATTTGCAGTTTGATTTTTTACTAAATCCGCTTGCTTGCTTTTTCAACCCTAGCTGCGCAGGCTTTTCCGGGCTAGGCGATCTCATTCGGAGGACGGTGCATGCAGGAAATTCTCGAACAACTGGAAGAGCATCGCCGCGAGGCGCGGCTCGGCGGCGGGCAGAAGCGCATCGACGTGCAGCACGCCAAGGGCAAGCTGACGGCGCGCGAGCGGCTCGACGTGCTGCTCGACGAGGGCTCCTTCGAGGAATACGACACCTACAAGACGCATCGCTGCACCGATTTCGGCATGGCCGACACCCGCCCGCCGGGCGACGGCGTCGTCACCGGCTGGGGCACGATCAACGGCCGCCCCTGCTACGTTTTCAGCCAGGATTTCACCGTCTTCGGCGGCTCGCTGTCGGAAACGCATGCCGAGAAGATCTGCAAGGTGATGGACCTCGCCATGCAGAACGGCGTGCCGATCATCGGCCTCAACGACAGCGGCGGCGCGCGCATCCAGGAGGGTGTCGCCTCGCTCGGCGGCTATGCCGAGGTGTTCTGGCGCAATGCGCAGGCGTCGGGCGTCATTCCGCAGATTTCCGTCATCATGGGCCCGTGCGCGGGCGGCGCGGTCTATTCGCCGGCCATGACCGACTTCATCTTCATGGTGAAGGACACGTCCTACATGTTCGTCACCGGCCCGGACGTCGTGAAGACCGTGACCAACGAGATCGTCACGGCGGAGGAACTGGGCGGCGCGTCGACGCATTCGCGCAAGTCGTCCGTCGCCGACGGGGCCTACGAGAACGACGTCGAGGCGCTTCTGGAAGTGCGCCGCATGTTCGATTTCCTGCCGGCGTCGAACCGCGAGACCGCGCCGGTCATCCCGACCGCCGATCCGGGCGACCGCACCGAAATGGCGCTCGACACGCTGGTCCCGCCAAACCCGAACAAGCCGTATGACATGCACGAGGTCGTCGCCAAGGTGGCGGATGAGGGCTCCTTCTTCGAGATCCAGAAGGACCATGCCGGCAACATTCTCTGCGGTTTCATCCGGCTGAACGGCTCGACCGTCGGTGTCGTCGCCAACCAGCCCATGGTGCTGGCCGGCTGTCTCGATATCGACGCGTCGAAAAAGGCCGGCCGCTTCGTCCGCTTCTGCGACGCCTTCAACATCCCGATCCTCACCTTCGTCGACGTGCCGGGCTTCCTGCCCGGCGTCGCGCAGGAATATGGCGGCATCATCAAGCATGGCGCGAAGCTGCTGTTTGCCTATGCGCAAGCGACCGTGCCGAAGGTCACCGTCATCACCCGCAAGGCCTATGGCGGCGCTTACGACGTCATGGCCTCCAAGCACATCCGCGCCGACGTCAACTATGCCTGGCCGACTGCGCAGATCGCCGTGATGGGCGCCAAGGGCGCGGCGGAAATCCTCTACCGCTCCGAGCTCGGCGACCCGGAGAAGATCGCCCAACGCACGAAGGAATATGAGGACCGCTTCGCCAACCCCTTCATCGCGGCCCAGCGCGGCTTCATCGACGAGGTTATCATGCCGCATTCGACGCGGCGGCGCGTGGCCAAGGCCTTCGAACTGCTGAAAGGCAAGCAGGTCAACGCGCCGGCCAAGAAGCACGACAACATTCCGTTGTAAGCCGCACGCAATGTCCCTCACCGAAACCTCCAAGTTCCTTTCCTATGTTCTCCGGCATGCGCCGGAGAGCATTGGCGTGAGCATGGACGGCGAGGGGTGGGTTTCGGTCGACGAGCTGATTGAGAAGGCAAAGGCGGCCGGAAAGCGGATCGACCTCGCCACGTTGCGCGAGGTCGGCGAGACCAGCGACAAGAAGCGTTTCACGCTCTCGGGTGATGGCGCGCGCATTCGCGCGGCGCAGGGCCACTCGGTCGAGGTCGACACGGTCGGCGAACCGATCGCGCCGCCGGCGGTGCTCTTTCATGGCACGGCGACGCGCTTCCTGAAGCCGATTCTCGAGCAGGGCCTTAAGCCGATGAACCGGCGGCATGTGCATCTGTCCGCCGACACGGAGACCGCGAAAAAGGTCGGCATGCGCTATGGCGTGCCGGTCATTCTGCATGTCGACGCCGCCGCGATGCAGGCCGCGGGCCAGCCTTTCTTTAAGGCCGACAACGGCGTGTGGCTGACCGGCCCGGTCGCGCCGGCATACCTGTCGCGCGATGGCGCGCAAGGCAGGGTCGCATGACGCTACGGCACGCAAAAATTGCACAAAATCGTGAGAAGGGTCCCGCAATCGGGCGCGCAAGTCCTATATGTGCTGACGTCAATATATACCTCAGCAAGGACCTCCCATTATGAGTGACGAAAACAAGTTCCCTCCAGAAAACAATTTCCCCGCCGGCTATGTGCCACCGAAGGTCTGGTCGCAGGACGAGCAGTCCGGAGGCGCGTTCGCGTCGATCAACAAGCCGACCGCCGGCGCGCAATTCGAAAAGGAACTGCCGGTCGGCAAGCATCCGCTGCAGCTCTATTCGCTGGCCACGCCGAACGGCGTGAAGGTCAACATCATGCTTGAGGAGCTTCTGGCCGCTGGCTACGGCGACGCCGAATATGACGCCTGGCTGATCAAGATCAACGAGGGCGACCAGTTCGGTTCCGGCTTCGTCTCGGTCAATCCGAACTCCAAGATCCCGGCGCTGATGGACCATGCGCCCAAGGGCGGCGGCGAACCGATCCGCGTCTTCGAAAGCGGCTCGATCCTGCTTTATCTCGCCGACAAGTTCGGCGCTTTCCTGCCGTCCGACATTCGCGGGCGCACCGAGGCGATCAGCTGGCTGATGTGGCAGATGGGCGCCGGCCCGTTCCTCGGCGGCGGCTTTGGCCATTTCTACGCCTACGCTCCGGTGAAGATCAAATACGCCATCGACCGCTACGCCATGGAGGTTAAGCGCCAGATGGATGTGCTTGACCGCCGTCTCGCTGACAACGAATACATGGCCGGCAGCGAATATTCGATCGCCGACATGGCGATCTGGCCCTGGTACAGCCGCATCATCGAGGGCGGGGCGTATAACGACGCCGACACCTTCCTCGACGGCGCGAGCTACACCAACGTCGCACGCTGGACGAAGCTGGTCGGCGCGCGCCCGGCCGTGCGGCGCGGCCAGATGGTCAACAAGGCGATGGGCGATCCGGCAATGCAGCTCCGCGAACGCCACGACGCCTCCGACTTCGAGAACCGGACGCAGGACAAGCTGGAGGCCGCCGAGTGAGGGATTGGGGAGGAGAAGCCTTTACGAGTGCGCTCCCAACCTCCCCCTTGAGGGGAGGACGGCGAGTGGCTTGCCCTCGGGTCTTGCCTTCGGCAAGCCCAAGGACAGGCTGCGCAAGACAGAGCCGGGTGGGGGTGAAAACCTCCGGCCCCGGCGGTTCTTACCCCCACCCGGATCACCTGCGCCGTCCGCTGCAAGGCCGCCTTGTCTCTCCCCAGGGTCGATCCACGGGTCTCGACCCGTCCTTCGGACCCCCTCAAGGGGGAGGTAAGGCGCTCGAGGGTGGAGCGTCCTGATGCCTAAACTCCCCGACATGACCAAGCATCGCGGCTTTCCGTCCGGTCTGCCGGGCACCGGCTTTCAGTTCACCATCCGGCGCGCCAATCCGAAGGGCGTGTCGCCGCTCGTCGAGCGCAAGCGTTTTCCCGACCGGGACAAGCACGAAGCGCTCGCCGATCTCGCCTTCATGCACGCCCTTTGGCACCAGTTCGGCACAGAGCCCTTCGAGCGCGGCAATCTCGACGCGCGCCGGCTCTCCTTCCTGTTCAACCGCGAGGTCGTGCCGGCCGAAAAGCCTTTCGACCCGGCCTCTTACGAGGCCTTGCTGCAAATCGACGAAGACGCCGCCCGGGCCAGTTTCCCGGACGCATTTGAGGATGTTCTGGAGGTGTGAGCGCGGACTGGCTCTCCCCCTTGGAGGGGGAGAAAGCAAAAGCTTGGGCTTGGCCAGGCCAAGTCCTTAGCTTTTGCAAGAGAGGGGGAGCGATGTGGAAGACGAGGCACGAAAGAGGCTCAGGGGCTTCGCAAGGGAGATGCGCAAGGACCCGACCAACGCAGAATATGTGCTCTGGCAAATGCTTCGGGCCAAGCGGTTGGACGGGATGAAATTCAGGCGGCAGGAGCCGCTCGGGCCATATATCTGCGATTTCGTTTGCCATCAGCGCAAACTGATCGTGGAGGCGGATGGCTGGCAGCATGAGGGATCGAGGCGCGATGCGGATCGCGACCGATATTTTGAGAACGAGGGATACCGGACGATCAGGTTCCCGAACGAGGATATTTTGGAGGACGCCGATGCAGTCGCATTGCGGATCATTGAAGCGGGGCGGCGCTAACCCCCCTCTCTTGCGATTTCAGATGTTTAGCTCTCGCTTCGCTCGGCTAAGCCATCGAAATCGCTTTCTCCCCCTCGCGGGGGGAGACGGAAGGCAATCATGACCACTGAACTCTTCTCAAAAATTCTTGTCGCCAATCGCGGCGAGATCGCCTGCCGCGTCTTCAAGACGGCGAAGCGCCTCGGCATCGGCACGGTCGCCGTCCATTCCGAGGCGGACGCCAATGCGCTGCATGTCGAGATGGCGGACGAGAAGGTGTTCATCGGGGCCGCCCCGGCCTCGCAGAGCTACCTTGTGATCGACAAGATCATCGAGGCCTGCAAGGAAACCGGCGCGGACGCGGTGCATCCGGGTTACGGCTTCCTGTCCGAGCGCGCCGAATTCGCCGAGCGATTGAAGGCGGAAGGCATCACCTTCATCGGCCCGCCGGTCAACGCCATCGAGGCGATGGGCGACAAGATCACCTCCAAGAAGATCGCGGCCGAGGCCAATGTCTCCACCGTGCCGGGCTTCATGGGGCTGATCGACGACGCCGAACACGCCGTGGAGATCGCCAACGGCATCGGCTATCCGGTGATGATCAAGGCGTCTGCCGGCGGCGGCGGCAAGGGCATGCGCATCGCCTGGAACGATGCCGAGGCGCGCGAGGGCTTCGACCGCTCCAAGTCCGAGGCCGCGTCCTCTTTCGGCGATGATCGAATCTTCATCGAGAAATTCGTCACCGAGCCGCGCCATATCGAGATCCAGGTTCTGGCGGACAGTCACGGCAACGCCGTCTATCTCGGCGAGCGCGAATGTTCCATCCAGCGGCGCAACCAGAAGGTCATCGAGGAAGCGCCGTCGCCCTTTCTCGATGCGGAAACCCGCAAGGCCATGGGTGAACAGGCCGTCGCGCTGGCGCAGGCCGTCGGCTATTCGAGCGCCGGCACGGTCGAGTTCATCGTCGACAAGGACCGCAATTTCTACTTTCTCGAGATGAATACCCGCCTGCAGGTGGAGCATCCCGTCACCGAACTGATCACCGGCGTCGATCTGGTCGAGCAAATGATCCGCGTTGCCGCGGGCGAGCGCCTGTCGATCACGCAGGACGACATCAAGCTGAAGGGCTGGGCGATCGAGAGCCGGCTTTATGCCGAGGACCCGTATCGCAACTTCCTGCCCTCCATCGGCCGGCTGACGCGCTACCGTCCGCCGGCAGAGGGCAAGCGCTTCGACGGCGTGATCGTTCGCAACGACACCGGCGTCTTCGAGGGCGGCGAGATCTCGATGTTCTACGATCCGATGATCGCCAAGCTCTGCACCTGGGCGCCGAGCCGCGAGGAGGCGGTCGAGGCGATGGCGGAATCGCTCGACGCCTTCGAGGTCGAGGGCATCGGCCACAATCTGCCGTTCCTGTCCGCCGTGATGGACCATCCGCGCTTCCGCTCGGGCGCCATCACCACCGCCTTCATCGCCGAGGAATATCCGGACGGTTTCTCCGGGGCGGAACTGTCTGCCGACAATCTGCGCCTCGTCGCCGCGACCGCCGCCACCGCGCAGTGGATCGCCGATCGCCGCGCCTCCTTCATCTCGGGCCGGATGGAAAAGGGCGCGAAATACGGCCCGTCGGAGACGCCCTTCGTTGTCCGCGCGGCAGGCGAGGAATTCGAGATCGCCATCGACGACGAGGCGACCCGCGGCTTCTACGATCAGGAAAGCCTGACCGCTCCGCCAAATGGCGAATGGGGCACGCCGATCTGGCTGACTTTCGCCGACGAGGACGAGACACGCGCCTACCAGATCGCCTGGCGGCCGGGCGACCGCATCGCCACCATCTTCGCCGAGACAGACGAGGAGGGCCATTGGCGCGAGATCGCGGCGATGAAAATCGTCCCGATCCCCGGCGGCTTCCGTGTCCGCTATCGCGGCGCGGACCTGAAGGTGAAAGTCATGCCGCCGCATGTCGCGCGCCTCGCCGCGCTGATGCCCGAAAAGCAGCCGCCGGACACCTCCAACCTGCTGCTCTGCCCGATGCCGGGCCTCGTCGTCGCGCTGAATGTCGCAGAAGGCGACGAGGTTCAGGAAGGCCAGACCCTCGCCATCATCGAGGCGATGAAGATGGAAAACGTGCTCCGCGCCGAGAAAGCCGGCAAGGTCGCAAAGATCCCCGTCGAAGTCGGCGCAAGCCTGGCGGTCGACGCGGTGATCATGGAGTTCGAGCGGTGACAAGCTCCACGCTCCACTCTCCCCCCTTGCGGGGGAGATGTCGGCGCAGCCGACAGAGAGGGGGGACACGATGCCGAGACAGCCTGTTAGTCCGCAACTTCGCGCTAACGCGAAGCGCATGCGCAAGGACATGACGGAGATGGAACGTCGTCTCTGGAATCAAATCCGCGCGCATCGCCTGATGGGGCTCGGCTTTCGGCGTCAGATGCCTGTCGCGGGTTATATCGCTGATTTCGCCTGCCCACAGCACAGGTTGATCGTCGAACTGGACGGTACGCAGCACGCGGAAGCAACCGCAATGGTGGCCGACGATAAAAGAACCCGCAAACTTGGCGGGACTGGCTGGACCGTGATCCGGTTCTGGAATCACGAAGTAATGCATGAACTCGACGCTGTTTGCGACCAAATCGTCGCATTCGTCCGGGAATTGGAGGAAAACGCCAATGGCTGAGCCGTACCCCCCTCTGTCGCTTCGCGACATCTCCCCCGCAAGGGGGGAGAGTGGAGCCCGGTCGCTGAAGTCTCAACGCATTCTCGAAGTTACCGGATTAGTTTCGATATCGTTGGAGCGCGCCACTCTCCCCCCTTGCGGGGGAGATGTCGGCGCAGCCGACAGAGGGGGGGCCTCCCATGCCTAAAACCAAACGCGACTGGCTCGATCTGGCCTCGAAGGAACTCAAGGGCGCCGATCCGGCCACCCTCGACTGGCACACTGCCGAGGGCGTCACGGTGCATCCGCTCTACACGGCGGAGGACCTGCCCGAGGGCGCGGCGGACGAACTGCCGGGCTTCGCGCCGTTCACGCGCGGCGTCAAGGCGACCATGTATGCGGGCCGCCCCTGGACGATCCGGCAATATGCGGGCTTCTCGACCGCCGAGGAATCCAACGCCTTCTACAGGCGTAACCTCGCCGCCGGGCAGAAGGGCCTGTCGGTCGCCTTCGACCTCGCCACCCACCGCGGTTACGATTCCGACCACCCGCGCGTTTCCGGCGATGTCGGCAAGGCGGGCGTGGCGATCGACTCGGTCGAGGACATGAAGATCCTGTTCGACGGCATCCCGCTCGCCGAGATGTCCGTCTCCATGACCATGAACGGAGCGATCATCCCGGTGCTCGCCATGTTCATCGTCGCCGGCGAGGAGCAGGGCGTCGACAAGGCGAAGCTCACGGGCACGGTCCAGAACGACATCCTGAAGGAGTTCATGGTCCGCAACACCTATATCTACCCGCCGGAACCCTCGATGCGCATCGTCGCCGATATTATCGAGTACACGGCGAAGGAGATGCCGAAGTTTAACTCCATCTCGATCTCCGGCTACCACATGCAGGAGGCCGGCTCGACGCTGGCGCAGGAGCTTGCCTATACGCTCGCCGACGGCATGGAATATGTCCGCGCCGCCAAGTCGCGCGGCCTTGATGTCGACGCCTTTGCCGGCCGGCTGTCCTTCTTCTTCGGCATCGGCATGAACTTCTTCATGGAGGCGGCGAAGCTGCGCGCCGCGCGCCAGCTCTGGGCGAAGATCATGACGGATTTCGGCGCCAAGTCCGACCGTTCCAAGATGCTGCGCACCCATTGCCAGACATCCGGCGTCTCGCTCACCGAGCAGGATCCCTACAACAATGTCGTGCGCACCGCTTTCGAGGCGATGTCGGCGATCCTCGGCGGCACCCAGTCGCTGCACACCAATTCCTTCGACGAGGCAATGGCGCTGCCGACGGATTTCTCCGCCCGTATCGCCCGCAACACCCAGCTGATCCTCGAACACGAGACCGGCGTTGCCAGGGTCGTCGACCCGCTCGGCGGTTCCTATTATGTCGAGGCGCTGACGAAGGATCTCGCCGACAAGGCGTGGGAACTGATCCAGGAAGTCGAGGCGCTCGGCGGCATGACCAAGGCCGTGGAGGAGGGGCTGCCGAAGCTGCGCATCGAGGAGGCGGCGGCGCGCAAGCAGGCACGCATCGACAAGGGCGAGGAGGTGATCGTCGGCGTCAACCGCTTCCGACCCGCCGATCCGGACAAGGTCGACATATTGTCGATCGACATCACCAAGGTCCGCGCCTCGCAGATCGCCAAGCTCAAAAAGGTTCGCGAGATGCGCAGCAAGTCGGCCGTCGAGGCCGCGCTCGCCAATCTCGAAACCACGGCGTCGTCCGGCAAAGGCAACCTGCTGGAAGCCGCCGTCGAGGCCGCCCGCGCGCGCGCCACGCTTGGCGAGATCTCGGATGCGATGGAGCGCGCCTTCGCGAGATTCCACGCCACCACCCGCGTTATTTCCGGGGTCTATGGCGAGGCCTATGCCGACGACCCGGAATACAAGGCGATCCAGACCCGCATCGCCGAGGTCGCGAAGACGATGGGCCGCAAGCCGCATATCCTCGTCGCCAAGATGGGGCAGGACGGCCATGACCGCGGCGCCAAGGTCATCGCCACCGCCTTCGCCGACATGGGCTTCACGGTCGACCTCTCCGACATGTTCGAGACGCCGGAAGAAGTCGCCCAGAAGGCCAGGACCATGGGCGTCGACGTCGTCGGCGTCTCCTCGCTCGCCGCCGGTCATCTGACGCTGGTGCCGGAACTGATCGATCGCCTGAAGGCCATCGACGCCGGAGACATCAAGGTCGTCTGCGGCGGCGTCATCCCCGAACAGGACTACGCCGAACTCCGCGCCGCCGGCGTCGCCGAAATCTTCGGCCCGGGTTCGAACGTTCTGGAAGCCGCCAACGCCGTGCTGGCGCAGGTGGAAGGGCTGAGAAGGAACCGGTGATGCTCCCTCTCTCCCCTCGTGGGAGAGAAAGCAAAAGCTTGGTCTTGGCGTAGCCAAGTTCTTGGCTTTTGCAAGTGAGGGGGCCGCGATGTCTGCGCCGACAAACCGCGTTCCGGCAATTGCCGCATTCGGGTTTGTCCGCACGTCCGGCTTAAATGCTTGGATACTATTTCCGTGCAAGTTCGATCACATGATGAAATGCGAGGATAGACCGTGAACTCCGCTTTTAATGAAGCGCAAGTGTTTGAACTTGCGCCTGTGGCCATGTGGATCGAGGATTTCAGCGGCGTGAAACGGTTGTTCGATCGCTGGCGCTCCGAGGGCGTCGACGATATCCGCGCCTGGCTGAAGCAAGACGTTTCACGGGTTGCCCAATGTTCCGGCGCGATCCGCGTGGTGCGGGTGAACCGCAAGACGCTGGAGCTGTTCGAGGCGGATCACCAGGACGATCTGGTCGCCAATCTCGACCTCGTTTTCCGTGACGAAATGCTCGTCACCCATATCGAGGAACTGGCGCAGCTCTTCGACGGAAATCGTGAATTTTCAAGCAATGCCGTCAATTACACGCTGACCGGCCGTCGTCTGGATATCCAGTTGCGCGGCTCGATCCTGCCCGGACACGAAGAGAAAATGGACCGGCTGCTGCTGACGACGGAGGACGTGACCGAACGCGAGACCGCGCGCCGGCGCGAGGAAGAGCAGCGCCGTTACGCTGAAGGCATCTTCGAGCATTCCCCGGTGTCGCTCTGGGTCGAGGATTTCAGCGGGATCAAGAAGCTTCTGGACGGGGTCCGCGAAAGAGGGATCACCGATTTTCGCGTGTTTACCGACGTTCATCCGGAATTCGTGTGCCAGTGCATGAGCGAGATCCGCGTCCTCGCCGTCAACAACGCGACGCTCGACCTGTTCCGCGCGCCTGATCGCCATAGCCTGCTTCAGAACCAGCAGGAGATCTTTCGCGACGACATGGAGAAGCACTTCCGCGAGCAGCTCGTCGAACTCTGGAACGGCAATCTGGTCCACAGCCGGGAAGTGTTGAACTATGCGCTCGACGGCACCGAGCGGCATGTCCTGTTGCAGCTTGCCGTGTTCCCCGGCCATGAAGACGACTGGTCTCTCGTTCAGGTGTCGCTGACGGACATCACCGCGCGCAAGAAGGCGGAAGCCTACCTCGAATATCTCGGCAAGCACGACGTCCTGACGCGGCTGCACAACCGCGCCTTCTATACGGAAGAGCTGAACCGGCTCGAGAGGAAGCCGCTGCGGCCGGTCGCCGCCATCATCATTGATCTGAACGGGCTGAAGGAAACCAATGACAGCCTCGGACACGAGGCCGGAGACTCGATGCTGCGCCGGCTGGGCGAAGTGCTCAACGAAGCCGTCGTCGCGCCCAACTGCGCCGCCAGGATCGGTGGCGACGAGTTTGCCATCCTCATGCCGGGAGCCGACTGGGTGGCGGTCGCCACGATGACCGAGAACATCGAGAAGCTGCTGAAAATCAACAACAAGTTCTATTCCTCCGCGCCGATCTCGGTCGCGATCGGCGCCGGCGTAAGCGAAGAGGGCGAAAGCATCGAGGCCGTGATCCGTCGCGCCGACCTCCTGATGTACGCCCGCAAGCAGGAATATTACGACGCCAAACGAAAAGCGGGCCTCGGCAATCTGAGCGCCGCCTGAACGGAATCTCGGATCGAAAGGATCATTGTTGGCGGTCCGGATTGCCGGGCTCGCGTCGACAGACCGAGGATCCCGGCAAGGAATTCACGATGCTGGCGGAGGCGGGAAAGGCGGGGTGAGAGGATTGCAGCATAATCTCGGATTTCGGCGATTAGCCAATGCGTCCACCACAGAGCGTCCTCCTCGGGCTTAACCCAAGACAAGCGCAGCGCCGTCGTCGCCCCGAGGACCCATTCTGCGAAGCTCACTTAGAAAATCTCTTTCAAAGCTGCGCGGAAGAGCGGCTGTTCGAAAATAATCAAGCGGAGAGTTTCTATTTATCTAATATGAATTGTTTGAAAACGATTTTGAACTTTGATTCGATCAGTGTCGCAACCTAGATTGAGCTATGATCATAGAAGGGCGGTACTTGGACGAAATAATGCGAAAGCTCTATGGCGAGCTTTCGACGAGCACCGACACGTTCACAGCAAGTAAAGGCAAGGGGCGGGATCTACTTGGGCCGAAAATTCTGCTCAAAGACCCTCGTGCCCGAATCAGCGCTACAGCTACGCGTGGGGTGCTCATGTCAGCGCTGGCAGAATTTTGCTGGTATATGTCTGGTAGCGCCGACTTGGATTTCATTCGCTTTTACATTCGCGAATATCCTCCGAAAGGAGCCACAGGAGCGCTTGAAGAAGCCTACGGACCTCGCCTCATCGGTACAGGTGAATTTGGACGGTCATTCAACCAGATTCAAAGAGTAATCGATCAGCTCGGACGTAAGCCTGACACGCGCCGTGCAGCGATTTCGATTCTTGATCCTAGCGATCTTGAACTGGGGAAAGCAGAAGCTCCCTGTACAATTGCTCTGCAGTTCATACGCAGACGGGGACGCTTGCACCTCATCGCGATGATGCGATCCAACGACGCCTATCTGGGCTTTCCCCATGATGTGTTCTGCTTCACGATGATACAGGAGCTTGTTGCCCGCTCCCTCGGTATCCAGGTAGGTGAGTATCACCATTTCGCGACGAGTTTGCACCTCTACGAGCACGATCAAGGGAGGGTTGCTGCCTACCTCGACGAGGGATACCAAAGCCCCACATTCGCGATGCCCAAAATGCCTTCCGGCTGTCAGCTCGATAATTTGAAGGCTTTCCTCGATATCGAACAGGCGATTCGAGGCGGCACGATCACAGAGGCGGCGAATATAACGCTGCCAGAGTACTGGCGTGATCTGGCGCTTGTGCTTCTACGACTGGCAGATTCAAGATTCAAAAGGGGCTCGAAAGCGCTCGAAGCTAATTTCTCTAACATAAGCAATAATTTCTACAGGAACTTTTTTATTAGGCGTCCGAAAACATTGCCCAAATCGCCGACATCGGCAATGGTTCAAGATAAATTCGATTTGGGTGATGATAATGTCGATTAGAATTACGAGCCAACAAAAATCTAACCAAATTGACAATCTGCTAAACACCTTTTCTGGCGCCCAATTGGTGGGTTTGGTCAATCAGCAACGAAGATCAGTTTTGGTAGCTCAATTGGTCGATAGTGTCCGTAGGATCGAGTATCTGAACATCACATCGGCTCGAGCTAGGTCTGCCAGTCTTTATACCCCGTATTCGGAGAGCTTTCAGCCTCTTGGCGGCGCAGCGGCACTGTATAAGGCAGGGCAAACAGATGACGCCTATTGGCTGGTGTATCTCGCAACTCATTTTGGGAAACACAAGATTGACGGTTGGAATTTGACCGAAGATTTCTATGGCCGGTTCGGGCAGGGCGGCGTCTGGGATTGGGCCTCGGCGAGTCAGAACCCGGCGGCAATTTCAAACTGGCTCCAGGCAAACTATCCTCATGTTACCAGTGCCGGACGTTCCCGACGTTTCGGCAACCACCGCAAGTTTGAAACATTGAAGCCGGGCCCCAAGGGCACTGGTCACGCCGTTGCTACCTACATTCAATGGATCGCGTCATATGGCTCCCATCAGGCCTTGATTGCCGATGTGCAGAGGCGCGTCGGCCAAAACCCAAAAGACGTATTTGCGTGTCTCTATCGCGAGCTTGATCAGGTAGCTAAGCTTGGCAGACTCGGCAAGTTCGACCTGCTTTGTAATCTGAGCAATTTATTGATCGCTCCGATCCTTCCCGACATAGCCTACATCGCCCAATCGACCGGTCCAAAAGCGGGTGCACGTCTGTTATTTGGCAATGCGTTGAGTGTCGCCCAACTAGAAACCGCCTGCGCGGAAATGGCCGAACATCTCGATGTTAGTCCGCAGGTAATCGAAGATGCGCTGTGTAATTGGCAAAAGAGTCCGGCGATATACATCTACTTCCGGGGTTAGTCTGTCCAGCGATAGCGGCGTTTCAGGCGCTGCATCTGATGAAAACCTATGATGCCCTCATGCTGTAGTTGCCCTACGATCAAGCCCGGCGCTACGCCAACTTTTTTTGCAAATTCGATAATTGGGAATCGCGAACCACCGAGCGAAAGCAATTCTTCACGATACGAAATTGGAACAATGACATGAGCGGCGTATTCGTTCGCTTCGCGCTCGCACTCTTCTTCCGTTAGTTCGGTGTTCTCCAATATCGGCATTTTATCATAGTGCAGCAGGAGATGCGCGATTTCGTGGAACAACGAGAACCAGAACTGATCGTCCGACAAGTAACGAAAACTTACTTGGATATGGGGCGTGCCGTCCGCGAGAATTCGCACTGCTCCACTCGCAGAGCAGCCCTTGGGAGCCCTGACGATCGCGAACTTTACACCGGCTTCGCCGAGCGACTGCTTGAGCTTCGGCAAGAACAGCGCCGGATTCTTGTACCATGTCAGTTTTCGAAAGTGAGAAAGCTGGCTTTCGAGCTTTCTCGGCGACCAGTTTGAGACCTCATCATTTTGTGTCTCGATTTCGCCCTGTCGTAGCCAAGCTGTCGTGGAGACTTCGCAAGATGCATAGGCTGTTGAACGTCGATAGGCCGCGTGCTGAAAAGCGTTCTCATATCGCCCTTGCCACTGCGCAAGCGAAGAAACGCCGAAAAAATTAAGGCATTCTTCTATTCGGTCGCTTTTGGATTGAGTGTGCTCAACCCATCCAAATTTCTGCATGTCGCTGACGGGTAGTCTGGAAATCAGGTCATCCAGACTACTGACCCTGACGTCTTCCGGTTTCGCAAGACTTGCCCTGTAATCGTGTTCCCGCGCCATCCAGAAATTTTCCGAAGCGCCAATGGCTTTCGACAGGCGGTGCGCCAAATCCACGTCTATCGCTTGTGATCCGTCCAGAATTTTCTGCGCTAGCGCAGCGCTGTGTCCGATTTCACGTGCAAACTGTTCGACGGTAAGTTCGCGTTCTTCGAGGATACTCACGATGGTATCCCCCGGCGGGGAAACCCAATTCGGTTTCTCAATATTCTGGTCACTTAACATTGTTGATCCCCATCAGCTTGACCCGCCCGACCGTAGACCAATCGTACACGCTGCCATCGTTTGATACTGGATAATTGGGAGCCATCACGATTGAAAGGAAACCCGGGACTGTCAGAGTGCACAGGTTTCCATCGACAGATACCTGCCCGACTAGCAACTCAAACACATTGCTCGCCGCTTGAATATCAGAATGCCGCGCCTGTAAAGAAATAGCTGCCTTCTCCCCGAGGTGCTCTTTGGCGATGGAATCACGAAAGCAAATATCTCTCAAAAGCTCTGTATTGTACGCGATCAACAAGTAATTCTTGCCTTTTTATTTGGATTCTAAGAGCTTCAAGTTGATTCATTCTTAAGTTCTATTATTCCTCGAAATAAGATTAGATGAACGTCGCGCGATTCGTTCCAGCAAAGTATCCAACGTAATAGAGTGGTTAGGCAAGTAACGAATTGGGGTTTATGATGGAAATCGCCTTTCTCCGGCGTGCGTGTTACTGTCGCAAATTTGTAAGCCGATTTCTTGGCGGATTACATAATTAGCGTGCGTTTTGAATGGATCGCTTGCCTCATTGGTGCGGTATTTATCCACCTCCCGCCAACCTCCCATACCCTTCCTTCCGTCCGCGCAGTGAGCGCCAACGGAGACGAATTTGGACTGGGACCGCGTCATAGCCCGCAATCGCGACATCCTGCTGCGCATCGTCGTGGCGCTGATGGCGCTGGCGGGGATCGGGGAGGGGGATAATCCGGGGCCCGGACCGAGGACATTGCCGCGCTACCGCTTCAATTCCATCCGGCGCATCCTGTGCACGGCCGAATCCGCCGCGCGGCGGCTGGTGGTGATCGCGGCGCGGGATCTCGTCACCATCGGCTTTCCCGAGGGCGTTTTCATGACCGGGTTCGACCCGGACCCGTCGCGCCGGCCGGTGGGCAAAGGCGCCCGGCAGAGGGAAGGGCAGGGGGAGGAAGGGCAGGCCGTGCCGGCCCTGGCGCTGACCGATCCCTTGAAGCGGTTTTCGTTCGGGCCGCGTCGGATCCGGCCAAAGAGCTTTCCGCGCATCACGATCATCGGCGTCACCGAGCCCACGCCGGTCCCCGACGGCTGGTACCGCCTGCCGGATGACGAACTGGCCGCCGGCACGCTCTGCCGCCGCCTTGTTTCGCTGAAACGCGCGCTCGACGATCTAGACGGCCAGGCCCGCCGCCTCGCCAGATGGCAGGCGCGGCGGGATAAATTGCTGTCCGCATCGTTAAGCGACACAGGACAGCGGCTTGCCGCTTACGAAAACGGAAGCCGGCCTGCCGGCGGAGATGTGAGGCCTGTCATCAACAAGCCACGTTCCCCGTTGCGCGTCGGTCGTCCGCCAGGACATCACGCGCGACAGCGCCACGAGGTCGACGCGGTTCTCGCCGATCTCAATTGGCTGGCGCTGGACGCGATCGCGCCGCCCGACAGTTCTTAACGCCGGGCCCCGGCAGCGACCACCATGGCGAGGAGCTTGAAGCCGGGGCAGACGCTCGCGGCGGCGATGGCGCGTGTCTCCCCCCTCCCGCGGTCGCGGGAGGGGGGACATTGCGTTGCGGCAGCGCCTTACTGCGCGGTGACGACCGTCATCACCAGCTTGCCGTCGACCTTGACCGGGCCGTCTTCCTTGGCGCCGAGCGTGTATTCGAAAATGCCGGTCTCCATGCCGCCGTCCTCGCCATGCAGCATCAGCATCAGCTTGTCGCCGGACGCGACCTCTTCGGTCAGGATCGCGGTGACGTCGGTGTTCTCGCCCGCCTTGAGCGGCGCGTGGCCGACAACCGGGCCGGGCTTCATGTCGTCGCCGGTGCGGTGCACGACGAGCCAGCCGTTCTTTTCGGCCATGATCTTCGATGCGGTCACCGTGCCGCCGGAAACGTCCTGGTCCATGCCCTCGACCTTGAGGCCGTGGTCCATGGCGAAAGCGGCGGTCGACAGGGCGAGCGTCGCGGCGGTTGCAATGATCAGTGTCTTCATGGGTTTTCTCCGTTTTGAGCTTCGAACACCCGACATGACGAAACCGGCGGCGGAAAAGTTTCGGGGGCTGGAGAAAGTTTTTTCCAACCGCAACATTACAGAATGTTGCAATTCGTCATCGCGCAAACCGTTGCCATGAGTCCGGTTGCGGCAATCCGCGCCACATTTGCCCATTTTTCGCCTCAATCTTTACCGAGAGGTCGACACTCGGTAAGAGTTTGTTAGTGTTCGTTAACTCGACGCCTATGGAGGGGACGTGCGGCTTTCTCGCGGGGAAGACAGCCAGAACAGGATCGGACGGGGATTTCGCATCGCGGTGCTGCCGCTGATCGCGGTCTTCGCCAATCTCGCATTGCCCACCCAAGCCGCCCTTCCTGAATATTCCGCCCGGGACTGGCCGGCCCCCGCGACCGAAACGCTCGCCACCCGCCTGTCCGGCGAATTCCATGCACCGTCGCCAGTACAGAAGGCCGCCCTTTCCGCCGGCATCGCCAAGCTGCGTCTGCAGCTCGACGAGGAACGCGGCGGCCTGGTCGAACTGTTCCCGGAAGGCGAGACGCCCGCGCCCTATGAAGCCGCGACGATCTGGACGGATCGCTGGTCCGCGCCGCAGGCTGCCGATATCGCGCCGGAAGATCCCGACCGCGCCGTGCTGCGCGGCTTCGGCTCCGCGTCCGAAGATCGCTTCGCCGGCGCGCCGCGTCTGATGGTCGATCCGGGCCGGGCCACCGACGGCAGTCTCGATGCGCTCGCCGTCGCCTATGCGCCTTATGATGCCGGCAAGGTGGTCTGGTCGCAGGCGACCTATCTGTCCGCGCCGAAATTGGGCAAGGGCGATCACGCCTGGATGCTCCGGCCGCTTCCCGCCCATGTCTATAACGAGCGCCAGCAGCAATGCCTCGCCACGGCAATCTATTTCGAGGCGCGCGGCGAGAGCACCAAGGGGCAGGCGGCCGTCGCGCAGGTGATCCTCAACCGTGTGCGCAACCCGGCCTATCCGGACACGATCTGCGGCGTCGTCTATCAGAACGCCAATCAGTACAAGCGCTGCCAGTTCTCCTTTGCCTGCGACGGCATCAAGGACCGTATCGGCCGGCCGAGCTCCTATGCGAAGGCGCAGAAAATCGCCATGGCGGTCACGTCGGGCGAGACCTACATCTCCGAGCTTGGCTCCTCGACCCATTACTTCGCGAATTATGTTCGCCCGAAATGGGCCAACAACATGCAGAAGGTCGCCTCCATCGGCGCGCATGAATTCTTCACCACCCGCGGCGGCGGCTGGAAATAAGATCTGCTGACAGGCGCGGCGCGCTTCGTTAGTGTCGGACCGTGTCTGACAACAAAATCCCCTTTTTCGACGGTCATAATGATTTCCTGCTGCGGCTGATGATGACGGACGAGACGCGCGGCCCGTTCTGGCGAGGTCCGCGCGAGACCGGCCATCTCGATCTGGCGCGCATGCGCGAGGGGGGCTTTGCCGGCGGCTTTTTCGCGATTTTCGTGCCGCCGGAGCAGAAAGGCCCGCGTCGCGATCTCGGCTCGCAAATGGCCAATGCCTCGACCGGAATTCCGCTGCCGCCCCTGATGTCGCATGAGGCGGCCCAGCCGGTTGCGCTCGCCCAGGCGGGATATCTCCACTGGATGGCGCGCGAGACGCCGGAGGATTTTGCGGTTTGCCGCACGGCCGGTGAAATCCGCGCCGCGATGGACAAGGGCATCATTGCCGGCGTCATGCATATGGAGGGCGCGGAGGCGATCGGTCCCGACCTGGATGCGCTTTATCTGTTCCACGAGATGGGGCTGCGGTCGCTCGGCCCGGTATGGAGCCGGCCGACGATTTTTGGCCATGGCGTACCGATGAAATTTCCCGCCGGCCCGGATATCGGTCCCGGCCTGACCGAGGCGGGCAAGGATCTGGTGCGGCTTTGCAGCGAGCTTCGCATTCTTGTCGACCTGTCGCATATGAACGAGGCCGGCTTCGACGATGTCGCCGCGCTCTCCGATGCGCCGCTGGTGGCGACCCACTCCAACGCGCATGCGCTATGCGCCTCGCCACGTAATCTGACCGACCGGCAGCTTGCTGTTATCCGCGAGACCGGCGGGTTGGTCGGCCTGAACTTCGCGACATTCTATTTGCGCGAGGACGGCAGGTTCTCGGCCGAGATGGGGTGGGACGAGATGCTGCGCCATGCGGATTACCTGATCGAACATCTGGGCGAGGACCATGTAGGCCTCGGTTCCGATTTCGACGGCTGCATCGTGCCGAAGCCCGTCGGCGACGTGACCGGCGTCCAGGCCCTGTTCGAGGCACTTCGTGCGCACGGCTATGACGACGCGCTGCTGGCCAAGCTCGCCCGCGACAACTGGCTTGCCTGCCTCGAGCGCACGCTCGGCCCATAGCCGGAACGGAAAGTATGCGCTTACCTAAGGTTAACTGCGTCTTAAATCCGGCGCGGTAGCTTGCCGGGCTAACGCGCCTTGCGCCTGCCTGAGCATGACGCTCGCATGATCCGCCGGTTCGGCATGTCCTCGTGATCTTCGAACCGGAGCTCCGCATCCATGCTGATTTCGCGCAAATTGCCGCTTGCCGCAGCCGTGCTCACAATCGTCTCCATTGGTGTCGCCAGCACCGCCAGCCTGATGATCGCTTCCGGCACGGTCCGGCAGGAAGCCCAGGAAAAGCTTGAGGCGGTCGCTGACGGACGGCGCAACGAACTCGAGATCTATCTCCAGAGCGTGCTGCAGGATCTCGGTACCCAGGCCCTGTCGAAAAACACGATCTCGGCGCTGAACTCCTTCATGGCTGCGTGGAACGTCTCGGGCGACAACGCCCAGGAGGAGATGCAGCGCCGCTACATCACCGACAATCCGAACGAGGTCGGCAAGAAGGACCTGCTCGACACCGCCGGCAATGGCGACGCCTATGACGCGGTCCACAATATCTATCACCCTGCCTTCCGCGAGCATCTGCGCGAGTTCGGTTATTACGACATCTTCCTTTTCGACCTGAAGGGCAACCTCGTTTACACGGTCTTCAAGGAAGCCGACTATGCGACCAACCTCCTGACCGGGGAGTGGAAGGATACCGGACTTGGCAAGGTCTATGCGCAGTCGCTGGAAGCCGAAGGCGCCGGCAGTTTCTCCTTTTCCGATTTCGAGACCTACGCTCCGTCGAACGGTGCGCCGGCAAGCTTCCTCGCGGCCCCGGTCGTCGACAATGGCAACAAGATCGGCGTGATCGCCTTCCAGATGCCTGCGGACCATATCGGCGAAGTTATGTCCAATGTGACAGGGCTCGGCGAGACCGGAGAGACGGTACTTCTCAACAAGGACGGCGTGTTCATTTCGGACGCGGTGCGCACCGGCGAAAACGAGACCCTGACGCAAAAGCTCGACATTCCGGGCTTGGCTTCGCTCGGTCATGACGGCGTCATGGCCGCGACCACCGATGCCTATCGCGACATGACGGCCGATCTATCGATTGCCAGGGTCGACTTCATGGACGCGGGCTGGTCGGTTGCGGCGATCATCGATCGCGCCGAAATCCTGCAAGGCGTAACCTCGATGCGGAACACCGTTCTGGTGGTCGCGCTGATGCTGCTCGCCGTTTCGCTGGCGCTCAGCACGTGGTTTTCGCGCAGCCTCAGCCGCCCGATCGGTGCGCTCGTCGGCGAAATGAAGCGGCTCGCTGACGGAGATACCGGCATCGCGCTGGACGGGCAGGACCGGCACGACGAAATCGGCGACATGGTGCGCTCGGTCGCGGTCTTCCGGGACGCTGCAGTGGAAAAGGAACGGCTGGAAGGTGAGGCGGAGGCCAATCGTTCCCTGTCTGAAAAGGAGCGCGCCGAACGCGCGGCGCAGGAGGCGGAAGAGCAGCGTCGCATGAAGGAAGCCGTCGATGCGCTGGCCGGCGGCCTGGCGCGTCTGGCTGACGGCGATCTCGCGGTGTCGCTTGACGAGCCTTTCATGGAAAGCCTCGACAGTCTGCGTGTCAATTTCAACGCCTCGGTTTCGAACCTCAACGACACATTGTTGATGATCCGGGACAAGTCGGGCTCAATCGACAACAACTCCGCCGAGGTCCGCGCGGCTGCCGACGAGTTGTCGCGGCGCACTGAGCAGCAGGCGGCGGCGCTGGAGGAGACATCATCGACACTCGAGGAGATCACCGCCACAATCAAGGAAACGGCGGGCAACGCCAACGAAGTGGCCGGTATTGCCAATTCGACGAAGGATCATTCTGACCGCTCCGCGGAGGTCGTTACGAAGGCGGCCGATGCGATGCAAGGGATCGAAAAAGCCAGCGGCGAGATCGCGAAAATCATCTCGGTGATAGACGAAATCGCTTTCCAGACGAATCTCCTGGCCCTCAATGCCGGAGTCGAAGCTGCGCGGGCAGGCGAGGCGGGTATGGGGTTTGCAGTCGTGGCCACGGAAGTGCGCGAATTGGCGCAACGGTCGGCACAGGCCGCCAAGGAGATCAAGGAACTGATAACCCGGTCTGGCGACGAGGTCAGGAATGGCGTCGAACTGGTCCGTGCTGTTGCGACCGCGCTGGGCGAGATCACTCAGAATGTCACCAACATCAACGAACGTATCGGTGGGATCGCCCGGGCCACGACGGAACAGCTTTCCGGCGTGGAGGGAATCAATTCTGCGGTTGGGCAGATCGATCAGGTGACGCAGAAGAACGCGGCGATGGTCGAAGAAACCACTGCCGTGGCGCACAGCCTTGCCGGCGACGTGTCGGAACTGTCGAACATGATCGGCGGGTTCCGACTGTCCGGAGACGCGGCATCGGCTAAGGGCCGCCCAGTCGCGGTGCAAGCTTCGCTTAGCCGCCCGGCGCCGGCCGAGTCGCCGGCGCGCAAGCTCGTGAAGTCGGTCTCCAACGCTTTCGGTTTCAAGGGGAACGCTGCGCTGGCCTCGAAAGCCGAAGACGAGTGGGAAGAGTTCTAAGGCCCTACTCTCCGAGCGCGATTCCCTCGCGGCGCGGATCGGCACCACCTTTTAGTCCGTCCGGGCCGATCGAGATCGCGTGCAATCCCGAGTTGAGCTCGCGAACCGAGACCTCGTAGCCGAGGGCTTCCAGCGCCGGCTGCAACGCGGCCATGTCGGTGCCTTCCTCCAGATCGAAGGTGCCGAAGCGATTGAGTGCGTGCGGCATGGAGACCGCCTGCTGCACATCCATGCCCCAGGTCAGATGGGCGAGAATTGCCTGCGCGACATAACCGATGATGCGCGATCCGCCCGGCGAGCCGATGGAGAGCACCGGCTTGCCGTCTTCCATGACGATGGTCGGAGACATGGAAGAGCGCGGGCGCTTGCCCGGCTCGACGCGGTTGGCGATGGGCTTGCCGTCGTCCTGAGTGGCGAAGGAGAAGTCCGTCAGCTCGTTGTTGAGCAGGAAGCCATTGGTCATCAGCCGCGATCCGAAGCCGTTCTCGATCGTCGTTGTCATCGACAGAACATTGCCGTCCGCATCGACGATGGAGATATGGCTGGTCGAGGGGAACTCGATCGACTGATCGTCACCCATAAGCATCGCGTGGTCGAAAGCCGGCACGCCGGGCTCGACGCTTTCCAGCGCCTTGCCGCCATCCATCCGGTCGCCTTCGATAATGCCGGCACGCTCTTCGAGATAGGCGGGGTCGATCAGGCCCTTTGTCGGCATGGGCACGAAATCGCTATCGGCCATGTAGCGGCCGCGGTCGGCGAAGGCGAGGCGGGAGGCGTCGCCGATCATCCGCCAGGTGTCCGGATCCTCGGGATCGCTGATCTCGAAATTGCCGAGGATGCCGAGGATTTGTCCGACTGTCAGCGCACCGGAGGAGGGCGGCCCCATGCCGCACACGTCATATTGGCGGTAGGGCGCGCAAATCGCATCGCGCTGCTTCACGGTGTAGGCGGCGAAATCCTTCATGGACAGTACGCCGGGATTGCCCTCGGCATTGCGGACCGTGTCGACGATATTCTCGGCGATCGCACCGGAATAGAATGCTTCCGCGCCGCCTTCCGAAAAGGTGCGCAACGTGTCGGCATAGGCCGGGTTCTGGATGCGCGTGCCGGCCTGCAGCGGCTGGCCGCCTGGCATGAAGTAATTCGCCGTGGTGGCGAAGCGCGACAGCCGGTCCGTGTCGGATGCGATCAGGCTGGCCAGACGGGGCGAGACCTCGAAGCCGCGATCGGCCAGCGTGATCGCATCGTCGAAGAGATCGGACCATTGGGCGCGGCCCCAGCGCTTCCATGCTTCTTCCATCAGCATGGGCGTGCCCGGCGTGCCGACCGAGCGGCCGCCGACGACGGCGTCGAAGAATTTCAGCGGCTCGCCATTCTCGTCCTGAAACAGGGTCGGCGTCGCTTCCATGGGAGCGGTCTCGCGGCCGTCCAGCGTGGTCACCTCGCCGGTCTTCGCGTCATACCAGACCAGGAACGCGCCGCCGCCCATGCCGGAGGATTGCGGCTCGACAAGGCCCAGGACCGATTGCACGGCGACCATGGCGTCTGCGGCGGAACCGCCATTCGCAAGCACCTTCGCGCCGGCCTCGACAGCAAGCGGATTGGCGGCGGCAACCATCCATTTCTTCGCCTCGACGGGCTTGCCGGCGGCCTTTGCGTCCTGCGCGTCGCGAATCGCTTCCGAGGTCACGGAGATGAAACCGCTTGCGCCGGCCTCCGGGGCGACCGCGTCTGAGGCCTCCTGGGCCGGGATTGCGGCGGTTGTCGCGAGAATGAGGGTTAGCGCCGTCGTGGCGGCCAAGGTCTTGTGCATGGGATTCTCCTTCCAGAGCGGCATTAGACCGCTGAAATTATGACACTGGCAAGATACGACACGGGAAGACTTGCCTTTGGCCTCCATCGGCATGCAAATGGCTCGTCAGGGAGGAACGGCAATGTTCGATCATACGATGCGGTTCGGGTTGGGTGAGGAGATCGATGCGCTGCGCGAGATGGTTCGGCGCTTCGCGGCCGAAGAGATCGCGCCGCGCGCCGGCGAGATCGACGCGAGCAACGAATTCCCGATGGATCTGTGGGAAAAGATGGGCGCGCTCGGCCTGCACGCCATCACCGTGCCGGAGGAGGATGGCGGCTCGGCCATGGGCTATCTCGCCCATTGCGTCGCGGTGGAGGAGATCAGCCGCGCCTCGGCTTCCGTCGGGCTGTCCTATGGCGCGCACTCCAATCTCTGCATCAACCAGCTGCGCCGCTGGGGGACGTCCGAGCAGAAGGCGAAATACCTGCCGAAGCTGATTTCGGGCGAACATGTCGGCTCGCTCGCGATGAGCGAACCCGGCGCGGGTTCCGACGTCGTGTCGATGAACCTCAGGGCCGAGAAGCGCAACGACCGGTACGTGCTCAACGGCAACAAGATGTGGATCACCAACGGGCCGGACGCCTCGACGCTGATCGTCTATGCCAAGACCGATCCGGACGCCGGTCCGCGCGGCATCACCGCTTTCCTGATCGAGAAGGGTTTCGCCGGCTTCACGACGGCGCAGAAGCTCGACAAGCTCGGCATGCGCGGCTCCAACACCTGCGAGCTGGTGTTCGAGGATTGCGAGGTGCCGTTCGAGAATGTGCTCGGCGAGGAGGGCAAGGGCGTCAACGTGCTGATGTCCGGGCTCGATTACGAGCGGGTGGTGCTCGCCGCTGGTCCGGTCGGCATCATGGCGGCGGCGCTCGATGTCGTCGTGCCTTATGTTCATGAGCGCGAGCAGTTCGGCCAGCCGATCGGCACCTTCCAGCTGATGCAGGGCAAGCTTGCCGACATGTATACGACGCCCAATGCCTGCCGCGCCTATGTCTATGCGGTGGCACAGGCCTGCGACCGTGGCGAGACCAGCCGCAAGGACGCCGCCGGCTGCATTCTATATGCCGCCGAGAAGGCAACGCAGGTGGCGCTCGACGCGATCCAGTGCCTTGGCGGCAATGGCTATATCAACGACTATCCGACCGGCCGGCTGTTGCGCGACGCGAAGCTCTACGAGATCGGCGCGGGCACGTCCGAGATCCGCCGCATGCTGATCGGACGGGAGTTGTTCCAGGAAACCGCTTAAGCGGCAGGAGGCGCCGCGCCGGGCGGTGGCCCGTATTTCTTGATGGCCGACATCGCGACCCCCTCACTGGCAAAAGCTAAGGGCTTAGCTGCGCTAAACCCAAGCTTTTGCTTCTGCCGGCCCTCCGCTTTCGCTCCAATCGCTAAATCCTCGATGTTTG
>PAKZ01000007.1 GCA_002706335.1 Ahrensia sp.
AAGATCGTCCAGCTCCGCAAGGGCGCTTCCCTCGAAATGGTCCGGCTCGCCTGCCCCGACAGCGCCCAGGCCTCCCTCATCTCCGAAAGTTTCGGCCTTCCCGTCATCGACAGCGACGGTATCCGCGATCTCCACCACCAGATCATCGTCGACACGGCCGAGTCCCTGAACGAAGGCCTCGGCGACCGCGCCATGCAGATCCACCTGCAGCGCATCGTCGGCTCCTATGTCGGTTCCGCTCATGGCGCCGGCCAGTTCTACTCCCGCGCGGTCTCGGAAGCTCGGGACGCGACTGCGAAGTCGGCCAACGATACCCGCGACGAGGATCTCGACGGTCCTGTCGGGTTCGACAGCAATGCTCAACGCAAGCGCGAATTCGCGGCCGACATGGGCATTCAGGCCCATGCGCTCCGCTGTGCGGCCGAGGGCGTCGTGACCGCCTATGAAGAAGTCGTCGGCGAAGCGTGGAAGCCCTTCCAACGCCAGGTCGAAAATCCTGGCCAGACGGTCGATCGCAAGGCGGCTGAACTGCAGATGGCGGCTCTCGGGTGAGCCGCTCGGGCGGAGCTTCGGCTCCGCCCGATATCGCCTTACCTTAACGAATCTGAGCCGAAAATCAGCCCATTTTCATCGGACCAAACATCCCGCTCTCCGCCGTCGCCATATAGATTTTCTTCATCGCGAAAGCCGTGTCCTGACTGACGAAGGGTGATGACCTACTGCCAAGGGGCGCGCCCAGCATGTAGGGCTGAAGTGGTCCCGGAAATTCGGACAGGCAGTTAAGGTGTATCCCAAACCTTTTGGAGGGAGACGAGATGGCGGAACGCCGGAAGTTTTCAGATCAGTTCAAAGCGAAGATCGCGCTCGAAGCGTGGCGCGGCGACAAATCGATCCAGGAGTTTGCCGCCAAGCATCAGGTTCATCCGAACTAGGTCAGCACTTGGAAGCGACAGGCTGTTGAGGGCATAGCGGATGTGTTTGCGCGAGGTGGCCAACCGGAAGGCCTGAGCGAGGCGGAGGTGAAAGAACTGCACGCCAAGATCGGAAGGCTGGCCGTCGAGAATGATTTTTGTCGCAAGGGCTCAAGCGATGAGCCCGGTCGAGAAGAAATCGATGATCGTGCGGGATCATCCCTGCTTGACCGTCAGCCAGCAATGCCGGCTGGTGAAGCTGAGCCGATCAACCTTCTACTACGCCCCGATCGGGATCGACGACGAAACGCTGGTGGAGATTACGGCGATCGACAAGGCCTTCACGAAGTATCCCTTCTTCGGCAGCCGACAGATCGCGGCATATCTGCGCCGTGACGGCATCCGCATCGGCTCGCATCGTGTTCGACGGCCGCCTAATGCGGATCATGGGCCTTGAGGCGATGTGCAAGCGGCCGAAAACCAGCCAACCGCATTAGGCGGCCGTCGAACACAATGCATGCCGACTTCTGCATCGAGGCGCTGAAGGAGGTCCTTGTCCGCTTCGGCACGCCCGAGATCATGAATACAGATCAAAGGTCGCAGTTCGCCGGATCGGCCTGGGTCTCCGCGCTGACCGATGCTGGCGCGCGCATCTCAATGGATGGACGCGAACGTTGCATGGACAACATCTTCATCGAAAGGCTCTGGCGATCCCTGAAGCAGGAAGCGATCTATCTCGAAGAACTGACCGACGGCTTCAAGGCCCTTAGCGTCATCCGCGATTGGATAAACTTCTACAATACCGAACGCCCGCATTTGAACGCAGAACGCCCACGGACGCATACTAGCACGGTCGAGATGAGAAACTGACGGCATGAAACCCAACCCGGATACACCTTAACTCAGCCGCCAAACTGTCCGGAAAACCGGGACCACTTCAACCCGTGTCAGCAAAATCGTCGCTGGAGCGTGATATTGATCGCTTCAATCGCGACTACCAAGCCGATAACGGCAAGTGTGACGCTCGCCGCCTTGTCGTACTGGAATGAGCGCACATAGGTCTGGATGTAGAACCCGATACCGCCCGCACCGACGATGCCTAGGATCAGCGACTCGCGCAGGTTTAGTTCGAATCGGAAGATGGTGTCGCGGGCGACCACCGGCGCCATCTGCGGCCAGATCGCATACCTCAGCCGTGCCAAGGGCCCGGCACCGGCGCTTTCCAGCGCGGCAATCGGCGCGCGGGTGACGCCGTCAATTGCCTCTGCGTAGAACTTCGCGAGCATCCCGGTGGCATGGAAGGCGATCGCGATGATGCCGGGCAGGGGACCCAGGCCCACCGCGCCCACCATGAGCATCGCCACGAGGATCAGCGGGATGGCGCGGATGAAGGCGAGTAGCGTGCGGACAGGACGGTAGATTGGCGGCGACACCATCGTCTCGGATGCAAGTATCCCAAGCGGCACCGACAGGAGGACCGCGCCGAGAGACCCCAGGATCGCGATGCGCAGCGTTTCCGCGCTGCCCTTCACGATCTCGTTCATCACGGTCGGATCGGGCGGGACCATCCGGCCAACGAAATCCGCGATCCGGGGTCCGGCGGACAGGAGGCGCGACAACTCGACATCGGTCGTGGCGAATGACCAGAGAACCGCACCCGCGACCAAAGCCCCGGCCGCGAAACCGCCAAACCCGCGGGACCGCATCAGGTCATCGCCCGCAAACCGATGCCCGGCAGGGCCTCCGTCTCGCGATAGAGGTCCGCGGTCGCGACATCGCTCAGGTCACCGGCCGCCACGTCGAAGGCGATCCGGCCATCGCGCATGCCCACGATACGATCGGCGAAACGCCGCGCGAGGTCGGGCTGGTGTGAGGAGAACAGCACGGTCGCGCCGCGTGCGTGCGCAGCGCCGGTCAGAAGCGTCAGGATTTCTACGGCGCGGGCGGGATCGAGATTGCTGACGGGCTCGTCGGCAAGGATCAGGCGCGGCTCCTGGGCGAGGCATCGGGCGATGGCCACACGCTGCCGCTGCCCGCCGCTGAGACTGTCGACCCGGCGCTCGGCCAGATCGGCGATGCCGCAATCTGCGATTGCGGCGCGGGCCGCCTCCAGATCGCGGGGCGCGGGGGATCCGACGACCGCACGCAAGGGCGACATGCGCCCAAGGCGCCCGTTCAGCACGTTTCGCAACACTGAGGAGCGTTCGACCAGCGCAAATTCTTGGAAGATAAAGCCGACGTCAGGCCGACTGGCGCGAGCGGGCGGATGATCGGGATCGAGCGGCGCGCCCAGGACCGAGACACGACCGCGCCAGCCGCGAAGACGCCCGTCGAGCAAGGCTAGTAGCGTCGTTTTTCCGGCGCCTGAGGGACCGAGCAGCGCGGTGCTTTCGCCTGCAGGAACCATGAGCGACACATGGTCCAATGCCGGTAGACTGGCGCCCGGATGGAAGAAGCTCAGATCGCCTATTTGCGCCGCGGCGCTCATCAGAGAAGCCCGTAGCGCCGGGCCATGTCGCGCACCCCGTCATAGGCAGCGGGGTCCGCTCGGACATAGCCGTCGGGTCCGTAGAGATAGCGCAACAGGCCGCGGTTGCCGGCTTCGTTGAGGCGCATCATCGCATCGACGAACCGCGACCGGAGGTCTGCGCCCAGTCCCGGTCGCGCGATCACCACGTGGCTGGGGATCGGTTCGCTCTCGGCGATCCAGACGACTTCGGCTTGCTGCTGCGGGGTGAGAAGGAGGTCGGCGTACTGGCTCGCGCCGGCGGCATCGACAAGGCCCTCGGCCATCGCCTGCATCGCCTGCTGATATCCGCCCGCGAAGAAGATGCGGCCGAAAAAGGCTTCGGCTTCGCCGGGCCCTGCCACCAATCCCGCCTCGACGAATTCCGCCAGAGGATAGAGGTAGCCCGATTCCGAGATCGGGTCCGCAAAAGCGATATCCTTGCCTCCGAGATCAGCAAGCGTCTCGATCCCGCTGTCTCTGCGCACGAAGATCCGCCCGGTGTAACTCGGCGCGCCGCGATAGACTTCGGACAGCAGAGGCACTGCGTCGATCTCGGCCTCGGCCAGCACGAAGGGGAGCGCGCCCATGAAAGAAATGTCGGCGTCACCGTTCCGCAGCGCCTCGACGGCCGCGGCGTGGTCGATGGTGACGAAACCCTCGACCGGAACGCCGATCTGATCCGCCAGCCAACCGGTGATGGCCGCGATGTCACCGAGCAGTTTTTCGGGGTTTTCCTGGGGAATGAAGGCGAGGCGAAGCACGTCTTCCTGCGCCGCGAGCTGTGTTCCCGAGAACGCTGCGCCCGCGACGGAAATGATCAGCGCCGCTCTGCGGGTCAAGCGGATCGACATCAGAACGCCCTCTCTTGGATTGTCTCGGCTTCGACCTTGAACGCGTCCCAATGGGCCTCCGCGGTCTGCCAGTCTTCTTCCCGCACGGCGGCACCGACCTGGGCCAATCGCCCGGCAAGTGCATAGACCTCAGGCCGTCCGGCAAGGTTGGACATCCTGCTGGCATCGGCCGAGAGGTCAGCGACGACCGTCTCGGCAAGGAGCAGGATATGCTCTGCGTCCCGCCGGGGCAGCAGCGTGTCGAGAGTCGATGCGAAGGTCGTTAGCTCGGAAAAAGCGAGGCGGAAAGATGTGTTCTCTGCATCGAAAGTCTCATAAGGCTCATCAGCCGAGCCCACCGCCTCGAGGTATGCGGTAAGGTCTGAGCGCTCGGCATCAGCAAGTCCAAGCGATTTCGTCTCGTCGAACCAGTTCACGACAGCAGCAAGGGTCGGCAGCGATCCGTCGTGGAAGTAGGGCGCGGTGTAGGCCGTCCCGAGCAAGGTGGGCGTATCAAATGCGCCTGCGCGCGCACCCTCGTAAGCAGGACCGGCGGACCCGATATCATGCGCCTGACGGTCGAGGAAGTTGCCGTCCGGCACGTGACAGCTGGCGCAGGAGCGGTCGCCGAGTCCCGCCAATGGCCGATTGAAGATTTCTTCGCCGCGCCGCGCGGCGTCCAATGCCTCATCAGTCAGCGTGCCCTCCGCAGTCAGCATCGAATTTGGCAGGAAGTCGAACTCCAGCATATAGGCCAGAAGGGCGTCGAGCATGAAGGGGGTGGGTTCGGCGCCACCGAATTCGTTGACGATCACATTGCGGGTGAAGTCGCGAAGCGATGCAAAGCGACCATCGCGTCCATACGGGCCGGTGAAGCGCAAGCCGCGCAGGCTCGGGATGTCGAGGGGGTCGTCGCGCCGGTCGTTGAAGATCGGGTTGAAGAATGAGCCGTCCACATCGATGGCGCCGGGCTGGTGGCTGGCGCCGGGTATGAACAATCGCTGGTTCACGTCCGAGCGGTTGTGGCAGGTCGAGCAGGCGATTCCGAGGTCGCGCGCCGGGCTGCCGAAGATCCGAGCGCTGTCGAACAGCATGTCGCCGTAAGCGACAAGCGGCAGGTTCGTTTCATCGATGCCCTGCTCCTCGAAATTGAGGACGAGCAGGGGCAGCGGATCCTGGTCGAAGATGTCGGACCCTGGCGGCAGGCTTGGTGGCATCTCAACGTCGCGTCCGCCGGCGATGGCGGTCTCGGGGAGCGGACTCAGCTGCAGCCTCGGGGCGAAGTCGTCCACGAGATAGTTATCCGCGAGATAGTCAGAGATTACCGATCGTGCCGCGTTCATCGTTTCACGCTCGGCGGGTATGGCACCTGCGCCAAGAACACCGGCGGACCCTAGGCTGCTGTTGAGTTCAAGCCAGGCCAAGCCGATCCGGCGTGATGCCTCCGGATCGGCTGCGGCGACGGCGTCAGCGAAGGCGCGGTAGAGTTCGCGTGCGGTCCTCACCGCTTGCTGCGCGCTTGCCGGATCGTCCGCGTCCAATGCACGGTCCAGCTCCTCTTCGATCCTGAGCGCGATCAATCGTGTCGCAGCGGCGAAGAGGGACTGTCGATCCTCGCGTGCTAGCGCATCCATCAGGGAGCTAGTGTTGGCATTGCTCGTCTCAGCCAGCCATGTCAGCGCGCCCATCGAGAACTCCGAGTTGCGGTAAGGATCGGACCAAGCGGCCTCGATGACATTCCAAGGCAACGGCTTGAGGTTCCCTAGGAACAGCGTCAGTCGATAGGCCGCCGTGTCCGGATACCATGGGGCTTCTTTCGCGGGATCCGCAGAGGCAGAGCCGAACGACAGGAACGCGCCGAAACATGTTGCAAGCATTACTCTTGTGAGGTTCCGGACCAAAATGTGCTCCAGCTTGCAAAGTTAGACACGGCTAATTTATGAACCTAAAGCAAACAAGTTGTCAATCCTTCTATCTCAGGGCAGACTTCCGGAATGACCAAGCTGCAATCACATGTCCGTGAGACCTTTGCGCCTGTGGAACGGACGCCGGAAGCGCAGGCGGAAGGCTTTGCAATCGTGCGGCAGGCGCATGAAAGCGAGATAGCGGAGGACTACGTGGAGCTGATCGCGGAGCTGATCGAAACCCACGGAGCGGCCCGACCAGTCGATATCGCCGAACGGCTGGGAGTGAAACCGCCGACTGTCACCAAGAACATCTCACGCCTCAGGACAGCGGGTCTCGTTCGGCGAGAGCGTTACCGAGCGATCTTCCTTACCGAGGAAGGACAGGCTTTGGCCGAGGCCTGCCGGCGACGGCACCGGATCGTGGTCGCCTTCCTCCTGAGCCTTGGGATCGATGAGGAAACCGCGGAACGCGATGCCGAGGGGATCGAGCATCACGTGAGCGATGAGACGCTGGCAGCGTTCGAAAAAAATCTTTGCGAGAAATAAAAAACTTTTTGCACCGCGCTTGATGCCCATTGGATCGACTTGAGTGAAGCAGGGCTACTCGGGGCACGTAAAGGCACTCCGGCTGACGAGAACCGCAACAAGGACTGAGCGAGTAGTGCGGAAAATGCGACAGGAACGAGCAGGATTGGAAACCGATCGAAGCGCCGGACTGTGTTCTGGCGGCCAAGGGATATACTGGTCATGCGTAATGAAAGGGAAGTGGCGCGTCTGTTGGGCTTAAGCCAATTAACGTTCAGGGATCGGTCCGGCGTCGGATATGGCGCCATCGGCGCGACCAAAAGTTATCCGACACCACCGACCACAAACACATCGGCCATATTGAAGGCAGGCGAGTGGGCGGAGCCGACGTAGAAATCGAGGAAATCCGTTACGGCCCGGAATCTGAGGCGGTGCACCACGTTGCCGAGAAAGGCCGCGACGGCGAAAACCATGCCGATCACCGGCGTTTTTCCGGCTGGCAACATGGATTCACCCTAACCAGACATCGAGAAACAACATAATGACAAGTCCGATCGACAGTCCGAGTGTCGCCTTGTTCTGATGTCCGCTGCGATGGGTTTCGGGGATGATTTCGTGGCTGATGACATAGAGCATCGCACCGGCGGCAAAGGCCAGACCCCAAGGCAGCAGCGGCTCAGATAGTGTGATGATGCCCGCTCCGAGCAGACCGCCGATCGGTTCCACCATCCCTGTGAGGGTCGCGATTCCCCAGGCGCGCAGCTTCGGATATCCCTCGCCGAGAAGCGAGACCGCCACGGCCAGCCCCTCGGGCGCGTTTTGCAAACCGATGCCAATTGCGAGTGGAAGACCACCTTGCATGCCGCCGGATCCAAATCCGACACCGACTGCGAGACCCTCGGGAAAATTATGGATCGTTATCGCGATGATGAATAGCCAGACCCGCCGCAAGGACGCCGCCTCCGGCCCTTCGCGGCCGGTTCTGAAATGTTCGTGCGGTAACCTCTCGTTCATAAGGGCGACGGCGCCCATGCCGAGAAGGATCGCGATGCAGACGATGGCTGCGGGCGCCGCCCCATTGTCGAACCGTGGCTCAGCCGCGTCCAGCGCAGGGATGATAAGCGAGAAGAAGGAGGCGGCGATCATCACGCCCGCCGCAAAGCCGAGCGACAAGTCGCGTGTGGCTCGTGACGGAATGCGCCCGAACAGGACGGGGGCTGCCCCGACGGCCGTGAGCGTAGCGGCGGCCAGACTTCCGAGAAAGCCGAGCATGATGGGGGATAGCTGATCCATTCTTCAGTTGGATTACCCTTCCGCGTAGCTCGAATAGATTTCGGTCGAGCCGTCCCTCAGGATAAGAAACACGTCGTAGGCTTCGCGGTCTTTCTCGGACCCCATGCCGGGCGAACCGTAGGGCATACCCGGAACCGCGAGGCCGACAGCGTCGGGCCGCTCCTCGAGAAGGCGGCGGATGTCGGCAGCCGGCACGTGGCCTTCGATCACGTAGCCATCGACGAGCGCGGTGTGACAAGAGACCATGCGCCGCGGCACGTCGTTATCGAGCTTAAACTGCGCTAGAGAGCCCATGAACATGTCTTCGCTTGTTGGTGTGAAGCCATTCTCTTCGAGGTGTTCCATCCAAAAGAGACAGCAGCCACAGCCGTTCGTCTTGTAGACCCCGATAGATGTTGTCTGTGCGTAGGCCTGCATCGCTGGAATTGCAGTGAGGGCCAGAACAGGGAGTAGCAATTTCATGGATTAGGACCTTTCGGTTGTCGTTCAAGCAATCTCGCTGCGATTTCGGTCTGCGAGAGTATGTACGCAGTGCTAGGACGTTTCAGGTTTTGCAATCTCCTTCAACGCCCGCTTTATCTTTGGCACGGCGAATTCACGCGGCTCGTGATAGTCGATCGTGGTGACGAACCGCCCCACAGCGTCAAACAAGAATACGCTGGCGGTGTGGTTCATCGTGTAATTGCCCCCCTCGGTCGGCACCTGCTCGTAGCTCGCGCGAAAGCTGCGCGCGGCCGCCTCGATTTCCTCATCTTCGCCGGTCCAGCCCCGGATCGCCGAATGGAAATGGCCGACATACTCCGCCATCGCTTCAACGGTGTCGCGCTCCGGGTCGACGGTGATGAAGACCACGTTCATAACCTCGGCCTCTTCCCCTAGATCGTCCAGCCAGCCGGAGATGTCAGAAAGCGTGGTCGGGCAGACGTCGGGGCAGTAGGTGAAGCCGAAGAATACCATGGAGGGGCGCCCGACTAGGGTTCCCGGCCCGACCTCCTTTCCTTCGTGATCCGTCAGGCTGAAATCCATGGCGGAGAGGGCAATAGGCATTTGGCCTGCCGGTTCGGGCGAACCAGGTCCGTCTACCTGCCACCAGCCGATGAACAGCGCGAAGACAAGCACTCCGGCACCTGCGGCGCCGAATCCTAGAATCTTCCGTCGCCACATCAGTCGCCCGGACCGCGCGCGGCGATGCTGAGGATCGGCACTTCGACGGTCATCTCGCCTCCGTCGTCAAAAAGCAACGTCAGCGGAAAGGCCTGGCCTTCCATCATCGGCGTCTGCAACTGCATCAGCATCACGTGCAGACCGCCCGGTTCCAGCGCCACGCTCCCGCCCGGCGCGATGATGATCTCGCCGGCCGGGGTCATAGCAGTCACGCCCACGGCATTGGTGCTCGTCTCGTGGATCTCGGACATCATGGCGAGCGGCGTCGCGATACCGGTCAGCGCTACCGGCGCGTCGCCGGTGTTACGGATCGTCATGTAGGCCGCACCCGGGCGGGTTGTGCCGATGGACGCGCGGGACCACGCGCCTTCGACGACCACATCCTCTGATCCAGCCAGCGCAGGCGTCGAAGCCGCCGCCAATGACAAAAGCGCTGTCAGGCCGCCGGTGACAATCAAGGCTCTCATTCTGTTCTTACCTTTTTCTCGATTCATCTCTGCGCCGCTGCGACTTCCGCCGCCACCAGGCTCCGCAATTCGGACTCGCCGAACGGGTCGAGCGGCTTGCCATTCACGAAGAACGTCGGCGTGCGGCGAACGCCGACAGCCTCGACGTCGGCGCGGTCCTGATTCAGGATCGCCATTACTCCCGGCGCAAGCATCTGTGTGCGGGCTGCCTCCGCATCGAGGCCCGCTGTTGCTGCAATCTCCAGGATCAGGCCCGGCTCGGGTGCCCCGTGCGACGCCCATCTCGGTTGTTCCCGCAGGACAGCCTCTAGAACCGGCTCGAAGACGCCCTGCATGCGTGCGGCCTCGAGGACACGGATCGCTTCCTCCGACGCCTGGCCGTGGAAGGGCGTATAACGGATGATCACGCGAACGGCATCCCCATGCTCTGCCATGATGTCATCCACGACCGGAAAGAAGGCACGGCAGGCCTCGCAGGCGGGGTCGAAGAACTCGACGATGGTGACGGCTGCATCCTCGGGGCCGAGAACGGGCGAGTAGGGCCGGATCAGCGCATCCGACTGTTCCGGGGAGACACGCGCGGCCTCCGCCTCTGGACCGGGGCGTGTCACATACCAGGTCGCGCCGCCGAAACCGGCGACGCCAAATGCAAGAACGGAGAGGATCAGGCCGCGTCGGTTCATGAATGCATATCCTTCAGGGAGAGGGCCGAAAGCACGCCGATCAGGGTAAAGGCGGCGAGCGCCATCAGCGGGATCGGAATACCGAAGACCAACTGGTTGTCATTGGTGCAGGACGGACCGGTGGCCGCGCAGGGCTGGATGCGCTCGGGGATCAACCCTGCGTAGAGGCCCAGGTGCCAGAGCGCGACCGCGCCCCCGCCGAGCGCAAGCGCGATGCCATATCGCCCCACGCGACCGTCGTGCCACCAGAGGCCGAGCCCTAGGATGACGGGAAGCGGGAACATGAAGGCACGTTGGAACCAGCAGAGCATACAGGGTGTCTGCCCCAGCACCTCGCCGATGAAGAGCACGGTGAGCGAGGCCGTGAGAGCGATCACCCACGCCAGCCCGAGAGCCGTTTCTCCGGATATGCGGGTCATGTCGGTCAGATCCTTTCTCCCAGGTCGGCGAGGATCTCTTCTGCAGGCGTGCCGTACGCCCAGGAGTCGGCGAATCCTGCCTCGGTGTCGAAGAGGAACAGATGCGACGTGTGGCTCATTGTGTAGCCGTCGGGGGCCCCGGCCTCTTCAATGCGTTCGAAAAAGATCGGGAAGGTTTCTGAGGTCTTGGCGATTTGCTCAGGCGTGCCGGTCAACCCGATGATGCTGGCATCGAACAGAGGAACGTATTCTGCAAGAGCCTTCGGAGTGTCCCGTTCGGGATCAATCGAGATAAAGATCGGTTGGACTCTTTCGGCATCCTCGCCCAGGCCATCCATGACGGCCGACACCTCCGCAAGTGTCGTAGGGCAGACATCGGGACAGTTGGTAAAGCCGAAGAAAACTAGCATCCAGCGGCCCGCAAAATCGTCTTCCGTGCGTACAATACCCTGATGATCGGTCAGTTCGAACTCCGCGACGAACGCTGGATCGGTCTCTGTTTGCGCTCTGTCGGCGCGATAGTCGGACCAGAGCAGTAGCCATCCGAACACGAGAGCTGCAATGGCCACCAGGACCCAGAGAATTTTTCTTGCCGATGCGAGGGACAATTTGGTCTGCCTAACATTAATTCTCGATTGTTCCGGCGCTTACATCCTCTAGCTGCTGTAGATTCAAGCTTGATTGTCGGGCTGCGGCAGGAGGTCACACGATCGTGACTACAATCCTTGTAATGCCGCGCCGTCAGTTCTACAGGGCTGTACGTTTCGGGGAGAGCAAATATCCTGCCGACCGAAAGTCTGGCGAAGACCGGCACGAAGATGCAAACAATCCGGTCTTGCTAGTAGATCGGGCTCACGCCGTAGCCGGACCTTATGGAGGGCGGGCAACGCCGCTCAGGGGATGGCCAACTTTACTGGCTGTCATTCATTCGCCATCGCGGCAACTTTCTCGCTCGATGCGATCCGAGAACTCCTAGATCTCCGCGACCATCCGGAACAGTCCCGCGACGAGGCCGATGCGATTGCCCGCCGTCGGGGGAGACGCTGCCCCGGCCACAGGGTTGGCGCCGTGCCTCGCGGCTTGATGCCCATAAAGCCTTCATCGTCGGGCTGATCGGTGAGCGCAAGGACATCACGCTGAAGGAGATGGTTGAGCGGCTATGGGTCGAGCGTTCGGTGCAGATCTGCCGCAGCGCCCTTGCACGAGCGCTGCGACGCTCCAGTGGACCGGGTGCGATACCTGCAATCAGAAGACCGGCATCGCCCGCGACTTCGGAACTTCTATGCGCCCGACGACTTCTACCTAAAGCATCTTGATGATTTCGAAATTCTGCACGACTGGCTCTATCGTCGCATCATCCGCCACTGGATGAACAGACGCGTCGACAGGATCTAGAACGGCCAATTGCCGCGCGTTCCGGGTCTCGCTCTAACGAAACGCAGTCATGGGGAAACAAACCATGCCACATGATCACGGCCACGCCCATATCGACCCCGCATCCGGCGATCGACGCGTCTCGATCGCTATTTGGGCGAACGGGCTTCTGACCGTTGTGCAGATCGCAGGCGGCATCCTAGCAGGCAGTCTCGCCCTGATCGCCGACGCTCTGCACAATTTCTCGGACATGGCGTCGCTGGTCATCGCCTTCGTCGCGCGCAAGATAGCAAGGCGGCCGCCGGATGAGCGCATGACTTTCGGCTACGGGCGGATCGAGATCGTTGCGGCACTGATCAATTACACGACGCTGATCCTCGTAGGCGTCTACCTGATCTACGAGGGCGGCATGCGGATGATCGATCCTCCCGAAGTCCAGGGCTGGACCGTGGTGATCCTCGGTGGTGTGGCACTCCTCGTGGACACGTTGACCGCGCTCCTGACGTACTCAATGCAGAAAGGCAGCGTGAACATCCGTGCGCTCTTCTTACACAACTTGTCAGACGCGCTTGCCTCCGTCGCGGTCATCGTCGGCGGCTCGCTGATCATCCTCTACGACATGCGGTGGGTCGATCCTGCTATCACCATCGGCATTGCGCTCTACATTCTCTACCTCGCCGTGACCGAGATCGGCGGACCAGCGCGAACCCTGATGCTGGGGAGCCCGCCAGACATCGACAACGCGGCCGTCATTGAGGCGATGCGAAGCGCCGAAGGGGTGTCCGACGTTCACCACGTGCATCTATGGCAAATGCAGGAGCACGAAGCGGCGCTCGACTGCCACGTGGTCCTCACGGCCGACGGATGGATGCAGATCGAAGCGGTCAAGAGCGCCATGAAGAAGCGGCTAGGAGATAGTTTCGGCATCGCCCATTCCAGCCTCGAATTCGAACGCGAGGATAACGCGCACCAGAATGCCGACCTTTACGGCCATGGCGGAGCGGCACAAAAGGAGGAAAGACATGTACACCGAGACACTTAAGGATAATGACGACGTGATCGGCATCGCATGCGACGGTAAGCTTACCGAAAGAGACATGAAGTGCATTCATGCGCTATTGCACGGACGCCTTGCCGAATCGGAGAGGCTTGGCCTCGTTGTTGATCTAACGAATTTCGACGGTTATGCGGGGCTGTTCGCGGCGCTAGAGGATTTCCGAATGGACACGTCGCATAGAAATGATTTCTCCCGCATAGCCGTGATTGGTGATGAGGCGTGGATGGATTGGGGCACAAAGTTAGCTAGTACCTTAACCCGCTCCGAGATCCGCTGGTTTAGCGCCCGCGAACACGAAAATGCGGGCAACTGGGCGCGCGGTGAATAATTTGCTGATGAACTGATTTCTTCTGACGGCTCCATTTCCCCCTAAATATGCTGCTGATTGTCGTCTTCCAAGTGGTGGCGCCGACATCAGCGGTAATAAAACGACTTCGGAGACCGTTGTGGAACAAGTGCCTCGCCAAAGGTATACTCTCTGATACCACCACAAAACGGGACGGCTAGGATGAAATCAGCGGTGGGATGCACCGTAGCTGCAGCTTGGTGATTTGTTGCCGAAAGTCCTTAGAGAACCGCATTTGGTGGACCTATCGATCCTTGTCGAGCCAACGTTTCTAGCTCCATCCGCCGCCGTAGGTTCGATAGAAACGATGGGCTCCGATGTTTGCTACATTCTCCATAGCATCGGCCCAGCTGGGTCTTACATAATCCGCAAAATAGTGGGTTGCTGACGCGACGTCGGAAATGAATATTTTTCCGGCAGTGACCGCCATCGCGATTTGCTCGGCGAGTTCATACGCTGATCTATTTGCAACTTGTTCAGGAAGTCCATCGCATGCGAACGAAAACTGGCAGCGGTTCAAGACCTCGGCGTTCTGATACACAACATCACAAACCGTGTTCGGAAAGGCGGGGTTTCGGACGCGGTTCAAGATGACTTGTGCGACCGCCGCTTGACCCTTTGGAGACTCTCCTCGCGCTTCGAAGTAGATTCCGTCGGTGAGACATTTTTGCTCATCCGCCGCGAACGTCTTGGCAGGGAGAGGTTTTTGAAGCCACTCATGATCCCCCTCGATTGCCGGCGGTATGAATCTGTCCTCCTTATTTTTTGTCTTGGCGAACAGACTGTCGAATGCCGAAAGAACATAATGTTCCGGCTCGGCAGGAGCGTAAGCGGTCGCCAAAGAATCAGCGCGATCATTGGTGACCAAGTTCTTGAGGACATCCGGAACTCCGTCGTATCGATCGTGGTCGGGGGAATGAAATGCACGCGCGATTGCAATTTGGGGATCCGATGGCTCAGATTTTTCGAACTGTTGGAGCATTGGATCAGAGGGACGAAAGAAGTTCTGGTCCCGGGGTGCGAGATCGGTCAACGACCCTCTTAGTTGCAATCCGATGGGACTCGGACGTGACGTCTTTTCCATTCGGTTGATCCGCGACGCGGTGTCGGGAAACCTTCCTCCGGGTCGTAGGGGCGATGCGATTGATGCCAGGTTTAGTGCTGCGGTAGTGTGCAGAGGGCGAGCTGCCCGTGTGGGTATGGCGAGGGTCACCGTGCCCCCTATTAAAAGCAATACAGTTACATGCCCCGCGAGCTTTCGTGCCACGCTCGCTAACCGGCTCCTTGTATTGAACACGCTACCTCCGTGTGTTCGCGAGCCTCGACAATCCATCGTTAACCTTAACGAATCACTAAGAGAAGAGGCGTTCACCAGTGTGGAGTCGGTTGCAATGCCATTCCGGCAAATCCGTGACGACGATGCGGGACCTTTGGTCACTCCGCCGCAATGGAGCTGTTTCACGCTTGAGTGCGCCGTAGCGTTCAGCTGGTACATTCGTGATGAAGGAGACAACGGCAAGCTGGTGCTTCGTCGATCCATTGACACGCGAACTCACCGAAAATTAATATTTCCTTAGTATGAGGAATCGGGTGAGGAATGGACCTAAATTGTACACTACTAACTTCATTCGGAAACGTCCTGATTCTAGTGGCTGGACAAGCCGTGTCTCATGCGGCGGAATCGCAAGACTTTATGGAGGTCGGCGACCTCACGTCTCAGCCGATCGGACATTATGAACTCTGTAGGCGAATACCGGAAGAATGCGCTGCTTAGCCCTCGCACGTCCTTCCAGCGAATCTTTCTCAATGGCTCATAGACAAGCTCACGGTCACAACCGTCGAGGTCAATTGGGCCGTGAAGCCGGTTAGTGATTTGGACAATTACGGTAGCGAGGAGGTCTGGGCCTATCCGGAGGGGAGCGGCGACTGCGAAGATTACGCCCTCGAGAAAAGGAAACGTCTGAGCGGTGCGGGCCTGCCCCCCGGGAATCTACTCCTCACAGTTGTTCGGAAGCCGGACGGTGAGGGACACGCCGTCCTCACGGTACGCACCGACAATGGAGACTTCGTACTCGACAATCTGGACGACCGCGTGCGCCTGTGGCGATCTACAGATTACAAATACCTGAAGCGCCAAGACACGAAACACGCGGGACGATGGGTTACTATTCGCGTAGGACAGGAACCACTTGTAGGGGCGGTGGATTAACCTTTGCGGAAATTTCGAATTTAACCCGCGCTATAAGATCTCTCGAACTGGCCTGCTGCCGGTTTCGTGGACACCGAGATAAGGTGTTTGACGGAACTGGAGAGTTGGAATGCAGAGAAGGAAGTTCAGCCACGAGTTCAAGCTTGAGGCGGTGAGGCTGGTGAAGGACCGGGCGTTGCGGTGGCGCAGGCGGCCCGCGACCTTGATGTCTACGAGAATGTGCTGCGCAAATGGGTGCGCGAGCTATCGGGCGATCCGCAGCACGCCTATCCAGGCCATGGGCAGATGAAGCCGGACCAGCAAGAGATCGATCGGCTGCGCAAGGAAGTGGCGAAGCTGAAGGCGGAGCGCGACATCCTAAAAAACGTCGCAGGGCCGTGGCCCGCCTGTGCGCGGTAGAAACACCTGCTACTCTTGGACGTGGAGGGGAGTTGCCGATGGCTTATTGGAGGCATTCGACCCCGTTAAAAAACGTGGACATGGGCCGATGCGCACTTGAGAATGGTGACGCCGCTTCGACGGTGATCCCGGTTAGGAAGATGACGGACTTGCACGACCCAGCCCCTCCTGGATGAACGGAGGAGATGCCATGATGAAGACTACCAGCGGTGACCAGCCAGCTTTGAAGATGGTCAATCCCCGGCGCTGCGGCAATCTACATTGGTTCGACCATGCATAGCCGGTCGGTCAACGTTTGGGACAATGCTGCGATGGAGAGCTTCTTCTGGTCACTGAAAACCGAGCGGACAGCCCGCAAGGTCTACAGGACGAGGGATGACGCCAGGGCCGACGTGTTCGATTACATCGAGCGCTTCTACAATCCCCGGCGACGGCACTCGACATTGGGCTATATGCCCCCCGTCGAGTTCGAGGAGAAAGCTATGTTAGCTTAACTTGGTGTCCGAAAAACCGGCAGCAGGCCACTGTCGTTTCCGGTCTAAAGGATGTAGCAGTGATGCTGCTTTGATGTCCTGAAGGCATCAGGAAGCTCGACAAAGGGGCGCCGTTGCGAACAGCACCCGGCCCGCGTTGAACGACGGCCAGATAATGCCGCCAGTAGTAAATGGTCTGTCCGGGCCGGGCATGAGAACGGTCGATGACGCGGCTGTGCTCGCAAATGATCTGACCTTCCGTGGCGACGACAATCCTCTCGGGGTAAACACGCAGGCTCACCGGCCGGTTGGTGAAGGATGCCGAAACGCTGTAGCGGCTGATCTGCACCGAACGCTCGACCCAAAGCCGCTCAACCATCTCCTTCAGCGTGATGTCCTTGCGCTCACCGATCAGCCCGACGATGAAGGCTTCATGGGCATCAAGCCGCGAGGCACGGCGCCAACCCTGTGGCCGGGGCGTCGTCTCCCCGTTCTTTGCCCTGCGATCCAGCGGATCGCGCTCGATACGCCCACTCGGAACCGTGTCGCCGCCTGCCTCGTCGATATGCCGTTGGCCGAGGCCTTCGAGACCCACGACCGAAGATCCTCGCTGAGTGCTATTCCCATCGTACACCTCCGTTGAGATGGACCTTGAATCAGAACACAATGCAGCAGTCGCCTCACAATCGATTCATCGATCGCGGCACGCGCTCTAGCCTTTTGAAGCGTGTCATTGCTTTCTGGGAACCGCAATGAATGCGGCAATTGTGCACATTGCAGAGAAAAGCCATGCGGCATAGTATGTGAAGAAGCTGGAGTTAGAGATGCTTACGATTGGACAACTTGCGCGTGCGGCAGGCGTCAAGATCCCGACAATTCGATACTACGAGCAGATGGGCCTTATGGCTGTTGCCGAACGCTCGGCAGGCAACCAGAGGAGGTATGAATCGCATGATCGGGAACGCTTATCCTTCATCAAGCACGCTCGCGATCTCGGGTTCACGATCGAGGCCATCCGGGAATTGTTGGAGTTGAGCGCGCACCCCAACCAGCCATGCGTTAGCGCCGATGCGATTGCCATTCGACAACTAGCGTCTGTTCGAGGCAAGCTTGCTAAGCTGCGTCTCTTGGAGACGGAACTGGATCGCATGACGTCGCGGAGTCATGATGACCAAGTCAAAGATTGTTACGTTCTGCAGTCTCTGGCCAACCACGACCTGTGTGTGGGCGAACACTAACACATCCATCGACACCGAAGATGTTCCTCATCTAAATGGTTGTGCTATCTTCAAAGGTCGGCCACGAAGGCCTCCTGAAGAAAACATTCCTCGCGATGAATAGCGATTGGGTCGAAACTGTAAAAATTGAGTCCAAATATCACTTTCGACATCGCGCATGCTTAGCGGCTTCAGCGCCCAAAATGTCCTTTGTCCATCGGTCGGTTCACGTTCATTGAATGGCGCCGCCGCGCTGGCGCATTCATTGATCTGCTCCCCTGAATCTACCCATTCATAGGCAAGCCTTGTTCACGTTGTGGTCCATTGCGGATCGGGTTGCAAACTCGTTCGGCGTGAGCCCGTCGAGGCTCGTGCGGGGCTGGTGCAGGTTGTTGTCGATCCTCCAGTCTTCGATGATCTCGCGAGCGAGGCGGTAGCTGCGGAGCAGATGCTCGTTCAAGCATTCGTCCCTCAGGCGCCTGTTGAAGCTTTCGACAAAGCAATTGTCCGGCATGTTGTTCTCGGTGCCAGCGTTTGTTCGGTCGCCGGGTCAGGTAGGCTTGGTACATCCGGACCACGGGGCACCGGGAGCACGCAAGTGCGGGCCGGCCGTCGTATGCAGATGAACTGAGAGTTCGAGCACGTTATCTGGCCGCCCCTACGACTCGCCCGGATGCGCTGCGAGCGCGGATCCGTATTTGTCGTGTTGCCCGCTGGCTCCCTATTCGTGACCAACGATGAAGGGAACCATGCGCTTTATCGGCATGGACATACACCGCGTAGCCGCCGAAGTCGTGTCGTTGCTTGATGGCGAGATCATCAAGCTCGGTCGCGTTCAGATGCTGCGCAATAAACTTGAGGAGTTCGCCAGAAGGGAACTCACCCACGACGATCATGTTGTGATCGAGGCAACTGGGAATGCCGTGCCGTCGCCGAAGTGCTGTCGCCTTACGTCGATCGCATCGTGATCGCCAATCCCAAACAGGTGCACATGATCGCCCATACGAAGGTGAAGACCGACACGATCGACGCAACGGTCCTGGCCAAGCTCTATGCCTCGGGCTTCCTGCCGGAGGTCTGGGTCCCAGAAGGCCGAAGCGGCGTACGTCGATCTCACCTCGCGATGGCGAACTCGGCCGAAAAGTAAAAAGGCGGCGGAAAAGCCCGTTCTGTGAACAGAAGGGACTATTCAACAACATCCGTCTGCATGGGCTTTCCGGGCGCGATGTAATGCTACTGAACGCTGCGGTTCTGTTGCCAGGCAAGCATGGCGTTTGACGTCAACTCCGTGCCATCGTCGCTGACCGCCATGCAGCTGTAGCCGCGCCGTTCGGCGATCGCGTCCAGTTCGCGAGTGACTCGTTCTCCCGAGATCGAGTTGTCGACCAACGCGTCCGACACTAAGTCGAGTGACCATCTCTGGTTTGGATCCTGCGGAATGGCCATCGGCGCTCTCGTGCCCAAAGCCCGTTTGCGCTCGCCACGTTTTCGGACCGTCAGCCGCTCTTCCTTATGAATCCGGTAGAGCCTCTTCCAGTTCACCGTGACGCCCTCCCGCTTCAAAAGTAGATGCAGGCGGCGATGCCCGCCCTATGTGTAGACTACTTTGTGATAGCGTATCGAGCATTCTGCAGCCGCAAGACGGTCGGGATGCATGAACGAATAGTCCCTCGTCCTCGCTCTTGCCAGTGAGTCAAACTAACGCGGCGACCTACGTCAGAACCCTCTTGAATCTCTAGCAGCTTGAGATTGTACGTTAGGTTGGAGTGAGACTTATCGATCGGCTGAGACGGGTAGCCCGCAAACGTCGCTCACCCTGTGCTAGCGATCAGGGAGTGACCTGTGTGTCAGTGGATGTTTTGAACGGTCATATCCTAGTGGTTGATGACCATCAGGATATTCGAGATCTGGTCGCCGGGCTGCTCGCCAAAGAAGGATATCGCGTCAGCGCAGCAGCGGATGGACGACAGATGCGTCGGCAGCTCATCGAAAGCAGCGTCGACCTTGTCGTTCTCGATCTCATGTTGCCAGGAGAGGACGGGCTCACCCTTTGTCGCGATCTCAGAGCCACGACTAATATACCAGTTGTCATGCTCACCGCGAAAGGCGACGAATTTGATCGTGTCCTCGGTCTCGAGATGGGCGCTGACGACTATCTGACAAAGCCTTTCGGCGGCAGGGAACTCGTGGCCCGAATCCGCGCGGTTCTTAGAAGGACGCGATCCGTTCACGCAGGAACGCGAAGCCAAACTGCGTGCGTGTGGCGGTTCGACCGATGGACATTCGACACAGCGACACGCTCTCTGAAGTCGACAGATGATGCGTTGCTTTCCTTGAGCACTGCCGAATTTAGCCTGCTGAAAGTATTCGTTGAGCGGCCTCAGATTGTGCTCACGCGAGATCAACTCCTCGATTTGACCCGGGGCCGTGAGTCCGAATTCATTGATCGCAGCATCGACACCCGGATCAGCAGGTTGCGGCGGAAGATCGAAGAGGATCCCCAAAACCCACAAATCCTCAAGACCGTGTGGGGCGACGGCTATGTATTTGCAGCCGACGTGTCGCGTGGATGATCGTTCTGCTCCCGAAAAGCCTGAGCGGCCGGACAGTTGCCATTCTTGTGACGGGCCTTATTGCGACACATATCGTCACCCTGCTCGTACTGTCGGAAGATCGAGTTGAGTCGCTGACGCGCACAGAAGAGCAACACATCGCCCAGCATATTGCGTCTATTGCGAATATTGTTTCAGACGTTCCAAGCGAATGGAGGGATCGGATCGTTCGTTCCTCCGATGGCCACCTGTTCAACGTCCGAATAACACAGGACAACACCAGCGATAGGCTTCAACCTATTGGCACCAGGAACAGCACGCTAGCCGACCTGTTGTTGCGACAGGTTCGACCGGGCACGGGCGAACCGATATCGGTGGACATAACCGACGCTAACCCCGGCAATACGCCGCTTGCGCCAGATGGCTGGCGCCGCTGGCTGGTTTCGCGGCTCAGTCGCCTCGCCTATGGGCATGACCGCGACCAAGCTGTCCTGGTCTCGGTTCCGCTGTCAGAAGGGCAAAGGCTCAATTTCTCGACGTCGATGCCGCTGGCGTCGGCGCCTGGGTGGGAGCGACAGCTGGCGGTTACCGGTACCTTCTTGGTTATCGTACTGACGCTTTCCCTGTGGGCCATCAGGAAGATGTCGAGCCCACTGGCACTGTTTGCACACGCCGCCACCGCTTTCGCTCGGAATGTCTATGCGCCGTCCTTGCCCGAGACAGGTCCGAGTGAAGTCCGGGAAGCCGCCCGGGCGTTCAACAACATGCAGAAGCGGGTCCTTCAGACGATCGAAGGGCGGGCCCAAATGCTCGGGGCCATCTCTCACGATTTGCGTACACCGCTGACGACAATTCGACTTCGGGCGGAGAGTTTGGGCGATTCCGAGGTCCGGCATCGGATCCTCGCGGCGATCGAGGAGATGGACGCGATGCTTGCCTCCACGCTGGCTTTTGCCAGGGAGGGCACCGCGCAGGAGGAACCGCAGGCAACGGATATCGGATCCCTATTGGAGGCGATCTGCAGCGATTTTTCGGACATCGGGCACGACGTCAGCTTTGTACCTTGCGGCACAATCGTCGCTGCATGCCGCCCACTGGCTTTGAAGCGAGCGTTGTCCAATCTCATCGACAACGCGGTCAAATATGGGGAGCGCGCTCATGTGGTTGCCAAGGCCAAGGAAGGGATGATCGACATCAGCATCACCGATCAAGGTCCCGGAGTCCCGGATGAAGAGTTGGAGCGCATATTCCAACCGTTCTACCGCATTGAAAGCTCAAGGAACCGCAACACCGGCGGCGCGGGCCTTGGACTGGCCATCGCCCAGATGGCTCTGGACATGCACGGCGGATCTATCCAACTGGAAAACCGCGGCGAAGCTGGCGGTCTTTGCGTACGGGTCCTGATGCCAGTAGGGACCAACGTCGCCAATCGCGGGGCCGCCCCAAGGCATCGATCTCGCCAGCCACGCAAGTAGCCGGCTTCAATGCGCCGGTGACTGACGGATTGGAATGATCGCTTCCGCGTCAGCTGAGGGGCGACGCTTTAGAAAAGTGTTGCAGAATGTGTCAGAAGTCCTGTGCTGACAAAATCCGCCATGTCCGGGCCAGGTTGCGACGAACTCCTGTAAATTCTGTCGTGTATGTGCAGGGCAGCACCGTGGCTCTCCGTTCGGTTGTGAACAAAGGGAGATGTCGTCAGCCGTTCTCCGACGCTGTTGACCCAGCCCCCCTTTGTCTCGCCCTTTCCCCCGAAGGAGCGTCGTGGCCGCCGAAGCTGGTTCCATTTCGCGAGAGTCGACAGACGATGGATCGTAAAGAGCGCACCGTATTCGTTACGATTCTCATCAACGGACTTCTGATCCTTTTCAAGTTCTGGTTATCAGCAGCTTCCGGAAGCCTGGCCCTCCGGTCCAGCGCCATCCATTCCCTCGCGGATCTCGCGATCGGCGTATTCGTTCTGATAGGTCTGTTCCTGAGCCGTACGAAGCTGGCGGCAGCCGCGCAAAACGGGGCTCGTGCCGTGGAAAATTGGGTGGCGCTCCTTGTTTCGGCGGCGATCTTCTATGTCGGGCTGGACATTGTCGGGGAGGTCCTTGCAGGCGAACCTCCCGACTTGAGGAACCTTGGGCCTATCACCCTCGCCTCTCTCGTTACCGTCGTGGTCGCCTACGTCATAGCCCGGTACAAGCTCTATGTGGGCCGCCAGACAGATTCCCCGGCATTGATTGCCAGCGGCTACCACTCTCGAGTAGACATTTATGCGTCGATTGTCGTTGTCGCAGGCTTGGGAGGTGCCGCTCTCGGCCTGGAGAACCTGGACACGGCTGCAGCGGCCATCGTCGTCGTCATGATTTTTCTCTCTGGATTTGAGATCGCCGCTGCTGCGATCACTGCGCTGCGGCATCGTGAGCAGCTGCAAGTGGAAGCCGAGGACGCACACGGTCACCTCCCTAGCCGCGGCTGGTTTCGCATTTATGTTCCTATCGCATCGCTCGCCTTGATAGCTCTCTATTTCTTGACCGGCATCTACACGATCCAGCCTGGGGAAGTAGCGGTGGTGAGGCGCTTCGGAAAGGTGATCGAAGAGGCGGGGCCTGGAATGCACTATCGCTGGCCAAGCCCGATCGAGACCGTCGACGTGGTTGCGCTCGATCTGGTGAGACGAATCGAGACCGGCCCTCTGCAGATGCTGACGGGCGACGAGAACCTCATCTCTGTCCGGGCGAGCATTCAGTTCTCAGTCGGCGACGCTTCGGCATTCGTTCTCAGTGTATCCGCGCCGGACGACCTCGTCCTCCAGGCCGGCGTGGGAGCCCTGCGTCAGAGCGTTGGTGAGGACGCGGTTGACGCTATCCTCACGGTCGACAAGACCGCCATACAGGAAAAAGCCGTGAAGGCTGCCCAGGCGTCGCTCGACCGGAGTGCTGCGGGGATCCGGATCGTCGGCGTGCAATTGCTCGAGAGCGCGCCGCCTCCCGAAGTGGCTGATGCATTTCGCGACGTCGCGAGCGCGCGGGAAGATCGCAACACCTTCGTCAACGAGGCGCTCGCCTACCGTAACGAGGTTTTTCCGACCGCGCGCGGCGACGCCGACACTGCGCGGCAAGCTGCGCGAGCCTATGCCGCTGAAAAGCTCGCCTCATCCGCTGGAGATGCCGCGAATTTCGAATCCCGGCGACAAGCCTACGCGGCGGCGCCGGATATCACCCGCCAGCGCCTCTACCTCGAGGCCGTGGAGAAATCGCTGGCTGGCGCCAAGAAATTCGTGATGGACCCGACGATCATACCGCAATCGACGGATCTTTGGATAACACAACCGGATAAGGCTCAACTGCTGCCCCCAATGCAATAGGGACGGGCGAGGACGATTACGACATGAAACCAGTTCGAATTGCCGCTCTTGGCGTCTTGGGCCTTGCCTTCCTGGGAGCAACATTGACCCTCTATCAGGTCGACACCACCGAGTACGCGATCGTGACGCAGTTTGGGCGGCCCGTCCGCGTGCTCGGTGACCCTGGTCTCTACATCAAAGCGCCCGACCCCATTCAAAGTGTTCTCAAAATCAGCAAGCAAATTCAAGTCTACAACCTACCGAAAACGGAATTCCTGAGTAGTGACAAGAAGAACATCATGGTGGAGGCCTATGCCACCTGGCAAGTAACGGACGCGCTGGCGTTTCTGAAGAACGTCAACAGCCTGCGCGGCGCCAGCACACAGCTCAACGATATTATCAAAGCTGAGCTCGGAGCGGCATTGGGACAGGTCGAGCTCGGAAATCTCGTCACAGTCGATACCTCACAGGCGAGCCTTCCAGACACCTTGAATGCCGTGAAGGAGAGGGCTGCAGCCCGCACGGGTGCTTATGGCTTCACGGTCACAGATATCCAGCTCAAGGAGCTCACGTTCCCGGAGGCCAACCTCACAAGTGTCTTCCAGCGCATGCGCTCGGAGCGCGAGGCGATCGCGCGCCAGTTTCGCTCGGAAGGCGCAGAAGAAGCAGCCCGCATACGAGCGGAAGCCGATACAGAGAAG
>PAKZ01000008.1 GCA_002706335.1 Ahrensia sp.
ATCGGCTGTGTGGATGAACCTGAATGACATCGCGGCATTCTGCCTATTTTGTGGTGAACGAGCAAAGTCTATGTATTGGGCAAAGCTATATGAATTTTTAGCAGGTTAACTAGGCCACGTCCGTTTGTGGAACTATTGAATTTCAAGTCATAGGAACTTAGCGAAACGATCTGTGGGCTTTTCCAATCCTTCGTGTATTCGCGTCGTCAACGCCGGCGCTTTGCGCATATTTCGGCCAGTTCGCAACGACCTCGCTGACATTGGAAATGAGTGTCTTTGCTTTGGCTGGCTTGATCGATGCGGTTTCCGCGAAGACCAGCAGGTCGGCCGTCTCGAAGCCGTCGCGTTTGCCGTTCAGGCTCATCTGATGTTGACCGGTCCAATCGCCACTTGGATTGTAGGAGTAGTTCACGTCGAATGCTGGCGACAGCGTCCACTCACCAGCCTGGTCCATGAGGAAGGCGATGTTTTTGACGTGATCGTCCTGGTTTCTGGCGATGATGTTGAAGACTGCCCGAAGAAACTGCTGCTCTAATGCTGGAGCGCCGAGACCGAGTTCGCGGATTGTCAGGATGGCCTGCTCATAGGAGTAGCCACGCGGATCGTTAAAGTCGTAGTGCTGCAAGGCGCAAAGCGACTGCATGTGGAGCTTGTGTGTCACCCCATTCTCATCGACGGGTCTGTCAAAGCGCCGCGTCATGAAATGGCTGCGTCCACCCTCATGATGCAAACGGCATGGCATCATGTCGATGCCCGCGGCCGTCGCCATCAGATAGTAGCCGTACTCGATCAAGCCGAACCCTTGCGGATCGGGTTCTTCCTTGTCGCGGTTATTGTCGATGCCATCGAATTTCATCAACCAATGTTCGAAGCCGTCGCCGGCATCTATCTGGCCATGGCGGAATTCGCCGGTGGACTGGTTCCAGGCCAGGATAGCCTTCGCGCGCGCTCCACCTGCCGATGTGCCAACTCGGAGAATATCGTCGATCGCGGCAAGATCGTTCTTGCCCTCGAGCACGCCTTCCAGACTGGCTTTCTCGTTCAGGACCAGATTGGCGAGGCGAACGAGGTTGGCGACTTCAACTTTTCGAGCTCTCCGGTTCGAACCCATCAGTGCCGGCTTGAACTCAAGGGCTCCCATGCCGCGGGTTCCGACATAGCAAAGGCGCTCCACCGGATTAAAGCTCTCAGGCGTGCGACCCTGTTCTGCCAGCCAGGCGTTGATCAGCCGATCGCCATATTTGTCGGGAAGGGCGTCCGCCAGCATTCCCGGTAGTCCTTTAAAGGTTGTCCGGGGCAGGGCAGGAAAGGAATAGGGGTTCGGACTTAAAGGCATCACGAGCGGCGACAGCTCTATCCCGGATTGGGCGAATTCGGGGTCATACTGGAAGACGGCAAACCCATCCTCCGGCAGCCACGAAACGGCCGCGACCTCTCGCCCCCAGAGATTGATTGATGCATCGGTTGAAGGTTCAGCCATGTCCTAGCTCTTTGTTCCCCACTCCCATTGCTTGGTCTTTTTGGTTGGCTTAGCCGAACTCGATCGTTGCCGCTCAACCCCTTTTGACCGAACCCGCTCAATCGGCCTTACACGCGGATCGGGAATGAGGAGGTCGACGTTTTGCTGGATTTTCAGCGAAATCAGAACGCGAATGAGCGAATCGAGTGTGGGGTTATCCCCAGACTCGAGGCGTCTTAATGTGCGCTCGGAAATGCCTGCATCTTGAGCGAGCGCGGCTTGCGTGATGTTTCGGGAGAGACGTAGCCGTTCGAGTTTTTGGCCGATCTCCTGGGAGATCGTCTCTGGCGTTCTTAGGCGCACTTGTCTATTATCGGCCATATACGGCCTCGTAAGGTTGCATTGCTGCCTCTAGTGGACACATATGGCCGATTAGATAGAGATATCGCGATTTTCGTAATCGGACATATAATGCCGATTGCGCGGAAAATCAACGTTTATCGGTCGTATAAGGCCGATTATATCGATAGAATACGTAGATGTAGCGCAAGCGCCCGACAGCTTGAGTAGGAACCGGAGTATTCGCAAATGAGTGTTGATCGGCAGTAGGCAAAATGGATCGGCTCACCCTTTCCTATGTGTGGAATCAGAAGCAGACCCCGGTCGTGCTGCGGCGGACCGGGAAAGGCGAGCGCATACGGGTGAGATAGCCATTCGCCGAGACAAACCGACAGTGGCTGCAAAATGGCCGAAGGGCTCAGCCGGAATGGTTCGGAGGCAAGCAGGCCTATTGGGAACTACCGAAAGCCTGGTTCAATGATTTCGCCGACAGGGCTTTGGAGCGTTTTGGCAAAGTCTATATCATCCAGCCTTACCGCGAGCAGGAGATATGCGCACGCGCGTGCCAAGAGGCCCGCGGTCATGAGTGTCAATGCTCCTGTATGGGCGCAAACCATGGAGCCGGCAACGATGGAAGCTGGTTCGAAATCTCCGAGACGTTTTCGACACGTTGGGGTGACAGAGATCTCGCCTGCCGCTTGCTGACCGCTCGGTAGGGCGCTACTGACCAAAGTTTCTATATAAATTCTGGTCAGCAAAAGACACTGCCGTCAGCCTGCACTCTGGCGCCCAACGTGGCTCGCCGCGGTCACGGAATTCAATCCGCCAGTAGGTCGCCTGCCTGCGTTTTCCTCCAGATTGTGATCCGGACCGTTATGGCTTATATTCCCGAGCCGGAGCCGATCGCCAGGGCTGCAAGCGACCCAAAAGGCGGCAGAGAATTCGACTGGAAAACCTGAACGGCAACCATTCAGCCGGCGCAGGGTGTTCATGAAGCGCTTGCGATCACCCCTCACAGACGCCGGTGAGAAATGGATTGTCATGTCTATCCAAAAAGAATGCGCAGATCGTCTGCGCGAGACCTATCTCGACCTGACCGGAGCCAAGCTGAAGTCCGGTCATGCGCACGAACTCGTCGCGGCCTATTTCGGCTATGGAACGGCGGCGGCCCTTCAGGCCGATGCGGCGTATCCAGTTGACGGCATAGCGGCAGCAGCGGTTCTCATTCCCGACCTCGCTCTCATGGATCGACGGCGAGATGAGCTCAATCAGCTTCCTGCCGATCTACAGCCCGTCGACGATCTTGCGAAGCAAATCACCGCATACCTGGTCGATGAGGGCTATTTCTCCGGCAAGGTCTGGCACAACAGGGACCTCGCCGACGAAATCAACATTCGCGTCGTAGAAGACCCGATGATCATAGGAGATGCCTTGTCGGGGGAAATTGCATCGACGAATGCCTATTTCGACGAGCTCTACATTGACGAAGTCGCCTTTGACTTTACCGACGACGCGCTCGTTGCAACGCTCTCAGGCTCATTGAACGGCGTGCATGATTGGGATCGCGCGTTTCACGGAAACAAGATCAACTTCACGAGCGAAATGACGATGTATCGCGTCGCGGCCCGCATGGCCTATCAACAGCCGGACTTCGAGACCAACGGCAGTGTCGATAATTCGCACTATGAAGATGATTTGGTTGAGTAGTCCAAAATGGGGAGCCGCCGACTCCATCGGCGGCTCCATCAGGGGCACGATGTTGCATGTGGGCCGCACGCATCAGGGGTATCGCAATCACGTGAATTTTCGGACCTGCGTCAGTCAACGCGATCGTACGAAACTCGTCGCCCCTGACCAGGAACGCGTGTTGCCGTTGCGGCCGTGATCGGATTGCTGAAATCTCGTTCGATGAGATCGAACCGGTCGGTGCCGGTCGCCGCAAAACGTGTTCCTCCAGCCTTCTCGATCGCTGTCCGCAGTCGACCAACGAACTTCTCCGGTCCGTCCACAGTCGAAAACGAAATCGGGTGGATCGGCCTGTTCAGGTCATCAACGTCGACATAGGCGTGGAAAGATCCCGACTTTGGAAAGTCCTCCCAACGCAGTCCGCGGACGCTGGACACTGGGTAAGCGTTCTCGTGTGCACCGGCAGGACCGGTTTGACAGAGATTCTCTCGGCGAGCCTACGCCTCCTTCGAGGCGGCTTTTCCGGAGCATGCCTCTACTCGCCCGCTACCCGAATCTGCCGCGGGGAACCGAAACCATCGCCAGAACAAAGGCGACAATCGAGCAGGTCGCGATCGCCGCGATCATCCGAACCGGTGTGCCGTCGAAGAACAAGCCAGCGATTCCGATCATGACCGCAGCGATCATGACCGCAGCGGTCATGAACTGCAGCGTGCCCATAAGTGCCGAGGCTGTGCCGGCCTTTTCACCATGTTCGTCAAGCGCAAGCTCCGCTGCGCTGGGCACGACCAGACCCAGACAGGCATAGCCGCAGAAGAGCATGATGATCATGACAGGCAGCGCGGCGACACCGGCCATCATGACAAGGAGGAGCGAGAGCATGATCACGATATTCGCCGTGATCGCGAAACGCATCATCGGGCCAAGTCCGATGCGTCGGCTCAGGAAACCGCTCAACTGGGCGACACCGATGAAGCCCGCCGCATTGATCGAGAACGCCAGGCTGTAATGCGTTGGGCTTAGCCCGTAGTGACCGATCAGGATGAAGGACGAGTTTGCGACATAGGTCATGAAACTCGCCATGGCGAACGCCGCGACGAAGACCACGCCGAGGAACTTCGGGTCGCGCAGAAGACTTCCATAGTCCTTGAGCGATCTCGTCACGCTGCTGTTGCCGCGCTTTTCGGGCGGTCGAGTTTCGGTGAGAGCCAGAGTCAGAAGGACGATGGCGGCAATTGCAGCCAACGCCATGGCCCAGAAGATCATACGCCAGTCCCCAATCGCCAACACCATGCTGCCACCCAGGGGCGCGAGGACCGGCGCCACGCTGACAACCAGCATCAGAGTGGCCATGAGCTGAGCGGCATCGGGGCCGGTGTGCAGATCGCGTACCACGGCGCGGGCGATGACCATGCCCGATGCTGCGCCCAATCCCTGCAAGGCGCGGGCGGCGATCAGCCACCAGATGTCCGGTGCCATTGCCGAGCCCACGGCACCCAGAAGATAGAGCACAAGACCGAGAAAGAGTGGTCGTTTGCGTCCATATATGTCGGCAAGCGGGCCGTAAACCAATTGCGAAAGCGACATTGCGACGAAGAAGGACAGGAGGCTCAACTGAACGGTGGCCGTGTCGGTGTCGAGCCCCTTTTCGATGGAGGGAAGGGCGGGGAGGTACATGTCAATCGCGAATGGCCCGACTGCCGTGAGCAATCCGAGAATGACAGCGGTCAGATAGAAACTGGTTGTCGGTGATCGCGTTTCAGGCAGGGCGTTCAAGTCAATTCCTCGCGTTCCAGCGGCTTCAGATGAACGATCTCTTCGCCGCGGCGCATCTTGATGTTGATGCGGAAGGAGTTGGCGACCCGCTCGGATCTGTCGATAAAGAGGGCGGCGGCCGCCGGCGGGCACAGTTCCTCCACGGTCTGGCGGAAAAGTGCGAGCCAGCGCTGGAAATGCACGTCGTCGAGTTCCGGAATCGCCATGTGCTTGGGCATCGGCCGCCCGTCATAGCGCCCGGTGCCGAGTAGCATCGAACTCCAGAAATCTCCGATTGTATCCAGATGCGCCTGCCAACGCTCGTCCGGAACGACGCGCAGGAAGATCGGACCGATCACCCCGTCGTGGCGGGCAAGCGCGTAGAAGCGGTCGACGACCCGGCGGATCATGGCCTCGTCGAGGCCTTCACCGAGCGCGCGCTCGATGTCGGGATGGACGGCGCGCAGCCTTGCGGTGGGGGAAGTACTCATGCGTCGGCCTCGCGTATGACATAGCTGCAGCGGTGTCCGCCATTGACCAGATGTTCCGCGCGCTCCACCGTGGCGTCCGGACCTAGGACGTCGCGGAAAATATTGAGTTCGGTGCGGCAAAAGCCCTGGCAGGAGGTGGCAGCGGCGCAGATCGGGCAATGGTTCTCCACCAGCAGCAAATTTCCGTCGCCTGTTTCCCGCCAACTCGCCATGTAACCCTCGGCCGAACGCAATTCCGTGAGGGTTGCAACGCGTTCATGGAGGCCGGTGCAGCCGGTCATCGCGGCCCTGTATTGTGCGCGGGTCTCGTCCTCGCGTTTCTCGATGATCCGCTCGAGAGCATCCTCGCCTAAGACCGAACGAACAGACTCCAGGACCTGCACGGTCAGCGCGGCATGGGTGTCCGGGAAACGGGCATGTCCCGCTGCGGTCAATTCCCACTGCATGGTAGGTCGACCGACGCCGGACGGTTCGCTGGAGGAGACCGAGAGACCCTCGTCAGCCAGCCGGACAAGCTGCTGACGCGCGGCCTCGCCGGTCGTGCCGAGCCTTTCGCCGAGAGCCGCCGCCGTAAGCGATCCATGCATCTTGAGCAGCACCAGGACGCGCTCTGCCGGATTGCGTGGCGACCAGCCGGAATTCTCCAAGCCTTCACTTGACATATTATCGGAGCTGGTTTTCAAAGGCATCACTTGGAAAATAACCGATGCGGTATGCCGGTGCAAGCCGTCCAATGAAAGGAACCCGTCATGACCTTCGAACTGCCCGCCCTCGATTACGCCCAATCTGCTCTCGCCGAACGCGGCATGGGCCAGGAAACGCTGGAACTGCACCACGGCAAGCACCATCAGGCCTATGTGACGGCGCTGAACGGCTTCGTCGAGAAGAACGCCGACCTGCAGGGCAAGGCGCTCGAGGAGATCATCGCCTTTGTCAAGGACAAGCCAGACATGGCGCCGGTCTTCAACAATGCCGGCCAGCACTGGAACCACATCCATTTCTGGAACGCCCTGTCACCGGCCGGCGGCGCGATCCCCGGTAAGCTGGAAGCGAAGATCGTCGAGGATTTCGGCTCGGTCGACGCCTTCAAGGAAGCCTTCAAGACCGCCGCTGTCGGCCAGTTCGGGTCCGGCTGGGCATGGCTCGTTCTCGGCGACGACGGTAAGCTGAAGACCGCCAAGACGCCGAACGGCTCCAACCCGCTGGCGACCGGCGAGGGCAGGGTGCTTCTCGGCCTCGATGTCTGGGAACACAGCTACTATCTCGACTTCCGCAACCGCCGTCCGGATTATGTGTCGAACTTCCTCGACAATTTGGCCAACTACGAATTCGCGGAAGCGAACCTCGGATAGGGTCCGCCACCGGCAGAGCCGGAAAGACCAAGGATCATGACAGACCATGAGGCTCATCCGACCGAGCCAACGGCGTTTCGGCTCGGCACCGCATTTCGGCCCTTTGCCGCTCAGCGTGACTTCCGTGACGCCATGGCCTCCTTCGCCACAACCGCCTGCGTCGTGACGGCGCGTCATGGTGATAGGCGCCTCGGACGAACGGTGACGTCGCTATTCTCGCTGTCCGTCGATCCGCCCTCCATTCTGGTTTCAATCGACATCACGAGCGACCTTGCCGATATGATCGGCAAGTCCTACGGCTTCTCGCTCGCGATGCTGTCGCGGAAGCAGCAGAACGTGGCCGACGCCTTCGCGGGCAGCGGCCACCCGGATCAGCGGTTCGACCACGGCTACTGGTCCGAATGGCCGTCCGGACATCCACGGCTCGCCGAAGCGGTCGTCGCCATGGATTGCGACCTGGTCGGCGCGATGGAAACGGAGACCCACATGCTCTTCGCCGGTGGGGTTGTGGCTATCGAGACCAATTTCGAACGGCAGCCCCTGATCTGGCATCAACGCCGATACAAGTCGATTACAGAACCATCGGACGCGACGGCGGTCATGTCGTCCCTGACGGCGCGCTGATCGAGAACGGAGAGAAGCCGTGAAGAACATCCCCTGGAGACACATTTACGCCTGGCTGCTGGCGGCCTTCTTCTTATACGGGGGCTTCCTGAACATCTTCGCAACGCCCGAGGTCATCGAAGATTACGAGACCTGGGGCTACCCGGGCTGGTTCCACTATGTCACCGGAATTCTTGAATGGACCTCGGCCGTGCTCATCGCAGTGCCGTTCACACGGCTTGCCGGTTGCCTGCTTGCGGCCGCTGTCATGGCGGCGGCGGCAGTAACGGTGCTCCTTAACGGGGAATATTCGCACGCGGTCGCACCGCTAATCGTGCTTTGTCTCGTATGTCTCAACGGCTGGCTCACATGGCGTGCCCAGCACAGAAGGTACTGACCGGGAGCGCCGCCCTCGGCGACATCCGCCCCGTCAACTCGTCGCGGGCCGCATTTTGCTGTCGTTTGCAGATGGCCGCAGGAAGCCGTCGGTTTCAAGCGCTCTTTGAAAGTCCCCTGCGCACTTCTGGAATAACGCCGGTGCCGAGGATTTCGATGGCTTTCAGCATTTCGCGATGCTCGATGACGCCGACCCCGAACTGCAGCATGATACGGTCGAACCTCAAAGCCTCGTGGGCGGCGAGGATCTTTTCGGCGACTTCGGTGGGGCCGCCGACAAAATAGCCGCCGCGCGGACCGCAAAATGCGGTGAAGGTTTCTCGGCTCTGGGTCGGCATGCCGCGCTCGCGCCCGAGGTCGCCCATCCTGGCGGAATGGGCTGGATAGTAGATGTCGATTGCCTTTTCCATGCTTTCATGGACGAAGGCATGCGCGTTCAGAGAAGTCTTCAGCGAGGACGCATCGTGGCCTGCGCGGTGACCCGTTTGGTGATAGAGCTGCAGCAAGGGCGCAAGCCGCGCCCATTCGCCGCCAAGGATCAGGGCGAACGCAGCAGGCAGACCGAGACTTGCCGCACGCGCCGCCGATTGTGGTGTTCCGCCGACCGCCATCCAGATCGGAAGCGGGTCCTGCACAGGCCGGGGGTACACGCCCAGCCCATCGAGTGCCTGGGTATGTTTGCTGCCCGGCCAGTTCACATGCTCCTGTTTATTGATCTCCAGCAGCATGTGGAGCTTTTCGACGAACAGATCCTCGTAGTCGTCCAGATCATAGCCGAAGAGGGGGAAGGACTCGATGAAGGCGCCGCGTCCCGCGATGATCTCGGCGCGCCCATCGCTCAACCCGTCCAGAGTCGCGAACTGCTGAAAGATCCGCACCGGGTCATCGGAGCTGAGAACCGAGACGGTGCTGGTGAACCTTATATGTTTCGTCTGTGCCGCCGCGGCCGCAAGTGCGACCGCGATCGCCGAGACCGCATAGTCGGGCCGATGATGTTCGCCCAGCCCGTAGACATCGACCCCGACCTCATCGGCGAGAATGATTTCCTCGACGATGTTGCGCAGGCGTTCGGGTGCGCTGACCGTCAGGTCGGTCTGCGGATTGGTGCCGATATCACCGAAGGTGAAGAGTCCGATTTCCATTGGGCCTCGCATTATTGGTCAGGACACCCGGGTAGCAGTAGCGCCGCCCGGGTGTCGGAGTGGTAACTCACTCGTGGGTTAGCTTACGGTAACGACCAGCTTACCCGTGACATGCCCTTCGGCGCTGAGCGCCCGGGCCTCGGCGATCTGAGCCAGCGGAAAGGTTTTCTCCACCTGCAGGCGCAGAGCGCCTTCGGAATAGAGCCGGGCCGCTTCCGCCAAGGCCTGTTCCGGGTTTTCCTGCGGCGTCGGCGTAAATTGCGCACCATGTTCGGGGGCGGTGAAGTCGACGATGGAGAGAACCCGCGACGCATCGCCGGTAATCTCGATCAGTTCGGGGATGATCCCGGCGCCGGCGAGATCCAGCGCCACGTCCACGCCCTGCGGCGCCAGTTCCTTCACGCGCGCGGCAAGACCGGGTTCGTATGTCGTCGGGAGAGCGCCGAGGTCGCGCAGATAATCGTGCTTCGCCGCGCTCGCCGTGCCGATGACGGTCATCCCGCGCGCTCGTGCGATCTGGACAGCCGCGGAGCCGACCCCGCCAGCCGCGCCACAAATCAGAACCGTCTCGCCGGCCTTCGCGCCTGCATAGTCGAGGCTGCGGATCGCAGTTTCCGAAGCCACGGAAAATCCGCCGGCCACGTCGAATGGCATGTCGTCGGGTTTACGCGCCCAGTAGTTCAGCACCGCATATTCCGCCGCCGTGCCGGCACCGGAGCCGAATACGGCATCGCCGACGGCGACGCCCGTCACGCCCTCGCCGACCTCGTCGACAATCCCGGCACCCTCGAAACCGACGCCGGAGGGGAACTCGACCGGCATGAAATCCTTGAACAGCCCGGCGCGTATCTTCCACTCCGCCGGATTGACCCCGGCCGCCTTGACCGCGACCCGCACCTGGCCTGGACCGGCATGGGGCTCATCGATCTCGACGATCTTCAGGACCTCCGGTCCTCGATACTCATTGAACTGCACTGCTTTCATATCTGTCTCCTTGCGGTTCTGTTGTCCGCCTGCGTCAGGCGTTCAGCTCTTTAACCGCGGCGCGCACGGTCTCAGCCCAGGGTGTGGTCGGGCGGCCGATCAGGCTCTGAAGTGTGTGGCTGTCGTCCTGCAGCGCACCCTTCGCTGCCTGCGCATCACTGTCAGCCAGCATGGCGGCGATTGGCCCCGGCAGACCAGCGCCTTCGAGCGCTCCGGCAAACTCTGTTTCGCTCATATCGACATAGGCGACGGGCTTACCGGCCGCGGTGGCGATTTCCGCGGCGAACTCCGCCATGGTGTAGCTTTCGTCGCCAGCCAGTTCGTAGATTGCATTCGCCTTCGGCGTGTCGGCGGTCAGCACCGCGACGGCGGCTTCGGCAAAATCCTGGCGCGTGGCGCTGGAGAAGCGTCCTTCCCAGGCTGCCCCAATATAGGCGCCGTGCTCAAGCGCGGGCGCGATCGAGGCGGTCTTGTTCTCGGTGTACCAGCCATTGCGCAGGAGGGCGTAGGGAATGCCGGAGGCCTTGACGGCGTTTTCGGTCTCCAGATGCTCTGCAGCAAGACCGATGGCAGAACTGTAGGCCCTCAAAATCGGAGTATAAGCGATGAAACCGACGCCGGCCGCCTTGGCGGCATCGATGGCGTTCTTGTGCTGGGCGGTGCGCTTGCCGACCTCGGAGGCCGAGATCAGGAGCAGACGGTCGATGCCCTCAAAGGCCTTTTTGAGGGAGGCCCTATCATCATAGTTTCCGATACGTACCTCGACACCCAGCGCCTCGAGTGGCGCGGCGGAATCCGGCCGTCGCACCAAAGCGGCGACATCTTGCGCAGGAACCTTCTTCACCAGTTCGGCGACCGCAAGACTGCCGAGCTGGCCTGATGCGCCAGTGACGAGATATTTGGGAGCCATGACATTTTCCTTCACGCTTTGATCTTGGTTATAAAATGAGTTATGGTCTCGTTTCGTTACCAATGATCGACGGGCATTGGAAGGAGGCAGTTTTCAATGACCAGGGAACACACGAGTAACCTCCCAGAGGTGCCGGAAGAGATCATTCAGCATTTCGATCAGTGGCAGGCTGAGGGTGTCGACGCCTCCAATTGCCCGGTTCGGGACGTGCTCGACCGGATCGGTGACAAGTGGTCGGTGTTGATCCTGATGATGCTCGCCCGCGAGCCCAAACGATTCAGTGCGCTGAACAAGGCGGTTGGCGACATCTCCAAGCGTATGCTGACACAAACCCTGAGGGCTTTGCAGCGCGACGGACTGGTTGAGAGGACCGTCTATCCAACGACACCGCCAAGGGTCGACTACCGCCTGACTGATCTCGGCCGTTCGGCGCTCGTGCCGTTGGCCGGGCTGATCGTGTGGGCCGACAAACGCCATGAAGAGATCCGTACTTCGCGCGATACCTTCGACAAGGAAGAAGCCGTCGCGGCAAGACTGTCGGCCTAAGCGCTATTGGTGGTGTACCAACGACAACCTGTTACTGATCTGCTTCCCGATCTCGTTGACGCAACCGCTTCACGTATTCAGCGCTTGCAAGATCGTCTGACCCAAGGTCCAGCGCGCAGTTGGCAAGCGAAGCATATGTGGCGTCAGAAAGTCTGAATTCGGTCGGCAGATGGCGGCCATCGTGATTTTCTTCGATGAATTGAAACAGCGCCCTGAAGAAATCAGCGCGAGACGGGCGAGAGGATGCTGTTCCAGCCGCGGTCACCGACTGACGGGCGTGAACGGTTGCCCTTGCGGCGTCGGTCCCTAAGACGGACACGAATTCCGACATGGAAGGCCAGTACTTCAAGTCGAATTGGCTATGCAGGGCTTCGAGTGGTTCTCGTACAAAGGATGTGAAGCGGGGATTGTTCCTAGCGGCCTCGCTGAGAACATCCAGCACGTGATAGTGCGTCTCGCTGACGAAGCCGGAATGGTCATGGAGCTTAGCGCGTTTTTCCAACAGTTCGGCCAATTCCATAGCCATTCCCGAGATCTTCTGGTTCACATCCTCCAGCTTGGCACGCATCCGTCGAGCCTCAGCCATCTTGGCGGGGTTCCAAAATGCGGCTGTTCCGAGCAGTCCGTCAATGAACACCTGCAACTGAAACTCGTTTTGGTTCGCCTTTGCCCAGAGCTCGTCGTAAGCTTCAATCAGTTCGGCATATCGCGATAGCAGGCGCCTGCAAACGGCCGTCTCGGAGGGAAGGATACCATTTTCAGTATTATAGCTTATGTGCTCTTCTAGTATCTTCTCCACTGCCTTTCTTCCGTCTTCCATTCTGCTTTTCTCCGTCTTTAATCTATTATCGAACCATAGTCTGGAGCGGCCGACTCAGCGGGACCGGAAATAAAAATAGTTCATACGCTTTCGGGTACTTCGGGTGATACGGTCAGACGGAGCGACAAAGCGGCCACCAGCCCATTATTTTGACGGCACCGGTGGCTGATCGCGGAGAACCTGGATGCTCAGACGCTTCAAGGCCTCTCGGCTTAGCTTTGCCGACATGTTGCTGCGCAAGGTCGTGCGCGAGCGCTGGCAAATTCGTCTGCTTTGGCAGGAATGCGAAGATGACGGTGCAGCCAAGTTCATCTACCGCATCGATGCGGGCTGCCACTCCTTCAGCTACATCGCCCGCGCCTACCCCTGGGATGGCGTGGAAAAAGTCGGACGCCGCTCCGACGGCGCCAACCGGGATATGTTCGGCGCGCTCTTCATCGAAGTTGCCAGCGATGAGCGTATCGCTCGCGAATTCGCCACCTTCGACGTCAAGGCCGACGGCCAGATGCGAACTGATGCCGATGTGATCGGTTGGACCCCCGCTAACCGCAGCAGCCGCCATTTCGATTCGGTCGTCGATGCACTGGCCAACGGTGGGCAGCCCGAAAGCGACGCGCTCGGCTATCTCATGCGCAATGGCGGTTTCCAGAGCAGCGGCAGAAACGGGACAGTTTCCTATCCCGGCATTCCCGAAGATCACCCGCTACACCACCCCTTCTTCGCCGACCTGTTTGCGATCTATCTGGTCCGCCTCGTATCGGTCGATCTCGTCAATGCGGTCGCGCGCACGCGGAATCCTCTTGCCGCCCAGCTTGATGGGTCGCTGGCACGCCAGCTCGGCATAGGCAACTCATCCGGCCAGGGGATGTGCGTGGCCCTGCAGCGCTGGCCTCACTGGGTCGCGACCTGGGTCAGCGTGCGAGAGACCGGGCTGGGTTACGCCAAAAGCAGGCCAGTAGATGGGCATGGCGTGGCAGTCCTCCAGGATTCAATCGAGCGAACGATACGCATCTACAGACGTACCGATCCCCAGGTCATGGATGGCGTGACGCCTAACGGAACGGTAATTGCCGATCTGGAACGGATTTCAGCGCTGGTGTCGCAGACGGACCGCTTTTCCGTCTGGGGCGAACTCGCTGACCACATCGCGACGACGATGGACGACGAAAGCGCAGAGCAGTTCAACAGCCTCCTCCTCGATCTCGTACCGGATTTCTGTGACGCGATCGAGCCCTGCTTTCAACTTGGCGCGCAGCGGCAGCGACGGTTCGAACCTGCGATGACCGTCGCCGAGCTGCGCGGCATCCTGAGGTGCAACTACGGTTGGGCGCTGGCGGCCATCAAACGACAGATGCGCAGACGCTCCGCGATCGAACCGGTCATCGGCCACATCAAGGCCGAGCACCGAATGGGCCGCAACTATCTCGCCGGAGAACAGGGCGACGCCATCAACGTCATCCTGGCCGCTGCCGGATACAACTTCTCACTTCTGCTCAAATGGTTCAGACAGCTTTTGTGGCTGCTCGTCGCCGAGCTCGTCTCATCCAGAATATCAGCTGAAACCTGAAACAGGCCTATTGTTCACGGTCGACTCGTCAGATTATAGAGATTGCACAAATCCTTCTCCCATCAGCGCCAAGTCCCGCGCATCCGCGCCCCGACATTAGAAGGTTTCAGTCGCGCTGCCGGGCGACGGGGAATAAGACGATACCGTCGACGCTCATCCGCCAACCTCATTAAGAAATTGCATGATCACGGTCGCAGCGTTTTTCGTCGCAAGTCTTTGACTTTTTTCCTTACCGATCTGGGCGTTTTCATCGCCCACGTCGCTGATGCCCTTGATCACGGAAACGCTGCCCTGCCATCCATACGTTCTCAATCGAAAGAGTTCTTTGTAGACTGCAAACGTCTCCATCTCGAGAACCACTGCGTCAGCAGGATATCTACCAACCAGGTCGTGCCTCCTCTGAGCATTCCTGTCAGCAAGAAAGACCGAACCAGAGATGAAGTCGCGATTGGTGACTAAGTTTACGGGTTCGAAAAAGCCACTTGGACCGAGTTGCGAAAAAACTCGGCGAACACGCAAGTCGCCGGGGTGCTGGTCCATATCATATGTCGCTTGTCCATTCCGAAGTTCCCCGTTGTCCGAGTCATAACCTCGGCGAGCAAGGTAAACCGTATTTGGTTCGATCTTTTCCTTTTCATCCAAAAGAGCAGCGCACCCAACGAAAAATACTGCGTCAGGATCCACTTCTTCAACAATTCGCTTCAACAAATCGACGGCCTCATCGCCGCCTGTTTCGTCCGCCTGAGTGATGGCCAGCCTCACATTGCCATTTATGCAAGAGAAGGTACTTTCGTATCGTGGTAAGTTCGTATCCCGTCCTACAAATTTTGGGTCTGAATTGCCTGTCGTTGACTTGAGCACGTCAAAGACAGCCGATGTCTCCCTTTTGTTCGCAGTGGCCAATACCACGGTTTTCAGAACTGGACCGGCTTGTGAATTTCGCATTCGCACTCCTGCATTGAAAGGTAAGCGGTGTTTTGATCACACTCTTGCGTCGTAATTCCACGGCAGGAGGAGGTCGATGCGGCTTTGTTTGTGGCCATTTACGATGGCGGTCAAGGTCGCAGCCAGCCAGGCTTGCGGGTCGATATCATTGAGCTTGCATGTCTCGATGAGTGAGGCGATTGCCGCCCAGTTTTCGGCTCCGGCCTGATGACCCGCGAAGAGAGCGTTCTTCCTGTTGAGGGCCAACGCCCGTTCATTCTGCCCATGTCGGCGAAACGCGGAAAGTTCATTATCGTTGGCATCCCCATTTCGGCCGGAATGTCATCGTGCGGCAGGTAGAACAACGGGCGACAGGACAGTTTCTCAAGGTCGAGGGGCCGTCCGGCATTGTTGTCTCGATTCCCGGCTGGATGGTGGACCCTATCGTTTGCGCCGATATAAGAATTGGCTAGCCACAGGTTGATCTTGCGGCGCTGTCGGATCTCAAGAGGCTGGTCACGCCGGTTGCTCGTCCCGCACACTTCCCAAGCGAAAATGGAATCGCAAGGGAGGAATTCGATGAAGCAGCACAACGCGCCTGTACCGACCGCGGGCAGACAGATGAGCCTGATGTTCGAGCCCCGCAAGGTGGACGGGATGAACGAAGCGGAGCGGGCGGAAGTCACAATCGCGCTTGCCCAAATTCTGATGCAGGCCGCCGGCCTTATCGTGGAGGAACTCGACGATGACCGGCGTTGAACTGATCTCCACGCAACTCCTGAAGCGCAAAGCCGTCGTCTATGTGCGTCAATCGACGCAGTCCCAGGTCATGACCAACCTGGAGAGCCGGCGGCGACAATATGACCTCGTCGACATTGCACGTCAGCACGGGTTCAGCGACGTCGAGGTTATCGACGACGATCTCGGGCGCTCCGCGAGCGGGACAGTGGCGCGTCCCGGCTTTGATCGCCTGGTCGCATGGCTGTGCGCAGGCAAGGTGGGCGCAGTTTTGTGCCAGGATGCGTCAAGGCTCGCGCGAAATGGCCGTGACTGGCACCATCTTTTGGAGTTGTGCGGACTCGTCGAAGCCCGTGTCATTGACCACGACGGCGTGTACAACCCCTGCCAGCCAAATGATCGCCTGCTCCTGGGAATGAAAGGCAGTATCAGCGAGTTCGAGCTCGGCGTGCTCAGGACGCGGATGCTCGATGCCGCCAGGTCGAAGGCGCGCCGGGGGGAACTGCGCTTGTCAGTCCCGTTCGGTTACCTCTGGCACCGCGAAGCAGGTCTGGGGCTCGATCCTGATCTGCGCCTGCAGGAGGTGATTCGGCTCATCTTTACTCGCTTCCGGGAACTTGGCAGTGCGCGCCAGGTATTGTTATCGATGACGGCTGACCAGATTCACTTCCCCCGGCCTTCGTATGAGGGGCGCATGATCAGCTTTACCTAGTTGCCGATCCGCTACCGCAATGTGATATCCGTGCTCAAGAACCCCTTTTACGCAGGCGTTTATGTTTACGGGAAAAGCGAAAAGCGGACCTCAATTGTCGATGGCCGTGCGCGGCGGAGTTATGGCCACAGCAAACCGATGGGGACCTGGGACGTGTTTATCAAGGATCATCACGAGGGGTACATCAGCTGGGACGAATACGAGAGAAACCAAAAACAGTTGGCGCTCAACAACTACGGCCGGTCGGATGGTGTGAAATCGGGCCGTGGAGGCCGGGCGCTGCTCGCAGGCATCATGACATGTGGCCGGTGCGGTCGGCGACTGACAGTGACCTATACCGGGAACCCGCAAAGCCGACCGGTCTATCGTTGCGACAAGCCCAACCTGATGATGGGTTTGCCCCGGTGCATGACCTTCGGTGGACCCCGGGTGGACGCGGCTATTGCGCGTGAACTGCTGCGCGCGGTAGAACCATTAGCGGTCGAAGCCGCGTTCGAGGCGGAACGGATGCACCGGGAACGAGAAGATGATCAACGCCAGATCCTCGATCTGGAGCTTCAGCAGGCCCGCTACGAGGCCAATCTCGCCGAGCGCCGCTATGCAGCCTGTGATCCCGACAATCGCCTGATCGCCGCCCAGTTGGAGAAAAACTGGGAAGTCGCGTTACGCCGCGTTCGAGATCTGGAAGCCCGCCAGCCGATCGAAAGCTCATCGACCATCGAGGTTGACCCGAGCGCTTTTGCCAACATGGCGGAAAACCTGTCCGCAGCCTGGAATGCCCCCGATGTGACGATGCGCGCCCGTCAGCAACTGCTCAGGACATTGATTGCCGACATTATCGTTGATGTCGACGATACGGTGCGCGATGTCGTCCTCACGATCCACTGGCGGGGCGGCCAGCACTCGGAACTGCGTGTTCGCAAACCTCAAACCGGGGAGCACGGTTGCGCGACAGCTGAAGATGCGTTGGCAGTGATGCGCAGCATGGCAGGCCGTTGGTCTGACGAGCATATCGCCGCGTCGCTCAATCGGATGGGCCTGCCCACTGGGCAAGGCAAAACCTGGACGGCGCACCGCGTCTCATCCGTTCGGCGCGTTCGTGGTATCCATGCCTATCGATCCGCTGAAAAAGATGGCGAGTGGCTCACCATGACCGAGGCAGCAAAGCTATCCGGCGTCACAAACCACACGATACGGCGCCTTATCAAAGCCGGCATCCTTCCGGCTGTGCAGGTGGTGCCCGGCGCGCCTTATCAAATCCGTGCCGACGACCTGGCGACGGAACCGATCAAAGCTGCCGTAGCCCGGAAAGGTCGCCCGTGTCGCAACGTTGACGCGGATACACTTCCAATGTTTACAGACACTTGAATATGGAGTGCACAATGAAACACGCTTCGCAATCGGCCTGATGGTCCGTTCGACGGTATTGTTGTCGATCTCGATCCGCCCATCGGTCAGGAACATGCACAAGCCCACCCAGTATTTGGCGATGTATTTGAGGGCTTCGCCCAGGGGCGATTTGGCGGCTACGCGGGAGCGATGGTGCGTGAGCCAAGTTTCCATGTCCGTGATGAGCGGCGCCGTTCGCTCCCGCCGGGCAGCCAGCCGCGCCTCGGGATCGAGCCCGCGCAATTCGGCCTCGATCCGGTAGAGTTCGCCAATGCGCTTCACACCTTCTCGTGCAATCGGCGCAGAGCCTATAGCGCGACGATCAGGATGAGACACGCGCGACAATCTGGTTGAGATTCTTACGTCGCGGTCACGGGCAAATTATCACGGTG
>PAKZ01000009.1 GCA_002706335.1 Ahrensia sp.
GCAGGTGACGTAGACGTCGGGCAGGAAGTGCATCTCGATCTTGATGACGCCGTCGCCCTGGCAGGCCTCGCAGCGGCCGCCCTTGACGTTGAAGGAGAAGCGGCCCGGTTGGTAGCCGCGCGCCTTCGCTTCCGGTAGGCCGGCGAACCAGTCGCGGATCGGCGTGAAGGCGCCGGTATAGGTCGCCGGATTGGAGCGCGGCGTGCGGCCGATGGGCGACTGGTCGATGTCGATGACCTTGTCGAGCTGTTCCAGCCCGTCGATGCGGTCATATTCGGCCGGGTTCTCGCGCGCGCCGTTGATGCGCCGCGCCGCCGCCTTGTAGAGCGTCTCAATCAGGAAGGTCGACTTGCCGCCGCCGGAGACGCCGGTGACCGCGGTGAACAGACCAAGCGGGATCTCCGCCGTCACGTCCTTCAGATTGTTGCCCCGCGCTCCGGAAACCTTGATGGCGCGACTTTTCTTGGCCTTGCGCCGGTCCGCAGGGACAGCGATCGCCTTGTCGCCTGAGAGATACTGGCCGGTGAGCGAGGCGGGGGTGGCCATGACTTCGCCGGGCGTGCCCGAGGCGATGACCCGGCCGCCATGGATGCCCGCTGCCGGGCCGATATCGACGACATAATCGGCGGTCAGGATCGCATCCTCGTCATGCTCTACGACGATGACCGTGTTGCCGAGATCGCGCAGATGGCGAAGCGTATCGAGCAGCCGCGCATTGTCGCGCTGGTGCAGGCCGATGGAGGGTTCGTCGAGGACATAGAGCACGCCCGTCAGGCCGGAGCCGATCTGCGAGGCAAGCCGGATGCGCTGACTCTCGCCGCCCGACAGCGTGCCGGAATTGCGCGACAGCGTCAGGTAGTCGAGGCCGACATCGTTCAGGAAGCGCAGCCGCTCGCGGATTTCCTTGAGAATGCGATAGGCGATCTCGCGATGTTTATCTGAGAAGGTCTCCTCGACGTCGTCGAACCATTTCACCGCATTGCGGATCGAGAATTCGGTCACTTCGGAAATGTGCTTGTCGCCGATCTTGACGGCGAGCGCCTCCGGCTTGAGACGGTGACCGTTGCAGGCGGCGCAAGGTGTCGCCGACATGTAGCGCTCGATCTCCTCGCGCGCCCAGGACGAGTCCGTTTCTTTCCAGCGGCGATCGAGATTGGTGATCACGCCCTCGAAGGTCTTTGTCGTCTTGTAGGAGCGCAGGCCGTCGTCATAGACGAAGTCGATCTGCTTCGTGTCGGTGCCGTTGAGGATCGCGCTCTGCGCTTCCTCGGTCAGCGACGACCATTTGTCGGAGATCTTGAACCCGTAGGCTTTGCCCAGCGCGTCCAGCGTCTGCTTGTAATATGGCGAGGAGGATTTCGCCCATGGCGCGATCGCCTCATGCATCTTGGCGTCGCGTTCCGGCACGATAAGGTACGGATCGATGGTCTGCTGCACGCCGAGACCGTCGCAGGACGGGCAGGCGCCGAAGGGGTTGTTGAAGGAGAACAGGCGCGGCTCGATCTCCGGGATCGTGAAACCGGAAACCGGGCAGGCGAACTTCTCCGAAAACACGACGCGTTCATGCGTGTCGTTCTTCGACTTGTTGACCGCATCCTGGCCGGTTTCTTCCGCCGGCAACGGCTTATCTGCGTATTCCGCCACGGCGAGTCCGTCGGCGAGGCTGAGGCAGGTTTCGAGACTGTCGGCGAGGCGCGCACCGATATCGTCGCGGACGACGACGCGGTCGACCACCACGTCAATGTCATGCTTGTATTTCTTGTCGAGGGCAGGGACGTCGGCGATCTCGTAGTAGGCGCCGTCCACCTTCACGCGCTGGAAGCCCTTCTTCATCAGTTCGGCGAATTCCTTTCGGTATTCGCCCTTTCGACCGCGCACGATCGGCGCGAGGATGTAGAGCCTCGTGCCTTCCTCGAGCGCCATGATGCGATCGACCATCTGGCTGACCGTTTGGCTCTCGATGGGCAGGCCGGTGGCTGGCGAGATCGGCACGCCGACGCGTGCGAAAAGCAGGCGCATATAGTCGTAGATCTCGGTGACCGTGCCGACCGTCGAACGCGGATTGCGCGAGGTCGTCTTCTGTTCGATGGAGATGGCCGGCGACAGACCGTCGATCTGGTCGACATCCGGCTTCTGCATCATCTCGAGGAACTGGCGCGCATAGGCCGACAGGCTCTCGACATAACGGCGCTGGCCCTCGGCATAGATAGTGTCGAAGGCGAGCGACGATTTGCCGGAGCCGGACATGCCGGTCATCACGATCAGCCGGTCGCGCGGCAGGTCGAGGTCGACATTCTTCAGATTGTGTTCGCGGGCACCGCGAATGGAGATGAATTTCTGATCGCTCATGGAAGGATGACTGTTTGGGTCTTCTCTCATTTAAGCACGCGAAGCCACATGTCGATAGCATCGCGCGATCTCTGCTGACTTTCGCCGACTCGCCTGTGCAAACTTGACAAGGTCATCGCGGAAAATATAGAACAATACAAGAACAAAAAGACCCTGTGGACCATCGCACGCCGGAGTGGAGACGCATTGCGTGCTTGGATAGGGTGGATGTTCATATCCTTTTGAATAATGGCGGGAGTGTTGGCGTCATGGCTGGCAGCGTGAACAAGGTAATTTTGGTCGGCAATCTGGGTGCCGATCCTGAAATCCGTCGGCTCAATTCGGGCGACGCGGTGGTCAATCTTTCGGTTGCGACGTCCGAGACCTGGCGCGACAAGAATTCCGGCGAGCGGCGCGAACGCACGGAATGGCACCGCGTGGTGATCTTCAACGAGAACCTCGTCAAGGTGGCCGAAAACTATCTGAAGAAGGGCGCCAAGGTTTATATCGAAGGCCAGTTGCAGACTCGCAAATGGCAGGACCAGAGCGGCCAGGATAAGTACACGACCGAGATCGTGCTGCAGCGCTTCCGCGGCGACCTCCAGATGCTCGACAGCCGCGGCGAAGGCGAGGGCTCCTATGGCGGCGGCGGATATGGCGGTGGCCAGCAGCGGGTCGGCGGAGGCGGTGGCGGCGGGTACGGCAATGACCGCGGCGGCCCGGCCCCGTCGGGCGGCGACGATTTCGTCCGCGACATGGATGACGAGATTCCGTTCTGAGGAATGACCCATGAATGCGCGTCGCAGAACGAGGTTTGACGTTACGGCGCTGTCGATCGCGCTTGTGACCATCGCCGCCATTCTGGTGTCGCTTACCCAAGTATTTGCCGACGAAGCTGATGTCGTTGGCGTCAAGGCGCAGCCGGTAGCCGGCGGCGCTTGGCGTTTCGACGTCACAGTGCACCATGCCGATGAGGGTTGGGACCACTACGCCGACAAATGGGTCGTGGGAGGACCGGGCGGCATCGTTTACGGTGAGCGGGTGCTATTGCATCCGCATGAGACAGAACAGCCTTTCACCCGATCCCAGACCGGCATAGAAGTCCCGGCTGACATTTCGATAGTCACTATACGCGCCCGTGACAGTGTACACGGTTTCGGCGTCGGGATGGATGTCGATCTAGACGCGCTGCGCTGACGGTCAGGTTGCCGCGGCGAGCGCCTTGATACCGTCGGAGACGAACTGCACGGCCAGTGCTGACAGGATGACTCCGAGAAGGCGGGTCAGCACCGTGCGGCCCGTCGCGCCCAAAAGGCCCTCAACGCGCTCAGCCAAAAGAAAAATGCCATAGGTCAACGCGACTATCGCGAGAACGATGCCGATGAGAGCGGTGCGATCGAGGGCGCTTGAGAAATCGCCTGACAGAAGGATGACTGCCGAAATCGCGCCGGGGCCCGCCATGAGCGGGATAGCCAGCGGGAACACGGACACACCGTGGATGTCATCCTGTGTGATCGCCCGTTTGGCGGTGTTTTCATGGCGCTCCTGACGGCGCTCGAACACCATTTCGAAAGCAATCCAAAACAGCAGCAGTCCGCCGGCCACGCGAAACGCGGGCAGGGTTATGCCGAACAATTTCAGGATCACCGTCCCCGCCAAAGCGAAGAGGACGAACACCGTGAACGCGATTACGCTTGCCCGCAGCGCGACCTGGCCGCGTTCGGCCCGATTCATGCCGGCGGTCACAGCCAGGAAAAGCGGTGCCAGTCCGGGCGGGTCAATGGTGACGAAAAGCGTCACGATGGCGTTTATGAGCAAATCCACGTTCATGATTTCGCCTATCAGCCGCGGGTGGTATCGGGCAAGAGGCAGCCTTATATGACGAGTCTGCAGGCAGGCGGGCGAAATGATGGGAAAAACGGGGCGAAAGTTCGCTTTTTGCGGTTCGTTCGGCTAACTTCAAACCAATGATTCTGAACAACAAAGCATAACTTCATTGAGCGACGAAACACCGATTGACGGTTCGGGCCGAAGCGACGGCATCGAACCGATCTCCATTCTGGAGGAAATGCAGCGATCCTATCTCGATTACGCGATGAGCGTGATCGTGAGCCGGGCGCTTCCCGACGTGCGTGACGGGCTGAAACCCGTGCATCGCCGCATCCTCTATGCCATGCATGAAGGCGGATTCCACTGGAACCGCAAATACGTCAAATCGTCCCGCATCGTCGGTGACGTCATGGGTAAATATCACCCGCATGGCGACGCCGCGATCTACGACGCCATGGTGCGCATGGCGCAGGATTGGTCGTTGCGCGTGCCGCTGGTCGACGGGCAGGGCAATTTCGGCTCGATCGACGGCGACCCTCCGGCGGCGATGCGATACACGGAATCGCGGCTGGAAAAGGTCGCGCATGAGCTGCTCGAGGACATCGACAAGGAAACGGTCGATTTCCAGGACAACTATGACGGCTCCGAACATGAGCCGACCGTGCTGCCGGCGCGGGTCCCCAATCTCCTGGTCAACGGCTCCGGCGGCATCGCCGTCGGCATGGCGACCAACATCCCGCCGCATAACCTGTCGGAAGTCGTCGATGGTTGCATGGCGCTGATCGACAATCCGGCGATCTCGCTGCCTGAAATCATGGAGCATATTCCGGGGCCGGACTTTCCGACCGGCGGCATCGTGCTTGGTCGGTCCGGCATCCGGTCGGCCTATGAGACCGGGCGCGGGTCCATCGTCATGCGCGGCAAGGTCGATATCGAGCAGCGCTCGGGCGACCGCGAGTCGATTGTCATTACCGAGGTGCCTTACCAGGTCAACAAGGCGGGCATGATCGAGAAGATGGCCGAACTGGTGCGCGACAAGCGCATCGAGGGCATCTCCGACATTCGCGACGAGTCCGACCGACAGGGCTACCGCGTCGTGGTCGAGCTGAAGCGCGACGCCGTTGCCGACGTGGTGTTGAACCAGCTCTACCGCTATACGCCGCTGCAAACCTCCTTCGGCGCCAACATGGTGGCGTTGAACGGCGGCAAGCCTGAACAGATGAACCTGCTCGACATGCTGCGCGCCTTCGTGGCGTTCCGCGAGCACGTCATCAGCCGGCGCACCAAGTATCTGCTGCGCAAGGCGCGCGAACGGGCGCATGTCCTGGTCGGTCTGGCCATCGCCGTCGCCAATATCGACGAGGTGATCCATCTGATCCGCAATGCGCCGGACCCGGCGACGGCGCGCGAGCAGTTGATGACGCGGCGCTGGCCGGCAAAGGACGTCGCGCCTCTGATCGCGCTGATCGACGATCCGCGCCACGGCATCGACCCCGAAGACAACACCTATATGCTGTCGGAGGAACAGGCCCGCGCCATCCTCGATCTGCGGCTCCAGCGCCTGACGGCGCTTGGACGCGACGAGATCGCCGATGAATTGAACAAGATCGGTGCGGAAATCCGGGATTATCTGGATATTCTTTCGTCCCGCGCCCGCATCCAGCAGATCGTCAAGGACGAGCTGATCGCCGTGCGCGACGAGTTCGGTACGCCGCGGCGCACCGAGCTGGCCGAGGGCGGCCCGGACATGGACGACGAGGACCTGATCGCCCGCGAGGACATGGTCGTCACCTTCAGCCACCAGGGGTACATCAAGCGCGTGCCGCTGCAGACTTACCGGGCGCAGCGACGCGGCGGCAAGGGCCGCTCCGGCATGGCGACGAAGGAGGAGGATTTCGTCACTCGTCTGTTCGTTGCCAATACGCATACGCCGATCCTGTTCTTCTCCTCGCGCGGCATCGTTTACAAGGAGAAGGTCTGGCGCCTGCCGATCGGTACGCCGCAGTCGCGCGGCAAGTTCCTGCGCAACATGCTGCCGCTGCAGGAAGACGAGCGGATCACCACGATCATGCCGCTGCCCGAGGACGAGGACAGGTGGGGCGAGCTGGACGTTATGTTCACGACGACGAACGGAACGGTCCGCCGCAACAAGCTGTCCGACTTCGTGCAGGTCAATCGCAACGGCAAGATCGCGATGAAGCTGGAGGAAGACGGCGCCTCGATCCTCAATGTGGCGACATGCTCCGAGGATGACGACGTGTTGCTGACGACATCGCTCGGCCAGTGCATTCGCTTCCCCGTCACCGATATTCGAGTCTTTGCGGGCCGAAATTCGGTCGGCGTACGCGGCATTTCGCTCGGCAAGGACGACAGCGTCATTTCGATGACGATTTTGCGCCACATTGAGGCGACGCCGGCCGAACGAAACGCCTATCTGAAGCAGGCCTCTGCTCTCCGCCGCGCAAGCGAGGAGGAAGAGGCCGAAGATGTGGCGCTGACCAACGAGGAGACGGACGCGCCGGACGAGAACGGTTTCGTCTTCACCGACGAGATGTATGCGCAGATGGCGGCGGCCGAGGAATTCGTGCTGACCGTCAGCGAATTCGGCTACGGCAAGCGTTCGTCCTCCTACGATTTCCGCGTCTCGGGGCGTGGCGGCAAGGGCATCCGGGCCACCGACACCTCGAAGACCGGGGAAATCGGTCCGCTGGTCGCGGCCTTCCCGGTCGATGACGGTGACCAGATCATGCTGGTGAGCAACTCCGGAAAGGTCATCCGCGTGCCCGTCGAGGGCATACGCTTCGCGTCTCGCGCCACCAAGGGCGTGACCATCTTCAAGACCGCGGAAGGTGAGCGGGTCGTTTCCGTCGAACGGATCCGCGAACCGGAAGAAGAGTCAGGCGAGGAACTGGACGAGGCCGTCGAGACGACGGAGATGGCCGGCGAAGCCGACGATCAAACGCCCGAAAGCGAGGCGTGACACAAACCTCCGGCTGTGGCTTAGTCGCGACGACACCACAGCCGGAGGAGCATTCCATGATCGACCTGAACGCCTGGTTGGCCTTCGCGATCGCCAGTTTTCTCATCGTCATCGTGCCCGGACCGACGGTAACGGTCATCATAGCCAATTCGCTGCGCGCGGGCTCGAGGGCGGGATTGCTCAACGTGGCGGGCACGCAACTCGGCATCCTGACGATGATCGCGATTCTCGCTGTCGGATTAAACACGGTCGTCGCGGTCGTCGGTGAGGCCTTCGTCGTGCTGAAGGTCGCCGGAGCGCTCTATCTGATATGGCTCGGAATCAAGCTTTGGCGCGCGGACGGATCGCTCGGCGAGGCCGATGAATCGGTCAAGGCGCGCTCGATGGCGGGCTATGTCTGGCAGGGTTTTGTGGTGATCTGGTCCAACCCGAAGGCGCTCTTCCTGTTCGGCGCCTTCATACCGCAATTCGTTTCCACATCGGGAAATCCTGCGGTTCAGACAGTGATTTTGGGAATGACTTTCGTTATCGTGGCGACGGTCTGCGACAGTGTCTATGCCTTGGCGGCGGGGCAGACCGGCGGCTGGCTGAACCGGAAAAATATCAGGCTCGTGGAGCGTATTTCCGGGACTTGCCTGATCGGCGGAGGCTTGTGGATGCTGGCCGCCAAGCGCTCCGTCTGATCCGGTCTATCAGTGGGCGGCCTTCTTCGGCAGGAGAGCCGGGACTGCGAAGGCTGCGGTGACGAACATCATGGACATTGCGAAGAAAGCGATCATTTGAATGTCTCCTTTGTTGAGACCGATCAAAGCGGTTTTCTCGTCCGGCAGATGTGCAATCGCGCACACCGTGGTATAATCGCCCCGGAGGGCCGAACAGGAGACCGCTATAACCGGTGCCCGATATTCCAATAACGCCGCTGCGGCCCTTTTGGTTGCAACGGTGCTTTCCGTCAGTCCCGCCGCAGCGTCCGGCGACATTATCTGCGACGCCACCGACGGATCGGGCGCGTCGATCTCGATCGGCGTCGGTCACCTGCCGGTTCTGAGTGTACTCAGCGCCAATGCGACCGATGGCTCGACGACGTGGTCGACCAATCCCTCGGGTGATGAGAAGCCGATCGTCTTCGGGCAGGGGGTTGCCGACGACCGGCAGGTGCTGGTCGATTTCACCGATCCGAATATCGAGGGGATCGTCGTCTCGCTGCGGCTGTTCCAGGCATCGGGCAGCAAGGACTATGCCGAGGCCGGCGTCCTGTCCTTCGAGGACGTCTCCGCGTTTCCTGTCCAGTGCATAAACGGTTAGCGGCAAAGAACGGCGCGCATCTTCCACGCGAAGCGATTCTGGGATAGAGCCTGCCGCCATGACGAAGCATGTTGCAATCTACGGCGGGTCCTTCGACCCCATCACCAACGGTCACATGGACGTGCTGCGCGCGACGCTTGCGGTGTTCGACAAGGTTGTCGTCGCCATCGGCACACATCCCGGCAAGAAGGGACTGTTCGACTTCAAAGAACGCGTTACCTTGATCGAAGAAGTCATTGATTCAGAAGGTATTCCGACGGATGCAGTAGAGATCGTCAGCTTCGACGGACTGATCGTCGACGCGGCCCGTTCGCATGGCGCAAAGGCGCTGGTGCGCGGCCTGCGCGACGGCACCGATCTCGATTACGAGATGCAGATGGCTGGCATGAACGAGATGATGGCGCCCGACCTGCAGACCGTTTTTTTCCCGGCGAGCCCGTCGGTACGCACGATTACCGCCACATTGGTGCGCCAGATCGCTTCCATGGGCGGAGACACAAGCCCATTCGTACCCGCCGCAGTCGACAAGGCGTTGCGCGCGAAGTTCAACTGAACGCTTCACATTGAGGAATTCTTCCCATGCATCTGACGAAACGCGTCTTCATGGCCGCATGCGCGGCGACTCTCGGTCTCGCCATGGCCGGACCGGCTGCCATGGCGCAGGGACAGGCTAGCGATCCCGAAAACACGATGATCATCACCCTGAAGGATGGGAACGTCGTCATCCGTCTGCGCCCCGATCTCGCGCCCAAGCATGTTGCGCAGATCAAGACGCTGGTGCGCGAAGGCGAATATGACAATGTCGCTTTTCACCGTGTGATCCCGGGCTTCATGGCGCAGACCGGCGACGTGCAGTTCGGCGACATGAATGAAGGCTTCAACCCGGGCCGCGCCGGCACGGGCGGTTCGAAGCTGGCCGACATTCCGGCGGAGTTCACGGATGAGTCCTTCGAGCGTGGTACGGTCGGCATGGCGCGCTCCCAGAACCCGAACTCGGCCAACTCGCAGTTCTTCATCATGTTCGATCAGGGCCATTTCCTGAACGGCCAATACACCGTGTTCGGCGAAGTCGTCAGCGGCATGGAATTCGTCGACAACATCAAGAAGGGTGCGCAGGCCAATAATGGCTCGGTCAGCGACCCTGATCGCATGATCAAGGTTGTCATCGCTGCGGACGCGCAATAAGTCACAGCACGAACTAGAACAAAGGAAAGCCGCCACATGGCCTACAAGGATCCCGAAAACACGCTGCTCCTGGAAACGACAGTCGGACCCGTCGTCATCGAGATGCGCCCCGACCTCGCGCCCGGTCACGTCGAGCGCATCAAGGAACTGGCGCGCGCCGGCGAGTATGACGGCGTCGTCTTCCACCGCGTCATCGACGGTTTCATGGCCCAGACGGGCGATGTGCGTTTCGGCAACAAGAATTCCAAGAGCTTCGATCCGTCACGCGCCGGGATGGGCGGTTCGTCCAAGCCGGATCTGGCGGCCGAGTTCAACGACGCCAATCACAGCCGCGGCGTCTGCTCCATGGCTCGCGCCCAGAACCCGAATTCCGCGAATTCGCAGTTCTTCATCGTTTTCGACGATGCGTCCTTCCTTGACCGGCAATACACGGTCTGGGGGCAGGTTATCGAAGGCATGGACAATGTCGACAAGATCAAGCGCGGCGAACCCGTACGCGATCCAGACTCCATCGTCTCGATGAAAGTCGCAGCCGACGCCTGATCGCTTCAGGCAGGCGAAGCCCATGCGCGTTGACGCTTTCGATTTCGACCTGCCCGAAGAGTGCATTGCCGTTCGCCCGGCATCGCCACGCGATGCCGCGCGGATGCTCGTCGTCAGGCCGGGCGAGACGCTGGCCGATGCCGGCATTCGCGACCTGCCCGGGCTTTTGAGGCCGGGCGACGTACTCGTCTTCAACGACACCAAGGTAATCCCGGCACAACTCGAGGGCGACCGGATTCGCGCCGACGGGGCGAAGGCGCATATCGGCGCGACCTTGCACATGCGCGTCGCGCCGGATTGCTGGAAAGCCTTCATCCGCGGTGCGAAAAAGCTGAAAATCGGCGACACCGTCGATTTCTCGGCGAACGGGCATGGCTTGACGGCGGAAGTGCTGGCGCGGGGCGACGACGGGGAGGCGGATTTGCGCTTCGACCGGTCGGGCGGCGATCTCGATGCAGCCTTGGCGCTGGTCGGTCACGTGCCGTTGCCGCCCTATATCGCCTCAAAACGAGCCGAGGACGCGCAAGACCGGCTCGCCTACCAGACGATCTATGCCCGCGAGGAAGGCGCGGTCGCCGCGCCGACGGCCGGCCTGCATTTCACCGATGGACTCTTTGCCGCGCTGGATGAAGCCGGTATCCACCGCGCATTCGTGACATTGCATGTCGGGGCAGGGACCTTCCTGCCGGTGAAGGCCGACGACACGGACGCCCACAAGATGCATGCCGAGATCGGGCATGTCGATGAAAAGACCGCTCTATTCCTGAACGAAGCGCGGGCCAAGGGCGGACGGATCGTCTCGGTCGGAACCACCTCGCTCAGGTTGCTGGAGAGCGCGGCGTCGGAAGACGGCACGATCGAGCCATGGTCGGGTGCGACCGATATTTTCATCACGCCGGGCTACCGCTTCCGGGCCGTCGACGTACTGATGACGAATTTCCATCTGCCGCGCTCGACGCTTTTCATGCTGGTTTCGGCCTTTTGCGGGCTGGAGACGATGCAGGCGGCTTATCGCCACGCGATCGAGACCGGCTACCGCTTCTATTCATACGGGGATTCCTCCCTGCTGTTCCCGCAAGAGACCGCGCGATGACGACACCTTTTTCCTTCGAATTGCTGGCAACCGACGGCGCGGCGCGGCGCGGCGTCGTGCATACGGCGCGCGGCGACATCCGCACTCCGGCCTTCATGCCGGTCGGCACGGCGGGCACCGTCAAGGCGATGTATCTGGACCAGGTGCGCGATTGCGGCGCCGACATCATTCTCGGCAATACCTATCATCTGATGCTCCGACCGGGCGCGGAGCGTGTGGCGCGGCTCGGCGGTCTCCACAAGATGATCGGCTGGAAACATCCGATCCTCACCGATTCCGGCGGCTTCCAGGTGATGTCGCTGGCGGCGCTACGAAAGATGACCGAGGACGGCGTGACCTTCCAGTCGCATATCGACGGGAAACGCTACGAGATGAGCCCCGAACGCTCCATCGAGATCCAGGGTCTGCTCGGCTCCGATATCCAGATGCAACTGGATGAATGCACCAAACTGCCGGCCGAGCCGGACGCGATCCGTAAGGCGATGGAATTGTCGCTGCGCTGGGCCGAACGCTGCAAAACGGCCTTCGGCGACCAGCCGGAACGGGCGATGTTCGGCATCGTCCAGGGCGGCGACAACGAGATCATGCGCGCCGAATCCGCAAAGGCGCTCGCGGAGATGGACCTGAAGGGCTACGCGGTCGGCGGACTAGCCGTCGGCGAGCCGCAGGACGTCATGCTGGCGATGCTGGATGTGACCTGTCCGCTGCTGCCCGCCGATCGTCCGCGTTACCTGATGGGAGTCGGTACGCCGCAGGACATCTTGCGGTCAGTCGGGCACGGCGTCGACATGTTCGACTGCGTGATGCCGACACGGGCCGGCCGGCACGGGCTGGCTTTCACGCGGCATGGCAAGGTCAATCTGAAGAATGCGCGCCATGCCGACGATCATCGGCCGCTCGACGAGGAATCGACTTGCCCGGCGGCGCGCGGCTATTCACGCGCCTACCTGCACCACCTCATCCGCTCGGGTGAAATGCTGGGTGCGATGCTGCTGACCTGGAACAACATCCATTATTACCAGCAACTCATGCAGGGCATCCGCGACGCCGTCGAGGCGAAGCGCTACGCCGATTTCAGTGCCGAAACCGAGGCGGCATGGGAACGCGGCGACATTCCGGCGCTTTAGGCCTCAGGTCATGCCCGGCGCGCCGCGGCGCAGCGTCACCGCATCGACTTTCCAGGTGCCGTCTTCCTGCCGCTCCATGAAATAGGTAGCGGTGTAGCCCTTGCCGTCAGGCCCGTCGATCAGCACTTCCCACTGAATCCTGCCATCCGCCATCTGTTCGGATTTGCCGAAGGCGTAGTTTCCGGGGCGCAGGACAGGCAGGTAGCCTGTCTGCACCATCGACATGAACCGCTCCAGCGTCGGGAAAATCCGCTTGATGTCGGGGGACGCGTAGGAATAGGCCCGTGGAAAATCGCCGGACAGAAAGGCTTCCAGCTGCCGCGAAATGATGTCCTGCGACGCGCCTTCGCCGCCATTCTGCGCCTTGGCCGGAACTGTGAACGCAGCAACAGCCACCAAGGCGATCAGCCATCGGGAATGTCTGGTCATGTCGACACCTCCTTTTCTTCTTACGCAGGGAAATGGAGTTGGATCACCTGCCGGCAATGAGCGCTTGAACGGGCCCGGCAAATGGTGCACATCCTGCCGCCATGTCGAAAGAGATCAAAGAGCCGCGCGAAGCCCGCGCCATTGACCATGCGGTCCTTCCGGTCGAGAGCCTGAAGGAAGCGCGCGAACGGCTTTCAGCGCTCGGTTTCACCGTCGCGCCGGACGGCGTGCATCCCTTCGGGACCGAGAATGCCTGCGTCTATTTTGCAGACGGCACGTTTCTCGAACCGCTGGCCATCGCGCAGCGCGAGGATTGCGAGGCGACGGCGCAGGAGGGCAATGTCTTCACCGCACGCGACCAAGCTTTCCGTTTCCGCTGCGGCGAAAACGGTTTCTCGGCGGTAGCCTTCGCGTCGGACGATGCGAAACGCGACCAGAAAGCCTTCAGGAAGGCCGGGTTTTCAGCCGGCAAGAAGCTGAAATTCAAGCGGAAATTTACCGATGCGAAGGGCAAGTCCAGCAATGCCGCGTTCAGGCTCGCCTTTGCCGGCGATCTGCGTGCGCCGGACGCATTCTTCTTCACCTGCGAGCGCGTGGCGCAGCCGAAGGTCGACCGGTCGCCGCTCGAAAGCCATGCCAACAGCGTGACCGGCATCCGCGAAATTATCCTGTCCGAACCCAACCCGACCGACTTCCAGTATCTGCTGCAGGAAGCGGTCAACAATCGCGGCGACGAAGTCCATTCCTTCGGCCTCGAAATTTCCGCCGCGAACGGGCTGCTGAACGTGATGACGCCGGAAGGCCTCACCGCCTGGTTCGGTGTGAACCGGTCCGGCGAAGGGCGAGGGCTGCGCTTCGAGGGCATGATCCTGACCGTGCGGATGCTGTCGACCATTCGCCGCGTGCTGGACGAGCATGGAATCACCCATCGCGAGATGCACAATCGGGTCATCGTCGATCCTGCGCCGGGACAGGGTCTCTTCCTAGCCTTCCAAGAAGAGGCGGCGGCATGAACCCGAATTCGACAGTCGCGGCCGGCAACGTCCGGTTCGCCAATGACGCTCCGCTATCCCTGATTGCCGGGCCCTGCCAGATGGAGAGCCGCGACCATGCTTTCGACATGGCCGGCGCGCTGAAGGAAATGTGCGACAAGGCCGGTATCGGTCTTGTTTACAAATCCTCCTTCGACAAGGCCAACCGCACCTCTCTCTCCGGTAAGCGCGGACTCGGGCTCGAAAACTCGCTGCCGGTTTTTGCCGACATCAAGGCCGAGTTCGGCTTGCCGGTGCTGACCGACATTCACACCGAGGAACAATGCGCCGAGGTTGCCGAGGTCGTCGACATCCTGCAGATACCGGCATTTCTGTGCCGACAGACCGACCTGCTTCTCGCCGCGGCGAAGACGGGGCGCGTCATCAATGTCAAGAAGGGCCAGTTCCTGGCGCCCTGGGACATGAAGAACGTGCTGGCCAAGATCGTCGGCGGCGGCAATGCCAATGTGCTTCTTACGGAACGTGGCGTCTCGTTCGGCTACAATACGCTCGTCTCCGACATGCGGTCGCTGCCCATCATGGCGGAGACCGGCGCGCCGGTCATTTTCGATGCGACCCATTCGGTGCAGCAGCCAGGCGGGCAGGGCGGTTCGACCGGCGGCGAACGGCGTTTCGTCGAGACGCTGGCACGCGCGGCCGTTGCCGTCGGCGTCGCGGGCGTCTTTGTCGAGACCCATCAGGATCCCGACAATGCGCCCTCGGACGGGCCGAATATGGTCAGGCTCGCGGACATGCCGCGCCTCATCGAGACCCTGATGGCGTTTGACGGGATCGCGAAGGCCCGCTGATCAGTCCTCCGCAAGGACGACGATGTTTTCCGTCCGTTCCGGCGCGGGGGGCTGCGGGCCGAAAGCCGTCGCCAGGCCGAGTGCGATCATCGTGAAGGTGAGAATTCCTGCGAGTTGCGTCACGGCGACCTCCCTTTTTGCCGACGCTCCCGTTGCCCGATTCGGAGCCTGACGCCGAAATGGGTCAAAGCGACGTCACAGAAATGAATTTCTCGGGCAGGAGGTTTCACTTTGTGATCGCCTCGGCTAAGCCAACGCCGGTAGAATTCATCATCCAGCAGGGATCTTCGACATGAGCGCTATTGTTGACATTATCGGCCGCCAGATTTTCGACAGCCGCGGCAACCCGACCGTCGAGGTCGATGTCGTGCTCGAGGATGGAACGATGGGCCGCGCCGCGGTTCCCTCCGGCGCTTCGACCGGCGCGCATGAGGCCGTCGAACTGCGCGATGGCGGCGACCGCTACAAGGGCAAGGGCGTCGGCAAGGCAGTGGCCGCCGTCAATGGCCCGATCTTCGATGCGATCGGCGGGATGGACGCCACGCTGCAGGCGAAGATCGACGCGACGATGATCGAGCTGGACGGCACGGCGAACAAGGGCAAGCTCGGCGCCAATGCGATCCTCGGCGTGTCGCTGGCCGTCGCCAAGGCGGCGGCGATCTATTCGGGCATGCCGCTCTACCGTTATGTTGGCGGCACCAATGCGCATATCCTGCCCGTTCCGATGATGAACATCATCAATGGCGGCGCGCATGCCGACAATCCGATTGATATCCAGGAATTCATGATCATGCCGGTCGGCGCGGAAAGCATCGCGGACGCCGTGCGCATGGGATCGGAAATCTTCCACACGCTGAAATCGGCGCTCCACAAGGCCGGTCATTCGACAAGCGTCGGCGACGAGGGCGGCTTCGCGCCGGCTCTGCGTTCGACGACCGAGGCGCTCGACTTCATCATGTCGGCGATCTCGTCGGCCGGTTACGCGCCGGGCGAAAACGTCTATCTCGCGCTCGATTGCGCGGCATCCGAATATTACAAGGACGGCAAATACGAGCTGGTCGGCGAGGGCAAATCGCTTACCTCGGAACAGAATGCCGACTATATCGACAATCTGGTCTCCAACTATCCGATCATCTCCGTCGAGGACGGAATGCACGAGGATGACTGGGACGGCTGGAAGATCATGACCGAGAAGATCGGCGGCAAGTGTCAGCTGGTCGGCGACGATCTCTTCGTGACGAACACGGCCCGTCTGCGCGACGGCATCAAGATGGGCGTCGCCAATTCGATCCTCGTCAAGGTGAACCAGATCGGTTCGCTGACCGAGACGCTGGACGCGGTCGAAACGGCGCACAGGGCAGGCTATACCGCAGTCATGTCGCACCGTTCGGGCGAAACCGAGGACGCGACGATTGCCGATCTCGCGGTCGCTACCAATTGCGGACAGATCAAGACAGGTTCTCTGGCGCGCTCCGACCGGCTCGCAAAGTACAACCAGCTGATCCGCATCGAAGAGGAGCTGGGCGCACAGGCGGTTTATGCCGGGACGTCGATCCTCCGCGCTTAACAAGACCCGAGCATTCGATCCGTATTTTCATTGTGACGCCGCCGGCAGAAGCTGGCGGCGGTTCCGTTTATCGGGGCTTAACCAAAACCGGCTAGGTTCGAAGCTCCGATCCAGGGGCTTTGTATTATGTGGACCCGTTATCGCCGTCGCTCTCCTCTTCGCCATCTCATCCTGCCGGTGCTTGCCAGCGGCGTGCTGGTTTACTTCGGCTATCACGCGACCAGCGGTTCGCTGGGTCTCGCCTCCAAGCAGCAATATGAGCAGAGGATCGCCGCGCTGGAGGGCGAACTTCAAGCGCTCGAAAACAAGCGCGCCGCGTTGGAAAAGAAGACGGCAATGCTTCGTGACGGGTCTCTTGAAAGGGACATGATTGACGAACAGGCGCGTCGCCTTTTGGGGGTGACGCGGGCGAACGAGATCGTCATTCTTCAATAAAAAGCAATTAACCGGAATTAAGTTAATCCCGGTTTTTCGAAGCGATTTGAGCTGCTTATGGAATGCCAGCCATGCGGTTTTAGGCATTGCCATGTCGCAAGGTTACGCTAATCTATTTGGCAGAAAAAAGCTAGGGAGTGAGCGAATGGCAACCCGTGCCAAAAAAGCCCCCGCCGCATCGGCGAAGGGGAAATCCCCGTCATCCGTGAAAGCGCCGCCACCGGCGGAGTTCTCCAAAGAGGAAGAGCATCACGCCTATCGCGAGATGCTGCTCATCCGTCGTTTCGAGGAAAAGGCCGGCCAGCTCTATGGCATGGGCTTCATTGGCGGCTTCTGTCACCTCTATATCGGTCAGGAAGCGGTCGTGGTCGGCATGCAGATGGCCGCCAAGGAAGGCGACCAGATCATCACCGGTTACCGCGACCATGGCCACATGCTGGCGACAGACATGGACCCGAAGGGCGTGATGGCCGAGTTGACCGGACGGCGCGGCGGCTACTCGAAGGGCAAGGGCGGTTCCATGCACATGTTCTCCAAGGAGAAGAACTTCTATGGGGGCCATGGCATCGTCGGTGCGCAGGTTTCACTCGGCACCGGACTGGCCTTCGCCAATCGCTACCGGGAGAACGGCGCGGTCTCGATGACCTATTTCGGCGATGGCGCGGCCAATCAGGGCCAAGTCTACGAAAGCTTCAACATGGCTGCCCTATGGAAGCTCCCGGTAGTCTACGTCATCGAGAACAACCGCTACGCCATGGGGACATCGGTCTCTCGCGCGTCGGCCCAGACCGACTTCTCGCAACGCGGCGCGTCTTTTCTCATTCCAGGCCTGCAGGTCAACGGCATGGATGTCAGGGCGGTGAAGGCAGCCGGCGAGTATGCGCTTGAACATGCCCGCTCCGGCAAGGGGCCGATCATCATGGAAATGCAGACCTACCGCTATCGCGGCCATTCCATGTCCGATCCGGCCAAATACCGTTCCAAGGACGAAGTCCAGAAGATGCGTTCCGAGCAGGACCCGATCGAGCAGATCAAGGCTCGTATGATAGAACTGGGTCATGCGGACGAAGCGGAGCTGAAGGCGATCGACAAGGAAGTACGCGACGTCGTTTCGGCCGCCGCCGAGTTTTCGCAGGCTGATCCCGAACCCGATCCGTCCGAACTCTACACAGATATCCTGCATTGACGGGCGCGCGTCGATGCAGGCCTGGCCGGACATCAAGGTGTACCTGCTGGCGGCGGGCGTCATCGCCCTGTTCGGTTGGTTCTTCTGGCATGTCGTCAGTGCCTATGTCGGCGTCGGAAAACGGGTCGCGCACTATCTGGACAGCGGTTCCGAGCGTCGCCGTGCGGCGCTGGAGCGCGAGATCCGGTTCGGCAAGGACCCGCTTTGGCTACGCGCGCTTCGCGTCATCTTCGTTGTTGCGGCAATCGGCCTGATGGCGTTGCTTTTTTGGAATAAACTCCGGGTCCGGTAGGACCTGAAAAAAATACAGGTGAGGAAACCATGCCCGTAGAAATCCTGATGCCTGCGCTTTCTCCGACGATGGAGGAGGGCAATCTGGCCAAATGGCTGAAAAAGGAAGGCGATGAAGTCGCTTCCGGCGACGTGATCGCGGAGATCGAGACCGACAAGGCGACGATGGAAGTCGAGGCCGTCGACGAAGGCGTGATCGGCAAGATTCTGATCGACGAAGGCACTGAAGGCGTGAAAGTGAATACGCCGATCGCCATTCTGTTGCAGGAAGGCGAGAGCGCGGACGATATCGGCAAGAGCGGTGACAAAGGCGGATCGGAAGAGACGACCCGCGATCCGCATGGCGGACGCGGCGCAGACGGCGCGGCCGGCGAGGGTACGGCCGCAGCCGGCAATTCCGTCGAAGACATGGACGCCCGCCGCGTACCGGCCGAAGGCAAGGTGCATCCCAAGCCCAAGGCTCCGGATGTGGCCTCGGATCCCGACATTCCCGAGGGCACGGAAATGGTGCCGACCACGGTGCGCGAGGCATTGCGCGACGCGATGGCCGAGGAAATGCGCAAGGACGAAAGCGTCTATGTGATGGGCGAGGAGGTCGCCGAATATCAGGGCGCCTATAAGGTAACCCAGGGCCTGCTCGACGAATTCGGCGCCAAGCGCGTGGTTGATACACCGATCACCGAACACGGTTTCGCGGGTATAGGCGTCGGCGCAGCGATGGCCGGCCTGAAGCCGATCGTCGAATTTATGACCTTTAACTTCGCCATGCAGGCGATCGACCAGATCATCAACTCCGCTGCCAAGACACTCTACATGTCGGGCGGCCAGATGGGGGCGCCGATGGTGTTCCGCGGCCCGAACGGCGCAGCGGCGCGCGTCGCCGCGCAGCACAGCCAGGACTACGCGGCGTGGTACAGCCACGTCCCGGGCCTGAAAGTCATACAACCCTATTCCGCTGCTGACGCGAAAGGCCTTCTCAAGGCGGCGATCCGCGATCCGAACCCGGTCATCTTCCTGGAAAACGAAATCCTCTACGGACAGACATTCGACGTTCCGAAGATGGACGATTTCGTTCTGCCGATCGGCAAGGCACGGATCCACAAATCTGGCAGCGACGTGACCATCGTTTCCTTCGGGATTGGCATGACCTACGCGATCAAGGCCGCAGAGGAACTGTCCGGAATGGATATCGACGCCGAGGTCATCGATCTGCGCACGATACGCCCGATGGACCTGCCGACGGTGATCGAAAGCGTCAAGAAGACCGGCCGCCTAGTGACCGTCGAGGAAGGCTTCCCGCAGAGCTCGGTCGGCGACTTTATCGCCAACCGTGTCCAGCGCGAGGCGTTCGATTATCTCGACGCGCCGGTCATTACCATTGCCGGCAAGGACGTGCCGATGCCTTACGCGGCCAATCTTGAAAAACTGGCCCTGCCGAATGTCGGCGAAGTCGTCGACGCGGTCAAAGCCGTTACCTACGCGGGCTGAGGGGGAGAGGAACCATGCCGATCAACATTACAATGCCTGCGCTCTCCCCGACGATGGAAGAGGGCAATCTCGCCAAATGGCTCGTCAAGGAAGGCGACACCGTCAGCTCCGGTGACGTGATTGCCGAGATCGAGACCGACAAGGCGACCATGGAAGTCGAGGCCGTCGATGAAGGAACGGTGGCGAAGATTCTCGTCCCCGAAGGCACCGAAGGCGTCAAGGTCAATGCCGTCATCGCCGTTCTTGCCGGGGAAGGCGAGGATGTCAGCGACGCGGTCGCGGCCGCCGGCAACGGTTCTGGCGGATCGTCGGAAAAGGCGCCTGCGAAGGAAGAGCCGAAGGCGGAAGCCGCGCCGGCCAAGGAAAAGCCCAAGGCCGCGCCGACGCCGGAATCTGCGAAGGCGGCGGTGTCGCCGAGCATTCCCGACGACGTCAAGGCCGGTCCGGTGCCGGTCAAGGACGGCGAGAAGGTCTTCGCATCCCCGCTGGCGCGGCGTATCGCCAAGGCCGAAGGCGTCGACATCACTGCCATTTCCGGCAGCGGTCCGCACGGTCGTATCGTCAAGCGCGATGTGGAATCGGCGGCCGCCGGCGGTGCAAAGGCACCGGCCGTGGCGGAAAAGGCTCCGTCCGCTGGCGCTCCTGCGCCAGCAATGGCCGCCGGCCCGTCCACCGACGCCGTGCTGAAACTGTTCGAGGAAGGCTCCTACGAGCTGGTCAAGCATGACGGCATGCGCAAGACGATCGCCAAGCGGCTCATGGAAGCCAAGCAGACGATCCCGCATTTCTACGTCTCGATCGACTGTGAACTAGACGCATTGCTGAAACTGCGCGGCGAATTGAACAAGGCCGCGCCGGTCAAGGACGACAAACCGGCCTACAAGCTGTCCGTCAACGACATGGTCATCAAGGCGCTGGCGCTGGCGCTCCGTGACGTGCCGGATGCGAATGTCTCCTGGACGGACGAGGCGATGGTCAAGCACAAGCATGCCGATGTCGGCGTTGCCGTGTCGATCCCGGGCGGACTAATCACGCCGATCGTGCGCCAGGCCGAAATGAAGCCGCTTTCAGTCATCTCCAACGAGATGAAGGATCTCGGCAAGCGCGCCAAGGACCGCAAGCTGCAGCCGCAGGAATATCAGGGCGGCACGTCGGCGGTCTCGAATATGGGCATGATGGGCGTCAAGACCTTCTCGGCTGTGATCAACCCGCCGCATGCGACGATCCTCGCGGTCGGCGCGGGCGAACAGCGCCCGGTCGTCAAGGACGGTGCATTGGCCATCGCGCAGGTGATGACGGTGACGCTGTCGACCGACCATCGCTGCGTCGACGGTGCGCTCGGCGAGGAACTGCTCGCGGCCTTCAAGGGCTATATCGAGAACCCGATGTCGATGCTGGTCTAGGCCGGTCCGGTCATGAAAACCGTCCTTGCCTTCGGCGACTCGCTGACCTGGGGCTACGACCCCGATACCCTGTCCCGCCATGCGCGCGAAAACCGCTGGCCGGTGGCGCTCGCAGAGGCGCTTGGCGGACGGGTCGAGGTGATCGCCGAGGGCTTGAACGGGCGCACGACCGCTTATGACGACCATCTGGCCGACAGCGACCGAAACGGCGCGCGGGTTTTGCCGACAGTGCTGGCTACGCACAAGCCGCTCGATCTCGTTATCCTCATGCTTGGGACGAACGACCTCAAACCGGCGGTTCACGGCCACGCGATCTCGGCGAAGAACGGCATTAAGAGGCTCGTCAGCCTCGTGCGCCATCATGACTGGGCGCTGGACGTCGAAGGGCCCGGCGTGCTGATCGTCGCGCCGCCGCCATTCTGCGAGGCTGCGACGCCGGATTTCGCCGCCATGTTCGGCCGCAGCATCGAGGAATCGCACATGCTGGGATCGCTCTACGCCGATCTCGCTGACGAAATGGAATGTGGATTCTTCGATGCGTCGACCGTCGCCAAGACCTCGCCGCTGGACGGAATTCACCTCGACGCGGCGAACACGAAAGCCGTCGGCAAGGCGCTGGCGCCGGTCGTTTCGCTGATGCTCGGGCTATAAGTTGATAAGGATCAAGGAGGGAATAGTCACAGGACGTAGGGTCGGATACACGACGAAGAAATCAGGAGGTATCCCATGTCCCACGTCCCCCACGAACTGGCCGAAGAATTCCCGGAACTGGTCGCCGAAATTCATCATCTGCGTGAAACGGATGGCCATTTTCACCGGATCACGAACGAATATCACGAGGTAAACCGGGCCATTCACCGTGCCGAGACCGATGTGGAGCCGAGCGACGATTTCCGTCTGGAAGAAATGCGGAAGCAGCGTTTGGCTCTGAAAGATGAAATCTACGGGATGCTGGTCAAGCCGGAACCCGTCGCAGAAGACCCCGCATAAGGGCGGCGACGACGGCTCCACTCCCGAAACCGGTCCAAGCCGAACGAGGCAGCCGGTCCAAACAAGAGGAGTGGAGCGCCCATGTCGAACGCGTATGACGTCATCATCATCGGATCGGGTCCCGGCGGCTACGTCGCCGCGATCCGGTCCGCGCAGCTCGGGCTCAAAACGGCGATCGTCGAGCGCGAACATCTCGGCGGCATCTGCCTGAACTGGGGCTGCATCCCGACCAAGGCGCTGCTGCGCTCTGCCGAGGTCATGGACTTCGCCAGCCACGCCAAGAATTACGGCCTCAAGCTCGACGGCACGATCAGCGCAGACACCAAGGCGGTGGTCGAACGCTCGCGCGGCGTTTCGGGCCGGCTGAACGGCGGCGTCGGCATGCTGATGAAGAAGAACAAGATCGACGTCATCTGGGGCGAGGCGAAACTCGCCGGCAAGGGCAAGATCACCGTCGGCAAGCCATCCAAGAAACCGATGGAGCCGCAGCACCCGGCACCGAAGAACACTCTGGGCGAGGGCGAATACACCGCCAAGCATATCATCGTCGCCACCGGCGCACGGCCGCGGTCGCTTCCGGGAATCGAGCCCGACGGCAAACTGATCTGGACCTATTTCGAGGCGATGGTGCCGCAGGAAATGCCGAAGAAGCTCGTCGTCATGGGCTCCGGCGCGATCGGCATCGAATTCGCGAGCTTCTACAACTCGATGGGTGTCGACGTCACGGTGGTCGAACTGATGCCGCAGGTCATGCCGGTCGAGGATGCGGAAATCTCCAAGCTCGCTCGCAAGCAGCTTGAGAAGCACGGTCTGAAGATCATCACCGAGGCGAAGGTTTCCAAGGTCGACAAGAAGGCCAATTCGATTGTCGCCCATGTCGAGACCAAGGACGGCAAGACGCAGACCATCGAGGCCGACCGGCTGATCTCGGCTGTCGGCGTGCAGGGCAATATCGAGAATCTCGGCCTTGAAGCGCTCGGCGTGAAGACCGATCGCGGCTGCGTGGTGATCGACGGCTACGGCAAGACCAATGTCGAGGGCATCTACGCCATCGGCGACGTCGCCGGCCCGCCCATGCTGGCCCACAAGGCCGAGCATGAAGGCGTGATCTGCGTCGAGAAGATCGCCGGCGTGCCGGGCGTGCACCCGATGGACCGCTCGATGATCCCGGGTTGTACTTATTGCCATCCGCAGGTCGCCTCCGTCGGCCTGACCGAAGCCAAGGCCAAGGAAGCCGGCCACGACATCCGCGTCGGCCGCTTTCCGTTCGCCGCAAACGGCAAGGCGATTGCGCTCGGCGAGGATCAGGGCCTGATCAAGACGATTTTCGACAAGAAGACCGGGCAATTGCTCGGCGCCCATATGGTCGGCGCGGAAGTGACCGAACTGATCCAGGGCTTCGTCGTGGCGATGAACCTGGAGACGACCGAGGAAGAACTGATGCACACGATCTTCCCGCATCCGACGCTTTCGGAGATGATGAAGGAAAGCGTGCTGGATGCCTATGGGCGTGTGCTGAACGCCTGACCGGCATAGCGGAAACCTCGGGAACACGGAGGCAGGACGATGAATGGAATTGGATGGCTTGGAGCGATCATTATCGGCGGGCTCGCCGGGTGGCTTGCCGAGAAAGTGATGAAAAGCAACACCGGCCTGTTGATGAACATCGTGCTCGGCATTGTCGGCTCGATCGTCTTCAGCGCGATACTACAGGCCTTCGGCTTTTTCGGGAGAGGATGGATCGCCTTCCTGGTCCCCGGCTTCATCGGCGCGTGCCTGCTGATCTATCTTGCCCGGTTGCTCCGCAGGTAAGGCTGCAGAGCGCAAGGCAGCCATGTCCGGCGGATGGTCGCATTTCCTTCCGCCGGTTGCTATCTAGATGACAGGCTAAGAGAAAGGCCGCGAGCGCGGCGAAAGAGACCGAGGAATTCATGGTTACGGTGCTGGACACGACCACTCCCGAAAAGCGGGTTCGCCATCCGGAAAAGGCCCATCGCCCGGACCAGCCGGTGCAGGCCCGCAAGCCGGAATGGATCCGCGTCAAGGCGCCGAATTCGCGCGGCTATGCCGAAACCCGCCAGATCGTGAAATCGCACAACCTCTTCACGGTGTGCGAGGAGGCCGGCTGCCCGAATATCGGCGAATGCTGGGACAAGAAGCACGCCACCTTCATGATCATGGGCGAGATCTGCACCCGTGCCTGCGCATTCTGCAATGTGGCGACAGGCAAGCCCGCGCCGCTGGATCTGAAGGAACCGGAAAACGTCGCCCATGCGGTCAGGACGATGGGACTGAACCATGTCGTCATCACCTCCGTTGACCGCGACGATCTGGACGATGGCGGCGCGCAGCATTTCGTCGAGGTGATCCAGGCCATCCGCGAGGAGGCGCCCGGCACGACCATTGAAATCCTGACGCCGGACTTCCTGCGCAAGGAGAAGGCCTTGGAAAAGGTCGTCGCCGCGCGGCCGGACGTCTTCAACCACAATCTGGAGACAGTGCCGTCCAACTATCTGACCGTTCGCCCGGGCGCGCGCTATTTCCATTCGATCCGGCTTTTGCAGCAGGTCAAGGAAATCGACCCGACGATCTTCACCAAGTCCGGGATCATGGTCGGGCTCGGTGAAGAGCGCAACGAAGTGCTGCAACTGATGGACGATCTGCGCTCGGCCGATGTCGATTTCCTGACCATCGGCCAGTATCTGCAGCCGACCAAGAAGCACCACGCGGTCATTCGCTTCGTGCCGCCGGAGGAATTCAAGTCCTACGAGACGAGCGCTTACTCGAAGGGCTTCCTGATGGTCTCGGCAAGCCCGCTGACGCGTTCGTCACACCATGCAGGCGACGATTTCGCCCGACTCCGGGAAAATCGGGCAAAGAAGCTGGCAGCGGCCGAATAGCGCATCGGCCGGCCGGCCACTTGCCAATCTCGCCCGCGATCCTTAGCTGACATCCATGCCCAAGTTCCAGGATACGACACCCGTTCCGCACAGCGCCGGACAGATGTTCGATCTGGTCGCCGATGTGGAGCGCTATCCCGAATTCCTGCCGATGTGCGAAGCCTTGCGGGTCAAGGAACGGCGCGAGCGCGACGGCATGACGATGCTGATCGCCGACATGACGGTCGGCTACAAGATGATCCGCGAGACCTTTACCTCGCGCGTGCTGCTGAAGCCCGAAGAAAACGTCATCGACGTGTCCTATCTCGAAGGGCCGTTCCGCTATCTCGACAACCGCTGGACGTTCAGACCCCGCGACGACGGCGGCTGCGACGTTGTCTTTTTCATCGACTATGAATTCAAGAGCCGCGCGCTCGGCATGGTAATGGGCGCCATGTTCGACAGGGCGTTCCACATGTTCTCTCAAGCTTTCCAAAAGCGGGCGGACGTCATCTACGGGCAGGACAACGCCCGGACTGCCTGAAATCGGCTGAGATGCCCTGAGGGAGGGCTCTGCTTAGGCGTTGCCGTGCGGCTCGTCGAATTGGGTCGCCGGCCGGCTCTCGAGCATTTCCAGCACGATCTGCAGGGCGAACATCGCCGTGTGGTAGCGGATGAAGTCGCGGCCATTGTCATCGAACTCATTGCTGAGGACGAGGGTCGGGCCCCAGCTCATCGCGCAGGCAAACCAGACGAGGCCGACGGGTTTATCGGCAGTGCCGCCGCCCGGTCCCGCAATTCCGGTTACCGCAATCGCCAGGTCTGCATCGGCGCGGGCAAGCCCGCCTTCCGCCATGGCGGCGGCGACCTCGGACGACACCGCGCCATGTTTCTCGATCAGTTCCTCCGGAACGCCGACCATCTGTTCCTTGGCCGTGTTCGAATAGGTGACATAGCCCCGGTCCAGCACGTTGGACGATCCGGCGATATCGGTCAGCGCCGCCGAGATCATGCCGCCGGTGCAACTCTCGACCGTGGTGATCCTGACTTCCTTTTCCGAGAAGATCTCGATGACCCGTTCGGCGGCTTCATGGAGCGGATCGATATACTGGTCGTCCGGCATCACTGTCCTCCCATCACTACAGTTGCGGTTGCGAGCGCGACGATGCCTTCCTCGCGGCCGACAAAGCCTATTCGTTCATTGGTCGTCGCCTTCACCGATGTGCGGGACACGTCGACGCCCACAGTCTTGGCTATCGCCTGACGCATGATCTCGCGATGCGGGCCAATCTTCGGCGCTTCGCAAAGCAGTGTCACGTCGCAATGGGTGATGCGTCCGCCTGCGTCGCGTACAAGCTCCGCCGCATGCGACAGGAAGCGGTGCGAGGCCGCGCCCTTCCATTGCGGATCGCTTGGCGGAAAATGACTGCCGATATCGCCTGCGCCGATCGTCGCCAGCAGGGCGTCGGTCAGTGCATGGAAGCCGACATCCGCATCGGAATGTCCGGAGAGCCTACGATCATGCGGGATCTCGACACCACACAGGATGATGCGGTCGCCGGCGACCATCTGATGCGTGTCGTAGCCGTGGCCGACCCGCACGTCTGGCAAGGCGGGTTCCCGGTCGGTATGCAGCATGCGTTCGGCGTCCTCGAAATCCTGCGGCCACGTGAGCTTGATATTGCGGTTATCGCCCGCGACGAGGCGAACGGGAAGCCCGGCCCATTCATAAAGAGCGGCATCGTCCGTGAATTCGCTGTCGCATTCAGCAGCGGCGCGGCGGTGGACATCGAGAATGCCGCTGAGCGGGAAGGCCTGCGGAGTCTGTGCCCGATGCAACCCAGCACGTGGAACTGTGGAGAGGACATGGCCGTCCGCGCTCGCCGACTTGAGCGTCTCGGCGACAGGCATCGCCGGCAATACGCCGTTATCCGGGTTTTCCTCCAGCGCCTCGACAATCGCGTCCAGCATCGCTGTCGGCACGAAAGGCCGGGCGGCGTCGTGGATAAACGCGAAGTGGGGCGCGCCGTCCAAGGCGGCAAGCGATTCCAGCCCGCACAGGACCGAGGCCTGTCGCGTCGCACCGCCGATGACCACGGAAGCATTCTCCTCGCGGCCGGAAATCGCGAGCTTCAGGAGTTCGTCGTCGTCCGCATGACGCACGATAACGATCGGGCAATCACCATTCCAGACGCGAAAGGCATCGATCGTGCGCGCGATCAGCGGGATGCCTCCAAGCATGCGATATTGTTTCGGGCCGCTTCCCAAACCGGCGGCTCTTTCGCCGCGGCCGGCGGCAACGATCACAATGCCGTAGCGTTGCGCAAGGTGCATATCGGACTATACTTTGTGCAGATCTTGGCGCATGGAACGGCCGCTTCCAAAAAAATCGTGTCTCGATCCTGCTTTAACACACGGCGGCGATTGCACAACCGACGCAGAGTGTCTACTAAATAGGCAGGATGCGTTCGTGCTCAACAAACAGTCAGCTTAGTGAATGAGTGACATCGCCAAACCGCTGAAAATCGGATCTGTCGAGCTGCGCAATCGCGTCTTCCTTGCACCGATGTCCGGCGTGAGCGATCTGCCTTTCCGGCAAAGGGCGTGGCAGCATGGCGCGGGGCTTGTCGTGTCCGAGATGATCGCCAGCGAAGAGTTATGCCGCGATCATCGCGAAAGCCGATCGAGGGCGCGGACCGACGGCCTGCCGGTGCGCATGCTGCAGCTGGCCGGCCGTGAGGCGAAATGGATGGGCGAAGCGGCGCGGATCGCCGAAGGCGAGGGCGCCGACATCATCGACATAAATATGGGCTGCCCAGCCAAGAAGGTTACCGGCGGCTATTCCGGTTCGGCGCTAATGCGCGATCTCGACCATGCCATGAAGCTGATCGAAGCCACCGTGAATGCTGTCGCTGTCCCCGTCACGCTGAAGATGCGGCTTGGCTGGGATGCCGCCACGATTAACGCGCCGGAACTGGCGCGACGCGCCGAAAATGGCGGAGTTCGGATGGTGACTGTGCATGGACGGACTCGCGAACAACTCTACAATGGCCGGGCCGATTGGAGCCGTATCCGCGCGGTACGCGAGGCCGTTTCCATTCCGCTGGTCGTCAATGGGGATGTCGCCAGTCTGGATGATGCGAAGAACGCGCTCGGAGCTTCCGGCGCCGACGCCGTAATGGTGGGGCGCGCCAGCTATGGGCAGCCATGGCTTCCGGGAATGATTGCGCGCGAGGCCGGTTTTCGGACACCGGCAGATTGCGCAGCGCCGGACGATCTCGCCAGTTATGCTGCCGATCACTATGAGGCCATGCTCGCCCATTATGGGCGAGACGCCGGGCTTCGGCACGCCCGCAAGCATCTTGGCTGGTATTTCGACAGGCACGCGATGGAGGAGGCCGCCGGCCTTCGCCGTCGCATTCTCACGAGCACCCAACCCGACGAAGTCATTCGTCTCTTATCCGAAGCCCTGGCCCCCACAGGGCACGAAGCGAAGGCTGCCTGATGGCATTTATGGCACGCAAGAAACTATCCGCACCCGACCCGGCCAGCGCCCTGAAGGTCCTCGACACGTTGCGCGATCCGGTCGTCCTGCTCGACCCGGACGACTACATCGCCTTTTCCAACCTTGAGGCAGAGTACTTCTTCTCGTCCTCGCAGGGGCAATTGGCGAAATCCAAAATTCAAGATTTTGTTCCGTTTTCCAGCCCTTTGCTGGCGCTTATTCAACAAGTGCGAGAGCACGAATCGCCGGTCAATGAGTATCGTGTCGACCTCTCTTCTCCGCGGCTCGGGGCCGACCGGATTGTCGATGTCCATGTGACGCCGGTGGCCGACGAGCCGGGAGCCATGGTGATCGTTTTCCGCGAGCGCTCCATGGCGGAGAAGTTCGATCGCCAGATGACCCACCGCGGCGCGGCGCGTTCGGTTACCGGGCTCGCTTCGATGCTCGGCCACGAGATCAAGAACCCGCTATCGGGCATTCGCGGCGCGGCGCAGCTACTGGAGGCGGTCGTCAGCGACGAGGACCGCGCGCTGACCGCGCTGATCCGCGAGGAGAGTGACCGGATCGTATCGCTGGTCGACCGCATGGAAGTGTTTTCCGACGAACGGCCGATTGAACGAGAGCCGGTCAACATCCACGTCGTGCTTGACCGGGTTCACCAGATCGCGGCGTCGGGGTTCGCGCGCGATATCGAGTTCGTCAAGCAATACGACCCGTCGCTTCCGATGGTGCTCGGCAACAAGGACCAGCTGATCCAGGTTTTTCTGAATCTCGTCAAGAATGCCTCAGAGGCTTGCGAGCACCGCGACCATGCGCAGATCAGGCTGAAGACCGCATTCCGCCCGGGCGTGCGTCTGTCGATTCCCGGTGCGAATGAGCGCGTCGCCTTGCCGCTCGAATTTTGCGTCGAGGACAACGGGTCCGGCGTGCCCGAGGATATCCAGATGCACATGTTCGATCCCTTCATCACGACGAAACCGAACGGCTCCGGCCTCGGCCTCGCGCTGGTCGCCAAGATCGTCGGCGACCATGGCGGCGTAATCGAATGCGACTCCCAGTCCTCGAAGACGGTATTCCGCATCTTGATGCCGGCCGCACCGGCCATGCCGACAGAAATCGTCCAGCCGCTTACCGGAGAAAAACAACAATGAAAGGTACCGTTCTCGTTGCCGATGATGATGCGGCTATCCGGACGGTGGTGAGCCAGGCGCTGTCGCGCGCCGGCTACGACGTCCGGCTGACTTCGAACGCCTCGACGCTGTGGCGCTGGGTGACCGCCGGCGAGGGCGATGTTGTGGTCAGCGACGTGGTCATGCCGGACGACAATCTTTTCGATCTGTTGCCGCGTATGCGCAAGGTGCGTCCAGAGCTTCCGGTCATCGTGATGAGTGCTCAAAATACCTTCATGACGGCGATCCGCGCTTCGGAAAAGGGCGCCTACGAATATCTGCCAAAACCCTTCGATCTGGTCGAACTGACCGGGATCGTAGGTCGCGCGCTGGCGGAATCGCGACGCAAGAACGGTTCCGATGACAATGCCGTCGCCGCGCCGAAGGAACATGAGGGTATGCCGCTGGTCGGCCGGTCGGCGGCCATGCAGGACATCTACCGCGTGCTCGCCAGGATGATGCAGTCCGACCTGACGGTGCTGATCAATGGCGAATCGGGCACCGGCAAGGAGCTGGTTGCGCGCGCCCTGCACGAATATGGCAAGCGCAAGAACGGTCCCTTCGTCGCCATTAATATGGCGGCGATCCCCCGTGACCTGATTGAATCTGAGCTCTTTGGCCATGAAAAGGGCGCCTTCACCGGCGCGCAGGCGCGCTCCACCGGCCGGTTCGAGCAGGCCGAGAACGGCACCTTGTTCCTCGACGAGATCGGCGACATGCCGATGGACGCACAGACGAGGCTCCTGCGTGTGCTGCAACAAGGCGAATACATGACCGTTGGCGGGCGGACGCCGATCAAGACCAATGTCCGCATCGTGGCCGCAACCAACAAGGATCTGCGCTCTCTGATCAATCAGGGCCTGTTTCGCGAGGACCTCTATTACCGCCTCAATGTTGTACCGCTGCGCATGCCGCCGCTGCGCGAGCGGCTCGAAGATATTGGCGATCTCGTCACTCACTTTCTAGCCAAGGTTCAAAACGAGGGGCTGGAAGCCAAACGGATCCTGCCGGATGCTCTGCAATTGATGGCGCGCTATCATTGGCCGGGCAACGTTCGCGAACTGGAAAACCTGATCCGGCGACTGAGCGCGCTCTATCCGCAGGAAGAGATTACTCCGGAGATAGTCGCCGCGGAACTCGACGCGGGAGAGGGAGGTGAGCAGTCGCCTGCAAGCCTCCTAACCGGCGATGTAACGATCTCACAGGCGGTCGAACTTAACATGCAGGATTACTTTCGGTCGTTCGGCGACGGCCTGCCGCCGCCGGGCCTCTATCAGCGAGTCCTTGCCGAACTGGAGCAACCACTGATCCTTGCGACACTGGCGGCAACGCGAGGCAACCAGATTCGTGCAGCCGAAGTGCTTGGACTGAACCGGAACACGCTAAGAAAGAAGATCAAGGAGCACGGTATAAGCGTCTTCAAGGGCGGCACATAAATCGCGGCACCTTCCGCGCAATGTTGCAATGCTGCCACATTCTGTTGCATGTTGGTCACTCCGAGTTGTCGGACACCAGCAGATTAGAAAATGTCACTGATACAGAGCGCTAAGGGCGCCCTCGATTTCGGCGTGAACGACCATTCGAGGGCCCGAAGGATGCAGATCCGCGGCATAGCCGTGATCGTTGGGGCGCTCGTGACGGCCGGTGTATCCTTTGCGGTCCTGATCGGACTGACGCCGATACAGCCCGATGCTCGCGTCACCCTTTCCGCGATCGTCATCAACGGTTTCTTCGTCTTCGCGATGCTCTGGTTGATCGGAATGGAGCTTCGCCGGATCTATCTGGCACGCAAGGCGGGAAAGGCTGCTTCGCGCCTGCATGTGCGCATCGTCGGCCTGTTTTCGCTGATCGCAGCCATACCAGCTATCGCCATTGCCGTCGTCGCGAGCGTTACGCTTGATCTCGGGCTCGACCGCTGGTTCGAGATCCGCACCAAGACGATCGTCGAATCATCGCTGCAAGTCGCCGAATCCTACATCAACGAGAATGCGATCAATCTGCGGGACGCAACGATCAACATGGCCTTTGCCGTGGACGGCCAACGTCGCCTCTACAGTCTCGATCAGGTCGGCTTTCGGCATTTTCTCACGCAGCAGGCCAAGGGCCGCGGGATGCTCGGCGCTTTCGTGATCCGGCCTAATGGAACCATCGTGCAAAGCGCTGAGATCGACGTTGACAATTAGTTGCCCTCGCCGCCACAGGACGCACTTGATGCGGCCAAGGCCGGCCTGCCGGTGGTCATTCCTCCGGGCGTTACCAATCTTGTCGGCGCCATCATAAAGCTGCGGGAAATTCCGAACGCTTATATCTACACGATCCGAACGGTCGACGCCAAAGTTCTGGATGCGGTACAACTTATGCAGCAGAACCGCGCGGAATATACCGGACTTGAGGCGAACCGAACATCTTTCCAGCTTGCCTTTGCGATCCTCTATTTCGGGCTGACGCTGATCATGATCCTGTCCGCGATCTGGACTGGTATCGCCGTTGCAAACCGGCTAGTACGGCCTATCCGGCAATTGATCGGCGCCGCCGAGGAGGTCTCAGAAGGCAATCTGGATATACGCGTTCCGGTGCGCGCGTCCGACGGCGATGTCGGCTATCTCGGCCAGACCTTCAACGGAATGCTGGGCCAATTGAAGGAACAACGAGACAAGTTGCTGCACGCCAACGAACTGATCGACCAGCGTCGGCGGTTTTCCGAAGCGGTTCTATCAGGCGTGTCAGCGGGAGTGATGGGCGTGGATGATGGCGGTGTCGTCACTGTCGCCAACCGCTCGGCCGCAGCCATTCTGGGAACCGGCGAGAAAATCGAGCCGGGAACGAGAATCGACAGCTTGTCGTCGCACATCGCCGCGGTTCTCGACGAGGTCCGCAAGAGTGACCGCGACGATGTTCGCAAGCAGGTTACCTATCTCGACAGGAGCGGACGCGAACGCGTGCTCAATGTCCAGGTCACTGTCGATCGCGATGTAGGCGCCGGCCAGCGCGTTATCGAGTCCCAGTACGAGTTGGACGAAGCGCCGGCGAGCCATACGCATGTCATTACGATCGACGACATTTCCGATCTCGTCGAAGCGCAGCGTTCGACTGCCTGGGCCGATGTGGCGCGCCGCATCGCGCACGAGATCAAGAATCCGCTGACGCCGATCCAGCTTTCAGCCGAGCGGCTGAAACGCCGTTACGGCAAGGTGGTTGGCGAGGACAGCGCGGTCTTCGACCAATGCACCGACACGATCATTCGTCAGGTCGGTGATATCGGACGCATGGTGGACGAATTCTCTTCCTTCGCACGGATGCCGAAGCCCGTGATGGAGCGCAAGGATCTACGCAATACGCTGCGCGAGGCAACATTCCTGGTGGAAGTCAGCCGCAGCGATATCAAATTCGAGCGCGATTTTGACGACGAGGAGCTTGCCTGCGATTTCGACGACCGCCTCGTCGGACAGGCTTTCGGCAACATTATCAAAAACGCGTCCGAGGCGGTCGAAGCGCGCCAGGCAAGTGATGAAGGCCGCGAAGAAGGCCATATTCTGGTTCGCGCTTATAGAAACGGCAGGGAGATCGCCGTTGACGTGATCGACAACGGCAAGGGGCTTCCGCGCCAGAACAGGGCGAAGCTCCTTGAGCCCTATATGACAACGCGCGAGAAGGGCACCGGCCTCGGTCTCGCCATCGTCAAGAAAATCATGGAAGACCATGACGGTCGGCTCGAGTTGCACGATGCACCGGCCGACTACCATGGTGGATGCGGAGCGATGGTGCGACTGGTGTTTCCTGCTGCCGCGCAAACGATTTCGTCGGGCAATGACGCGGAACAGGAAACCGGGGCGCAAGCTGAGAGGACAGCATGAAAGCGGACATTCTGATCGTCGACGATGAGCAGGACATTCGAGAGATCGTTGCGGGGATCCTTGAAGACGAAGGTCATGAAACGCGCACGGCCCATGACAGCGATAGCGCGCTGGCGGCAATTTCCGACCGCGCGCCGCGCCTCGTCTTCCTCGACATCTGGCTGCAGGGCTCGAAGCTCGACGGGTTGGCTTTGCTGGACGAAATTCAAACGATGCATCCCGGCATGCCGGTGGTGATGATATCCGGTCACGGCAATATCGAGACCGCCGTTTCAGCCATCAAGCGCGGAGCCTATGACTATATCGAAAAGCCGTTCAAGGCCGACCGTCTTGTACTGATTGCCGAAAGGGCGCTTGAGACCTCGGCGCTCAAAATGGAAGTGAAGGACCTAAAGCGGCGGTCAAGTGAAACTCGCGAGCTGATCGGCAGTTCGGCGGCAATCAACGCGCTGCGCCAGACGATCAATCGGGTATCGCCGACAAACAGCCGTATCCTGATCACGGGCCCGTCTGGATCCGGCAAGGAATTGGTGGCGCGAACTATCCACGCCAATTCGTCGCGGGCAAAAGGGCCGTTCGTTGTGATCAATGCTGCGGCGATTACGCCGAGCCGCATGGAAACCGAACTTTTCGGCACGGAACCAAATGGCGGCGAGCGAAAGGTCGGCGCATTGGAACAGGCGCATGGCGGCATTCTCTATATCGACGAGATCGCCGACATGCCGTTGGAGACGCAGACCAAGATCCTCCGCGTGCTGGTCGACCAAGAATTCGAAAGGGTCGGCGGGGTGCGGCGGGTGAAGGTCGATGTGCGGATCATCTCCTCCACCGCCTTCAATCTAGAGGAACTCATCGAAGCAAAGCGGTTCCGCCGCGATCTGATGAACCGGTTGGCCGTCGTGCCCATCGAGGTGCCGCCGCTGGCGGACCGGCGCGAGGACATTCCGATGCTCGTGCAAACCTTCATGAAGCAGATCAGCGAACACACAGGCATCCGCCCGAAATTCATCGGCGACGACGCCATGGCCGTTCTTCAGGCGCATGACTGGCCGGGCAATATCCGCCAGCTGCGCAACAATATCGAACGGCTGATGATCCTGACACGCGACGAGCCGGACGACACGGTTATCGGCGTTGAAAAGCTACCCTCCGAAATTGGCGAGAACCTGCCGCGTGCGCCCACCTCTGATGACGCCCACATAATGGCGCTGCCGCTTCGCGAAGCGCGGGAGCGCTTCGAACGTGATTATCTGCTTGCCCAGATTTCGCGTTTTGGCGGAAACATCTCGCGTACGGCCGAATTCGTTGGTATGGAGCGGTCCGCGTTGCACCGAAAGCTGAAATCGCTTGGTGTCTAGAAGCCACCTAACCGCACGGGGAATTTCATGCGGGTAATCATCTGCGGCGCCGGCCAGGTCGGATACGGCATCGCCGAGCGGCTGGCCGCCGAGGCCAACGACGTTTCCGTCATCGACATGTCGGCAAACCTGGTCCAGCGCATTCGTGACACGCTGGACGTGCGCGGTTTCGTAGGACATGGCAGCCATCCCGACGTGCTGGCCGCGGCCGGAGCTGATCAGGCCGACATGATCATCGCCGTGACGCTTTACGACGAAGTCAATATGACGGCCTGCCAAGTCGCCCATTCGCTGTTCGACGTGCCGACGAAGATCGCGCGTATCAGGTCGCAGAGCTATCTGCATGCCCATTACAACAATCTCTTCTCCCGCGATCATCTGCCGATCGATGTGATCATTTCGCCGGAGCGCGAGGTGGGTGATGTGGTGCTGCGCCGGATCGCTGCGCCGGGTGCGACCGACATCGTTCAGTTCGCCGAAGGCAAGGTCACGATGATGGCGATCGAGTGCCGGGACGATTGTCCCGTCATCAACACGCCGCTGAGCCAGTTATCGGAACTTTTCCCGGATCTATCGGCAACGGTGGTCGGCGTCTGGCGCAACGATCGACTGTTCGTACCGCATTCCGTAGACCAGCTCCTCGCGCATGACCTTGTATATGTGATCGCCAATCGCCAGCAAGTGAAGCGCACCCTTAGCCTGTTCGGCCATGACGAGGCCGAAGCGCGGCGGATCATCATCGCAGGCGGCGGCAATGTGGGCCTCTATGTGGCAAGCCAGATGGAGCAGAAGCAAACCCGGGCCAAGGTCAAGATCATCGAGGCGCATCACGACCGCGCGGTAATGGTCGCCGATCAGTTGCGGCGGACCGTGGTGCTGCATGGCAGCGCACTGGACCAGCAGGTCCTCGTCGAGGCCGATATTGAGGACAGCGAACTGATGGTTTCGCTGACCAATGACGATCAGGTCAATATTCTTTCCGCGGTGATGGCCAAGCGACTCGGCTGCCAGTCTACGCTGGCGCTGATCAACGACCCCGCCTATCAGGGATTCACCGAAACGCTCGACATCGATGCGCATATCAATCCGCGCGCCGTGACGATCTCGCGCGTCTTGCAGCATGTGCGCCGTGGCCGAATCCGCCAGGTGCATAGCGTTCAGAAAGGGTCCGCCGAGGTGATCGAGGCGGAGGCGCTGGAAACCTCGCCCCTGGTCGGCGCGCCGTTGAAGGAACTCGACCTGCCTGAAAACATCCGCATCGGCGCGATCTTCCGAGACGGAGAAGTGATCAAGCCGAACGGGGCCACCCGGATCAAGGCAAAGGACCGTGTTGTCATTTTCGCTCTGTCCGAAGCGGTTCGCCGTGTCGAACAGATGTTCCGCGTCAGCCTCGAATTCTTCTGATGCCGACGCCGGACGCGGTCCGGCCGTAACGGGAAGCGCCATGCGTACCGTCATCTTCCTTCTGGGCTTTGCCTGTGCGCTGTTCTTCTTCTCGTTGGCCGCGCCGATTCTGGTCGGCTTCGCGCATGGCGAGGACCAGCACGCGCTGCGGCTCGCGGTGATGGCGTCGACGGGTGCGTTCATCGCGGTCCTGGCGATGACGGCCTCTTTCGGCTACCGCCATGTCGTTACCCCAACCCGGCTGATCGTCTCCATGGTCTTCGTGTGGCTCGGACTTGGGCTTATCGGAACGCTTCCCTTCCTGCTCGTGCTCGACCTCTCCTTCGAAAAGGCGTTGTTCGAAAGCATCTCAGGTCTCACCACGACCGGCGCGACGACCTTTGCGACTCGCGAGACGCTGCCGCAGTCGATCCTGTTCTGGCGTTTGCAACTTGAATGGATAGGCGGCTTCCTGACACTCGCCTCGCTGTTTCTGGTCCTGTCGCCGCTCGCGATCGGCGGATTGCCGCGCCGCGCCATGGCGTCGGAATGGAGCATGGACAGGAACGCGGCGCGCGACGCCGGTTTCCAGCATCTCAAACGTTATGTGCCGATGCTCGGTTACTATCTCGCCGCCTCGGTGATTGTATTCTTCCTGTTCGTCGCCAGCGGAGCGGACAGTCTCGGCGCGGCGCATCTGACGATGACCAGCATAGCGACCGGCGGTTTCAATCCTTACGACGACGATCTCGCGTCGCGCTTCGGGATTTCGTCCATGGCGATCATGGCAGCCGTGCTAATGATTTCGGCGACCAGCCTGTTCTGGCAGCGCTACGATCTGTTCAGCCCGTTCAGGGTCATCCGGCAAAACAGCGAGGCCTGGTGGGTCGTCATGACGGTCACCGCGCTGACCGGACTCTATTTGCTGGCGTTTCGGGGGCTGAACGCCTTTTCCGGCGAAGGCAATGTCGCCATCGTGCTGGTCGAAAGCTTCTTCGCGGCAGCCTCGGTGGTCGCAACATCGGGTCATGAGCCGCGTCCGGGCATTATCGCGCTTGTGCCCGAAATTCTGATCTTTCCGGTGGCCTTTGTCGGGGCCGCTGTTTTTTCGACCGCGTCCGGACTGAAAATGCATCGGCTCGGCGCGATGCTTGTCCAGTCGTTTCGTGAATTGAACCTGCTGATCTATCCGAGTTCGGTCATCCCGACGCGGATCGCCAATGTTGAATACAGCGAACGGACTATCGTCGAATCCTGGCCGGTGGTCCTGCTGACGTTGGCTATGCTGGCGCTTTCGGTTTTTGCATTGGCCGGCGGGCCAGGGAACTTCGAGGCTGCACTGCTGGCGGGCATGGCCCTTTTGCTCAATGCCGGGCCGCTGTATGAGGCCTATATTCCGGTTGCCGCATCGGCGGATCTGTGGCCCGAATTTCGCGACTTCAATTCTGTCGAGAGGCTGATAGCCTGTATTGTCATGCTACTCGGACGATTGGAATTCGTCGCGGTGTTTGCAATTCTCAATCTTCGTTACTGGCTGAGTCGCTAAGCGCGGGAGACGCATTTGTCACGCATTGCATATGTCAAGGGACGCTATCGCCCGCATGCGCAGGCGACGGTGCATATCGAGGATCGCGGCTACCAGTTCGCCGACGGCGTCTACGAGGTCTGTGAGGTGGCGCGCGGCTATATCATCGATATGACCCGGCATCTCGACCGGCTCGGGCGATCGCTGTCCGAGTTGCAAATCGTCTGGCCAGTCGAGCGAGACGCGCTGACGGCCATCATGCGCGAGGTGGTGCGGCGCAACCGGGTTCACGACGGGCTGGTCTATATCCAGGTCAGCCGCGGGGTGGCACGGCGTGACCATGTCTTTCCGGTTTCCCCCGTGAAGCCATCTCTCGTGGTGACCTCGCGGGCAAGCGACCCGCAGGCCGCACGGGCCAAGGCGGGAGAGGGGATCGCGGTTATTACCGTGCCGGAAAATCGCTGGGAACGGGTGGACATCAAGTCAGTCGGGCTTCTTCCCAATGTCCTTGCCAAGCAGAAGGCTAGGGAGAGCGGTGCCGGAGAAGCCTGGTTCATCGACCATGATGGCATCGTCAAGGAAGGCGCGGCGACCAATGCCTGGATCGTGACGAAGGACGGCATCCTCGTGACGCGTCCTGCCGATTTTGGAATACTGCGCGGAATCACTCGGACCACAGTAATGGACATCGCCAGGGAACAGGGCCTTTCGGTGGAGGAGCGCGGATTTTCCGTCGAAGAGGCCAAACAGGCGCGTGAGGCCTTCATCACGGCGGCGACGACTTTGGTCATGCCGGTCGTGCGCATCGACGACGCGCCTGTCGCCAACGGCCATCCCGGCGGTGTGGCACTTGCGCTGCGCGATGCGTTTTTTGACACTGCGGAGAAAACGCCTGTTTAGGCGCGCGAAAGCCGAAGCTGTCAGAAGGGAAAAAGAAAAAAAGGGGTGATTTTTTTGCCCATTGAAAAAATCACTAAGATTTTTACCATTGTCACGTTGCAGCGAAACCATAACGCGACTAATTCATTGATTGCATGCCCAACGGATAACACATGGCCGAACGCTCCCAAAATTTGCAAGACCAGTTTCTCAATGCAGTCCGCAAGCAGAAGATACCGCTGACGATATTTCTCGTGAACGGAGTAAAACTGACCGGTGTTGTCACTTCTTTCGACAATTTCTGCGTATTGTTGCGCCGGGACGGCCATGCTCAACTTGTCTACAAGCATGCGATCTCGACAATCATGCCCGGCCAGCCGGTCAGTTTATATGATGGCGAAGACGCCTCAGCGAAATCCGATTGACGCAACACTCCGATAGCCATCGCGAAGAGGCGCGTCCGCGCCAGAAAAAGGGCGAGGACAGGCAATATTCGCCTACCGTGGCGATAGTCCTCGAACCCGATCTGCGCGGCCCCGCAGCCGAAGGCCAGCGTCGCAGCGCTGCCGACCGTCTTCTTGAGGCCGAGGGGCTGGCGCGCGCTATCGATCTCAACATCGTCCACAGCGCAATCGTGCCGGTGGCCAAGCCGCAACCGGCGACGCTGTTCGGCGCAGGCAAGGTCGAGGAGATCGCCGGGATCGTTACCGCGAGCGAGGCCGGTCTGGTCGTTGTCGACCACGCTCTGACGCCGGTGCAGCAACGCAATCTGGAAAAGGAATGGAACGCCAAGGTTCTCGACCGGACCGGGTTGATCCTCGAAATCTTCGGCGAGCGTGCGCAGACCAAGGAAGGCTCGCTGCAGGTCGAGCTGGCGCATCTGAATTATCAGAAGGGCCGGCTTGTGCGGTCGTGGACGCACCTCGAACGCCAGCGCGGCGGCGCCGGCTTCCTCGGCGGTCCGGGCGAAACCCAAATCGAGGCCGACCGGCGCATTCTGCAGGACAAGATCAAAAAGCTGGAGCGCGAACTGGAAAGCGTGCGCCGGACGCGAACGTTGCACCGTTCCAAACGCAAGAAGGTGCCGCTGCCGATCGTTTCGCTGGTTGGCTACACAAACGCCGGCAAGTCGACCCTTTTCAACCGGCTGACCGGCGCTGAGGTGATGGCCGAGAACATGCTTTTCGCGACTCTCGATCCGACCTTGCGGCGGGTGCGGCTGCCGGGGGGAACATGGATCATCCTGTCGGACACGGTTGGCTTCATCTCCGACTTGCCGACCCACCTTGTCGCCGCCTTTCGCGCGACGCTGGAAGAGGTACAGGAGGCCGATGTGGTGCTGCATGTGCGCGACATGTCGAGCTCGGCCACCAAGGAAGAAGCCGCAGACGTGGCCGAGATACTGCGCGATCTCGATATCGATCCCGACGACGAGGATCACGTCATCGAAGTGTGGAACAAGATCGACGCGATCGTGCCCGAAGAACGGGCCGAACTGGTCGCGCGGGCCGAGCGTTCGGCCACTGGGCCGTCAATCGCCGCCGTGTCGGCGATTACGGGCGAGGGGATCGATCGCCTTCTGGCCGAGATCGAGACGCGAATCTCTGGCAAGCTGGTCGCGCGGCGGTTCTCCATACCGCCGGAGCGCGGGGCAGACCTCGCCTGGCTCTACGACCACGGCCAAGTCCGCCACCGCGAGACCGCAGATGACGGCACAGTGACGGTCGACATCGAGATGACGAGCGACAACGCCGCCGCGTTTGAGCGCCGCTGAATATTTCCGGTTATGGATCTATCGTCGCCCTGGCGGCATTTCCGCCCAGGCCAGCAGGCTCATGCATTCGCGCAGGATTTCGTCCACCTCGTCGACGGGTCGGCCTCTGCGATAGCCCGGCGGGAAGCCCGGGCGCAGCGACGTCAATCTTCGCGGACGCAGCCGTTTCAGCCGCCAGCGGGCAAGACGCCTTGCCTGAGCCGGCAGCTCGACGAGCGCGTCGAGAAGCGCCTGGGCGCGCCGGCGTAGCGATGTCGCATCGCGCGGCTCATCGGGCCGAAAGTCATGTAAGCCGGGAAAGGCTAATGGCTCCTCTTTTTCCATGTCCCCGTCAGTCATCCACGGATTGTCCGGCAGCGGCTTGAACGGGTCGAAAAGCTGGAAGGCGGGCTGCGCCACCGGCTTGCGGTCTCTCCCGGCTTTCGATCCGCTTCGGGAGGTATAGCCGGGAACGTCCTTTCGAGGGCGTTCAGGTTCCGGATCGAGGCCGATTGCTTCCAGGACGATGAGCCGGCGAACAGCGGATTCGGCAGAACGCAGCAAACGCAGAACGCGATAATAGAGACTGGCTGGTACACTGTCCGTCATGGAGCCGACAGGCGGGCGGAGCATGACGACCAACCGCATCGCGATGCGCAGAAGCGCCTCGCAGTTGAGTTCAATCGCGCCGGCCAGCCACGCCCTGTCGTCCATCTCGTCTCCTGTCCGCACAGCAAGGCGCGGGGTGTTCTGATTTGCGAACAAAGTGAGCCATGGAGAAGCGCGGTGGATGGAAACTTTCGCGAGACCTCAAAAGATTTCGGGATTTCAACATGATGAGGAATTCCGTATCGAGCTTTATCAAACCGGCTGGCGGACTTTTACAACCCACGCTCTCGCAGGCAGTGTTATCGGACCGTCGGTCCCGACCAGTTCGCCGAGTGCATTCCTGAGGGCAAGGAGCCCGTCCTCGCTCAGGCTGCTGCAATATCCCGGAGCGGGGCCTGCACCCAATGTGAATGGCAGCCAGAATGTCTCAAAGTCCGGAAACCCGGTCTGCGTCTCGATGGCCGACGTCTCGATTTCGGTCAGTCCGGCGGATCTGCAAAGATCGATCAATCCCTCCCGCGTGCAGAAAGAGAAGCGACGTGCCTCATCCAGGGCCGATGCCGCCGGATCGAGCGACGTGGCGGCTTTCCAGAAGGCGTCGATGAGACCCATGCCGCCGTCCGGATAATCCCACACGAAGAACGCGATGGTGCCGCCGGGCCTAACCACCCGCTGCATTTCCGAGATCGCCAAATGCTTGTCGAGCACGAAGTTGAGCGTGAGACCGGAGACCGCGACGTCGAAACAGGCGTCCTCGAAAGGCAGCTTTTGCGCATCGGCGATCTGGAATATCACTCGTGGATCGGAAATCAGCCGGCTTGTGTGCTCGATAAAGTCGCTGGAGAGGTCTGTGACCACGACGGACTTTGGCGCCGCCCTGGACAGAAGCGCGGATGACAGGGCACCGGTGCCGCAACCGAGTTCCAGCCAGTCAAGCTCCGGGGCGGGTTCCAGCCATTTGAGGAACTGATCCGCTATCCGTCTGCTCCAACGGCCCATATAGTTTTCATAGTGCCGACCAGCGCTCCATGCGTCGTATCTTGCATCTTGGTTCATTGTCGTCACCTCGCGGCCGCCATCGTTCAAGGGAGGGTCTCGCGGCGGTCTTGCATGCAAAGGACCCGAAGATCATTCTTCGGGCACGCGCGGGGACGCTCAAGTTCATAAACTGAACCGGACTTTCCCGAAGAGCAGTAATAAGGTGTCGGTCATGGGGAAGCGGCAGGGATACGGTCAATTCTGCCCGATTTCACGGGCGTCGGAACTTCTTGCAAACCGGTGGACGCCCCTGGTTGTGCGAGAACTGTATTTCGGAAGCACGCGCTTCGCCGAATTGCGGCGCGGGCTGCCCAGAATGTCGAGCGCCCTGCTGGCGCAACGCCTCAACGAGTTGGAACATGCCGGGATCGTAATCGCTGAACCGGCGGATACCGGAGCAGGGCATTTTTACAGATTAACGGAGGCCGGCCGGGCTTTGTTTCCGGTCCTCGAAAGCATGGGCAGATGGGCGCAAACGCATAGCCGTGACGACCTGACCCGCGCGGAAAATCTAGATCCAGATCTCCTAATGTGGAACATCCGGCGCAGGGTGAGCGACGACAGCATGCCCGAGGATAGCTGCTTCGCCGTTTCCTTTCATTTTCTCGGTGTGCCGGCTTCGCGGAGCTATTTCTGGCTGCTGTTCCGTGACGGCGAAACCGAAGTCTGCCTTCGCGACCCGGGCTATAAAATCGCTCTCGCAGTAACCTCCCACATCCGGACACTCACCCGGGTCTGGCTTGGGCATCTTAAGTTAGAGGCGGCGATCCGAAAGCGCGAACTCTTGCTGGAGGGCGACAGGCGGCACGTTCTAGCCTTCCCGCGCTGGTTTCCGGTGAGCCTCTTGGCTGCGAGCGATGTCGGAGATGCGCGCTAACTCAACGCCGCAAGCGGACAATCGCGATTCGGGTAAGCGTAATTCCGATTGTTGCCAGAGGTGTCAGGCCTTTTTCAGGAACTCCGTGCGCAGGACGAGGCCCTTGATCTTCTCGACGCGGCATTCGACTTCGTCCGGATTGCCGGTGAGGCGAATGCCCTTGACCAGGGTGCCGCGCTTGATAGTCGAGGACGTGCCCTTGACCTTCAGATCCTTGATCACCGTCACGTTGTCGCCATCGGCCAGGATCGTGCCGTTTGTGTCGCGGGTTTCATCGCTCATGGAAGCGGCCTTTCGTGGAGTTGCGAGACCGCAGTAACCGCCGGCGGGCGAAATGGAAAGTGCGGGCGACCGCGTCTTCCCGTCGCTGCTATGTCGCCGTCTTGGCTTCCTGCCAGAGCGCTTCCATTTCGTCGAGCGTGGCGTCGGCGGGGTTGCGATCCTGTTCACCGAGGCGGCGTTCGATATGGCGGAACCGGGTGAAGAATTTGTGGTTGGCGGCTTCCAGAGCGGCCTCGGGCTCGACGTCTAGATGGCGGCCGAGATTAACCAGCGCAAAAAGCAGGTCGCCATATTCCTCGCGGACCTTTTCCTCGTTGCCGGACGACATGACCTCGCGCAATTCGCCGATTTCCTCCTCGATCTTGTCGAGGATCGGCGGCGCGGTGTCCCAGTCGAAGCCGACGCGGGCGGCCTTGCGCTGCAGTTTGATGGCGCGGATAAGCGCGGGCAGGGCGCGCGGCACGTCGTCGAGCAGCGACAAGTGATCGATCTGATCAACGCCGGCTTCCTTCTGCGCCTCGGCGTGCTTCGCCGCCTTCTCGGCCTTTTCCTCAGCCTTGATCTCCTCCCACATGCCCTTGGCGAGTTTCTTGCCGCGCACGCTGTCGTCGCCGAACACATGCGGATGGCGGCGGATCATCTTTCGCGTGATCGCCTCGACCACATCGCCGAAATCAAACTGGCCGGCTTCCTCGGCCATGCGCGAATGGAAGACGACCTGGAGGAGGAGGTCGCCCAGCTCGTCGGGCAGGTCGACCATATCGTTCCGTTCGATCGCGTCGGCGACCTCATAGGCCTCCTCGATTGTATAGGGAACGATGGTCTCGAAGTTCTGCTCGACATCCCACGGACAACCGGTCTCGGGATCGCGCAAAGCGGCCATGATTTCGAGAAGCCGGGATATGTCGCGGGAAGGGGTCATGAACAGTCGTTTCGCTGGGAGGGCATGCCCAACATATGCCGAATGGGCCGGTTCGACGCCAGACAAGGCCGCGGATGGCGACGGGCTTTCCCCACGAGAATAAGCCGCCATGATGCATGCGCGGATTTTGTTGCATGCTTAGCGATTATTGAAGCGGGCGCTTCACTCGTCCTTTGCATCTTTCGCTTCAGGCTCCCGCGGCGCAAATGTGATGAACAGTCCGTGGAACGCCACGGCGGCCAATGCGACAAAGAGCACACCCCAGAAAGTCGCTCCGTTGATAAACTCGAAAACGCCCCACAGAACAGCCACCGCGACGACCGCGATCCGAATCCAGAGCGGCTTGAAGAATGGGTCATTGAAATCGAACAGCTTCAAAAGCGTATCCTAACTCACGGCCGCTGGAGATTATCAATTCGCGCAGGATTAGCACAGACCATCGCTGCGGGTGGATGCCGAAAGAGACGCTTTCGACCGGCGACATGGTTCGCTCTCGCAGTCAGTGTTCACTTTCTCCCGTTACTCGAAAAACCAAACGCCGATACGCGGACATCTTCGTCGGAGCCAATGGCTTGCAGCAGGGGGTGAGCGGCGGCGCGTGTCCAAACTCTCCGTCGGCCTCGATCCTGCCATCTACAAGTTGCGCCATGCAAGCGAACGGCCGGCCGCACCCAAGGCACTGTGCGACTATTTCCACGTGATTTCCATTGTCGGACAGAGCCGGGGAATCGGAGCTCTCAACGAGCAGAATCGCCGGCGGCAACTCAATGTAATCCGCAGCATCAAGTCCGATCGGCTTCATCTCGGCGGCCAGCAAGGCAAGCCTTTCAACCAAATCCGTTTTCACCGTCCTCACCTTTTTGGATAGAGTACGCTTACGGATTAATGACCCAAATGGATCACACGAGACAATGACCAATTGGCCATAAGCCCAATAAATATACCTGCTACGCAGATCAGTCCGCGAGTGGCACGAAAGAAGGGCGTCTCGCCTTACTCGCAAGAAAAGATCATATGATGATGTGCCTGTCTCTAATTGCGATCGAGACGGCGTGGATCTTGCTCACAGCGTCAAGCTTCCGGCAGATGCTCGAGATATGATACTGTACGGTATGGGTGCTGATACCGAGCGCGTCTCCGACCCGCTCGCTATTAAGTCCTTGCGCCGTGAGAATCAGGCATTCGCGCTCTCGCTCGCTCAGGACGGGCTGCCGATTGCTATTGGACGCGGCACCTACGGTCGCACGTTCAAAACCTTGTTGGGCGACATAGCTGAGCTGCATTAGATCCGAATCGGACAACGATTCACGCGCGCCGGAATACACCACGGCGCCATTCTGCCCATCAGTGGAGCGAACTGGAAGGTGGATGAGAATTTCCAGGCCGGCCTTCAATAGCGACTGCTGAAAGTCCCGGCATTCACGGTCGGTCTCGGCTTCGATTATTTCCTTTCGTTCTACAACCGACGGCAGAACGGCGCTTCTCAGCCGCGTTAATACCGGATTTTGCAACAGCGCCCGGTGGTAGCGGTAGTCAGAGAGGAATTCGGGATGCCAGTTGTTTATGCCGATGCTGACCGTCTCTCCGGTCTGATCGCCGAGCCTGAAGTTCGCGAAAGCGAAGAACTTCATTCCGGTCCCGGACACATGGTCTTTGAACACCTTGATCAGATCGTAGTCTGTGCTCGCGGAGCGTATTTGCGCGCTGCTCTTGTTTACCCAATCACAACAAGGGGAAGATTCGGTTATCGATTGCATGCACTCGTTCGACTCAACGTGATTTTGAGCGCAATTATGCAATTTCCCCCCGATCAGGCATCCCAAAATCATACTCGGTTTACAGAAAATTTGGTGAGCGCGCAGGGGTTCGAACCCTGGACCTACTGATTAAAAGTCAGTTGCTCTACCGGCTGAGCTACGCGCTCCCGAGCGGCGGCGAGGCCGCCGTCAAGACGGACCGTTCATAGGGACGGCGTCCCGCATGGTCAACCGCATTCTGGCCGGCAATGGTTGAAAAAACGTGGCAATTCGACGCCCGCGCGGATTGGTGATTTCACTGTGAGGCGCAGATGTCCTAAGACGGCCGCAATCGCCCCGGATGTGCGGGCCAAACGGACAATGCGACCGGAGAATTCATGGCTGTCGACGTTTCCTATGTCAGCGCGCTGGGCGCGGGCGCGATTTCCTTCCTTTCGCCCTGCGTGTTGCCGCTCGTGCCGCCATATCTCTGCTACATGGCCGGCGTCTCGGTGGATCAGTTCCGCGGCCAGCCCGGCGCGGCCGGTGGGGCCGCTGTCGCGGCAGCGCCTGTGCGGCTGCCGCTGCTGATCGCGGCCTTCGCCTTCGTCGCCGGCTTTTCGACAGTCTTCGTCGCGCTCGGCGCAGGCGCCAGCACGATCGGCGGACTGCTGCGCGCCTATCAGCAGGAGCTGGCGATCATCGCCGGTATCGTCATCATATTGATGGGGCTGAACTTCCTCGGCGTGTTCCGGATCGCGCTGTTCTCGCGCGAGGCGCGGTTCCAGACCCGCGGCGCGCCGGCCAATCCGTTCGCCGCCTATCTGATGGGGCTCGCCTTCGCCTTCGGTTGGACGCCCTGTATCGGGCCGGTTCTGGGGCCAATCCTGACATTGGCCGGCGCGCGCGACAGCGTCGGCGAGGGCGCGGCGCTGCTGGCGGTCTATTCCGCCGGGCTCGGCATTCCGTTCCTGCTGGCAGCGCTGTTCTCGGGTGCATTCATGCGCTTTATGCAGTCGTTCCGCACGCATCTCGGCACGGTGGAGAAGGTAATCGGCGGATTGCTGGTGCTGGCCGGCGTGCTGTTCCTGACCGGTGGTATGCAGTCCATGTCGTTCTGGCTGCTGGAGCGATTCCCGGTGCTCGGGACGCTCGGCTAGGCGGGTTTCGCCTTAGGCCTGCCCAACAGTTTCGCGGGGAACGTCGCCGTGATGACGCCCGCCATGACGAGAGCGATCCCTGCGGCGTGATAGGCGTGGAATTCCTCGCCGAGGAAGACGATGGCGAGGCCGACCCCATAGGGTGGCAGCAGGTACATGAAAACTCCGGCGATGGACGCACCAAGCGCGCGCACACCGAACTGGAAGGTCGAGAAAGCAAGCAGCGAGGAGATCAGCACGATCCCGGCGATCGCCGCCCAGCTATGCGCCTCTGTCGCCATAGCATCGCCCTGCACCAATTCCCACAGCGCGATCGGCAGGTTCGACAGCGCGCCAAAGATGGCGACGAGTGCGAAGAGCGGCATGTTGCCCATATGGCGGAGGGGTTCCGATCGGTAGAGGATCGAATAGCCGGCCCAGCTGATTGCGCCGGCAAAGACCAGCAGGTCGCCGATATTGAAAGACAATGACAGCGCGGTCTCCAGCGAACCCCGAAGGACGATAACTGCGACGCCGGCGAATGCGAGCAGCGTGCCGGCCATCTCGCGGAAATGGCTGCGCCGCCCGAGGAAGAGGCGTTCGAGCAGGATGATCAGGACGGGCGAGGTCGTGTAGATCAGCGTGCCGTTGGTCGCTGTCGTATATTTGAGCGCCAGGTAGATGCCGCCGCCACAGATCCCCATACCGAGAAATCCGAGCACGGCGAGCCGCCTCCACCGGGTCCGCAGCAGCGGAACAACAGTGTCGCGATGGAGATAGAGAAGCGGCGAGAGGATCGCAGCCACTGCTGCCCAGCGGATCGTCGCGAGCAGGAAGGGCGTCACTTCTCCGGTTACGTATCGTCCGAAAATGAGGTTGGTGGAGAAGAACAGCGGGGCCGCCAGCATCACCAGATAGGGGAGCGGCGAGGGCGAGGACGGGGTGGATGACATGCGTCCGCATTAGTGGGCGTTCGCACGCGCCGCAAGCGACCCACACGCGAAATCGGAAGGCCGATATGGAAACCGGGCGGGAATCCCGCTATTGCCCGGATTGGTCCCATCCTCGTTCGCCCGGGAGGTATATTTCATGGCGCGCAGCTGTCTGACGATCATCCTGGCCGCAGGCCAGGGCACACGGATGAAATCGGCCTTGCCGAAGGTGCTGCATCCGGTCGCCGGCCTGCCGATGGCGGCGCATGTCGCGGCGACGGCGCGAGCCGCCGGCAGCGATGCGGTCGCCGTCGTCTACGGCCATGGCGGCGAGGCGGTGCGCGATGCGCTATCCGGCAAGCTCGACGGCGCGTCATGGCATGAGCAGGCGGAGCAGCTCGGCACGGCGCACGCAGTGCTGGCGGCACGCGAAGCGATTTCAAAGGGTTACGACGATATCCTCGTAATGTTTGGCGACACGCCGCTGGTCCGGCCCGACGTCATGCGGGAGGCACGAGCAAAATTGGCCGACGGCGCGGCTGTGGTGGTGGTCGGGTTTCGGCCGGACAATCCCTTCGGCTACGGACGGCTGATCGAGCGGGGCGGCGAACTTGTCGCGATCCGTGAAGAACGTGATGCGACAGATCAGGAGAGATCCATAAGCTATTGTAATGGAGGCATAATGGCCTTCAACGGCAACATGGCGCCGCAGCTTCTCGACGCGATCGGCAACGACAACACGAAGGGCGAATATTACATGACCGACGCGGTCGAGATCGCGCGCGCCAGGGGCCTGAAAGTGGTCGCCATCGAGGCTCCGGTGGAAGATGTCGTCGGCGTCAATACGCGGGGCGATCTCGCGGCGGTCGAGGCGATCTGGCAACGCCGCACCCGCGAAAAGATGCTTGCGGAAGGGGTGACCATGACCGCGCCGGATACGGTCTTCTTCCATCACGACACCGCGGTGCAGGCGGACGCCTCGATCGAACCGAATGTCGTCTTCGGTCCGGGCGTCACGGTGAAGGCCGGAGCACTTATACGCGCATTCTCGCATCTGGAAGGAGCAACTGTTGGTGAAGGCGCGGAGGTCGGTCCGTTCGCACGATTGCGGCCGGGCGCGGAACTCTCGTCGAACGCCAAGGTCGGCAATTTCTGCGAGGTGAAGAAGGCCGAGATTGGCGAGGGGGCCAAGGTCAATCACCTGACCTATATCGGCGATGCGGTGATCGGCGCAGGCGCCAACATTGGCGCGGGAACCATCACCTGCAATTACGACGGCTACGACAAGCACCTGACCGAAATTGGAGCTGGCGCGTTCATCGGTTCGAATTCCGCCTTGGTCGCGCCGGTGAAGATCGGCGACAACGCCTATGTATCGTCGGGCTCCGTCGTGACCGAGGCGGTCCCGGACGACGCGGTCGCCTTTGCACGGGCGCGGCAGGTAAACAAGGATGGGCTCGCGCCGAGGCTACGGGCACGTTTCAAGGCAGCGAAGGAAGCCAAGAAGGCGAAAAAGGACTAGCCAGCGCGCAGCAGCCGGATCGCCTCGTCGCGCTCGAACAGATAGAGCAGGATGCGCAGCGCCTTGCCGCGCTCGGTTTCGAGATCCGTATCAGTTTCTATGACGAGCCGCGCATCGTCGCGGGCGATCTCCAGCAGGTCGGCATGGTCGGCCAACGATGCTAGGCGGTATGAAGCGGAGCCCGACTGGCGGGGACCGAGCACTTCGCCTTCGCCGCGCAGTTTCAGATCCTCCTCGGCGATGCGGAAACCGTCCTCGGTCTCGCGCATGATGGCGAGCCGCGCATGGGCCACTTCGCCGAGAGGCTCCTTGTAGAGGAGCAGGCAGGTGGACTGGCCGCTGCCGCGCCCGACGCGGCCGCGCAACTGGTGCAGCTGGGCGAGGCCGAAGCGCTCGGCATGTTCGATCACCATGATGGTCGCGTCCGGCACGTCGACGCCGACCTCGATCACCGTCGTGGCGACCAGCAAGCGCGTCTCGCCTTCCTTGAAGGCCTGCATGACGGCGTCTTTCTCCTCGCCCTTCATGCGGCCATGGACGAGGCCGATCGGCGCGTCGATAGCCTTCTTCAAGGCGGCAGAGCGTTCCTCGGCGGAAGCGAGTTTCAGCTCCTCGTTTTCCTCGACCAGCGGGCAGATCCAATAGATCTTTCGGCCCTCGGCGACGGCCTTGCGCAGATGTTCGACGATCTCGTCGTAACGGCCGAGCGGCATGGCGACGGTCGTGACCGGCTGGCGGCCAGGCGGCTTTTCGTCGAGTTTCGAGACATCCATGTCTCCATAGGCGGTCAGTACAAGCGTGCGCGGGATCGGGGTCGCGGTCATCACCAGCATGTCGGAATGCTGCCCCTTTGAAGAAAGCATCAGGCGCTGATGGACGCCAAAACGGTGCTGCTCGTCGACCACGGCGAGGCCGAGGTCGCGGAACTGCACGGCATCCTGGAACAGCGCATGGGTGCCGACGAGGATATCGATCTCGCCAGCCTTCAGCGCGGCCAGCGTCTCCTCGCGCTGCTTGCCCTTTTCGCGGCTGGTCAGGATGCGGATCGTCAGGCCTGCAGCTTCTGCCAAAGGGGCGATCGAGGCGAAGTGCTGGCGGGCGAGGATTTCCGTCGGCGCCATCATGGCCGCCTGCGCGCCGGATTCGATGACGTTTGCCATGGCGAGCAGTGCAACCACAGTCTTGCCGGAGCCGACATCGCCCTGCAATAGCCGCAACATGCGTTCGGGCTTCTCCTGATCGGTGTGGATTTCGCCGAGCGAACGCTCCTGCGCGCCGGTCAACGGATGGCCGAAGGCAGCGCGGATCTTCTGCGTCAGTTCGCCGGTGCCCCCGAAGGTGCGGCCGGCGGATTTCTTCATCTTGCGGCGAACGAGGCCGAGCGCCAGCTGACCGGCCAGCAACTCGTCATAGGCGAGCCGCCGTCGCGCCGGGTTCTGCAAATCGACATCGGCCGCGTCGCGCGGCGCATGCAGGCGCTGCAGGCTTTCGCGGAAGGACGAAAATCCCTGTTTCCTGACGACATGGGGATCGGTCCATTCGGGCAGGTCCGGCACGCGGTCGAGCGCCGAGATGATCGCCTTTCGAAGCGGTTTCGGTGTGACGCCGGCCGTCAGCGGATAGACAGGCTCGACCAGCGGCAAGTCAGCGGCGTTTTCCTCGGAGACGACATGGTCTGGATGCACCATGGTCGGGCGGCCGTTGAACCATTCGACCCGGCCGGAGACCAGCATCGTTTCACCGATCGGCAGGAGCTTTTCGAGCCATGCTGCCTTGGCGTGGAAGTAGACCAGACCGATTTCTCCGGTCTCGTCATGGGCGAACACCCGGTAGGGAATATTGCCGCGCCCGCGTGGCGGCGGCTGGTGGCGGTCGATGCGGACCTTCAGCGTGACGATTGCGCCTTCCGGTGAATGAGCTATGCCCGGTTGCTGGCGTCGATCTACGATGGAATGCGGCAGGTGGAAGACCAGGCCGAGGACGCGCGGCTCGTTCATCGCCTCGGGCACGGGTAGGAGTTTGCCTAGAAGCTTGGCGATACGCGGCCCGATCCCGTCGATGACGGCGACGGGTGCAAACAGGGGATCGAGGACAGGCGGTCGCATGCGTGCATCTTTCATGGCCCGGCAGGTGCGATCAAGGCTGACAAGCCCGCCTGCCGGCGTTATACCGCCACCGTTTTCCTGACACGCGAAGTAGACGCCATGGCCACGTCCCCGCAGGACGCCGAAATCGACATTGACGCCCGCAGACGCCGCGCGAAGTTTCGCGCCTGGCATCGCGGCATGAAGGAAATGGACCTGTTGCTCGGCCAATATGCCGACGCGCATGTGGCGACGATGACCGCGGAGGATCTGGACGGCTTCGAATCGCTTCTCGAAGTGCTCGATCGCGACCTGTTCAAATGGTTCACGGGCGAGGGGCCGGTGCCCGTCGATCATTACACGCCGCTGTTTCGCGCGATCTGCAGCCATCACGGGATCAAGCTGACATGAGCGCCAAATCGAAGAAGCTCTGGATCGATGTTCCCAACGTGCCGGCCGATGCCGGCCGTGTCGTCTTTTCGAGCGTCGCAGCCGGCGCGGAGCCTTTCGTCGTCAATGCGCTTTGCGCCAAGGCGGCGGCGAAGGACGGCCCGGTGATCTATGTCGCCCGCGACGGCTCGGCGCTGGCCGACTGGGCGCAGGTATTCTCCTTCATCGCGCCGGAGATCGAGATCATCGATTTTCCGGCCTGGGACTGCCTGCCTTACGACCGCGTGTCGCCCGGCTCCGACGTGTCGGCGCGACGACTGGCGGCGATGACTCGGATCGCGGGGCTGCGCCGGAAGGCGACGCCGGCCGTCATCCTGACGACGGCGAACGCCGTCCTGCAGCGGATGCCGCAGCCGGACGAGATCGCCGGGCAGACTATCATAGCGAAGCCCGGCCAGACCGTGCGCATGGACGACATCACTGCGACACTCGCCTCGGCCGGTTTCGAACGCGTGCCGACGGTGCGCGAGGTTGGCGAATATGCGGTGCGCGGCGGCATTCTCGACATTTTCGCGCCGGGTACGCCGGAAGCGGTTCGGCTCGATTTCTTCGGCGATACGCTGGAAAGCGTGCGCGCCTTCGATCCGGCGACCCAGCGCACCCCCGGCCAGAAGACCGAATTCACATTGCAGCCGGCAAGCGAGATTTCTCTGACGCCGGAAACCGTGGCGCGATTCCGGCAGGGCTACCTCTCGACCTTCGGCGCACCCTCGCGCGACGACGCGCTCTATGCGTCTATCACCAGCCAGCAGCGCTTTGCCGGCATGGAACACTGGCTGCCGCTGTTCCATGAGGAACTGACGACACTGTTCGAATGCCTGCCGGAGGCGCCGGTTGTGCTGGAGCATCTGACGCGCGAGGCGCTGACCGAGCGCAGGACGATGATCGAGGATCATTACGAGGCGCGCCAGGCGCAGTCGGACGGGAAACTCGGCGGCGACGGGGTGCCCTACAAGCCGCTGCCGCCGGACGCACTTTACCTGACGCCCGAGGAGGCCTTATCGCTGGCCGCCACGCGGCTGACCGTATCGCTGTCGCCTTTCGGCGTACCGGAGACGCCGGATGTCACTGTGTTCGACCTTGCTATCGCGTCAGGGCGCAATTTTTCGCTGGAGCGGGCCGACAAGCAGGCGAATGTCTTCGAAATGGCAGCGAAGCATGTCGCGGCGCTGCGCGCCGACGGCAAGCGGGTCTTTCTGGCCGGATGGAGCGACGGGTCGCTGACCCGGCTGATCCAGATCCTTGAGGAACACAAGCTCGGCGGCATCGAGACGGTCACAGGCGTCGGCGTTGCCATGGCGCTGAATCGAACGGTCATACCGGCGGCGGTGCTTTCCATCGAGCATGGTTTCGAGACCAAGGATTTCGCGCTCGTCGCCGAACAGGACATTCTCGGCGACAGGCTGGTTCGGCATCGCCGCCGCAAGAAGGCATCGGATTTCATCTCTGAGGCGTCGGCGCTGGCGGCGGGCGACATCGTCGTGCATGTCGATCACGGTATCGGCCAGTTTGTCGGGCTGCGCACAATCGAGGCGGTCGGCGCGCCGCATGACTGCCTCGAGATTCTCTATGCCGGCGACGGACGACTGTTCCTGCCGGTCGAGAACATCGAACTGCTGTCGCGCTACGGCTCGGATGCTAGCACGGCGCAGCTCGATCGGCTTGGAGGCGGGGCGTGGCAGGCGCGCAAGGCAAAGCTGAAGAAGCGCCTGCTCGACATGGCCGACCAGCTGATCAGGATCGCGGCCGCGCGCGAATCGCGGTCAGCGTCTGTTCTGCGTCCGCCGGAAGGGCTCTATGACGAATTCGCGGCGCGCTTTCCCTATGACGAGACCGAGGATCAGCTGGGCGCCATCGACGCGGTGATCGGCGATCTGGTCGCGGGCAGGCCGATGGACCGGCTAGTCTGCGGCGATGTCGGCTTCGGCAAGACGGAAGTGGCGATCCGCGCGGCCTTCGTCGCGGCGCTGAACGGCCAGCAGGTGGCCGTCGTCGTGCCGACGACGCTGCTCGCCCGGCAGCATTTCCGGTCGTTTTCCGAACGGTTCCGAGGTTTGCCGGTCAATATCGCCCATGCCTCGCGGCTGGCCGGACCGAAGGCGCTGGCGGAAGCCAAGAAGGGCGTCGCCGACGGCAGCGTCGACATCGTTGTCGGCACGCATGCGTTGCTCGGGCAGGGGATCACCTTCAAGAATCTCGGCTTGCTGATCGTCGACGAGGAGCAGCATTTCGGCGTAAAGCACAAGGAACGGCTGAAAGAGCTGAAGTCGGACGTACATGTGCTGACGCTCACCGCGACGCCGATCCCGCGCACCTTGCAGCTTGCCCTGACGGGCGTGCGTGAATTGTCGCTGATCTCGACGCCGCCGGTCGACCGGCTGGCGGGGCGCACCTTCGTCTCGCCCTTCGATCCCCTGGTGATCCGCGAAACGTTGCTGCGCGAACGCTATCGTGGCGGCCAGAGCTTCTATGTCTGCCCGCGCATTTCCGACCTCGCCGAGGTGAAGGCGTTTCTCGACGAGCATGTCTCGGAACTGAAGGTCGCGGTGGCACATGGCCAGATGGCGCCCGGCGAACTCGACGACGTGATGAACGCCTTCTATGACGGTAGCTACGACGTTCTGCTGTCGACCACGATCGTGGAATCGGGCCTCGACATACCGACCGCCAATACGATGGTGGTGCATCGCGCCGACATGTTCGGCCTGGCGCAGCTCTACCAGATCCGCGGCCGAGTGGGCCGTTCGAAGTTGCGCGCCTATGCGCTACTGACGCTGCCGGCGAAGAAGATGCTGACGAAGACGGCGGAACGGCGGTTGAAAGTGTTGCAGTCGCTCGATTCGCTCGGTGCCGGCTTTCAACTGGCGAGCCACGATCTCGATATTCGCGGCGGCGGCAATCTGCTTGGAGAGGAACAGTCCGGCCATATCAAGGAGGTCGGGTTCGAGCTTTATCAGCAGATGCTCGAGGAAGCGGTGCTCGAAATGAAGGGCGAAGCGGTGCACGATCACGGCCAATGGTCGCCGCAGATCGCGGTGGGCACATCGGTGATGATCCCGGAAGGCTATGTCGGCGACCTGCAATTGCGCCTGTCGCTCTACCGCCGGCTCGGCGAGTTGGAGGAAATCCGCGACATCGACGGGTTCGGCGCTGAATTGACTGACCGGTTCGGGCCGCTGCCGGAGGAGGTCGAGCACCTACTGAAGGTGGTCTATATCAAGGCGCTGTGCCGCAAGGCCAATATCGAAAAACTGGACGCCGGACCCAAGGGCGCGGTCATCCAGTTCCGCAACAAGGAATTCTCCGATCCGGCCGGGCTGATCGGCTATATCGGCGAGCAGGGCTCGTTGGCAAAGATCCGGCCCGACCAGTCGATCCTGTTCACCCGCGACTGGCCGACTCCGGCGAAACGGCTTGCAGGCAGCGCGATCCTTGCGACCAAGCTTGCGGCCCTCGCGGACAAGGCATCAGATAAGGCGGCCTGAACGAAAACGGGGCCCAAGCGGGCCCCGTTCGAAGTCAGTGATTTAGCCTGAAAAATCAGTTGGCCTGCTTGGCCTTGTTCTGCTCTTCCTGCAGACGCTTCTGGAAGTCGGCCTTACGCTTCTCGATGGCGTCCTGCAGCTGCTGCTGACGGCTTTCAACTTCCGACTGCTTCAGCGGCTCACCGTCGAACGCGGCGGTGAAACCGCTCAGCGAAATTTTGATCGGGTTCGGCTGGTTGCGGAAGTTGATCGAGGTCAGCGTCAGTTCGCCACCCTTTTTCAGCTGCGCGACCAGCTCGGTGGTCAACGGTGCTTCGGCGATGCAGCGGTCTGGCAGGCACATCGCATAGTTGATCTTCTGCGCCTGTCCGCCGTCGACCTGCATGCCGATTCCTGCAGGGATCACACGCCCGGTCGGTACGGCGATCTGAAAGATGGCGCGGTTCACCTTGCCGGTGATCTGGATCAGGTTCACAGCTGTCAGAAGCTGACCGGTATTGGCCGTGCGGATATTCTGCACGTTGCAGATGTCATTGTCTTCCTGTTTGGAGCAGACCTTGAACCATCCCTCAGGCATCCGCTGCTGGTTCTGTGCGCTGGCGGTTTGCGCGAAGCCGGAAACACCTGCACAAGCTACCCCCAACCCCAACACTACGGCAAATGTCTTCCTCATAATCGCGAGCATCAAGCTGCATCCTTTTCTTCGTTACCCAGAACGGTCGTGCGAACCGGTGATAGTCAAATGCGGCTACACCATGACGAGCCTAATCCGGCGGTGTGATACACATGCAAAGCAGGCAATTCCAGCCCCGCCAAACAATTCCGCCGAATTTCCGGCAGAATGCTGAATTCGTCAAAAGCCCGTGCTAGGTTCCGATTCCGGTACCGCCAATGAGGATGGAGGATTGATCATGCGAATTCCTGTCAGGCAATGGCTCGGCATGCTTGCAGCCGCTGCAATGGTCGTTTCGACGCACGCCATCGCCGAACCCATGCACGGAATCGCGATGCACGGCCAGCCGGCGCTACCGACCGACTACACACATTTCCCGTATGCCAACCCCGATGCGCCGCAGGACGGCGAACTCACCTATGGCGTGCGCGGTATATTCGACAGCCTAAACCCGTTCCTTCTGAAGAGCTTCCGAAATACCGCGCGCGGCATGTGGGGAGATCCGGAATACGGCAATCTTGTATATGAACCACTGATGCAGCGTTCGCGCGACGAACCTTTCTCCATGTACGGGCTGATTGCTGAGAAGATCGAGACAGACACCGAGCGTACCTGGGCGGAATTCACACTGAACCCGAACGCGCACTGGTCGGACGGCAAGCATATCACGCCGGAGGACGTGATCTTCACCTTCGAACTGATGACCGAAAAAGGCAGGCCGCCCTACAACCGCAGAATGGACCGGATCGAAAAGATCGAGAAGACCGGCGAACATAAGGTTAAGTTCACATTCAACGACAAATCCGATCGCGAATTCCCGCTGATCGTCGCCTTGTCGCCGGTCTTGCCGTCACATGTGTTCGATCCCGAGACGTTCGAGAACACGGCCACCGACATGCCTGTCGGAAGCGGGCCCTACCTCGTTGAAAGCGTCGATTTCGGCAACCGTATCGTCTATCGGCGGGATCCGGATTACTGGGGCAAGGACATCCCCTCGCAGCGCGGGTTCAACAACTACGAGACGATCACGGTCGAGTATTTCCGGGATCAGACTGCCCTTTTCGAAGCCTTCAAGAAAGGCATTTTCGACATCTATCCGGAGGGCGATCCGGTCAAATGGGAAACCGCATATGATTTCCCCGCCGTGAAGGAAGGCAAGGTCGTGAAGTCGGTCTTCACCTCCGGCGCGCCGGTTTCGATGAACGGTTTCTTCTTCAATACGCGCCGGGAAAAGTTCGCCGATCCGAAGGTCCGCGAGGCGCTGTCTATGCTGTTCGATTTCGAATGGATCAACGCGAACCTGTTTTCCAACCGCTACACCCGAACAGGTTCGTTCTGGCAGAATTCCGAAGAGCTTTCGGCGCTTGGTCGGCCGGCCGATGAAATCGAGAAGAAGCTTCTCGCGCCGTATATGGACAGGGTACAGCCGGATGTCATGGACGGAACATATGAACCGACGAAAACCGACGGCTCGGGTCGCGACAGGGCTATCTTGCGCGAAGCACTCAAGAAGTTCGGCGAGGCCGGCTACTCCATTGAGGACGGCAAGCTCGTCAAGGACGATCAGCAGCTGTCCTTCGAGATCATGACGTCCAATCAGGACGAGGAAAAGATGGCTCTGGCATACCAGCGCACGGCTTCGGCGCTTGGCATCGACGTGGCTGTGCGCACGGTCGACGACGCGCAATTCCAGAAACGCCGGCAGACCTGGGACTACGATATGACAGCCGCACAACTATCCGCGTCGTTGTCGCCGGGTGCGGAGCAGGTTTGGCGTTGGGATACGCGCTCGCGCGACGTCGAAGGAACGTTCAACTATGCCGGTGCCGCCGATCCGGCTATCGACGCCATGATCGATGCGATGTTGAATGCGCGCGAGCGGGATGAGTTCGCCGCCGCCGTGCGCGCCCTGGACCGCATCCTGATATCCGGTCACTACGTCATTCCGCTGTACCATATCGGAGAATCCTGGGTCGCCCATTGGGCCAAGGTCAAATACCCGGAATATACGCCGCTCTATGGCTATCAGTTGCCGGTCTGGTGGGCCGAGAAATGACGGAGACGGTTCATATCGACATCGTGTCCGACGTGGTGTGCCCCTGGTGCTTCGTCGGCAAGAAACGGTTCGAAAAGGCGCTTGGAGAAATCGGCGAAGACATTGCGGTCGAAATCAATTGGCGGCCCTTTCAGCTCGACCCGACGATTCCGCCCGGAGGCAAGGATCGAAAACAATATCTCGCGGAGAAATTCGGCAGCATGGAGCGCTCAAACGAACTCCATCGCAATCTCGCGAATATCGGCGCGGAAGCGGGTATTCCCTTCCAGTTCGACGCGATCGAGGTTTCACCGAACACACTCGACGCGCATCGGCTCATTCGCTGGGCGCAGACAGCGGGCGACGGGGTGCAGGGGCACGTAGTCGAGGAGCTTTTCGAACTCTATTTCCTCAAAGGGCAGAACATCGGCGATCACTCCGTGTTAGTCGACGTGGCGCGCGAGGCAGGCATGGATGCGGCGGTGATCGAGACCCTGCTGGCAAGCGATGCCGACCGGGAAGCGATTACACAGGAGATCGCTCTCGCCCAACAGATGGGCGTCACCGGCGTGCCGTGTTTCATCCTGGAAAACAAATATGGGGTGATGGGGGCTCAAGACCCCGAGACGATCGCGGATGCGATCAGGCAGGTCGCCGCGGAGAAATCCGCGGCGACAGTCTGACTTAAAGTCAGTGTTCGAGACCCGGACGGATCGAGTAGCGCCTCGAATCCGAAACCCACTCGAAGACGTCCGGCACCTGTGGATGGCGGACCGGCTCTCCACTGTCGTCCGGAACAAGGTTCTGTTCCGATACATAAGCGACATATTCCGTATCCGCGTTTTCCGCGAAAAGGTGATAGAAGGGCTGGTCCTTGCGCGGGCGCATCTCTTCCGGGATCGCCTCGTACCATTCCTCGGAATTGGCGAATTCCGGATCGACGTCAAAGATCACGCCCCGGAACGGGTAGATCCGGTGACGGACAAGATCGCCTATCGCGTAACGCGCCATGGCGGTTTTTACATGGTTCTTTTCCATGTGTAACAAATGTGGCGAGCAGCGTTGAAATTCAAGGCCTTTCCAATAGGGCCGGTTCGGCTTGACCGCGCATGACGCTGCCAATAGGTGCTTGAACCGAAGCGCTTCTGGGCAGGAATCATGGCAAACGTCATTGGGCTCGTGCTGCCGTTTTTCGGACTGATCCTTCTCGGCTTCGTCACCGCGAAGATCGTTCGCCAGCCTCTTGAAGCGCTCGGATGGATGAACACCTTCATCCTCTATGTCGCGCTGCCGGCGTTGTTCTTCAATTTGTTGTCGCGCACCCCGGTCGAACAGCTGGCGCAATGGCGCTTCGTCCTCGGCGCGACTTTCGGCACATATACGGTTTTCGCGCTGATGTTCGTCATCGCCGTCGTTCGGTCCGGTGGCGATATCGCCGAGAGCACGATCAAAGGGCTCGCCGCCGCCTATGGCAATATCGGCTATATGGGGCCTGGTTTGGCGCTGCTGGCGTTCGGCGAACAGGCGGTCGTGCCGGTGGCGCTGGTATTTTGTTTCGACAACACGCTGCATTTCGTAATGGCGCCGCTGATGATGGCGCTGTCCGGCCGGGACGGAAGCCAGCAGACGCCCGCGCAACTGGCGCTCGGTGTCCTTAAGCGCGTCTTCACGCACCCCTTCATCCTGGCTACGATCATCGGCGTCGGCGCGGCGATCCTGTCCTTCCAGACACCGGCGCCCTTGCAGACATTGCTGAACTATCTCGCCAATGCCGCCGCGCCCTGCGCTCTGTTCGCCATGGGTGTGACGCTGGCCCTTAGACCCTTGCGGCGGGTGCCGTCTGACATGGCGTTCATCGTTGCGATCAAGCTGATCATCCACCCGGTCATCGTCTATGTGTTATTGAGCCTGATTGGCAATTTCCCGCCGATCTGGGTCTATTCAGGCGTTCTGCTCGCCGCGTTGCCGACTGCGACGAATGTCTTCGTCATCGCCCAGCAATATGATGTCTGGGTCGAACGCGCTTCGGCCTCGGTGCTGATCACGACGACGGCATCGGTCGTCACGGTCACCGGTTTACTGTTCTCTATGACGAATGGCTGGCTCCCGGCCGATCTCTTTCCCTGAACGGCCGGGAAAACAAGCTTCGAAATCCGGCGCCGGGCGCCATGCCTTCGCGCATCGCGATATTTCGTAGCGGCGGAATGGCGATAAGCATGCCAAGCCCAACGGCGCGGGCGATCTGAACCGGCAGGAAACCGGTCAGAAGCGAGCGGTTGAGCATGTCGACCGTTCCCGTCCGCGTCGTCACGTCGGCACGGCGCATGCGGTCATAGCGCGCGGTGACGGCGGACGCACCCGGATCGCCGCCGGCGCGTTCGAGGCATTTGCCGAGATCGGCGATGTCTCGCATCGACAGGTTGAGACCCTGCGCGCCGATAGGCGGGAAAATATGTGCGGTCTGGCCGATCAGGACGAGCCGTTCGGCGGCGAAGCGATGCGCGATCATGCCCGAGAGCGGCCAGCATTGCGGCTTGGAGACCGCGCTCACCTTTCCGAGCATCGACTGCATGCGTTCCTCGATCATGCGGGCGAGCGTATCGCCGTCGAGCGCAGCGATGCGTTCGGCTTCGACCGGCGTTTCCACCCAAACGAGGCTGGAGCGCTTGCCCTTCATCGGAACCTGGGCGAAGGGGCCGCGCTCTGTGTGGAATTCGGTAGACACGAAACCATGATCGCGCGAATGTTCGAAGGTCAGAACGATGGCTGTCTGCGGATAGCCCCAGCGGCGCGTGCCGATGGAGGCGCTTTCGCGCAGGAGCGAATTCACGCCGTCGGACGCGACCACGAGCCTCGCCTGGAGTATCTCGCTGTTGGCGAGCAGTACCGTAGCGTGGTCAGGCCTCCAAGACGCCGAGCTCGCCATCGAGTCGACGACACGAATCGCCGGCTGCGCTTCGACCGCCTTGAGGAGGGCAGCGTTGAGAGACCTGTTGACGATGTTATAGCCGAAGGCCGGCTGATCGATCTCATAGGCCTCGAATGTCACGGTGGGAGCGCGGATAAGCCGCCTTGTCCCATCGATCAGCCGCATGGTGGTCATCGGCGTGGCGTCGGCCTCTATGTGTTCCCACGCTCCGAGCTCGGCAAGCAAATCGGTGCCCGGCATCATTAGCGCGGTCGTGCGGTCGTCGCTTTCAAGGAATGTGCCTGACGGCGCGACGAGGGTGACCGAATAGCCGGATTTGGCGGCTTGTAGCGCCGCCGCCATGCCTGCCGGTCCGCCGCCGACAACAACGATATCGCTTTCGATCATCGCAATTTTCCTTGTCGTAGTCCTGCCCCGACAAGTGGCGGAGCCGGTGGCGTCTGTCCAGCCCCGTCATTCAATTCGCGGCGGGACCATTTGAAGCATGCAGCTTTTACTCCGAAAATAATTGCAGGTTTCGACTGAAAAACCACGAGAAACGGGCTTTTCGCGTTTGCGCAACACGTTGGAATGCGCTTAGCATTGAAACGCGAGATTTTATCAAAGGGTAAAACACCATTGAACGATGTCGGGGCTACGTCATCTTCGCCGACCCTCTTGAAAGTGGAGGGCATTTCAAAGACGTTCGGCGAATTGAAAGCCAATGACAGTGTCAATCTCGATATCGTTCCGGGAGAAATCCACGCTCTGCTCGGCGAGAACGGCGCGGGCAAATCTACTCTCGTGAAAATGCTGTTCGGATCGCTGCAGCCCGATGGCGGCACGATCTTCTGGAAGGACCAACCGGTCGTTGTCACCAATCCGATGCAGGCGCGTGCGCTCGGGATCGGCATGGTTTTCCAGCATTTCTCGCTTTTCGATGCGCTGACCACCGCCGAGAACATCGCGCTTTCACTCGACGAGAAAATCGCTATTTCGACCATTGCCGAACGCGCCCGGGCGCTCGGCGACGCCTATGGCCTGCCACTCGATCCCAATTCGGTCGTTGGCGACCTTTCCGTCGGCGAGCGCCAGCGCATCGAAATCGTGCGCTGCCTGTTGCAGAAGCCGGAACTGATTATCCTCGACGAGCCGACGTCGGTGCTGACGCCGCAGGAGGCGGAGAAGCTGTTCGAGACGCTCTTCCAGCTGAAAAGCGAGGGTAAGTCGATCCTCTACATCTCGCACCGTCTTGAAGAGGTTCAGCGAATTTGCGACCGAGCGACCGTTCTGCGCCACGGCAAGGTTGTCGCCCATTGCAAGCCGTCGGAAGAGACGCCGTCCTCCTTGGCCAGCATGATGGTTGGGGCCGATGTCGACGCGGTGGAGCGCGCGTCGAAAGAAGGTCCGGAGGGCGACGCGCTCCTGGAAATTCGTGATCTCAACCGCGCCGCCGCCAGCCCCTTCGCCGTCCCGTTGACCGCCATTTCGCTGGCGGTCAAGGCAGGAGAGGTGATCGGCATTGCCGGCGTCGCCGGCAACGGCCAGGGCGAATTGTTCGAGGCAATCTCCGGCGAGGTCCTGCAGAAGGCGGCCGGCGAGGTGCGCCTGCGGGGAAGCGATGTAGGGCGGCTGGGGATCACGCAGCGCCGCCGGTCCGGCGCAGCTTTCGTCCCTGAGGAGCGGCTCGGTCACGGCGCCGCGCCGACGATGAAGCTCTCGGAAAACCTCCTCCTGTCGCGCTACCGGACTGACGCCAAGGCGTTTCTGGGATCGCTCGGGGTAATCCGAAACGGCGCGATCACCAAAGCGACGAAGCGAATTGTCGAGGAGATGGATGTGCGCAAGAGCGCCGAAGATCCGGAAGCGGCGGCCTTGTCGGGCGGCAACCTGCAGAAATTCATTATTGGCCGCGAACTGGACCGCAAGCCGGCGGTGCTGGTCGTCAACCAGCCGACATGGGGTGTCGACGCGGGTGCCGCGGCGAAAATCCGCCAGGCGTTAATCGAACTGGCGCGGTCGGGATCGGCTGTGCTTGTTATAAGCCAGGATCTCGACGAGCTCTTCGAGGTCTCCGACGCCATCGCCGTCATGCATAACGGCAAACTTTCAGTGCCGCTGCCGATCGCCGAAGCGACTTATGAGAAGATCGGCCTGTTGATGGGCGGCGCGGAGCCAGGGCATGCGAGCCACGGCGTGGAACTGGGGGCGTCATGATCCGGGTCGAACTGATAAGGCGTCCGCAGCAATCGGCGCTATTTTCCGCGCTATCGCCCTTCATCGCCTTCGCGCTGACGCTGATCGCCGGTGCGATCCTGTTCTGGTTGATCGGCAAGCCGCCGCTGCCGGCGCTTTATTCCTACTTCATCGAACCGCTGACCGAGATTTGGTCGGTCCATGAACTGATCATCAAGGCGACGCCGCTGATCCTGATCGCGGTCGGCCTGTCGGTCTGCTACATTTCCAACAACTGGAACATCGGCGCGGAAGGCCAGTTCATTTTCGGCGGCATCGTCGGATCCCTGCTACCGATTCTTGTGCCGGGCTTCGGCGGCCCGCTGCTGCTGCCGCTGATGATGATCATGGGAATGATCGGCGGTGCCGCCTACGCAGCAATCCCCGCTTTCCTGAAGACGCGGTTCAACACAAACGAGATCCTGACGAGCCTAATGCTCGTCTATGTCGCGCAACTGTTCCTCGATTGGCTGGCGCGCGGCGTGTTCCGCGACCCGAACGGCTCCGGCTTCCCCGGCTCCATTCGCTTTCCTGCCGTAGCTCGGCTGCCGGAGATCGCGCCGTCGCAGGGCGGTGCGCATCTGGGTATCGTCTTCGCTATTGTCGCAGCGCTTGTCGTCTGGTTCATGCTGCGTTCGACCTTGAAGGGTTTCGAGGTTAGGCTCATCGGCACCAGCCCGAGGGCAGGGCGGTTCGCCGGCTTCAGCGCTTCAAAGATGGCCTTCTTCGCCTTTTTAACCTCCGGCGCGCTGGCCGGTCTTGCCGGGATCACCGAGGTCTCCGGCGCGATTGGCCAACTGCGCGAGACTATCTCGCCCGGCTACGGCTTCACCGCAATCATCGTCGCTTTCCTGGGGAGGCTGAACCCGATCGGCATCGTCGCCGCCGGATTGGTTCTGGCGCTGACATATCTCGGCGGCGAGGCGGCACAGATTTCGCTCGGCGTTTCCGACAAGGTCGCCCGCGTCTTCCAGGGGATGCTGCTGTTCTTCGTGCTCGGCTGCGACACGCTCATTCACTACCGCATCCGGCTCGTCCGGCGCGCAATCGCCTCGGCGCTGGAGAAATCGTGATGGAGATCGCCCAGAACATCCTGCTGACCATCGCGACCGCCGCGACACCGCTGCTGATCGCGGCAATCGGCGAACTGATCGTCGAACGCTCTGGCGTGCTCAATCTGGGCGTCGAGGGCATGATGGTGATCGGCGCGGTCTGTGGTTTCGCTGCGGCGATCCTAACGGGCAATGCCTGGATCGGCGTTGCCGCCGGCATCGCGGGCGGCGCATTGCTCTCGCTCCTGTTCGGCTTCCTGACGCTGAGCCTCGCCACCAATCAGGTAGCGACCGGCCTGTCGCTGACGCTACTCGGCATCGGACTGTCCGGCCTGATCGGCGAGGGGTTCGTCGGCAAGGCGGGCGTGCGCCTGCCGACCCTCGACATTCCGGTACTAACGGACATTCCGCTCGTCGGACGGCTGATCTTCGGGCAGGACCCGATCTTCTACATGTCGATCGCGCTGACCGCGGGCGTCATGTGGTTTCTCTTTCGGACCAGAGCCGGGCTGACGTTGCGCTCGATTGGCGACAACCACAAATCTGCGCATGCGCTAGGCATACCGGTGATCCGCTACCGCTATCTGGCTGTGATGTTCGGCGGCGCATGCGCCGGCCTTGCCGGGGCGCATCTGTCTATCGTCTACACGCCGCAATGGGTTGAGAACATGACCGCCGGCCGCGGATGGATCGCGCTCGCTCTGGTGGTTTTCGGCTCTTGGCGCCCTTGGCGCGTGCTGGCGGGCGCCTATCTTTTCGGCGCGGTAACAATCGGTCAGTTACACGCGCAGGCGCTCGGCTTTGGCATTCCCTCGCAACTTCTGTCGTCGTTGCCCTATCTGGCGACGATCGTGGTTCTCGTACTCATCTCCCGCGATCGGCGTCTTACGACGATGAACACGCCCGCATCGCTGGGACAACCCTTCGTGCCGGATCGCTAGAAACAGACGGGACAGACGGCATGGAATCCAGCGGAGGAAAATCCTCCGCGTCAATCAAATGGAGGTAAGTCTATGAAAAAGCTCGTATTGGGTCTCGCGTCTGCGCTGGCGATCATGGTCGCCACGAGCGCGTCCGCCCAGGATAAATATAAGGCCTGCTTCATCTATCTCGGTCCCAAGACCGACGGTGGCTGGACGCAGGCGCATGATATCGGCCGTCAATATGTCGAGGAAAAGCTCGGCGACAAGGTGGAGACGGCCTATCTGGAAAATGTTCCGGAAGGCCCAGATTCGCAGCGTGCAATAGAGCGTTTCGCACGCTCTGGTTGCGGCATCATCTTCACGACATCCTTCGGCTATATGGACCCGACACTTGCTGTCGCCGAAAAATTCCCGGATGTGAAGTTCGAGCATGCAACCGGCTTTAAGACCGCGCCGAACGTCACCACCTACAATTCGCGCTTCTACCAAGGCCGCTACATCATCGGCAAAATCGCCGGCAAGATGTCGAAGACCGGCGTCGCCGGCTACATCGCTTCCTTCCCGATCCCGGAAGTGGTGATGGGCATCAACGGCTTCTTGCTCGGCGCGCGTTCGGTCAATCCGGACTTCAAGCTAAAGGTGGTCTGGGTCAACACTTGGCATGACGCCGGCAAGGAAGCCGACGCCGCCAAGGCGCTGATCGACCAGGGCGTCGACATCATCACGCAGCACACCGACTCGGCCGCGCCGATGCAGATCGCGGAGGAGCGCGGCATCCACGCATTCGGTCAAGCGTTCGACCAGATCGAGGCCGGCCCGAATGCGCAGCTGACCGCGATCATGGACACCTGGGGGCCTTATTACGTCAAGAAAATCCAGGCGGCGATGGACGGCACCTGGAAGGGGGGCGAGCAGAGCTGGGACGGCCTTGCAGAAGGTATTCTAGCGATGGCGCCCTACACCAATATGCCGGACGACGTTAAGGCGATGGCCGAGGACACCGAAGCCAAGATCGAGTCGGGTGAACTGCATCCCTTCACCGGACCAGTCAACAAGCAGGACGGTACCGTCTGGCTGAAGGAGGGTGAGGTGTCCGACGACGGGACGCTTCTCGGCATGGACTTCTATGTCGAAGGCGTCGACGACAAGCTGCCGCAGTAAGAGCCCGCGTTATGTGACAACGGAGAGGCGCCTTTCGGGGCGCCTTTTTTCATTCCGCGGCGATCAGCGCATTGCCTGCATGGTGCCGACTTTGGTCCACGGCGCTTTTCAGCGCTCGCAGGAACGGCAAGGCAAGAACGAATGGTGCAATCGGCAGACTCACCGCCATCAGACCGAGGATGAGGAACGGTGCGCAATATAGGAATGCGAGTATCGATTTCTCATAGGGCTGGAACCCTGTTGTGGCTCCGCGGGCCCCGTTAAAGGCGAGGGCCGGAGCGAGAAGGAACAGGTCGTAGCTCAACACGAAGGGGGTCGCGAGCAGCGCCCCGGACAACAGCACGACGGCGCGGGTATCGTATGTGATAGCGTCCTTGCGGAACCAGGCCCAGGTGACTGCCGCAGCAACCAAGACCGACACGACGGACTGGAGGACCACCGCTGTAGAGTGCCCCGTGCCGACCAGGCGAAGCATCGCGTAGACGGAGAGCATCTTGTTACGGTCGACGACGCCGTCGCGCAATGTCGCCATCGCATCGCCGCCCTGTTGCAAGAAAAGCGCCCAGATTTCGGCCCCGAACAAGACTGCAGAAAAGGCAGCGGCCAGTACCGCCGTCGCGCCGGCAGATAGGATTGTTCGCCAGTTTCCACCCGCGATCAACGCCAGTGGGATCACTAGGCCAAGTTGGGGCTTGAAGGTCATCAGGCCAAAAAGAATACCAGCAAGGACGGGCCTCGTGCGCAGCAATACGAGGCCGCCGCCGAACAGCGCTGCTGACAGGAAAGCATTCTGGCCATGGGCTACGGTCAGGAAGGTCGCCGGAAAGGCGAGCGCCAGCACGAGGACTTCGATCCGCCGTCCGGCGATTTGTGTCAACGCCCAGAGCGCCGCAGCGAAGCTGACTGCCAGCCACGTGGCGAGAGCCGGGTAGTAGGGCAACGCGCCAAAAGGCAGCATATAAGCGAGATAATGCGGCGGATAATAGAAGGCGTAAACATTGCCGTCGCCGAAGATAGCGTCTTGTGCAGCGGCGAAACGTGCCATGAGATAGGGTGTTTCCGGATGACCGGCCAACGCTTCGCGCGCCGCCACCCAGAAGCTGACGAAGTCGGCCCCGAAGGGCGAGCCATTTGGAAGGACGCCTCCATGGCTGAACAGAACATACGCGATAGAGACCACGGTAGTCGCCATGATCACCAGCGGATAGACGAGCATCCGGTCTTTTTCCAACCAGTCGCCCATCCGTATCGAGTTCAAGATCCGCGCCATGTCCGCTCCGTTCGACGGAGCGGCATTCTAAGCGGACGGCTTTTAGACGAGGTTAATCGTCTCAGGCCGCCGTCTGTACGTTACCCTTTCCAGTACCATGTTTGCCCGCGGCCTCGAACAGGCGATGCTGCTCTTTAGCCCAAGCCTGGATATCGTAGTGGCGCAGCGTGGCGCGCAAGGCCTGCATGCGGCCCTTCCGGTCTTCGGGTTCCATGTCGAGCGCCATGTCGATCGTCGTATCCATCGACTTGTGCGAGAACGGATTGGTGATGACCGACGCCGACATCTCGACGGCTGCGCCGGCGAATTCCGACAGAACCAATACGCCATCCTCGTCGGTGCGTGCGGCGACATACTCCTTGGCGACGATGTTCATGCCGTCGGCGAGCGGAGTGATCCAGCAGATATCCGCCGCGCGATAATAGGCTACTAGTTCGCGGAACGGGACCGCCGTGGAGATCAGTGAAATGGGCTGCCATTCGAGCGAGCCAAACCGACCATTGATGCGGCCGACGATCTGCTCGACTTCGCCCTGGATTTGTTCGTAGACGGCCATGTTCCGGTTGGCGCTTACGGAGACATGCATCAACCGCACCTTGCCGCGGAGGTCCTTGCGGCGTTCCAGCAAGCGCTCATAGGTCAGCAACTGTTCGATGCCGCCCTTTGTGTAGTCGGTCCGCGATACCGACAAGATCAGTTTCGTGTCGTCGCCGATCTCCTGCTTGATGGTTGCGGTCTTGTCCAATGTCTCGCTCGCGTCGGAACGTTCGCTGATGAAGTCGACGTCGACGCCCACCGGGCAGGCGGAAACAAGGATATCGCGATCCTCATAAGTGATAGATGTCGGCACGGAGCGCTCGACCAGCGCGGTGCCGTCATTGATCAATTCGTCCGCCACCTTTTCGCGCTTCGTCACGTCGACATCGTAAAGCGAGCGCGCGACCTGCACGAAATTCGCCGAATAGCGCGGGATGTGGAAGCCGACGACATCGCAGGCGAGCAGGCTGCCGACGATTTCCTTGCGCCAAGGCAGGACGTTGAAGATGTCCGGCGCCGGGAAGGGCGTGTGGTGGAAGAAGGATATGCGCACATCGGGGCGCAACTGGCGCAGATAGCCTGGGACGAGCCAGAGATTGTAGTCATGGATCCAGACGACGGCGCCTTCCGCAGCCTCGGCGGCGGCAGCCTCGGCGAAGGCCCAATTGACTTCCCTGAAGGTCGGCCAATCGACCGGGTCGTAATTGTACTTCTCCTTGAAGGAGTGGAGGATCGGCCAGAAGGCCTCCTTCGAGGTGACGTGGTAGAAGCTGGAAACCTGCTGCGCGGTCAGCGGCAGACGCGAAACCGTGTAGTCGCCATACTGGTCGCTGATCTCGATCGTCCGCTCGAAAGTCGGATTGCTCGGGTCCTCGGCCTCTTTCCAGGCGATCCACGCCCCCTTGTCGACATGACCGAAGAAGCTTTTCAGGGTCGGGACGATGCCGTTCGGGCTCTTGTTCTCGCGAAAGACGGTCTTCCCGTTCTCCACCACCTCCTCATAGGGCTGACGGTGATAAACGATAACCAGTTCGGAGGGCATGTCTTATCCTTTCGGTGTCGGGTGCAGGTCTAGTGCGGCAACGGCTTGCAGGATGCCGGCGGCGCCGATTTCGGTTGCGGTGAAAACGTGGTCGAGATGCGAAACGCGATCGAGCAGGGCGGCTTCCGCGCCGCCGACGGCCACGGCCTGGATGCCGGATTCCAGCATTGACAGGTCGTTCAGCGTGTCGCCTGCCGCGAGCACGCGCGGCTCTTCGATGCCGAGATGGGCGACGAGCCGTTTCAGCGACGGCCCCTTGCTGACGCCTTTTGGCAGGACATCGAAGAAACGGTTGTCGGAGACCAGATGGTCGAGGCCGAGCGCCGCGACCTTGTCTTCCGCGCCCGGACGATAATCATCGGCGGCGAGGTCATAACTGACGCGGTAACGGAAAGGGGTGCGCTGCAGGGTGAGACCGGGATGGCCGTGCAGCGCCTCGCGCACCGCGTCGCCCTTGTCGCCCCAACGCTGCGAGATATCCTCTTCCAGCGCTCCGATGGGGGCAATGGAGCCGCCGTCACGGACTTCCGCGATGGTGGTGCCGACATCGCCGATCACATAGTCCGGCCACGGCACGTTTGTCCCGTCGCAAATATCCGCGATGAATTCGGGATCGCGGCCGGTCACGAAGATCAGGCCGATGGTCGCGCGGTTTTCCTCGATCCAGTCATAGAGGGCGGCGCGGTTCTCGTCGGTGCCGCCGAGAAATGTGCCGTCGAGATCGGTTGCAAGCACGAAATCGCGCTCGCGGAGCGGGGGATAGCCGATGGCGCTCATCTCGTTCATGCGAACACTCCCGCAAAATCCTCGATGGCCGTGCGGCCGGATGGGTGGTCGATGACGATATCCAGCGCCTTGGGCTCGCCCATGATCGGCTGCGACCAGAGATGGGCGAAGGTGGCGCGCAGATCGGCACCGCCATGCAAGATTTGCCAGACCGCCTCGCAGATCGGCATGGCGACATCCATTCGGCGGGCAAGGTCGGTCACCGAGACAGAGTTGACCTCGCCCTCGACGACGACCGGACGGCCCTCGAAACAGTTCTCGCGGGCCATGCCCTGGCCGAGCTGGATGCCCAGAGACATGTTGCGCGACGTGCGGCTGGAGCAGGTCAGCGTCAGATCGCCGGCACCCGAAAGCCCGGTGATTGTCTCGCGCCGTCCGCCGAGTGCTTCGGCGAGCGCCTTCATCTCGTCCATGCCGCGTGCGATCAGCGCCGCGCGCGTATTCTCCGCAAAGCCGGCGCCGGTCATCATGCCGCAAGCAATCGCGATGACGTTCTTGACCGCACCGCCGATCTCGACGCCGGTCAGGTCGTCGGAAATATAGGGACGGAAGGTCTCTGAGCTGAGCGACAGCGCAAAACGCGCCGCCGCACTCTCAGAGGGGCTCAACCGGTCCTCATGGGTGAAGTCGAAGGCGACCGTCACGGCAGTCGGATAGGCCTTCGCGGTCTCATGGGCAAAGGTCGGGCCGGAAATCGCGCCGACCGGATGGCCGGGCATTTCGGCACCGGCGACATTGGCAAGCAGGCGTCCGGTGCCTGCCTCGATGCCCTTGGCGCAGAGTGCGATCGCGGTCTTTTCCTCAAGATGCTCCGCGACTGCACGGCTTATGTCGCGCACCGTGTGCGACGGCGTCACGAGCATGACCGCCTCCGCTCCGACAAGCGCCTCGCCGAGATCGGTTGTCGCCTTCATACCGGCGGGAAGGTCGATATCCGGGAGATAGCGGTTGTTGCGGTTTTCCTCGTTGAGGGAGCGCACGACTTCCGGGTCGCGGCCCCATATCGTCACCTCGCGGCCTGCACGCCGGGCGACGGCGGCGAGCGCCGTTCCCCATGCGCCGGCGCCGATGACGGCGATGCGGGAATATGGACGTGTCTTTGCGATGACAGATTGCCTGTCGACGAGGGGTGCGGTCATTTTAGCTTCCGGTCGTGTTGGACTTCTACCCGGACAACGAATGGCGCTGTCCGGAGCGAAATTTGATGACGGTTATCCGGGGGGACGGGAGGCTGGAACGCTTCCCGAAAGACGCGGCCCGCGAGGGCGCTGATAGTAACCCGATGAATTTGTGCAGCGCACATTCATGTCCTTAATGATAGGTATCTCTCACGCAAAATCAACTGCTTAGCTGTTCAATTCCCTTGCGCAGCGCAGCAAATTCCTTGGAACCCCTTGAATTCGCACGCCCGTTTCGATTCATGAAAATCGTGACAATGGTCACCGGGATGACGTTTGAAAGGCGGTTTGGTTCCGAAAGACGGGCGATCACGATTCGATTTGCGAACCAGCGTACCGCCCGATCCCATGAGGGCTCCGCGCTTCGAGGACATCGTCCAGCGAGAGCACGCGACGAACACTGTTTCACGCCGTTCCCGAAAGAGGATCATTCCGGATGACCACCTTTCGGCATTCGCGTTTTACGCATCTTGATGTCAGTCAATGCGGCGTTTCTCGTCGGATGGTTGTGTCATTTCATCATGTGAAGAATTGGAGGGACCCCATCGATGACCGATTCCGAGACTGTAATCTGGCTTGAAGATGCGAGCCGGAAGGACGTGCCGCGGGTTGGCGGCAAGAACGCGTCGCTTGGCGAAATGCTCAATGAGCTCGGATCGAAAGGCATCGCCGTTCCGACCGGTTTCGCGACGACATCGAAAGCCTATTGGGACTTCCTCGAGGCCAACGATCTCAAGTCCGGCATCGCCGACGCCATGCGGGATTACGAGGAAGGTCATGTCACCCTCACCGAGACGGGCGCCGCCGTCCGCAAGATGATCCTGCGCGGAAAATGGCCGGACGCTCTTGCGAACGAAATCGGCGAATTCTACCGCAACATGTCGAAGAAGGTCGGCAAGCAGGATGTCGATGTCGCCGTGCGCTCGTCGGCAACCGCCGAGGATCTGCCGGACGCCAGCTTCGCTGGCCAGCAGGAAACCTATCTGAACGTCAAGGGCGAGCGCGAATTGCTCGAGTCCTGCAAGCGGTGTTTCGCCTCGCTGTTTACCGACCGTGCGATCAGCTACCGGCAGGTCAAGGGCTTCGATCACCTGCAGGTGGCGCTGTCGATCGGCGTGCAGCAGATGGTGCGTTCGGACAAGGGCGGCTCGGGCGTGATGTTCTCCATCGATACCGAAACGGGCTTCGACAAGGTGGTCGTTATCAACGCGGCCTGGGGCCTCGGTGAGAATGTCGTCCAGGGCGCGGTCGACCCGGACGAGTTCGTCATCTTCAAACCACTGCTCGAAGGCAGAACGTTCAAGCCAATTGTCGAGAAGAAGGTCGGTGCCAAGCGCATCAAGATGATTTATGCCTCGGGCGCGGAGAAGACCAGGAACGTGCCGACCTCCAAGGCCGAGCGCGCCGCCTATGTTCTCGACGACGAAGAAATCCTGACGCTGGCGCGCTGGGCGACGATCATCGAGAAGCACTATGGCTGCCCGATGGATATGGAGTGGGCGAAGGACGGCGAGACGGGCGATCTCTTCATCGTCCAGGCGCGTCCCGAAACCGTGCAGGCGCGCCGTGACCAGACCTCTTTCAAATCCTACACGATCAAGTCGAAGGGCAAGCTCCTGACCAAGGGGCTTTCCATCGGTGGTTCCCTCGTCACCGGTCGGCTATGCCTGATCGAGGACGTGAAGGACATCGACAAGTTCATCGACGGATCGATCCTCGTGACCGGCACGACCGACCCCGACTGGGTGCCGATCATGAAACGTGCGGCCGGCATCATCACCGATCACGGGGGCCGTACCTCACATGCGGCCATCGTCAGCCGCGAACTAGGCGTCCCCGCGGTCGTCGGCACCGGCGAGGCAACGCATGTGCTGCACAGCGAGCAAGACGTGACGCTCTCCTGTGCGGAGGGTGACGAAGGCTTCGTCTATGAGGGCTTCGCCGATTACGAGGAGAAGACGGAATCACTGTCCGACATCCCGCCAACCGATACCCGCGTCATGCTCAATCTCGCCAATCCCGGCTCGGCGTTCCGCTGGTGGCAAATCCCGTCCGACGGCGTTGGCCTGGCCCGCATGGAGTTCGTCATCAACAACCAGATCCAGGTCCACCCGATGGCGCTGATCCATTTCGATCAGGTACATGACGAGGAGGTGCGCGCCGAGATCGAGGAACTTACGCGCGATTATGACGACAAATCGGAGTATTTCGTCGACCGACTGGCGCGCGGATTGGCGCGGATCGCGGCGACGGTCTATCCGAAGCCGGTCATCGTGCGAATGAGCGACTTCAAGACCAACGAATATGCGGGTCTGCTCGGCGGCTCGGGTTTCGAGCCGAATGAGGAAAATCCGATGATCGGGTTCCGAGGCGCGTCCCGCTATTATTCCGAGGCCTACAAACCCGGCTTCGCGCTGGAATGCCAGGCCATGGCGCGCCTGCGCAACGAGATGGGTTTCGACAATGTCATCATGATGATTCCGTTCTGCCGTTCCGTCGGCGAGGCCGACAAGGTGCTCGCTGTGATGGCTGAGAACGGCCTGACACGCGGCGAAAACGGGCTGCATGTCTATGTGATGTGCGAGATCCCGTCGAACGTCATCCTGGCGAAGGAATTTGCGACCCGCTTCGACGGCTTCTCGATCGGCTCCAACGACCTGACGCAGCTGACACTCGGCGTAGACCGCGATTCCGACCGGCTGTCGGGCCTTTTCGACGAACAGGACGAGGCGGTCAAATGGATGATCTCCAGCGTGATCCGCGAGGCCCATACGGCCGGCGCGAAGGTCGGCCTGTGCGGTCAGGCGCCGAGCGACCATCCGGAATTCGCGCAGTTCCTCGTCGATTGTGGCATCGACTCGATCTCGGTGACGCCTGACAGCTTTATCGCGGTGAAGAAGCAGGTCGCGGCGGCCGAAGCGGCCCGAAAGAAAGGTACCGCTTGACCATCCGGCGGGTGACGTCAGCCCGGTCGGTCTGATACACAAACGGAAAAACGGGCCGGTACGCCGGCCCGATTCATGTCACGCACCGACACGGCAGAGACCATGGAACGCATTCTTACGATTGCCCTCAATCCCGCCATCGATGTCAGCTGCGACGCGGAACATGTGCGTCCGACGCTGAAGACGAGGACCGTCAACCAGAAGCATTTCGCCGGCGGCGGCGGCGCCAATGTCGCGCGCGTCATCGCGGAACTCGGCGGGCGGGCCGAACTCGTCTATCTCTCGGGCGGCACGACCGGCGAACTCTATGACGGATTGCTCGCCCAATACGATATCGGCCGTCATCGCGTGCCTATCGCAGGCGACAACCGCATCGCACTGATGGTGCATGAGCTGAGCACCAATTTCGAATACCGCTTCGTGCCGGAAGGTCCGACGGTCGATCCGAGAGAGATAGAACCGGTTCACGAGTTCATCGAGACATTCGAGGGCGATTACATCATCGCCAGCGGCAGCCTGCCGAATGGCGCGCCTGCCGATACCTATCGGCGCATGGCCGCTGTTGCGCAGAAGAAGGGCATCCGTTTCGTGCTCGACACATCAGGCGAGGCGCTGCGCGAGACGGTCGACCACGCGAAGATCTTTCTGCTCAAGCCGTCGATAAGCGAAATGGAAAAGCTCGTCGGCGACCGGCTTGACGAGAAAAGCGCCAGCGCTGCGGCCATCGAACTGGTCAAGCGGGGCGCGGCGGAGAACATCGCCGTGTCGATGGGCAAGGGCGGCGCGTTCCTCGCCAATGCCGAGGGCGTCGTGCGGATGCGGTCGATCCATGTCCGAGAGGCATCGGCGGTCGGGGCGGGCGACAGTTTCGTCGCCGGCATGGTGTGGTGGCTCACGCAGGGGCACACGATCCACGAGGCGTTCCGCTTTGGCATCGCGGCCGGGTCTGCTGCGGTTATGACGCCGGGCACCGAGTTGTGCCGCAGGCACGATGTCCTCGCGCTCTACGAGAACGGCGTCACCCGCGTGCACGGCTGAGCGGCAGAGGCCGTTTCACATCGGGAAGGCGTCGGATGTCGCGACCGCAGCGCCGCGCAGGCCGGCGTCATTCGCGAGGATGGCATAGACCGGGATCGAGGCCAGATGGGCGGACATCTCGCCCTTGTTGCGCCAAGTCTCGCGAAAACGGTCATTATCCAGATATTTCAAAATCTTCGGCGTGATACCTCGACCAATATATACACCGCCGCGGGCATCGTGCTGAAGCGCCATGTCGCCGGCCAGGCGCGCCAGAATCGATACGAAACAATCGAGCGTATCGCTCGCAAGCTGATCCTCATCCCTGATCGCCAGGTCGATGATGTCGCGCGCCCCGAGCTTCGGCTCCGGCATGCCCTCAATATCCGCCAGTGCGGCGTGGAGCGCCTCGATGCCGCGCCCGGACAGGATCGACTGGATCGGCGCGTAGCCGAAATTGCCGGCGACCTTCTTCAGGATCACCATTTCACGGTCGTTCGACGCCGCGAAGGCGGCGTGTCCGGCATGGCCCGCAATCGATATCCGCTTGCCGAACGCCTCGATCAGCATGGCCGAACCGAATTCACCGCCCGTGCCGAGCACGATCATCGGAGCGCCGTCCACGGGCTCTCCGGGATTGATCTGGCAGCGATCATGCGCGATGAGATAGGGCAGGCTATGCGCCAGCGCCTCGAAATTGTTGACGAAATGGACCCTGTCAGCGCCGCATGCCGCTTTGACCTCATCGGCGGAAAAGGACCAGGACGAGTTTTCAACGCCCATGCGATCTCCGGTGACGGGATCGGCAATCGCAAATCCGGCGATATCGGGATTGTCAGGAATGGACTCCAGATAATTCGCGACGGCTTCGGGAAGAGACGCAAACATCGCGGTCTGGAATACGGCGAAATGCGAGACCGACAATTCGTCGATGTCGCAGATCGCAAAACGGGCATGCGTACCGCCGATATCGCCGATGATCGCAGTGCGTTTGCTTGCTTGCATGAGAACCGGTTCCTTCTCCCTCGGCGCGTTTCCATCAGGCGCAACGGTCCACGAGACTGCGAACAGCCAACCCGGGGTAAATCTTCGAAGCAGTGATGCGTTTCGCGACAGTTTCACGATATCGCGGCCGAATGCCTTGACCCCCATCAATGCGATGGATCGACGATAAATTGCCCGAAGGGACGCGGCCCGATTATCAGCCAGCCATGAGCCGGTTGAGATCCGAGCGCATCAAGAGCGCATGCGTGAAGCCGCCGAAGAGGCGCTCGCGTAAACGGCTGTGTCCATAAGCACCCGTGACGACCAGGTCCGATTTCTCTTCATCCAATGCCTCGATGAAAGTTTCCGGCTTATCATCTTCCTCGATGATCCGCGCATCCGCATCGACACCATGGCGCAGCAGGAAGCGGACGACATCCATGGGACCGGAATTGTCAGCGCCGTGCCGATGATCGCCGATCGCAAGCACAAGGACCGATTTTGCCAGAACGAGGAAGGGCAATGCGAATGTAATGGCGCGACGCGCCTGTGGCGTATCCTTCCAGCCGATCACCGCGCGGGCAGGGTGCCGAAATACCTTGTCTTCCCCGACAAAAATGACCGGTCGGCCAGCATTGCAGACAAGTTCTCCCGGGTCGGCCGAGCGATAGTTGTCCCCAGGCGCTGCGCCATGCGGCGTGCCCGAAACGATAAGATCGGCGGCGCGCGCATGCAAAAGAAGTGCTTTGGTGGGCAAATCCTGCGATTGCCGCCAGGCCGAATTCGGCCCGTCGCCGGCAATGGCGAAGAAACAGCGCCGTAACTGTTCAAAGCGCCGGACATTCATCGCACCGGCTTCGCTTCGGAACAGTTCATCGGTTGCAATGCCCATTTCACTGACATGCATTGCGCGCAGAGCCGATGCCGCGAACCCAACCAGATAAGCGTCGAGCTCACCGGCGAGATCGGTCGCATAGTGTAGCCTTCCATCCGAATTCCCATCGAATTCGATATGCGCCAGAATGCTCTTGTAAGACATCATGGTCTCCAGAACGCGCTTGAATTTCCGGCGAAAATTCTCGCGCACTACGATCCGCGAGCATTGACGCTGGTCAATCCTCACCAACGGCGCGAGATATTTGATCCGACTTCATGCGTTTGACATTCCAATCGCACAATGGTGTCGTTCGGCAGATCAAGAGGCGGGCAACTTGCGATGAACGATGCAGTCTTCTCCCCCGGAAGTTGCTGGAAGTGTGACCAGTGCGCCATCAATCACCGTTCGATATGTCGTGGCGCTTCCGAGGAGGCGCTGCGCGAACTCGGTCGGCTCTCGCATCTCAGACGTTTCGAGAAAGGTCAGGTCATCATCGCCCAGGGCGACGAAGCCGACCTGGTTGGCAATGTCATAAGCGGAATCGTCAAACTGACGAACATGTCCATGGGCGGCCATCAGAATATCGTCGGCTTGCTTTTTCCTTCGGATTTCTTCGGTCGCGCCTATGCGGATTTAGCGCGCTTTTCCTATGAAGCCGCGACGGACGTAACCCTGTGCTGCATGAGCCGTCATGCTTTCGAGAACTTCCTGGGCCGACATCCGGACATGGAGCATGAAATACTCCTGTCGACGCTCGATGAACTTGATGCTACGCGTGAATGGGCTGCGATGAATTCGAGCCACACGACGATGCAGCGCGTCGCGACGTTTTTCTTCATCCTGTCGCGGCGGTCCGACCATGTTTTCTGCGATGCACAGAAGCGCCACCGGATGACGAATCCTGTGATCGCTCTGCCCATCGGACGCCGCGACATCGCCGCCTATCTCGGCACGACGCCGGAAACGCTGAGCCGCAACATCCAGACCCTCGTGCGCAAGCATGTCATTCGACCGATCGACACGAACCACTTCGAGCTGACCGACACAAAGGGGTTGATCGAACACTCCGGCGAGACCCGAGAAGACCTCGTCTCCATGTCCCGCGCGGACAGACCGAATGAAGGCTTCACGGATCAGGCTTGATGCCGCAGCCGCATGACGATGGCCGCCAATTCGCGCAGAACGACCGGCACGAGGCTGAAGCCGAGCGTTGCCAACCAGGCATCCAGGGGCAGCGGAGCCAGACTCAGTACTTGCGACAGCGTCGGCTGGACTGCCGCGACAGCGAGAATGCCGGTACACAGCGCAATAGCGCCCCAGACATAGGCGTTACGCGTCACCTGGCTGGAGAAGAGCTTATCGCGCCAGTTGCGCATATTGAAAACGTGCCAGAGCTGCGCGAGCGCCAGCGTGTAGAAACACATTGATGTCACCGCGTCGCCATTGAGGCTCAGCTCATGGACCGCTGCGAACAGCGCCAGCAACGTCACCAGGGCGATGACGACGCCATGTACGACAATCGCGATCCACTGAGTGCGCGCCAGGATCGGCTCGGATGGCGGACGGGGCGGGCGAGACAGGACGTTGCGATCAGCTTCTACCGTTCCGAGCGCAAAAGCCGGAAAAACATCGGTGACGAGGTTCAGGAACAGAATCTGCAGCGGCAGGAGCGGCAATGGGAGGCCGCTCATCACGGCGATACCGACGATCAGGATCTCACTCAGATTGCAGGACAAGAGATAGGTCGAGAAGCGCCGGATATTGGTATAGATCAGCCGCCCCTCGCGGACCGCGTGTATAATAGTCGAAAAGGCGTCGTCGCGCAGGACGAGGTCCGCCGCCTCGCGAGCGACCTGCGTGCCGCGTAGGCCCATGGCGATGCCGACATCGGCCTTGCGCAGTGCAGGGGCGTCATTGACGCCGTCGCCGGTCATGGCGACAACTTCTCCGGCCTCCTGATGAAGGCGGATCAGAGCGAGTTTCTGTTCCGGATCCACGCGCGCGAAGACATGGGTCTTGCAAACCCGCTCGCGGTCCTCCTCGCTCATCTCGTCAAAAGACTTCAAGTCTCCGCCCACGACGACATCCTGACCGTCCTCCGAAAGGCCGACCGCGTTTGCGATGTGCTGCGCCGTCGCCGCGTGGTCCCCCGTCACCATGACCACTGATATTCCGGCCCGTCTCGCGTCGGCGATTGCCACAGAAATGTCGGATCGCGGCGGATCCTGGAAGGCCATAACACCGTAAAGCGTCAAGCCCTCGTAGACAGAGGCATCGAGCGTATCGACCTCCTTTCCGGCGATCGCAAGCAGCCGCAAGCCTTGCAGCGCCATCACCTCGCAGACCGTTGACCAATGGCGATGTTGCTCGCGGTCGAAGAGCCGAGTGCCGGCTCCATTGGCGACATTGACGATCTTGTCGAGAACAGCTTCCGGCGCACCCTTTACGGCTACGAGAAATTTCGTTCCGTCCTCATGCACGGTCGCCATCATGCGGGTATGGGTGTCGAAGGCATATTCGATGACCTCCGGATGATTTTCCAACAATACGTCGCGGAAAATTCCGCCGGCCGCCGCGGCCTCAAGTAGCGCAACCTCCATCGGATCTCCCGCCGGGAGCGCGCCGTTGCCGCCGAGCGAGGCATTGTTGCAGAGCGCCGCATTGCGCAAGACGAGGCCGGTGTCGCCGCCGAGGTCAGGCCGGATTGGTTTGCCATCAAGGATGAAGATTCGGTCGTTGCGGTCGAATGTCATTTCTCCTGACGCCGTGACCACACGGTCGACCGACATGCGGTTTTCCGTCAGCGTGCCGGTCTTATCAGTCAGGATTATCGTCGTGGCGCCGAGCGTCTCGACCGCAGACAATTGCTCTATCAGCGCATTGTGACGGGCCATGCGGAGCATGCCGCGCGCCAGCGCCAATGTCGCAACGATTGGCAGACCCTCGGGGATGGCGGCCACCGCGAGCGCCACCGCGGATTCGATCATCAAGGTCAAGTCTTCGCCGGCAATGATACCGGTCGTCGCGACGATGGCCGTGATCCCCAGCGTCAGCCAGATCAGGTGACGGCTGAGACTGGAGAGTTGCCGTTCGAGCGGCGAACGTTCCGGCTCGGCTTCGTCGACCAATCGGGTGATCCGGCCAAGCTCTGTATTCATGCCTGTGCCGGTGATCACCGCTTCGCCGGTGCCGCCGGTCACCGCGCAACCTTTGAACAGCATCGAGGTCCGTTCGGCCAGGATCGTGTCCTCCGGCACAGCTGCGGTCGTCTTTCCGACCGGAAGGGATTCGCCGGTGAGGGCCGATTCGTCGGCCGACAGATTGGCCGACGAAATCACCCGCATGTCGGCAGCGATCACGTCGCCCGCGTCTATGATAGCGATATCGCCAGGCACGAGTTTCTCGGCCGGAACCGTGTGTATTGTCCCGTCACGACGTACCAGGGCCGACCGTCCAGTCAGTTCGCGCAAAGCCTCCATCGAGCGGACCGCCTGCAGCTCCGTCGTAAACCCGATCGCCGCATTGATGAGCAGGACCGCGACAATTGCAAAAAATTCGATGGTCTCGCCGAACAATATCGCCAGGATAGCGGCCGCGATTAGCAGATAAACGATCGGGCTGCGGAACTGGTCGATCAGCAGCACAAGTTCGCTTTTACGCTGCTTTTGGCGCAGGGCATTCGGGCCGTGAAGGGCAAGGCGGCGGGCGGCTTCCTCGTTGGTCAAACCCAGAATGGCGTTAACGCCGACGGTAGATAGGACATCGTCCGGCGCCATCGAATATGGCTTTTCCGGGATCCGGATATACTTGGCCCCGGCGGCGATGTCGGAAACTATCGGCAATGCGCGGTTGCCTCGTTTGTATCGCTTGCAATCACGGCTTCATTCGTGCCGAGGTCTGCGAAAACCGAAAGGCTTTGTAGACCGGTAGGGGGTTAAACCAATACGCAATCAATGCGCCATGAGGACCGGAAAGCGCTCATTGGCCAGCAGATCGCGTGTCGCGCCGCCGAACAGGAACTCCCGCAGGCGCGAATGACCGTAAGCGCCCGCGACGATGACGTCGGCATCGATATCGGTTGCATGCTGCAAGAGCGCCTCCGCGGCGCTTAACCCGCCGGATGCAAGAACGTCGACCGTGACCTTAGCGCCTTGGCGGGCCAGATAAGCGGCGATGTCGCTCCCCGGTTCCTCGCCCTGATCGAATTCGCCGGCTACGGGATCGACAATGGCGACATGAACGGTTTCCGCCGCGCCCAGCATATCCATCGCGTCATGGACTGCGCTCGCTGCCTCGCGGGTCGAGTTCCAGCCAACAAGAACGCGCTTCGGTTTCAGCGTCGCGGAGGCTTTGCCCGGTACGAAAAGGAAAGGCCGCGCACTCTGATAGACGAAGCCCTCAAGAATCTTGTTCGTCAGCCGCGAATCCTGATCGGGTGAGGGGAAAACCAGCCCGAGATCCGTATAGCGCGCGCGCATGCCGACAATATCGGCGATCTGCCCCTCGTCGCAATAATAGGTCGCCACATCGCCGGAGATCTCCGCCTCTTTCATAAGGGTCTCGATTTCCGACGCCTTTTGCGTTGCAGTGGCGCGCCCCTTCTCGCGTTCCTCCGACCATGTATCCGCTGGAACCGCGCCATAGGCAGTCGCGCTGGCCGGCAGCGCGATCCCGATTACCAGAACGGCGAGGTGGCAAGCATTTTCCCGACTGAGTTCGATGGCGCGCGCGACCGCGCCGGCCGGCTGTTTGCCGCCAGTCACAGTGAAGAGCGTTTTAGGAAACATGAGGGCGCCTTTCCTTCGTTCGACACGGGCCGTGCGGCTCGTCCTGCAATTCCAATCTCACGAAATCATCGCGGTTGTCGACGGACTCCGCCTTGACGTCAATCAATCGGCGGTGGTCTCCGAACGTCGCCTCGATCTATTGAAATCGTTCCGCCAGGTATTGAAGATGTATTTGCCGTGCACCATTTTAAAAATAAGGGCAATCGCCTGATTTGGAAGCCGCCGGCAGCTCGTCCCCACCCCCAACCCTCTGCCGGCGGTTTTCGTTGTCCGGAACCTCCGAGGCCACGAAGCCGGCTTTTCACCCCAATAACAGACTGTCCAACGCTGCCAACATGGTGTAAGTGCGCCCGGGCTGCCCCTATGGTAGAGTAGAACACGAACAATCGCTTTTCAGACTGATACGCATGCCAAAACCGATATCGGAAGTCCGTAAACCGGAAATCGTAGAGGCCGCGTATAACGCCATCCTGAAAAACGGCTTGCCGCTGATTTCCTACGATCTGATCGCGCAGGAAGCCGACATGTCGAGGCAGCTAATTCGGCACTATTTCCCCGATCCCGTCGAACTTATGGTCGCCGTCTGTGATCGCCTTGCGGCCGCCTACCGCGATTGCCTGATGAAGGGCATCCTGAATGCGCAATCGCCGACCCGGCTGAAGACTTTCCTCGACTTCTATTTCGACTTCCTTTCAGACCGGGATCTCGAAAAGCCCCGAGACGACTCGGCCTATGACGCTATGATGGCGCTTGCCTCGACGCATCCATCGATCCGCAAAAACCTCCACGACCAGTACAACCTGCTGCAATACACGATCGCGCATGAGGTGCAGGTCAGTCATCCGCAGCTCAACCAGAAAGCCTGCCTTGAGATAGGCTACCTGTTCGTATCGTTGATGTACGGTCACTGGAAAATGGTCGCCACTCTCGGCTTTTCGCCCGCGCATAATGCAGTGACGCGGGCAGCCGTCGATAGGCTGATCGACTCCTATGTCGAACGGTGGGACGATCCCGATCTCGCGCCTGTGGACGGCATGAATGAAGGCGCGGACGAATAGGCTGCGGTCTAGACTTGCCACGCCTCATGAAGAGCACCAAAAAAAACAGAAGGTGCTCTGTCCCGTTTGCTCCCAAAATTGCGCTGGAAGAGAATTGATAGTTTAACGTTCCGGCCTAGGTCACTGGTCGGAAGTGTTGGCGATTCCATATCGTCACTGGAGTTGCAGCAAGGGGACAAGCTAAGTGAATATCGCCTTTCGTAGGTTTACCTGTCCGACCGCATTTGTGTTTGCTCTCGCCATCGCGGGACCTGCGGGAATAGCAAGGGCGGATGGCAAGCCTCCAGGGATCGAGTTTGAAATCGGCGGTGGTGGCCAAACCGCACCCCGTTACGAAGGCGCATCAGATTATTTAATTAGCCCGTATCCCACGTTTCGGTTGCAACGTTTGACCTTGCCGAACGGCTTCCAGATAGGTGGCGGCGATGGAATGGGGTTGTCGTTCTACCCTTCATTTGGATTTAGGGGAGCGCGCGAGAGCGCTGATGCGCCTGTTCTTAGCGGGCTTCGCGATGTCGATACAGCCGTCGAACTCGGAGCGGGTGTTTCCTATACAACATGGCGCGGCAGGATGTTTGGCGAAGTTCGTCGTGGATTCAGCGGGCATGAAGGTTATGTCGGCGAGATCGGAGCTGACGCTTTCTTCCACCCGGTCGAAAGGCTTACTCTTTCGGGCGGACCGCGCGTGTCATTTGCCGATGCAGAATACATGAGTACATATTTCGGCGTATCCGGCGCCGAAGCAAAGACATCGGGCCTTTCGGCTTTTGACGCAGGCGCGGGCTTCAAGTCGGTTGGAATAGCGACGACTGCTCGCTACGAAATCACAGGCAATTGGGCGATTGAAGGCGAAGCCGCCTATGATCGACTGATAGGTGAGGCAGCTGATTCACCTGTTACTGGCGTTGGCTCACGCGATCAGTTCAGCTTTCGCGTTGGCGCGGTACGAAAATTCAAGCTTGATTTTTGATCGGGCTTGAAGACGCGCATCCGCGAATGTGTGCGGAGTATGCCGATTTTTTTCGGTTTGACCTTCAGGACGGTTAAGTCGGCCTGCCAGAGTTAGTTTCGTGCCGTCTTCTTGTCGCGGAACTCGTCGGCAACGTTGAATACGATGAAGGCTGGGACGGTAACAAGGTCCCGTGCATCGAGCAGGTGATAGACCAAGGATTCCGAAAAGACCTGGCCTCGCGTTTAAATGAATGTCACCTGCAGATGCGGGGTATCTCATTCGTCGTTGCCCATCTATCAACGCAGGTGAACACGCGGCATTCAGCGAAAGGGCGCGATCACGCTTTTTATGCAACCGTAGTTCCGGCGCCTTCTCGGCGACGACCTCTTTCAGATCACGAGCCTAACGGAACTCTTTCGAACAATCGCAAGATAGGCTCTCGCTATACCTTCACGCCGGCACAGTTCGGCATTCGGTGCCCAATAGCGCAAGCTTTCCGGCACGATGCGGATCTTCTCTTCTGCAGAATACTGTTTGTGGGTGGCGCAGCGGATGTCTTTGACAACCTTCTCACCCGGTTCCGACTGTGTCCCGGGTTCCCCTCTCATCTTCACTCCGTGAAGGGCGATGATGAGCCAGTAATTCCTCCTCTATCCGCTAATCCGAAATTGCCTCATTGATACTGCACCCGGACCGGTTAAGCCTTTCGGCCTCAAAGCACCAACGGCGATTCATCGTCGGCGATCAGGGCGCGGAGAAGGCCCTTACGGGTGTTGTCAGTGTGCTGGATAATCGCTTCGCGGGTCGCATTGCTATCGCGTGCGCGGAGCCCGGCGACGATGCGGGCGTGATCGGCCGCCGTTTCCGGGTTCACGTCGCGGATGGTAGCGCCCATGTGGAAGAGGCGGGTCGATTCCTCCAGATAGGAACCGATCAGCGTGGCGAGCCGTGGCACACGCGCGCCTTCGGCAATCGCGGCATGAAAATCATTGTTGGCCTTGATGAAGGCCGCGATCGTCGGCTCCTCGTCCGGCACATACTGCGCATCCGAAAGAGCCTCAATCCGATCAAGTTCCTCTTCGGTGAGTCGGGCGGCCGCGAGTTCGCCGGCTACGCCTTCGAGCGCCTTGCGCACCGTGAAGACGTCGTTGACGCTCTTCACGGTAACCGCGGTCACCCGATAGCCGCGCCGGGGAAACGCCTCGACCAGCCCTTCGAGCGTCAGGCGTGCCAGCGCCTCGCGCACCGGCGTTTTGCTCATCGCGAGCCTTTCAGCCAGTTCCTGCTCGCCGATTTCCGCTCCCGGTCGCAACCGGCAGGTGATGATCTCGGCCCGCAGCAAATCATAGGCCTGCACCGTCAGAGACTTCGACTTTTCCTGCTGCGCGCCGTTCTTGCGAACGCTCGCATTCGTTTCGCTCTTGCCGCGCGCCATTGCCACCCCAGGTTAATTTTGTTTCAGCGCCTTTGCCATACGCGCGAGCGCCTCGGCAAGGGTCTCTCTTGCACATGCAAAATTCAGACGGACCCAGTTTTCTAGGCCGGGGCCAAAATCCGTCCCGCTGCTGACGCCAATACACGCATGTTCCAAAAGCCAGTCCGCGGCCGGCCTGTCCAGTGCATAGCCGGAAAGATCGATCCATCCGAGAAAGCTCGCCTCGGCCGGCAGCATCTTCGCCTTCGGCAGTGTATCGGCAACTAAAGATTGCAGCATGTCGCGGTTTTCCGAAATCGTCGCCCGCACCGCATCCCGCCATTCGCCGCCGTTGCGATAGGCCGCTTCCATGGCGGCAAGGCCGAGGACGTTGACGCTGTCGACGAGGCCCTTCTTCGCGCCCATGAAGGCGTTACGAAGATTGTCGTCGGCGATCACCGCGAAAGCGGCCTTCAGCCCGGCGATATTCCAGGTCTTGCTCGCGGCCATCAGCGTGATCGCCCGCTCCTCGATCGCCTTCGACAGCGAGGCGACCGGAACATGCGCGCGGCCATCGAGAGTCAGGCCGCAATGGATCTCGTCGGAGACCAGCACCAAGTCGTGGCGGATGCAGAGCTCGGCCCGGAACGCCAATTCGTCGCGGCCATAGACACGCCCGGTCGGGTTCTGCGGATTGCAGAGCAGCATCAGTTTAGAGCGGACGGCCGCCTCTTCGAGGGCCGCATGCTCCGATGTCCATCCACCTTTGGGCGATGGCCTCTGCCAGACGGCGGCGGTCTTTAGACCCCACGTGTCCGGCGCGGTCCGCAGCGGCTTGTAGACCGGATATTCCTGCATCACCGTGTCGCCGGGCGAGGTGAAGGCGTTGAGCGCCATGTTGAAGCCCGGCTCCACGCCCGGCAGGAACACCAGCCATTCGGGCTGAATGTGCCAGCCATATTCGGCCGCAAGCGCCGCAACCAGCGCTTCGCGCAGGCTGTCGGTCGCGGCCCCGTAGCCGAGCACGGGATGGGCAAGGCGTTTTTCGATGGCGGCGATGATATCCGGCGCGACCGCGAAATCCATGTCGGCGACCGGCAGCGGAATGACGTCGGGCCCGAAGGCCCGCCATTTGTTGGCATCGCTGCCGCGTCGGTCGACGGAGACGATCGCTGTCATCACAGGCTCCGGATCATGCCGCCATCGGCGCGGATCATCGAACCGTTGATGAAGCTGGCCTGCTCAGAGGCGAGGAAGGCGACGATTGCCGCGAACTCCTCCGGCCGGCCGTAGCGACCCGCGGGGATGGTCTTGCGGGAGGCGTCGCGAACGGCCTCGACGCTCTCGCCGGACTTGGCGGCCTTGCCGGCGTCAAGCTCGGCCACGCGGTCGGTCGCGATCCGGCCGGGCAGCACTATGTTGACGGTGATGCCCTTGTGGGCGACTTCGCCCGCAAGCGTCTTCGACCAGCCGGCCATGGCGCCGCGCACGCCGTTCGACAGCGCCAGATTGGGGATCGGCACCTCGATGCCCGACGAGCCGATGGTGATGACGCGGCCCCAGCCCTTGTCGCTCATCCCGGCGAGGGCAGCATCCGTCAATTCGAACACGGGCGTTGCCATGGCGGCGAAAGCTGCCTGCCAAGCGGCTGCGGACTGGCCACGCGCGGGCCCTGCTTTTGGGCCGCCGCAATTATTGACGAGAATATCGACCGGCTTGTCCACAAGTCGATCCTTCATCGCCGCGACCGATTGCGGGTCTTCGAGATCGAGCGCGACGGCGGTGATCCGCGCGACGATTCCGGGCGACAGGCCCTCGGGCAGGGCGCCGGAGCGGGAGGCGGCGATCACGGTGGCACCTTCCTCGGCGAGAAGGGCGGCGGAGGCCGCACCAAGGCCCCGGCTCGCGCCGATCACCAGCGCGCGTTTTTCGGAAAGCTTGAAATCCATCAGCCGAGTTCCTTCAGTCTTCTTGTCTGTCTTTCGATGAGGCGCTCGACCTCGGCGATCGCGGCCGGCGCCAGTCCGGCGCCGGGCTTGCGCAAGGCCGCGGAGGCAATCGCGCCGCGCTTTGCCAGCGCATATTTGCGCACGGCGAGGCCGAGACCCGGCTGCTGCTCGTAGCGTACCAGCGGCAGATAGGCGTCGAAGATATCCTGCGCCCTGTCCATGTCGCCGGCCTCCGCAAGCGCGACCACATCCGCCATCATTTCCGGATATCCAAAGCCGGTCATGGCGCCATCGGCGCCGCGCGACATCTCTTCCGGCAGGAACACGCCACCATTGCCGCAGAGGATCGAAATCCGGCGGCGGCCATTGCTTTCGGCATCGCGCAGCGCCGAGATTTTGGCAAGGCCCGGCCAGTCCTCATGCTTCAGCATGACGATCTGGTCGTTGTCCTCGATGATCCTGCCCATCAGCGGCACGGAGATCGGCACGCCTGTCGACAGCGGGAAATCCTGCAGCACCACCGGCACGCCATTCCCGGCGGCGGCGCAGGCCTGGCCGTAATAGGTCGCGATCTGCTCGTCGGTCCGGAGGCTTCCGGGCGGGGCAATCATGACGCCCGCGGCGCCCATATCCATCACCGCTTTCGAAAGCTCGGAAATCGCGGCAAGGCCCGGGGCCGAGACACCGGCGACGACCGGCGTACCGGCCGCGCGTTTGATGACTCGCTCGACGATTTCACGCGCTTCCGCTTGCGTCAGCTTCGGCGCCTCGCCCATCATGCCGAGCACGGTGATGCCGGCCGCTCCCTTTTCGAGATAGAAGTCGGTGACGCGGTCGAGGCTGCCGAAATCAACATCGCCGTTGTCATGAAACGGGGTGACCGAGATCAAGTAGACGCCCTTGGCGTCACTGGTCAGAAGGCTCATGTCCCTATCCTCAGTTGCCGAACCAGCAATCGGCGCCACGGGCGACATAGCGCCCCGAGCCCTGCCGGCCGGTGATGGTGTTGCCGTCAAAGCCGCATGCGCCGCGCAGATAGGTGGCCCCGACCCTGACCGTGAAGGTATCGCCATGGAAGGGCGACCAGTTCAGCCCGTCATGGGCCTTTGCCTCATCCCAGATGAAGGCGCCTTGTTCCAGAATGGCGAAATCCGCATCCATGCCGACCCGGATCGCGCCCTTGCGGTCGGAAATGCCGAAGAAGGCGGCCGGACGCTCCGAAAGCTGCTCGGCGGCGAGCATGGCGGCATCGAGCCCGCGCGTTTCCGCCGCCGTGAAGAAGGCCGGAAGCAGCGTTTCGAGCCCCGGTACGCCGGCGCCGGCATCGAAGATCGAGGCCGTTAGCTTGCCGTCGATCGGCCAGCTCGAATGATCCGACGAGGTGAAGGCCACAAGCCCGTCAACGATCGCATCCCAGAGATTGTCGACCTCGCCGGGGCGGATCGGCGGATTGACCTTCATACGCGGGCCGAGCCTATCTCCATCGCGGGCGGCATCGAACCAGAGATAGTGCACGCAGGTTTCCCCCGTGGCGCGCACGCCGAGATCGGCGAAGGCGCCGACCTGCGAGAACCCGTCGCCGCTCGACAGATGCACCGGATGGGCATGCGCCCCGGTTGCCTGCGCCAGCGCCAGGAACTGGGCGGTCGCCGCAAGCTCGGCGGCCACGGGCCGAGCGGTGGAATGGGCGGCGATGCCGTTCTCGCCGGCCGCGCGGGCGCGCGCCACGCGCGCGAGCACGATCTCCTGATCCTCGTTGTGGAGGCCGAGCGGCAGGTTGGTGGGCGCGAGCTTTTCCATGATGTCGAGCATCAGCGCGGCATCGATCCTCGGAAACCGCGTCGGCGAGCTTTCGAACGAGGAGATCTTGAAGGCGACGACGCCGCCCGCGATCAGCGCATCGATATGGTCCGTGCCGGTCTCGGCGGTGACCGTTCCATAGAGCGCGATATCGGCATGGCTGTGGGCGGCGATCGCTTCGACCTTGGCCGCAAGCCGTTCCGGCCGGTCGAGCGGGAGCGGGTTGTCGAACGGCATGTCGACCAGCGTGGTAACGCCGCCGGCAATCGCCGAGCGAGTGGTGTCGCCGATGCCCTCGAGGCCCTTGGCGCTGGTGGCGTGGGTCTGGCCGTCGATCACGCCCGGCATGATCAGGCGGTCGCCGTAATCGACGGTTTCCGCCGCCTCGGGCGGGGTCGTCGTGCTGTCGCCGATCGCCGCGATCTTGCCGTCACGGACGGCGATCCAGCCGCCTTCAATGGCGGCAAGCGGGGTGACGACGGTTCCGCGCAGTAGAAGGTCCATACTTAAGCCTTTGCAATATAGTCGAGATTAAGAGCGGAAATGGCGGCGGCGACGCCGGCCTGCACCGGATCGATGACCGGCAGGCCGATCGCCTGCTGCAGGAACGGGCGCTGATTGCCCATGCCGGCACAGCCGAGCACGATGACATCGGCGCCATCCCGGTCCGCAAGCGTCTTGCCGGTTTCGATGACCCTTTCGCGCGACAGGCCCTCGTCGCCCGATTGCTCGACGGTGAGGTCGGCCGATCGGTCACCGGCGAGCCGGGCGGTAATACCGAGCCCCTCGATCCGCAGCGCGTGGCGCGCGATCGAGGCGGGACCGAGCGAGACCACGCCGAAGCGCCGGCCGAACTGGAGTGCGGCATAATAACCGGCTTCGGCAACGCCGATCACCGGGATCTCCGTCACGGCCGCGCGGGTATCGTCGACGCCCGGATCGGAAAAGCAGGCGACGACCACGGCATCGGCATCGCCGGTGAGTGCCCTTGCCCGCACCATCGGGCCGACGGCTGCGACATCGGCGTCGCTTTCGATGCCGAGCGGGGCTTCCGGCAGGCGCTCGAACACGAGCTGGTGGCTGGTGGTCGCGGCAAGGCCGGCAACCGAGCGACGGATCGAATCCGTCACCTTTTCGGAACTGTTGGGGTTCAGAACGAGAATACGCGCCATGATATTGTTACTCTATAGGCTCACGCGGCCTCTTGGCGCATGACGAAATGATCGGGGCCGACCGCGTCATAGACGCGGCGCGGCGGCATGAAGTCGGCGGGGAAGATCGGGCTTTTCAGCTCCTGAAGCGGAATGTCGCGTCGCACCAGCCGGCGGGCGGGATCGGGTTCCGGCACGGCGGAGAGCAGACGCCTCGTATAGGGATGGGCGGGATTGGCGAAGATGTCGGCGCGAGGGCCGATCTCGACGATTTCGCCGAGCAACATGACAGCGACCCGATGGCTGATGCGCTCGACCACGGCCATGTCATGGCTGATGAACAGATAGGATAGGCCGAGTTCCTGCTGCAGCCGCATCATCAAGTTCACGACCTGCGCCTTGATGGTGACATCAAGGGCGGAGACGGATTCATCCGCAATGATCAGCTTCGGATCGAGCCCGAGCGCGCGGGCGATCACGATGCGCTGGCGCTGCCCGCCGGAAAATTCATGCGGCCAGCGCGTGGCCATGTCGGGCGATAGCCCGACATGTTCTAAAAGACCGGCAACCTTGGCGTGCGCCTCTGCGGGCGCTACCAGACCATGTATAAGCAACGGCTCCGCAATCGCCTCGCCGATCCGCATTCGCGGATTGAGGCTGGAGAACGGGTCCTGAAAGATCATTTGCATCGACTGGCGAAGCCGCATTAGCGCCTTGCGCGGCAGCGTAGACACATCCTGCCCCTCAAGCGTGACTGATCCGGAGACGGGCTCCGTCAGCCGGAGAATGGCGCGGCCGGTGGTTGACTTTCCGCAGCCCGATTCCCCGACAAGCGCCAGCGTTTCGCCCTTGCGCAGCGAAAACGATACATTCTCCACCGCATGAACACGGGCATGTACCCGGCCGAGAACGCCCTTGCGCAGATCGAACCGGGCGCAGAGGTTCCTAACCTCAAGCAGGGCCCCGCCATCGTGATCGACGGTATCGACCGGATCGGCCAGCACTCCGTCGCGTCCGGGATAGGGCCGGGGGACCGGGCTTTGGCCAAGATCGCCAAGGCGAGGGGCGGCGGCCAGAAGGTCGCGAGTGTAATCGGTCTTCGGCCGGGCAAATACATCCTCGGTCGCGCCCGCCTCCAGCATTTTTGAGCGGTACATAACCACCGTTTTTTCGGCGATCTCGGCAACCACGCCCATGTCATGGGTGATGAACATCACCGCCATATGGTCTTCGGCCTGCAGTTCCTTTATCAGCTCGAGAATCTGTGCCTGGATCGTCACGTCGAGCGCTGTTGTCGGCTCGTCGGCGATGAGAAGCTTCGGCGCGCATGCAAGCGCGGTCGCAATCATCACGCGCTGTAGCATGCCGCCAGACATTTCATGGGGATACTCCGAGGCCCGTCGCGCTGCGGCCGGAATTCGCACCCGATCCATAAGCCGAATCGCCTCTTTCATTGCAGCCCCTTTCGGCAAGCCGCGATGGCGCCGCAACGGCTCGGCAATCTGTGAGCCGACAGACATTACCGGGTTCAGAGAGGTCATCGGTTCCTGAAAGATCATTGCGGCCTCATTGCCGCGCACAGCCTGCATATCCTCTTCGGGGAGCGTCAGCAGATCGCGACCGCGGAAATGGATCTCACCAGTCACCTTGGAATTGCGTTTCGGAAGCAGTCCCATCACCGACAGCGCGGTGACGCTCTTGCCGGAGCCCGACTCGCCGACGATTGCCACGGTCTCACCGGCGTCGACATCGAAGCTGACGCCGTCGACCACATTGCGCCAGCCTTCCGCGGTCGAAAAGGCGGTGGTGAGGTTGCGGACCGACAGAATGGGCATGACAACGATATCCGTGAAGAGGAACGCGGAGAACTTTTTCTGGTTGCATCGATCTACACCGCATTGCAATCATTCTGTCAAACATAAAGCAATTCGTGATATATCTATGAAACGAAAATTGTGAGGATTCAATGCTCAAGACTGACGATGAAACTCGCAGCCGCGTACTGGTGACCTCTCAGGCGCTCTTCAAAATGATGAACGAGCACCCAGCACCGCGCATTCTGGTGGTCCAGTCCACCAATCCTTACACCGGCGCAAACTCGCGCAACGGCGTCTATATTCCGGGTGCGGTGGAGAGTGAGGCCTATCGAGACTTTCAGGGTCCGGCGAGCCCGGAGGCCGGCAACCGTCCGCTTCCTGCGATCACAGATCTGGAGGCTGCGGCAAGAGGCTGGGGACTGACCCGTGAGCGAGCCGTAATCATCTACGACGCTGACCGGGCGATGACGGCGGCACGGGCATGGTGGGTGCTGAAATGGGCGGGTTTATCCGATGTCCGCGTGCTGGATGGCGGCCTACCCGCCTGGATCGCCGCCGGGCTCCCGACGACCAACAATCCGTATATACCAGAAAAAACAGATATTTGCCTCGCGCCGGGCCACATGCCGCAGTTTGATGCCGATGGGGCCTCGGCGATTGCGCAAGAGGGCGTCTTGCTCGATGCCCGTATCCGCCCGAATTATATCGGCGGCCCCGCGATCGGTGGCGATCCGGCGCGGGGCCACATACCGGGCGCGATCAGCGCACCGACGCTCGACACGCTAACCGACCCCGGTCTGTTTGCCGACAGCACCACGCTCCGGGAGCTTTTTTCAGGCCTTGGTGTCGATGGCGTGAAACCGGTCGGGGTCTATTGCGGGGCCGGTATGTCGGCGGCACACGAGGTGCTCGCGCTGGCCGCAATCGGGGTCGAGGCGGCGATGTATCCGGGGTCATGGTCGCAATACATCAGCCGTGGCGACAGGCCGGTAAAGCGCGGCCCGCTTCCTCTTTGATTAAGATGTGTGCAGCGCCGCTGTGCAGATGCATAATCGGTAACCAAGCGGCTCCGGTTCTGCGAAAATCCGGCGTTCCGGAGCGCATGAATCTATTTTTGATATTGCAAATGATGTATCACGGGTATTGAAATTACATCGACCGGAAAAATCCGGCAGGTCGAAAACAAGAGGAGTTCAGCATGAACCTGACCCGCAGATCCTTCGGCGCGATGTCTGGTGCTGCATTGGCCATGGGCTTCGCCGCCTTCGTGTCCGCCGGTGCCGTAGCCAGCTTCGCCACCACCGCCGCCGCGCAAGAGAGCGAAACGCTCGTAATCGCGGTCCCGTCCGATCCGGCTGGCCTTGAGCCCGGCGCCAACAAGGCCGAGCCTGTCGGCAGTGAGATCATCCTCAACGTATTCGACACGCTGGTCGCCTGGAAGGCTCCGGATTTCTCCGAGCTTGAGGGGCGACTTGCCAAGGGCTGGTCAATTTCCGAAGACGGCAGAACTTTTACCTTCGACCTGCAGGACGGCGTTGAGTTTCAGGACGGTACCCCGTTCAATGCGGAAGCCGTAAAGTTCTCGCTGGAGCGTACAAAGGAGCTAAACCCTTACGTCAAGGCATCGCTCGGCATGATCGACAGCATCGAGACGACGACCGACAGCGAGGTTGTCGTCCACCTGAGCGAGCCTTACCCGGCGTTCATGTCGATCCTCGCCCAGCCGCAGGCGGCGATCGTCTCGCCCGCCGCAGTCGAGGAATACGGCGATGACTTCGCCAATCACCCTGTTGGCACGGGCCCGTTCGTTTTCCGCGCCTATGAGCCGGATACCCGCGTGGTGCTCGACGCCAACCCCAAATATTTCCGCGGCGCGCCGAAACTGAAGCGCCTGATCTACCGGATCATCCCCGAGGCCTCGACCCGCAGGCTCGAACTGGAAAACGGCGGCATCGACATTATCCAGCAGCAAAGCCAGCTTTCGGCCGTTCCGACTGAGGAAATGAAGGCCTTCGCCAACAATCCCGACATCAAGATCATCGAGATGCCCTCGCAGATCATCCGCCAGCTCGAGTTCAACAACTCAAAGACGGATTCGCCGGTCGCCGACCTCAAGGTACGTGAAGCGATCGCCCACGCCATCGACTATGACGGCCTACTCTCCGGAGTCTTCGACGGCACGGCAGAGCGCGTCTACGGTCCGCTCACCTCCAACAGCTGGGCCTTCGACCCGAAGGTCAAGGACCTCTCGCCGAAATATGATCCGGAACTGTCGAAGAAGCTTCTAGCCGAAGCCGGCTATAAGCCGGGCGACCTGACCCTCAAGCTCTATTCCTTCCAAGGCTCACTTTGGGGCGATGTTGCAACCTTCGTTCAGGCCAATCTCGCGGCCGTAGGCATCAACGTCGAGATCGCCCAGACCGAGTTTCCGTCCTACCGCGCACTGCATGTCGCGGGCGACTGGGACATCGCGCTCGATGGCCGCCAACCGTGGTACAACGACCCGGATGCACACATCACCATCGGTTATCTGTCGAGCCTCAGGGACACGGCCATGACCTTCCGCATGCCGGAGAACCAGTCGCTCGACGCGCTGATACTCAAGGCGCAGCAGGACCCCGACATGGATGCCCGTAAGGAGCTCTATTACGAAATACAGGATGATCTCGTGAAAGAAGTACCGGCGGCTTACCTTTTCAGCCCGAAGCTAATCGTGTTCACTCGCGCGAATGTGGATGGTCTGGTCATCAACTCGGCCCCGCCGCTGACCGAATACTGGAGCGTATCAAAGGAATAATCGGGGCGCCCCCGATAAAGCCCGGCCCGCGCCCTGGAAAGGGTGGCGGGCCGGCGCGACACCACACGCGTTAGCCTTTAAAAGCAGCTTTGGCGGTCATGAAGGCACTGCACGGCTCGGGGCCCCGCCAACCGGGCCGTCTCCTTTCTTTCCCAGGGTGACTGAATGTTTGCATTTCTCGTGCGGCGGCTGCTCGCACTGATACCGGTGCTGCTCCTGGTCCTGGTAATTGTGTTTTCGCTGGTCCGCCTCATTCCAGGCGATCCTGCCGTTACGTTGCTCGGCCCTGGCGCCACCGAAGACCAGATTGCCGCGCTGAGAGCCCAGCTCGATCTCGACCAACCAGCGTTGGTCCAGTTCTGGAGCTATTTAACCGGGCTTCTACATGGCGACATGGGCAATTCGCTAAAGAGCGGCCAGCCGGTTCTGAGCGAAATTCTGATCCGCCTGCCGGCAACGCTCGAAATCTCGATCACTGCGGTCCTGATAGCTATTCTGGTCGGCATTCCAATCGGCGTCGTCTCTGCCACGCGCGCCAATTCGGGCTTCGACCACAGCGTGCGTGTGATCTCTCTGACGGGTGTTTCGATGCCGGCCTTCCTGCTCGCGCTCTTGCTGCAACTGGTGTTTGCCACCTGGCTCGGCTGGCTGCCGGTGTCGGGCCGCATCTCGCCCTATTTCTTCGTTGACCGCGTCACTGGCTTTTCGATCATCGATGCCTGGCTTTCCGGCGAGCCCGGCGCGGTGGCAAGTGCGATCTCCCATATGGTGCTGCCGACCACCGTGCTCGCGGTGTTCCTGGCGGCGACGCTTGGCCGGTTCGTTCGCTCCACCATGCTGGAAGTTATGGACGAGGATTTCGTGCGCACCGCCCGCGCCAAGGGCCTGAGCCGCCACGATGTCGTCTATAACCATGCGCTGCGCAATTCGCTGCTGCCCGCCATCACCGTGATTGGTCTCAAATTCGCCGAGATGCTCGGCGGCGCGATCCTCACCGAGACGATTTTCTCGTGGCCGGGGATCGGCCGTTACATGTTCGAGGCGATCCGCAACCGCGACTACCCCGTCATTCAGGGCGCGACACTGGTTTTCGCGCTGATGTTCATGCTGACCTCGCTGATCGTCGATATTCTTTATGCCGTGCTCGACCCGCGCGTGCGCCGCAAGATGCGTTGAGGAGACCGCCATGTCCGACCTGAAACGCTTTCTTGCCAACAACACGCTCGCCCTCGTCGGCACGATCGTGCTTGCCATCCTGCTCCTCGCAGTCCTCATTGGCCCCTTCTTCCTGCCGTCGCCGCTCGCCATCGACATGGCCGCCAAACTGCAGCCACCATCGTTCAGCCATTGGCTCGGGACCGACAATTTCGGGCGCGACATGCTGTCCCGCGTTCTGAACGGCGGGCGCTACACGCTGGCGATCGGCGTGTTCGTGGTTGCCGCGGCCTTCATCGTCGGCGTGTTCTTCGGCCTCGTTGCTGGTTTTGCCGGCGGCATCGTCGATACCGTGATCATGCGCATCGTTGACGCGATCCTATCGTTTCCAGCCCTCGTGCTGGCTATCGCGCTTGCCGCCGCCTTCGGCCCGAGCCTGCAGAACGCCATGATTGCGGTCGCGATCACGCTCGCCCCGCAATTTGCCCGTGTCGCCCGCGCCCAGTCGCTCGGCGTATCCTCCAGACTTTACGTTGAGGCAGCCTATGCGCTGGGCCTTCCAAGGGGTCGCATCCTCAACCGCTACATTCTGGTCAATTCGATTGGCCCCTTGCTGGTGCAGGCCTCGCTCGCCTTCGGCAGCGCCATCCTGCAGACATCAGCGCTCGGCTTCCTCGGCCTCGGAGCCCAGCCACCGATGCCGGAATGGGGCGCGGACGTCTCGGCGAATCTGAGCTTCGTGCGCTCGAGCCCATGGACCGCGCTCGGCCCCGGCTTTGCGATCCTGATCACCGTGCTCTCCTTCAACCTGATCGGGGACAGCCTCGCCGACTGGTTCAATCCGCGCCGCAGGAGTGCCGCATGATCACGATCGCGCTCGAAAAGATCGACTTCATGCCGCCCGACCGGGTCACCGACGATGCCAGCGTCCTGACGCTTAAGAACCTGGTGCTGGAGCCGATGTTGCGCTGGGAAAACGGCGCGGCCCGGCCGGGATTGTTCGACCGCTGGCATCTCTCCGGCGACGGCCGCCACTGGACCCTGACGCTGCGCGATGGCGCCGCCTATCACGACGGCACGCCGGTGACGGCGGACGATGCCAGGCGCTTCATCGCCTCGATCTGCGATGCCCGCGACATGTTCGGCATGCCGTGGTCCTATGCGCGCTATCTGGAAGGCGCCGAGATCACCGCTGACGGCAGCGTACTTTCGATCGCGACGCCGGACGCCTTTCCCGATCTGCCGGACATTCTCTCCGAATTCTACCTGCCGAAGATCGCCGCCGACGGAAACGCCACAATCGGCACGGGGCCGTGGCAGGTCGTCGCCTTCGAGCGCGGCGCCTCCGTGACCCTTCGCCACAGCGACGGGCGCGAGCTGCGTCTGGTGGCGATGCCGGACGCCGAAGCGCGGCTTCAGGCGCTGAGCGCCGGCGACATCGATGTAGCCACCCATCTGGAGCGGCTCGAGCCCCCGCGGCGGAGCCTTGACTGCCATGTCTGGCACGAACAGCCGACCACGCTTTCCGTGATCGCCTACATGAACGGCAGGGAAGGGGCCTTCGCGGACCCCGTCCTCCGGCGCGCCGCCAATCTTGCCATCGACCGCAAGACACTGATTTCCGAGGTCATGGGCGGGCTCGGCGTGCCGGCGAAAACCATCGTCAGCCCATTCCACAACGGCATGGCCGATGAAATGCCCGATATCCCCTTCGATCCGGAAAGGGCCGCGGCCCTCGTCGCCGCCTCCGACGCGCCGAAGACGATCGCCCTGCGCACGCCGCTCTATATGCCCGAACGTGCGCCCGAGATTGCAGGCTTTATCGCGAAGAGCCTTGAGGCAGTCGGCTTTGCCGTCACCATCGACACCGCCCGCGATCGTCCGGGCTATGCCCGCGAACTCGGCGCGAAGAAGGCCGGCGATCTTGCGATCTTCGATTCCTCGCCCCACAGCACGTTCCGGGTGTTGGACGACAAGATCTCGTCGCGCTCCCGCGCCGTTTGGTGGCAAGGCGTCGAGGACCATGAGGCCGATCAGCTATTCGAAACCGCGCGGCGCACAGTCGGGGCAGGGGCGCGCGCGGAAGCCTATGCCCGCGTGCTCGCCCATCTCGGCGCCCACCCGCACTGGCTCTATCTGTTCCACCCCATCGATTGCATGGCGCATGCCGCCGGGCTCGACGGCTTCAGCCTCGACCCCAAGGGCTATCTCAACGTCGCCTGAATCAAAAGAGGATAATCATGACCACCGAACGCCTGAAAGAATGCGCGATCACCTTCTACTACTACGAAGACATCCACGCGGTCGCCCCGTTCTACGAGGATGTGCTCGGCTTCGAACTCGTGCTCGACCAGGGTCTCGCCCGGATCTACCGGATCGCCGGCAACGCCTATTTCGGCATTGTCGACGGCAACAGGGGCCATCTGAAGCACCAGCCGAAGAGCGCCGCGCTGCTCACGATCGTCTCCGAGGATGTCGCCGGCTGGCACGTGAAGCTGACGACGGCTGGGGTGGCAGGCCTTTCCGAGATGCTGCACGGCAATTACTGCGAGCACTTCTTCTTCGAGGATCCGGCAGGCTACGCGATCGAGATCCAGCGCTTTCACAATCCCGAGGTCGCCAAGCTGTTCAAATGACCACCGAAAAGACAGCCACCGGGGGAGGGGTTCACGACGCGGCGATCCTGCCGCTGCTCGCCCGCTTCACCCATGAGGACAAGGAAGCCAAGGGGCTGCGCGCCTTCAGCGGCGAGGCGGCCGGGCCGCGCCGGCCGGTGCATTTCACCGCCGCCGAAATGGCCTTCATGTTTCCGGCACTGCTGCTGCATGCGCCTGATGGCGGCGGCAAGACCACCTTCGCCCGACTGCTGTCCGACGCGCTGAACGGGGAGGGGCGTGCCCGCGACCATCTCCTCCGCCCGGCCTATCGCAATGCCGAGGGCGACCTTCTGGCACAGGACCTGCCGGACGTGTTGCCGGAGGCCGTTCTCTGCGGCCGTGACGACGACGCGGAAGCCCTGCTTGCCACTACCCTCGCCCGTGGCAACACGCCGGTTCTCCTGATCATCGACGCGCTCGAAACCCGTGCCGATCCCGAAGCGCTGCTCGCCCGCTCGGCGACCGCCGTCGGCGACAATCCGAAACTCCGGCTTCTCATCCTCTGCGAAAGCCGGGCGCTCGAAGGCATCCGCCGCCCGGCAGGCATCCCCGAATACGGGCTTCTCGGCCTTACGAGGCCGGGCCGCGCACCGTTCGAGCGCGGGGACGGGCTTTCCGCTGCCGATGACGATCGGGATTACGTGCTCCCCGGCCTCTGGCGGCTTTCGCTCGAACACGGCCGGCCGGTGGCACCCCGCGAGGTCGCCGCGCTCGCCCCGGCCGATGCCGACTGGGCCGAGACCTTCCGCGATGCCACGGCGCTTGAGGCGATGAGCGACGAGGCGCTGCTTGAAGCCGTTACCGCCCGGCCGGACCGGTGGGTCGGCCCGCTCGACCTTCTCTGCGACTGGATCGGCCCCGATGCGCCACGCGCCGCAGCATTGGCGCGCGGCCTTGCCCGTTCGGACGCTAATCTTCCCGTCCTGCTCTGTGCCGGAAAGCTTGTCGCCACCGGCACGGCCGAGACCGAGGCGCTGACCGCCGCGCTGGTTGACGCGATCGCGACAAGCGGCGCGCCGTCGGGCCTCCGGCGGCGTGCGGGCGAGGTTCTCGCCCTGCTCGGCGATTCGCGCGACCTCGAAGCGCTGGCGAGCGTTTCGGCAGGCCTTTACCCGATGGGCGGCGATATCCACTCGAATTCCGCGCCGGCGCACCACGCCCCGGTCGGCGATTTCCGGATCGGCGTCTACCCGGTCGTCAACGCCGCCTATCTCCGCTTCGTCACCGAAACCGGCCGGCCATGGAAAAGCTTTAACGGCCGCAACCCGGAGCGTGCCTCCCATCCGGCAACCGACCTCACCTGGCATGACGCCCGCGCTTACTGCGCCTGGGTCACGGAGAAATGGCGCGCCGAGGGGCGGATCGGGCCGGGCGAGATCGCCCGCCTGCCGCTAGAGCGCGAATGGGAGGCGGCCGCGCGCGGGCCCTCCGGCCGTCTCTATCCATGGGGCGAGGCGTGGGCTGCGGAACATGCCAATGGCGAGGAAACCGGCTTCAACGACATCTGCACCGTCGGCCTGTTTCCCGAAGGCCGCGCGCCGTCGGGAGCGCTCGACATGGCGGGGCAGGTCTGGGAATGGTGCACGACGCTCTGGGGCCCGGACATGGCCACGCCCTCCTTCGCCTTCCCATGGCAGGCGGATGGCCGCGAGGCGCTCGATGCCCCCGCCGATATCCGCCGGGTGCTACGCGGCGGCTGCTTCTCAAGCCCTGCGTGGAAAGCAAACGGCGTCTATCGCGGCTCGCTCGAACCCGCAGGCTCCTGGCGCGGTAACGGCTTTAGAGTGATTGTAGCGAGGAGCTGAAATAGGATCAAAGTTAGGGAGATAGTTCAAGAATACATAAAACCCTTATAATATCAGTATCTTAAGAGTTTCAATTGGCGGAGAGGGTGGGATTCGAACCCACGGTACGGTCGCCCGCACGCCGGTTTTCAAGACCGGTGCCTTAAACCGCTCGGCCACCTCTCCGACCGGGTCGTCATTGCATGAAACGGCAAATCTGCGCAACTGCGAAAACGTCGCCTTTTGTTTCGCCATCCGCCTGATCCGTCGGCCATTCTCCAGCGTAGCCAAATATGAAACAAGGAGAGGACGATGATAGACGGATCGACGCTCGCGCGCGTTGCCGGCGCCGCGTTCCTGACTGTTGGTGTCTCAACCGGGGCCCAAGCAGAGTGGCTGCAGAGCGAACGCGAAATAAGATCGCTCGTTTCGGGAAAACGCGTTTACCTGAAGGTCCCTTTGGGCGGCGAGTTTCCGCTGTATTACGCGCCATCGGGGAAGGTGACGGGTGACGGATCCGCGCTCGGACTCGCAAAACACTTCGCGCCGCGAGAAACGGGACGCTGGTGGGTGAGCGCCGGCAAACTCTGCCAGCAATTCCCGAGTTGGTATGACGGCGATACGAAATGTTTCCAACTTGCGCCGACCGACAAAACGCGTTTGCGCTGTCGCCGGGATGATGGATATAGCGGACGGGCGCGCATTGCCAATTAACGGGCGGGGAGGGGCGCTGACGAGCTCATTGTGGCAAAATTGGACACCGCAATACCCCGCATCTCGCAGCGCAGCATTAACGGTTTGAAAAATCCTGTCGGCTAACGTGAGCCTTCCGAGGCCATAAAGTGTTGGCCCGATGAAGGATTTTGTGTATCCCCTTTCCGCCATGCCGTTGCCGCTCTTTCACAATCGCGCCAAAGCCGCTGCCGCCATCGCCCTGACGGGCCTTCTTCTGGCTGGGTGCTCGTCGACGGAATCCGGGCACGGTTCGCAGGGGATATACGCCGCCAATGGCAAGACATCGGGCCGCGAATATTTTTCGGCGGCCTCGCTTGGCGTGTCTGCCAGCCCGCGGGTCGCGGCCAACTCCTACATGCCGCGCGGCGGCGGAAGCGAGAAAGTCGGCAAGCCCTATACCGTTGCCGGCAAAACCTATTACCCCACCGAGACGCCGAAGCAGACCGAAGTCGGTCTCGCATCATGGTACGGCGCCGCCTTTCACGGCCGACAAACCGCCAATGGCGAAGTCTACGACATGACCCACCTGACAGCGGCTCACAAGACGTTTCCGCTGCCGAGCTACGCGCGGGTGACCAATCTCGAGAACGGTCGCTCGCTGATCGTGCGGGTCAACGATCGCGGCCCCTTCGCCAATGATCGTGTTATCGACCTTTCGAAGCGCGCCGCCGACCTTCTCGACTATTCAGGCGACGGCGTAGCGAAGGTACAGGTGGAGTATGCGGGGCGAGCGCCGCTCGACGGACAAGACGATGCGTTTCTTCTTGCATCGGTTCAAGGCGTACCCGGCTACGATCCGAACCGACCGTGGCGATCGGATGACGGTGTGATGGTCGCGATGAACAAACCCGCGCGCAACAGCGGCCCGGAGCCTGTACGCGGCCTTTTCGGCGCAGTCAGTTCCGGCGCATCGCTCATTGGTTCGGCCTTCGGATTGTCATCCTACAATCCGCGCCCGCGAGCCGCGGTGCCGTCTTCCGATACGATTTCGGCCTATGCGTCCGATCGCGTCTCGCGCGCCTTCGAATACGATCCGTTCGGGCGCTTCTCGACCGCCGGCTGGAAATCGGAATAGGACAACCCTTCCTTGACGTTGCCTTCGCGGTGACTGATTTGCTATTCGGAGGGAACACCCCGTTTCACCGGATAGCGCGATGCAACCCAGCACTCTTCAGACTCTCCTGATCCGCCTGCTGGTCACACTGGCTTTCTTGGCCGGTATTGTTGTGCCGGCCACAGCGCAGCTATTCGAGACGCGCGCCAAACAGGCGGTCCTGCTCGACGCCAATACCGGAACGGTGCTCTTTGCAAAGAATGCCGACGAGCAGGTCCCGCCGGCTTCACTCGCCAAGCTGATGACCATGGAAGTGGTTTTCCACGCTCTGAAAGTCGGCCGTCTTTCCATGGATGACGAGTTCCAAGTAAGCGAGAACGCCTGGCGCACGGGCGGTGCTGTTTCCGGTGGGTCGACGATGTTCGCCGAACTGGGCTCTTCGATCCGGGTGGAAGATCTTATCCAGGGCGTAATCGTCCAGTCCGCCAATGACGGCTGCATCATCATCGCGGAAGGCATGGCGGGTTCAGAAGGGCTGTTCGCTCGCCTGATGAATGCCCGTGCACGCGAGATCGGACTGAACGATTCAATCTTCACGAATTCGACAGGACTGCCGGACCCGTTGCAGAAGGTCACCATGCGGGATCTCGCCAAGCTCGCTGATCACATTCGCCGCGAGTACCCCGAATATTATAAATATTACTCACAGCCCCAATTTACCTGGAACAAGATACTGCAGCGCAATCGCAATCCGCTGCTGACGATGGATATTGGCGCTGACGGAATGAAGACCGGCTATACCGAGGATTCCGGTTACGCAATTGTCGGCTCTATCAACAAGGACGGGCGTCGACTGATTGTGGCCATGAGCGGGCTTCCCGATCAACGCGCACGCGGCGAAGAGGCGCGAAAACTGCTCGAATGGGGACTTCGCGCCTTCGAACCCTACCAGATATTCGAGAAGGACGAGGAGATCGGCAATGTCCGCCTTTATGGCGGTGAACAGTTGACCGTGCCGGTGACAGTGAAGGAAAATCTGTCGATCCTGCTGCCAATCGCCGACCGCGAGAACATGAAAGCGCGCATCATTTACACAGGGCCGATCATTGCTCCGGTGGAGAAGGGTCAGGAGATCGCCACGCTGAAGGTGTGGATTGGAGACAATCTCTCGCAGGAAACACCATTGTATGCCGCCTACTCGGTTGGGCTCGGTCCTATTCATCGCCGCGCGCTCGACGCATTGACGGAGCTCGCCTTTGGCTGGATCTGATGGCGGCTCGGCGGGCGCAGATCGCGGCCTATTCATCACATTCGAGGGCGGCGACGGGGCCGGCAAATCAACGCAGATCCGGCGGCTGGCCGGCGCGCTGCGCCGTGACGGCTATCCCGTGACTGTGTCACGCGAACCAGGCGGAACACCAGGCGCGGAGGCCGTGCGGCATGTCGTGCTCGACACGAGCGCCGCCGAACCCTTCGGGCCGTACCTGGAAGCCATGCTGTTTGCAGCGGCGCGCAATGACCATGTCGAGCAGACGATACGGCCGGCGCTCAAGCGCGGCGAAATTGTGCTGGTCGACCGTTTCATGGATTCCACGCGCGTCTATCAGGGCGCGAGCGAGAACCTCGATAGCAATTTCGTCCGCGCCCTCGAGCGTGTCGCAATCGCGGACGTGGTGCCGGACTTGACGATCATCCTCGATCTCTCGCCAAGCGAAGGGCTTCGACGAGCGCATGCCCGCCGCGATCCGAATGCACCGGCCGACCGGTTCGAGAAAGAGGATGTCGCCGCGCATGAAATCCGCCGGCAGGCGTTCCTCGATATAGCGGAAAGAGAGCCGGCGCGGTGCCGAGTCGTCGACGCGTCTCGCGAGCCGGAGGACGTGGCGAAAGACATCGCGAGGCTCGTCGCCGGGGTGATTGAAAAGAAGGGGATCGCGAGCAGCCGGAGCGCCGCGATGCGGGACAGCCTGCTCGGTGCCGGGGATGGCAGATCGTGATCGAGGTTCCGGAGGTGCACGACAAGCTCGAAGGCGTTTCGCCGCCGCAGCTGACGGTCAGGTTACACGGTCACACCGACGAGATCGCGTTCCTGTCCGACGCCGTGAATACCGGCAAACTGCATCATGCCGTGATCTTTGAAGGCGAAAGGGGCATCGGCAAGGCGACGGCCGCATTTCAGCTTGCGAACCGTCTCCTGCTCCCGGCGCGGGATCTCGGAGCACCGATTGGCGCTATCGACCCAGAAAGTTCCACCTTTCGCCAGATCGCCCAGGGGTCGCATCCGGGGCTGCTTTATCTGACGCGCCCTAAAAATGACGCCGGCACCGGGTTCAAACAAGCGATCACCGTCGATGAGATCCGCCGCTTGCAGCGCTTCTTCTCAATGACCGCAGCAGGACCGGACAGCTACCGCGTCGTCATCATCGATCCGGTTAATGATCTAAATCGCAATGCCGCCAACGCATTATTGAAATTGCTGGAAGAGCCGCCGGCCCGTTCGGTCTTCATTCTCATCGCGCATGGCACAGGCGGGCTGTTGCCGACGATCCGCTCGCGTTGCCAGATCCTGAAATTCTCGCCGCTGGCTAATGGCGAGATCGGCCGCGTTCTGACCGAGCAGATTGGCGCTGAGGACGAGGCGGCAATCGCGCGCGCGGCTTCGCTTGGCGGAGGAAGCGCCCGCCGCGCATTGCTTTTCGCGCAATTCGGCGGGCTGGAACTTGAAGAGGCGCTCGACGCGTTTCTCGGCGCCGCACGGCCCGACACGAGGAGCGCGCACAAGCTTGCGGAGATCGCCGGCAACCGAAAGAGCGACGTCCATCGCGACATATTGCGCGAACTGGTCCTCGACCGCATGCGCGAGGAAGCGACCACGGCGGCACGAACTGGGCGAATGCGCGCAGCCGAGCGCATCGCTGCCGCCGACATGGCCATGCAGGAGCGAATGCGCATGGCCGATGCGTTCAACCTCGACCGCAAGCAGGATTTCCTGACGCTTCTGGCCGATGTCCACGACCTGCTCTTCGCCGCGCGAACCAGCTGATTTTTCGAAGTCTTCGGCTTTTCTTTTCGCTTCGAAATCGGATAGAGCAGGGCACCTTTCCATTCTCGCTGCAAATTGGGCCCACATGTCCGCCAAAGAACGTTTCTATATTACGACACCGATCTTCTATCCGAACGGGGTCCCGCATATCGGTCACGCCTATACCGCGATCGCCACCGATGTGCTCGCCCGCTTCGCCCGTCATGACGGCAAGGATGTATTCTTCCTGACCGGCACGGACGAACACGGCCAGAAGATGCAGCAGACTGCCGAGAAGGAAGGTATCGCGCCGATCGAACTGGCCGACAGGAACTCGGCTGTCTTCCGCCGCATGGTCGAAGTGCTCGGCTGCTCTAATGACGATTTCATCCGCACGACGGAGCATCGTCACAAGCTCGCTGTCCAGGAACTCTGGAAGCGCATGGAGGCCAATGGCGATATCTATCTCGGCAAATATGGCGGCTGGTATTCGGTTCGCCAGGAAGCCTATTTCGACGAGAGCGAAACGACGCTCGGCGAGGACGGTCTGCGCCGCGAACCGCTGGGGTCGGAGGTCGAATGGGTCGAGGAGGAAAGCTACTATTTTCGCCTGTCGGCCTATGGCGACAAGCTTCTGAAGCTTTACGCGGACAATCCGGAATTCGTGATGCCGGCCGAACGCCGCAACGAGGTGGCGAGCTTCGTCAAGGGCGGCCTTAAAGACCTGTCCATCTCGCGCACCACCTTCGACTGGGGCGTGCCTGTGCCCGGCAACGACAGCCACGTCATGTATGTCTGGGTCGATGCGTTGACCAACTACATCACTGCCGCGGGTTTCCCCGACGAAGACGCCGAACGCTGGGGATACTGGCCGGCCGTGCACATCATCGGCAAGGACATCGTACGCTTCCACGCCGTCTACTGGCCGGCATTCCTGATGAGCGCGGGCGTCGAATTGCCGAAACGCGTCTATGCCCATGGCTTCCTGTTCAACAAGGGCGAGAAGATGTCGAAATCGGTAGGCAATGTTGTCGACCCGTTCGCGCTGGTAGACGCCTACGGTCTCGACCAGGTGCGCTATTTCTTTATGCGCGAAGTACCCTTCGGAAATGATGGCTCCTACAGCCACGAGGCGATCGTCAATCGCATCAATGCCGATCTGGCGAACGGTCTCGGCAATTTGGCGCAGCGCTCGTTGTCGATGATCGCCAAGCATTGCGAGGGCAGGGTGCCCGATCACGGCGCATTTACTTCCGAGGACGAAGCATTGCTGGCGGAGGGCGCCAAGGCGCTTGCCACGGCAAGAGAAGCCATGGACAGGCAGGCGATCCACAAGGCTGTGGAAGCCACATTCGACGTGGTAGCTGCCGGTGACCGCTATATCGACGCACAGGCGCCGTGGGCGTTGCGCAAGACCGACCAGGAGCGCATGAAGACAGTGCTCTATGTTGTAGCGGAAACGGTGCGGCGCATCGCCATTCTGGCGCAGCCCTATATGCCCAGGACGACGGCGAAGCTGCTGGACCTGGTCGCTGCCCCCGCCGATAGCCGCAATTTCGACAGCCTCGACGCGATGCTCGTGCCCGGGACGGCACTTCCGGCGCCATCGGGCGTTTTCCCGCGTTACATAGACCGCGAACCTGAAGAATAGGCGTCAATAAATTGGCCGACGCATTTCCGCCAGGAACGGCAAACTGCGAAGCCGGGCCGGCGCGCGGCCTGCGCTATTCATTCTGTACGCTTGTCTCCGATGTCTCGCTTTATCGAGATATGGTTTCATCGTTTCGGAAGAACGGATTTTCGGAGGAAGTGTGTGAATTCCTCTATGTCGACAATAGCACGGAGAACCGGTTCGATGCCTATCGCGGACTGAATTACATGATGTCTCGGGCGAGCGGCGAGACGCTCGTACTGTGCCATCAGGACCTTCTCGCCTACGATTCGATGTCCATTCTGGATCAGAAGCTCGCGGAATTGGCGGAAATCGACCCCGACTGGGGGCTTGCCGGAAATGCCGGCTACAGCGATGAACGCGGCCATTTTGTGGAGTGCATCTCCGACATGGGCGGATATCAACGCAGAACCTGTCCGCTGCCCGCACCCGTCGTATCACTCGACGAGAACTTTATCCTGGTAAGGAATTCGGTGCGTATCGGCCCGTCGGCCGATCTCGAGGGTTTTCATATGTACGGCACCGACATGGTCGTTCAGGCAGCGATCTCGGGCCGCAAGTCTTATGTGATAGAATTCCACGTCGAACATCGCGGAAACGGCTTTACAGGTCCGTCTTTCGTTCGATCGGCGCAAGCCTTCGAGGACAAATATGCGCAGGTATTCAAGCGCCGAAAGATCGTAACTACAGTAACGAAAGTGATGGTCGGCGGAACGCTTATTGACCGACTTTACAGGCGCTACAGAAGAAAACGCCGCTTCGAAGTGCCGGACGAAAGCACTGATCGTCGAATCAAGCCTCGCAAGCTGCTTTTTGCTGTCCGCGAACGGTTGCACGGTTCAGTATACGCGCTCGACGGCCATCGCTTCGAAATCCCGCCCGACAGCACATATCCAATGAAGAAGGCCTTCCATAAAGGCGAGTATGAGATGCCGGAGCGCAGCTTGGTCGCAAGGCATCTTCCAATTGACATCGACGTCGTCGAATTGGGAGGCTCGCTCGGCGTTGTCAGCCATTCCATACGCCGCAAAATCGGCAACGGGCCGCGCCATGTCATCGTGGAGGCGAACAAGCGTCTTGAGCCACTGCTTCGGCGCAATATCGGGATTTCAGCTGACAGCGAGACAACCACGATCGACCTCGCGGCGGTCTGGTATGGCGACAGCCCTACAGTCGACTTTCTGGTTGATCCCGACACGCCATCCAACAGCGTGGTAACGAAAAAAAGCGACGGCGAAACAGTTTCCGTTCCGGCGAAAACTTTGAACCGTCTCCTTGAGGAAAACGGCATTCGCGGCCCTTATTCGTTGGTGTGTGACATAGAGGGCGCCGAGTACGATCTTCTGGAGAAGGATCGTTCAGCGCTCGATAACTGCGTCTGCATGATCGTGGAAATCCATCCGAGACCTTTTCTCTCATCCGGCCGCACGATAAAAGCTTGGCTGGATCTGTTCCGACAGGCAGGTTTTGAACTGGTTGATGCAGAAAAAAACGTCATCGTCGGTATAAAGCAGGCTCAACCAGCAAACAGGACTTGACCGCCTTCATGCTCGTCGACAGCCATTGCCATCTAGACTTTCCCGATCTCGCCGCGGAGCGCGATGCGGTCGTTCAGCGCGCCCGCGACGCCGGTATTGTTCGTATGGTGACAATCTCGACTAAGGTGAAGCAGTTTGACGAGATCCGCGCGATCGCGGCCGCCTATGACGAAATCTTTTGTTCGGTCGGAACGCATCCACACCACGCAGACACTGAACTCGATGTAACCTGCGACGATCTTGTTCGCCTTGCGGAGGGCGACGAGGTCGTAGCGATAGGCGAGGCCGGTCTTGACTATTTCTACGACAAGGCCCCGCGCGATGCTCAGGCCGAGGGGTTTCGGCGCCATATCGACGCCGCACGCCGTACCGGCCTACCGCTGGTCATACATGCTCGCGACGCCGACGCCGACATGACGCAAATCCTGACCGATGAAACGGGGAAGGGGGCCTTTCCCTTCGTCCTGCACTGTTTCTCCTCCGGTCGCCGCCTCGCTGAAACCGGCATAGAACTAGGCGGCTATGTCTCCTTTTCAGGCATCCTGACCTTCAAGAACTCGCAGGACATCCGCGACATCGCCAAGGACATGCCGGCCGACCGAATCCTGGTCGAGACCGACGCACCGTATCTTGCGCCGCCGCCGCATCGCGGAAAACGCAATGAGCCAGCCTATGTCGTTAACACGGCGCAGGTTCTTGCCGATACACGCGGCGTCACCCTTGACGCGATTGGCGAAACGACAACCGAGAATTTCTACCGGCTGTTTTCAAAGGTGCCGCGCCACGATGGCTGACAATGCCGGTTCCAGGATGCGCTACACCGTGCTCGGCTGCGGTTCGTCGCCTGGCACGCCGAGGCTCAATGGCGATTGGGGTAATTGCGATCCGCACAACCCGAGAAACCGGCGGCTGCGCGCATCTTTGCTTGCAGAGCGCATCGGGCCGGATGGTGAGAAAACCTGCGTCGTTATCGACACCGGACCTGATTTCCGCCAGCAGATGCTCAACGTGGAAATTAACCAGCTTGACGGTGTCGTTTACACGCATCCGCATGCCGACCATATTCACGGTATCGACGATCTTCGCACCTTTGTTCTCTGGCAGCGCCGCCTCATGGACGTATGGGCGGACGAGGCGACCTATGAACGGCTGTACGAAGCCTTTGGATACTGCTTCGAGACGCCGCCTGGCTCCGGTTACCCACCGATCTTGAAGCGCCATGGCATTGACCGCGAGACGCCATTCACGGTGACGGGGCCGGGCGGGGATATCGTTTTCTCGCCGCTTTTCCAGCGCCACGGCGCGATACATTCGCTCGGATTTCGGATCGGAGATTTCGCTTATTGTCCGGATGTCAGTTTCTTTCCCGACGAAACGCTGGACAAGATGTGTGGCCTCGATGTGCTGATCGTCGACGCGCTGCAGTACCGCGAACATCCGAGTCATTTCTCGCTGGAACAGGCATTGGCCGTGATTATGGAACTGAAGCCGAAACGCGCCTTCCTGACGCATATGCACATTCCGCTCGATTACGAGACCGTGAAGAAAGAGACGCCCGAAAATGTGCTGCCAGCCCACGACGGGCTGGTGATAGAGCTGGAGACTTGAAACCTTGAGCGAAGCGATCGTACCTAAACCCGGTTCCTCGATGCAGCGGGTCGCGCTCGATGCCGAGCGGCTCGGTTTGAAAATCGAGCTGAAGGTCATGGACCAGTCGACGCGGACAGCCGAGGAAGCGGCTACGGCATGCGGCTGCGAAGTCGGCCAGATCGTCAAGTCTCTCGTCTTCGAGAACGCCGATACCGGCAAGCTCGTTCTGTTGCTTGTGTCTGGCGATCGAAACGCAGATCTCAATTATTTGTCAGAACGTTACAAGCTGAAGCTCAAGCGATGTGACGGCCGGCGCGTGCGCGATGAGACCGGGTTTGCCATTGGCGGCGTCGCGCCAATCGGACACGCTGCGCCGATCGCGACTTATCTCGATCAGAGCCTGTTGCGCCACGGCACAGTCTGGGCCGCAGCGGGGCGGCCGGACAGCGTTTTCAGCGTCGATCCTAAAGCGCTTGCCGCCGCTATTGATCCCACAATAGTCGCGGTCAAGGGCTGACATCAGTTCCATAATCTATCTTATGCGACAATCGTCTTAATCCGCGACGGCGCAATAAAGGACCGTCACAGGCTCCCTTTTCTCACGCCGACAGCACCGCCCATCCATGACCTTCCAGGTCGACGGTCGCGGAAGAACCATTTCGAGCCAGCACGCCGCTTCCCATCAAGACGCCATTCGCGTCTCCAACTGGCAAACGCGCATGATCGTCATCGAGATTGAACGCAATCACCAGACGGTTGCCGTCGGCACTGACCTTGATGACCATCTGCCTGTTTTCCAGATGGACAGTCTCGGTCCGCGCGCGCACCATCCGTGGATTTCGGCGGCGCAGGCCGATCAGATCCTGATGCAGCCTGTAGACCGTCCAACCGTCCGGCGGCAGAGCGTCCGGTGAATCGGGAAACGCCGGCCGAACGGCGTCATCGCCGCCCGCTCTGTCTTCCTTGATTCCCCGGAAGCCCTGCTCATCGCCGGAATAGACACTTGGCGTCCCGCCAAGAAGGAAGAGCAACACCAGGGCGTGCGGCAGGTGGCGGATGTCATCGAGACGGCTCGCAATCCGCGTCACATCGTGATTGCCGACAAAGGTAAGCGGAACAAAGTGTTCCAGAAAGCCATTGTGCCTATCCAACGCCCAGGCAAGCTCGAAAAAGTTCCCATCGTTCATTGTGCTCCAGATAGCTTTCCAGAGCTCATACTGGGTTACCGCGTCGACGCCGCTTTCCTGGACGAAACCGGTATAGTCGCCGTGAATGACTTCGCCGAAGATATAGGCGTCGGGATGCGATTGCCGAACTTGCGGCAAGACATGCGCCCAGAAGCTGGGCGGCGTCGCATAGGCAGCATCAAGACGCCAGCCGGATATTCCGCGATCAAGCCAGTGCGTCATCACATCCGCGACATACTCCGCTACGGCCGGATTATCGTGGTTGAGAGTTATCAGTCCTTCATGCCCCTCGAATGTCGCCCATCGTCCTGCGGCAGCGTCGACAGGGCGGAACCACTGCGCGGCGTCAGAGCCCCTACCCTTTGTTTCAGCTTCGACGAAGCGCGGAAAGTCGCGGCCGACATGATTGAACACGCCGTCTAGTACGATTCTCAGGCCGCGCTGGTTGGCGGCGGCGATCAGCCGGTCGAAATCCGTTTCGTCTCCAAGGCGGGGATCAATGCGAAAGTGATCGATCGTGTCGTAGCCGTGGGTTGCGGAGGCGAATATCGGATTGAGCAGGATCGCCGACACGCCAAGATCGACGGCGTAATCCAGCCAGTCAATGATACGGTCCAACCGGTGTATCACGCCGGCGGACGGATCCATCATGGTCGGCGCGCCGACAAATCCCAATGGGTATATCTGCCAGAATACGGCGTATTGAACCCAGCTCGGCATATCTTTTCCTTGTGCGGTTTTATCGATCTCGTGAAAGGCAATTTTGAGCAGCACGCGAACGACATCATCCAACAAGGCGCGGTCGCTGGTGTTCAGCGCATCGCGGACGACCCGTTCCAGCCATTGCTGATGCGCAAGCAAGTCTGCGTCGAGTTCCCTAGTGCCCAACTCGGTCAAAGCGATGATTAGTTCGCGATTGTCCTCCTCGCTGCGGGTACGGCGGATGAGGCCATCCTCTTCCAGCCGCTTGACGATCCGCGTCAGGGATTGGGGCTGAAGACGTTCCTCGCTGGCAAGCTGTCGCGCCGACATTGGCCCGAGCATATGCAGTGTATTGAGCATGCTGGCGGCTGATGACGTAACACCTCCGGATGCGCGCTCCGAGCGCAGCCTGCGCCCGAAAGCCAACACGGCCCGGATCAAGGCGGCCACATCGTCTCTTGCATATTCTGTCATATTAGTACGCATAGCGTACTATATTCATATGATCAACGAAGCTCAACGTGAGGGATCAGTCAATCGGGCGCTGCGTCCTGCCCGACTCACAGAGTCTGGCCCTGCGACCATCGGCGCCAACCAACAAGGTTTCGTGAGGTCTCCATGCCGCGCCTTGTGTTCGCAGCCGGCCATGATAGATAAAGCGCGCACTCTTTACGGCAGAGCGAAATGAACAAGACTGACATGGTAATCGACCCGATCAACGCCGGCGACACGGCCGTTTCCGACAAGATGTTGGAAAACGCGACGATTACCACACAGTTCCTGAAATCGCTGGCGCACCCAGCCCGTCTCGTCATCCTGTGCAGGCTGGCCGAAGGCGGCATCAATGTCGGTGAATTGGAAGCTATGCTCGAATTGCCGCAGGCCGCCGTATCGAAACAACTGGCTCGGCTGCGCGAGGACGGCCTTGTGGACTGTCGCCGCGAAGGCCGCTCGATCGTCTATTCTCTGGCCGACGAAAAAACGCGCAGGATCATCCATGCCCTCTACGAGGAATTCTGCAAGGAATAGCCCCGCCGGTCCGCGTACCAAATCCTTTCTGATGTCTGCAAGTAAGGACGGGAGAACGCGCTTCAAAAGCCGAAGGAACGAGCGAAGCTCATAAACGACCGAATGACCGCGCTGGTCATTTCGCCGTTGTTCTGCGCGAAATCCCACACGAGGAGAATAGTCAGGGCCAAGACAGCCAAGAGCGGTTTCATGCGACGAGAATACCACCCTCGCGAACGCAAAGAAATTACCAAAGGGAATGTTAGCCGGTTTATCGTGAATCGTCTCGCTTTCTTGGACCCCCGTGCCTGGTGCTGCTCGCACATTGCTTTCTCCTCTGGCGCAATCGAGTGCTCCGCCCTACGGTAAAGCGGCTCACGAGTGCCCAAAGACAGCGGACGATGAGGATCGCGACTTTCAACGTTCAGAACATGCGCTTACGGCATTCGAAGGCCGGCGTTTTGTTGACGGGCGCGCGTGATGGGGATGGCCCCGCCAGGGAAAGCGCCGCCGCGAAGGTCTCGGACGTGATCGACCGGAAACTGACCGCCGCAATTCTGCGCGAAGCCGATGCCGATGTGGTCGCGATGCAGGAGGTATTCGACCGGGAAACGCTCGATTATTTTCACGACCGCATCCTGCTGCCGTCCGGAAGCGCGCCCTACCCTTTTCGGATTTGCCTTCCGGGCAATGACGGGCGCGGCTACGACGTCGCGCTGATGAGCCGGATCGGTCTCGAGGATGTCAAAAGCCACGCCACGTTGACAGCAAAAGATCTCGGGCTCGAGAGAGAAGCGGGAGACGACGCGGACGAGCCGGTCTTCCGCCGCGACTGCCTGAGCGCGCGGGTGGGCGAATTGACGCTCCTGGTGTGCCACTTCAAGGCGCCGTGGCCCGACGCAGACATTGCCTGGATGACCCGCCGGCTCGAAGCACTCGCGGTTCGCCGGCTGATAGAGCGGATGTTTCCGGACCCGGCCTCGGCGCAGTGGCTGATCCTCGGCGATCTGAACGAGCCGCAAAACGAACCACGCGGCGAACGGGCAACCGCGCCGCTAATCGACGATTTCGCAGTCGATCTCGTCACGCGGCTGCCGGAGGACCGCCGCTGGTCCTACCATATGCAGGACACAAGCATCTATTCCAGGCCGGACGCGCTGCTGGCGTCGCCCGCCTTTGCCCGCCGGTTCCCGAACGCCACACCGCTCTATCTGCGTCAGGGGCTTGGACATGAGGCTGCGCGTTTCTCCGGAGAGCGCCTGCACGGTGTCGGCTATCACAGGCCGCACGCCAGCGACCATGCTGCCATAGCAATCGACTTCGACTGATTATGAAGCGGCGTTCTGCGCAGCGCCCCGATATTTGACCGTCAGTTCCTCCTCGACCTCAGTGCCGTCATAGAGGCCGAGCAGGATGCCTTTGCGGCGCGAGCCGCCCCTGCCCGCCTCGATCTGATCGTCCGAGATCGCGGTTCGCTGCGCCATGCGCCGCGCCCACACCGCGAGCCGCTCATACATCATTTCTACGATACCGGCATGATCGACGCTGGCGCCCAGATCGACATATTCGTCCGGATCGTTTTCCATGTCGAACAGCATCGGGCGCATGCCACCCTCGGCATGCATGAATTTCCAGCGCTTGTCGGCGATCATGAACAGGCGCGCATCTTTCGGCTCGACTCCGAGCTTCACCGCCATGGGCGTCGCCGAATAGTCATACTCACTGACGGCGAACTCCCGCCATTCCTCCGGCGTCTCGGCACGCAGGAAGGGTGCGAGCGACCGGCCCTCGACAATATGGCCGGGAACCTTCCCTCCGGCGGCTTCGATGAATGTGGCGGCGAGGTCGATCTGTTCGACCAGCTCGTCGCAGACCGTACCGCGCGCGGCGTCCGCTTCCGGCGAGGGATCGACGACCATCAGCGGCACCTTGACCGACTGTTCGTGAAACAGATCCTTCTCGCCCAGCCAGTGGTCGCCCAGATAGTCGCCGTGGTCAGAGGTGAGCACGATGAGAGTGTCGTCAAGCCGGCCGGTTTCCTCCAGATATTTCATCAGTCGGCCGAGTTCGTCGTCGCATTGCTTGATGAGCCCCATATAAGCCGGAATGACCTTTTCGCGCACATCGTCGCGCGAGAAGGCCTGCCCGATCGCATTCGACATGAAGGCTTCATAGACGGGATGCGGGTCTTCCCGCTCATCCGGGTGGCGGATCGCGGGTAAAACCTGGTTGCGGCCATACATCTCGTGATAGGGGGCGGGCACGATGTAGGGCCAATGCGGCTTGATATAGGACAGATGGCACAGCCATGCCGTCGCGTCGTCCTTCCTGGCCTCCAGGAATTCTATCATCCTGTCGGTGAGCCAGGGCGTCTCGGAATCGCGGTTGTCGATATTGGCCGGTTTGTCGGCATGTTTCATAAACCAGCCGGACGCCATGTCGCCGTCCTCGTCGACGCCGGCATTGGCGAAGTCATGCCATGGGTTTGCCCCGGCATAGCCCTTTGACTTCAGATACTCATTGTAGGGCGAGCGCTTGGAATCGTAGAAGCCGTCGGGCCCCTCGCCCCACAACCCGTCATCGCGGACGAAGACGTCGAACCCGCATTCCGAAACGCGCGCGCCGATAATGCCGTCGCGTGCGATGCCGAGGCGGTCCATGCCTTCCTCATCGACCTTCATATGCGTCTTGCCGATCAGCCAGGACTGCATGCCGATCTTGCGAAGATGATCGCCCAAGGTCTGTTCGCCGACCTTGAGCGGGAAGTTATTCCAGGCCGCGCCGTGGCTGCTGACATAACGGCCGGTGTAGGTGCTCATGCGCGATGAGCCGCAGACCGGCGACTGCACATAGCATCGGCTGAACCGGACGCCGCGCGACGCCAGCGTATCCATGTTCGGGGTTTTCAGCCACGGATGGCCAGCGCAGCTCATATAGTCGAAGCGGAGCTGGTCATACATGATGAAGAGGATATTGCGGACTTTGCGGGACATATGAGGCTGGCTTCGATCTTCGTTCATGTGGACGGGGGCGGCATAACCGGCCCCGCGATTTCTGGTCACTGCATTTCGTCAGGAACTTCGATTCCGATTTCCTTGTAGTACTTGATGGCGCCCGGATGGAGCGGCATTGCGCTTGACTTTTGCAACCCTTCGAGCGTGACCTTGCGCATGAAAGGCGTGGTTTTCTGTACGCCCGGCAGGTTTTCCCAGAAGACCTTGGTGATCTCGTAGACCGTGTCCTCGGACAGATCCATCCGAACGCCGACACCGACCGTCGAACCGACTTCATAGACATCTTCACTGTTCACGACGCCATCGCCGTAAATGCCGGCCGGGATGACATCGAGCGTCCGGCCCGGACCACGTGTCGGGGCAAGCATCTCGTCGGAGGCCGCGTCGACTTCTGCCTTGGTCGGACCGAGAATGCGCAGCTTGGACGTCAACGCCAACTGCTCGATCTGCGGATAGGGCGGAATGCCGCCATTGATGTAGACGTCGATCTGCCGGTCCTGGAAGGCCTGCAGGGCCGCGCCCCAGGACGCCTTGACGTTTTCATAGTCCTCGCCGGCCTTGTAACCGGTCATCGACCCGATCCACGCATTGGCCGTGTTCCATGCGCCGCCGCCCGGAGGCCCGAGGAATACCTTTTTGCCCTTGATGTCCTTGAGCGACATCATGCCGGAATCCGCATAGGTCACCACGTGATAGGCGCCATAGGGGAACCAGTAGATCAGGCCGAGGTTTTTCGAGAGTTCGGGCGCCTTCTCCAGCTTGGAATACATCGCCTTGCCGTTCTTCATGAACTGATAGACGGTCGGCGAGACCATGCAGAGATCGATCTTGCCGGACGCGACCTCGACCATGTGTTTCGTCGCCGCGCCTGTTGCGTCGACGGTGATCTCGTAATCGCTCTGCTTGTCGTTGACGATATTGGCCATGGTGGTCATCACCAGATAGGCCGAAGAGCCTGGATCGATGGTGGCCATCTTGAGCTTCTCGGCGGCGAATGCACCGGTCGACAAGGCGACCGTCGCCAAGCCCGCCAATGCGGCACGGGTTAGATGTTTCATGCTTTCCTCCCTTGGGTTGTGGTTTCCGGAAGCGCCTCCACGCTCCGAGGTCTGAGGTAATGCGAGACGATCAGCAGGACCGCGACCGCGCCGCCGCCGAGGCTCGACAGGATGTCGGGCGTCAGGATGGTGATTGCCGCAACGAGACGAATGGCGCTTTCCCATAACGGAAGGCGAGACTTGTCGAAGCCCGCGAGAGCCGTGCCGATCATCCAGGTCGCCAGCATGAAACAGGCGAGCGACCAGACGAGACCGGTAACGGTGAAGCCGTCAATGATCAGGATATCCGGGTGATAGACGAAGATGAACGGTATGATGAAGCCGGCGATCGCCAGGCGAACCGCCTCGACACCGGTCTCCATCGGCTTGGCCCCAGCGATCGGCGCGGCGGCGAACGCGGCGAGCGCGACTGGCGGCGTGATAACCGAAAGCACACCGAAGTAGAGCATGAACATGTGCGCTGCGATCTTGGAGATGCCGAGACCTTCCAATGCCGGCCCCATGACAAGCGCGAGAATCAGATAGGCGGTCACAGATGGCACGCCCATGCCCATGACGATGCAACCCGCCATGACGAGAAACAGGGCGACCAGCAGGCTGCCGCCGGATGCTGCGCGGATCGCGTCGGCGAATTCGAGGCCGATCCCGCTCATATTGACGATGCCGATCACGACACCGACTGAAGTGACGATGATCATCAGGTTGGCAGCCGTCTTGCCCGCGCTGACGAGCGCCTGCCACCATGCGGACGGATACCGAAACCGGGGAAACAGGATCAGGCAGAGGACCGAAGCGACGCAGAGCGCATAGAAGCCGGCATTCTGCGGCGTGCGCCCGGTCAGAAGGACCGCGATGATGACGCCGAGCGGAATCCAGAAAGCGAGACTCGCGATCCAGTCCTGACGCGTCAGCGTCTCGCGTTTCTCGGGCGGTGTCGCGCCGATGCCCTGCTTTCGCGACTCGATCAGGACGACAATGAACAGGCTCGCATAATAGAGGATCGCCGGGATGAGCGCCGCAATGACGATCTTCAGATAAGGGATCCCCGTCACGTCGGCCATGATGAAGGCGACCACGCCCATGCCCGGAGGCATGATCTGCCCGCCGGTCGAGGCTGCCGCTTCGACCGCGCCTGCAAATTTCGCCTTGAAACCGGCGCGCTTGATGATCGGTATGGTGAAGATGCCTGTCGAGACGACATTGGCGATGGCCGCGCCCGACATGGTGCCGAACATCGCGGAACCGACAATCGCGGCATGTGCCGGACCGCCGGCGAACCGGCCGGTGGCGGCAAACGCGATCTTCAGGAGCACGTCTCCCGCACCGGACGCCTGCAGCACCGCTCCGTAGACGATGAAGATCAGTCCCGTGGTCGCAACCACCTGGAGAGGCCTGCCGAAGACGCCATCGGTCGTGAACCACTGCCGATCGGCGATACTCGACCAGTCGAGATCCGCACCGCCCAGGCCATCAGGAAGGATGGCGTAAAGCAGGACACCGAAGAAGACGAGCGCCATCGGAATGCCGAACAGCCTCCAAGTCAGATAGCCGATGATCGCGAAAGCGATCCAGGAAGCCATCAGGTCGGTGCGGGAAATATCGACGAAGAACTCCTCCTGCTCCAGCATGATGCCCATCCAGCGCAGGACGAGAACCGCGAAAACCGCGAGGACGACGAAATGCAAGACGCTCAGAAGCGGATTGGCGGTCGGGACCGGTTCACTGCCGACGGGCGCGTCGACAACTTCGCGTTCTCCCGAATTCAAGATCAGGATAGCGACGACCACACCGGTCAGAGCGACGCCGCCGAAGACGATGATCGTGTCGAAAATTCCGAACCCGGCGATATAGATCGCGAACGCCGCCAGCGCGGCGGCGAGAATCTCCGCGATTCTATTTGTCAGCTGTCGCACGATGGCTCCTCCCAGACGCGCTTCGCAGACAATCATGCGGAATTCGCCACCCAGCACAATCGAACCTTGAACAGCGTGCCACTGAGTGGCACGCTCCCCGTTCTGAGGACCGTGCAAAATGACCGACCTGGCGAACCGCTCCCTCGACCGGGGAATTACAATTCTGGAGTCACTCGCGCGCAACGGCGCGAGTTCGCTCGCGGATCTGCATCGCGACACCGGCATCGCCAAATCGACCATCAGGCGGCTGCTGGGCACGTTGATACAGCATCGCCTTGTGCGCCGCTCGGTCGCCGACGGCCTTTACCGCGTGACGATTCCCCTCCCCGCCGGCGCCGGCGAACCCATCCCGCATGAAATGGCGAGCCTGACCGATGTCGCCATGCCGCGCGCCGTGGAACTCACGAAAAAACTGGAATGGCCATCGGACATCCACGTACTCGACGGCCTATGCATGCGCATCGTGGATTCGACACGACCGCTCAGCCCGTTTCACATGTATCGCGGCATCATCAATCGCAGGATAAACATGTTCGGATCGGCGACCGGAATGGCTTGCCTGGCGGTTCGCACCAACGAGGAGATCGCCGAATACGATCGCCTGACCGCCGGCAACATGTCATTGGGTCTGTCGCGGTTTGGCTTCACGCTGAAACAATTCATGCCGGAGATCGAAAAGGCCCGCGCCCGGGGTTTCGGCACGCGCCTTGGGGTCTATCGCGGCGAAACCATGCTCGATGACGGGCTGGCAGCAATTGCCGTACCCATCAATGTCTACGGACAACCAAACGCCGCGATCAGCATGATCTGGCCCCGCGCTTTCCAGGATCCCAGGGAATTCGCAAAACGCCATCTGGCACCGCTCAAGAAGGCCGCCGAGAGCATCGCCGCGGACCTGGTCAGACTGTTCCCGCAAGACGCGAAAACCGCACGTCGCAAGTGAAGATCAGACCAGCCGGCTCTGTTCGAGCGCCGCGGCGATGAAGCTGGAGAACAGCGGATGCGGTTCGAAAGGCCGCGACTTCAGCTCCGGATGGTACTGAACGCCGATAAACCACGGGTGGTCCGCATATTCGATCGTTTCCGGCAGGACGCCGTCCGGTGACAGGCCCGAGAAGACGAGGCCGCATTCCTCAAGCCGCTCGCGATAGTCGATATTGACCTCGTAGCGGTGACGATGGCGCTCGGAGATTTCCGTATCGCCATAGATCTCGGCGATCCGTGTGCCTTCCTTCAGCGACGCCTTGTAGGCGCCGAGACGCATCGTGCCGCCGAGATCGCCCGCCTGCGTGCGCTTTTCGAGCATGTTGCCCTTAAGCCATTCAGTCATCAGGCCGACGACCGGCTCCTTCGACGGGCCAAATTCGGTCGAGGATGCATTCTCGATTCCCGCCAGCGACCGCGCCGCCTCGATGCAGGCCATCTGCATGCCGAAGCAGATGCCGAAATAGGGAACCTTGCGTTCACGCGCGAAAGTCGCCGCGGAAATCTTGCCCTCGGCGCCACGCTCGCCGAAACCGCCGGGGACGAGAATGCCATGGACATTTTCGAGATAGGTTGCCGGATCCTCGCTCTCGAAGACCTCGGATTCGATCCATTCGAGATTGACCTTCACACGGTTGGCCATGCCGCCGTGATTGAGCGCCTCGATCAGGGATTTGTAGGCGTCTTTCAGGCCTGTATATTTGCCGACGACGGCGATCGTGACCTCGCCTTCCGGATTGTGGACGCGGTCGGAAACGTCTTCCCACGTCGCCATACGCGGCTGCGGCGCCGGCTCGATGCCGAAGGCGGCCAGCACTTCCTCGTCGAGCCCTTCGTCGTGATAGGCCTTCGGCACATCATAGATGCTTTTGACGTCGAGCGCCTGGATGACCGCGGACTCGCGCACGTTGCAGAAAAGCGACAATTTCTTGCGTTCGGCCTCGGGGATCGGCCGGTCCGCACGCACCAGCAGGATGTCGGGCGCGATGCCGATTGAGCGCAGTTCCTTCACCGAATGCTGGGTCGGCTTGGTCTTCAGCTCGCCGGCGGCGGGAATGTAGGGCATCAGCGTCAGATGCACATAGACCGCGTTGCCGCGCGGCAGATCGTTGCCGAGCTGACGGATCGCCTCCATGAAAGGCATCGCCTCGATATCGCCAACCGTTCCGCCGATCTCGCAAAGCACGAAATCGTAGCCCTTGTTGCCTTCAATGACGAAATTCTTGATCTCGTCGGTAACATGAGGAATGACTTGAACGGTCGCACCCAGATAATCGCCACGACGCTCCTTGGCGAGGATGTTCTGGTAGATGCGCCCTGTCGTGATGTTGTCGTTCTGGTTGGCCGAACGACCGGTGAAACGCTCATAGTGGCCAAGATCGAGATCCGTTTCCGCACCGTCGTCGGTGACGAAAACCTCGCCATGCTGATACGGCGACATCGTCCCCGGATCGACATTGAGATAGGGATCGAGTTTCTTCAGCCTGACGCTGTAACCGCGAGCCTGCAAAACCGCACCGAGTGCGGCGGAAGCGATGCCTTTTCCAAGGGAAGAAACCACGCCACCAGTGATGAATACATACCGTGCCATGGGCTTTGACCGATATCGCCTCGTTTATGATTCCGCAAAGAAAAAATCGCCTCGCGCGGACTTACCCACACGAGGCGATTTGTTTGGAGCGTCTGCGCTAGTTGTTCGGGATCGCCGGAGCAGCAGGTGCCTCTGGCGCGGCGGCGCCATCGGAGGGAGCCGCCTCTTCCGCCCCGCCAAGCATATCCAGCACACCACCTTGCGACGGAACTTCCGTTGAATTGCCGCTGTTCTGGTCGCCCTGCACGGCGGCCGGAACGCGATCCAGAATATCGGTGGGATTTTCGCCGTACCGGGCAAGAACGCCGAGCGCGATGGATGTGATGAAGAAGCCGGCCGCCAGGATCGATGTGGTACGGGTCAACGTATCGGCTGCGCCGCGCGCTGACATGAAACCGCCGGAACCGCCGCCGCCCATTCCGAGCGCGCCGCCTTCGGAGCGCTGCAGAAGTACGACGCCGACAAGGGCGACCACAATCATGAGGTGGATGACGATCAGGACGGTTTGCATGAACTGTTCTTGCTATTTGATGTGACCGCGGGTCTCTACACGTTCGCAGTCAGGATTTGAAGGGCCAATTCGGGCGGTTATGAGCCAATTCCTTCACAAATGGCCAGGAAGTCGGCTGCTTTCAAGCTCGCGCCCCCTATCAGACCGCCATCAACATGCGGAATCGCGAAAATCTCGGCCGCATTGCCGGGCTTCACCGACCCGCCATAAAGGATGCGCACCAATGAGCCCTCTTCGCCGAAACGCGAGGCCATGGGTTCCCTGATAAAGGCGTGCATCGCGGCGATGTCGTCGCTGGACGGCACCAGACCGGTGCCAATCGCCCAGACTGGCTCGTAAGCGATTACGGTGGTGTCGGCCTTCATGCCGTCCGGCACCGAACCGGATATCTGCGTTCCGACAACATCCTGGGCTTTGCCGGCTTCCCGTTCTTCGCGCGTCTCGCCGACGCAGATGATTGCCGTCAGACCTGCGCGCCAGGCCGCTGCGGCCTTGGCCTGCACGATCGCATCGGTCTCGCCGTGATCGGTACGGCGTTCGGAATGGCCGACAATGACCGACTTCGCGCCGGCATCGGCGATCATCTCTGCGGATACATCGCCGGTATGTGCGCCGCTTTCCTTCTCATGGCAGTCCTCCGCTCCGATAGCCAACGCGCTTTCGGCCGCAACGCCGGCCGCACGTTCGATCAGCGTCGAGGGCACGCACAGCAGCGTTTCATGCGGTAGCGTCGATTCGGCGTCGAGTCCGGCACAAACGTCGCGAATCTCATCGAGCGAAGCGGCGGTTCCGTTCATCTTCCAGTTTCCGGCAACAAGTGGTGTCACACCCGGCGTCATCGCTTTTCCTTTCCATTTGTTGACGCTCCTGTTACCGCCTTGGGCCCGAAAGGAAAAGACCGGTGTGCGCTTGCGTCGCTTTGCGCGCGCCCATAAAAAGCCGGAAACGAAAACAGGTTACTCCAGAATGCTCGACGGTCTCCGCAAATCCTCCAAGTCCTGGGTCGCCAAGGCGCTACTGCTGTTGCTCCTCGCGAGCTTCGCAGTGTGGGGCGTATCAGGGTCAATGTTATCAGGCGGAGCCTCTAATGCGGTGCTGACGGCGGGAGAAACCAAGGTTTCAGCAGTGGATTACCGCCTGGCTTACGACCGGCAGATGGTCATCCTGTCGCGCCAGCTGGGAGAACGCCTCACCCGCGACCAAGCGCGCCAGTTCGGCATCGAGCAGGCCGTGCTCGGCCAGATGGTCGCGGGCGCGGTACTCGACGAGCAATCCCGCGTTATGAATCTCGGGCTCTCCAAGGATCGGCTGGCGACACTGGTCGCGGACGATCCGACCTTCCAGGGCGTGAACGGTCAGTTCAGCCGCGACACATTCCGTCAGGTTCTGCGCACGATCGGGATGAGCGAGGACGATTATATCCGCAATCGGCAGGACGTGGCGATACGCCAGCAGATCGTGGAGGCAGTCTCCGACGGAATCGAAGTCCCGCAGGTAATGCTGGAAGCATTCGCCAAACACACAGGCGAAAAGCGCGATGTTGAGTATTTCTTTGTCGGCGAAAGCGCGATCGAACCGGTTTCCGCACCGAGCGACGACGTGTTGCAGGCATATTTCGAGGCCAACAAGGCCGCTTACCGCGCTCCGGAATATCGCAAGATCAACTTCGTGCGGCTCACGCCCGATGCGATCGTGGATGAAGCGTCTGTGCCCGAAGCCGATGTACGCGCCGACTACGAGGCGCGGCGGGACCGCTACAGTACACCCGAAACCCGCGCCGTCGAGCAACTTGTCTTTTCGGATCAAACCGCCGCTGACGCCGCCTATGAACGCATCCTTGCAGGCCAGAGCTTCGAGGATGCGGTCGCCGATGCCGGCAAGACGATGTCCGATGTTCAGATCGGGACCATGTCGAAATCGGACCTGCCGGATCAGGCGATCGCCGATGCAGCATTTTCGCTCTCCAAACCCGGCGATGTTAGCGGCGTGATCGATGGTACATTCGGGCCGGTGATAGTCCGCGTCACTGAAATCAATCCGGAATCGGTCAAGCCGATCGAAGAGGTCAGTGCCGACATTCGCCGCGAACTGGCGATGGTTACGGCAAACGACACGCTGCTGGATATTCACGACGCCTATGAGGACGCCCGCGCAGCAGGCGAAACCATGCAGGAAGCCGCGGCCGACCAGAAACTAAAGATGCAGACGATCGATGTCGATACCGATGGCAACGCCCCGTCAGGCGAACCAGTGGCGAGCATTCCTGAGCAGCGGGATTTGATCGCCGCCGCATTCGAGGCCGAGGAAGGAGCGGAGAATTCGCCGCTCAACGCGGCCGATTCCGGTTTCCTTTGGTATGAGGTTGCGGGGATCACGCCGGCGCGCGACAGGACATTCGACGAAATTCGCGAGCGCGTAACGGCGGACTGGATCGCAGATGAAACCGACAAGCGCATCTCGGAACAGGCAAAGGCGCTGGCCGACCGCATGGACAATGGCGAAACGCTGACCCAGGTTGCCGAAGCAGAAGGCTTCACAGTAGAGACGAAGTACGGTCTGCAGCGTGGCGGCAATGACGGCGATTTCGGCGCTGGCGGGATCACGGAGATCTTCAATGGGGGTCCGGAGCACAAAGGAACCGTCGCATCGCCCTCCGGCAATGGCTATATCGTTTACGCAGTCAGCGCCGTCACCCAACCGGTCGGCGGGATTGAGACACTGGGCGCGAATGTGCGCGACACGATCAAACAGTCGATTTCGGACGACCTGCTTGACCAGTTGGTCGCCAAGCTCCAAACGATCTACCCGGTTCGGGTAAACCAGAGCGCACTCGAACGCGCTTTGGGTACACAGTAGAAGAGTTCTCATGGACGATTTGAGACCGTTCATCGCCAAGGCCGCCAATGGCGAGCCGCTAACGCAGCGGGAAGCGCGCGACGCTTTCGATGTGATGATGTCTGGCAATGCGACGCCGTCCCAAATTGGCGGCTTTCTGATGGCGTTGCGCGTGCGCGGCGAAACGGTTGACGAAATTACCGGGGCGGTCACCGTGATGCGCGAGAAGATGACGCGCGTCAAAGCGCCACAAGGCGCGATCGATATTGTCGGAACCGGCGGCGACAACTCCGGTAGCTACAATGTTTCGACCTGTGCGGCCTTCATTGCATGCGGCGCTGGCGCGGTAGTGGCCAAGCACGGCAACCGGTCGCTATCGTCAAAATCCGGCTCTGCGGAGGCGCTGGCCGAACTGGGTTTCGACCTCGACGCCAAGCCGGACACGATCGGTCGTTGCATTGCCGAAGGCGGGCTCGGCTTCATGTTCGCGCCGGCGCACCACGCCGCCATGCGCCATGTCGGACCTTCGCGGGTGGAACTCGGTACGCGTACGATCTTCAACCTGCTCGGCCCCCTTTCCAATCCCGCCAGCGTCAAGCGGCAAATCGTCGGGGTCTTCGCACCCGAATGGGTGGAGCCGTTGGCTCATGTGCTGAAAGCGCTCGGATCGGAACATGTTTGGGTCGTCTTCGGCGAAGGATTGGACGAATTGACGACGGCCGGCACGACACAGGTCGCCGAATTGAAGAACGGCGTGATTTCCACCTTTTCGCTGACGCCTGAAGAGATCGGCTTGCACCGCGTCGGTATCGAGGATTTGAAGGGCAGCGACCCGAAGTCGAATGCGCGGGCTTTGCGCGAAGTGCTGGACGGCGAAAAGAACCCCTATCGCGACATTGCCTGCCTCAACGCCGCCGCCGGCCTCGTCGTTGCCGGTCTCGCTACCGACCTGTCGCAGGGGCTCACACAAGCTTTCGCATCAATCGACAGCGGAAAGGCCAAGGCCGCCGCCGAGAAGACAGCGGCGCTTTCGCGTGGCGAGAAAGTTTAACTGAATTATACAAATGACTGATATCCTGAAGAAAATCGAGGCGTACAAGCGCGAGGAAATCGCGGCAGCAAAGGCTTCTATGCCGCTCGCCGACCTTCAGGCCCGCATTGCGGATACGGAGCCGCCGCGGGGGTTTTTCAAGGCGCTGCAGGAGCGAAAAATGGCCGGCGAATTCGGCTTGATCTCGGAAATAAAGAAGGCGAGCCCGTCTAAGGGCCTGATCCGGTCGGATTTCGATCCGCCGGCGCTCGCCAAAGCCTATGAGGATGGCGGCGCCGCCTGCCTCTCTGTACTTACGGACAAGCCTTCATTCCAGGGGGCGCCGGAGTTTCTGACCGCGGCGCGCACTACATGCGCCCTGCCCGCCTTGCGCAAGGATTTCATGTTCGAACCCTACCAGGTTTACGAGGCGCGCAGTTGGGGCGCGGATGCGATCCTGATCATCATGGCGTCGCTTTCCGACGACGAGGCGCGGGCGCTCGAAGACACCGCATTCGAGCTCGGCATGGACGCGCTGATCGAGGTCCATGACGAGGAAGAGACAGGGCGCGCTTTGGCGCTGTCTTCTAAATTGCTTGGCGTAAACAATCGCAACCTGCGCACGTTCGAAGTCGATCTCGCCAACTCGGAACGGCTGGCAGCGATGGTCGGCGACGATTGTCTTCTTGTCGGCGAAAGCGGCATCTTCACGCACGCTGATTGCGAGAGGCTTTCGCGGGTCGGGATTAGTTCCTTCCTCGTCGGTGAAAGCCTGATGCGCCAGGAGGACGTCGAGGCTGCGACCCGCCGCCTTTTACAAGGCGATGCGGCAGCGGAACGAAAATCGGCCTGATATGGCGCGTCTCCCAACCGGCAAGCTGACGCATCTGGGCGCCGACGGCGCGGCCAACATGGTGGATGTCGGCGATAAGAACGATACGGCGCGCGAGGCGGTCGCGGAAGGCTTCGTCGCCATGACCACGGAGACACTGGAGACGATCCTTGCCGGCAACGCCAAAAAAGGCGATGTCATCGCCACTGCCCGGATCGCCGGAATCATGGCGGCCAAAAAGACCCACGAGCTAATCCCGCTCTGCCATCCGCTCATGCTCAGCAAAGTCAGTGTCGAAATCCAGCCCGACCGGGACCTGCCCGGCTTGCGGGTCGAGGCGCTGGCGCGCCTTTCGGGCAAGACCGGCGTCGAGATGGAGGCGCTGACGGCTGCTTCCATCGCCTGCCTGACGATCTATGACATGGCCAAGGCCATCGACAAGGGGATGGAGATCGGGCCGGTTCGCCTGCTCTCCAAGACAGGCGGCAAGTCAGGAACGTGGACGCGGAGCGCGACTTGAACGGGGGACTGATTCCCGTCGCCGAAGCGCGAGCGCGGCTGCTCGCTGACGCCGTTCCGCTCGGGACGGAGATCGTGTCCATTGGCGAGGCTCAGGGCCGTGTTCTTGCAGAAGACCTGATCGCCCTCCGTACGCAACCGCCCGAAGCCGTTTCGGCTATGGATGGCTATGCGGTGCGCGCCGACGATATCGCCAGCGTTCTCTCCGATTTGACCGTCATCGGCGAAGTCGCCGCCGGCCATCCCTTCTCGGGCACCGTCGGGCCCGGCCAGACGGCGCGGATCTTCACTGGCGGAGTACTGCCTGCCGGGGCCGATACGGTGATATTGCAGGAAAACGTGACGGTCCTCGGCGACGGCCGTATTCGATCGAATCAGGCGGAACCCGCCGGCAAGCATGTCCGCGATGCGGGACTGGATTTTCGAAAGGACGAAACCGTTCTTGCGGCCGGCACCGTCTTCGACGCGGGTGGCATCTGCCTTGCCGCCGCCGCCAATCCCCCCGCCATTTCCGTCATTCGGCGTCCCCGTGTCGGCGTGCTTGCCACCGGCGATGAATTGCTCCCACCCGGCTCTGAGCCCGGTCCGGGCCAGATCATCGCCTCAAACAGCTACGGCATCGCCGCGTTTGCTCGTGAGGCCGGCGCAGAGGTTATCGATCTCGGCATCGTCAGCGACAATGAGGCCGATCTCGCCGCGGCCCTCGGCCACGCGGCTGCGAGTTGCGATGTACTCGTCACACTCGGCGGCGCTTCGGTCGGCGACCACGATCTCGTCCGAAAAGTCTTTCTGGCCCGTGGCATGACGCTCGATTTCTGGAAGATCGCCATGCGCCCAGGAAAACCACTGATGTTCGGCCGCCTCGACGCTCTGCGCATTCTGGGCCTGCCGGGAAATCCCGTATCGGCGCTTGTCTGCGGCCTTTTGTTCATGAAACCGCTGCTGCAAAAACTCGGCGGATTGACCTTCAACCTGGAACGGCAGCGCGCGATCCTCGACACGGCAATGCCCGCTAATGGCGGTCGAGAAGACTATGTCAGGGCACGCGCCTGGCGCGATGACGCCGGCACATTACGGACGAAGCCGTTCGACCGGCAGGATTCCTCGATGATCAGTGCATTTGCGCGTTCCGAAGCGCTGCTAGTGCGTCCGCCGCAAGCCCCGGCAGCGTCCGCCGGCGAGGAAGTCGAGATCCTGCCCCTGAAACCCGCCCCACTTTAAACATTTGTTAAACGCTTGCAGAACACAACTGGAACAGATAAAGACTGTTCCGTGTTTGTTTTTATTTGATTCTGCAAGGATGCGGCGATGCTGACACGCAAACAACTCGACCTTCTGATGTTCATCAATGAGCGCCTGAAGGAAACCGGTGTGCCTCCTTCCTTCGACGAGATGAAGGAAGCGCTCGATCTTGCATCAAAATCCGGCATCCACCGGCTTATCACGGCGCTGGAAGAGCGCGGCTTTATCCGGCGGCTTCCGAACCGCGCCCGTGCGCTTGAGGTTATTCGGCTTCCCGACAGTCTGACGCCGGGCGGCCAACGCCGCGGATTTTCGCCGAGCGTAATCGAAGGCAGCCTCGGCAAACCGGTGCCAACGCCGCAGCCCGCACCGCGCGCCTCAAAGGACAGCGATGCCGGCTCTATGATACCCGTTCCGATGATGGGCAAGATCGCCGCCGGCGTTCCGATCTCGGCGATCGAACACCAGACACGCATGATCTCCCTTCCCGCCGACATGATTGGCAAGGGCGAGCATTACGCGCTCGAAGTCGAGGGCGACTCGATGATCGAGGCGGGCATTTTCGACGGTGACACAGCGATCATCAAGAAGGGCGACACGGCCAATGCTGGCGATATCGTCGTCGCGCTTGTCGATGACGAGGAAGCGACTCTGAAACGCCTTCGCCGCAAAGGGGCGTCGATTGCCCTGGAAGCCGCCAATCCGGCCTATGAGACACGCATCTTCGGGCCTGACCGGGTACGCGTTCAGGGCAGGCTCGTCGGCCTGATGCGGCGTTACTGAGACCGCCGCCACTCGGGCAGGTTGCGCGCTGCGCGTGAGTAACGGCGATGGTCGAGCCATGGCCGTTCTGGGCCCGGCAGGGCGTGTATGATCACAGGCCGGCCTTCGTTTTCATAAATCTCCGCCGCTCCGCGTCGCGCAAGCATTTGCGCGGAGATGACAGGCGTTCCGTTCGGGCAGGACTGCGGCGACGGCGCCTTAGCGAAGATGACCAGGTCGAATTCATCGCAAAGTGTTTTCAAAGCCGGCATGTCCTCGTCTTCCAATGAAGTCAGAACATAGCCGGCCAGCATCTTTCCCGTTTCCGCGCGGCACACTGTTTCGTCGCATCGCATCAGTGGCGACTTTCGGAGCTTGACGATCACGGGCGCCACAAAGGCCGCCTGCCATTGCTCGACCGTAAACGCATTGGGCCGGTCGCGATTGACGTGTAATCTCGCGGCGTTTCCCCACTTCTCAATAATCGCAAATTGCCGGGCATCTTCCGACACGATCGCTACGGGCGATTGTTCGAATAACCAGAACACCGTGCCCATCGCCAGAAAAGGCAGCGTTGTCAGCTTGAACCGGGTCGACGGGAAACACAGCAATATCAGACCGAGCGTATAGGCGATCAGCGCAGTCGCAGGCATTTGCCCTGTTGAGATTGCTGGCGAGAGCGCGGCCACCCGCTCCGCTATGACAATCACAAGTTCGACCGCCCATGCCATTGCCTTGAACAAATAGACATGCAGGCCAAACGGCATTGCCACCATAGCGGCGACCGCAATCGGCATGACAAGGATCGTTACGACCGGCATCGCTGCGAGATTGGCAAGGAGGCCATAAGGTGCGACACGACCGAAATGATAGGAGGCGAACAACCCGGTCGCGAGGCCAGCGATCAAGGAAGTGATCCCGATCCCCAGCGCATATCGGCCCATGGCTACGAGGAAGGAGATTGCGGCACTATGCTGCCGCCGGTCGATCCGTTGCCTCTCGCGCCGGTGACGCCAGTCCTGCCAGCCGCCATAAACCGCGATCAGCGCCGCGGTCGCCGCAAAGGACATCTGGAAACCGGGACCCGCGACCTCATCCGACGCGACAATCATGACGGCAACGGCTGCCAAGGCGAGATTGCGCATGGTGACAGCGTTGCGGTCGAATGTCAGCGCCAGCAACATGATCGCAAGCATCACGAACGAACGTTGGGTGGCGACACCTGCGCCGGCAAGGAAGAGATAGAATCCGGTCGCGGCAAGCGCTCCTGCCGCGGCATATTTGCGCACCGGGTGACGGGCCGACCAATCCGGCGCGAAGGCGAAACCTAGCCGCAGCGACGCCATGACGGTCGCTGCCACGAGCGCCATGTGAAGCCCGGAAATCGAGAGGATATGCGCCAGACCCGAGACGCGCAGCGCCTCTGTCACATCTTCCGGTATACCGGACTTGTTCCCGGTCACCAGCGCTGCTGAAACTGCGCCCGAGCGACCGGGCGCAGCTTGCTGGATCTGCTGGCTGATGGACCGGCGCAACCGCTGTAGGGCGACAACTACAGTTTCATAGCGGCCGAAGGCCATTTCGAGTTCAATCGCATCCGGCCGTCCGAGGAAGAAGCCGTTTGCGCCTATTCCGTTGAAATAGGAATGAAAAGCGAAGTCGTATCCGCCCGGCAGCGCCGGCCCGGAAGGCGAGGTCAGGCGAACGAGACCGTAAACGCCCCCGCCGAGTTCAAAACCTTCGGCGGATCCGGGCGCCGTAACGCGAACTCGACCCGGCGCATGGCGGAGTTCCGGGCGCTCAGTCGTCAGGACATCTATGGTAAAGCGCGTGCGGCCATTTGCTCGTTCCTCGATGGCGACGATCCGACCTTTCAGCCGTGTCGTCACATCGGATCCGAGCATCTGCGTCGCCTTCCAACTCGTATGTAGTTGTGCAAGCGCCATTCCTGTGGCCACGAGTAGCCCTGCAGCAAATACGGTCCGGATCGCCAAATTTGTACCCAGGGAAAGCGCCACGAGCGCGCCGAGCACAAGAATGCCGGCTGGCACGTTCCATGGCGCCGGTTCCACGGGCAACGAAAAATAGAGCAGAATTCCCGCGAGGAGCCCGACTGGAACGAACAGGAACGCCGTTCCCAGCCCCTGTTCGCGGATAAATGCCGCCTGTATTTGTCGAACGACTGTGCGGCGCGCCGGCAGTCTGAGCCCATGATGACGGCGACGCCTTGGTTTGGCGAGCGGTCTTTCCTGCATGTCCGCAACGACCGGAACTCTCGCGGCAAGCTCCTGTTCCGGCAGACGGAAGAAAATGCGCTCGTCCGCCGTCGTGCGTGTTTCGTCCTCTTCGGCGTCGCTCATCCTGCGCCTCCGTCAAGGGCGAGATGCCTCGAGTTTGCGCAGGCTGCCGCCTGTGCTAGACGTGCGCCAGAATCCTCATCCGGCCGCCCCGACGGCTGGTCAATCAACACAATCGGAGCACAGCATGACTGGCGAGGTCGTCACCCGTTTCGCCCCCTCCCCGACCGGTTTTCTGCATATTGGCGGAGCCCGCACCGCTCTTTTCAACTGGCTGTACGCAAAACACACCGGCGGCAAAATGCATCTGCGCATTGAGGATACCGACCGGGAGCGATCGTCGCAAGCAGCGGTTGCAGCGATCCTCGACGGGTTGAAATGGATGGGGCTCGAATGGGACGGTGACGTGGTATCGCAATATGACCGTGTCGACCGGCATCGCGCCGTAGCCGAGGAATTGCTTGCCAAGGGAAATGCCTATCGCTGCTACGCGTCGCAGGAGGAGCTGACTGAGATGCGCGAAATGGCGCGCGCGGAAGGCCGCCCTCCGCGCTATGACGGGCGCTGGCGCGACCGCGACCCATCTGAGGCTCCCGCGGGCGTCTTGCCGGTGATCCGCATCAAGGCTCCACAGGAAGGCGAAACGCTCGTGCGTGATGCCGTCCAAGGCGATGTCCGGTTTCCCAACAAGGATCTCGACGATTTTATCATTTTGCGCTCCGACGGCAATCCGACCTACATGCTGGCTGTCGTTGTCGACGACCACGATATGGGCGTGACAGACGTCATTCGCGGGGACGATCACCTGACCAATGCCGCGCGCCAGACCGTTATTTTCCAGGCGATGGGATGGGACGTTCCCAAATGGGCGCATATTCCGCTGATCCATGGTCCCGACGGCGCGAAATTGTCGAAGCGCCATGGCGCGCTTGGTATCGAAGCCTATCGGGCAATGGGTTACCTGCCCGAAGCCCTGCGCAACTATCTGGCTTGGCTCGGCTGGAGCCATGGCGATGACGAAATCATGTCGACCGAGGACATGATCGGATGGTTCGATGTTACGGACGTCAACAAGGGCGCCGCGCGTTTCGATTTCACCAAGCTGGAAGCCGTCAACGGACACTGGATCCGCGCAGCCGAAGATGCTTACCTGGTCGACAGCATCGAAGCCTTGCTGCCGGAACTCGACGGCAAACAGGAGATCGCCGCGAGGTACGAAAGCCGCCGGGCGCAACTTCTCGCGGCCATGCCCGGCCTCAAGGAACGCGCCAAGACACTTGTCGAACTCGTCGACAGCGCCAATTACCTTTTTGCCGTGCGGCCGCTCGATTTCGATGAGAAGGCAGCCGGCATTCTGACAGATGACGCGCGCGCAGTTCTCGCGGGAATTTGTGTCGAACTCGAAAAGGTCGACGACTGGTCCGTCGATGCGCTGGACGCCGCTGTTCGGTCTTTCGCAGAAGCAAATGAACTCAAACTCGGCAAGGTCGCACAGCCGCTCAGGGCAGCCCTGACAGGGCGCAGTACATCTCCGGGCGTATTCGACGTTTTAGCTGTCCTCGGCCGCGAAGAATCACTCGCACGTATCCGCGATTGCGTTGCATAAAGGCTTTCACCGTAGCTGTCGGAACACTATAATGCATTGCAGCATTAAGCCCTTAGGCTGCCTTGGCAGGAAACAGCAATTGGGATAGCAACCATTGCAATGCCTTGGCGGTGAAATCTGCTGCGCCGCAAAAATTTCACGTCATTTTCGTGATAACGATTGGATGGAGAAGGGAGACATCATGTCTGATAAAACCGCAAAACTCTCATTGTCTGGTGGGGAGCATGAGTTTTCCGTACACGACGGGACGATCGGACCCAGCGTGGTCGACATCTCCTCCCTCTACAAGGAAACCGGCGCATTCACATACGATCCCGGCTTCACATCGACGGCGTCCTGCGACTCGAAAATCACCTTCATCGACGGCGATGAAGGCACGTTGCTGCATCGGGGCTATCCGATAGAACAACTCGCCGAGCAGGGCGATTTCCTGGAGGTTTGCTACCTGCTTCTGTATGGCGAGTTGCCGACAAAGACCCAGAAACACGATTTCGACTATCGCGTGACGCGCCATACCATGGTGCACGAACAGATGATGCGGTTCTTCACCGGCTTCCGACGCGATGCGCACCCGATGGCCGTGATGTGCGGCACTGTCGGCGCGCTATCGGCTTTCTATCATGACTCCACCGACATTTCCGATCCGCATCAGCGCATGGTCGCTTCAATGCGCATGATCGCGAAGATGCCGACGATCGCAGCTATGGCCTACAAGTACCATATCGGCCAGCCCTTCGTGTATCCGCAGAACGATCTCGATTACGCCTCGAACTTCCTGCGCATGTGTTTCGCCGTGCCCTGCGAGGAATACCAGGTCAATCCGGTTCTGGCGCGCGCCATGGACCGCATCTTCATCCTGCATGCGGATCACGAACAGAACGCATCGACCTCTACGGTCCGCCTGGCGGGTTCGTCGGGTGCCAATCCGTTCGCCTGCATCGCCGCCGGCATCGCCTGCCTCTGGGGCCCGGCGCATGGCGGCGCCAATGAGGCAGCGCTCAACATGCTTGGCGAGATCGGCTCTGTGGACCGTATCCCGGAGTACATCGCGCGCGCCAAGGACAAGAACGACCCGTTCCGCCTCATGGGCTTCGGCCACCGCGTCTACAAGAACTACGACCCGCGCGCCAAGATCATGCAGAAAACCACGCATGAAGTGCTGGGTGAACTTGGCATCAAGGACGATCCGCTGCTCGAAGTCGCGATGGAACTCGAGAAGATCGCGCTCCACGACGACTATTTCGTCGAGAAGAAGCTCTATCCAAATATCGACTTCTATTCCGGCATCACGCTGCGGGCGCTCGGTTTCCCGACCACAATGTTCACTGTGCTCTTCGCGGTTGCACGCACAGTCGGCTGGATCGCCCAGTGGAAGGAAATGATCGAGGATCCGAGCCAGCGCATCGGGCGGCCCCGCCAGCTCTATACAGGCGAACCGAAGCGCGATTACGTGCCCATGAACAAGCGCAGCTGATGCGCAAGGGCCTCACCGCCCGTTCGTTCTATTTGCTATCGCGTCCAGTATGATTTCAGCGGCCCGGCTTCCGGGCCGCTTTTTTACTGCCATTAGTTCTCTCGCGTGCCGAAAGCCCTGCATTTGCACTTCAAAGGGCAAGCTGTTCGGCTCGACCAGCTCTTCTATCCGCCGAGCCAGCATCCCGGGCCTTATCATATAGTCGAGATATTCGGGCACGATTGGCCGATCGCAGATGACATTCGGCAACGCTGCCGTCCAAGTCGTGATCAACGGTATGAACGGTCGCATGAACAGGTCTACGCGGTAACAACTGATCACCGGCACGCCCGCCAGGGCGAGTTCGAGAATGACGGTACCGGATGCCGCCAAGGCCGCGTCCGCCTGACGAAAAGCCTCCAGCTTGTCCTCATGCGCAACCGTAATCCGCGGCTGGGCGGGCCAGCTTGCGGTCTCGCGCTTGATGCTGTCTACAAGCTTCGGCAGGGTTGGTATGTGAATCCGAAACCGTTGCCCCCGTTCGTGCAGCGTTCGCACCGCCTTTCCGAAATCAGGCAGGAGCGCTTTTATCTCTCCGCTGCGGGAACCGGGCAACACGAGAAGATCGAACGTCTCGCTCTTGCCATACTGAGTCCGCGCTTCGCGTTGCAGCCAAATCTCCGCCAGATCCTCGCTAGCGGCCAGCGGATGGCCGACATAGTGGGTGGGCGGCCCCCCGAGCTTCTTCATGATGTCCGGTTCGAAAGGGAGAATTGCCAGCACATGATCGATGTGGCCCGTCATCTTTGCAGCCCGTTCCGGCCGCCAAGCCCATACGGTCGGCGCAACATACTTGATGACAGGCACGTCGGGCAGAGCCTTCTTCAAGCGCTTGGCGACCCGGTGCGAGAAATCCGGGCTGTCGATCAGGATAATGACATCGGGCCGTGCCGCAATCATGGCCCTCGCAGTCTGGTTGATACGCATGATCAACCGCGGCAGGCTGGCAATGACGGACGTCAGACCGATAAGCGCTATTTCCGACGCATCGAAGACGCTTTTAAGCCCCCTCTCCCTTAGCCGGTCACCACCGACCCCGACCAGTTTCGGTGTATGTCCGGTCTGCTCGGCAATAGTATCAATGAGATCGACAGCCAGATTCTCGCCGGAGATCTCACCTGCGACCAATCCTATGACAAGGGCACGGTTTGTCGTCATTCGCCATCCACCGGCTCACCGAAGGTTTCAGGATCGATTCCGGTCAGGAAAACGCCAAGTTCATCAGCCTTGGCGCAGGTCACGTCCAGATCCGCGATCAGCGCCCGCCCGGCATGAACGCATATACCCGATAGGCCGGCCGCTGCCGCGTTTTCGACCGTTCTGACACCAATTGTCGGTAGATCTGCGCGCAACTCCTGGCCAGGCTTGGCCAGTTTCACAAGAACACCACCACGGCGCCCAGAGATCCGTCCCTCGGCGCGCAATCGCGCGACGCGCTCAAGCATCGCGTCCGTGCCCTCCGCGCCTTCAAGTGCAACGATACGCCGGCCGATAGCGACACAGCCCTGCCCCGCGTCGAGATTGCCCAGCGCAATCGCGCCTTCTATCGCTGTCGCGATTGGTTGTCTGTTCGAGGACGCCGGTCTCGGCCCGGCAATATGCCCCTCACTTGCCAGGAGATTCGGCACCAACTCGTGAACGCCACGCACTCGATAACCGGCCTCCTCGATCATTTCGACAACACCGCGCAGCAAAACGTCGTCCCCCGAACGAAGCTTAGGCAAAAAACGCGCCATCACTTTGATGGTCGTCCAGTCAGGCCTGATCTTGCGAAGTTTCGGGCGGCTTTTTACGCCGCCCACCATCACGACATCGGATGGATTAACCCGTTTCAGGATGGACATGAGCACGCCGGGCCGTATCGGATAGACGACCTGATGCTCGAACCGGTAGAGGGCCGGATCCGCTTCTCCCTCGATCGCGACGATGAAAGGATTACGACCCTGTTCCGCCAGTGTTTCCGCTACATAGAGCGGGATATCGCCACCACCGGCTATGATCGCGACGCGCGAAGCACTGTCGGCGGCACCCATTTCAGTCGCCGGTTTCCAGACGCCCATTCGAGGCCGATATGGGTGTCATGAATTTACGCCTACTATCAGCCAGTATGAAATCAGCGATGTCGCGGATTCCCTCGGAACCGGGGTTGTCCGCGATCAGCCTGGCCGCGTTCTCGCGAAGAGACCCGTCAACGCCCGAAAACAGATCCTTGAACGTATGTCTGAGCGCGTTGATTTCGCCCTTGCCCATGCCCGATCGTTTCATACCGACGAGATTGAGGCCAGCCAGATAACCGCGATTGCCCATAATCATTCCGAACGGGATAACATCAGCCTGCACCGCGGCAAGACCGCCGATGAAAGCATGGTGGCCGATCCGACAGAATTGGTGCACACCCGCTCCTCCGCCGATGATGACCCTGTCTCCGACGGTAGTATGGCCGCCGATCATGACATTGTTCGCGAATGTCACATGGCTCCCCAGAACGCAGTCATGTGCGACATGTGAATAGGCCAGGAACATGCAATTGTCGCCAATCGTGGTTTCGCCACGCGCATTGTCCGTTCCGAGATGCATCGTGACGCCTTCCCGGATGGTGTTTCCACGACCGATCACAAGCCTGGTCCTGGACCCGCCATGGGCGGTATTCTGCGGCTCGGCTCCGAGCACGGCATGCGGAAAAACGCGGCTCCCCTCACCAACGATCGTGTCGCCGATCACGACCGCATGGCTCATGAGCTCAACATTGTCTCCCAGTTGCACATGCGGCCCGACATGGCAGAAAGGGCCGATCTTCACTCCCGCGCCAAGCTCTGCTCCCCGCTCGATAAAGGCGGTCGGATGGATATCGCACTGCATGCTGTGTTGCACGATCAGCCTTCCGCGTCCGGGACATCGAGCATGGCGGTAAGTTCAGCTTCAGCGACTTTCTCGCTCCCAACCATGGCCACGCAGGAATACCGGCAAACCGTGCCGCGCTTCTTCAACAGCTTCACGTGATACTCGAGCACGTCGCCCGGCACGACAGGACGGCGGAACTTCGCATTGTCGATTGTCATGAAATAGATCAGGGCGGGTTGTCCGAGGTCTGCAGCCTTGATGCTGATCGCGCCCGCTGTCTGGGCCATGCCTTCGATCATCAAGACCCCCGGCATGATCGGTCGAGACGGGAAATGCCCCTGGAATTGCGGTTCGCTCGCCGTCACATTCTTGATACCGACAGCGGACTTATCACCGTCGATGTCAATGATCCGGTCTACGAGGAGAAAAGGATAACGGTGCGGCAGCAGCCGCATCAAATCCTGGATATCCATGGCCTCCAGGCTCGACGCCTGATTGTCGGTATCGGTCATCGGTGTTCCTGCAAGTTACTTTTTTGGCTTCTTATCGGTGCTGACAAGTTTCCGCAACGCAGTGACCTGACGCAAAGCCAACTTGGCTGGCAATGCCGGCGTGCCAAGCCATCTTTCTCCGTCGGGAATATTGTGCATCACTCCGGACGATCCGCCAATCTGCACCCTGTTTCCGATGGTGAGATGATCAGCTATGCCGACACGTCCGCCGAACATGCACCCGTCGCCGACCGTCACACTGCCGGAAATACCCGTATGGGCGGCTATCACGCAGTGTCTACCGATACGAACGTTGTGGGCGATTTGCACAAGATTATCGATTTTCGTGCCTTCGCCGATCACCGTGTCGTCCAACGCCCCGCGGTCGATCGTCGTATTAGCGCCAATCTCGACACGATCCTGGATGATAACGCGTCCGAGTTGGGGGACCTTTTCCAGACCGCTCGGCCCCGGCATAAAGCCGAATCCATCTTGACCGATCTGAGCGCCTCCAAAGATGCAGACACCATTGCCGATCAGCGAATATTGTATGGTTGCGGACGGGCCGATCCGGCACTCGCGGCCAATCTGGCAATGATCTCCAACGACCGCATTTGCGCCGATAACAGAATTTCGACCGACCGCCGCATAATCGCCGATGACCGCCCCTGGTTCGACGACCGCGCCGTCCTCGATCTGCGCAAGCACGGAAACACGCGCGGCAGGGAAGTCGGGCGACAGTCCCGCCGAAACATTCACCGGGCCCGGCCCAAGAGCATCGGGAAAAAGGTGCCTTCCAATTTTCGCGAACGCATGATGCGGCGCCTGCACGACGATCTTGACCGGCTCAGCCGGCATGAATTCCAGGCTCGCTTCAGCACATAGGATCGCACCCACGCCTGAAATCCGCGCTGCATCCGCGAGGTGTGCGCCAGGCTGAATAAAGATCAGCGAACCGGGCTTCGGCTCCACAGCCGACGATAGGCGGTCAATCGCAATCTCTCCGCGCGCTCCATCCACGACCCTGCCGTCACAAATACGGGCCAGATCGGCTGAACTCAGCGTCTCAACAGGCTTCAGGAAATCGGGAGAGGTAACTGACACGAGAAAAACGGCCCGGCGCTAAGCCGGGCCATTGGATCAAAACGCGGTGGAGATGGAGAAGTTGAACTTCTGCACCTTGTCGGTGGACTGCTTGGCGATCGGTACCGCGTAGTCGAAACGCAGCGGTGCGAAGGGCGATTGCCAAATCAAGCCAAACCCGGCAGACGCGCGCCACTGCATATCAGTACCGGTAGCAGTCGCAGAATCATGCCCATAAAGCGTGGCCGCATCGGCGAACACAGCGCCCTTCAACCCGAAATCACGCGGAATGGCCGGGATCGGGAACTGCGCTTCCGCAGTTGCATTGAAATATGTCTTGCCGCCAATTCGGTCGCCGTTTGAATCAACCGGTCCGATACCATTCGCCGCGAAACCGCGAATTTCCGACGGCCCAAGACGGAAGTGATCGACGGTCCGAACCTCCTGTCCAAGTCCGTAAATATTACCGCCGCCAAACTTAACCAGCCCGACAATATCCGCGCTCTCCGACAGGGTGTGGAAATACGTCCCCTTGACCACAGACTGGATATGCTTCGCGTCGCCGCCAATGCCGGCAATCTCCTGCGAGAAGTTCACATAGAGACCGTCATGCGGATCCTGTACGTCATCGACGTCATTATAGGTAAACCCGTAAAACGCCGCCGATTTTGTCCAAGTCGTTCCGTAAGCAGTAACATCAGCGCAGATCGACGCAGGCGTAGTACCGCCACAATCGAGATCGGAGTACTCGTCCTGCTCGAAGCGATATCCAACGTTGGTTTTCAGCTCTTCAGTAATCGGCAACCCGAAACTGATCGAACCACCCTGCGTGGAAATGCTGTAGCTGTCGTAATCTTTCGACCGCTTGAAGGCGGCAGCAGTCGCAGCCAAGCGATAGCCTAGGAAATATGGCTCGGTGAAAGAGATATTGTAGGACCGGTTGTCTGTACCGCCACCCGCGCTTACGCGCACAGTCTGACCGCGGCCGAGGAAATTGCGCTCAGTGACATTCGCCTCAATCGCAATACCGCCACCGCCAGTTCCGCCGGTCGAATAGCCCGCACCAATTCCGAACTCACCCGTCGACTTGTCGACCGCATTGACGACCACAACCACACGGTCAGGAGCGGAGCCCTGGCGGGTCGAAATTTCGACACGCTCAAAGTAATCCAGCGCCTCAAGACGCTTCTGCGCGCGGCGCAGGAGGATCTGGTTGAAGGCGTCGCCTTCGGAAAGGTCGAATTCGCGGCGGATCACGTAATCACGCGTACGCGCGTTGCCGACAATCTCGATCCGCTCGATAAACGCTCTCTGGCCCTGGTCGACCACGTAGGAAACATCGATCGTCCCGGTCTCGAAATTGCGATTGCCGACAGGCGTCACTTCCGCAAAGGGGAAACCGTCGGCGGCCAGGCGCTCGGACATCGCAATCAGCGTGTCTTCGACATCCTCTGCTGCATAGGTCTTGCCACTGCGGGTCTTCACCGTCTGCCGAAGATCGTCCGAAGTTACGCCGTTGACCGAGCTATCGATATCGATGTTGCCAAAGCGATACTTTTCGCCTTCGTCGACCTCGATCGTGACCATCACGTTTCCGGTGTTCGGATCTATGTCGCCATTGGAGGCGAGAATCCGGAAATCCGCGTAACCGTGATTGAAATAGAACTGACGAAGCATCTCCTCATCGGCTGCGAGGCGCTGGTCGTCATAGATGTCATTGCGGGTCAGCCACGACAGGAAATTGGACCGCTTCGTAGAGATCACGCCCTGCAGGCGACGATCGCTGAACGCGTTGTTTCCGATGAAGTTGACCTGCGTGATCTTCGTGCGGCCGCCCTCGTCGATCTGGAACACAACGTTAACGCGTCCCTCGCCCAAGTCGACGACTTCAGGATAAACGCTCACATCGTTGCGACCGATGCTGCCATAGGCATCCTTGATGGCCTCGACGTCGGCGTCGAGCGTCACCTGGTCGAAGGTGCTGCGCGGCTGAAGCTGAACAACGCTCTTCAGGCGACTGTCCTTCTGCTTGCGGTTACCGCGGAAAACAACCTGGTTGACGATCGAAAGCTCGGAAACCGTCACCACGAGGGTAGACCCGGAAACGGAGACATTGACGTCGGAAAACAGTCCGGTCGCGAACAGCTTCTTGACCGCATCATCGACAGCGGCGGCCGTATAGTTCTTGCCGGACTTGTAGCCGATAAGATTGGAGACAGTGGATGAGGAAACACGCTGGTTGCCGCGCACGGAAATCGCACGCACAACGGCCGCCTCGGCCGCCGATGCAGTGGCGAGTGTCGCAACTATTCCGCCGCCAAGAGCAGGAGTGAGCGCCAAGGCGATTGCGGATACGGCGCTTAAAAGTTTCGGTGCCGGCTTCATTCGGTCCGTTTCCCCTCTTTTCCCGTCCGCCTCTTTACGGGTCTTGTGAACATAAATCATTGAATTGACCGTATTACAGGCTTTCATTTCACACGCAAGGGCTGCGGTTAAAATGCGTTTACGAAGGCGCCCTGCGTGGCAAAATCGTCACGCGCGAAATGCCCGGATGGTAAACAATTTGACTAAAATCCACCCTAATTGCCTCCCAGCAGCGATGTGATGTCGTTCCACGTTGCGAAAACCATAAGACCGAGAATCAGTCCGAATCCGATGCGATATCCGTATTCCTGCGCATTTTCAGGGACAGGTTTGCCCCGCATCGCCTCGAAAGCGTAGAACACGAGATGCCCGCCATCAAGGATTGGAACGGGCAACAGGTTCAACAATCCGATCGAAATCGACAATATCGCGGCGAGGTTGAGCAGGGCGACAAATCCAAGCGTCGCGACCTGCCCTGACATCTTGGCGACCCGAATCGGTCCGCCTATCTGGTCCGGCTTCTCGCGGCCCGAGAATATGCCCGCGATATAGCCGCCCGTCCGCTTGATCACATAGCCGGTTTCCGTGACCGCCATGACGAAAGATTCGCCGACACCGTAATGCTCGACCCTGTGACCGCCGGTCTTGCGGTCATTGAGCACACCGATGATGCCCTGCTCCATCTTGTTGCCGAATCGATCCTCGATTTCGAGCCGCTCCGGAGTAACATCGAACGTGAGCATCTCGCCGGCGCGTTCCATCACCATTTTGATGGGCTCGCCGGAGCGGACGGATACGTAACGTTGTACGTCGGAGAACTGTTCGACAGGAATTCCGTCAACGCTTACGAATCTGTCGCCCGGCATGATGCCGACGCGCTCGGCGACGCTTCCGGGCCGAATCTCAGACACCACCGGATCAGCCACGCCCCGGCCGTAAAGCGAAAAGATCGCTGTAAAAATCGCGACCGCAAAGATAAAATTCGCCAGCGGGCCGGCGAAAACCGTCGCCGCGCGACGCCCGACCGACTTGTTGGGAAAAGCAACCGCCTGTTCCTCCGGCGTCAACGCCTCGCTGGATTGGCCTTCCGGTATGGACGTGGCGTTCATGTCGCCAACAAACTTCACGTAACCACCGAGAGGAATCCATGACAGCCGCCAGCGCGTTCCCTTGCGGTCGGTGAAGCCGGCAAGTTCCGGTCCAAAACCAACCGAAAAGACCTTCGCGCCGATTCCGCACCAACGACCGACGAGATAATGGCCGAGCTCGTGGACGAAAACCACGATCAGGAGAACAAAGAGGAAAGGCAGCAATGTGCCAACGATGAAACCGTCAGTCGAAAACAAGCCCGTCACAAAACTCAGCATGGCCAATCCCTGTCAGTTCCCCAATTCATATCGCCGCCGAAATCCGGCGGCAGCGTGGCAGAACATCCCGCCAAAAACTAAAAAAAGGCAGAGGACGGCCGACCGAAACCACCATCCAGAACACCTAGAGCCCAAAGAGCGATAGCCGCGAAGACAAGACCATCCACGCGATCCATGAACCCGCCATGGCCCGGGATGATATGGCTCGAATCCTTTACCCCGTTGCGCCGCTTTATCCACGATTCGAAGAAGTCGCCTGCCTGCGAAATCACCGACAGGACGATGGCGAGTACAACAGCGAGACCATATGCATCCCGCCCCGCGCAGAAAAACACCAGCAAAGCCGCGATGATCGCCGAACCGACACCGCCGAACCCGCCGGACCAGGTTTTCTTCGGAGAGATGACGGGGGCGATCTTCGGCCCACCAAAATGACGGCCCGCGAAATAGGCGCCGATATCGGTCGCCCAAACCACTGCGAACAGGAACAAGATAGCGACAAGACCTGAGGCATCCGTTTCGGAGTGGCGCAACATGTTCAAAGCCACGAGAGCCAGGCCGGAATAAACAAATCCAGCCACAGACCATTTCCCGCCGGCCATGCTCGCGCTTGCCACCGTGAAAACGATTGTCGCGAGAGCCCAGACATAAGGCATGGCTTCGTTCGGGACGATCAATCCGGCAATGAACAGGAGGCCGAGAAAGAAGAAACCGAGCAAACGAACCCTGTCGTCGCCATTGGGCGATACGACATCGAACCATTCGGCCCACACGATCATCGCGATAAGCGTGCAGATGACCGCAAACAGCCACCCTCCGACAAGCGTAGACCCGAGCACCAGCACCGCCAGAATGACGGCAGACGCAATTCGCGCTCGCAAGTCATTCATAATGCGATGTCTTTCGCGTCTTCCACGCCGCCAAAGCGGCGTGTCCGCGACGCATACTCTTCGATCGCCTGCTCCATCCACGACTTGTCGAAGTCGGGCCACATGCAGGGAAGAAAGACAAGTTCAGAATAGGCGGACTGCCAAAGCATGAAATTGGAAAGACGCATCTCTCCGCTCGTGCGGATCAACAAGTCAGGGTCGGGCTGCCCTCCGGTATCGAGCGCGCCACAAATGTCGGCTTCCGTGATCGTGCCCGGATCCCTGCCCTTCTGCGCGAATTCAGCTGCGAGCCGCGCAAATGCGCGACGAATCTCGTCGCGTCCCCCATAGTTGAAGGCAATGTTCAGATTGAGGACCGAATTGTCCCGCGAACGAAATTCGGCGGTCTCCATCAGACCGAGAATGTCGGGAGAAAGATCGGTGCGCGAACCGATGATCCGAATGCGCACACCGTTGGCGCACAACTCCGCGAGATCGCGCGTGATGAACAGCTTCATCAGGCCCAGCAGGTCGCGCACTTCCCGCTGCGGCCGGGACCAGTTTTCTGACGAGAATGCGTAGAGCGTCAGATGCGAGATACCCAGCTCGCTGGCGGCGCGTACAGCCTTGCGCACCGCATCGACGCCTGCCTTGTGTCCAAAACCGCGCGGTTTATGACGAGCGGCCGCCCACCGCCCGTTACCATCCATGATGATGCCGACATGGCGCGGCGTCATTGTATCCCGGTTCTGGCTGTCATCGGCCAAGGCGTTCGATCTCTCCTGAGCGTTCCGTCTCCGGATTACACCTGCATGATTTCCTGCTCTTTCGCCTCGAGCAGGGCATCGATTTCCTCGATGGTCTTGTCAGTCGCCTTCTGGACTTCGTCGGACTTGGAGCGGCTATCGTCCTGGCTTATCTCGCCGTCCTTCTCGAGGCGTTTCAGAGTGTCCATTCCATCGCGACGGACATGGCGCGCGGCGACGCGGGCACTCTCCGCATATTGATGGGCGATCTTGACCAGTTCACGCCGCCGTTCCTCGTTGAGTTCCGGAAGAGGCACGCGCACAGTGGTCCCGTCAGTCATCGGATTCAAGCCCAAGCTCGATTCGCGGATCGCTTTCTCGACGGCAGACACCATCGACTTGTCCCACACGGAGACGGCGAGCATGCGCGGCTCGGGAACGTTCACATTGGCGACCTGGTTGATCGGCATCTGCGATCCATAGGCCTCAACCATGATTGGATCGAGAAGAGACGGCGAGGCCCGGCCCGTTCGCAGACCCGCAAGATCGCCCTTGAACGCCGCGATCGCGCCGTCCATCCGGCGTTTCAGATCGGCAAGATCAAATGACTGACTCATTGTTATGTCCTCTTATTGCCCTAAGACGCCATTTTCTCGGTTACCAGAGTGGCATGTCCTCCGCCCTGCAGTATCTGCCGGAAACCGCCGCGCTCATGAATGGAAAACACCACAATGGGAATATGGTTTTCGCGGGTCAAGGCGATGGCTGCAACATCCATGACGGAAAGGCCACGTGCGAGCACCTCGTCATGTGTTATCACTGGGAACCTTTCGGCGTCCGGAACGCGCTTCGGATCCGCGGAATAGATGCCGTCGACCTGGGTTCCCTTGAACAACGCATCGGCGCCGATCTCAGCAGCACGGAGCGCGGCTGCCGAATCGGTCGTGAAATAGGGATTGCCCGTTCCTCCGGCGAAAATCACCACCCGCCCCTGTTCGATGTTCCACATCGCCTTGCGTTGCGAGAAGCTTTCGCACAACTGCGGCATCGCGATGGCGGACAGAACGACAGCATCGACGCCCTTCTTGACCAAAGAGGTCCGCAGCGCCAGCGAATTGATCACCGTGGCCAGCATGCCCATATGGTCACCGGTCACACGATCCCCGCCCTTGGACGCGACCGCGACTCCCCGGAAGATGTTGCCGCCGCCTATCACCACGGCGACCTGAACGCCCATATCGGTGGCATCCTTGATGTCACCGGCTATTCGGTCAGCCACCTCCACATCGATCCCGAAACCCTGCTTGCCCATGAGGGATTCGCCCGAGACCTTGAGGAGAACGCGTCTGTAGATGGGAGCCACTGTCATGAAACAACATCGAAAACCGGATTGAATTGACCTCCCGATACATGAAGGGCACCGCGTTGTCACGCGGTGCCCCGATCGGTTTTCGACAATCCAGAGGATTGCCCTATGAGGTCCGGATCAGCCCTTCGCGGCGGCTGCCACCTCGGCTGCGAAGTCGGATTCTTCCTTCTCCACACCCTCGCCGAGCGCAAAGCGAATGAAGCCAGTGATCTTGGCCGGCGCACCGATTTCTTTTTCCGCCTCGGCAAGCGCCTTTTCGACTGTCAGATCCGGGTTGATGACGAAAGCCTGTTTCACCAGGCAAACCTCTTCGTAGAACTTGCGCAGGCGACCTTCGACCATCTTTTCGATGATGTTCTCCGGCTTGCCCGAAGCGCGCGCCTGATCGGAGAAGATAGCGCGTTCGCGTTCGACGGCGGCCTGATCAAGATCGGTGATGTCGAGCGCCATCGGATTGGTCGCGGCGACATGCATTGCAACCTGGCGTCCGAAAGCACGTGCGGCATCCTTGTCGCCCGCCGTCTCGAGGGCGACGAGCACGCCGAGCTTGCCGAGGCCTTCGCCAACCGAGTTGTGGACATAGGTCGCCACCGTGCCGTCCAGACGGGCGGCGCGGCGCAGGGCCATGTTCTCGCCGATGGTGGCGATGGCATCCTTGACGGCCTGATCGATCGTCTTCGAAGCGCCCGGATAGGTCGCCGATGCGACCGCCTCGACCGAACCGTCGGTCGCCAGAGCGGCGTCGGCAATGTTGCGAACGAGTTCCTGGAAGGCGTCATTGCGGGCCACGAAGTCGGTTTCGGAGTTCACTTCGACCACGACTGCGCCGTTGTCGTCGGATGCAACACCCACCAGACCTTCGGCCGCCGTGCGACCGGACTTCTTGTCGGCCTTCGCGATGCCTTTCTTGCGCAGCCAGTCAACGGCTTCCTCGATATTGCCGCCGGTTTCGGTCAGCGCAGCCTTACAGTCCATCATGCCCGCGCCAGTCATGTCGCGGAGTTGTTTTACGAGTGATGCAGTAATAGTCATCGGTTCGCCTCTTTGTATCGAGCGGTATCGGGCGATAGCCCGAAACGGTGACGCACGGGGGATTGCACCGAGCCATGCGCCGATTCATGTAACGGTTTGATGACCGCGTCCGGGAAACCGGACGCGGTTTGTGCGCGTCAGGCCTGCGCTTCGGGCTGTTCCGCCGGTGCTTCGCCAGCGGCCTCGGCCGGTGCTTCGGCAAGGGCCTCTTCGACCAGTGCCTCGGCGGATGCGCCAACATCGATACCGGCTGCGCCCTGTTGGCGAGCAATGCCGTCAAGTGCGGCGCGAGCGATCAAATCGCAATAGAGCGAGATAGCGCGCGCGGCGTCGTCGTTGCCCGGGATCGGGTAGTCGACCACATCCGGATCGCAGTTGGAATCGACCACGGCGACAACCGGAATTCCGAGACGCTTGGCTTCCTGGATGGCGATCGCTTCCTTGTTGGTGTCGATCACGAACATCAGGTCCGGCGTACCGCCCATGTCCTTGATGCCGCCAAGGGCACGGTCGAGTTTGTCGCGCTCGCGCTCGAGGTTGAGGCGCTCCTTCTTGGTGAAGCCCTGAGCATCGGAGGCCAGAATCTCTTCAACCTTGCGCAGACGCTGGATCGAGTTCGAGATCGTCTTCCAGTTGGTCATCATGCCGCCGAGCCAGCGGGCATTGACGTAATACTGGGCGCTGCGGCCGGCAGCGTCAGCGACGATCTCGGAAGCCTGCCGCTTGGTGCCGACGAAGAGCACGCGTCCACCGCCGGCGACGGTGTCGGAGACGATCTTCAGCGCCTGATGCAGGAGCGGTACGGTCTGCGAGAGATCGAGAATGTGAATGTTGTTACGGGCACCGAAGATGTATCGGGCCATTTTCGGGTTCCAGCGGTGTGTCTGGTGACCGAAGTGAACGCCAGCTTCGAGGAGCTGACGCATGCTGTAATCAGGCAACGCCATCGTTTTTCCTTTCCGGTTTTACCTCCACGAAGCCAAAAAGCGGTTTCCCGCCACCGGTGGTCCGTCCGGATTTCTCCCGGAACAAACCGAACTTCGTGTGTGGAATGCTGGCGCCGATAACCTATCGAGGCCGGGAAAGCAAGTGGTGACGGCCTACCGGAAATTCAAGCCTACTCGCCCTCACAGCTCTGCCGAGGCAGCAGATCGAGCTGCGTCAGATGTGCTGTCAGTGAGAAATCGCCATAATCCATGAGAAGGTCTCGGGTCACGCCATTTTCGTAGAGTTTGAAGGCGATCTGGTAGTTGGGTAACGACTCGCCGGTATGGTCTTCGGCGCTCTCGTCGAAATAGGAGATCGAGACGTTCCGATAGGGATCGTCCTTCAGGACTTCCGCCGCCTTGGCGTCGCCATCCTGTTCCATCTTTTCCTGGCCGATTACGACCGTAGTCGTCAGGACCCTGTCGGCATCCTCGGAGCCATCGAAAATTTTTGTCTCATAGAATGTCTCGCCGCTTCGCGCCCGTTCGATGAGATCGAGCATGTGCGCGCTCGGGAACAGTGCCGGCTCCAGCGCGAGTTCGGCCTTCTCCGGCTCCCTCAGGTCAACGATGATCTGGTCGTCCTCGCGCCTCGCCATGCCTGAAACCTCGCGATCCAGCTTCTCGTCGACGAAGGACTTGTTGACGAAACGGAACTTCTCGCCGGCGCCATCCTCATAAGTCGTTGTCTGCTGATCGGTCAGGCGGTTTCCACTTGCGGAGCGAATGCGGGTCACGAAACGAAAATTTGTCGTATAGCCGTCACAGACGGAGCCCAGGAATTCATATACGATCCGTCCGTTCATCCCCGAAATCCCGGACCGGTCCGACGCGTCTTTCAGCGCAACGTCATAGACGGCGCGGTGTGGCGCGAGCGTCTGCGGCATGGCGAATGACGGCAGTGCAAATGCCGAAGACAGACAGATGGTCGCGAGTGCGATGGTACTGATACGTCCTGTAGTCATCATGGGTTCCTGTTTTTTGACGACTATAGGTTTTCTGATGGCGTAAGCGAGGCAAAAGTTGCAAGACGTGGCCGAGTCCGAAACCGATCCACAAGGAGACCCAGCAATGGTATCGCCGATCGACGAACGCCTGACTGCACTTGGCATTTCGCTACCGGAAGCCGCCGCGCCCGCCGCGAATTATGTTCCCTTCGCCATCGACGGGAACCTGATCTTCACGTCGGGCCAATTGCCGCTCAAGCAGGGTGCACTCATAGCAGAAGGCCTCGTCGGAAAAGACCTGGATGTCGAGGCAGGCAAGGAAGCGGCGAAATGGTGCGCGATTAACATTCTCGCCCAGGCCAAGGCCGCGTTGGGCGATCTGGAGAAAATCGAGCGCATCGTGAAGATTGCGGTCTTCGTGGCCTCTGCTCCGGAATTCACCCAGCAGCATCTGATTGCAAACGGGGCATCGGATTTCCTGGTCGAAATTCTCGGAGATGCAGGGCGTCACGCAAGGTCCGCGGTGGGCATGTCGTCGCTGCCGCTGAATGCACCTGTCGAGATCGAAGCCATCATACGCGCCAGATCCTGACCGAAAATGGACATTCGCGACCTCCTGACAGCGCGCCCGATCGCCCATCGCGGATTGCACGACGGCAATGTCCACTGCATGGAAAACTCTCTCCCCGCTTTCGAAGCGGCGGTGAACCGCGATTTTGCAATAGAACTGGACGTCCAGCTTTCAGCCGATCATGTCGCTATGGTGTTTCACGATGAATCGTTGGATCGCCTGACAGGCGAATCCGGGCTCGTTGCCGAACGTACCGCGGCGGAGCTGCGCTCGGTCACGCTTTCAGGGACGGACGCGTGTATACCCACCTTGGCGGAGACCTTGGCGTTCGTCAGCGGCCGCGTGCCGGTCGTCATCGAAATGAAGGATAATGGAGACCGTAACCGGCAACTGCCGCTCGCGGTCGCGGGCGATCTGGTGGGCTATTCCGGACCGGTCGCCGTCATGTCGTTCGAGAAGCAATTGCTGTCCCACTTCCGGAAGAGCGGCTCGCCGGTACCATTCGGTCTAACCGCCGAAGGGATCGGCGGGCCCGCCCTCGCCGAGCATGAAGAGGCGCTGAAGCTCGGCATTTCCTTCGTATCCTATCACGTGAAAGCGCTTCCCAACGCCTTTGTTGCCCGGGTGCGAGAGGACTTCGGATTGCCGGTTATCACCTGGACAGTGCGCACACCCGAGGATGTCGAAACGACGCGCCTCCACGCCGACCAGATGACATTCGAGGGTTTCATACCTTGATTGCTTTCCCGGTCTTGTTTGCAGTGCAGTATGAGATACATCTAGGAGCATGTCCCAGGACTCTCCCGATCACGAGGCCAAAGCGGACGTGGCAGACGACTCCTTCGTCATCCGCGTCAATGAACACTTTTCAGATATTGAAAAGGCCGATTGGGACCGGCTCTCGGGCACCGCGCCCGGCAGCCACCCGACATCCTATAATCCGTTCATTTCGCATGCTTTCCTGAGTTCGCTGGAAGAGTCCGGCAGCGCCATCGCCGGCACCGGTTGGCTCGGCCAGCACCTCACGCTGGAAGATGGCGAAGGCCGTATCGCGGGCGCCCTGCCCTGCTATCTCAAATCGCACAGCAAGGGCGAATATGTATTCGACTATGGCTGGGCGGACGCATGGGAACGGGCCGGAGGGCGATACTACCCGAAACTGCAATGCTCCGTGCCGTTCACGCCGGCAACAGGCCCTCGCCTCCTCGCATCGGGTACGGTCGACGTCGCGACTACGCGACAGGCTCTCGCCGCCGGGTTGAAAACATTGACTGAACGGCTTGGCGTCTCATCCGCGCATGTCACATTCGCAGCCGACGCAGACATTGCGGCCTTCGAGGAAGCGGGTTTCCTCCACCGCACCGACCAGCAGTTCCATTTCAGAAATGAGGACTACGGTAACTTCGACGGGTTCCTCGACAGCCTCTCGTCGCGCAAGCGCAAGAATATCCGCAAGGAACGCGCCACCGCCCTGCAGGATGGGCTAACGATAGACTGGTTGACCGGCAGCGACCTGACCGAAAGCGTGCTGGATGCGTTCTTCGAATTCTACACGGATACGGGCAACCGCAAATGGGGGCGGCCATATCTGACCCGCGAATTCTATTCGCTGATCGCCGAACGCATGCCGGACGATATCCTGCTGGTGATGGCGAAGCGGAACGGGCGCTATGTCGCCGGAGCGATCAACTTTATCGGCGGCGACCGCCTGTTCGGCCGGCACTGGGGATGTATCGAGCACCATCCCTGCCTGCATTTCGAGGTTTGCTATTATCAGGCAATCGAATTCGCCATCGAGAGGAAGCTGGAATTCGTTGAGGCCGGCGCTCAGGGCGAACACAAGCAGGCGCGCGGCTATATGCCGGTCACCACGCATTCTGCGCATTTCATTCCAAACGAGAGCTTCCGGAACGCTGTCGCGGACTATCTCGAGCACGAGCGCAAAGACGTTTCCCGCTTCTCCGAATTGCTGTCCGAACACAGCCCGTTCAAAAAAGAAAATTGACACTTTGCCCGCATTGATGGTCGCGCCCCGTGCCGCTAGGAAAGCGTAAGCATGGAGGGCGTCATGACCGCTGAATACGATCCCGAAAACATCTTCGCGAAAACCCTTCGAGGCGACATTCCGAGCCACAAGGTTTACGAGGACGACGACTGCGTCGTCATCATGGATGTGATGCCCCAGGCCGACGGACACTGCCTGGTTCTTCCGAAAGCGGGCTCACGGAACCTGTTGGACGCCGATCCGGATGTTCTCGGCAAAGCGATAGCCGTTACCCAAAAGATGGCTCAGGGGGTCATGCGCGCCTTCGATGCTGACGGCGTGGTTATCCGGCAGTTCAACGAAGCCGCCAGCGGACAGACGGTATTCCACCTCCATATCCATGTCATACCCTGCAAGGAAGGTGTGCCGCTGCGCAAACATGCAGCGACCACAGAGGATCCGGATATCCTGGCCGCGAATGCGAAGAAGTTGATCACCGCCTTAGAAGCCTGAAAGCATTCCGGCCACGAGCACCAGAAGCGCGACGCCGATACCCACAGCGATGCGCTGGCCGGCCAGCAGGAATGCGATGAACCCTATGACCGCAGCAGAAAGCCGGAGTAACAGAGCGGTTTCGGCAAGCGATCCGGAGGGAAACAGAATAAGCCGGGAAATAACCGCGGCTACCAGCGCCGTTGCCACGGCGCGCACGAACACGAATGCTTGCGATGTCTCCGACAGTCGGCGTCCGAGCAGCACACCCGCATAGCGCCAGAAATCGGTTGCGAACCAACCGGCGACAAGGATGTAAACAAACGGCCACCAGCCGGCGTCGATCGACGAATAGCTCATTGGCCGGCGGTCTTTCCGCCGGCGGGGAAACGGCGGCCGATAAAGAACGCGGCGACACCGCCCACGATGCCCGCGAGCAAAAGATCGAAGTCGGGGGCAAGAAGATGGAAGATCGGCCCGAGCAGCAAGCCCGTGACCATGGCGATCTTCACAACATGATCCCGCGCCGTCGCCCACAACGAGGTAAGAAAATAGATTGGTGTGAGGAAAAACAGGACGCCAAGCACCGGCGCCGGAATTCCGGTCGAAAGTTCGTAGATCACCGCGACGACGCAGATATTCATCGTTGTCAGCGTCACCGCAAAGCCACCGAAAAAGGCGGTGCGAAAACGGCGCGGAACCTGGCCGATATACTGGTTTGCCATCACCCATGAGGTCACGGCGACGAAATGGGAGAGGAAAATCAGTGTCAGCGTGCGTGTCTTCTCGGCACGCAGGTCAGGCACCAGCGCTGTCACCATAGGCATAAGTCGTACGGACGACAGTGTCACCGCGACGAAGGTCGGCACGATGGTCATTCCGGCCCCGATCGCTGCGATCAAAACGACTTGCGCCGGGAGCGCCCATATCACAGCCGTCATGAACACCGCATGAGCGAACTCGATACCGCTCTCGCGCGCGAAGCCCGCGAAGCCGACGAAGGCGCTCATCAGGATGAATGCGGGCAGGGAAAGGATCTTGCGCATGCCGCGCCCGAACCAGAGCAAGTTTGTTCCCTCGGGCGGCGCGCCGGCGGCGGTGTTCTGCATCTAATCGCGCTAGCATGGCGACCAATGCTTGGCGAGAGCCCGTAAACAAAAAACGGGCGGATCTCTCCGCCCGTTTGCTTCGGTCTTGATCGGCCGCGACTACTTCCGGGGCACTTTCGGGACCGATGGCTTGGACTTGGAGGAACCATCCTCATCGCCGTCGCCCGCCGTCGCCTTCGCCGTCTTCGAAGCCGCCGCCGTCTTTTTTGCGGTAGACTTGCGCGTCTGCCGCTTCGGCTTGGACCTTGGTTCGTCCGGAATCGATTCCAGCGTCAGCTTGGATTCTCCGAGCTCGTCCTTCTCGACGCTGACCTTGACCGTCCCGCCCTTCTTAAGCTTGCCGAACAGCACTTCCTCTGCAAGCGGCTTCTTGATGTATTCCTGGATGACGCGACCCAACGGACGCGCGCCCATCTTCTCGTCATAGCCGCGCTCGGCGAGCCAGGAGACGGCTTCTTCGGAAAGGTCGAAAAGGACACCGCGATCGGAAAGCTGGGCTTCCAGCTGCATTACGAATTTCTCGACGACGCGATGGATAACCGGAACCGGCAGCGGCCCGAACGGAATTATCGCATCGAGACGGTTCCGGAACTCTGGCGAGAACAGACGGTTGATCGCCTCCACATCGTCGCCTTCACGCTTGGAAGACCCGAAGCCGATGGCATTCTTGGCCATTTCGGACGCGCCCGCATTGGTTGTCATGATGATGATCGTGTTACGGAAATCGACCTGCTTGCCGTTGTTGTCCGTCAGCTTGCCGTGGTCCATCACCTGCAACAGGATGTTGAACAGATCCGGATGCGCCTTCTCGATCTCGTCAAGCAGCAGCACGCAATGCGGGTGCTGGTCGACGCCGTCGGTTAGCAGGCCGCCCTGGTCAAATCCGACATAGCCGGGCGGTGCGCCGATCAGACGCGACACGGGGTGGCGCTCCATATATTCCGACATGTCAAAGCGCAGCAGCTCGACACCGAGCGACAGAGAGAGCTGCTTTGCAACTTCTGTCTTGCCGACGCCGGTCGGGCCGGAAAACAGATAGGCGCCGATCGGCTTTTCAGGTTCGCGTAGACCCGCCCGCGCCAGTTTTATCGCGGACGAAAGCGATTCGATCGCAAGATCCTGACCATAGACGACGCGCTTGAGCTCCTTCTCCAGATTCGCGAGGACTTCTTCATCGTCCTTGGAGACGGTTTTCGGCGGGATACGCGCCATCGTAGCGATGGTCGCCTCGATCTCCTTCACGCCAATCGATTTCTTGCGCTTTTTCTCCGGCAACAGCATCTGACTGGCCCCGGTTTCGTCGACGACGTCGATAGCCTTGTCCGGAAGCTTGCGGTCGGAGATATAGCGCGAGGACAACTCCACCGCCGACTTGATCGCGTCGTCGGTATATTTGATCTTGTGAAACTCCTCGAAATAGGGCTTCAGCCCCTTCATGATTTCGATTGCGTCCTCAAGCGACGGCTCGTTGACGTCGATCTTCTGGAAACGACGCACCAAGGCGCGGTCCTTCTCGAAGAACTGGCGATATTCCTTGTATGTGGTCGAACCGATGCAGCGGATCGCACCTGACGACAGAGCCGGCTTCAGCAGGTTGGATGCGTCCATAGCCCCGCCGGACGTCGCGCCGGCACCGATCACCGTGTGGATCTCGTCAATGAACAGGATCGCATTCGGGAACTCCTCGAGTTCCTTCACGACCTGCTTCAGCCGCTCTTCGAAATCGCCGCGGTAGCGCGTTCCGGCGAGAAGCGCGCCCATGTCCAGTGAGAAGATCGTCGAGGTCGACAGCACTTCCGGCACATCGCCCTCGACGATGCGCTTGGCGAGCCCTTCCGCGATCGCCGTCTTGCCGACGCCGGGGTCGCCGACATAGAGCGGGTTGTTCTTCGAACGACGGCAGAGGATCTGGATCGTGCGGTTAACCTCGGAACTGCGGCCGATCAGCGGATCAATCTTTCCGCCGCGCGCCTTGTCGTTGAGGTTTACACAATAGGCGCTCAGCGCATCCTGCTGCTTTTTCTTGCCTTCTTCGGCCTCGCTCGCCGCGCCATCAGCGGCTCCGTTTTCTTCCGCGCCTTCCGGCGGACGGGTCACCGACGCACCCGGGCGCTTTGCGATGCCATGTGCGATGTAGTTTACCGCATCGTAGCGGGTCATGTCCTGTTCCTGAAGGAAGTAGGCGGCGTGGCTCTCGCGCTCGGCGAAGATTGCAACGAGCACGTTGGCACCAGTCACTTCCTCGCGACCGGACGACTGGACGTGGATCACGGCGCGCTGGATGACACGCTGGAACCCTGCGGTCGGCTTTGCGTCCTCGTCATAACCCGTCACCAGGTTTTCGAGTTCGTGGTCGACATAGTCCATCACGGTCTTGCGCAACGCCTCGGTGTCGACCGAGCAGGCGTCCATGACTGCCTTGGCATCCTGATCGTCGATCAGCGCCAGGAGAAGGTGTTCGAGCGTCGCATATTCGTGCTCGCGCTCGTTGGCATAGGTCAACGCCTGATGCAGGGATTTCTCAAGGCTGGCGGTGAATGTCGGCATTACTTTTTCTCCATTACGCACTGCAATGGATGTTGGTTCTGCCGAGCAAAATCCATCACCTGCGTCACTTTGGTTTCTGCGACTTCGTAAGTGTAAATACCGCACTCCCCAACGCCATGGTTGTGGACATGCAGCATGATCCGCGTGGCCTGTTCGCGGTTTTTCTGGAAGAAACGCTCCAGCACATGGACGACGAATTCCATCGGGGTGTAGTCGTCGTTCAACAAGAGTACGCGGTAAAGACTTGGTTTCTTCGCCTTCGGCTTGGTGCGCGTTATTACGGCGGTTCCGCGACCTTCTTCTCCGCCGTCCTTGCCGTTATCGGCCTGCATCTTATGCGGCTTGTCGCTCATTCTACCCCTGTGATCCTACGGCCCTTTCGGTCTTTTCCGAACACGATACTTAGGGATTCATATGGCGATTGTAAGCCCCCTTTGAGGGCGCGCAAGGCGTCATTTCGCATGATCACAAACAAACGGGCCCGCGTGTCATCACACGCGGGCCCATCTCGGTTCGGTTGTACGAGATATCGCGCAACTTATTTCGTGGCGGAAGCCATCGCTGTTTCGAACGGCTTGTAAACTTCCTTGGCAAGATCGGTGTAGAGCTCGCCCATCTTGGTCGCTTCCGCGACGAAGGACTCGTATGCCGACTTCATGTAGTCGGTCTGCACGGCCATGGCGGTCTCGACAGACTTCGCAGAGGCCAGCTTCTCGAAAGCAGCGACGCTTTCTTCATACGACTTCTTGGAGTAGTCGGTCGCCTCGGTGGCGATCGCCTGCATGCCCTTTGTCATGGCAGCATAGCTTTTCAGGGAGTGGTCCATCATTTCTTTCCCGATTTTGTTGGCATCATCGAACGATTGCATCATTGCGCACCCATTTGGTTTGAATTCTGGTTCAGTCACAGACACTGCCCAACCTCGTCGGCAACATAGTGTGCATCGCACAATTTTTCAATAATTTGTTTTGCGCCGCACAATTCCCGGTCATGAGAATTTTACGAAAACGCTGTCGACGGCAGTAACTTTCCAGTCACCATAAACGACTTGGTAACGCTGTTTCCCTAGGATCAACTTCAGTTGCGGCCCGCCTCGCGGGCCAGAGTAAATCGCGTAACCACAGGTGTACCAAGTGTTTCACAGCAAGACGCTGCCGCTCCGTGCAATGGCGAATGCGATCTCGGCATTGATTGCCGCCATCCTCGTCATCATAGCCGTCGCCGCCTCGGCCGAGGCGAATCCGAAATACGCCTCCTTCATCATCGATGCGAATACCGGCAAGGTTCTCTATTCCAGGAACGCCGATGCGCCGCGTTATCCGGCTTCGCTGACCAAGATGATGACGCTCTACATGCTGTTTGAAGCCATGGAGCAGGGAAAGGTCACGAAGAACACCCGCGTGCCCTTCTCTTCCCACGCAGCCTCGATGCAGCCGACCAAGCTGGGCGTTCCGGCGGGCAAGAGCATTTCGGTTGAGACTGCTATTTATTCGCTCGTCACGAAGTCGGCCAATGACGCGGCCGCGGCTGTTGGCGAATTGCTTGGCGGAACCGAGAGCCATTTCGCCGAAATGATGACCGCCAAGGCGCGCTCGCTCGGCATGTCCAGAACAACCTTCCGGAACGCATCAGGCCTCCCGAATTCCCGCCAGGTGACCACAGCACGCGACATGGCGACGCTTGGGATCGCGCTCCAGGAACATTTCCCGCGGCAGTTCAAATATTTCGACACGCCCAGCTTCAAATACGGCAGGACAACGATGCGCAACCACAACCGGCTGCTTGGCCGCGTCGCGGGCGTCGACGGTATCAAGACTGGCTATACGCGGGCTTCCGGGTTCAATCTTGTGACGTCGCTCCACAAGGACGGGCGTTCGATTGTCGGCGTTGTCATGGGCGGCAAGTCTGGCAGCTCCCGCGACGCTCACATGCAGCAGTTGCTGGCGGCCAATCTCGCCAAGGGTTCGAAGCGGTCGCGCGGCATGCTTGTCGCCCGCGCCGGCGGAACCAATTTCGCCATTGACGAGGCCACCGTTGCGGAGATGGATATCGACGAGATACCCCTCCCCGGCAAGCCGCTGCGGGCCCGCGACATGGGCACGCCGATCGCCGCAGCGATGGCACCTGCTCCGGTAACCGCGTACGCGGCCGAGCCGGCAACGCCGCGTACGACCGAAGCCCTCGACAGCATCAAGACGGCGTCCACCGCACAGCGTACCGGCTGGGTCATCCAGATCGCGTCGCTGCCGAGCCAGGGCGAAGCCGTCGACTACCTGCGCACCGCGCAAAGCCGCGCAGGCTCCGTTCTCAATGGTCATGATCCCTTTGTCGAGGAATTCACCAAAGGCGGCATTCTCTATCACCGCGCTCGCTTCTCCGGCTTCAGCTCGAAGTCTGAAGCCTGGGCCGCCTGCAACGCTCTCAAGAAGTACGACTACGCCTGTCTGGCCTTGGACAATTCCTGACGCGGCCTACTCGCGTCGGGCACCCGTTTGAATTTTGTTTCGAGTATCAAAGGGTCAATCAGCATGATCACGCAGAAGAACGTCTCGCGCCTCGTTAACCCGCTGCGCCAGAAAAGCATTGCCTCCGAGGTCGGGGTGTACGCGCTGCATCAAGCTGCGATGCGCCTTGCGGATATCCACAGCGGCCGCTCCAGGCTCAAGGCCAAGGATCTTGTAAGCCTCCTCATGTGTCATGGCGCCCGTGCTGTACGGGCCTCGATGCCCCGCGCCAGCGTCCGCATCAGCGTCGTCACGCCAGCCCGGCATTCGGCGGTCAAGATACGCCTCCAGTAACTCGGCGCTTTCGCGGTCGTCCTTCACGTCGGCCGCGAGTTCGAGCAATTCATCATCGCTCATCTCGAAAAGTCTGCGCCCTTCGAAACGGCCTACAAGGACGACCCCGTCCATGTCGCCGCTGTCGTGATCGAGTTCCATTTCAAGCCACGCCGAGCGCACCACGGACTTCTGACCACCGGTCCTGCGGGAGTTGACCATCCGTCTCTGGCGGCCAAACCAGGCCACCGCCAGCATGATCAGCGGCGCACCGATGCTGACGCGTCCGGCAAAGCTCAATATCGCTCCGACCAGCACGAGGAATGCAGGCCCCAGAAGCCGCAATGTACCTGCGACCTGTGCCGGCGTCGCTGATACAAAATAATAAAGTCCGAGCACGACCAGTGCTGTGATACCGACCAGCAAAAGAAAGATGCTCACCCTCTCTCCCCTTTGTTCCCGCTGCCAGACATCTGGGCCAACAGAAGACGGTCTTCACGCGAAGCTCTTGATTCCAACGCCTGCAAACCACCCGTCGCGTAGACTGCAATCGCCGACAGAAGGCGCGAAAGGACCGAGGCCGAGTTCCGGTCGAATCGGAACCAGCCTCCCTTGGTGACCCGGGCGATCTCGCGAAACGCCTCCTCGGCGCGGGCATCGTGGCCCTCTTGGAAGAGGAAAACCGGGACGCCCCGCAAGCCGAGTTCGCCGGCGGCCTGAACGAGGTCGTCTACATTCTCTTCCATGGCGTCGCCGATATAAATCAAGGCATTGACCCGGTTGCGCGCATGCTCTTTGGCGGCGTGTTTCAGAACCTTGAGGATCTGCGTGTGGCCGCCCCGGCAGTCGATGCGGCTCATCATGGCCGCCAGAGATCCGCCGTCTTCTGCCCATTTCGATGCCCGACATTCTCCTATGCCGCGAAAATAGACCAGTTGCATCAGCAGACTGCCGACATCGGCCGCGCTCTTGAACATGTCGGCCTGGATCGTACAGGCCATGTCCCAAGTCGGCTGCCGGCTCATCGTCGCATCGAGTGCCAGTACAACGCGGCCGGTCCCGGTCGAGGTCTGCCCGGCCGCTTTCGCCGCCTTGAGAAAAGCAGCGATCTCGCCTTGCGAGGATTTTGTCCCGGTGAGCGCGTCTTTCGGCTTGTTGGTGATCGATCTGGCCATCACTGAAAAATGGCGCGTTCGCCGGCTCATGCAAGACAAATCCGCCACGAAGGCGTAACCGGCATTCAGATCAGGCCGAGATCGGCGAGTTCGTTTCTCATATCGGCGGGCAATGCCTCGATGCCGCTTTCGTCGTTTCCTAGATCGCGTGGCACGTCCTCGGGCTTGTAGTAGCGCCAGCCCTGGAACGGCCGCTTGGGTTGTGAATGGGTCAGCACAACCTCCGGATCGAGAACGATCCGGCAGCGCGATATGCCTTCATTGTCCACGAAAGGCCGGATATCGACGACGCGCTGACGGCATTGAACACGCCCCTTGATCACCCAATAGAGCGATCCCTGCCCGACAATCTCGTCCGCGCGTTTTGGGATCATTCGCGTCGTATGGAAATGTTCCGGTTTCTCACCGGCCTCGCGTTTCTCGTCGAGCCGGAAGTCTATCCACGCGCGCAGATCCTCAACGCTGTCCGCGCCGACGCAAAGCTTGATAAGGTTCAAAGCAGCCATGAGACATGGTTTAGGCCGCGAGCCGGCACGGTCAAGCTTGCCCGGCTTCAGTCCACAGGCTCAGCATTCGGGAACATTGACGGCAAGGCCGCCAAGGCTTGTTTCCTTGTATTTGTGGCTCATATCGAGACCGGTCTGGCGCATTGTTTCAACGCAAGCGTCCAACGGCACGAAATGCGTGCCGTCGCCTTTCAAGGCCAGCGAAGCGGCCGTGACCGCCTTAACAGCAGCCAGAGCGTTGCGCTCGATGCAGGGTACCTGCACCAGCCCCGCGACCGGATCGCATGTCATGCCGAGATGGTGTTCTAGCGCGATCTCGGCGGCATTTTCCACCTGCTCCGGCGTTCCGCCCAAAACCTCTGCAAGGCCCGCCGCAGCCATCGCCGCCGCACTGCCGACTTCGCCCTGGCAGCCGACCTCGGCGCCCGATATCGAAGCGTTGTGCTTGATCAGCCCGCCGATCGCCGCCGAAGTGAGCAGGAAGTTGCGGATATCTTCCGGGCGCGTGAGCTCGTGAAACCGGGTCATGTATTTCATGACCGCGGGCACGACGCCGGCAGCGCCATTGGTCGGCGCGGTGACGACCCGCCCGCCGGCGGCGTTTTCCTCGTTGACCGCCATTGCATAGGCCGCCAGCCAGTCATTGGCGAGCATCGGATTAGGCTTGTTGGATTGCCAGTCGGCTTCCAGCTTGTCATGGACTTGCCGGGCACGGCGCTTGATCTTCAAGCCGCCCGGTAAAATGCCTTCGCCGCGCAGGCCGCGCTCGATGCAACCGTCCATTGCTTCCCAAACAGCGTCGAGTTCGGCGTCGAGCTGTTCACGGCTGCGGCCGACTTCTTCATTGGCGCGCTTCATGGCCGCGATCGAAAGACCGCTCTTCTTAGCCATTTTGAGCATCTCGTCCGCTGAGCGGAACGGATAAGGCACGTCGGAAGGTTTTGTCTTGGCGGTTGCCGCCTTCGCCTTCTCCAACTCGTCCTCGGAGACGACGAAGCCGCCGCCTATCGAATAATAGATGCGCCGCAAGAGCATCCGGCCGTCGCTGTCATGGGCGTTAAAGGTCATCCCATTGGCATGACCCGGCAACGGATTCTCCCGATCCATTACCAGATCGGAATCGGGGTCGAAATCATAGCTCGGATGGCCGGGCGGCGAGACACTCCGGTTCGCCTTGATCAGCGAGAGGACACCCTCGATCGCATCCGGATCGACCCTGTCCGGCTCATGGCCGGCAAGGCCGAGAATAACAGCGCGGTCCGTTCCGTGACCGACGCCGGTGTAGGCCAACGAGCCGTGCAGGGAGGCCGAAAGGCGTTTCACCTCCGCGCCGGCCGGTCGCGGCCAGTCTCCTTTTTGGATCTCGTGGAGAAACCGCACTGCGGCCGACATCGGCCCCATCGTGTGTGAGGAGGACGGTCCAATTCCAATTTTGTAGAGTTCGAATACGGATAGAAACATCTGCGCCAATCGCCATGAAGCGACCTGAAGCTAACAGACTGTGCCGACCACGCGAAGCGCCTACCGACGCGCCTTGGCCATGTTACGACACGGCCAAGGCTGGGTATGCGTATTTCGTCTGTGAATTGCCGATTACCGCGGGAGGATGGCGGATACTTCGGCGACGTCGTTCATACCAAGGAGGTAGGCGACGACCATGATGCAGGCAAAGCCCGCTACTGCCCAGGCAGTTGTGCCCCAGCAGGACTTCTGGACGTTTTCATCCATCAAGACAGCCCCATTTAGTTCGGCACGGTGAACCCGTGCTCTCGTGGAGGCGGCGCTCTACAACGCGTTATTGCCCTTCGCAACCGCAAAAAACCCGGGGCTGGCATGCATCGATTGCATCGCTTTGCAGGACAGAGGGGATTTCCCTGTTCTTTCAATCGATTGCGAAGTTGTCCCCGTAATGCGACACCTTAGTCGTACAACTTATAAAAAGACCGCCCTTTAACCGGGAAAGAACGCCCCGATTCGCCCCGTCGCCGCGTAGACCGCGAGTCCGATCCACTCGCGAATGGCGAGGCTGACCTCGGACATCGCCTCCATCGGATCGTCGCGCCCGATCGCAAAACCGTCCGTGCCGGATGTCCGGTAATCCGCTGGCCACGGAATAACGCCGATCCCCTGCTCGCGGAACGCCCCGACGGAGCGCGGCATATGAAAGGCGGATGTCACCAGCAGCCAGTCACCCTTGGGAAGGCCCGCGATGACCGTTTTGGTTAGGGCCGCGTTTTCATGCGTGTTGAGCGACCGGTTTTCCAGGATCAGACGGTTCTCGTCGATGCCGAACTCGGTGAAGAAACGCACCGCGATGGACGCGTCGCCCTCGGTCGTTCGGATCAACGAGGCTTCGCCACCGGAGATGACCACAGGCACATCCGGCAGTGCCTTGGCCAAACGAAGTGTCTCCACGAAACGATCACCCGATTCACCCAACTCAAAGCCGCCTCGCCTCTGCGTCACATAACCGTCGAAACCGCCGCCAAGCACTATGATGCCGGCTACCCGGCCTGGAGGCGGGATCTCACCGGGTCGGGCGAAGCGGTTTTCCAGCGGCTGAAGCATGAGGCGCCCGACATTGGTCTGGGCCGCGCCGAGCACGAACAGTAGCCCAAGAAACGCCAGCAATCGCAAGAGTTTGCGAGAGCGTAAAAAGGACACCAGCAAGATTGAAGCAAAACATAGCGTCAGCAGCCCGACGGGCTGGATCCCGAGCCATGCGATCTTCGACAGGTAATAGAACATCTGAAGTACCGCACGCGAACAGTTGGACGCTTCACGATCCCATACACGGAATCTCTCTTCCGTGCATGGCCGTCTGGATCAGGATCGCGGCTTGACTAGGCGGCGTCCCACTGCGGCGCGAATCCGCTCAGATTGACCAGCCGATCGTGATTAGCTCCGAGTGCCGTCAACGAAGCCATCTCACTGTCCGACAGTTCGAAATCGAAAACGGCGAGATTCTCCGCAAGCCGTTCCGGCTTGCTCGTTCTGGGGATCGCTCCGCAACCGTCCTGCTGCATGTGCCAGCGTAGGACGATCTGTGCCGCGGTCTTGCCATGCGCCACGGCCGCTTCCTGCACTGCCTTCTCGTCGAATAGCGCACCGGCTTTATAAATCGGACAATAGGCGATAACGGCCATTCCCAGCTTCGCCGCCATGTCATGTACCGCCTTCTGCGAGAGATAGGGATGATACTCCACCTGATTGCAGGCCAACGGCGCCGCCGACAAAGAAGCCGCCTCCTTGAGCATCGTTGAGGTGAAATTGGAAACGCCGATATTGCGCGCCAATCCCCGTTCGCGAACCTTGTTGAGGGCACCAATGCTGTCGGCCAGCGGAATGGCCTTGTTCGGCCAGTGGATAAGCAGGAGATCGACATAGTCGGTCCCCAGAGATGACAGGCTGGTCTCGGCCGAGCGCTGCAAATCCCCGTCGCCGATATCCGTCGGCCAGACCTTCGTGGTCAGGAAAACGTCCTCGCGAGGAACCGATACGGCCCGGATGCCCTGCCCCACTTCTTTCTCGTTTCCATACATGTGCGCTGTGTCGACATGGCGATACCCGACGTCGAGCGCCTTCGAAACGATATCGATGCAGATGTCGTCCTTGAGTTGCCATGTGCCGAGGCCAAGCGCAGGCATCTCTGCTCCGTTTGCAGGCAGTATTTTCATCACATCCAATCCTGGTCTTTGCAGACTTGCTTCGCCATGCGATAGCTGGCGGTCATGCAAACGGTAGTGCGCCACGACGGCCATGACAATGACTGACGCCGCTTCCTCTCGCCGGATTGACTGGATCGACATCGCGCGCGGCGTCGCTCTGATCGCGATGGCGATCTATCACTTCAGCTGGGATCTTGGATATTTCGGCTATATCGATCCCGCCGCGGCCAGCTCCGGTCCGTTGAAATGGTTCGCCCGCTCAATTGCATCCAGCTTCCTGTTCCTCGTCGGGATCAGCCTCATTCTGGCGCATGTCAACGGCATTCGGTGGAAAGGCTATGGACGCCGGCTCGCCATGATCGTCGCCTCGGCTTTGGCGATTACGGTCGCCACGAGATTGTTCACGCCGGATGCCTATGTCTTTTTCGGCATCCTGCACCAGATCGCCTTCGCAAGCGTTGTCGGCCTGGCCTTTCTGCGGCTGCCGTCACCGGTTCTGTTCGCCATTGCCGCGGCATGGCTTTCCGTCCCCTTCTGGGGCAAGTCTATGCTTTTCGATGCCCCATGGCTCACATGGCTTGGCCTTTCGCCTTTCCCGCCGCGCTCCAATGATTTTGTGCCCGTCTTTCCCTGGTTTGCGGCGGTTCTGACTGGCATGGGCGTCGGACGCCTGCTGATCAAGACAAACGCGACCGACCGGTTGCGCGCGCATCCGCCCGGCCGGAATCTGGTTTCCACCGCGCTTCGCTTCCTTGGCCGGCACAGCCTCGCCACCTATCTGCTTCACCAGCCGATCCTGATCGCGTGTGTCTATCTCTTTTCGCTTGTCATCCTCCCTGATCAGGGTGCGAGCTTCGTTCGTTCATGCGTCGCAACCTGCAGTGCGCAATATGAGGCCAACAAATGCGAGGCTTTTTGCGGCTGCGCGCTGTCGAAGCTGCAGGAAAACGGCTTGTTGGAAGGCGTCTTTAAGGGTGAACTCTCCCAAAGTAACGATCCACGAGTGGCTGAACTGACGGACGCCTGTTCTATCGAGGCCTTCTCCGATGACAAATGAAAAAAATCTCTTCGCTGAACGGCCGAACCGGTTTCCATGGCCCCCGGTCATCTATGTTATCGCACTGGTGTTAGGCGCGCTTCTCGGATGGGCGCTGCCCTCGCCTTGGTTCTTGGGCTCGACGAGCGAACTTCTGCTCGGCTTCGGCTTCATAATGGTTCTCGTAGCACTCGGGATAGATTTCGCCGCAATGACGACCATGCACCGGGCGAAAACTACCATCATGCCGAATCGCGGATCGCGTCATTTGGTGACGAAGGGTGTCTTCGCCTTTTCGCGCAATCCCATCTATGTAGCCAACACAATGCTGGTTATCGGAGCGGGGCTCATCTCGGGAATCGCATGGTACTTCCCCCTCGCCCTGATCGCCGCCTATGCGACCCAGAAACTGGCGATCGAACGTGAGGAAAAGCACCTAGAATCGCATTTCGGCAAGGCCTATCGCGACTACAAGAAACGGGTGAACCGGTGGATCTGAGGCCTAGCCTCAGGACGTGACGCGCAGCTCAGCGAGGCGACCGAGACACGCTTCCTCGACCTGTTCGAGCTCGGCAAGCGTATCCTCGATGTCCTTGCGCTTTTGACGCAGTTCCTCGCGCCTTTCCGCCGCCTTCGCAATGATTGTACGCAACTGGCCGACCTCTCCAGGCGGCGCTTTGTACATCTGAATGATCTCGCGGATCTCGGCGATCGAGAAACCGAGCCGCTTGCCGCGCAGGATCTGCTTCACTAACAGACGGTCGGCGGGGCGGAACAGGCGCGTACGTCCGCGACGAACCGGATGAATCAACCCCTCGTCTTCGTAGAACCGAAGGGTCCTCGTTGAGATGCCGAATTCACGTGTGAGTTCGGTTATGGTGTAGTAGTCACGCATACACCGGCTCTTTCAAGATCAATGACTTACGGAGTGCCATGTTTGTGACACTCTTACGTAAAAGTCAAATAATCGCCCTTGGCGACTTGTAATGCCCGCCTCTAGATAGAGAACCACCATGCCGCGAGGCCCAAAAAGGCGAAAAATCCGACGATGTCGGTGACGGTTGTCACGAAAACGCTGGACGCGATTGCCGGGTCGGCGCCGAATCGATCGAGCATTAGCGGAATGAAGATGCCGGCCAGGGCCGCGCAAACCATATTGATCACCATCGCGGTGGCGATGACGCAGCCAAGCGCGAAGTCCCCGAACCAGAGGGATGCGACCACTCCCATGACAATGGCAAAAACGATCCCGTTGATGAACCCGACCGTCAATTCGCGGCGAATGATGCGCGCCGCATTATAGATGGAGAGCTCGCGCGTCGCGAGCGCGCGGACCGCGACCGTCATTGTCTGGGTGCCGGCATTGCCACCCATCGAGGCGACGATCGGCATCAGTACGGCCAATGCCACCATCTGCGAAATTGTCGCGTCGAAGAGACCGATCACGAAAGAGGCCATTACCGCTGTCGCAAGGTTGATCAGCAGCCATGTGAAACGCGACTTCGTGGTCTCCAGGACCGAGTCCGACAGTTCTTCGTCACCGACACCACCGAGGCGCTTCAGGTCTTCTTCGGCCTCTTCCTGGATGACGTCGACGACGTCGTCGATGGTCAGTCCACCGACGAGCCGCTCGTTCTCGTCAACGACGGCGGCGGAAAGAAGGTCGTATTGTTCGAAGATCTGCGCCGCTTCTTCCTGGTCCATCTCGGCCGGGATGGCATGGCGCGTCTCGTGCATGATCTCCTCGACCTTGACCGGGCGCGGCGTGCGCAGCAAGCGGTCGAGGTCAACGGCGCCGACGAGGTGGAAGGTCGGATCGATCACGAATATCTGGGCAAAGGAGTCCGGCAAATCCTCGCTGTCGCGAAGGTAGTCGATCGTCTGGCCGACCGACCAGTATGGCGGCACGGCTACGAATTCCGTCTGCATGCGCCGACCGGCGCTTTCCTCGGGATAGTCCAGCGAGCGACGCAGCCGGATCCGCTCGGTGAAGGGAAGCTTGGCCAGGATCTCGGCTTGATCTTCTTCCCCGAGATCCTCGAGAATGTAGACCGCGTCGTCCGAATCGAGCGCCTGGCCGGCGACAGCGATCTGGTCGTTCGGAAGCGCATCGATGATGTCGAGCCGGATGCCCTCGTCCACCTCGGTCAGGGCCGAGAAGTCGAAACGGTCGCCGAGGAGCAGCACCAGTTGTCGGCGCGACCCGGCCTCCAGGGTTTCGATCAGGTCGCCGAGCTCAGATTCGTGCAGCGGAGCGACTGCCTCAGCCAGCGCCTCGACATCTTCCTCTTCAATGAAGCGATCGATACGGTCGAGATAGTCGGCACGAATCGAGCCGTCCTCGCTGTAGATATCAGCGTAGGCGGTGTCGTTGGACGACTCGGCTTGTTGCGTCTGGGTCTCGTCCACCGAGGGGCTCCATCGTTCTGGTGCTCACAGTCACAACTAAACGGCTGTTATGAAAATACAATTGCCGGCAGGCCATTCGGTTCGGAATTTTCCCTTACCAGACGGAATTTCGCGGCCGGTCAGAGGTTCTCTCTCAGCTTTTCGGGAACGTTGTCGATACCGTAAGTGCCGCCCGGCCCACAGCGAGCTACGCGCTTAAGGGTCAACCAGCCTCCCGCGATCAGTCCGTGCCGGGCAATCGCCTCATAGCCGTATTCCGAGCAGGTCGGCATGTGACGGCAATTGTTGCCGATAAAACCCGACAGGGTGAGTTGATAAAGCCTGATGAGCGACGTCCCGAGCAGCCGCCCCGGCGTCTTCGGCCAAGCGCCCCTCCAATTACGGCCGCGCTGGCACTCCACACCTTGCTTGTGATCTGCTTCATCGGCGCACATATCCGGATCCCGTCAAGCGGCGCTGGCGCGCTTTTCCTCGATCTGGTCGAGCGCATCGACCACGGCGTCGAACACCAGCAGGGTCGACGCATGACGCGCCTTGTAGTCCTTCACGGGCATCAGATATTGCAGGTCGGCAAATCGGCCGGTCGGCGCGGGACCATCGGCTTTCAACATCGCTATCATTTGTTGGCGAACGTCCCGAAGTTCCTGCGCTGACGCCCCGACGATATTGCGCGCCATGATCGAAGATGAGGCTTGCCCAAGCGCACAGGCCTTAACGTCCTGCCCAAAATCAGACACCACGTCGCCGTCCAGTTTGATATCGATGGTGATAGTGGAGCCGCACAGCTTCGAATGCGCCTTTGCCGATGCATCGGGTTTATCCAGCCGCTCGGTACGGGCGATATTCCCGGCGAAATCAAGGATTTTCGAATTGTATATATCGTCAATCACGATGCGCTCCGACTTTCCGGGGGCTAATTCAGGACCTGGGCCTGTTCTGCCGGTCTCGTGCACTTATATATTTTACAACGGAGCGGGAACAAGGCATATGCCCCATGCCGTTGACGGAACAGCGGCAGTTTCGATTAACTGAATGATCAGTGGTCCGTTTAACTCGTTCCGGCGTAAGATCGGGACTACGGGAGACACATTCATGGATGCCATCGTCAGCACCTTTTCCAAGGACAAGGACGAGGAAAATCAGAACGCAACGTCGGCGCGCCCCACGCGAAAGGAAGCGGAGGCGGCCGTTCGTACGCTAATCCGTTGGACTGGTGACAACCCGGACCGCGAAGGTTTGCTGGAAACCCCGCAGCGCGTCGTGAATGCCTATCGCGAGATGTTTTCCGGCTACGATATGGATCCGCACGAAGTTCTCGGCCGAACTTTCGAGGAAGTGGCCGGCTATGACGACATCGTTCTGGTCAGGGATATTGGCTTTCACTCCCATTGCGAACACCACATGGTGCCGATTATCGGCAAGGCGCATGTAGCCTACCTGCCGGACGGGCGCGTCTTGGGCCTGTCGAAGATCGCCCGAGTCGTGGATATTTTTGCACAACGCCTGCAGACACAGGAGTCGATCACGGCGCAGATCGCGAATACCATCGATGAAGCCTTGTCGCCGCGCGGCGTCGCGGTGATGATCGAGGCGGAGCACATGTGCATGGCGATGCGTGGCATTCGCAAGCAGGGTTCGACAACGCTCACAACAACCTTCACCGGTGCATTTCGCGACGATCCGCAGGAACAGACGCGCTTCATTTCGATGGTGCGCGGTCGCTAGCCCGCTTGATCCTGCCGTACAGGCGGCGTAGAGCCGCTGCATGAACGACAGTACAACAGAATTGTTTCCTAAAGCGGCGTCGAAGGCCGAACTTGAGGATGGTGACGTCCTCTCTCCCCGCTTCTCGTCGGACGGGCTCATTACGGCGGTGACGATCGACGCCGCGGACAATACCGTGTTGATGGTCGCGCACATGAACGCCGAAGCTCTCCGGCTCACCATCGAGACCGGCATCGCTCATTATTGGTCGCGGTCGCGATCCGAGATCTGGAAAAAAGGCGAAACGTCCGGGAACATGCAGGCCATTAAGGAGATCCGGATCGACTGCGATCAGGATTGCGTTTTGCTTAAGGTGGAGACGGCCGGCAACGGCGCCAATTGCCATACCGGCCGCAAATCATGCTTTTACCGCGTACTCGAAACGACCTATGATGGCCGGCCGCGACTGACCATCGATGAAACGGATAAGCCGCGCTTCGATCCCAAGACGGTCTATGGCTGAAAACGCCGCAGCGTGGCACGGGGCGGATTTTTCACTGATTTGACACCATTTCCATGCAAACTCACCGCTCTAATGCCGGAGTGATCGTAACAATCCATGCAACTGGTCGCTTTCTCGAAACGCAAGGGTGACGGCGCCGATATCGAACCGGTCGCCAACGACGAGGTTCCCGCGCCAAAAGGCCAGCAAGGGATCGCGCTTGCACTTGGCGGCGGCGCGGCGCGTGGCTGGGCGCATATCGGCGTATTGCATGCGCTCGACGAAGCCGGAATCAAGATCGACATGATTGCAGGCACCTCGATCGGCGCGCTCGTCGGCGGATGCTATCTTGCGGGAAAACTCGATGAGCTGGAGAAATTTGCGCGGTCGCTGTCGCGGCGGCGCATGCTGGGCTTGCTCGACATCCAGTTTGCCGGCAGCGGCCTCTTCGGCGGCATGCGGCTAAACCGCGAAATGGATGCCCATATGCGCGAGATCCAGATCGAGGACCTCCCCAAGCCCTTTGTCGCCGTCGCGACAGAGATCGCCACGGGTCACGAAATATGGTTGACCCATGGCGACCTGATCGTGGCGATGCGAGCGTCCTATTCGCTGCCCGGCATTTTCGAACCCGTCGACTGTAACGGCAAGGTCTTGGTCGATGGCGCCCTGGTCAATCCCGTGCCGGTTTCCGTTTGCCGCGCATACGAACAGCGCCGGGTCGTAGCCGTGAACCTGAACTACGACATTTTCGGCCGGTCCGGCGTCGTCAAGCACGGCGTGCCCCGCGCCGAAATGAATGTGAAGGCTACCGAGAGCAAGCGGCCCGCACACAAGACAACACCGTCGCCTCCGGTCAGACTCGGGATTTCAGGCGTCATGGTCGAATCCTACAACATTATCCAGGATCGCATCTCGCGGGCGCGCTTGGCCGGTGATCCGCCCGACTACGCATTGCACCCTCGCCTGTCCGACATAGGCCTCGCGGATTTCCACCGCGCCTCCGACGCAATAGATCGCGGCTATGATGTCGCGATGGAGCGCTTGCCTGATCTAAGGCGTCTCGCCGAACTCGCGTAGGTCGCTGCCAGCGGACGCGCCGTTCGCACGGACGTCGGCACCGGGCGCGAAACAGAATGTCTCTGCCTGATCCTGAAAGGTCCTAAGCCGAAGCGATATAGGAGCGGATATCGTCCGCCTCCCGCTCGATCTGGTCGATGCGCCGCTTGACGATATCGCCGATGGATACCACGCCGATGAGCTTGCCACCACGCTCAACCGGCAAATGCCGGAAACGACCTTCCGTCATCAGTTCCATCAGTTCCGGAACAGTCGAATCCTCGGTGCAAGTCCGCACCTTGGAGGTCATCAGTTCGGAAACAGAAGCATCCAGCGCCGCGGCGCCGCTTCGGCCGAGGGCCCGAACGATATCGCGTTCGGACAAAATTCCTTTGATCGTCATGTCCGGACCGGCAACGACAAGAGCGCCGATATTGTACTTCGCAAGGGCGGCAACAGCTTCCTTGCAAGTCGCGTCCGCCGACAGGGTAAAGACGTCTGCACCCTTTTCGGCAAGTATGTGCTTGACCATCATGGCACGCATTCCTCCTCATTTCCCCCTTTGGAAAGAATGCTTTGCGCTCGGCGATTTTGCAAGCGGCCTACGTCAGTTCACCTTTTCCGGTCAAAAAGGGGGATGAGCAAAAACCCGGCGACAAGACCGCCGATATGGGCCTCCCAGGCAATTCCGGGTCCCTGCCCTACTCCAAAAGGATCTACCCCGACCACGACGTTCATGATGATCCAGATCACCAGAAACGGCAGCACGCCGCGCGCGCGCAGGCTGTTGCCGATGGACAGCAGCGGACCGTCGAAACCACGGCGCGGATCGCGCCGATTGGCACGCAATCCGAAACGCGCGGCAGCGCCCATGAAACCCGAAACGGCGCCCGATGCCCCAATGACGGGAACTGCATCACCGAAGAAAACTGCCAGATGGGTAGCCGCCGCAAATCCCGCAGTCACGATCCAGAAAAGCACGCTGCGCCGCCAACCGATACGGTAGGCAAGCGGCGACCCGAAAATCGCGAGCCAGATAATGTTGATGCCGAGATGCGCCCAGCCTCCATGCAGGAAGGCATAGGTGATAGGTGTAAGTATCGTGGGCAGATCCAACGTGAAGACCTGCGGCGCGTAGCGAATCGGAAAAAAGGCGCCGTTCAGCAGCAGCCAATTGTCGACGCGACTGGACAAGAGCAGCGTTCGAACGAGGTGAACCGCAATACAGATGAGCGAAAGCGATACAATCGCGCCATGCAGATTGAACACCGGCGCAGGAGGCGGTTGTTCTTCGAGTTCGGCTGGTTCCGGGTGCTGATCAGTCATGAGCGAGTTTCATATGTTCGGCACTATCGCGCGAAAAAAAAGGGCCATTCAAGCCTTAGCTTGAATGGCCCGGCGGAGTCCCCACTCCATCCCCTGAAAAGGTGCTGTGAACCAATTTTCGGTGACATGATCCTCGCAAATCCGGCCGGCCAATTCAACGGAAACCAATCGTTAACCTTAATTTGGGCGGCCATTCCAAACTGGCCCGAAACCTGCGCCTTCCGCCTTCGGATGGTAAAACAGCGCTGACCTGTGCCGACTTGGCACAACGGGCGCATTCGAAATGGGGACGGTCCGGTCATGCGCCACAAGGATACGGTCGCACTGTATGATTACTGGAATGAGATGCGTGGCGACGCGCCCGCACCGTTGCGCTCCCGGATCGCGCCGGCAGGGCTGGGTCAGTTGCTGCCCTCTGTCATGCTGCTGGACAAGACAGATGCCGACGATTTCATTTTCAGGATTGCCGGCTCCAGGCTTTGCTCCCTGCGCTGCGGCGAACTGAAGACTAAACCTTTTGCGAGTATCTTTATGCCCGAAGACCGCCAGGGTTTGACCAGGATCATAAACTCCGTCGACCGTGGCAACTCCGTCGTTATCCTCGATACCCTGGCCAAGCGTCCCGGAGGCTCAGGCGTCTCATTCGAGATTGGGCTTTTTCCGCTCGACGGCGGCCCGACGCGCATTATCGGTGTCGGATCCGCGTTCTCGTCGCCGGAGTGGCTGGGCATGATTCCCGCGATGCTGGAATTGCGTGGAGTCCGCCATATGAATCCGGACGCGGGCCTTGCCTTTCTGCAAAATCGTCCTTCGATCCCGATCCTGCGGCGCAGGAATGACACGGACGACCGCATTCAAAATCGCCTTCATGTTATTGACGGAAATGGAAAACTCGGCCCCGCCCGAGCCATTCGCGCCTTTCGGATCGTGGACGGCGGCAAAAAATAAGTAGGTAATTTATCGGCAAGATCATGGGGGCTTGAGCCAAACAAAAATAACTGCCCGTTAACCAGAAGAACCCTATTTTAGCGGCGTCCCCTCTGTCGAACCGGACCAACCGCAGAATGCTCGGCGCACAGCAAACCGTTTCCGATCATGATCGCCGTCAATATCAGCGGGTGAAGGTTATGCTTCACGGTCGCCTTATGTTGTCCGATCGGACGGAACATAGGTGCCGGGTCATCGATATGTCGCCGGGAAGCGCATTCTTCGAAACGGATGCGGCCGCGAGGATCGGCGAACGTGTGATCGCCTATATCGACCATATCGGCCGACTCGAAGGCAAGGTCGCGCGTATTCGCGACGATGGTTTCGCCCTGGAATTAAACACGACGCCGCGCAAGAAGGCGAAGCTTGCCGCGCAGCTCACCTGGCTCGCCAACAAGCACGAACTCGACCTTCCGGAAGATCGCCGTCACGAACGCATCCAGCCGCGCAATCCGTCAGGCATCATGACGCTCGACGACGGCCGCCAGTACCGTTGCCGCATTATCGATCTGTCTGTTTCTGGCGCAGCGATCGAAATCAATGTCCGCCCGGCAATCGGAACGCAGGTCACGCTCGGCAACATGCGCGGACAGGTGGTTCGCCATTTCGAGGATGGCATCGCGATCGAATTCGCCGTCGTTCAGAGACGCGATACGCTCAGAGAGTATCTCGGCTAGATTCTAGCCGACCTCCAGGGAAAGCGCCTCGCCAGTCCGGGGCGCTTTTCTTGTTTCGACGCCCGGTCGCGCGAGGCGACACCCGCCCGAAACCACCCGGCGCGGCGCGATTGCAAGATACATAAAAATTGAGCTTCTTTTTCGGAAAAATTAAGCTGTATTTTCCACAATCTTTATTCAAGACTACATCGTTGTTTCATTAAATACAGCCGGCGTTTTTCGCGTTAGCTAAAATAGTTCGTGCCATTGTGCTCCCATCGGGGAGACGATGGAATGAAGAAGATCTCAAAAGGACTTGTTCTGGGTCTGATGCTGGCTACGGGGGACGTGCTCATCGGCGCCGCAACGGCCAACGCAATGCCGATGACGACCGGTCGCACGACCAGTCAGCCCATCGGCCATTACGAATTCTGCCAACAAGTACCCCAGGAATGCCGCGCGACCGGTAACTACGCGCCGGATCGCTTGACCCAACGCGCTTGGGCTAAGATGGTCGAGATCAACGCGCGTGTGAATGCCACGATCGCGCCGCGCACCGACCTGGAGATGTGGGGTCGCGAGGAAATCTGGTCCTATCCGGTCAAATATGGCGATTGCGAAGACTATGCGCTTCAGAAACGCCATGAACTGATCCAGGCCGGATTCCATACCTCCAACCTGCTGATCACGGTAGTACTGCAGCCGAATGGCGACGGCCATGCCGTGCTTACAGTCCGCACGGACCGGGGCGATTTCATTCTGGACAATCTTGTAAGCAAGGTCCTGGACTGGCGCGACACCCGCTACCGCTATCTTAAACGCCAATCCACGGCCAATGCAGGCAAGTGGGTGGATATCATCGACGACCGCCCAAACATCGTTGCGGGCAATTTCTAGGTCGATAAAGGAGTTCCCGGTCGGGTCCCCAAACCATCCCATCCCCAACGACCGGGTTCGAAGCCGACCATCTCAGATGGTCGGCTTCTTTTTTGCATATCAGGCGTCGCGACGTTTCAGACCAGACGCAAACCGCCTCGCATTCTCCACATAATGCTCCGCCGAATCCCTCAGCGACGCCACAGCCGCATCGTCCAGCGTGCGCACGGCGCGCGCCGGAGAACCGATAATCAGGCTGTTATCGGGAAATTCCTTGCCCTCCGTAACGAGAGCGCCGGCCCCGACGAGGCTGTTCTTGCCGATCCTCGCGCCGTTGAGAACGATCGCACCGATGCCAATCAGACTGTTGTCGCCAATCGTGCAGCCGTGAAGCATGGCGCGGTGCCCGATCGTGCATCCTTCGCCGATGGTCAACGGATAGCCCATGTCGGTGTGCATGACGCTATGTTCCTGCACATTGCTTCGCGGCCCGATCGAAATGCCTTCGTTGTCGCCCCGCAGCACGCATCCGAACCAGATACTCGTGTCCTCAGCCAGTGTGACCTTACCGATGATCCGTGCATCCTCCGCAATGAAAGCCGGCCCCCTGCCCTCAAGGTCGGGAGCGATATCATCAAGTTCGTATAGCGCCATTGAGAAGGATCCATATTGCCGATGAAGAACCCTTCGCTCAAAGGGTCACGATCCGGCGCACCCTACAGAAGCATCCGCGTGCTTTCCACCGCAACAATACCGAGCACTCCTGTCCACAAAAGGAGCAGAAGAGTCTGCAGTACCGTGTTGAACAATACGGCAGCATGGCGCTCGGCCAACCCTTGATCGATGGAGCGCGCCAGCAATACCGGTCCAGAGCCACAGAAAAGCGCGAAGGCGCCGATCAGGCCAACCCTGTCCACGGTCTCCCTGTCGAATTCAGGCGTGAAACCCGCGAAGCCCCGCCCCAGAAAAAAAACAGCCAGCGAAACCGCCGCACCGGTCACAAACACCATGAACGCAATCATCGACACCAATCCGATTTACCGAATTTTTACCATAACGGTGTCGAGTGATGCACATACGATGCCAGAAAATTTGTACCATTTCGGGTCAGGTGGAACGGATTCATGCCAGCACACGCGGCTACCGCCGATGAACATTTCGATATTCGCAAGGGCATGCCGATCCTCGCATTTCGGCTGTTTGTCGGCTTCGGCGTTCTCGCGCTTCTTTCGCTGGCGATCCTTTTGGCGGGCAAACTGTACGGGAGGTCGCTGGCGCACGCCGGATATACGTCCTCGACACAGCCCTACGAAATTAGCATCGGCAGCGATGTCGTTACCGTCGCCGCCAACCTGATCCGGATGAATGATCAGCGCCATCCCGGCATTGCGAACAGGCTGGACCTTTATATCCATTGGCCGACCATGTCGGGCTTCAGGGACGGGCTTGCAAGCGCGTTCAACGACATCGATCCGGAAACGAATTCCATCATCTTTATGTCGATCCTGCCGCGCGCCACATCTGCAGACATGGCGGGCCGTTTCGACGCGGTATACCGGAATGTGCTGGCTGGCCCGGTCACAAATGCCGGATACGGTCTTAGAAAAGCGCCGCTTTCAGCAGAGCACGGCTATATCGACGAGGAGATCATCTTCTCCGCACCCGATTTGAGAACCGGACGCAGGTTCGTCGTGCGCTGCCAGGATGATGCCGCCACAGATCATGTCGTCGTTGCGCCCTGCGAGACGGATGTCCATTTCGGCGAAACGCTGACAGCGCAGATCCGATTCCCGAGGCGACTGCTAAGCGACTGGGCGAAGATCAACGCCGCCCTGCCCAAATTTGCGAATGGATTGCTGGCGACGGACCGCCAATAGAAATCAATCTTCTTCGAGATCGAAATCGAGAATCGACATTGAGAGGTCGTAGGAGACCTCTCCCTCATCCTCGATACGGGTGACAATACCCAGAAACTCTTCGCCGGCATAAAGCTCGGCAGAATCCGCAATTCGAGGCCGCGGCTTCACCGCAAGTGACGTGTTTTCGAAGGTTCTCTGGAAAAAACGCGTGAGTTTCGTGAGTTCTTCGGATGTCACCTAGGGCTCCTTGCATGTCATGACGGCGGTGGCCGCACGCAAACCACGAATGGGGCGCAGACGCAAGCCTTGCGTCCCGCCCCTTGCGGTTGAAGCACTCCGGCCCGGACTCAGTCCGATTCGAGCAACTGGTCCATGGCCCGCGAAGGCTCGCTGCATCCGGATCCGCCCACTACGCGCGCCGGCACACCGGCGACTGTCATGGATTCCGGCACGTCCTTCAAAACCACCGAACCTGCAGCGACCTTGCTGCAATTGCCGATCTTGATGTTGCCTAGGATCTTGGAGCCGGCGCCGATCAGAACGCCATCGCCGATCTTGGGATGCCGATCGCTGCCTTCCTTCCCGGTTCCGCCCAGCGTGACCGAGTGCAGAATGGAGACATTGTCTCCGATCACCGCGGTCTCGCCGACGACGAGCCCCGTTGCATGATCCAGGAAAATACCTTTTCCGATTCGAGCCACCGGATTGATATCGGTCTGGAAAACCGATGATGAGTGACTCTGCAGATAAAAAGCGAAATCCTTGCGTCCCTGCCGGTAGAGCCAATGCGCGAGACGGTGCGTCTGTATCGCGTGAAACCCCTTGAAATAGAGCAACGGCTCAAGGAAACGCGTGCAGGCCGGATCGCGGTCATAGACCGCCTGCAAGTCGACGCGGACGACTTCGCTCCAGGAACCGTCGTCTTCCATCATGTCGCGAAAGGTCTGCCGAAGCAGGTCGGAACGCATGTCGGGGTGGTCGAGCCGTTCGGAAATCCGGTGAATCACCGCCTCTTCCAGTGTGGGCTGATTGATGACTGTCGACAACATGAAGGCGCCAAGCGCCCGGTCGTTGGCGATCGCCGCATCCGCCTCGTGGCGCACGGCGTACCAGATCGGGTCGACCGATTCGAGCTTCGCGCCCGAAGCGTATTTCTTCTGCTGCGGCATAGTGGCCTCCGTCAGCGGGTCGGCTGTCGCCCAAAGATAGCCCATCGATCGGCGAATTTAAATGAATTCACTTCAACGTTTCGTCAATGAAATTGAAGACCCGTTAATGGGCCGCGAGAAACTCCAGCGCGGCAGCTTTGAATACGCGGTCGCCCACCGCGAGCATGTGGTCGCGGCCGGGAATGTCCAGCGCCGTCGCATTCGGCATGAGGTCCGCCAGATCCTGCGGCGATCCCGCGATGTCGTCTTTTGTGCCAACGGCAACGAGCGTGGGCGCGTTGATGCGACCCGCCTGTTCGGGCGTCAACTTCTTGCGCGATGTTTCTATACATGCGGCCAAGGCAAACCGGTCGCTCTTGGTCTGATCGGCAAAGGCGCGGAACATGCGCGGACGGTCGCCGGACACGTCGTCGATCGACGGCGCGCGCAACGCTGTCGCGATTCCCTCCCAGCCGCCAAGGCCTTCCACCATGCCGAGTCCGAGGCCGCCGAGAATCGCCGAACGAACCATGTCCGGTTGGGCGAGGCACAGGAATGCGGTGATACGCGCGCCCATGGAGTAGCCCATCACATGGGCGCGGTCGATTTTCAGATGCCGAAGCAGCGCAGCGGCGTCCCCTGCCATGATTTCAGGGGTGTAGGCTTCCTTGTCATACGGTTTGTCGCTTTCGCCATGGCCGCGATTATCAATCGCGACAACACGATAGCCGGCATCGCCCAGCGTCTTCAGCCAACCTGGATTGATCCAGTTCACGGCCTTGTTGGAGGCGAAACCGTGAATCAGCAAAACGGGATCACCCGAAGGCTCTCCCTCGTCAAAATAGGCGAGGCTTAGACGGTCGTGCTCGAAATGGGGCATTGCTTCTTTCTATTCGTTTGAATACCGAACCGCTATCGAAAGCGGCTGCTGGCTACCAATTCCCGTTCGGGGGCGCTAGGGTGCACTGCGGCATCAACACATAGGCTCTGGAGACAGGACTTACCATGGCAGGTCACGGAACGCCCCATTTTCAAAACGACGCGGGACACGCAAAGATCGAGATCGGCGTCAAGGAATTCATGTGCGTCGGCGCGCATCCGCCCTATGACCATCCGCATGTCTTTCTGGACATGGGCGACGAGGCCGAAAAAGTCTGTCCCTATTGCTCGACCCTCTTTGTCTACAACGCATCGCTTGGCGCGGAAGAAACCCGTCCCGATGGATGCATCTTCGAGGCCCGATCCGCGGCCTGAGGCGAAACTCCCGCAAACAGGCGGTTTGGCAACTTGACAGAAGAGACGAATATTTTCATCGCCGGCGCCGGCATCGCCGGGCTGACAGCAGCGCTCACCCTCGCCCAGCGCGGTCTCGACGTGGCCATTGCCGACGCCTTCGAGGAACCGTCTGAGGTTGGCGCAGGTTTGCAAGTGGCGCCGAATGCGAGCGCCGTCCTGTCATCGCTCGGCGTGCTCGATTCTCTCGCAGAGCGGGCGATTAGCCCCTCCTCCATCCGGCTGGGTGACGCGCCCAGCGGCCAAATTCTGCTCGACATGGCGATCACGCAGGAATGGCTTGATCGGATGGGTGCGCCCTATCTGACGGCACATCGTGCCGTGCTGCACGGCGTGCTCTATCAGGCGGCCCTTGCGCATCCGTCAATCCGGGTTCTGCCCGGCCATGCCGTGGTCGAGGTACGCGAAAGCGAAGAGCGCGTTACCACGGTCTTGCGATCCGGTGAAGGAGAGACCGTCATGGTTTCCCGGCTGGCGATCGGCGCGGACGGTATTTGGTCGAAAATGCGCGAAAGTATACGCGACGCGGCGGTGCCGCGTTCGACAGGCCGGATTGCGTGGCGGGCCATCGCGCCGACAGCGTCAGACGCAAAATGCGTTACGGCCTGGATGCTGCCGAAGGGTCACATCGTCACTTATCCCGTGCGCAATGCCGATACGCTGAACGTCGTCGCGATCACGTCGGGCACATCGAAGCAGGGCGACTGGGCGCAGTCCGCGGAGGCCGGGCCTCTCGCAAGATTGCTCGGCGAAGCGCGCTCGATCGACGGATTTGCCGCAATCGAGAAAGCGAACTGGACGACATGGCCGCTGAATGCGGTCGATCCCGCCGGTTCATGGCACAGTGCCCGCATTCTGCTGATCGGCGACGCGGCCCATGGCATGGAACCCTTTGCCGCCCAGGGCGCGGCCATGGCCATCGAAGACGGCTACGCCGCTGGCATATGCATCGGAAACCAGCCCGACGAGCCGGCGAAATCCTTCCCGCGATACTCGGCCATGCGGCGAGGTCGCGTCGCGAAGGTCGCCAAGCGCACCGAATTCAATCGCTGGGTTTATCACCAGAGCGGCCCGGGCAGAAAAGCGCGCAATCTCTATTTCTCAATGCGCAAACCCGCGGCGTTCTTCACCGATCTCGACTGGCTCTATCGCTACCGGATTTCGGAGTGAGCCACCGCAGTCCTGGCGAGCCCGAATTCCAGCGATTGCGCGAACACCGTCCACAATCCAACACCTACACCGGCTTCGCGCAGCCGGCGGCCGGTCCACACATTGCATCCCTTGATCGCCGAGAATCGGCCCTTTGCGTGATAAAAACGGTCGCCAAAACCCTGTGTGATATCGGCGATCGGCTGTGTGTCGTCTGTGAATGAGCGGCGAATACCCGCAATAAGGCGATCATAGTCGGCCGGTGAAATATCGAACGCATAGGCGCCTTCTCCGCCTGTGATTTCGCCGAATGGCTGAACATGCATGACGCTCCGGTCGAAGGCCAGCGCTCGGACAACGATACCCGGCGTCAGATCAACGACCCGGCGCAGGCTGGTATAGGCCGTACGCGACCCCCAGCCGACGGCCCAATGGCGCACGCGTCGCACATCAACGGGGAAATCGGTAGCTGCGAGGTCCAGTCGAGATAGCGTCTCGCCATCACGATGGGGCAACACGATGTCGGAATGAAAACCGTTGGAGAAAACGTAGATGCGAACGGAATCTTGACCGTCGGCTGCGGCGCGGGAGCCGACCGGTACGGGAATTGCGCCGAGCGCAATCGCCGCCGCGATGGCCAGCAACAGAGCTGCCAGCCATCGAATCAAACGCATCAGTGCAGTATCTGGCTCAGGAAGAGCTTGGTGCGTTCATGCTGCGGATTGTCGAAGAACTCGTCAGGGCTGTTCTGTTCCACGATCTGCCCCTGGTCCATGAAGATCACGCGGTTGGCCACCTGGCGGGCGAAGCCCATCTCGTGCGTCACGCACAGCATGGTCATGCCCTCCTCCGCGAGACCGACCATCGTGTCGAGCACTTCCTTGATCATTTCCGGGTCGAGCGCCGAGGTCGGCTCGTCGAACAGCATGATGCGCGGATTCATGCACAGCGAACGCGCGATGGCGACGCGCTGCTGCTGACCGCCGGAGAGCTGGCCGGGATATTTGTGGGCCTGCTCCGGAATCTTGACGCGGGTGAGGAAGTGCATCGCGCGCTCTTCCGCCTCCTTCTTCGGCATCTTGCGCACCCAGATTGGCGCCAGCGTGCAATTTTCGAGGATCGTCAGATGCGGGAACAGGTTGAAGTGCTGGAACACCATGCCGACCTCACGGCGCACCTCGTCAATCTTTTTCAGATCGTTGGTAAGCTCGTTGCCATCGACGATGATCTGGCCATTCTGATGTTCCTCGAGGCGGTTGATACAGCGGATCATCGTCGATTTGCCCGAGCCCGACGGGCCGGCAATAACGATACGTTCGCCGCGCATGACCTTGAGATTGATGTCGCGCAGAACGTGAAAATCCCCGTACCATTTGTGCATCTGGACGATTTCGACGGCGACATCGGTATCCGACACCGTCATTTTCGACCGGTCGGCCGCGCGGATTTCCTCGTCGGTGGCTGCGTTTTCGGCTGTCATGGCATGGCTTCCTTACCGTTTGTGGCCCGTGTCGAGTTTTCGTTCCATGAACATGGAGTAGCGGGACATGCTGAAACAAAAAATCCAGTAGACAATCGCCGCGAAGGCATAGCCCGTCATCGCCTGCACGGGAGATGCCCATGCAGGGTCGGAATAGGATGACTGGATCTGTCCGAGAAAATCGAACAGTCCGATGATCAGGACGAGTGTCGTATCCTTGAACAGGCCGATAAAGGTGTTGACGATCCCGGGGATCACAAGTTTCAGCGCCTGCGGCAGAATGATCATCCGCATCATCTGCGTCCAATTCAGCCCAAGCGCCATCGCGCCCTCATACTGGCCTTTCGGCAGCGCCTGGAGCCCGCCGCGAACGACCTCGGCCATATAAGCAGACGAGAACAACGCCACACCGATCAGGGCGCGCAGCAGCTTGTCGAACGAGACGCCTTCCGGAAGGAACAACGGCAGCATCACCGATGACATGAACAGCACGGTGATAAGCGGAACGCCACGCCAGAACTCGATGAAAACGATCGAGAAGAAGCGCACGATCGGCAGCGCCGAACGACGACCGAGCGCCAGAGCAATCCCGAGCGGCAGCGACGCGGCGATGCCGGTCACGGCAATGACGAGCGTCACCAGCAAGCCGCCCCAGACTTCGGTTTCCACATGAACCAAGCCGAAATCGAATCCCAGGATGAACAGCAGCACGAACAAGCCGATAAACAGGAACGCGACATTCTTCAGTCCCGGTATCGGATCCGACTCCGAGAGCTTTGCGAACAGAAAGCTGACGCCGAGCGCGATCACCGTCAGGATGGCGAGCGGAATATAGAGGCCGCCCACCGAGAGGTGACCGCCGGTCAGGAGAATGAGCGCTGCAATCGGGAAAACTATCGCGAGAAAAATAATATTCTCGCGTTTGTAGGGCACGGAGGGGATCAACAGCCCGGCAAGACCTCCGATGAAGAGGATGCCGACGATGTTGACGCGCCATTGCTCTTCATTCGGGTAGCGGCCGTAAATGAACTGGTTGCCGTAATCCCCGACATAGGCCCAACAGGCGCCGAACCATCCATCCGGCTGAATGCCGCCCTGTGCCTCGGTTGCGCATACCGCACGGTCTGCGCCGCTCCATACCGCACTGGTGAAAAGGAAGCTCACCAGCGGCGGGATGATGACCCAGAGTATATAGAGGCAGGCAAGTGTCAGGATCGTATAGGGAATCGAGGAAAACAGGCTCTCGCGAAACCAGGCCACGATACCCCTCGACGTGGCCGGCGCGTCTTGCTGAGGCAGCATTTCGCGGCGGACAAAGGCGATATCGGCAGCGGAGTGTTGTTCGGCCATTGTCTTATCTCTCCACCAGCGCCACGCGATTGTTGTACCAGTTCATGAACAACGAGGTGACAAGCGAAATCGTCAGATAGGTGAGCATAGTCAGCGAGATGATCTCGACAGCCTGGCCGGTTTGGTTCAGCGCCGTGCCGGCAAAGACCGAAGTCAGTTCCGGATAGGCAATGGCTACCGCGAGCGACGAGTTCTTCGTCAGGTTCAGATACTGGCTCGTCAGTGGCGGAATGATGATGCGCAATGCCTGCGGGATGATCACGAGCCTTAACGTCGGGCCGTTGCGCAGTCCGAGCGCGTTTGCCGCCTCGGTTTGCCCCCTGTTGACGGCGAGGATACCCGCACGGACGATCTCGGCAATAAACGACGCCGTGTAGGTCGAGAGCGCGATCAGCATGGCGATATATTCCGGGATCAATGTCATGCCGCCGCTCGGGCGGAAACCGCCCATCTTGGGGATGTCCCAGCTCAATGGCGCACCGCTCACAAAGAAGACGATTAACGGCAGGAAGATAATCGTGCCGAGCCCGACCAGGAAGCTCGGGAATATCTGCCCCGTCGCCATTTGCCGGGCCCTTGCCCAACGACCGACGCCCCACGCGATCACACACGCGATGATGAACGCATAGAGGGTAAATTCGGCTCCCTCGCCCCACACCGGTTTCGGAGCGAAGAAGCCACGGTTGTTCAAAAGACCGAGCGGCCCGAAATCGAAACCCTCACGCGGCTGCGGCAGCAGGCGAAGGACGCCGAAGTACCAGATGAAAATCTGCAGCAGCAAGGGGATGTTGCGCAGGCTTTCGACATAGACGGTGGCCAGCCGGCTGACCATCCAGTTCTTGGAAAGACGCGCCACACCGACAATGAAGCCAATGATCGTGGCCAGGATAATGCCGACGAATGCCACGGCAAGCGTATTGAGAAGCCCGACGATATAGACCCGTCCATATGTCGAAGACGCCTGGCTATACTCAATGAGCGACTGGCTGATCGCAAAACCCGCATTGGTGCCGAGAAAGCCCCAGCCGGAGGCGATGCCCGCGGCGCGGAGGTTAGCGTTCATATTTGTCCAGCCCTCGAACGCCAGATAGACGATCAAGACAGCCAGGATGATCTGGAAAACCCAGCCCCTGACTTCCGGATTGTTGAGAAGAGCGACCTTTGGCGCACCATCGCCGGAGCCGTTCGGTGTTACGTCGGTAACAGCCATCGCTTATTCACCCGCTCGTCGTGACGGACATGTCATGGCAGCTAACAAAGAAGCTGAACCGCTTTCCGCGCCATCTGTAATGGCATGTCCCCACCGGAAAGAAATTCACCCGGCCGCGAGGCGGCCGGGTGACATTGAATTCGCTTAGCGAATCGGCGGACCGTACATCAGGCCGCCCTTGGTCCAGAGCGCGTTGACGCCGCGCGAGATACCGAGCGGGGTATCCGGGCCAACATTGCGATCAAAGATTTCACCGTAGTTGCCAACCGCGGCGATCGCCTTTGCGGCCCAGTCAGCATCGAGACCGATGGACTCGCCGAAATTGCCCTCGGAGCCAAGCATGCGCTTCACTTCCGGGTTGTCGCTGGACTTCATCTCTTCGACATTGGCCATCGTCACACCGTGTTCCTCGGCATTGATCGTGGCGATATGAACCCACTTGATGATGTTGAACCACTGGTCATCGCCCTGGCGAACGACCGGGCCAAGCGGCTCCTTGGAGATGATTTCCGGCAGGACCTTGTGTTCGCCCGGATTGGTGAGCTTCAGACGCTGCGCATAGAGGCCCGAGGCATCCGTGGTGTACACATCGCAACGACCGGCATCATATGCGGCCACGACCTCGTCGGCCTTTTCGAAGGCAACCAGTTCGTAGTCCATGTTGTTGGCGCGGAAATAGTCCGCGACATTCAGCTCGGTGGTCGTGCCGGTGTTGGTGCAGATCGATGCGCCGGACAGTTCGAGTGCCGAATTGATGTCCATGGACGTGCGGATCATGAAGCCCTGGCCGTCATAGTAGTTGACGCCCGCGAAGTTCAGGCCGAGCTGCGTGTCGCGGCTCATAGTCCAGGTCGTGTTTCGCGAAAGAAGATCCACTTCGCCGGACTGCAGGGCGGTAAAACGCTCCTTGGCCGAGAGAGGCGTAAACTTCACGGCTTCGCCGTCGCCGAAGATCGCTGCGGCGACCGCACGGCAGAGATCCACGTCGAGGCCACTCCAGTTGCCGTCGGCATCGGGATTGGAGAACCCCGGAAGGCCCTGGCTCACGCCGCACTGAACAAATCCCTTTGCCTTCACGTCATCCAGCGTCGCCGCCGAGGCCGCCGCGCCTGTAAATACAAGGGCAGCGGCGCCAAGCGCGCCGGTCAGCATAATCTTTTTCATAGAGTTCAACCTCTCGTTGCTCACGTTACTACAGATGGGCACGAGCATCGGTTCACCGGAGCCTAAACAAGACTCTCAACTGGCGGCGTTTCGTGTGAAAACGCCACCGATGCCTCCCTCCACAAGGGAAGACAAAGCCAATTTGGCAATAGCGTCAAGGGTAAATGAATTATTTCTGAAACGTTACCGGAATGATTCACAGCGCTTCGGAAAGGCGTTTTTGCCTATTTTTCGATCAGGACCGGAAATTGCTCATCGCCACGAAACCTGAAGACAGCGCGGCGGCGTGCAAGCCACCGCGCAAAAACCAATGTCGTGATCGCCCCGATCGAAAAGCCTGCCACGACGTCCGACGGATAATGCGCGCCGGCCGGAATCCGGCCGCAGGCCAGCATGAACATTGCGAGGAACAGAGGCATCCGCGCCCGCGGATGCCAGAGCATCAGGATCACGGCGAGAGATCCCGCGGTCGTCGCGTGACCGGACGGGAAACTCTGATAGACATGATTGAATTCAAAGGGCGAGAAACCATAGACTCCCGCGGTTTCGACGATACCGGGGCGCGCTCGACCGACGAACTGTTTGACAATGTTGATCGCGATCCCCGGCACGGCGACAGAGGCGAGAATAAAGGCTGCCTGACCATAGGCGTTCAGAAGAGCACGGCGCGTCGCGTGGCGCAGCGCGTGCCAGTCCAGCAGGCCGATGATAGCGATCACGATGACGGCGGGCACAATATACCATCCGGATTTGGCGACGTCAGTTATCTCGCGCAGGAACTGAAGCACCACATTCGGTGCCGGCCCCGCGAACGGCCGGAAATATGGATCGAAGACCGCCGCAAAGAGTGTCGCGAAGATCGAAAGAAGCGCGTATTGCGTCATCTCTCGGGTCCACACTGACGGGGCGCTAGCCGGAACGGGACGCGTCAAACGATATCGCAGGCGCCTCACAGTCGCCTCGCCCCGACCATACAAGCCGTGCACGACGCGAACCGCTCCGCTTGCCGTTTTTCTCACCTTCGTCGTGACTATTTTCGACGCATCCATGGAAATCGTATTGCGTGGGATCGTCCCGAGCGAGTACCGCCTTCCTTGCCTATTGGCAAGAATTCGAGCACCCCTTCGAATGACTCAAACACCGGAGCACTCATAAATGAACCGCCCGACGGGAAAAGGCACCAAAGGAATCAACACGCTGCTGACGCATAGTGGCTACAATCCGCGCGACTATCACGGCTTCGTCAATCCGCCGGTCGTGCACGGATCCACCGTCCTGTTTCCCGATGCGCGGACGATGAAAGCCCGGAATCAACGCTACACCTACGGGACGCGCGGCACGCCGACCAGCGATGCACTGGCCGCTGCCGTGAACGAATTGGAGGGCAGCGCCGGAACGATCATCGTGCCGTCCGGTCTGGCTGCTATTACCGTGCCTTTGCTGGGATTTCTGTCTGCGGGAGACCATGCTCTGTTCGTTGATACGATCTATTTTCCGACGCGCCGTTTCGCTGACACAATGCTGCGGCGCCTTGGGGTGGAGGTCGAGTATTACGATCCGGAAATCGGGGCCGAAATCCTGGATCTCTTAAAGCCGAACACGAAGCTGATCTTCACGGAGTCGCCCGGCTCGAATACGTTCGAAATGCAGGACATCCCGGCGATCACAGCGATTGCGCGCGAGGCGGGAATCATCACAATGCTCGACAACACCTGGGCGACACCGGTCTATTTCAAACCACTCGACTATGGCGTCGACATCTCAATCCATGCGGCAACGAAGTATCCCGCTGGCCATTCCGATGTCTTGCTCGGCACGGTCTCGGCCAACGAAGCGTGCTGGGAAACGCTTTGGGAGAGCTATCTCACGCTCGGCACCTGCGCTGGACCGGATGATGTTTATCAGGTCCTGCGCGGCCTGCGCACGATGGGCGTCCGCCTGGAGCGCCACCAGGCAACCGCATTCGAGGTCGCGCGGTGGCTGGAGGGTCAGTCCGGCGTCGCACGCGTGCTGCATCCGGGCCTCGAAAGCCATCCCGGCCACGCGATCTGGAAGCGAGATTTCAGCGGTGCTAGCGGCCTTTTCTCGATCGTCCTCGAAGGCGGGGAAAAGCAGGCCCACGCATTTCTCGATGCGCTCGAAATTTTCGGTCTCGGCGCGTCCTGGGGCGGCTACGAATGTCTCGCGGCACAAGTCTCGCTCGCGGACCGGACAGTTTCCGCCCGCAACTATGGCGGCGAGATCATCCGGCTGCAGATAGGCCTTGAAGACGCGGCCGACATCATAGCCGACCTCGCGGGGGCGCTCGAGGCCGCCGCATCGGCCTGATCCCCAATCCAAAGAATGGCGGCTGGGCTTGGAACTCCACGCCCGGCGAGCCGTTTTCCTTGAAACCCCAAGGGAGCTTGGAAACGCAAGGAGAAACGGCAATGGCTGACATTGGCTATTATCTTATTGAGGAAAATGGAGGCTGGCGCTACGTGATCGACAGCGAGCGTTCGGCTGCGTTTAGCTCGCGTCAGGAAGCGGAAGATGCCGCGCGTTCAGCTGCAATGAGACGGTCCGAGCGCGAGGATCAGCTGGAAGAGGGACTGGAAGACACGTTTCCGGCCAGCGATCCGGTATCCGTGACACGTCCGCGGTAGTGTTCAGGCGAGGCTCGGGTCTCAACGATCTCCAATCTGCCTGACAACTGGCCAGGAAACGGATTGGCGACCCCGGCAGGATTCGAACCTGCGACCATCGGCTTAGAAGGCCGGTGCTCTATCCAGCTGAGCTACGGGGCCGTGCATGAGACGTCTTGGCCGCGCCTGACGGTGCGGTCAAGCGCATTCCTGACTCAATGCGTCCAAGGATATTTGCGGTCGAACTTGAAATTGTCGGAATAGGAGATCACGCGCCGTTTGCTGTTTTTCGGTTCGTCGAGCCGATAGGCAATCCCGTGTTTCTCGGCATAGGCAATCGCCTCGTCCCGAGTCTCGAATTTCAGCCGGATCTGAGCCAGCGGATCCGCCGAGGACGTATATCCCATCAGAGGTTCGACGGTGCGCGGCGTGTCGCGATCGAACTCCAGTATCCATAGGCCGGTCTTGGCTTTGCCGGATTGCATCGCTGTCTTCGAAGGGCTGTAGATGCGGGCGGTCACGAGCGGCCTCTCTTCTCAATACTTCTCACTCATGCCCGGGCTGGTCGGAGCGGCAGGATTCGAACCTGCGACCCTCTGGTCCCAAACCAGATGCGCTACCAGGCTGCGCTACGCTCCGAATTCAGACCACGAGCAATCGCGGACCCGACCCGCATACAACGGCTCGGTAGTCTCGGCAACTCTCTATCCGGCTTCACCCGAAATTATCGGATGGACGACACGGTCGCCGGGTTGCAATCCCAGCTTTCCGGTCAGGCCGGCATTGATCTCGAGCACGTATAGGACCGATCCCTGCGACGGAACGGACGCGGTGGAGAACGGTGTCGTATCGAGCGCGATGCTCTCCACCTCTCCATCACCACGGATGAACAGCATGTCGAGCGGCCGCGGCGTGTTCTGCATCCAGAAGGCGACGGGCCGGCTTTTCTCGAAGACGAAAAGCATCGCCCGGTCATCGGGAAACTCGGTGCGGAACATCAGCCCGCGCGACCGTTCTGAGGGATCGTCGGCGACTTCGATATCGAATGCCGCGATGATTTCGCCGTCGCGCTCGATTGTCAGCGGCGTCTCGTCGACGGGCAGAAGAATGGGCGCATTGGCGGAAGCCTCCTGCGCGTGCGCCATGCCCGCAATCGACATCGAAGCCACGGATGCGCCCAAAAACAAGGCGAGTAAGATATGAATGAGATTTTTCATCGGTCCGGTCCGTTCAACCGGCGGAAGTCATCAGTGCGATGATGGCAATTGTGTGCCGAGGTCGGGATAAATCTCGGCGGCCATGAGGCCCTTGTCCCCGTCGCCGAACCTTACGATCACGACCTGCCCCGCACGCAGTTCCGTGAGCCCGAAGCGGCGCAACGTTTCCATGTGAACGAAGATGTCCTCGGTCCCCTCGCCCCGCGTCACGAAGCCGAAGCCCTTGGTGCGATTGAACCATTTGACGATCACGCGCTCCAGGCCGCTTGTCGGCGTGACCTGCACATGGGTCTTCTGCTCGGTTTCACCCGGATGGACGGCCGTTGAATTGTCCATCGACACGACATGGAAGGCTTGAAGGCCGCGATCGCCCTGCTTCGCCTGACAAACGATACGCGCGCCTTCGAGCGCTGTCTGGTAACCGTCGCGGCGCAGACAGGTGACATGCAGCATCACATCGCCGAGAGACGCCTCGTCAGGCACCACGAAGCCGAAACCCTTGGCCACGTCGAACCATTTTATCGTTCCGGAAACCTCGACAACCTCGGGGCTTTCGGACCGTGCGCCGGTCCGTCCCAGGCTCGCTGCCGTTGATGCCTTGTCCCCCATGAGTCGTGCTTGTGTCCCGATATAACGACTGTGATTCTCTGGGGAAGGATACCATCGCACAATCGAAACACCACAAGGCAGAAAGTCGGTTTTGCACATATCCTTGCAATTTTAGACCCGCAGCCCTGGAACAACCTTGCAAAACCTCTTGCCCAGCCGGCGCGAACCTTTAGAAAAACAGCCAAAGAAGGAGTTTCCGATGCGGTATCTGCACACCATGGTCAGGGTTCGTGACATAGACCAGTCGCTCGATTTCTATTGCAACAAGCTCGGCCTGGTCGAGGTCCGGCGGATCGAGAACGAAGGCGGACGATTCACGCTGATTTTTCTCGCCGCTCCGGACGACAAGGACCTGGCGGAAGCCGGCGGCGCGCCGATGGTCGAACTCACCTATAATTGGGATCCGGAGGACTATCAGGGCGGCCGCAATTTTGGTCACCTGGCCTATGCCGTCGACAATATATACGAGACCTGCCAGCGGCTGGCGGATGGCGGCGTCACGATCAACCGGCCCCCGCGCGACGGTCACATGGCGTTCGTGCGGTCTCCGGACGGCATTTCCATCGAGCTGCTGCAGAAAGGCGAGGCTTTGCCGAAGGCCGAACCCTGGGCGTCCATGGAGAATACCGGTTCGTGGTGACAGCGGCTACGTCATAGACCGACGAACCATCTTTTGGCCCGATTTCAAGACTAGCCGGGCGTGGGGATGCTTTGGGCATTTGTGGAATCACGCGGTTTGCTGGTAACTTTCCGTTCACCGCGATGATGGCTTAAGATGCCCGACAGCGAGATATTGGGGACTAGGCGGGGAAATTGACCGGAAACGACGTTGAAAGCCGTTCAGGCAGACATATGCGGTGGCTGGTCATGCTTGTCGCCGCTACGAGCCTCAGCGGCTGCATGGCGTCGGCGCTCGATACCTCGGCCATTCAGGTTCCCGATGCCGGCCAGACCTTCGCCTATGCCGATGAGGATGTCGGCGCCGCCCCTCGCCCGCCCGAATATCTGATCACCGGCTCTACCGATCTCGAAACGCAGGCCGTCCCGATTACGCCGCCCGGTACACCGGATGTCGCCGCGGACGGCCCCGATGCTGTCGCTGTCTTGCAAAATGCGCCGGAAAACCAGGCTGCTGGCGTCGATTCGACGGGCGGCCAGCAGATGAACGTCGTCGATCCGGCAACCGCCCGCATCTATTCTGCGGCCGGCCAGCCGGGCGCCCCCTCACCGCGTCCGCCAGTTTCCGGTCTGGCGAAGCGCACGGGAAGCCTGTTGGCGCTCTTTTCGAACAACCGCTCGGCGAACGCCAAGGCGCTTGTCCCGCCGGCGCCACTCGCAGGCAATGATACCAGGGCCGAGTTGTGGAGTTCGCCTTCCGGCGACAATGTCGAGGCCAGACGCCCGGTTATAGCCTCCGCCGGCGCTTCAAGCTTGCCCGGCGTCGACCGCGACCGGGCGCTCGGACTGACGTCGGAAACGGCCGAAGAGGACGACATGGAGGGCGGTCCGATCCGCCTCGCCTCCGCCGCCGGACTTGCGCGTCTCGCTCCAAACGGTTTGAAGACGCAGACCGAAAGCGTGGATGTCGCGTGCCTCAAACCGGCGCTGGTCCGCGTCCTGAAGAAGGTCGAGCAACATTACGGGCGCGACGTGATCATCACGTCCGGCTACCGCAGCCCCACGAGAAACAAGAAGGCAAGCGGTTCGTCCAATTCGCTGCACATGTATTGTTCCGCGGCGGATATTCAGATCCAGGGTGTGACGAAAACGCAGCTTGCGGAGTATCTGCGTTCGATGCCCGGACGAGGCGGCGTCGGCACCTATTGCCATACGGCATCGGTGCATATCGATATCGGCCCGCAACGTGACTGGAACTGGCGCTGCAGGCGCAAGAAATAACACCTTTCTCTCGCGGAATGTCAGCGTCGGACCGAACATTTTTGCAGTTCGGCATAGCGTAATCGGCGTTTCGCAAAGCGCCTTTGACGAACCTGGCGGCGACCTTGAAAAAAATCCGAAAAAGACCCCGCAAACGGGCTTGCAGATCACCGCGAATGTTTTTATAGACGCCGGACCTTGATGCGCGCCCTTCGTCTATCGGTTAGGACGCCAGATTTTCATTCTGGAAAGAGGGGTTCGACTCCCCTAGGGCGTGCCAAGGTTTTAAATCACTTCACCACTTTGATGATCGTGCGGGACTTCTCGCCGGCTTGGCGTGTACGCGATCTGTATTCCCGATCGGCATCCCGGCTATCTTCCTGCATGGAAAGTGGCTCCGCGACATCAGGCAGCAAGCGGGACGCCCTTGTCTTGGCTTCAAACCAGTACAGGCATCGCGCACTGCCTCCGAACTGGCAAGGTTCACTAACGTAACCGACATCGACGACCGACTGCGAAATAAGCGGCAACAAGACGGTCTCGAGCAGAGCGGCTTTGCCGCAATGTCGGCACGAAAACGCATACTGAATTCTGGCGGGTCGCATACCACCCCTGCCCCCTGCCTATGCAGTAAATGCAATTCCTAGAGTTTACAACACGTCCAAATTCTCGCCATAAATGACGAAATTTCAATACATTTATCCGATATATCAATAAAATATTTGAGATGGAATATAATTCAAATTCTGGAATGACTTAGAAAATCCGAATATCCAGTATGAAAAAAATAGTACGACTTGGATAGACTCGACAGTCGGTCAAAACGAAATGGCTGACGACTTCCTCCACGCGAAGAAGCCTGTTGACCGCCAACAGATTATCTGGTCCGCAATCCAAAGCAAAGCGCCGCTGGAAAAACATCCATGTCACGCGGCAACCGGGCAAAGGGGTTTGGCTGCACCTGCGGATATTGTGATAACAGCACATCGACAACGAAAGTGGAGGAGAAGTTGGGCCGCGATCCGGTGCTGCTGCATGAACCAATCGATCTGGTGATCTTCGATTGCGATGGTGTGCTCATCGACAGCGAGGTTATCAGCGCACGCATTCTGATCGCCCAACTGGGACGTGTCGGGGTGCATGTGGATTTTCCCTATTTTCAGAAGCATTTCCTCGGCCGCTCATGGACCAAGGTCGCCGCCGAGGTACGCATATCTTATGGGCTCGACCTCGATTCCGATTTCGAGGAGCAATACCGGAGCGATTTGCTGCGAGCGTTCGAGACGGAATTGCAGGCCGTCCATGGCGTGGAAACGGTGATAGACCGGCTCAATGTCGTCTCCTGCGTTGCCACCAGTTCGAGCCCGAGACGCGTTCGCCGCTCGCTTGAGCTTTCCGGCCTTTCCCGATTCTTTGGCGACCGTATTTTCACCGCCTCACAAGTAAGAAACGGCAAGCCGGCGCCGGATCTCTTTCTATATGTCGCGAAGGCCATGGGCGTGAAGCCAACGCGTTGCCTGGTCATTGAGGATTCCGTGCCGGGCGTGGTCGCCGCCCAGAAAGCGGGCATGCCAGTCTGGCGATTCGCCGGTGGCAGTCACCTGCGCGGCCTCCCCCCGGCAGACCTCGATCAGGGCGGCGGGCTGACTGTTTTTGACAAATGGACGCAATTCTTTGAAATGGCGCCTCATCTGGAAAAACGGGACAAAGCGGCGGAAACGCATCATGGCTAGCAGGATCGAAAACGAAAGCAGCCGTCTGGACGATGCAGCACGCGCGGGCTGGCTTTATTACGTCGCCGGAAACACGCAGGACGAAATCGCCCGCAAGCTCGGCGTATCACGCCAGTCGGCGCAGCGTCTTGTATCGCTTGCCGTCAGCGAAAGGCTGATCAAGGTGCGTCTCGACCATCCGATCGCGCATTGCATGGAGTTGAGCGCGCGGCTGACCGATACATTCGGCCTCAAGAACTGCGAGGTGGTTCCGAGCGATTCGGACACACCGTCGTCCATCGTCGGTATCGCACAGGCCGGCGCGGCGGAAATGGAACGTCACCTCAAATCGCCACATCCGAAAATCATCGCGATCGGCACCGGACGAGCGCTTCGGGCCTGCGTCGAACAGCTGCCGCCGATGGATTGCCCCCAGCACTCTATCGTTTCATTGCTCGGAAACATGATGTCGGACGGCTCTGCTACCGCTTACAACGTCGTTATTCGCGTCGCTGAGCGGGCGAATGCCAAGCACTATCCGATGCCTCTTCCCGTCTATGCGCGTTCAGTGGAAGAAAAGCACATCCTCCACAACCAGGAACCGGTACACAACATCCTCGAGCTTGCACGCCAGGCCGACGTCACCTTCGTCGGCGTCGGTAATATGGACATGAACGCCCCTCTCCTGGTCGATGGATTCCTGACCCGCGATGATATCCGCGCCTTCAATCGCGTCGGGGCGGTTGGCGAAATCACCAGTTGGGTCTATGACGCCGACGGCAATGTTATTAGAGGGCTGGTAAACGATCGGGTGAACAGTGCACCGCTCGCGGTCGCTTCACCGAATCCCATTTACGGGATCGCGGCGGGCGAAGCCAAGGGCGAGGCCATCCGTGGCGCGATGACCGGCAAGTTGATCAACTGCCTTATAACCAACGAGCACACAGCAGAGCTTCTGCTCAAGCGTTGAGCAAGAGCTTTATCTCATAACTATCTGATTCAATTTACTAAAACGTCGACGTCGGTTGTGGATGCGAGATTCTGCGCCATCTCCCGCTTGACTTGAGCGCGATCCGATGTGAGTATTTGCCCGCATTCATAGCAAATGCCCATTTCGGGCATCGGGAGGAAAATCATGAAAATGCTTACCCGCGCCTTGCTGGGCGCGTCCGCGCTGTCGCTTTTCGTTTCCGGCGTTTCCGCCGAGACACTGACGATCGCCACAGTCAACAATGGCGACATGATCCGCATGCAGGGCCTGACCGACGACTTCACCGAGAAGACCGGCCACACGGTCGAATGGGTCACGCTTGAGGAAAACGTTCTTCGCCAGCGTGTCACGACCGACATCACCACCAAGGGCGGTGCTTTCGACATCATGACCATCGGCATGTACGAGACACCGATCTGGGGCAAGCAGGGGTGGCTGGTTCCGCTCGACGGTCTGTCCGCCGATTACGACGTCGATGATCTCCTGCCCGCGATGCGCAGCGGCCTGTCCGCCGATGGCACGCTCTACGCCGCCCCGTTCTACGGCGAGAGCTCCATGATCATGTACCGCACAGACCTCATGGAAAAAGCCGGCATGGAAATGCCTGAGGCGCCGACCTGGGAGTTTATCCGCAAGGCGGCGGCGGCGATGACCGATCGTGGCAACGACATCAACGGCATCTGCCTGCGCGGCAAGGCGGGCTGGGGTGAAGGTGGCGCACTTATCACCGTTACCGCAAACTCGTTTGGCGCTCGCTGGTTCGACGAGGACTGGAATGCTCAGTTCGATCAGCCGGAGTGGAAGGAAGCGCTCACCTTCTTCGTTGACATGATGAATGAATCCGGCCCCGCCGGCTACGCGACCAACGGCTTCAACGAAAACCTGTCGCTTTTCCAGCAGGGCAAATGCGGCATGTGGATCGACGCGACCGTCGCGGCCTCCTTCGTGACCAACCCGGACGACTCCACGGTTGCGGACAAGGTCGGTTTCGCACTGGCGCCGAACCATGAGGGAGTGGACAAGCACGCTAACTGGTTGTGGGCTTGGGCTCTCGCCATTCCGGCAGGCTCGCAGAAGGTGGATGCCGCCAAGGAATTCATCGAATGGGCGACCTCCAAGGACTACATCGAGCTCGTCGCATCCAAGGAAGGCTGGGCCAACGTGCCTCCGGGCGCGCGAACTTCGCTCTACGAAAATCCGAACTACAAGGATATTCCGTTCGCGAAGATGACGCTTGAGTCCATCAACCTGGCCGATCCGCAGAATCCGACGGTCAAGCCGGTTCCTTACACGGGCGTCCAGTTCGTCGCCATTCCGGAATTCGCGGGCATCGCGACCGAAGTGAGCCAGGAATTCTCGGCTGTCTATGCAGGACAGCAGACCGTCGACGAGGCGCTGGCCAAGGCGCAGGCCATCACTAACGACGCAATGGAAGCCGCTGGCTACCGTTAAGTCGCCTCCCGACTGGAGGGTGGCCAATGGTCACCCTCCGGTTCTCTCTCCGATAGACCGTCCATAGTACCGTTCCCGACGGGGTTCCCGTCAATGGAGGAGGTGTCTCCATGGCTACTCAGCATTCCCGTTCCGCAGCACGCTTCATGATGGCGCCTGCCGTGGTCCTGCTTCTTGGCTGGATGCTTATCCCCTTGTCGATGACGCTCTTCTTCTCTTTCAAGAAGTATCTTCCTCTCCGTGGCGATTCCCTGGGCAATGGACTGGATTGGGTCGGCTTCGACAACTACGTCCGATTTGTCTCGTCCAGTTCCTTTTGGCCGAGCGTTATCACCACGCTGCTGATTGTCGGCGGCGTACTGATCATTACCGTCGTTCTCGGCATTCTGCTCGCGATCCTGCTTGACCAGCCCATGTGGGGCCAGGGCGTCGTGCGCATCCTCGTTATTGCGCCCTTCTTCGTAATGCCCACCGTCTCCGCGTTGGTCTGGAAGAACCTCTTCATGGATCCGGGCAACGGCTTTCTCGCGCATGTTTACCGCTTCTTCGGCGCAACGCCTGTGGAATGGCTCAGCCAGGCCTCGCTGCAGTCGATCATCATGATCGTCAGTTGGCAGTGGCTCCCTTTCGCGACGCTCATTCTGCTGACTGCGATCCAGTCGCTCGACAGCGAACAGCTTGAAGCCGCCGAAATGGACGGCGCGCCGATCCTGTCGCGCTTCTACCATATCGTGCTGCCCCACCTTGCCCGGGCGATCACCATCGTGATCCTGATCCAGACCATCTTCCTGCTGTCGATCTTTGCCGAGATCTTCGTCACAACGGGCGGTGCATTCGGCACCCGCACGCTGACCTACCTGATCTATCAGCGGGTGCTCGAGAGCCAGAACGTCGGGCTCGGCTCCGCCGGCGGCGTCTATGCAATCATCCTCGCCAATATCGTTGCGATCTTCCTGATGCGCATCGTCGGCAAGAACCTCGACGCGTGAGGAGGACAGACAATGGCCCGCGCAGTCACTACGCAACGCAAGACGATTAACACGATCATCGCCTGGGCGATCGGCTTGCTGATCTTCTTCCCGATCCTCTGGATCATCATCCTGTCCTTCAAGGCGGAAGGCGACGCGATCAAGACACCTATCGCGGTCCTGACGTCCGGCTGGACGCTGGAAAACTACGGGGTGGTGCAGGAGCGTTCGGACTACGCCAAGCACTTCTTCAACTCGGTTATCCTCGCCTTCGGCTCGACGATCCTGGGATTGATCATCGCAGTGCCTGCGGCATGGTCGATGGCGTTCGTGCCATCCAAGCGCACCAAGGATATCCTGTTGTGGATGCTGTCGACCAAGATGCTGCCAGCGGTCGGCGTGCTCTACCCGATGTATCTGATCTTCATCGAGCTCGGCTTGCTCGATACGCGGGTTGGGCTGGTTGTTGTGCTGATGCTAATCAACCTCCCAATCATCGTCTGGATGCTCTACACCTACTTCAGGGAAATCCCGGGCGAAATCCTCGAAGCATCGCGCATGGACGGGGCGAGTTTGCGGGAAGAGATCCTCTACGTGCTGACGCCGATGGCAATTCCCGGCATGGCCTCGACAGTGCTCCTGAACGTGATCCTTGCCTGGAACGAGGCTTTCTGGACACTCAATCTGACGGCAGCCAAGGCGGCCCCGCTGACGGCTTTCATCGCCAGCTATTCCAGCCCCGAGGGCTTGTTCTACGCGAAGCTGTCAGCGGCTTCGACGATGGCCATCGCGCCAATCCTGATCATGGGCTGGTTCAGCCAGAAACAACTCGTCCGGGGCCTGACCTTCGGCGCGGTGAAGTGAGGAGCGAGAGATGGGACGTATACAACTCAAGCAGGTCGAGAAGTCATTCGGCGATGTGACAGTCATCCCGCCGCTGGACCTCGAAATCAACGATGGCGAGTTTGTGGTCTTCGTCGGCCCCTCCGGTTGCGGTAAGTCCACGCTCCTGCGCCTCATCGCCGGGCTTGAAGACGTGTCCGGCGGCGTCATCGAAATCGACGGCTCCGACGCCACATCCATTCCGCCCGCCAAACGCGGATTGGCGATGGTTTTCCAGTCCTACGCGCTCTACCCGCACATGACGGTGCGCAAGAACATCGCTTTTCCCTTGAGAATGGCCAAGGTTTCCGCCGAAGAGCAGGAAAAGCGGATCTCAAACGCCGCCGAGGTACTCAACCTGACGCCCTATCTCGATCGCAGGCCGGGCCAACTCTCCGGCGGCCAGCGGCAGCGCGTCGCCATCGGCCGCGCGATCGTGCGCGAGCCTGCGGCCTTCCTCTTCGATGAACCCCTGTCGAATCTGGATGCCGCGCTGCGCGTCGGCATGCGCCTGGAAATTTCAGAGCTCCACAAGCGCCTGAAGACGACTATGATCTACGTCACCCACGACCAGGTCGAAGCCATGACAATGGCCGACAAAATCGTGGTGCTGCAGGCCGGCATCATCGAACAGGTCGGATCGCCGCTGGAACTCTACCACACGCCCCGCAACCTGTTCGTCGCCGGCTTCATCGGTTCACCGAAGATGAACTTCATCGAGGGCGCCGAGGCGGAAAAATATGACGCACACACGATCGGTGTCAGGCCGGAACATATCGATGTCTCGGAAACCGAGGGACCGTGGCGCGGCACAGTGGGCGTGTCGGAGCATCTCGGATCGGACACCTTCTTCCACATCAATGGAACCGGTCTCGCCGACGCTCTGACCGTCAGGGCGAGTGGTGAAGTCGGTCTCAATCGTGGTGACACGATCTTCCTGACGCCACAGGCCGACAAGATACATCGCTTCGATCGGCAAGGCCTGAGGATCGGATGAGACGTCTCGAAGGCAAGGCGGCGCTGATCCCCGGCGCCGCACGCGGTATCGGCAAGGCGTTCGCCGAAGCCTATTTGCGCGAAGGTGCTTCCGTCGCCATCGCGGATATCAATCTCAAGGGCGCCCAGGCGACGGCGGCCGAACTCGGAAGCGGCGCCATTGCAGTTGAGATGGACGTCACGAAACAGGAGTCGATCGATGCGGCGATTGCGAAAACCATCGCGGCGTTCGGCAAGATCGATATCCTGATCAACAATGCCGCGCTGTTCACGGCCGCGCCCATCGTCGAGATAACGCGCGAGGACTACAACCGCGTCTTCGACATCAACTTCGCCGGGACGCTCTTCACGCTGCAGGCGGTCGCGCGCCACATGATCGAGCGGGGCGGCGGCGGCAAGATCATCAACATGGCAAGCCAGGCGGGACGGCGGGGCGAGGCCTTGGTCGCGGTATATTGCGCGACCAAGGCCGCCATCATCAGCCTCACCCAGTCCGCCGGCCTGAACCTGATCGAACACGGCATCAATGTGAACGCGATCGCGCCCGGCGTGGTGGATGGCGAACACTGGGATGGCGTCGACGCCTTCTTCGCCAAATATGAACACAAGGCCCCCGGCCAGAAGCGCAGGGAGGTAGGCGAAGCCGTTCCCTACGGCCGCATGGGCCGCGCCGAGGATCTCACCGGCATGGCCGTTTTCCTGGCTTCCAACGAAGCCGAATACATCGTCGCCCAGACCTACAATGTGGACGGCGGCAACTGGATGAGCTGAAGGTCATGTTTACGAAGCTCTCTCTTTCAAATCTCTCCGCCATCGGCGGTAACGTCACAAAGCCGAGCTACACGCGGGCCGACCTGTCACCGGGCATCGTCCATATCGGCGTTGGCAACTTTCATCGCGCCCATCAGGCGATCTATCTTCACCGCCTGTTCGAGAGCGGCAGAGATCGCGACTGGGCAATCGTCGGTGCCGGCGTGAAGTCCTATGACGCAGCCATGCGCGCCCGGCTGGAGCCGCAGGACTGGCTGACGACCGTTGTCGAACTCGATCCGGCAGGTTTCTCAGCCACGATCAGCGGCTCGATGATCGATTTCACCGATGTGGACCCGGAAGCCTTGATCGGAAGGATGGCGAGCCCAGAAATCCGCATCGTCTCGCTTACCGTGACCGAGGGCGGCTATTTCGTCGACGCTAAGACCGGCGGCTTCGACGCATCGCATCCCGATATCGTGGCCGATGCGGCCAATCCGGCAAAGCCGACGACTGTCTTCGGTCTGATCATCGCCGCACTGATGCGCCGCCGCGAAGCGGGCACCCCTCCATTCACCGTCATGTCCTGCGACAACCTGCCTGAAAACGGCCATGTCGCGCGCAATGCGGTGTTGGGCCTCGCCACGGGACGCGATGACGACGCGCATGACTGGATCGCCGAGAATGTTGCCTTTCCCTGCGGCATGGTCGATTGCATCACGCCGGCGACGGGCCCGCGCGAGATCGCTCTTGTCGCAGAGAAATTCGGCATCGACGATGCCGCGCCAGTGGTTTGCGAACCATTCAGGCAATGGGTGCTGGAAGACAACTTCCCGCAGGGGCGTCCTGCGCTGGAGATCGTCGGCGTGGAGTTCGTCGAAGACGTCGCGCCATACGAGCTGATGAAATTGCGTATTCTCAATGGCGGGCATGCGACTATCGCCTATCCCGCCGGCCTGATGGGCATCCATTATGTCCACGAGGCGATGGAAAATCCGTTTGTCTCAGGCTTTCTGAAGAAGCTGGAATTCACCGAGATAATCCCGACCGTTCCGCATATTCCCGGCGTCAGCCTCGAAGCGTACTATCACAAGATCGTCGAGCGTTTCTCGAACCCGGCCATCGGCGACACGATCCCGCGCCTTTGCCTCGACGCCTCCAACCGCCAGCCTAAATTCATTCTGCCGACCGTGGCCGCACGGCTCGCTGCCGGCCAGCCGGTCGGCGGACTGGCTCTCGAAGTTGCCCTCTGGTGCCGCTACTGCGCCGGCACCGACGATAAAGGCAACGCCATCAGGATCGAAGATATCGCGTCGGACCGGCTGACGAGGAATGCGCTCGCCGCGCGCGACAATCCCTCGGTTTGGCTGTCCATGCATGACATTTTCGGCGATCTCGGCGAGATTTCCGAGTTCTCAGCCGCGTTCGCCGAGGCAATCGGGAACTTGTGGACCGACGGGACCGAAGCGACCCTCGCCCGTTACATCGGCTAGCCGGGAAGGCGTACGCGCAGCATCCAGTTGATCATCTCGCGCCAGTCCGTCATGCGGATCGGCGTGCCGTGGCCGCCTGTTTCGAAGCGTACCAAACGCACCGGGTAACCCTCGTTTCGGCGAAGGCTGCGATAGAAGGATTCCGGTCCCTCGATCGGAATCACCGAATCCGAGCCGCCATGGGCGATGAAGACAGGTACGCGGGCGAGATAAGCCGCCGAGCCGATAAAACTGTCCGAGCCGAATGAACCCAAAAGGGCAATTCCCGCCAGTCGTCCGGCCGTCAGCTGATCGTGGGCCAGAGAGTGACAGACCGCGCCTCCCGCGGAGCCGCAGGCGAGAACCACCCTGGCACCCGGCACCTGCCTGTAGACCGCATGAAGAAGCGCGCGGATCTGCGCCACCGCCGCGTCGCCCAGATTGCCGCCATCGGGCGTGATGTAAACGCCGTTGTTGCGAACCATTAAATTCTTAATTCGATTGAAATTTCCGCCAAACGAATAGTCGTTGATGCCGAGATTGCGGTCACCACCGCGCCCATGTACGAAGACCGTGACCAGCTTCGCGTCCTTCGGGTTTCCGACAGCGATGAACTTGATTGATCCCGCTTCGGTTTCGAATGTCTGATCGGATTGCTGCCTGCGCGGCATGAGATCAACATAGCGGCGATTGACGCGCTTTTCCGGAACCCGGTCGCGACCGTTGATATCGCGCAGTTCCCGGTAGTCGATAACAAGATAATCACCGCCGTCGCGACTTTCGAGAACCTTCGGATAGGCGAAGAGCCGGTCCTTGTAGGGCTTAAGTTCGAAGGCGCCCGACGGACCAGTCCCGAACACCGTCAGTATCGACGCGCAAAGCATCACGACCATCAAAGGCGGCCTGCGAAGATAGCGAATCATGGAATCTGTCCCGTCCATGGGACGTACCCTAGGGCTTGGAGCGCAGCAGTTTCAATTGCCGGACTTGACGGTCCGCGCTTGTGCAGCAGCAAAATCCGCCGGCGTGTCCAGATCGAAGGCGGCATCTATGCCGACCTCAACTGAAACCATGCCCTTCCCGGTCTCAGCAACAAGGCTGCGCACGCCGCGATCGCCGTCCAGCTTTTCTACGAGTTCCGCGACGCCAGCCGGCAACCAAACCGGATGCGCCGGCTTGCCGTCGTGCACACCCTGGACGATCCGGTCCGGCATATCCACCGCCGTCGATAGGACGGCCGTAATCGCGCCGACGGGCAGGAACGGCATGTCGCCCAGCAGGACAAGGACGCCGGACGCCCCCTTTCCTATTGCTTCTCGGAAGCCGGCCCTGATGGAGCCGGATAGCCCGCCGGCATAATCCGGGTTGTGGACGAAACGGCAATCGAGGCCGTTTAGTGCGGTGCGCACTTCGCCCGCCTGGTGACCCGTCACGACATAGACGGGCCCAAGCCCCGCCGAGAGCCCGACTTCGACTGCGCGGCACACAACCGGGACACCGGGTTCTAGTTGCAGCAACAGCTTGTTGTCCGCGCCCATGCGCGTCGAACGGCCGGCTGCGAGAACGACGGCAGCCGCCTTCTCCGGCCGCTTCGACCGGCCGAGCATTCAGTTGTCGCCCGGGTTTGCGGTTTCGCGCGGATGCGGACGCAGCGGGATTTCGGTCAGGAGCCCGCCGACACCCATCGAAATGATGTTGTCTCCGGTGACCTTGAGCCCCGCGCACAGCCGCCACAAGACCCAGTCGAATCCGTTTTCCTTGGGGCTGCGCGCGCAACCTGGTGCGCCGATGACCGGTTTGCTGGCGATTTCGCCCAGAACCAACAGGTTCCCCGGATCGACCGGCATGCCAACACGAAGAATTGTCCCGCCGGCCTGCACAATCGCCTGCGGGATCACGTCACGAGAATCAGTGACCGCCGAGGCACCGAAAACAAGCACCATGTCGGCACCTGCCAGTTGCATCTCGATTTCCGCAGACAGTTCGCCGGCATCATGCGCGGTCCGTGTCTCACCCACCAGTTGCGCATGCGTCTTTTCGAGGCGCGCCACAGTAACGCGTACTGTTTTGTCCAACACGGACGCCTTTGTGCCCTTCACCTCGGTCTGAATGATCGCCACCCTCAGCCCGTTCCGGAACCCGTGAACGCGAATCGTATCGGGCTTACCCACTTCAGCTGCCGCCTTTTCCACCAGAGTGGCCGCGACAGCGAAGGGAATGATCTTCACTGTAGCGATCATCTGGCCAGCGCGGACATGCGAGAAATTAGGCAGCGTCGCAAGCGTGATGGCGGGATCAATACGGTTCAGCGAGTCTATGCGCTCTGGCGCGAGCACAAGGACGCCATCGGCCAAGGCATGGAAATTCACCCGGCCGGTACCGACATCCTCGCGGCGAAATCCCTCGAGGGCAAAGACGTCCGCGATATGCGCCGCGGCCGCATCCTCCATCATGTCGCACGGCTCTGGAATGGCCACCGTCACCTTGGCTAGGCCGGCCTCGCGCATTGCGTCCAGATCGTCAGCCGTCAGCACATGGCCCTTGCGCAGCCTGCGGCGCGGAGCAAGCTGTTCGGAATGGGCGAGCGTCGCGCCGACAAGATCGCTGTCATCATCGAGTGACCGCGTACCGAACCACATAGGTCAGACAGCCGCCATGCGCGTAGCGATCTCTCGTTTGCGGAACGCCTGGATCACCTGCGCCAGCACCGCGACAGCAATTTCGGCCGGACTGGACGCGCCGATATCGAGCCCGATCGGAGCGGCAATCCTGTCGATCGCGCCTTGCGGCACGCCCTCCGCCAACAGCCGTTCGACACGCTTCCCATGGGTTTTCCGGCTACCGAGCGCACCGACATAAAAGCACTTCGCCTCAAGCGCCGCCTTCAGCGGATAATCGTCGATCTTTGGATCGTGCGTAACGGCGCAGAGCGCGCAATACGCATCAAGCGGCCGTGCCTTCAGCACTTCCTCCGGCCACTCGGCGTCCAGTTGCACGCCTTCGAAACGCTCCGGCGTCGCAAAGGCCGTCCGCGGATCCATAATCTCTATGTCGTAGCCCGCGAGCTTCGCCATGGGTGCCATCGCCTGGCTGATGTGAACCGCACCAATCACCACCAGCCTCGGCGGCGGAAGATGGATATTGACGAAGAACTCGCGCCCCTCGGCCTCGATCACGCCGGACTTGCCGGTTCGAAACGCCTTTTCAAGCGCAGCGCCGAGATCACCGGCGACCTGGTTGCCTTCTTCGACGATCCTGTCCCGGCCGTCTCCGAGATCGGACACCAGCGCAATGGCGCGGCGCGCGGCCCGGGCCGCATTTAATTTTTTGAGGGAAAGAGGATCCATCATGCCGAGTTATCCGACCCGCTCGACATAGACGCGGATCCGCCCGCCGCAGGAAAGCCCAACCCGCCATGCCGTTTCGTCGGCAACGCCGAATTCGAGCATCTTCGGCTCTCCGCTATCGATGACCTCGAGCGCATCGGCAATCACCGCGCCCTCGACGCACCCTCCGGAGACGGATCCCTCGAAATTTGAGTCCTGATCGATGACAAGATGGCTGCCGACCGGGCGCGGCGCCGAACCCCATGTCTCGACGACCGTGGCGACGGCCACCTTACGGCCTTCGCTCATCCAGCCTTCCGCAACCTTGAGCGGATCGTCATGAAATTGTTCAGACATTTTACCTCCTAGGCCGCCCGGTCCAGTTCGCGCAGCCAGTCCATCGGTGTCTTCAGGCGATTGGACGACGTTCCGGTTCCAAGCGCAAGGCAAAGATCGGATATGGTCTCCAGCGAATGGACGGGGCGAAACTCGTCAACATGCGGGAGCATGGCGCGCACGCCCTTCGCCTTGGCTTGGAAGCCTTCGAAACGCAGCAGCGGGTTGAGCCAGATCAGCCGGCGGCATGATCTGTGCACCCGGTCCATTTCATGTTCCAGACCGTCCACTTCATCGCGCTCAAGGCCGTCTGTTATCAGCAGCACGATTGCGCCCTGTGAGAGAACGCGACGCGACCATTGCCGGTTGAACGTGGCCAGCGTCTCGCCGATCCGCGTGCCACCCGACCAGTCCTCGACGGCCCTCGCGCTATCGTCGATGGCGGCGTCGATATCGCGGTATCGCATCTGCCGCGTGATATTGGTCAGGCGCGTGCCGAACAGGAACGTATGCACATGCCGGCGGTGCTCGGTGAGTGCGTGCAGGAAATGCAAAAACACGCGGGAATACTGGCTCATCGAGCCGGAGATATCCGCAAGCACGACTAGGGGCGGATGTACTACGCGCGGTTCGCGAAACTGCGGGATGATCAGGTCGCCGCCGGTGCGCATCGCATAGCGCATCGTACGCCGCGGATCGACACGCAGCTTGCGGCCGGACGGTTTGTAACGGCGCGTCTTCACCTCGTCATGCGGCAGGCGCAACTCCGACAAAGCCTTCTTCGCCTGTGCCAGTTCTGCAGCCGTCATCTGTGCGAAGTCCTTTTCGCGCAACACTTCCTGTCCGGAAAAGCTCATGCGGGCGTCGAACTCGACCTGCGGCGGCTCCTCCGGCTGATTACGGTTCTTCTGTCCTTCGAAGAGAGCGTCGGCGACACGGGATTCTGCGGCCCGCTTTTTCTCCTTCTCGCTCCTGTCAGCGGCCTTGCGCGAAAACATCTGCAGCATCTTCTCCACGAGATCGCGGGAGCGCCAATAGAGCCGGAACGCCTCGTCGAAGACGACAGTGTCCTCGTGCCGGGTGACGAGGACGGAATACAGGATCCAGTAAAAATCGTGGCGCGTACCGATCCCGGCAGCGAGCACCGCTTCGATCGCATCATTGACCTGTGCCGGACCGACCTTCATCCCCGCCTTGCGCAAGGTTCTCGCGAAATAGACGATGTTGTCGGCCAGCTTTCCCTCGGCCGGCTTCGGCGTCTTCTGCGCATCGGAAGCGAAGGTCTCCATCGTCAAGCCGAAGCGAGTTCGGCCTTCACGTCATCGAGGATGCGCTTGCCCTCGCTGCCCTGAAGCCGGGCGATATCGTCCTGATATTTCAACAAGACACCGATCGTGTCCGAAATCGTCGCCGGATCGAGCGCGATCTTGTCGAGTTCCGTGAGCGCGGTCGCCCAGTCGATCGTTTCGGCGACGCCGGGCACCTTGAACAGTTCCATCTGACGGAGCTTCTGAACGAAGCGCACAATCTCTTCCGACAGGCGCTTGTTTGCCTCGGGTGCCTTTCGGGCGACGATCTCCAGTTCCCGCTCGGCGCTCGGGTAATCCACCCAGTGATAGAGGCAACGGCGCTTGAGCGCGTCATGGATTTCGCGGGTCCGGTTGGTGGTGATGATAACGGCGGGCCGCTCGGCGGCCTTGATCGTCCCGTATTCCGGGATCGTCACCTGGAAATCGGACAGAACCTCCAGAAGGAATGCTTCGAAGGCCTCGTCGGTACGGTCGAGTTCATCGATCAGGAAAACCGGCGGACGGCCTGGCTCTCCGGACAACGCTTCCAGCACCGGGCGGCGAATGAGGTAACGATCGGCGAAAATATCGTGTTCCAGCCGGTCGCGATCGGAAATTCCCGCAGCTTCCGACATACGAATCTCTAGCATCTGCGCGGGATAGTTCCACTCATAGACTGCCGACGAGATGTCGAGGCCTTCATAGCATTGCAAGCGGATCAACGGCCGGTCAAGCGCCTTGGAGAGCACCTTTGCGATCTCGGTCTTGCCGACACCAGCCTCGCCCTCAAGGAAGAGCGGCCGGACCATTTTCAGGCTAAGGAACAGGACCGTCGCCAGCGACCGGTCCGCGACATAGTCCTGACTGTTTAGCATCGTCAGCGTGTCATCGATCGATTGGGGCAAAGGTGCCGACATCCAGACTTCTTTCTCTCGCTATGAGATTGGCAGCTCACGCCAACATAGTGGGGCGGGCACCAGCCGCCAAGGGTCGAAATTGGAGGAAGAGCAGATCGCGCACATTCGCAGCTTTTGTCTTGCCCTCTCGGGACGTGCCGTGCATCAAGATGTCATGGCGGTATCCCTACCCATTGCGAAAAAGGCCGCATTCGGCATCCGTGCGATGACCGGCCTTCTCCTTGCCGCGCTGCTCACCCTACCGGCGACAAGCGGCTCGCGGGCGCAGAGCGAGCTACGCATCGGCATATCCGCTCCGCTGTCGGACTACTTCTCGGTGATCGGAGATCAGATCGAGGCCGGAGCCCGCGCGGCACGGGATGTCGAGGGAACCGGTTCGCTCGAATTCTTCGACGATGCCTGCGAGCCGAAAGGCGGTGCCCGGACGGCGGAGGCGATGGTCGCCGCCGGTGTCGCCGTCGCGATCGGCTATCCCTGCATAGAGAGCTTTGACGAGGCCATGCCGATCCTCGCCGACGCCGACACCCCGCTCATTTTGCTCGGAGTCCAGTCCGAGGCGATTGCGGTCGAACGCCGGAAAGGAAACTGGCCAGTTCTGCGACTTGCTCCGAAAAGCGCCGACGAAGCAGATGCCATTGCGGACTATATGAAACGCGCTTGGCGCGAAGTGAACTTCGCCATCATTGATGACGGCACCCTCTATGGCCGCGAACTAGCAGAGGCCGTGCGGTTCCGCATGGAGGAAGACAACCTCAAGCCGGTCTTCACGGACACATACCGCCCGCAACTGGACAATCAGGTTGCGTTGATACGCCGCTTGCGCAAAGCCGGCGCTACGCATGTCTTTGTCGGCGGCGACGCCTCCGACGCGGCGATCATCGGCGCGGACGCCGCCCGAATCGGCATCCCGCTGACGCTCGCTGGCGGCACGGCCTTTCTTGCACCCGCCTCGGCCGGGACGCTGGCCGACGGCACGACCCTTGTCGCCCTGCCGGCATGGCCGGACGTCATGGACAAGCCTTCCGACGAAGACGGGATGGCAGTCAGCGCCGCTCATCCCGGCAATAACTACCTTGTGCCGGCCTATGCTGCGCTGCAGATCGCGCTGGCCATTTTCGAAGGCAAGGATCCGGCAGAGGGCTTTTTCTTCGGAGATCTGCTCGGACGCACATTCGATACCGTGCTCGGCCCGATCAGCTTCGACGGCAATGGGGACGTTTCGCGAAACCTCTTCCGGATTTTCGTTATGGAGGATGGCAAACCGGTTCTGGCCGAAACCGATAGCAGTATCGGGTCGATTCAATGACGGCTTGGACGGCCGGACCGCGCAACCTGATTACGGACGTGGCAGGGCTCAAGGTAGGACACGCGGACGACGCGACGGTCAAGTCGGGCGTGACGGCCATTCTGTGCGAAGAGCCCGCAGTGGCGTCCGTCCAGGTACTCGGCGGTGCACCGGGCACGCGGGAAACCGATCTTCTGGACCCGCATAACACTGTCGACCGTGTCGATGCGTTCGTCCTGTCGGGCGGTTCGGCTTTCGGCCTCGATGCGGCATCCGGCGTACAAGCAGTCCTGCTCGAGGCGGGCCGCGGTTATCCGGCAGGCCCATATCGCGTGCCGATCGTGCCGGCCGCGATCCTGTTCGATCTCGCCAATGGCGGGGACAAGGAGTGGGGCAGATATCCGCCCTATCGGGAATTGGGATATGCCGCACTCAACGCCGCGACGCGAAATTTTCCGATTGGCAGCCACGGTGCCGGTACAGGCGCAACCACCGCCGATCTGAAGGGTGGCCTTGGTTCGGCCTCCACCGTACTTCGCGATCACGACATCACCGTCGGCGCACTTGCCGCGGTCAACAGCCTCGGCACGACAACAATCACCAACACAAGGCATTTCTGGGCGGCGCCCTTCGAGATAGGCGACGAGTTCGGCGGATTGGGAATGCCCTCGCCGTTTCCGGCTGATGCTTCGCGCCTTCGCATCAAGTATCGCGACGATCCCCGGACCAATACGACGATCGCGGTCATCGCCACGGATGCGAAGCTGGACAAGGCGGAATGCAAGCGCCTGGCAACTGCGGCCCATGACGGATTTGCGCGCGCCATCTGGCCAAGCCACACCCCGATGGACGGCGACCTGGTTTTTGCCGTCTCGACGGGAAGAAAACCGCTGGATCGTGAAAGAGGCGCAATGATCGATCTGTGCGCGGCAGCTGCATCGACGATGGCGCGCGCGATTGCGCGCGGCGTGTTCGCGGCGACACCAAAGGACGGCGACAAATTCCCTTGCTGGTCCCAGCGCGCCTGAGAAATGCCTGCCGTTGTCGAGCCGGCGAGTTCCGGCCATGGACAGAATTTTCCTGAGGCAGCACAATGGCGGCGAAGAAATTCCGAGCCATCACGAGGGAGACGGAAATGAAGATACACGCAGTTTCGGTCTGCCTCGCGGTCGCTTGGACGGTATGCACGCCTTACGCAAAGGCAGGTGACGCTTCCAGCGTGAACGTCCTCGGCTTCAGCGGCGACGGATCGATCTTCGCATTCGAGGAACATGGCGTGCAGGACGGCTCGGGATTTCCGTATGCCAACCGGTTCTATATCGACACGGCCTCGGACAGCTTCGTTTCCCCTTCGCCGATCCGGATCCGTCTGGATGACGAGACCGCCAGCATAACCGCCGCGCGCGAACAAGCCAGGTTGGCCGGAGAAGCGATCGTTTCCGACGCGGAGCTTGCCGAAAACTCGGGTTACCTCGCCGGTTTCAACGCGATTACCGAATTATCCGCGGATCCGTTCAGAATTGTCGTCAACCCCCGTCCAGTCTTCCCGCCGATAGACGCTCCGCTCGAATTTCGCCTCGAGGAAATTTCCTTTGCCGCTTCCGATACCTGCGCGGGCCTCGATGACACCACGAAGGGATTTCGGCTTGTCGCCATCGACAGCCAGCCGGGCGGAGCGACCCGGCTGCTGCATGAAGACTCATCGGTACCCGGAAGCCGCGGGTGCCCGATCGGCTACCGGATCGGAGGCGTGCAGACATTTATGCCGCATCAGGGCGCATCCGCATTGGCCGTCCTGATCTCCGTGGAAAGCTTTGGCTTCGAAGGACCCGACCACCACTGGATGGCGGTAACGATGAGGTCCGCGAACTGAAGCCATGGCGAATTTCGCGGAGCTCTCACCGGATACCCGACCGGCACGCCACCCCTTACGAATACTGCGCGTAATCGGCGAGAGCTTTCTATGGGGGGCTTTGATGACGGCCGCCGCATATTTCTCTCTCATGTCGGAACAGGCCCGCGTATTCGGCCCGCGGGTCATGACGATCCTGGCACTCTATTTCGCCGGCGGCGCGATCGGCTATCTTTTCGCTTTCCCGGTCGTCCGCTGGTTGAAGAAACGCATTTCCCCGCGGCAGCGGCTAATCATTGCGATCCTGCTTCTCGGCGGCTTCACGCTTGCCGCCACGGCGGGCGTCCTCGCGCTCAACTATCGCACCTATTACGCCGAATGGCACGAAGCGGCGTTCTCCATTCACTGGGTCTACCAACAAATCTTCACCGTACTTGGATCGACATACCAGTATCTTGTCATTGGTATTCGGCTCTATTGGCCGCTTGGACCCGCTTTTCTGCTCATCGCCGGCTGGTGGATGACACGGCGGGCGAGTTGAGAGTGGCGCACCGGTCTGGTATCTGCGCGGCGCACAACCCGCAATTTCCCGCAAAGGCCCGTCTCCACGATGATTCCCCGCTATTCCCGACCGGACATGGTCGCAATCTGGTCACCCGAAACGAAATTCCGCATCTGGTTCGAAATCGAGGCGCATGCCTGTGACGCCCTGGCAAAGCTCGGCGTCATCCCCGAGAGCGCAGCGAAGAATATCTGGGAGAAAGGCGGTTCAGCCGAGTTCAATGTCGCTCGGATCGACGAGATTGAAGCCGTCACAAAGCATGACGTCATCGCCTTTCTGACGCATCTTGCCGAATTCGTCGGCCCGGATAGCCGCTTCGTCCATCAAGGCATGACGTCGTCCGACGTGCTCGACACGACACTCAACATCCAGCTGGTTCGGGCTGCGGACATCCTGATCGCCGACATGGACAAGCTGCTCGAAGCGCTCAAGAAACGCGCCTTCGAGCACAAGGACACAATCCGCATCGGCCGCAGCCACGGCATACATGCCGAGCCGATCACCATGGGGCTCACCTTCGCGCGCTTCTACGCCGAGATGGACCGCAATCGGGCCCGCCTCGTCGCGGCACGCGCAGAGATCGCGACCGGCGCAATATCCGGAGCAGTCGGAACTTTCGCCAATATCGACCCGAGCGTCGAGGAGCACGTTTGCGAAAAGCTCGGCCTCCAGCCGGAGACCGTCTCGACTCAGGTCATTCCGCGCGATCGCCACGCTATGTTCTTCGCGACGCTCGGCGTCATCGCGTCCTCGATTGAAAACGTGGCGACAGAAATCCGCCACATGCAGCGCACTGAAGTCCTCGAGGCGGAAGAGTTTTTCTCGCCCGGCCAGAAGGGTTCTTCGGCCATGCCGCACAAGCGCAATCCTGTGTTGACGGAAAATCTGACCGGCCTCGCCCGCCTCGTTCGCATGGCCGTTGTCCCGGCCATGGAAAATGTGGCGCTTTGGCATGAACGCGATATCTCGCACTCGTCCGTCGAGCGCGGCATCGGCCCAGATACAACCATCCATCTCGACTTCGCGCTGGCGCGGCTCACCGGGGTTATCGACAAGCTTGTGGTCTATCCGGACAACATGCTGGCCAACCTCAACAAGTTCCGTGGCCTGGTGCATTCCCAGCGCGTCCTGCTGGCGCTCACCCAGGCCGGCGTCAGCCGCGAAGATGCCTACCGGCTGGTGCAACGCAACGCCATGAAGGTGTGGGAACAGGGCAAGGACTTTCTGGAAGAGCTGCTCGCGGACGCCGATGTCCGCGCCGCGCTCACGGAGGAGCAGATCCGCGAGAAGTTCGACCTTGGCTATCACACAAAGCATGTCGACACGATCTTCAGGCGCGTGTTCGGCGAGGCCTGACGCATAGCGGGTCGGCGCGATCCGGTATGGTTCCTAAAACATGCCGTTCACGCACATCCTGCTAGCTATCCTCGTCAGCGCGATTTACGGCGTCGCTTTCGTTGCGATAAAACTCTCGGTGACCGAGTTACCACCGCTGCTGGTGACCGGTTACCGCTACCTTTTTGCGGCCCTGCCCCTTGTGTTCTTTGTACCTGTGCCAAAAGTGCCGGTCCGTCTCCTTGTCGCCTACGGGGTAACTCAGGGTGTCCTGATGTTCGGACTGATCTTTTCGGCGATCCGGCTTGGCATGCCGCCCGGACTGGCGTCACTGGTCGTTCAGATGCAGGTCTTCTTCACCGTACTTTTTTCTGTAATCGCTTTTGGCGAGAAGCCGCGCCGGCATGAAGTCGTCGGTGCGATAGTCGCGATTGGCGGCATCTGCCTGATCGGTTTCGCCGAGGCGGAGATTACGCCCATCGTACCTTTTCTGATGGTGATTGGCTCCGCCGCCGCATGGGGCCTGGCCAACGTCATCGCCAAGGCCGCAAAACCGACGGCCATGCTCGGCTTCGTCGGCTGGTCCAGCCTCGCTGCTCCGCTGCCGCTGTTCTTGCTCTCGATGCTGTTCGAGGGCACAACATTCGGATTGCCCGATCATGTCCCGTCGATGACCGCCGTGTTTTCGATCGCTTTCCTGGCTTATCCCACGACCGTGTTCAACTTCGCCGCCTGGATCTTCCTCCTCCGCGCCCATGCTGCGGCGACGGTCACGCCATTCGCCTTGCTCATTCCCGTCTTTGGCATGGCGTCGACAGCGCTTGTCTTCGGCGAGACATTGACCCCCCTGGCCGCCGCCGGCTCAGCCCTGATATTCCTTGGGCTGGCGATCAATGTCTTCGGTTGGCGCCTGCTGCGCTAGAGCCTTTCAAGGCCCGATGGAAGGCTCTAGAGGCCGCCGTCGAGCCGCCTTTTCATTTCGGCATGGGTTTTCCCGCATATCGCTTCGCAAGGAATACCGTCATTGTCGCCATCCCGCTCCCGATCGCCGCATTGACGAAAGCGGCAGACCGCTTCGCCGCATGAACGCATCTGTTTGCAGGTCTTTCGCGACGTGCACGAAAACTCCTGCGCGAGGGAAACTGTCACCGAAACAAGCAGCAGCGAAACGACGACCGCCAGTTCCCGACTTTTTGTCGCCATATTCAGGATCGCGCATCGTCGCAGCACATGTTTCCTCCTGCTCCAGACAATTTAGCATCCAAGTCGAAAGCCGCAGAAGAAAATTTATCCATCTGATTTTGTGAAGGAAATTGACGCGTTTTGATATTGCTCGCCTCGCCTTTCATTCAGATACGGCAAGTGAATTTGGAAGCTGCGGCTCCGCCTTTTTCGACGATGACACTACCGGTCCCTGGAAACTTGGAAAGGAGATCGCAATGAGTGACTATCGCGACAATTTCGACATGAACCCGAACATGCATTCCTACTACCAGAAAGAACGCGGAAGCCTCGTTGGCCCGCTGGTTGCGCTCGGCGTCATCCTCGTCATGATTGTCGGCGTATTTTTCTTCTCGGGCGGCACTGGCGAAGTGCCCGGCACAGTGACACCGGCTGTAACGGCGCCCGCTGTCAACTGACGCGTTATTTAACAGGCCCCCCAGCAAATCTCGTGCGCCGGATTGACAAACGGCAGTGAAATGCCGACCTCCGGCGCATGAAAATCAAGGACGCAGAAATCCTCATCATACCCGGGTACACCAATTCCGGCCCTGACCATTGGCAAAGCCGTTGGCAAGCACGAATGGAAACAGCGCGCCGGGTCGAACAGGCCGCATGGTCGAAGCCGGTATGTGAAGACTGGGTCGCGCGGGTCCGCGAAGAGATAGACCGGGCATCGCGGCCGGTCGTCCTCATCGGCCATTCCCTGGGCATCGCCGCCGCAGTTCATGCAGTCCAGGATGGAAGCAGGGTCGAAAAGGTGCGCGGCGGCTTTTTCGTCGCGCCGCCCGAAGTGGACAATCCGAAGGTGAGGCCGAAGCACCTGATGACTTTCGGCCCCTACCCGCGCAACCCGTTACCCTTTCCGTCCTTCGTCATTGCCAGCCGCAACGATTCATTCTCAAGCTTCGAAAAAGCCGAGGAAATCGCCGATGCATGGGGCTCGTTTTTCGTGGATGCCGGCCATTCCGGACACATCAACGCCGAATCGGGGCATGGACCCTGGCCGGAGGGGCTCATGGTCTTCGCAAAATTCATGAAGCGGATCTAGAAGCCTTACCGCGCAGCTCCGGCCGCCGCCATCACCGACTTCTGGCCTTCGGCGATGATAGTGAAATCCATCGCAACGGAGATGAAGCGGAAGCCCGATTCGACATATTGTTGAACCGTGGCGGGATTGGCTGCAAATGCGCCGGCATGCTTGCCGGCCGAACGCGCGACCTCGGCGATACGGGCGACTGCCTCCTGCATGTCGGAAAGCGCCGGATCGACCGTCGCCCCGCCCGACCACGCGATCGAGAAATCCGACGGCCCGAGAAACAATCCGTCAATCCCATCGATCGCCGCAATCTCTTCGGCGATCTCGAACGCTTCCCGCGTTTCGATCATCGCGAAGGACACGGTTTTCGCATTGGCCGACTTCAAAAAAGCCGGTCCGCCAGTGACACCGCGCATCTGCAGGGCGCGCGATGCGCCCCAGGAGCGACCGCCGACCGGCGGATATTTCACCGCATCGCGAAAGGCGATCGCATCCTCGACCGAGTTGATCATCGGCGCGACGACCGCATCGGCGCCGAAATCCAGCGCGCGCGAGGCTGTGCCGAAATCTCCGAGCGGCACACGCACCGCCACGACCTTGCCGGCCTTGATCAGGGGAACCATGCCGTTGAGCACGCTTTCGATGTGGTGACCGCCGTGCTGCATGTCCATCGTGACGGCGTCGAAGGGACCCAGCGCGAACTGCTCGAGAAGGCCCGTCTCCGGAATCGAGGACCAGACGGTAAGGACCGTCTCATCGGCGGCGAGACGATCGGCAAGCGTGTACTCGTGCATGTATCGGATCAGCCGTTCTTTACCTGCTCGATGGCTTCGGCCAAGAGCTCTTCCATGGTGCGGCGAATCTGATGATCCGACTGCTCGATACCGGCGGCATCGAAATCGCCGCGGATCTTGCGGAACACGTCCTCGTGGCCGGCTTCCTCGAAATCGGCGAGTACGACTTCTTTCGCGTAAGCATCAGCCTCTTCGCCGGTCTTGCCGAGCTTCTCGGCAGCCCACAGGCCAAGCAACTTGTTACGACGCGCCTCTGCCTTGAAGCGGAGCTCTTCGTCGTGGGCGAACTTGTTCTCGTAGGCGTCCTCGCGGTCTTTCATCGACATGGCGATCTCCATGGAAACTCGGCCGGCATCGGGTGCTGTGCCGATAGGTTAATTTGTAAGGACGTCTAAATCAAAAGGCCGTTAAAATATCAACAAGCTTGCGGCCCCGCCGTGCTCGCGGCGTAAAATGATTGGAAAGAGCCCGCCACCGTTTGTGATTGCGCCGCGATTGGAGTAAACGGCGCAAATGACAGATCCGGCGCCCCGCGCCGAAGTTTCCAGGGCAGAGCAAGCACTCCATGAAACAACGCCGCCGCATCTATGAAGGCAAGGCCAAGATTCTCTATGAAGGCCCCGAGCCCGGCACGCTGGTCCAGTTCTTCAAGGACGACGCGACGGCCTTCAACAGCAAGAAGCACGACGTAATCGAGGGCAAGGGTGTCCTCAACAACCGGATTTCCGAGCACATCTTCACGAATCTCAACCGGATCGGCATTCCGACGCATTTCATCAAGCGTCTGAACATGCGCGAACAACTGATCCGCGAAGTCGAGATCATTCCGCTGGAAGTCGTGGTGCGCAACGTTGCCGCAGGCTCGATTTCCAAGCGCCTCGGGATCGAGGAAGGGACCGTTCTGCCGCGCTCGGTGATCGAGTTCTACTACAAGGCGGATGCGCTGGACGATCCGATGGTGACCGAAGAGCATGTGACCGCCTTCGGCTGGGCGAGCCCGCAGGAAATCGACGACATCATGGCGCTTGCCATCCGCGTCAACGACTTCCTGACCGGCCTTTTCCTCGGTATCGGCATCCAGCTCGTCGACTTCAAGATCGAATGTGGCCGCCTCTATGAAGGCGACATGATGCGCATTGTCGTCGCCGACGAGATTTCGCCCGACTCCTGCCGCCTGTGGGACATCAAGACCAACGAGAAGCTCGACAAGGACCGTTTCCGCCGCGACATGGGCGGTCTCGTCGAAGCCTATCAGGAAGTCGCCCTCCGGCTCGGAATCATGAACGAAAACGATTCGCCGCGCCCCAAGGGGCCGGTGCTGGTGAAGTAACGGCCGGACAGGAACCATGATCAAGGCACGCGTGACCGTCACGCTGAAAAACGGCGTTCTCGACCCGCAGGGCAAGGCCATCGAAGGCGCATTGCACGCACTCGACTTCTCCGACGTCGCCAAGGTGCGCCAGGGCAAGGTCTTCGACCTCGAACTCGACACGGCGGACCGCGCCAAGGCCGAAACCGAGCTGAAGGCAATGTGCGAGAAGCTTCTCGCCAACACGGTCATCGAGGATTTCGCGGTGGAAGTCGAATAGCGACACGTATGGCGTGCCGCTTTGAAACACCGCTGTATCGCGACTGTGCAACGAATTAACCACAGCGATTGTTTTCGGCCCGATACGCGCGCGCCTTAACCGCATTTTGGCGCGTGCCGGCCTAGATTGCCCCAACGAACGCGTTGGGATTCCAGGCCATGGGCACCAAGGAAAGATACCACTGGGTCGATGCCGCCAAGGGCATCTCCATCATCCTCGTGGTGATGATGTATTCGGCCCACAATGTCGGCAAATACACCGGCGATATCGGCGTCCTTCATTATATCATCGGATTCGCGACGCCATTCCGGATGCCGGAATTCTTCCTGATTTCGGGCCTGTTCCTCAGCCAGGTCATCGCGCGCGACTGGAAGCGCTACGCCGACCGCCGCGTCATGCATTATTTCTATTTCTACGCCATCTGGGTCACCATCGACATCGTTCTCAAGCTGGGCGTCGCGGGCCAGGACATCCCCGGCATGGTCAGGGGCCTCGCCGGAGCCGTCGTGCAGCCCTATGGCGTCTGGTGGTTCATCTACATGCTGGGTGTTTTCAGCCTGGCGGCGAAGCTTGCCTGGCAGTTCAAGCTGCCGCACTGGCTGGTCCTCGGCGCAGCGGCGCTGCTGCAGATGGTGCCCATTGACGTGCCGAGCTACGCGGTGACGCAGTTCTGCGCCTATTTCGTCTTCTTCTATCTCGGCTACGCCGCCTCGCCGTTGGTGTTCCGGATCGTCGAAGCTGCAGCCGCGCGCCCGATACCTGCCGTACTGGGGCTGGTTGTCTGGGCGATTGCGGAGACCTTTCTGGTTTTCTGGCCGGAGAACGTGATGCTGCCGATGGACATGAAGATGGGGTATTCCGCCTTCCCGCCGCTGCATCTCGCACTTGCCGTTGCCGGTGCTGTCGCCATCTGCGTCGGCGCGGCTCTGCTGATGAAACTTCCGCTGATGGGCTGGCTGCGCTGGCTGGGCGAGCATTCGCTCGTCGTCTATCTCGCCTTCACCATTCCGATGTCGGCGATCCGCATCGTCTCCATGAAGCTTGGCTTCAACGATACAAGCCTTCTCAGTTGTACTGTGCTGGTCGGCGCAATCCTCGCACCCGTGGTGCTCTATCTGATCATCCAGCGCATCGGTTTCGGTCGCTTCCTGTTCGAGCGTCCGTCTTGGGCGCATATTCCGGGCACGCCGGGCAGCCGTAACGCTACCCGCGCTCCTGTTCCGGCCGAATAGGGTATCAATTTTGCCCGTTATGCCGTGCATGACGGGCAAACCCTCTCGTCACGGTCGCGTGCTTCGGCTATGAAGCGGGCAAATCGCACGCTCCTCCAGGACAGCCAAACGCGCCATGAAATCTGCCGTCATCCTGCTCCCCGGCCTCAATCGCGACCGCGACATGATCGCCGCGCTCACCAAGATCTCCGGCAAGCCTCCGGTCACTGTTTGGCAGACCGACACGGAAATTCCCGATGTCGACCTCGTCGTCATCCCCGGCGGCTTCTCCTATGGCGACTACCTGCGCTGCGGCGCAATCGGCGCGCGCATGCCGGTGATGGATGCAATCCGCCGCAAGGCCGAATCGGGCGTGCGGGTCATGGGCGTGTGCAACGGCTTCCAGATCCTGCTCGAAGCTGGCCTGCTGCCAGGCGCGCTGATGCGAAACGCCTCTCTGAAATTCGTCTGCAAGGAAGTGAAGCTGGAAGTCGTCAACGCCGACACAACCTTCAGCCGAGCCTATGCGCAGGGCCAGGTCATCCGCTGTCCTGTCGCCCATCATGACGGCAACTACTTCGCGGATGCAGAAACCCTCGCCCGCATGAACGGCAACGGCCAGGTGGTATTCCGCTACGCCGAAGGCACGAACCCGAACGGTTCGATCGAGGATATCGCCGGGATCGTCAACGAGGCCGGCAACGTGCTCGGAATGATGCCCCACCCCGAAAACCTGATCGAGCCGGCTCATGGCGGCTCCGACGGGCGCGGCATATTCGAAAGCGCGCTCGATCTGCTGGGGAAGGCCGCGGCGTGAACCATATCTGCGGTCGCAATCGCCTCGCCTGGACGCCGATTGCGGCGTCACTGGCTATATCCGGCTGTGTCGGCGAGCGGGCTGGCGGCACCTTGGCCATCGAAGTCGATTCATCCAAGGCGGTCAGCGTATTGTCCACCGTAAACGAACTGGGGCAGAAATGCTGGTTCCGTTCGGGCGACCGGGAATTCCGGCATCTGGCCCTCATTCCGGAACTCGATACGAGAATCGGCAACCCGAGACTGCTTGTTGTGGAGAGAGGCAAGTCTACCGGGCTGCCGAAACTCGTTATCGAAGCGACCGGCGATCCTGTGAAAATCACCACTTATGGGCCGCTTGCATCCGAATCGGTTTCGTCGCGGATCAACAACGATGTCGCCGCCTGGACGACCGGAAAGAGCACCTGCTAGGGCGCTCCCTCCTTCATTTTATTTGCGATACCACCAGATCGGCTTGCTCGCCTCGGTGAGCGCCTGGTCGCGCGTGACGCCGATGTCGCGAAGCTGATCGTCGCTGAGATGTCGCAAGTGCCGCCGGGAGCGCTGTTTGAGCAGTCGCGCACGCATCGCCGCCACGAAAATCTTCGCCCAGACATTGAGCGGTACTGCGCCAATGCCGGCAAATGTCCTGTCGCCGATGCGTACAGGGCCATTGTGAGGCATGATTGTATCAATTGATACCATTGTCCTGACCCTTCCTGGTTTGGATTGTTACAGAGCCTGCCTACATTGACTCGCATTGACCCTCAATATTATAATTGTCACCATGACAAATTGGCTACCCGACATAAGGACCGGCGACGGTCCGCTCTACGCCCGCCTCGCCGGCCGCATCGAAAACGCAATTGAAACCGGCGATTTGCCTTCGGGCGCGAAGCTCCCTCCGCAACGCAACCTCGCCTTCGACCTCGGTGTGACCGTCGGCACGGTCAGCCGGGCCTACCAGATCGTGCGCGAACGCGGATTGGTATCCGGCGAAGTCGGACGCGGAACCTATGTCATGGAACGGCAGGCCGACGAGATCCGCCCTGCCCCGGCGATCAGACAGGCTCCGGCACCGCGAGGCGGCGAGCGGTCTCCCCTTGTCGACAATACAATCGCCATGACTTCGACGGCCGCCGCAAATGTCGGACAAGGCCCGCTGATCGGCGAGATCATCGGCAAGGCGAGCGTGGAAACCGGCTATGCCGGCATAGACTATATTCGCAGCATTCCATCATCCTGGCAGGAGGCCGGCAGCCAGTGGCTGGCGCATAATGGGTGGACGCCGGATCCCGGCACGGTGATCCCGACACTTGGGGTTCATGCGGGCATCATGGCCGCCGTCACAGCGGTATCGACGATCGGCGACCGCATTGCCTTCGAGGAATTGTGCTATCCGGCGACCCCGCGCGCCGTGGCGATGTCCGGTCGGCGCGTCGCCCGGCTCAAATCGACCCCGGACGGTATCGATCCGGAAGATTTCGAACATGTCTGCGCACAGCAGCACCCCAAGGCGCTCGTGCTGGTCGCGACACTCAACAATCCGACGCTCGGCACGGTCTCAGAGGAAAACCGCCAGCGCATCGTTGAAATCGCCCGGCGCTACAATGTCTGGATCATCGAGGACAACATCTATGGCGGCCTCAAGGACCAGTCACCGACCCCTATTGCGTCGATGGCGCCGGAACGCACCTTTCACCTCGACGGCTTGTCAAAATCGGTCTCGGCAGGGCTCCGCTCCGGCTGGATCTCCTGCCCCAAAGGCACGCTGACCCGCGTCGTCAACGCACATCGCCTGCTGACCGGCGGTGCGCCGTTCCTGCTCAAGGAAACCGCCGCTCGCCTCGTCCTCTCGGGCGAAGCGACCAGAATTCGCTCACGCGTCCGCGAGATCATCGCCAAACGCTCCAACCTTGCCGTTGAATGGCTTTCAGCCGCCAATCCCGATGTGGAAGTACGAAGCGATCCGGACTGTCCGTTCGTCTGGCTGACGCTGCCCGACCCGTGGCTGCCCGGCACATTCGGCAAGGCGGCGCGTGAGGTCGGCGTGGCCGTCGACGTAGCCGATGAATACAAGATCGGTGCGATAAGCTACCCTTGTCCCAATGTCCGCATTTCGCTGACCGGACCGCTGAGCGACGCCCAACTCGAACAAGGCCTCGCCGCACTTGCGGATTTGTTGTCCTCGCCATCGCTGAATTTCGACTCCTACGAATAGCAAATATCATCCGGAGCGGAGCAATCCACACCTGTCCGCAGCCGATGCAGGCAGGCCGCTTGTCCTGCCTGCCGCCAGAGTGATAGCACGGCGTCAGGCCGAACCTCCCGAGATCCATCGCTGTCATGACAATCCGAAATTCGATCCCCATCACGTCCGAACTCGTCGAAGCCCACGGCATCACGCCGGACGAATATGAGCGCATTCTGGAACTGACCGGGCGCGAACCGACATTCACCGAACTCGGCATCTGGTCGGCGATGTGGAACGAACATTGTTCCTACAAGTCCTCCAAGAAGTGGTTGAAGACGCTGCCGACCACCGGCCCGCAGGTGATCCAGGGCCCCGGAGAAAACGCCGGCGTTGTCGATATCGGAGATGGCGACTGCGTGGTTTTCAAAATGGAGAGCCATAATCACCCCTCCTACATCGAACCCTATCAGGGCGCGGCGACGGGCGTCGGCGGCATCCTGCGCGACGTCTTCACCATGGGCGCGCGGCCGGTCGCGGCGATGAACGCATTGCGCTTCGGCGAACCGAACCATCCGAAGACTCGCCATCTCGTTTCGGGCGTCGTGTCGGGCGTCGGCGGATACGGCAACTCCTTCGGCGTGCCGACGGTCGGCGGCGAAGTCGAGTTCGATGCGCGCTACAATGGCAACATCCTCGTCAACGCTTTTGCCGCAGGCATCGCCAAGACCGATGCGATCTTCCTGTCGGAGGCCAAGGGTGTCGGCTTGCCGGTCGTCTATCTCGGCGCCAAGACCGGACGCGATGGCGTCGGCGGCGCGACCATGGCCTCGGCGGAATTCGGCGACGATATCGACCAGAAGCGTCCGACCGTACAGGTCGGCGACCCGTTCACCGAGAAGTGCCTGCTGGAAGCCTGTCTCGAACTGATGGCGTCCGGCGCGGTCATCGCGATCCAGGACATGGGCGCGGCCGGCCTCACCTGCTCCGCCGTCGAGATGGGTGCAAAAGGCAATCTCGGCATCCTGCTCGACCTGGACAAGGTGCCGGTGCGCGAAGAACGGATGACGGCCTACGAAATGATGCTATCGGAAAGCCAAGAGCGCATGCTCATGGTGCTGCGGCCTGAAAAGGAAGCCGAGGCTGAAGCCATCTTCCACAAATGGGGCCTCGACTTTGCCATCGTCGGCGAGACGACGGACGACCTCAGGTTCCGTATCCTCCACGAAGGCGAGGAAGTCGCCAATCTGCCGATCAAGGAACTGGGCGACGAGGCGCCGGAATATGACCGGCCGTGGATGACGCCGGGTCTCTACCAGGAGATCGAAACTTCGCAATTCGCCGAGCCGGAGGATTACAGTGTCGCGCTGAAACAGATCCTCGGTTCGCCCAACATGGCGTCGCGACGCTGGGTATGGGAGCAATATGATACGCTGATCCAGGGCAATTCGCTGCAACTGCCGGGCGGCGATGCCGGTGTCGTACGCGTCGACGGCCACGAGACCAAGGCACTCGCTTTCTCCTCCGACGTGACGCCGCGCTATTGCGAGGCCGACCCGTTCGAAGGCGGCAAACAGGCGGTCGCCGAATGCTGGCGCAACATCACCGCCACGGGCGCGGAGCCTCTGGCGGCGACCGACAATCTCAATTTCGGTAATCCGCAGCGCCCCGAGATCATGGGCCAGTTGGTCCGCGCCATCGAGGGTATCGGCGAGGCCTGCACGGCGCTCGGCTTCCCCATCGTCTCCGGCAATGTTTCGCTTTACAACGAAACCAATGGCGAGGGCATCCTGCCGACACCGACCATCGCCGGTGTCGGGTTGCTGCCGGACTATTCGGTCATGGCGCGCATCTCGACCATGCAGGAGGGGGACACGATCTTCCTGCTCGGCGGCGACGGCACTCATCTCGGCCAGTCCATTTTCAACCGCATCGTCAACGAGCGCATGGACGGCCCGCCGCCGCCGGTCGACCTCTACGCCGAAAAACGCAATGGCGATTTCGTCCGCTCGGCGATCCGCAACAGACAGGTGACCGCCTGCCACGATCTGTCCGACGGCGGAATGCTGGTTGCGCTCGCGGAAATGTGTATCGGCGCCTCCAAGGGCGCGACGATCGATGCGGGCGACACGGCCCTCGCCCATGCGCTCCTCTTCGGCGAGGACCAGGGTCGCTATCTCGTCACCGTGCCGACCGAAACCGCCCGTTTCTTCGCGCTGAACGCGGAAGGCGCCGGCGTGCCGTTCCGGGAACTTGGTGTTGTGGGCGGCGACATGCTCTCATTGACGGCACCAGTGCAGGCAGCCATATCTGTGAAAGAACTGGCCGGCATCCATGAAGCCTGGTTCCCGGAATTCATGGACACCGCGCGCCGCGCGCAAGCCGCCGAAGAGGAGATCGCCTGATGCCCATGAACGCCACGGAAATCGAAAAGATGATCAAGGCGGGAATACCCGACGCAAAGGTCACAATTCGCGACCTGGCCGGGGACGGCGATCATTACGCGGCCGAAGTGGTTTCGGAGAGCTTCCGCGGCAAGTCGCGCGTGCAGCAGCATCAGATGGTCTACCAGGCCCTGCAGGGCAATATGGGCGGCGTGTTGCATGCCCTCGCCCTGCAGACCTCCGCGCCGGATTAAGCGCCCGTGACGGCCGTCGAGGACTTCGTTGGCGGCGTCGTCGACGGTGCGCTGAAGGAGATTTTGCGCAAGCGCAAGCGCACGAGGCGAACCCGGCGCAAGAGCTCAGGCACAGCGGACATCATCATCCGCGAACTGGAAAAGTTTCTTGCACCGGCAAAAAAGCAAAAGAGCCGAAAGCGCACATCCAGGGCACGCAGCACCTCGACACGGCGTAAGACGAAGGCGCGGACTGCGAAGCGGCGGACCACCACGAGGAGCCCGGCCGCCGATAGATGGATCGGCACCTTGAGAAGCGGATCGCTTACACGATATAGATATCAGAAATGCATCTAATGGCCGGGATACCAGTCGCGGCAATGAAAGGTTTGAAGATGAGCGGAATCAACGATTTCATCGACCAGGAAGTCAAATCCAACGACGTGGTGCTGTTCATGAAGGGAACGCCGGGCTTTCCGCAGTGCGGCTTCTCCGGCCAGGTCGTTCAAATCCTCGATTATCTCGGCGTCGACTACAAGGGCATCAACGTCCTTGCCGATGACGACCTCCGTCAGGGCATCAAGGACTATTCCAGCTGGCCGACGATCCCGCAGCTCTATGTGAAGGGCGAATTCGTCGGCGGTTGCGACATCATACGCGAGATGTTCCAGGCCGGAGAATTGCAGGAACACATGCAGGAAAAGGGCGTCACCACCAAAGGCGCCGCGTGATCCGGTCGCTGCCGGGGCCGATGTGAGCGAACCGGTCTTTTCCGAATCCGCCACAAACGCCTTTCGGCGGCAGGCGGAGGCGTGCCGCAAGCTGGGCTCGCCTTTCACCGCCGCATTATGCGAAATTTTCGCTGACGAGGGATTGCCCGCCGGGCCCGTCCTCGACCGCGTGACGGGATGGGAAGGCCGGATGCATGGCGGCGCCGATTCGGTGCCGTTGAGGCTGGCCGGCGCATTGCATTATCTGGCGCTCAGCGGTCTCGACTCGAAGCTCGCGGATATCTATCCGCCAAATGGTGCGAAGATGCCGACTTCGGAAACGATCTTCGGCGCAATCGAGCGGAATGGCGCGTTTATCGACCGTTATCTCGACAGTCCTCCGCAGACCAACGAAACCGGCCGCTCCGCAATCCTGTTGCCGTGCTTCCTTCATCTGCGCGACCGTTTCGACAAGCCGCTCGTGCTGTCCGAACTCGGCTCCAGCGCCGGACTGAACCAGAACTGGCACCGCTACCGCTACGAATACGGACGCTGGAGCTGGGGAGATCTCGATTCGCCAGTGACGCTTGCTTGCGAATGGCGCGGCGACGAGCCGCCGCCGGTACATCTGCGCGCCACCGTTTCCGACTGCGCCGGATGCGATATCTCGCCTGTCCCGATCGATACGGAAGACGAGCGGTTACGCCTCACATCCTATGTGTGGGCCGACCAGCCAACACGGCTAGCGCGGCTCTCGGGTGCGCTTTCGGTTGCGGCGGCTCACCCGCCATCGGTAGAGGCTGCCGGCGCCGCAGACTGGCTTGCACGGCGGCTGGAGGATGCGAGGCCGGGAGAACTGCACGTCGTATTCCACACGATCATGTGGCAATACATGCCGGTCGAGGAACAACAGCGAGCGCAATCGCTGATCGAGGATACAGGACGCCGCGCGACTGCGGATGCGCCCTTTGCGTGGGTGCGCTTCGAGGCGGACAGAGCAAGCGACGGCGCTGCCCTCACCGCCACAATCTGGCCCGGCGGACAGCCCGACGGAGAGCAGGTTACGCTGGGTCGTGGCGACTTCCATGGTCGCTGGATCGACTGGCGCCCCGGAGCCTGACGAACGAACTATTCAGGAATCTCACCGAATGAAATTCGCGCAAGGCGATGGACGGATGCGCGACGCGGCCCTATGACGGGTCCGAAAGGATCTTCCTATGACTTCCGAAGCAAACTGGACCGTCTATCTGTCAGGCGAGATTCACACCGACTGGCGTGAGCAAATCAAGGCGGGCGTCGCAACGGCTGACCTCCCGGTCACGTTCAGCGGACCGGTGACACATCACGAAGCTTCGGACGATTGCGGTGTGACGATACTCGGTGCGGAGCCGAACAAGTTCTGGCACGACCACAAGGGCGCCCGGATGAACGCGATTCGCACCCGCACGCTGATCGAAAAGGCGGATGCGGTGGTCGTGCGTTTCGGCGAGAAATACAAACAATGGAACGCCGCGTTCGACGCCGGATATGCCGCCGCGCTTGGCAAACCATTGATCGTCATGCATCAGGACGAGCATGCACATGCGCTGAAGGAAATCGATGCGGCCGCGCTCGCGGTGACGAAAACGCCGGCCGAGGTTGTCGACATTTTGCGCTATGTCACAAAAGGCGAGCTGGCCGGATATACCGATCGCTCCGAAGCGGCAGAATAACCGGAACGCCATTTTCCATGCAGAAAGACACCCAGGCACACGCAGCGGAAACGCTCGCGCAAACCGTCATTCCACGACGTGAATTCATCGCCATCGTCGCGGGGCTGATGGCGCTGAACGCGCTGGCGATCGACATCCTGCTGCCGGCCTTCCCCAACATCACCGACGCATACGATATCCAGGACAACCAGATCCAGTTTCTTCTTCTGTCCTATGTCCTCGGATTCGGCGGTGCGCAGCTGTTCTTCGGCCCCATCTCCGATCGATACGGACGACGCATTCCGTTATTTGTGGGACTTGCAATCTATATCGTCTGTGCGATCGCCGGCTCGCTGGCGCCAACATTCGAGGCTGTCCTGGCGTTCCGGTTCGTGCAGGGGCTCGGCGCCGCCGCTACACGCGTCATAGCGCTCGCTGCCGTACGCGATACACATGCGGGACGCGCCATGGCCGCGACCATGTCAATGGTCATGATGGTGTTTATGGTCGTTCCGATCATCGCACCTTTCATCGGCCAAGGTATCATCATGGTCGGTCCGTGGCAGCATATCTTCTGGTTCATGGCGCTGCTTTCCATCGTCATGACCATTTGGTGCTTCTTCAGATTGCCGGAGACGCTTCTGCCCGAAAACCGGCGGTCGCTTGCCCTCGGCCCGGTGCTCAAGGGCTTTCAGTTGGTTGTCTCCAACCGCATCTCGCTTTTCTACACGCTGGCGACCGCCTTCTTCTTCGGCTCGCTCTTCGCCTTTTTGAATCTCGCCCAGCCAATCCTGGGCGGCGTGTACGGTCTGCATACCTATTTTCCGCTCGCGATGGCCGTGGGCGGGATGTTCATGTCAGGCTCATCCTTCCTGAATTCACGCATAGTCGGCCGGCTCGGCATGCGGCGCCTGTCGCATGGGGCGCTCGTCGCCCATCTCGCCATCTCGCTGGCGGCATCGGTGTGGTTCCTCACCCACGATGTGTCGCTATGGCTGTTCATGTTCACGCTTATCCTTTTGATGCCTCTGTTCGGGCTCATAGGCGCAAATTTCAATTCGATTGCGATGGAGCCGCTCGGCAAGGTCGCCGGCACCGCGTCTTCGGTCCTGGGTTTCACCCAGACGGTCGGCGGCGGACTGGTCGGGGCTGCAATCGGCCAGACGTTCAATGACACGGCGACACCGCTCATCGCCGGCACCGCGCTGACATCCCTGACAGCGATGATTCTGGTGCTCATCGCGGAAAAAGGCCGGCTGTTCAGCAATCCCGGAGCCGGGCACGGCAAAGCCTGACCGCCCGGTTTCCGCAGGCGGTCATTTTGCAGATGTCTCCGGCTACAAGGCCATGAAGTCGAAAATCCTGCGATCGAGCAGATGGCTGGGGCGCACATTGGCGAGAGCGCGGATCATAGTTTCCTTGCGACCCGGCATGCGGCGCTCGATATCGGCAAGCATGTCTTTCATCGCGTTGCGCTGAAGTCCGTCCTGCGAACCGCAGAGGTCGCAAGGAATGATCGGAAATTCCATCGCGACAGCGAACTTCTCCAAATCGTTTTCGGCGCAATACGATAATGGCCGCAGAACCTGCACGTCGCCCTCGTCATTAAGCAGCTTGGGCGGCATGGCGGCGAGCCTGCCGCCGTGGAACAGATTCATGAAAAAGGTTTCGAGGATATCCTCGCGGTGATGACCGAGCACCAGTGCCGAACAGCCCTCCTCGCGAGCGATGCGATACAGGTGGCCCCGACGCAGGCGCGAGCATAGCGAACAATAGGTTCGGTTCTCCGGGATCTTGTCGGTGACCACCGAATAGGTGTCCTGATATTCAATACGATGCGCGATGCCGTTTTTTGACAGCCAGTCCGGCAGGATGTGCTTGGGAAAATTCGGCTGGCCCTGATCGAGATTGCAGGCGAGCAGATCGACCGGCAACAGGCCGCGCCACTTCATGTCCATCAGCAGCGCCAGCAGGCCGAAGGAATCCTTGCCGCCGGACAGACCGACGAGCCAACGCTCGCCAGGCATCACCATGGAGAAATCCTCGACCGCCTGGCGCATGTTGCGCAACAGTCGCTTGCGCAGCTTGTTGAATTCGACCGACCCCGGAGCGTCGGCGAACAGCGGATGACAGGCGTCGGCGGTTTCGGGAGGTGTCGGCGTGGAAATATTCATGGCTTCGTCCTAGCCGATCGCAGCGCAAACAAAAAGCCGCCCGAAATCGGGCGGCTTCGAAATTCCGGTATCCGGTGATTAGCGCGAGTAGAACTCGACCACCAGGTTCGGTTCCATCTGCACCGGATACGGCACGTCGCCCAGCGCCGGAACGCGGGCAAAGGTCGCGACCATCTTGTTGTGGTCGGCTTCGATGTAATCCGGCACGTCGCGCTCCGCGAGCTGAGTCGCCTCGAGGACGAGCGCCATCTGCTTGGACTTTTCACGGATCTCGATAACGTCGCCCGCACGGCAACGGTAGGACGGAATGTTGGTGCGCACGCCGTTGACCAGGACATGGCCATGGTTGACGAACTGGCGGGCCGCGAAGATCGTCGGCACGAATTTGGCGCGATACACGACGGCGTCGAGACGGCTTTCCAGAAGGCCGATCAGAAGTTCCGGCGTATCGCCATGGCGACGCGCGGCTTCTTCATAGGTCTTGCGGAACTGCTTCTCGGAGATATCGCCGTAATAGCCCTTCAGCTTCTGCTTGGCGCGCAGCTGCACACCGAAGTCCGACAGCTTGCCCTTGCGGCGCTGGCCGTGCTGGCCGGGGCCGTATTCGCGGCGGTTCACCGGGGACTTCGGACGGCCCCAGATGTTTTCGCCCATACGGCGGTCAATTTTGTACTTGGACGATTCGCGCTTGCTCATCGCATTTCCTTTCAAATAGTTATACCCGAAACCTCACGTCTCGAGCGAAGGAAACGCACCCTCCTCTGCCGACCTTTTTCGCCGACTGACAGGACATGCCACGCACGCTTTGCGGTGATGTCCACGGGATACGTCAAATAAAATGCAGGGCCGAAAGACCCTGCACTGCGCGCTATCTATAAAGCAAAGCCCCAATAGTCAAGCATCGCGGGCGATTTGCCACCATCGACATATTCGCTCCGCAGATTCATCCTACACGGGACAGCTAACACAAGCAGGACCTCGATCATGGTCGGCTCTTACGACGCATATCAGCCGCTGAACACACCGATTGAGATCGGCCCGGATATCTGGATCGTCAACGGGCCCGTGCTGCAATGGGGATACGGCATTCCGATCAAATGGCCTTTCCCCACGCGCATGACGATCGTCCGCCTGCCGGACGGCGGATTGTGGCTGCACTCGCCGACCCGTCCCGACGAAACGCTGATCGCAAAGGTAGAGGCGCTCGGCCCAATACGACACCTCGTTTCCCCGAATCTGATCCATCACGTCTCGATCGGTGCATGGACCAAACGGTTTCCGGACGCAAAGATCTGGGCGTCGCCTGGCGTGCGCGACCGCTCGGAGGTCCAATTCACCGACGACCTGGCGGATTTGCCGCCCGAGGACTGGGCCTCCGCAATCGACCAGCGCATCGCTCGCGGCAGCCGGGTCCTCGAGGAAGCGATCTTCTTTCACAAGGCTTCGAAAGTGCTAATCCTCACCGACCTGATCGAGAATTTCGAGGATCAACGCCTGCATGGCTGGCTCGCCCGCATCATGTATCGGCTGATCGGCGTCATGGCGCCCCATGGCCGCGCGCCGCGCGATCTGCGCGCCACCTTCGCGGGCCATCACGACCAGTTGAAACCGACCATCGACTGGATGATCGGTTGCGCGCCTGAAAGGGTCGTCATCGCGCATGGCAAATGGTTCGAGGAGAACGGCACGGCCGTCATCCGTCGCGCCTTTGACTGGGTTCGCGGCTGACAAGCGGCCTTTTCTTCGACTACCTGCCCTGAAGTGTCGTCGGCGTCAGCCCGAAACCCTGCATCAACCGGCACAGTTCAGGCCCGGGAAAGCCGGATGTGAACACGGCTAGATCCGGCGCGTCCGGCTTGCCGGGTAACGTCTCTATTTCGTCCGCCAGCGTCCTGGCACGCCGTGCGATCGCTTCTGATGTGTCGATCCAGTCGACCGGCCACGGGGCCATCTTGCGGAAGCGATTGACCAGGAAGGGATAATGCGTGCACGCGAGCACGACGATATCCGTTCGCCGCCCCTCCTCCTCGCGAAAACAGGGGTCGATCTCGCGGCGCACAGCTTCCTCGTCGATCATCGTCCCGCGCATATAGGTTTCCGCCATGGACGCGAGATTGTCGCTGCCGACAAGTCGGACATGGCACTTCTGCGCATATTGGCGGATCAGCTCACGCGTATATTGCCGCTTGACCGTGCCGGGCGTCGCCAGAACGGAGACAAGACCGGACCGCGTGCGCTCTGCCGCCGGCTTGATCGCCGGCACGGTGCCGACAAAGGTCTCGACCGGATAAACCTCCCGCAAATGATCGATCGCCAGCGTGGACGCCGTGTTGCAGGCAATCACGCTGAGCGCCGGGCGATAATCTTCGAGCAGCACGGAAAAGAGGCGCGTGATATGCTCGCGAAGCGCGTCCTCCTCCCACGCGCCATACGGAAAGGCCGCGTCATCCGCCACATAGACGAAGCGCCAGTCCGGCATCATGACGCGCGCCTCCCTCAGCACCGAGAGGCCGCCTATGCCGCTGTCGAAGAAGAGCGCTGTACGCGGGCGGCGGTCAGTCATCTGCCTGCCCAGCCTGCTTCTTCGAGCGCTTGCCGCCGGTGGACGCGCGGCGCGGATCGTCGCCGGGCGAGCCCGACCCGCGCGGATTGGAGGGCGAGAACCGGTCGAGGCTGGAGATTATGCCGCGCAACACGCGGATCTCCTCGGAGGAAAACCCGGCCCTCGTGAACACGGCGCGGAAACTCTCGACCTGAACCGGCTTGCGCTCGGGCGGGCGGAAATAGCCGCGGCTTTCCAGCGCCTGCTCCAGCTGTCCGAAAAGACCGTAAAGTTCCTCCTTCGGCGCCGGCGCGTATTCCGGCCCGCTAAATGGAAGCGCCTCGCCCTCTTCCATGCCGGACTTCATCCACTCATAGCTCATCAGCAGAACGGCCTGGGCCAGGTTGAGCGACGCAAAGGCCGGATTGACCGGGAATGTCACGATGTCATCGGCCAGGCCAACTTCCTCATTGTTGAGGCCGAAACGCTCGCGCCCGAAAATGATCGCCGTTTTCAGACCGCCGGCATGGCGCCCGCGCAGTTTTCGCGCCGCTTGCACCGGGCCGAGAACGGTCTTGAACCCCTCGCGTTGGCGGGCGGTCGTCGCCACGGCGTAAGCGCAATCCGTCAGCGCGTCGGCAAGCGTGTCGAAGAGGCGGACGCCCTCTATCACATGGATGGCGCCGCTCGCGGCCGCTTCGGCTTTGGGATTGGGCCAGCCGTCGCGCGGCGAAACGATACGCAGTTCGGCAAGGCCGAAATTCGCCATCGCGCGCGCCACCATGCCGATATTCTCGCCGAGTTGCGGTTCGACCAGGATGACAGCCGGTCCTTCTGCGATCATGGGGCGTTGTTTGTCGGTTCCGGCCATGGTTTTCGTTTTCAGTTTGCGGGTGCCTGCCCCTGCCACAAACGGATGTCCATGAAAACAATGAAACGGGCCGAAAAAGGACCGAATTCGACGCGGAATTCGACGTCAGGACAGTTTGCACCCGCCTGACGCCTTTGCTATAGCCACGCCACTCTTCCCGGCCGTTTCCGCGGCGCACAATCAATCGAGGATCCTCCATGGCAAAGATCAAGGTCGACAATCCGGTCGTAGAGCTGGACGGCGATGAAATGACCCGCATCATCTGGCAGTTCATCAAGGATAAGCTGATCCATCCCTATCTCGATATCGATCTGAAATATTACGATCTTTCGATCCAGAAGCGCGATGAGACCGACGACCAGATCACCGTCGACGCGGCCAATGCGATCAAGGAATACGGTGTCGGCGTGAAATGCGCCACGATCACGCCGGACGAGGCCCGCGTCGAGGAATTCAGCCTGAGCCGCATGTACCGTTCGCCCAACGGCACGATCCGCAATATTCTCGGCGGCGTCATCTTCCGCGAGCCGATCATTTGCAAGAACGTGCCGCGCCTGGTTCCCGGCTGGACGCAGCCGATCATCGTCGGCCGCCACGCTTTCGGCGACCAGTACCGCGCCACCGATTTCCGCTTCCCCGGCAAGGGCAAGCTGACCATCAAGTTTGTCGGTGACGATGGCCAGGAGATCGAGCACGAAGTGTTCCAGTCGCCGGGCTCGGGCGTGGCGATGGCGATGTACAACCTGGACGAATCGATCCGCGATTTCGCGCGCGCGTCCTTCAACTACGCGCTGCAGCGCAAGGTGCCCTGCTACCTCTCGACCAAGAACACGATCCTCAAGGCCTATGACGGCCGCTTCAAGGACATCTTCCAGGAGATCTACGAGGCCGAGTTCGAGGCGAAGTACAAGGAAGCCAAGATCTGGTACGAACACCGCCTGATCGACGACATGGTTGCGGCCTCGCTGAAGTGGTCCGGCGGCTATGTGTGGGCCTGCAAGAACTATGACGGCGACGTGCAATCCGATATCGTCGCGCAGGGCTTCGGCTCGCTCGGCCTTATGACCTCGGTGCTGATGTCGCCCGACGGCAAGACCGTGGAAGCCGAAGCGGCGCACGGAACGGTGACCCGCCACTACCGCCAGCACCAGGCCGGCCAGGAGACCTCGACGAACTCGATCGCCTCCATCTTCGCCTGGACCCGCGGCCTGGCGCATCGGGCCAAGCTCGACGACAACAAGGAACTGGCAAAGTTCGCCTCGACCCTTGAAGAGGTCTGTGTCGCGACGGTCGAATCCGGCTTCATGACAAAGGACCTCGCGCTGCTGATCGGACCCGACCAGCCGTGGCTCTCGACCACCGGCTTCCTCGACAAGATCGACGAGAACCTGCAGAAGGCCATGGCAGCCTGACGCCGGAATGACACTGGCCGGAGGGGCGGTTTGAACGAAACGATCCGAACCCTCTGGCGCTCCAACAAGCTTCTGGTGATCGCGTTTTCGGTCGCCCTCGCCTTGACCGTACTGTTCGGAATCCGCACGACGGCGTTCCTGATCTATTGGTCGAACCACCGGAACGTGCCCGTCGCCGGCTGGATGTCGCCCGGCTATGTCGCGAAATCCTACCGCGTCGATATCGAAACCGTCCGCAAATCGCTCGGCCTCGATCCGGATGCTCGTGACCGCCGTCCGATCGGACGGATAGCCGCCGACCGGGGCGTGCCGGTCGAAGAATTGATCAGGCAGCTGAACGAGGCCCTGCAGGCCGAAAGCGCCAGCGAGGCTGCGCACGGCCAATGACCGAGACGATCCTCTCGATCTTTTCGATCTATGGCGCACCGGCCCTGTTCGTCATCGTTGCCGCCGGCCAGTTCGGTATCCCGCTGCCCACCTCCATCCTGCTGCTGACCGCCGGCGCGCTGCAGGCCAATGGCGATCTTTCTTTCTGGCAGATTTTCATTTGGGCGCTGGCGGGTGCCGTGACCGGAGATCATCTCGGCTACGCGACCGGCCGCTTCGCCGGCGCGGCGATGCGCGACAACCTCGACAGATGGCCGAAACTGCGAAACAGCCTCGACAGGGCGGAGGCGCTTACGCGCAAATGGGGCGACGGATCGATATTCCTGTCGCGCTGGCTGTTCAGCCCGGTGGGCCCCTATGTCAACCTGACGAGCGGCCTGTCGGTACACCCGCTCTACCGGTTCACCTTCGCCGACATTGCCGGCGAGGTCATCTGGATCGGCGGTTATCTCTCGCTCGGCGCGCTGTTCGCCGAATCCATCGGTGAAATCGCGGACATCGTCGCCAACGCCGCCTGGATGATCGGCGCCGGCGCAATCACGTTCATTCTTGGCTGGCAATTGCTGGTTCGGATCCGGCGGATCAAGGCCGCCGGAAAGACCCGCTAGTGCACTTCAGGTTGCAATGGAATCAAAATGCGCTGCCTCTCGCCCATGGCTCGAACGCGCATTTTAACGCGGATGTTTCAATCCAAACCTAAATTGCACTAACCGGCAAGCGCCTGCCGCACCGCGTCCACCGCCGCCGTTGCCTTCTCGCCCTCCGGACCGCCGGCCTGCGCCATGTCGGGGCGACCGCCTCCGCCCTTGCCGCCGAGTGCCGCAGACGCAACCTTTACAAGGTCCACGGCATTGAACCTGTCCGTCAGATCGGCGGTCACGCCAACAACGACGCTGCCCTTGCCTTCCTCGGAGGCGGCCGCGAAGACGACCACGCCGCTGCCGAGCGACTGTTTCGCCTCATCTGCCATCGGCTTGAGGTCGCGCGGCGACACGCCGCTGACGACGCGGCCGATGAATTTCGTGCGGGCGATCTCTTCCGGACCCTCGCGAGTCCCGCCGGACGGACCGGCAAGCGCCAGCGCCTTCTTCGCCTCGGTCAATTCGCGTTCGAACTTCCGGCGCTCATCGATCAGCGCCTCAAGGCGCGGCAGGATCTCTTCAGGGCCGGTCTTGAGCATTGCGGCGATAGCGCGAACGCGATCGTCCTGTTCGGCCAGATATTCGCGCGCGGCCTCGCCGGTCAACGCCTCGATACGGCGCACGCCCGCCGCGACCGCGGATTCAGCGACGACATGCGCCAGGCCGATCTCGCCTGTGTTGCGGACATGCGTACCGCCGCACAGCTCGACCGAATAGGTCTTTCCCTTTTTCTCGCCGCGCTCCGCCCTGCCCATGGAAACGACGCGAACCTCGTCGGCATACTTCTCGCCGAACAGCGCCATGGCTCCTGTTTCCCGGGCATCTTCCAGCGCCATCAGACGTGTGCGTACCGGTGCATTCTGAAGGACGATCTCGTTGGCGATCTCCTCGACCTCCTCGATCTCCTTCTCGGTCATCGGCTTGGGATGCGAGAAGTCGAAACGCAGCCGATCCGGCGCGACCAGCGATCCTTTCTGAGCGACATGGGTGCCAAGCACCTCACGCAGCGCCTCATGTAACAGATGCGTGGCGGAATGGTTGGAGCGCAGCCGAGTGCGGCGCACATGATCGATTTCCAGTTCGAGCGGCGCGCCGACCTTGAGCGCACCCTCGGTAATCTTGCCGTAATGCACAAAAAGTCCGTCGGCCTTCTTCTGCGTCTCGGTTACCGTGACGGCGACGCCGTCGCCCTTCATCGTGCCGCGGTCCCCCTGCTGGCCGCCCGACTCACCGTAAAACGGCGTCTGGTTGACCACGATGGCAACCTCGTCGCCGGCCTTCGCCTCGTCGACCTCTGCGCCGTCGCGCACAAGCGCCAGAACAACGCCTTCTGCCTTCTCGGCCTCATAACCGAGAAATTCGGTGGCGCCGTGTTTTTCACGCAGGGAAAACCAGACGGATTCCGTCGCTTGAGAGCCCGACCCCTGCCAATTGGCGCGCGCCTCGGCTCGCTGGCGCTCCATAGCCGCGTTGAATGCGTCAAGATCGACCGCAATGCCGCGCTGGCGCAGCGCATCCTGGGTCAGATCCAACGGGAAGCCATAGGTGTCGTATAGTTTAAAGGCCGTCTCGCCAGAAAGTGAATCACCCTCGCCGAGATCCGAGCTCGCCTCGTTGAGCAGTGCAAGACCGCGATCGAGCGTGCGGCGGAAACGGGTTTCCTCAAGCAGCAGCGTCTCCTCGACGAGCGACCGGGCGCGCACCAGTTCCGGATAGGCCTGCCCCATTTCATGAACCAGCGTCGGCACCAGGCGGTGCATCAAGGGCTCTTTCACGCCGAGCAGTTCCGCATGACGCATCGCGCGACGCATAATGCGCCGAAGCACATATCCGCGGCCCTCATTCGACGGCAACACGCCATCGGCGATCAGGAATGAAGACGCCCGCAAATGGTCGGCGATGACCCGATGGCTGGCGCGATACTCACCCTCTGCCTTTGTATTCGACAAGTCTTCCGACGCGGCGATCAGGTGGCGGAACAGGTCGATGTCGTAATTGTCGTGTTCGCCCTGCAGCACGGCGGCGATGCGTTCCAGGCCCATGCCGGTATCGATCGACGGCCGCGGAAGATCGACTCTCTGGTCCTGCGTCATCTGCTCATACTGCATGAAAACGAGGTTCCAGATCTCGATGAACCGGTCGCCGTCCTCATCGGGGCTTCCGGGCGGACCGCCGAAAATGCCCTCGCCGTGATCGTAGAAAATCTCCGAACACGGACCGCAAGGTCCGGTGTCGCCCATCGCCCAGAAATTGTCATTCGTGGGAATTCGAATGATGCGTTCGTCGGGAAGACCGGCAATCTTCTTCCAGAAGGAGAAGGCCTCGTCGTCGGTGTGATAGACCGTCACGAGCAGCTTTTCCTCGGGAATTCCGTACTCCTTGGTGATCAGGTTCCAAGCCAGCTCGATAGCGTTTTCCTTGAAATAATCGCCGAAGGAAAAATTGCCGAGCATCTCGAAGAAAGTGTGGTGGCGCGCGGTGTAGCCGACATTGTCGAGGTCATTGTGCTTACCACCGGCGCGCACGCATTTTTGCGAGGTCGCGGCGCGCGAATAGGGACGCGTCTCCAGCCCCGTGAAGACGTTCTTGAACTGCACCATCCCCGCATTGACGAACATCAGGGTCGGATCGTTGTGCGGCACCAGCGGGCTCGACGCGACAACCTCGTGCCCGTTGCGCGCGAAATAGTCGAGGAATGTCTTTCTGATGTCGTTGACGCTTGCCATGAAGTCCTGCCTGCAAAGAGCGTGAAAATGCTCCGGAAAGGCCACTGCCTTACTCAATCCGGACGCGTTCTGTCCAGCATATCGGTAAAGCCGAATGGTCTATCAAGCAAAAGCCCGGCATCCTGTCGGGACGCCGGGCCAAAAGCTGCCAGACAAATGGAATTTTGCCGCCGGATCTAGCCTTCGGCTGCTTCCTCTTCGCCGCCTTCCTTGTCCTCGAGGAACTGCTCGGCGATCAGACCTGCATTCTGGCGCAGCGCCGTCTCGATCTCGTAAGCCATCTCCGGATTGTCGCGCAGGAACTGCTTGGCGTTCTCACGCCCCTGGCCAAGCCGCTGGCTGTCATAGGAGAACCATGCGCCCGATTTCTCGACGATGCCGGCCTTGACGCCAAGATCGATCAGCTCGCCGGTCTTGGAAACACCCTCGCCATACATGATGTCGAACTCGACTTGCTTGAAGGGCGGGGCCATCTTGTTCTTGACCACTTTCACGCGGGTCTGGTTGCCGACGACTTCGTCGCGATCCTTGACCGCGCCGATGCGGCGGATGTCGAGGCGCACAGAGGCATAGAATTTCAGCGCATTGCCGCCTGTCGTCGTCTCGGGCGAACCGAACATCACACCGATCTTCATGCGGATCTGGTTGATGAAGATCACCATCGTGTTGGACCGCGAGATCGAGGCGGTCAGCTTGCGCAGCGCCTGGCTCATCAGCCTCGCCTGAAGGCCCGGCAGCGAATCGCCCATCTCGCCCTCGATTTCGGCGCGCGGCGTCAACGCCGCGACCGAGTCGATCACCAGAACGTCGCAGGCGCCGGAACGCACAAGCGTGTCGGCGATTTCCAGCGCCTGTTCGCCGGTGTCGGGCTGCGAGATCAGAAGGTCCTCGAGACCCACGCCGAGCTTGCGCGCATAGACCGGGTCGAGCGCATGTTCGGCATCGACGAAGGCGCAGATGCCGCCGCTCTTCTGCGCTTCGGCAATGGTCTGCAGCGCAAGGGTCGTCTTGCCCGAGCTTTCGGGTCCGTAAATCTCGATGATGCGGCCCTTCGGCAGGCCGCCGATGCCGAGCGCGATATCGAGGCCGAGCGATCCGGTGGAAATCGTCTCGATCTCGACCACCTGCTCATTGGCGCCAAGGCGCATGATCGAGCCCTTGCCGAAGGTCCGCTCGATCTGCGACAACGCCGCATCCAGTGCTTTCGACTTGTCCACCTGCTTGTCCTCAACCAGACGCAAACTATTCTGAGCCATCTTGTCCCTCACCCTTAGGTTATCGCCGCACAGGGCGCAAACTGCAAATTCCCTCTTTTGTTTGTACGCTATTTGTTCCGTTTTTGCAATCTGCGCAAGACACTGAAAATTAAGCGAATTTGAAATTCGTTTTGTTTATGTTCCGCACAATGACCTTCGGATGTATCCCCTTGAAACATGTAAGAGGATTTGCTATATATGTTTCATGAGCACGAAACATCCCAAACCCCCGACGATTCGCCAGTTCCTTGAACGGTTTCCTGATGATGATTCCTGTTTGGATCACCTGATGGAAACCCGTTACGGGAAGCGCCACACATGCGCCAAATGCGGCAAGGAAGCCAACTTCCACCGCGTTAAGGCCCGTCGCTGCTATGAATGCGATTTCTGTGGGTATCAGGTGTACCCGACTGCCGGGACACCCTTTGAGAACACTCGCACGTCCCTGCGTGACTGGTTCCATGTCATGTTCATGTTCTGCGCGTCCCGCAATGGCGTCTCTGCCAAGGAAGTGGAGCGCACGATTGGCGTGACGTACAAAACCGCGTGGCGCATGTGCAACCTGATCCGCCAGTACATGGGCTATGTCGATGGCGACGAGCCCCTTGGCGGTCCCGGTGGTGGCATTGTCGAAACCGACAAGGCCTTCTTCGGTGGCTATGACAAGCGCGGTGAAGACGACAAGGTTATCGTGCTCGGCGCTTCCGAACGCGGTGGCGATGTCATCACTTCGATCATTCCGAGCCGTCGCGAAAGCAGCGTCATGCACAAGCTGACGAAGTGGGTTCGTCCCGGTTCACGGGTTGCAACCGATGAAGGTCTCGCGTTCGCCAATCTGGTTGAATACGGCTATCGCCACGGCACCGTGAACCACTCGAAAAAAGAGTACGTGAAGGGCGACATTCACACGAACAACATTGAAGCCTTCTGGAGCCACGTGAAGCGGTCCATCAAAGGCACCTATGTCAACGTTTCTCCGAAGTGGCTCCAGACTTACCTTTGGGAGTTCGAGTACCGCCAGAACCTTCGGAAGCAGCCCCACGTGATGCTTGAGCTTCTTTTGCAGGCTTTCCCAAGGCCGGTTTCGTCGCCATCGCGTGCAACAGACGATCAAAGCGTTGCGTAGTTTCGCTAGTCATTTACCGGCAGCCCCAACGCTTGAAGCCGGATTCGCATCGACACGGGCGACACATCGAAATCCCGCGCCAACTGCGCCAACGAACGACCCTGCATGGCTCGGTGCTCAACCCTCGATCTTGGCATAAGAATGTTCGCGGCCATGTTGTTAGCTTGATATTCGTGCTGCCGAGTGAACGGCGCTGGCGGGTTGGTCGCCGGGTCGGGGTCAAATAACCTGTCTGCGTGACTGTGAACCAGCAAATCGCGGTGGAGCAGGAAGTGCGACAACTCATGCGCCGCCGTGAATCTCTGGCGTACGGGGCTTTCGGTTGTATTCACAAAAATAGTGAAATTATCGCCGTCACGCTCAATCTTTCCGGAATAGCCGTCCGGCATTGCGACAGGCCGATAATTAATTCCAAGCGCCCGAATTGCATCCTCGACGCGAACCGGCTCGCCGCGCGACATAAAATGGGAGACAATATCGGCGTGGCTTTTAAGCGGGGTTTCCACCATCTCCACCATCTCCATTTTCTCCACCGCGGAACATTTCCGACAACTGATCTTCCGTCATCGTGGACGGAAGGATTAGATCTCTATTCTCGGGTTTTCCGAGCCATTCCACAACCGCCCTTGTGATCGTGGCTTCTCCGTCTTCCTGAAGGTACTTGCCTACGTACGTCTCAGTCTCGTCTTCGGCGGTCTTCTTGCCGATGAATGTCGCCTGCCGCCAAACGATACTGCCCCAACCAATCGCAGCAAACGCCAAAACTATGGTGAGAACGGCGAGGACGACAGTCACAAGGTCAAGCCGACCTATCTGGGCAGCCATGTGCACAGAATCAACGAAGTCCTGCGACTTTTCTATTAAAGGACAGCTTACCGTCTCATAAAGGCGGATTAGGGGCTTGTCGGGGCACTGAGGCAAAACCTGGTAACCAGCTTGCGCCGACATGCCCGTTTCCTCCCGACTCATATGGTGCGCGATATGCACATTATCCACAACCGGGGGAAGAATGGAACATCGCCGAAACACTAAGGCGAGAATCGGAGTAAATTCATCTCTTCAACATGGAGAGAAAGATGTTTGGAACAGCAAAATGCGGGCATTGCGGCCAAATCGGAACTAAAATCATGCAAATCGAGCCAAACGGAGCGGCCTATAAGCAATCCGCCATATGCTGCAACTCGTGCAATGCTATCCTTGGCGTCACCGGCTACTATGACACTGGGACGCTGCTGAAAAAGGCCGAGAAAGAGCGTGATGAATTGAAGCAAAGAATTGAAGGCATCGAACACGCGATAAATCAAATCGGCTATTTGCTCCAGAGCCGATGACCTGAACGCCTTCAATGTGCCTGTATCCTGCCGCGAGCATCTTCATGTGCTCGGTGGTCTTTGGCGATTCGATTCTGTCCATTAAATCAACGCGCTCCATCTTACATGTTTCAAGGGGATACATCCGATGACCTTCGGATGCATCCCCCTGGAACACACAGAGCATCGCGGACGCGATTGACCTTGGCCTGATTCTTCCTGCATTGACCATGCCGGCCATACGGAGCGAAGAGCGGCATTGTGAAAAAGGACAGCGCGACAGGTTGGATGCTGCTCGGCATCGGCGGAGCGCATATGGACCGGATCGGCCATATATACGGCTCCTATCATGCCGGCGCATCCAATCCCGGACGCCTGACGACAACGGTCGGCGGCGGGACGCTTAATGCATTGCGCACGGCTTGCCTCGCCGGGACCGGTCCTGTCGCATTGATCTCGGCGCGGGGCGGCGACCATGACGGCGCGATCGTCGCTGATACGGTCGAGGCAGCCGGCCTGGGCGACCTTTCCGCGGTGTTTCTCGACCGGCGCACCGCGAGCTATACGGCGATTCTCGACGCGAGCGGCGAGCAGATCGCCGGTCTGGCAGACATGGAGATCTACGAGACCGCCCTGCCCCGGCAACTGCGCCGCAAGGCGCTCCGGGAGGCGATTGCCTCGGCAAACGCCATTCTGGTCGACGCCAATCTGCCCGTTGCGGGGCTGGAGGCCGCCGCCGGCCATGCCACCGGTCCGATCTTCGCCATCGCCATCTCGCCGACCAAGGTGCTGCGCCTGACCGCGATTGCCGCGCGGATCGATACAATCTTCATGAACAGGCGCGAAATGAAGGCCCTGACGAGCGAGGACAGCGACGCCCCGGGTTTGGCCGGATTGGCGGCACTCGGCTTCAACCGCGCAGTCGTCACCGGCGGCGCGGGGCCTGTTCTCGTGCAGGACGCAGGCACACGGCACGAAGTATCTCCGCCCGCGCTTGACGCCGTCGTCGATGTCACAGGCGCGGGTGACGCGCTGGCCGGCGCGACGATCCATTCGCTTCTTCGCGATCCCGGCCTTGCACTCTGCGACGCCGTACGGTTCGGTATCGCGGCGGCGCAAATGACGTTGCGCACGGAAGGGCCGGTGGCGGAGACGCTCAGCGGACCGGAACCGGAAGCGATCCGCGCCGCATGCACAATCCGGGAAATGCAACCAAGCAAGGAAGGCGCAACGTGATCGCCATTCAAATATCGCCCGATGTCGCCGAAGCGCTGGCGGACGGCAACGCGGTCGTCGCCCTGGAATCGACGATCATCACCCACGGCATGCCCTATCCCGACAATCTCGCGATGGCGCGGTCGGTTGAGGCGATCATCCGCGAAAACGGAGCGGTGCCGGCGACGATCGCCGTGATCGACGGAACGCTGCATGTCGGGCTCGACGAGACCCAGGCGGAAAAGCTGGCGCAGGCGCAGGCGCCGCTTAAACTGTCGCGTGCCGACCTCGCCTTCGCCATGGCGCAGCGGCTCACCGGCGGCACGACGGTCGCCGCTACGATGATGGCGGCCCACAAGGCCGGCATAGCCGTCTTCGCGACCGGCGGCATCGGAGGCGTGCATCGCGGTGCGGAAGAGAGTTTCGACATCTCCGCCGATCTCGGCGAACTGGCGCGGACCCCGGTGACGGTCGTCTGCGCGGGCGCCAAGGCGATCCTCGACGTGCCGAAGACGCTGGAAGTGCTGGAGACGCATGGCGTGCCCGTCATCGCCTACCGGCAGGACGACTTCCCGGCCTTCTGGTCGCGCGAATCGGGCCTTGCCGCGCCGCTGAGGCTCGACGATCCGGAGGAAATCGCCGGCTTCATGGCCGCGCGCCGCGAACTCGCGGGTTTCGGCCACGGCGGCGTATTGATCGCCAATCCGGTACCGGAAGCCGACGAGATTCCGGCGGGCGAGATGAACGCGGTGATCGAACAGGCTGTCACGGAAGCCACGAAAGCAGGTGTGGCCGGCAAGGCGGTCACGCCATGGCTGCTCCAGCGCATTCTCGACATCACCGAAGGCAGGAGCCTGAAGACCAATATCGCGCTGGTCGAAAGCAATGCCCGGTTGGCAGCGCGGATCGCCGCCGACTTCGCGGGAAACAGCCGGAAAAAATCCATCGGTTTCATGGTGTGACCGAAAGCACATCGGCGCTGGCCGTGCTCGTCTAGCTTTTCCTCAACGCCGCCGAAAAGAGTGCGGCCCCGCAAAGAGGAAACTCGAGATGAAAACGATCAGTTTCAAGAGCACCGTCGCTGCCGTCGCAACGGCCGCCACGCTGCTGTCCACCGGCATCGTTCCGGTTACCACCGCCAGCGCCGACCCGATCTTCAAGCCGGGCCTGACCGGCAAGATCCAGCCCAAGCTGCCCGGCCCCTGCGCCAATCCGGTTCTCTGCGGCCCCGGCTTCAAGGCCCCGCCTAAAACACCGACCCCGCCGCCCGCGCCGGCACCGTCGTCGGGCTTCAACGCCGGCACGGCAGCCGCCATCGGCCTCGGCATTGTCGCTGGCGCGGCCCTCGTCAGCGCGGCTAACCAGAAGACCGTGATCGTGCAAGAAACCGGCCACGCGAACGCCCACTACAGCTGGTGCTTCGACAAGTACAAGACCTACCGGATGGAGGACAATTCCTTCATGTCCTACTCCGGATACCGCAAACCCTGCATTTCGCCCTACTACTGAGGCGATCCGCTCCGGGGAGGCGCCGGTTCAATGCCCCGCCCGACGTCTCCCGTTCCCGCCCCGGAAGCCGCAAGGCTTCCGGGGTTCCGCTTGACACTGCGGAAAGACGTGCAACCATGGCGCTACCTTTCCCAGCCAACCGGAAACACCGATGGTCTCCTTGAAATCTTTCTCGCTTTTTGCCGCCCTGACGGACGAGCAGGACAAGCGGTTTTCCACGATGGTGCGGACAAATGACTATGGCGAGAACGAACTGGTGCTGGATTTCGAAGACTCCAGCCACAATCTCTTTCTGATTCAATCCGGTCGCGTGCGCGTCATCCTGCGAATCGCGACAGGGCGCGAAGTGATTCTCGGGGAGTTCGCCGATGGCGAATTTTTCGGCGAAATGGCGGCGATCGACAATTCGACGACCCGCTCAGCCAACGTCACGGCGATGACGCGCACGCGCGTTGTCACCGTGCCGCAATCGCTTTTCCTGTCGATTCTGCGCGATTCGCCGGATGTGGCGCTGCAGCTCATGCGCTCGATGGCGATCCTGATCCGCTCGCTGAACACGCGGCTTGCCGAACATGCCTTCCTGCCGGCCAAGTACCGGCTCTATTCCGAGCTGATCCGTCTGTCCAAGCCCCGCAAGGGCCACGACCAACAGCGCATCATCTCGCCCCCGCCCATCCAGCTGGAACTGGCCGAGCGGATCGGCTGCCGCCGCGAGGTAGTCAGCCGCGAGATCGCTAAGATGGAGCGGGAGAATGTCGTCGAGCGTTCACGCGGCGGACTGATCCTTGCCGACATGAACGAACTCAACCGCAGATTGTCGGAAGGCTGGAACGCCGGCGCCGAGTAGCGGAATTTGGGATTCAGTTTCGGCTTTGCTTGTTTGAAACGGGCGATTTGCCCCGTCACCCCACCGCAACCAGAACCGCACCTCCGGCGATCAAGGCGACGCCGCTCCAACCCATGACGGACAGACGTTCGCCGAGGAAAAGCGCGCCGATAATGGCGACAAAAACGACACTCATCTTGTCAACCGGCGCGACCTGCCCGGCCTGGCCCAGTTGCAGCGCGCGGAAATAGCAAATCCATGAAGCGCCAGTCGCCAGACCCGACAGGACAAGGAAGATAATCGTCTTGGAGGAAAGCGATGACAGGCCATGATATTCACCGGTGAACCACAATAGCGGTACGAAGGCCGCGATCACGACGAGGGTACGCAGGAAGGTCGCGAAGTTCGAATTGACATTCTCGACGCCGATCTTCGCGAAGATGGCCGTCATCGCCGCGAAAACGGCCGCTAGCAGCGCCCAGAACTGCCATGAATTCGTATAGGCCTGCATGGCAGGATCCTTTCACATTGTTGCTTCGGGGATCACTCTAGCAGCCAACTGGCGTATTCGGGCAAATGCCCGACAGCCGAAGTCAGGCCCAGACGCGAAAAAGCCCGCTATTCAGCGGGCCTTCTCGTTTCTTCTGATTGGAGGTCAGGAAGATAGGGTAATCAGACGCCGCCGGCTTCGCCCGGCATGGCGGCTTCGGCGGTCATCTGGCCGGTATCGCGCAGGCGCGCTTCTGCCAAAAGGCCGTTGGTGGCGTCGAGGCGCCAGTCGATGACGACTTTCTGACCAGAGCCGAGAGCCGGAACCTTGATGCATTCGGCAACGGCCATTGGGTAATCGTCGACGAAACGGACCTGGATATCCTTGTCGGCCTCGCAGCTTTCGACGGAAGCATAATGCTCGACCGGTCGCGCAGATTGGCGGCAGACCATCATCGAATGATCACATCCAAGTATCAGCATCACAGCAACGATCGGTTCCATTGTTTCTCTCCTTGTCAGGACATGAAACGAACTTACGCTGCGTTTGGTTCCGCCACTGTGCATTGCGTCACAGGAGCGATCAGACAGCTTCGCGCTTGATTTCCGCACAGTTCAGGATACAATGTTACCATGGTAACAACTCAGGCAATTACGCGGACCCAGACCGGCGTCCGCATCGCGACGCCGCTCCTGAAGGTGCTAAAGGGGCTTGCAGAATACGAGGATATGAGCCTCGGCGACCTGCTGGAAGGCATCGTGCTGCATGCTTTCGAGGGCAAGCAGCCGTTCACGGAAGAGACACGCGCGGTCATAGACAAGCTGCGCGACGTCTATGATTGCCGCCTCACCGCCGGCGATGCGCACCGTTTCACGGAGGACGAGCCATGAGAAAGCGTTTCGAGCATGGAATCGTCGTCGACCGGCCGGTCGGCGAAGCTTTTCCGCTGTTCACGCCGAAGGGCGAGGAAGACTGGGTTCCGGGCTGGAAGCCGGATTACTTCCCTGCGGACGGCGACAAGACGCGGAAAGACTTGCTGTTTGCGACCGGCAGCGGCGACGAACGCACATGGTGGACTTGCCTCGAATGGGAGCCGGACCGTCATCATGTCCGTTATCTCAGGCTGACACCCGGCAACCGGGCAGCGTTCGTGGAGGTGAACTGCAAGGCCCGCGGTCCCCGCTCGGCTGATGTTGTGGTCAGCTACGACATGCAGTCGCTCGGTGCGTCCGGCGAGGCCTATCTGGCGAAAATGACGGATGCGGACTTCGCCGCGATGATCGGCGAATGGCCGGGCATGATCGAAAAGGCGGCTACCCGCCTTTAAGACTTCCCTTTTCGAGAGCGCAGGCCCCTACTCCACGTCCTCGACTTCGACGTCACCGCCATGAACGCGATGGGCGAGCGCGGCTTCCATGAATTCGTCGAGATCGCCATCGAGCACATCGGACGGCGACGTGGATTCGACGCCGGTACGCAGATCCTTCACGAGCTGGTAGGGCTGCAGGACGTAGGACCGGATCTGGTGGCCCCAGCCGATCTCCGTCTTGGTCGCCTCCGTGGCATTGGCTTCGGCCTCGCGCTTTTTCAGCTCTTCCTCATAGAGGCGGGCCCGCAGCATGTCCCATGCCCTCGCCCGGTTCTTGTGCTGTGAGCGTTCGGCCTGACACTGCACGACGATACCGGTCGGATTGTGCGTGATACGCACCGCCGAGTCCGTCGTGTTGACGTGCTGGCCGCCCGCGCCGGATGCGCGATAAGTGTCAATGCGGCAGTCGCTCTCCGCGATCTCGATGTCGATCGAATCGTCGATGACCGGATAGACCCAGGCCGAGGCAAAGGAGGTATGGCGGCGCGCGTTGGAATCGTAAGGCGAGATGCGCACCAGACGGTGCACGCCCGATTCCGTCTTCATCCACCCATAGGCGTTGTGGCCCTTGACCTGAATGGTCGCCGACTTGATGCCCGCCTCTTCTCCGGCCTGGACTTCCATCACCTCCACCTTGAAGCCGCGGCGCTCCGCCCAGCGCGTATACATGCGCAGCAGCATCGACGCCCAGTCCTGGCTCTCGGTACCGCCGGCGCCGGAGTGGATTTCCATGAAGGTGTCGTTGGAATCGGCCTCGCCAGACAGCAGCGCTTCTACGGAGCGTTTGTCGATCGCTTCCTGGATGTCGCGAATCGCCTTCTCCGCGTCGGCGATGGTTTCCTGGTCGTCTTCCTCCTCGCCCATGGCGATGAGTTCGACACTGTCTTCCAGCGTTTGGTCGAAACCTCTGATGGCGCCGATCATGTCTTCCAGGCGCTGACGCTCCTGCATGAGCTTCTGCGCCTCTTCGGCATTATTCCAGAGGTCGGGATCCTCGGCGCGAGAATTCAGATATTCCAGGCGTTTAACGGACTCATCCCAGTCAAAGATGCCTCCTCAGCAGGCTTATGGCCTGCTTGATGTCGTCGACGAGCGTCGCGGTTTCGGCGCGCATTTTCTGTCCCTCGGATTCGTGAAAATGTCTTCAGGCGCCGGGTTTTAGGCACCCGGCGCCGATGTGTAAAGAGCCGGCGGCAAGATCAGAAGAGACCGCCCTGCCCTGTCTGGATGGCTTCCTGGGCGCGCGGCGAGATCTTGCGCTGTTCCTCGATTTGGACGGCCACTGTCTCGATGCCGATGACCTGATAGGTATCGGCCGGGCCGGTGCCAGGCTTGAAGGCTTCGAGGATGGTGTCGGGACCGCCCTGGGAGCGCATGCCCGTCTTGCGGTCGATCTCGACGACATTCATGCCTTCGGGCAGGCGGAAATCGGCAATGGGCACGTCTTTCAACGCCTGGGTGAGAAACTCCTTGACGACAGGCGCCGCCAGACCGCCGCCGGTCGCGCCATGGCCCATCGGTTTGGGTGTGTCAAAGCCGATATAGACGCCGGTGACGAGGTTGGGCGTGAAACCCATGAACCAGGCATCCTTTTCCTCATTGGTCGTGCCGGTCTTGCCGGCGAGCGGGCGGCCGAGATCGCGCATGATGGTCGCGGTTCCGCGCTGGACGACGCCTTCCATCATGGAGGTGATCTGGTAGGCGGTCATCGGATCGAGCACCTGATCGCGATTGTCGATCAGGGTCGGCTCTTCCTGCCCGGCCCAGCGTTCGGCATTGCAGCCCTCGCAGACACGCTGGTCGTGCTTGTAGACCGTGCGCCCATAACGGTCCTGGATACGGTCGATCAGGGAAGGTTCGATGGAGCGGCCGCCATTGGCCATCACCGAATAGGCCGACACCATGCGCAGCACGGTCGTCTCGCCGGAACCGAGCGCCATGGAGAGCAACGGCGGCATATCGTCATAGACGCCGAACCGCTCGGCATATTCGGCGACCAGCTGCATGCCCATGTCCTTGGCGAGCCGGACCGTCATCAGGTTACGCGACCGCTCGATGCCGAGGCGCAGCGTGGACGGGCCGGCAAAGCCGCCGCCATAGTTCTTCGGCTGCCAGACCTCGCCGCCCGAGACAAGCTGGATCGGCGCGTCGAGCACCACCGAGGCCGGCGTGTATCCATTGTCGAGCGCGGCCGCGTAGACGAAGGGCTTGAACGCCGAACCGGGCTGGCGATAGGCCTGCGTCGCGCGATTGAACTGCGACTGGTTGTAGGAGAAGCCGCCGACCATGGCGAGCACACGACCCGTGTTCGGATCCATTGACACCAGCGCGCCGGAGATCTTCGGCACCTGCTGGAGCTCCCAATCATCGCCAGTCTTCTCGACATAGACGACGTCTCCGACTTTCAGGACGTCGCCGATGCCTTTGACCTTCTTGCGCTCGCCATCGATATTCGTGGTCTTGATCCAGTCCAGGCCCGCCGCGGCGAGTTTGATGGTGTCACGCTCGGGAGCGACCTCGCCGGAAACCTGTCGATCGGGACGCAGCCCGATTCTGGCGCCGTCATCGCCGACGCTAAGAACCACGCCGAGTTTCCATTCCGGGACGTCGTTCAGCCCCTCGACGCCGGCAAGCGGCTCGCCCCAGTCTCCCGACACATCGATGGTCGTGACCGGGCCACGATAGCCGTCATTCTCGCGGTCATATTTGATAAGCCCGTGCTGGAGCGCCTTGCGCGCCATGACTTGCAGCTTCGGATCGAGGGTCGTGCGAACCGAAAGGCCGCCCTCGTAAAGCGCGTCATTGCCGTAACGCTCGACAATCTGCTTGCGCACTTCCTCAGTGAAATATTCGGATGCGAATACCGTGTCGCCGGAGCGGCGGTAATTGACGCCGAGCCCCTGCTGCTTGGCGGCGGCAGCCTCCTCCTCGGTGACGTAGCCGTTCTCGGTCATCCGGTCGATGATCCAGTTTCGCCGTTCGGTAGCCGCTTCCGTGTCGTTGAACGGATCGTAGTTCGACGGCGCCTTGGGCAACGCCGCGAGATAGGCGGCTTCCTGCAGGTTCAGTTCGTTGACGGACTTGCCGAAATAGGTGAGCGCCGCGCTGGCAAGACCGTAAGATCCCTTGCCGAAGAAAATTTCGTTCAGATAGAGCTCGAGAATTCGGTCCTTGGAATAGGCCTGCTCGATGCGGAAGGACAGCACGGCTTCCTTGATCTTGCGGTCGATCGACCGCTCATTGGTCAAAAGGAAGTTTTTGGCGACCTGCTGGGTGATCGTCGACGCGCCAACGAGGCGTCTGTCGCTTCCCGATGCGATGTTCTCCAGATTGGTGATGACAGCGCGCGTCAGCGCGAAAAAATCGACGCCGTGATGCTGGTAGAAATTCTTGTCTTCGGCCGAGATGAAAGCCGCCTTGACGCGGTCCGGAACGGCCTGGATGGGAATATAGAGGCGCCGCTCGCGCGCAAACTCACCCATCAGCTGGCCATCGGAGGAGTGGATCCGGGTCATCACGGGCGGCTCGTAGTTGGCCAGCACCTCGTAGTCGGGCAAGTCGTTGGTCAGATCGCCGATATAGATGATGACGCCGGCGGCCACCAGCAGGGCCATAACCGTTCCGATTCCGAAGAAATATCCAAGAATTCGAAGCATCTGCTCTCTTTCAGTCGCACCCGGCGATCCGTTGAAGGCCGGGGATTCGGACAGGCGCTAAAGCTACTAGAGTCGCGCCAAGCTTGAAACCAGCCATTCTACCGAAATTGGACGGGACCATGGCACGGCGGGAAAAAAGCGTGTCTTTCCAGCAACACAGGAACGATCGCGCCTATTGACCGGCGGCAACGCTCGACTCGATATCGCGCGACGACAGCGCCGCGAATTTCTCAATAGCATTGGCGAGACGATCGGCAAGACCGTTCTGCCACTCCTTCTGATTGAGCAGATGCTCGTCGTCCTTGTTGGACAGATAACCGAGTTCGATCAGGACGGAAGGAACGTCCGGCGCCTTGAGAACGCGGAATCCCGCATAGCGGTGCGGGTTCTTGATCAGCCGGGCAAAGCCCTTCATGTCCGATATGGCAAGACGCGCAAACTGGACCGAAAAACCAAGCGTCTCGCGGCGCGCCAGATCGACGAGGATATCGGACACGCCCTCGAACTCCTCGGTATTTTCGACCCCGGCGACAGAATCGGCCAGGTTCTCGTTGGCCGCGACGGCTGCGGCGACCTCGTCGGAAGCCTTCTCGGAAATCGTATAGACGGTCGCGCCGCGCACGCCGTGCTGGCGCAGTGAATCCGCGTGGACGGAAATGAACAGATCGGCCTGGTGTTCGCGGGCGAAGACCGTGCGGTCGGACAGCGAGACGAAAACGTCGCTGTCACGGGTCATGAAGACCTGCGCGCCGTCGTAACGCGAAAGCCGGTCGCGTAGCGTGCGGGCGAATTCCAGCACGACATCCTTCTCCAGCGTGCCGCGAACTCCCTTGGCGCCGTTGTCGATGCCGCCATGGCCCGGATCGATGATGATGGTGAAAGGCCGGTCGTCCTGCCGCACCGAACCCAGCCTGTCGCGTTTTTCGACGCTATTGACCACCGCGCCGGTGGTGAGCGAGCGATCCATCGCATCGGCGAATTCATCCGCCCCCGCGGCGACGAGATCGATCACGACGTTGTGACGGCTCGTTTCCCGGTCCGGCCGGGACTCGATGCTCGCGATCTTGAACGGATGTCGGGTGCGGAAGATGAGCCTTGAATGGTTTCCGCCCATGTCACCATAGCGAAGCCCCGAGACAAGCCCGGACGTGTTAACCGCCTCGGCATCAAAACCGTAGCCGATCTTGTTGAAATCGAGGACCAGTCGCCATGGCCGGTCGAGCAGCCGGTGCGAAACCTCGACCGGCTTGTCAAACTCGATGACGATGCGCGTGACAGCCTCGTCACCGGCAACACGCATGTCGAGCGCGATCGGCGCGCTTTCGGCGGACGCAGCGAGCGGGGCGAGCAAAAACAGGACGAACGCCAGCGCGGCAGCAGCGAAACGCCGCGCCGTTCCGGATGAATATCCATGTCCGATTTGCTGAGCCATCGCCTCCCCGATACCGAAACGCCGTCGCCGTCTATCGATCAAGTTGCCTGTGTGGATAAGCCAACATGGTTAACCGGTTCTTTACCCGCATGGCGGAAGTCAAGCATCATCAGGCCCCAAGATCATGTCACGCAAAATTAAAACGCTTGCAGCGCGTTTAGCAAAATTCTAAATTGGAAACGCAGTGGAGCGTCAATCCGCACCCTGACACTTAAAAGGTTTCGCCTGCCAGTGCGGTTGTAAACTGGCGGCATCATCCAACGGGTTCCGGTTATAGCGAGCCCGGCTCTCGAGTAGAGCAAATGAACCGGCTCCATGCATGGAGCCCTAATGAAGTCGTTTTGTTGGCCCTTTAATTCATGGCGTTTTTTTCGACCAGAGCAGACAGAGAACCGCGGCAAAGACGAGAGATACCCTTTCTCGCCGCGATGTCGATGGCGCCGGCAGAACATACAATGAGCAGCTCAACACCGCCGGCAAGACGCCGCGCGGCGCGCCACCGGTTGCAACCTCCGGGTGAATGCGCGGCTGCCGGATCAAGAATCAATGTCAAACAAAATGCTGATAGACGCCTCCCATCGGGAGGAGACCCGGGTAGTTGTAGTCAAAGGTAATCGCCTAGAAGACTTCGATTTCGAATCAGAACACAAGAAGCAGATCCGCGGAAACATCTACCTCGCCAAGGTAACCCGCGTCGAACCTTCGCTTCAGGCCGCTTTCGTCGACTATGGCGGCAATCGCCACGGCTTCCTCGCCTTCAGCGAAATCCATCCCGACTACTACCAGATCCCGCTGGCGGACCGTCAGGCTCTGCTGGCGGAAGAAGCGCGTCTTGCTGAACAGGAACAGGAAGACGATGACAACGACAGTGACGGCGACAGCCGCTCGTCTTCGTCTTCTTCTTCATCGCGGCGCAAACGCGGCGGACGCCGCAACCGATCCAACCGGCGCGACAAGCCGCGGGTCGCCGCAGTCCCGGACGCCGAACCCGTCGCCATGGATGCGATCCTTGCCGCTTGGGAAGAAGCCCAGGCCAATAAGGCGGAAACCGATGATATATCCGCCGATGAAGGCGACGATACGCCTGAAACGATGGCTGCGCGCGCGGTCGACGACGGCAATGTGATTTCCGAGGATCCGGAAGCGGACGAAGATGACGACGACGCCGAGACGGCATCCGACGACAGCGATGACGGCGACGAGCAGGACGGCCGCGACGACAATCGCCGCGGACACGGACGCAACCGTCGCCGGGGCCGTCGCAACACCCGGGGCCGTCGCAACGACAGCGCCGACAATGACGACGACTCGGACGACGACGGCGACGACAGCGATGACGACGAAATCGATACGGTCGGCTCCGAAGACGCGATGGACGAGGCGCGGCCGCGCCAGCGCACCCTGCGCAAGCAGTACAAGATCCAGGAAGTCATCAAGCGCCGCCAGATCATTCTGGTTCAGGTCGTCAAGGAAGAGCGCGGCAACAAAGGCGCGGCGCTGACCACCTATCTGTCGCTCGCCGGCCGCTATTCCGTACTGATGCCGAATACAGCGCGCGGCGGCGGCATTTCGCGCAAGATCACCAACGCGACCGACCGCAAGCGGCTCAAGGACGTGGTCAAGGATCTCCAGGTGCCGCAGGGCATGGGCGTCATCCTGCGCACGGCCGGCGCCAATCGCACCAAGCCTGAAATCAAGCGCGACTACGAATATCTGATGCGTATGTGGGACAGCGTCCGTGAACTGACGCTGGCCTCGACTGCGCCGTCGCTGGTCTATGAGGAAGGCAGCCTGATCAAGCGGTCAATCCGCGACCTCTACAACAAGGATATCAGCGAAATCCTTGTCGCCGGCGAGAACGGCTATCGCGAGGCGAAGGACTTCATGCGCATGCTGATGCCGAGCCACGCCAAGATGGTGCAGCCATGGCGCGAATCGCAGCCGATCTTCGCCAAGACGGGGATGGAGGCTCAGCTGGACGCCCTGATCCAGCCAAGCGTCCGCCTGAAATCCGGCGGCTACATCATCATCAACCAGACCGAGGCGCTCGTCGCCATCGACGTCAACTCCGGCAAGTCGACCCGTGAACACTCCATCGAGGATACGGCGCTGCAGACGAACCTGGAAGCGGCCGAGGAAGTGGCGCGGCAATTGCGCCTGCGCGACCTCGCCGGCCTGATCGTCATCGACTTCATCGACATGGAGGAAAACCGCAACAACCGTGCGGTGGAGAAGAAGCTCAAGGAGTGCCTGAAGAACGACCGCGCCCGCATCCAGGTCGGCCGTATCTCGCATTTCGGCCTTATGGAGATGAGCCGCCAGCGCATGCGCGCCAGCGTACTGGAAAGCACCATGCAGCCCTGCCCGCATTGCGGCGGCGCCGGTCATATCCGTTCGCAGCAATCGGTGGCGCTGCACGTCATCCGGTCGCTGGAAGACTATCTGATGCGCAACGGCAAGCACCACATCACCGTGCGCACCGACGCCGACACGGCGCTTTATATCCTCAACCACAAGCGTGAGACGCTGACCGAGATGGAAGGCCGCTTCGGCCTGCATATCGAGATCGTCTCCGATCCTATGATCGGGTCTGAGTTGTATGCTTTCGACAAAGGCGAGATCTCCGACCTTCCTCGCGTCGAGCCTATCCGTCCGGACTACAGCGATTTCGATGACGATGACGACATCGTAGAAGAGATCGACCAGGAAGAAGAAGAGATCGGCAGCGCCGTCCCGTCCGAGGAGGACGAGGAAGACGACGACCGTCGCTCCAAGAAGCGCCGCAAGCGCCGGCGTCGCGGCAAGGGCCGTGACGAGGATCGCGACGAAAGCGACAGCCAGGATACTTCCGAAGCCTCCGACGAGAACGAGGATGACCGGGACGAAAGCCGCGGCGGAAAGCGCAAGCGTCGGCGTTCGCGCGGACGTCGTGGCGGCCGCGATCGCCGTCCGTTCCGCCTGCCGGACGCCGAACCGGTGGGTCCGCTTGCCGATATGATCGTGGCCGAGGCCGCCGAACAGGAAGCCGAAAACCGCCGCAAGGCGGAGGAAGCCGCAAAAGCCGCCGAGGAACAGGCCGCAGCTGAACAGGCCGCGCAGGCAGATACACTCAAGGCAGCCGAAGTGTCTGCCGAACAGGCACCAGTAGCGGAAGAGCCTGTCGCGGAAACTGCTGCAAGCGAGGACGCGCCAAAGGAAGCAGCCGTCGCCAACGACAATGCCGCAGAAGCGGAAGCAGCCGTGCCGGACGAAAAACCGTCGCGCCGGCGCGCAACCGCCGATACGCTCAATCTCGATGCCGAACCGGTTGTCACCTCGGAGGGCACAGCCAACGAGGAAAAGCCGAAGCGCACCGGTTGGTGGTCCCGCAAGGGCTTCTTCTAAGCCGTTCGGCGCGCATGGCGGTCATGGCAATACCACTTGCCAGCCGTCTTCAGGCCGAACCAGACTGTACGAGTGCTGAAAACACGCTCTTGCCGCGCATCTCGCCGGCAAGGGCGTTTTTTCTACGGCTTCGCGAATGCGATCAGTATTCTCTGGGTCTATACGCGGGATAGCTTCGGCCGCTCGGTGACTGGGCAGAAGCGCAATCGCTTCATCAAGGCGGACAAGACCGGGCACAATCTGAAAACAGGGTCAAACTTCCGGAGATGTCGCGGCGGCAATTTAACCCTTCAGCCAAGCCTCCATACGGTCGAGCGAGCGGGCGATCGTGTCGGTCGAACCGGCATAGGAGAAGCGCATGAAGCGTTCGGCGTTGACGGGGTCGAAGTCGAGCCCTGGCGCCGCGGCGACATGGATCTCCTGCAGCATGCGCCTTGCGAATTCCATGGAATCATTGGTGTGGGCGCTGACGTCGCACCAGGCGTAAAACGCCCCGTCCGGTGGCGCGGCGAATGTGATGCCCATCGACGGCAGCCGCTCGAGCAGCAGCGCGCGGTTGGCGCGATAGCCGTCCTTGATTGCCTCCAGTTCTTCCCCGCATCCGAACGCCGCCGGAGCGGCGATCTGCGACAGGTCGGGCGCGGAAATGTAGAGGCTCTGGGAAAGACGCTCGACCGGTCGGACCATGTCTTCCGGCAGCACCATCCATCCAATACGCCAGCCGGTCATACAGTAGTATTTGGAAAAGGAATTGATGACGATCACGTCGTCGGAATGCGACAGCGCCGTCCGGTCGTCGCCGGTGTAGCGCAGGCCGTGATAGATTTCGTCGGAGATAAAGGCGATGCCCTCGTTGCGGCAAAAATCCATCATGGCGGCCATATGGTCGCGGTCGGTGACGGCGCCTGTCGGATTGGCCGGGCTGGCGATCAGAAGGACATTTATCGGCCTTTCGCGATGCGCAGCCTCCAGTGCTTCTACGGTCAACATATGGCTCTCGGCCGAGTCGGTCTGGATTTCGACGGGTTCCAGCGACAAGGCTTTGATAATGTTTCGATAGGCGGGATAGCCGGGTGCTGTTATGGCAACCCGGTCGCCCGGATCGGTCACCGCAAGAAAGGCCAGCGAGAAGCCGGCCGACGATCCGGTGGTCACGGCGATCCGTTCGGCCGGAACCTCGACGCCATAACGATCGCCATAATGGCGTGAGATGGCGCGGCGCGTCTCCATTCGGCCGAGCGCGTCTGTATAGCCGAGCTTCGCGTCGCGCAGCGCCGTGGCAGCCATATCCAGCACGCCCTTCGGCGCGGAATGGGACGGCTGACCGACAGCGAGCGACAGCACGTCATGGCCGGCCTGGACCAGCGCGTTCTGTTCGCGCAGCACATCCATGGCGTGAAATGGCTCAACCGCTCCGCGCGCCGACAATCTTCTCATTAAGGCTTGCTCCCGACATCTGCCCGCCATCACGTTCCGGTGTGCGAGCCTTGATTTCGCTATGATTGGCGGGCAAATCGCGTTAGCCCACCTGACTGTAAGCGCTGTAAAAGCACGAACGATGGAGTTTTGCCAATTGGCGAGAATGATCGCGACGTGGATAGCGGCGACTGCATTGCTGTTTGCCGCCATATCAGGCGCGACGGCCCAAAGCCGGGGCCCGATCGTGCGCGATGCGGAGATCGAGAAACTCCTGCTCGACTATGCGACGCCGCTCCTGAAGGCAGCGGGCGTGCGCGCTAACCGCACCGAGGTGGTGCTGCTCAATTCCCCGGCGTTCAACGCCTTCGTTTCCGGACGCAAGATCTTCATCAATACCGGAACCATCGTTCAGGCAGAGTCGCCCAACGAGGTGATCGGCGTGCTCGCCCATGAGATCGGCCATCTCGCGGGAGGCCATCAGGACAGGCTGCGCCAGCAGATTGATCGCGCCCAGGCGATCCAGATCGCCACGATGGTTCTGGGCGCCGGAGCGGCGATCGCGGCCGGTGCGAGCGGAAATCGTGCCGGCGTCGGCGCCGGAAGCGGGCTAATGATGGGCGGCGCCGAGGCGGCGAAACGCGGCTTGCTTTCCTATCAGCGCGGCGAGGAAACGAATGCCGACCGCGCGGCAGTCACCTATCTGGAAAAGACCGGTCAATCCCCCAAGGGCCTGCTGACGACGTTCAAACTTATGGATCGCAGCATCTCGCTGATCAGCGACCGTATCGATCCATACAGGATCAGCCATCCCCTGCCCCGCGATCGTATTTCCGCGCTGGAGTCGATTGCCCGCAAGAGTCCCTATTTCGACAAAAAGGATCCGCCCGCCCTGCAGACACGCCACGACATGGCGCGCGCCAAGATCATCGCCTATTCCGACGGCCCGTCGGCGGCGGAAAGCTTCGCGGCAAAGACCAAGAGCAGCAAAGCCGCGCTCTATGCTCGGACCATCGCGCAATTCCTCTATCGCTCGCCCCGCTCGGCGCTGCCGATGATCGACAAAATGATCGCATCCGACCCATCCAACCCCTATCTTTATGAGATGAAAGGGGAAATCCAACTCAAGGCCGGCAACGCGAGGGGCGCTGCGGAGGCGTTCACCCAGGCATCGCGGCTGGACAAGACCGGGGCCAGCCTGCTGCAAACCGGCCTCGGACACGCTCTTGTGCTCCAGGGCGACAAGCAAAGCCTTCAACGCGCCGTGGGCGAACTGGAAGTGGCGCTGTCGCTCGATCCGGAGAACGCGGAGGGCTACCGCTTTCTCGCCATGGCCTATGGGCGGCTGGGCGACACGGGTAGCGCCGATCTCGCGACAGCGGAGCAGCATTTTTACACCGGCCGCTACAAGGAGGCGAAGGTATTCGCGGCGCGCGCGAAACGGCGTTTTCCGCAGAATTCGCCGCAGTGGCTTCGCGCCGACGATATTCAACGCTTTGAAATTCCGAGAAGCCGTCGCTAGATCGACGGAATTACGAGAGGATTGCTCATGCCGAGCCTGGACTGGAAACTGATCGCCCCCGCCGCCGTCGTCGCTATTGGCGGACTGGCCTTCGCCACCTATTTCGCCGCCCAGCCCGCGGCAGAACAGCCGCAGGTGGAAGCGGTGGTCGAAGTCGCCGAAGCGCAGCCCGCACTGGACAAGGCGCAGATCAACGCCGCGATCCGCGAATATCTACTGGAAAATCCCGAAGTCATGCTCGAGGTGCAGGACGCCCTGCAGGAAAAGCAACTTGCCGCTCAACGCGAAGACCAGGCCAAGGCCATCGAGGACCAGAAAACCGCCATCTTCGACAGCATGGCCGATCCCGTGCTCGGCAATGCCGACGGGTCGGCAACAGTGGTGGAATTCTTCGACTACAATTGCGGCTTCTGCAAACGCGCCATGGCCGACATGGTGTCGATGATGGAGAGCGATTCCGAGCTTAAATTCGTGCTCAAGGAATTCCCGATCCTCGGTCCGGATTCCGAAGCCGCCCATCACGTGGCTCTCGCCTTCCACGATCTCTATCCGGAGCAATATCCGCAGTTCCACCTGCGCCTGCTCGGCTTCGACGGACGTGCGAGCGACGAATCTGCCATGCGCATCGCCACCGAGCTTGGCGGCGACGAGGCCGAAATCCGCGCCCGCATGGAGGACCCGAGTATCGGCGAGCGCATCCGCGCCACCTACGCGCTGGCCAACGAACTCGGCATCAGCGGCACACCTGCCTATGTGGTCGGCGACGAGGTCGTTTCCGGCGCGCTCGGCGAAAGCGTTCTGGCGACGAAGGTTGCCAATGTGCGCGAATGCGGTTCGACGGTCTGTTAGGCCCGTCGAAACCGTAAACGCAGGTTTTTACGACAGAATCATGTGCGAACAGGGGCTTGAGCCGGCGAAAACCGGCTTTTCCCCTTGCCCGCGCGCGCCGCAGCCTCTACCGAAGCGCGACGGCTAATCCGCGACAAAACGTAACGGCGAATGCGCGATGACAGATCGCATCCTCATCCTCAACGGTCCCAACCTGAACCTGCTCGGCACGCGCGAGCCGGAGACCTATGGGACGACGACGCTGAGCGATGTGAATGCCGCATGCGAGCGTCTTGGTGCGGAACTCGGCTTCGAGGTTTCGACCTTCCAGTCGAACCATGAGGGCGAACTGGTCGACAAATTGCAGGAGGCCGGCCGGGACGGGGTCGGTGTCGTGTTCAATCCGGGCGCCTATTCGCATACGTCGATCGCCTTGCGCGACGCAATCGAGGGCGCCCGCACGCTGGTCGTGGAAGTGCATATCTCCAACATCCACGCACGTGAGCGGTTTCGCCACCATTCCTATGTCACCGCAGTCGCCAAGGGTATGATCTGCGGCCTGGGAACGGAAGGCTATCTGCTTGCGATCCGCGCGCTGGCCGTCCATATGAAACGCTGACGGGAAGAAGGGCAATAACATGGGTGAACGCAAGCCGGCGATTGATACGGACCTGGTGAAGGATCTCGCGGCCATATTGACCGAGACTGATCTCACCGAAATCGAAATCGAACAGGGCGAATTGCGCATCCGCGTCTCTCGCGAACTGATGGCTCCGTCCTACGTTCAGGCAACCGCGCCTGCATCCATGCCGGCCCCCGCGCCGTCGGCTCAGCCCGCCGCCGCTGCAGAGACCCCGTCGGACGCGCCGGCGAAACGTTCGGGCGACGAAGTCCCCTCGCCGATGGTTGGCACTGCCTATCTGGCTCCGGCGCCCGGCGCCGCCGCCTTTATCGAGGTGGGGCAGACCGTCAAGGAAGGCCAGACGCTGCTGATCATCGAAGCCATGAAGACGATGAACCAGATCCCGGCGCCGCGCGCCGGCAAGGTGGTCGAGATCCTCGTGGAGGATTCCCAGCCAGTGGAATTCGGCCAGCCGCTCGTAGTCATCGCGTAGGCGCGGCCCGGCATGTTCAACAAAGTCCTCATCGCCAATCGCGGAGAAATCGCCCTCCGGGTACTGCGCGCCTGCAAGGAACTCGGCATCGCCACGGTGGCGGTCCATTCCACCGCAGACGAATCGGCCATGCATGTGAAGCTCGCCGACGAGAGCGTCTGCATCGGCCCGCCACCCTCCCGCGACAGCTATCTCAACATCCACCAGATTGTCGCCGCCTGTGAGATCACCGGCGCGGATGCCGTGCATCCGGGCTATGGCTTCCTGTCGGAAAACGCCAAATTCGCCGAGATCCTCGAAGCGCACAACATCACCTTCATTGGCCCGACCGCCGAACACATCCATACGATGGGCGACAAGATCGAGGCCAAGCGCACAGCGGCCCGGCTCGGTATCCCGGTCGTCCCCGGCTCGGAAGGCGGCGTATCCGACGAGCGGGAAGCCAAGCGTATCGCGGCCGACATCGGGTATCCGGTCATCATCAAGGCGACCGCCGGCGGCGGCGGACGCGGCATGAAGGTCGCGCGCTCGGAAGCGGACCTCGTCGTCGCGCTGCAGACCGCGCGCTCGGAAGCGGGCGCCGCCTTCGGCAATGACGAGGTCTATATCGAGAAATTCCTCGGAAAGCCCCGCCATATCGAGGTGCAGGTGGTCGGCGACGGCAAGGGCGCCGGCATCCATCTTGGCGAACGGGACTGCTCGCTGCAGCGCCGCCACCAGAAGGTCTGGGAAGAAGCCAACTCGCCCGCGCTCAATGCAAGGCAGCGCAACGAGATCGGCGAGATTTGCGCCAATGCGATCGCCGAGATGGGCTATCGCGGCGCGGGCACGATCGAGTTCCTCTACGAGAATGGCGAATTCTATTTCATCGAGATGAACACGCGCCTGCAGGTGGAACACCCTGTCACCGAGGCGATCACCGGCATCGACCTCGTACACGAGCAACTGCGCGTGGCAGCCCAGGCGGGCCTGTCTGTGCGCCAGAGCGATATCACCTTCGAGGGCCATGCCATCGAATGCCGCATCAATGCGGAGGATCCCCGGACCTTCATGCCCTCGCCCGGCACGATCACGCACTATCATACGCCCGGCGGCCTGGGCGTGCGCGTCGATTCAGGCGTCTATGCTGGCTACAAGATTCCGCCCTATTACGACAGCTTGATCGGCAAGCTGATCGTGCATGGACGCAACCGGGTGGAGTGCATGATGCGGCTCAGGCGCTGCCTTGATGAGTTCGTCGTCGACGGCATCAAGTCGACTCTGCCGCTGTTCCAGGACCTCGTACAGAACCACGACATCGCGAATGGTGATTACGATATCCATTGGCTCGAGAAATATCTTGCGGCGACTGACGCCCACTAACGGGCGGCTGACCGGAATGCCAGCGTCATGACGCGCAGCGCCGATGAGGCGCGCAAGCGCGGATTGACGCCGCAAATCCTGCTGCGCGCCTATGCGGCGGGCATTTTCCCAATGGCCGATGACGCGCACGACCCTGAAATCTTCTGGGTGCAGCCCGAACAGCGTGGCATCATCCCGCTAGACGCCTTCCACGTGCCCAAGAGCCTGTCGAAGAAAATCCGTCAGAAGCCTTTCGATATCCGGTTCAACACAGCCTTCAGGGCGGTAATCGCCGCCTGCGCCGAGGCGACGCCGGATCGCGAGCGCACCTGGATCAACCGCACAATCCGCGAACTTTACGTCCAGTTGCACGAGATGGGGAACGCCCATTCGGTAGAGGCCTGGGACGACGACCAGCTCGTCGGCGGACTATATGGTGTCACGCTTGGGCGCGCCTTTTTCGGCGAAAGCATGTTCTCGCGCAAAACCGACGCCTCGAAGATCTGCCTCGTCTATCTGGTCGAGCGGCTGCGGCAACGTGGCTTCGTTCTGCTCGACACGCAGTTCACCACCGAGCACCTGAAGCGCTTCGGCGCTATCGACGTGCCGCAGGAGGATTACGAAGGATTGCTGGCCGACGCGCTCGTCGGCGAGGTCGAGTTCAACTGATCCGCAAAGTTGACGCGAAGAGATGTTCGGACGACACTGACGCGGGGAGCCCGCGATGTCGAGCCAGCCTTACCGCCTTTACTACGATCGCATGACCAGCGCATTCGTGCCGCATGTCATGCTGGAGGAAATGGGTGTCGATTACGAGCTTGTCCACATCGACACGGGCGTCGATGCGCACGAGACCGAAGAGTTCAGGGCCATCAACCCCAACATGCTGATCCCGACCCTCGGCTTGCCCGACGGGCGGACGTTTGGCGAGAACGGCGCGCAACTGGTCATGCTTGGCGACCTGCATCCGGAGTCGGGCATGGTCCCACGCATCGGCGACGAGGACCGGCCCGCCTTCCTGCAATGGCTGTTCGCCATCGCCACCACCGGCCACACCACGATTCGCCGTTATTCCTACCCCGAAGAATACTCGACACGATACGACGCGCAGGACAGCGTCAGCGAAGCCGCATATCGCCAGTTGACGCGCTTCTATTCCGTCCTGGACGGCGTGATATCGGGCGAGCCATGGTTCCTGCCGCGCGGCTTCGGGCCGCTCGACATATACACGATCCTTATCCTGATCCCTTTCGAGGGCGACGCCCTGGCGGACATACTCGACACGCGGCCGTCGCTGGCTCGGTTGCATGCGGCGACGCATGCGCGCCCGACCGTGGAACGACTGTGGAATTTTTATTTCGGCGCAGACGCCTGAGCGTCAGTTGACGCCGGCGCTCTTGTCCGGCGGCGGCACGTTCGAGTTCTGCTTGCAGCTCTTCAGCCAAACGTCATAGACGGCATGTTCCACGGCATTCAGGCCGGGACTGTCGGCATACATCCAGCCGGTGAAGATGCGGCGGATCTTGCGGTCCAGCGTGATCTCGTCCACCTCGACGAAGGAGTCGGACCCCGGCGCCTCGTTGTCGGAGCGCGAATAGCAGACGCGCGGTGTAACCTGCAGCGCGCCGAACTGCACCGTTTCATCGATATAGACGTCGAAGGTGATGATGCGGCCGGTGATCTTGTCGATGCCCGAGAATTCCGCAACCGGGTTCTGCGCGCGTTCCGCCCGAGCGGGAACCACCGCCAAAGCCACGGTCAAAACCGCCGATCCTGCCAAAGCTGTGAGAAATGCGCGCATCATGATCCCGAATTCGTCCCGGTTCCGTCCTAGCTTGGAATCACTAGACCCAATCTGTGGCAGAACCGCGATGAAATTGCGACCCGTGAACCCAAATCCGGCCTATTCGCCGGGGGTCCACGCATCGTAATCGCCAGTGACGACCGGACGGTTTTCCGGCGTGTACATGGAGCCATGCGGACGATAGGCGCCGACTGAGCCTGTCAGATTGGGCTTGTGTGGCTTTTGCCATTCGCGCGGCTTGTAGTCTTCCTTTGTCGGCGGCGTGTCGACGCGATGATGCATCCACCCATGCCAGCCGGGCGGAATCGAAGACGCCTCGGAATAGCCGTTGTAGATCACCCAGCGTCGCGTGCGGCCTTCCGCATCCTTGCCACCCTGGTAGTAGACATTGCCGAACTCGTCTTCGCCTACGCGCTCGCCCTTGCGCCACGTGTAGAACTGCGTGTTGAACGTCTGGCCGTTCCACCAGGTGAAGAAGCGGGTGAGGAATTTCATCATCGTGATCTGTTCCGGCGCGGGTTCTCGCTTCCCCGCTTATGGCGCTGCAAATGGACGAATGCAAGGGCGCAGCGGTGCGCAATCACCCGAGTTTCTTCTTGAATCCCACATGGGACTTCACGAAGCCGAGCCGCTCGTAGAACCGGTGGGCGTCAGTGCGAACGGCGTTCGACATCAGGTCGACGAGGCGGACGCCCTTCTCGCGACCGAGTTCGATGCAGTGGCGCATCAGCAATTCGCCATAGCCGCGACCGCGCATGTCGGCCCGCATCTGCACCGCCTCGATGGTCATGCGTGTCGAGCCTCGACCGCTCAGTGAGGTCGTGAAAGTGACCTGTGCGGTACCGGCCACCTCGCCGCCGAACTCGACGACAAAGAGCCGGTTGTCCGGGCTTTCGGCGATCAGGTGGAAGGCAGCCAGATAGACGGGAAGCGCGGCCGGATCGGCTGTATCGCCGTGGCCGCCTTTTTCGTCCTGCGCAAAGATCGCGGCAAGCGCGGCGATATAGTCTTCTCGGGCATCGCGGATGACCGGCAATTCGATGGGCATGTCCATCGAAACTACCCGATGCTCATGGCAAGCGTACGGCTGATCTCTTTCATCGACCGGCCCGACTGCTCGTGCCAGGTGTTGAAAGCGTTCTGCACCGCCGCCATGGCGGATTTCGACGACGGTTCCTTGTCGATGACGCCCTCGGCGATCAGCCGGGCGGTCACGTCGCGCGACAGGACATAGCTGTCCTTGCCCATGAAACGCAGGAAATACTGGCCCGTATTGCCGCCGAGACGCGAGCCACGCTTCTTCAGGAGGGCCAGTAGCCCTGCATAGTCCGTGTCCGGCCAGCCGGCGATGAATTTGCCGACGGAGCCGTGCTCCTTCGCGAGTTCGCCGAAGAAGACCGCGTTTTCCTGCACAGACCGGATCTTGCCGCCATGGCGGACGATTCGCGTGTCGGAGGCGAGCCGGGCGATGTCCTCGTCATTGAGCATGGCGCATTGGCCGAGATCGAAACCGTGAAAGGCGTCCTCGAAGCCCGGCCACATCGCTTCGACCACCTTCCAGTTGAAGCCGGCGTTGAAGATGCACTTGGTCGATTGGGCGAGCCAGCGATCGTCGGGGATTCGGGCGAGGTCCGGCGCGCCGAGCGGCGGTTCGAGCATCGCGTTCAGCGTGTCCGCGCCGCCCTTGCGTTCCGCCGCTATGGCGAAAATCTCGTCAAAGGAGCGCATCGGTGCCCGTTTCTTCGATCGTCACCTTGTTGGTGTAGAAGGCGACATGGCCGCGCAGTTGCTCCGACCATTCGAACGGCCGGTCGTAAGTCCAGGCGATCTCCTCGCCATTCAGCGTGAAGTAGGATGCATCGCCCTTGAGCGGGCAATGAGTGGACTTGCCGGACACCGGCTCAAGAGGACCGGTGACACCCGCCTCCGGGATGTAGAGGACCGGGTCATAAACATCCTTGCCCGTTTCCTGCACTCGCAGGGCGTTGCGCGATTCGGCGAGCAGCGTGCCGGCGCGGCTGACGCGCACCGCCGCCTTGACCGGCTTTACTCGCATGAAATGGGCGTCATTGTCGGGATTGTGGATCGTCAGACGGCTCATGGTTCAGACCTCCGTGAGTGTCGCGGGCGAAAAGAGGACGCCGAATTGTTCGCACCAGATTACGACCGAGCCGTAAGCTCCGATATCGGTTCCCTCGGGCACGATGTAGGTCTGATCGCCCTTGTTGCCCTTCAACGGGCCAAGAGAGACCCATTCGCTCTGTTTGACGTCATCGGAGGTTTGCGGGTCGGGCTCCTTGACAAGCCAGACCTCCAGATCGGGCCCGTTGGTAACGGTGAATTCGGTCAGGCGCACCAGATCAGTGCCCGCGGCGCTCCGCAGGATCTGCGCCCGGCCCTCGCCCTTGTGGGCCAGATCGGCATCACGGAAACGCCCTTCCTTCACCGCTGTAGCCATGAAGTCCGAAGGCAGCGCCTCATTGACCTCGCGGTCGATCCAAAGCGGCGACGCCAGATACCAGAAGGCGTTGCCGGCGACGAACCCGACGATGAAGACCGGGATGGCGATTTTCAGAAAACGGATCATGGTTCTCCCCCTCGAAGAAGCGATGAGACCGTATTCCGGTTTTCCACAGCGTGCTAGCCTCCCGCCATCACGATCCGGAGAGCGATATGGCCAGGCGACTTCAACTCTTCATCATGGCGGCATTCCTGTTTGCGCCGCCCGCATCCGCGCAGAGCGGGCCAAACGGTATTGCCTTTGTACAGGCACCGGAACAGGGCAGCGGCGTCTGTCTGGGCTCCACGCCGGAGGAAGGATTTTCCTGCGCGGTTGCGCAATGCATGGAATCGGGCGCGGCGGACGAGGACTGCATCCGCACCAACTGGTGTCAGCCGGCCGGCTGGAGCGTCGACGTCTTCGTACAACACCAGGAGGGCCTGCATTGGCACGAGGTGATCTGCGGCCTGCCGACAGAGGGTATCGCCAGAAAGGCGGCCGAAGCTGCCTGCGACCCGGCAGAGCGCGATTACCTGATCGAATGTTCGATGGTGCAGATGTACGATCCGGACGGGACCGAGCAGATCAGCTACTAGTGCAGCAGGTCACTGTGTCGCCGCGCGCAGCATGGCGAGCCTTGTTCCAAAGCCGATGAAGACAACGCCCGTCGCCGTCTTCAGAAGCCGCTGCATCGAACCGCTGCGCATTGCGCCAGTCAGTCGCGCGAACAGCAGAACAAGCGTAGAGAACCATGCGATATTGATCGCCGCATGCAGCGTCACCAGCGTGTAGGCATCGAGGATCGAGCCCTCGCCCGGATGGATGAATTGCGGGAAAGCAGCAAGATAGAACATCGACACTTTCGGGTTGAGCGCGTTGGTGAGTAAGCCTTCGCCAAAGGCCCAGCGCAAATCGCGGACGCGTTTCGCCGGCGTCACGGCAACAGGTTTGACCGCGCCGCGCCACGCATCGCGCAACGACTTGTAGCCGATCCAGCAAAGATAAGCCGCCCCCGCCAGCTTGACCGCGGTGAAGAGTTCCGCCGAACGCAGCAGCAGGACAGAAATGCCAAGGATCGAAAGCGTTCCGTGGACATAGAAGGCGACTACGAAGCCGGCGATATTGGCGAAACCGGCCGGCCGGCCCGAGGTCGGTACAGTACGGGCGATCAACACGCCGTTCGGACCCGGCGACATGACGAGCAACGCTGTGAAGGTTGCGAAGGTCAGGAGTGTCGCGAGATCGAGGATGGTAACGCCTACCAGATGACCTTTTCCATGATCACCGCCGGGATGCCGGAGCCCTTAACGCCGCAATCGGGCGTGGTGCCCGTCTGCTTGAAGCCTTCTCGCTCGTAGAAGGCAACGGCGCGGTCATTGGCTTCCTCCACCTCGAGGCGGATCTTGCGCACATCCGGAAAGCAGGCCTCAACCTCGATCAGCAATTTCTTGCCGACGCCCTGCCCCTGCGCAGACGGGCGCACATAGAGCTGGTGCAGCATGGAGGTTTCGGAATCGATCTGGGAAACGAAAGCCATGCCGGTGATTTCGACACCGTCGTCGCAGACGATGAACTCGGAGCGCGGCTTGGTCATGCGCTGCTTCAGCGCCGGCACGGAGTGCCAGGCCTGCGTCAGCTCGGAGACCTTTTCCTTTCCGTAGATATCGTCATAGGTGGCGTGCCATGTCTCGGACAACATGGCGCTGATGGTCTCCAGATCATCCGGCGATGCCGTCCTCAGCCACATGGTTTTCTCCCTATTCCTCCAAACCGAGCTTCTGCTTGACCAGCGCCTGCACGGCCTGCGGATTGGCCTTGCCCTGCGTTGCCTTCATAACCTGACCGACGAACCATCCGGCGAGCGTAGGCTTGGCCTTGGCCTGTTCCACCTTGTCGGGATTTGCGGCGATGATCTCGTCGACCGCCTTTTCTATGGCGCCGGTGTCAGTGACCTGCTTCATGCCGCGGGCCTCGACGATCGCCGCCGGCTCGCCGCCCTCGTTCCAGACGATCTCGAACAGGTCCTTCGCGATCTTGCCGGATATGTCGCCGCTTTTGATGAGGTCGATGATGCCGCCAAGCTGGCCCGGATCGACCGGCGTTTCGTCAATGGACAGGCCGGCCTTGTTCAGCGCGCCAAGAAGATCGTTGATCACCCAGTTCGCCGCAGCCTTCGCGTCGCGTCCATCCGCCACCTTTTCGAAATAGTCCGCGATCGCCCTCTCCGACACCAGGATCGAGGCATCATATGCCGAGAGGCCGAGAGAAACAAATCGGTCTTTCTTCTCGTCCGGCAGTTCCGGCAGGTCCTTGGCCAGTTCGGCTACGAAAGCGTCGTCGAATTCGAGCGGCAGCAAGTCCGGATCGGGGAAATACCGATAGTCATGCGCGTCCTCCTTGGAGCGCATGGCGCGGGTTTCGCCCTTGGCGGCATCGAAAAGCCGCGTTTCCTGGTCGATCGTGCCGCCGTCTTCAAGAATTGCGATCTGGCGGCGCGCCTCATATTCGATCGCCTGCCCGATGAAGCGGATCGAGTTGACGTTCTTGATCTCGCAGCGCGTGCCGAACTCGCCGCCCGGTTTGCGCACGGAGACATTGACGTCGGCGCGCATCGAGCCCTCGTCCATGTTTCCATCGCAAGTGCCGAGATAACGCACGATCGAGCGCAGCTTGGTCATATAGGCTTTGGCCTCGTCGGACGAGCGAAGGTCCGGCTTGGAAACGATCTCCATCAGCGCGACGCCGGAACGGTTGAGATCGATATAGGACATCGTCGGATGCTGGTCGTGCATGGACTTGCCCGCATCCTGTTCGAGATGCAGCCGCTCGATGCCGATCTCGACATCCTCGAAGTTGCCCTGCTTGTCCGGACCGACCGAAATGATGATCTTCCCCTCGCCGACGATCGGATCCTTGAACTGGGAGATCTGGTAGCCCTGCGGCAGATCCGGGAAGAAATAGTTCTTGCGGTCGAAGATCGAGCGATTGTTGATCTCCGCCTTCAGGCCGAGCCCCGTACGCACCGCCTGCCTGACGCATTCCACGTTGATGACAGGCAGCATGCCGGGCATCGCCGCATCGACCAGCGAAACGTTATTATTCGGCTCGGCACCGAATTCGGTCGCGGCGCCGGAAAACAGCTTCGAATTGGATATCACCTGGGCATGGACCTCCATGCCGATGATGACCTCCCAATCGCCAGTGGCGCCGGGAATAAAGCGTTTCGGTTCGGGTATGCGGGTATCGACGAGGGACATTATGCGCTTTTCGGTTCGGAACGTTTCCCGTTTCGTTAGTGCAACGCAATAATGGCTGCAAGCCGCTTTTGCTTGGCGGAAGGTGCGCGCGGCGTCCGCAAGAGGTCCTTGCCGTCCTGTATCACTGGGTCTCGACTGAGAGCCCCTTTTCCCCGAGCTCGATCTTGATGCCTTCCGGCTTCTGCTGTTCCTTGTAGTAAAGATAACCGAGCACGGCGACCGCGACCACGAGAGCGGCGACGACGACGTTAAGGACATTTCGGTTCATTCGGGCGTTTCCTGACTGGGTTGCGACTCAGGTGGCGAGCCTATCCGAATTCCGCCCCCGCGGGGAGACGGGAGAGAGCCCGCCACTATCCGGGCGTTTGACCAGGATCAATGTCGAACCTCGCAAAGCGCGGAACACTGCCTCACGACACAGTCGAAAGAGGGGAAATCCTATGCTGTCCTTCCGTCATTTCTTTCCGGCGCCCGAAAAAGGCTGGCTGTTCAATGTCATGGTCGACAAGCTTGGCATGCGAGCCGGACTGGAATCGCGTTCGAGCAGCGAGGCCGTCGCCAAGCGTGCGCAGGCGCGGTGCGCCGATTGCGGTCGGGAAGACACATGCCAGGTCTGGCTGTCCGAGAACGACACGCCCGACGAAGCCCCCTATTTCTGCAAGAACCACGATCTGTTCGAGCGCCTGAAACACGACATCGAGGTAGAGGCCGCACTGCAGACCGCCTGACGCGGCTCCCGGTTCCGGCCATTCGGATGTTCCTCCCCGCGCCGGACCCCAAAAAGAGCCCCCGGACAGCTCCGCCCGGGGGCTCTTCCATACCTTTGAAATCTACTCCACCGTCACTTCGGACCGCTCCGCGGCGGTGACCGTCGCGGTGGCCTCCTTCTTCTCTCCCTGGTTGTCGCCGATCGTGGCGATGACCAGATAGTCCCCGGGATTGAGGGTGACCTGGAATTCCTCGCCATAGGTTCCGTCGATCTGCTTGCGATTGCCCTGCAGATCGGCCCTGCCCTCATAGACATCGATGCGATAGGCACCCGGTGCCGATGCGAAGAGCACGCCGGCATTGATGTTCACCACCGCCTCGGTCATCTCGCCGCGCGTCACAGTGACCGGCTGTTCGGCGATGGCCTTGTCGAGGCGGGCCTGGACGACATAGTCGCCGGGCGGCAACTTGAATTCGTTGCCGGGACCATAGCCTCCATCGAACTGCTTGCGCTTGCCGTCGAGCGACTTCTTGCCCGACAGGACATCGACGCGCAGGCCGCTCGCCTCGACGGCGGGACCGCCCTCGGCATAGACGGCGTTGATGGAGAGAATGCCGATGCCCATGACGACGTCACGCTGGACGGTTTCACCGGCTTTCAGGGTGAAGCTCTCCTCGGCGTTCGCCTCGCCGAGGCGCGTGGTCAGCTTCCCCTCGCCGGCCGGCACGACCTTCATGCCCTCGCCATAGCCGCCATCCCGCACGTCGCCGATTTCGAGGTCGAAACGCGCGCCCGAATCCACATCAGCGCCGTCATCCGGCAACACACGGACAGTAACGACGCCCGCGTCGAGTACGAGATCGCGATCGATTGTCTCGCCCTCCGTCACCTCGACCACCGTTTCCGAGACAACCATGTCCTTGCGGTAGCGCAGGAGATAGCGGCCCGGTGCGAGCGTCGTGGTGAAGGCCGTGTCGTATCCGCCTTCGACGGAATTCTTGGCCGGATTGTCGCCCTCCATCGGGAAATAATCCCAACGGCCATTGAGATCATAGTCAGGGCCACCTTCGGCGAGCACCGCCTTGATTGTGACATTGTCCTGCAGCGCCACCCGGTCGGCGATAGCACCGGAAATGCAGCAATCGTTCTCGACCTTCTCAGGGGCCGGAGTTTTCAGCCAGCAGCGCGCCTGCTCGCCCTGCACACCCGGCTTGACGAATGTCCACGCCATGCATTTGTTCTCTCCGACGCATTCGGCCTGGCACAGTGCGGGATCAGCCGTGGCCAGATCGAGCGAACGGAAATCGCTTCCCGGACGGTCGATACCGTCCTCCATGCCCTCGCCGATCGAATAGGCTGGTTCCGGCTCCGGCGCGGCGGCGACGGTCTGCGTCAGGGCGTCGGACAATTCATCGGCGTCCTTGGCCTGCAGATAGCGCCCGCCGGTGTTCTCTGCGAGACAGGAAACCTGCTTGCCTTCCTCCTCCGAAAGCCCGAAACCGATCACGTGGACGGTAAAGTCGACACCGGCCTGTTCCATTTCGCTGGCCGCCGCGCAGGGATCGGCCTCGCAGGTCTCGATCCCGTCGGTCACCAGAATGACCGTCGCCTTGTCTTCGGTGAATTTGAGCGATTGCGCCGCCTGACGGACGGCGTCGGTGAGCGGCGTCTTGCCTTTCGGATTAAGCCCGTTGACAGCATCGGCAATGGTCTGCCGCGTGCCAGGGGCCGGCGCAACGACCTCCTCGATATCCGAGCAGACGCCCTTTTCGCGGTGGCCATAGGCAATCAGACCCAATTCCATGTCACCGGGAATGGATGGCAAGACATCGCCGAGCGTTTCGCGGGCGATCTCGATCTTGGTCTTGCCGCCGATCCGTCCCCACATGGACCCGGACGCGTCCATGACGATGATGGCCCGGTCCGCGGCGAAAGCCGAGCCGGCGGTGAACAGGACGGAAAAGAGAAAGAACAATCGTAAGGCAGCGCGCATGGCTTCATCTCCATTGTCGAGAAAACACATAGGCTTCACGCATATTCCGCCATGCCTGCGGCGCGTGTGCCAATACGCACAGAAGGATGGAAAATCGGATCCGTAATGCAGCTCAGGCAGCGCGCCCTTAGGACCGCCCGGCATGAATTCGGTTTATCAATCGATTGGCGAACGCAGCAGAATCCGGCACCAGGGGAAATGCGTTCAGAGGGAATGATTGCGGCGGCTGTCGACGTACTCAATACGCTGTCGACGAGGTGCACGCCGCCGCATTCCATGCACTTGGCATTACCCAACCCCAGATACCGCCTGTCGCCAGCCGGCCGTGGACCCCGTTGATTTCTCCCAAAACGCAATTGGGGCCGCAAGCAATAAATGCCTTTTTTCAACAGGTAACGGCAGGATCATCAAGTAGCGATGCGATCGTCTGTGGCATTCATGCAACTTATCCGAGCAGAGTGTTTCAATTCAGGACACTCAGTGTTCGGCAATGCGGCTGCGGCATAAAAGGCGCTGGACACGCACTTGGCGACCGCCTATCCGAAAATCCGACACAGGAGTTTTGATGTTCGGTTCGTCCGAGACCCGGTAATGCCCTGACCGCCTTTCGGCGGGACAGGGCCACCTCTGGAAGCCGGCCGCCCAGCGCGGCGGCCAATCCATTGGCGCGGCCATATGGCCGCAAGACCGGTATCCGACATCATGGACATCTCTCGCGCCGAACAGCGCGTTCTTCACCTGCTCGCGCAAGGCGGGCACATCGAAATCATCAGGCAGAACAGGCAAATCGTCCGCGCCGATTGTATCACGCGCGACGGTTGGCTCTATCCGGGTCTCGACCCGGAACTGTTCCGCAAGCTTAAGCGGCGACGCATCATCGCCTCGAAAAACGGCGGACCGTACCGCATCACGCGGCGCGGGCTCGAACTGGTTCGCGGCCAGTTGGACAACCGCTAGGAAACGGCCGCGCGGCGGATGGCTGTCGCGCGGCACTTGTATGCCGCTTGCCGTCGCGGCCTACGCGTCTGTAAATCGGATCATCACCGATTCCATTCTGGATACAGGGCGGCTGCTCTTGCGGCGCGCGACGCCTACGACGTGTTCGGGTGGAAACTCGTCGAAACGCACCTGCTCGACAGCAAATTCGCCGCCCGCAAGCTGATTGAACATCTCGGAGGCGAGGCGATCGTCCGCGAGCTATTTCCCGACAGTCGGGAACGCAACGTATTCCGGATACCCCGAAGCAGATATTTCGGGCGTCAGCGCAGCGCCGCTCGCATTGCAGCGCACTCCTCCTCGGCTGTCCCCTGCCCGCGTTCCCGGCCGGCGCGACGATACCAGTAGGCGGCGTTCCGGTCGTCGCCCTCGATGCGATGGCAGAGGGCATGCAGCCAGTCGAAATCGGCGATGCCCTCGTGGTCCTGCGCTATTTCATGCGCCCTGTTCCAGCCGGTCCCAAGCGTGAAACCCCCGGCTTTCAGACAATCGAGCGCTTCGGCAATCAAGTCGGAATGTTCAGCCATCGGGTGTTATCTCTTTCATATCGTTCATGTATTCTCCTGGGTGGCGACCAGTATGCATTTCGCTGGATACTGCGAGGCTTTCGTATTTTTCAAATAGAAAAACACACACTCGACTACGCATACGCTTTCTTAAAGGATACCGGCGCATATCGGGGGTTGAAGGAGGAGTACGTGCAGTATTCAACGGTCCTCATGTTCTCGATCCTGACGGCCGGTGCGGTCGGCGGCGCTGCATCCTATCTGGGCGCGGGCGGCGAAGCCGACTCGGTCGGCGCCGTGATCCATGAGGCACGCTCCTCCATCCGCGACAAGATGCGCGATATGGACAACTCCTACTACAAACGCACCGAAGCCTATGAAGCCTGCGCACAAGCCTATGGCGGCAGAATGGCCGGCAAACTGGCCAATGGCGAGATCACGCTGACCTGCGAGTGTTTCGACCGGTCGACGGACTTGCTGCGCGGGCTCGACCGCGAGACGGCCCTGAAGGCGCTCGGTCCCGGTCCCGACACGGACCCGGGCGAAAAGATCAGAATCACCGTGGCGGCGAATCGCGTGCTCAATCATTGCGACATCGAGCCATGGACCGGTGGACCGGCCGTGCCCATTGTCGAGCTCCGGAACAAAGACCGGGTCGCGGCCTCCGAGTCACCGAAGAAGGCGACGGCACAGCCCTTTTCGGAGGGTCTTCGCGGCTCCTATTGAACAGGCGACCACGGTCCGATCTCAGAGTTCCCTGACGAAGCCTCGGATGGCGAAGTAGAAAACGACCAGGATCGCAGCGGCGATCGTGGAACCTGGCTTACCACCACTTCGAAGGCGCGAACTTTCCCGCGGCCTGCTCCAGCACATGACCGGTTCTAAACAGCGTTTCCTCGTCAAAGGGTTTGCCGATGACTTGCAGGCCAAGCGGCAGGCCCTGCTGGTCGAGACCGGCGGGAACGGCGATGCCCGGAAGACCGGCCATGTTCACTGTCACCGTGAAGATGTCGTTCAGATACATCTTGACCGGATCGGCGTGCAAATCCTGATCGGCGATGCCGAAGGCGGCGGATGGCGTCGCCGGGGTCAGGATCGCGTCGACGCCCGCGTCAAAGACGGTCTCGAAATCGCGCTTGATGAGCGTCCGGACCTTCTGCGCCTTCAGATAGTAGGCGTCGTAGTAGCCGGCCGACAGCACATAGGTGCCGATCATGATGCGGCGCTTGACCTCGGCGCCGAAGCCTTCTGCGCGGGTCTTCTCGTACATATCGATGATGTCCTTGCCCGGAACGCGCAGTCCATAGCGCACGCCGTCGTAACGGGCGAGGTTCGACGAAGCTTCCGCCGGCGCGACGATGTAATAGGCCGGCAGCGCGTATTTGGTGTGCGGCAGGGAGATGTCGACGATCTCGGCACCGGCATCCTTCAGCCAGGCGATGCCCTGCTGCCACAGCGTTTCGATCTCCTCTGGCATTCCGTCCATGCGATATTCCGCCGGTATGCCGATCTTCATGCCTTTGACCGAACCGCCGATCGCGGCCTCGTAATCCGGCACTGGCAGGTCGACGGAAGTGGTGTCCTTGTCATCGACGGAGGCCATGGACTTCAGCAGGATCGCGGCGTCGCGGACGTCGCGGGCGATCGGCCCCGCCTGATCGAGAGAGGACGCGAAGGCGACCATTCCCCACCGCGAGCAGCGGCCATAGGTCGGCTTGATGCCGACAGTGCCGGTGAAAGCAGCCGGCTGGCGGATCGAGCCGCCCGTGTCGGAAGCGGTCGCAGCGGCGCAGAGATGCGCGGCAACGGCGGAAGCCGAACCGCCAGAGGAGCCGCCGGGCACGAGATCCCTGTTGGAGCCCTCGGCGCGCCACGGGTTCACGACCGGGCCGTAATAGGAGGTCTCGTTCGACGAGCCCATGGCGAACTCGTCCATGTTCAACTTGCCGAGCATGACCGCGCCATCGGCCCATAGATTGGCGGTCACGGTCGATTCGTAGCGCGGCTCGAAGCCGTCGAGCACGTGGCTGCAGGCCTGGGTATGGACGCCTTCGGTGGCGTAGAGATCCTTGACGCCGAGCGGAATGCCTTCCAGCGCTCCGGCCTTGCCTGCGGCAATGCGCTCGTCAGAGGCCTTGGCCATCTCGCGCGCCTTGTCCGGCGTCACTTTCACATAGGCGTTCAACGCCTCGTTGGCGCTGTCGATGGCGGCCAGATAGGCATCCGTCAGCTCGGTGGCGGTGAACTCCTTGGCGGCCAGCTTGTCGCGCGCTTCGGCAATGGTAAGGCTGGTCAGGTCGGTCATGCGGTCAGCTTCTTTTCGTAAAAGACGTTGTATTGCGTATCGGGATAATCTGCGAAAACCGTGCCGCGGACGAAGCCGCAGCGTTCATAGACGGCCCAGGTGTCGGCGAACGGGTCGGTGCCGCCGGTTTCGAGCTTCAATTCGGCAAGCCCGCGCTCGCGCGCCTCGGCCTCGATCGCCTCAAGAAGCTTGCGGCCGACACCGGAGCCGCGCACAACGGGGTCGGTGTACATGCGTTTGACCTCGCCGAAGCTTCCGTCATGAACCTTCAGCGCGCCCATGCCGATGGCCTTGCCGGTCTCGTCGCGGGCCACGAACAACACAGTCTCGGGCCCGGCCATCTGCTCGACTGTCATCTGGAACTGGAATTCGCGCGGCGACAGCGGAATGAGGTGATCGTTGAGTGCGCCGACCATGGAGCGCACATCATCCTGCAGCGGCGTCTCGCAAGTGATGGTGACCGCCATCGGCGATTACTCCACCACCTTGGGCACCAGGAAGAAATTATCTTCTGTCGCCGGCGCATTCGCGACGATGTCGTCGGCCTTGTCGCCGTCTGTAACCTCATCGACGCGCTTCTTCATCTCCATCGGCGTGACCGAGGTCATCGCCTCGACGCCGGAGACGTCGACCTCGTCCAGTTGCTCGACGAATCCGAGGATCGTGTTGAGTTCGCCTTCCATCTTCGCCGCTTCCTCTTCGGTGACGGCGATACGGGCAAGTTTGGCGACGCGCTTGACGGTGGCAAGGTCGACGGACATGGAATTCTCCGGGAGATCATTCGCTTTCGCCCGCTATAGCCCTGGCATTTGCGCGGCGCAACACGGCGCCGCGCGAAACGGCCTACAACTGGAACGGCTTTCCGATCTCCGGCACCAATACGCTGTCGCCGTCACCCTCCATCGCCTCGATGAATGTATCTGCGGTCTGGTCGATGATCGGGAAGGTGCCGTAGTGGCACGGGATGACCTTCGAAAAGGAGAAGAAGCGCCGGCAGGCGATGGCCGCGACCGCGCCGCCCATGGTGAAGCGATCGCCGATAGGCACGACACCGATTTCCGGCTTGTGCAATTCGTTGATCAGGGCCATGTCGCCGAAAATGTCGGTGTCGCCCATGTGATAAAAGGTCGGCTCGTCGGGGAAATGCAGTACGAGGCCTCCAGGATTGCCGAGATAGGCATTGCCGCCTTTGCCGGTCTGGGTCGACGATGAATGGTCGGCGCGCACGAAGGTCGTCGTGAAACCGCCGCAGTCGACCGTGCCGCCGAAATTGCCGGGATTGATCTTGCCGTCGTCGACGCCCTGGCCGACGAGATACATGCAGACCTCGAAATTGGCGACGAGCATCGCGCCGGATTTCTTCAGAATGTCGGCGGCGTCGCCGAGATGGTCGTCATGCCCGTGTGTAAGCAGCACATGGGTGACGCCGTCCGCGACATCCTCCCATCCGCCGTCCCATTTCGGATTACCGGAGAGGAACGGATCGATCAGGATCTGCGCGTCGCCGGTCTCGATGCGAAAACCGGAATGGCCGTACCAGGTGACTTTCATGCGTGCCTCCTCGCAATGGATGTCGGTGCGTTGTAAGGACCCCAACATAGAGAATTGAAGAGCACAGAAAACCGGGCATGGCAGAAATCGCTATCGAGGACATCACTTCCGCGCTGAAACCCGGTCAAACGATCGCCGCCCTCGACCTCGGCACCAAGACGATCGGCGTGGCGATCAGCGATCGCGGTCTGTCGCTGGCGACGCCGCGGCCGGTGATCAAACGAACGAAGTTCACCGCCGACGCCACGGTTTTGCTGGGGCTGCTTGCAAAGGAAAATGCAGGCGCCATCGTGCTGGGAATGCCGCTCAACATGGACGGATCGGAAGGTCCCCGCGCGCAGGCGACGCGCGCCTTCGCGCGCAATCTGGCCCGCATGAGCGACCTGCCGCTGGCATTCTGGGACGAGCGCCTGTCGACGGTCGCGGCTGAGCGCTCGCTGATCGAACAGGACGTGTCGCGGGCAAAACGCGCCGACCGTGTCGATTCGGCAGCGGCCGCCTTTATCCTGCAGGGTGCGCTGGACAGGCTTTATTCGGCGGGAATCTGAACCGCAGCGTCTTCGTCGGGCGTTTCGGCGATGTCCCCATCCGTCCGGCCGCGACGGCTGTCCCACCACGCGCGGATCTGCCTGCGCTTGCGAAATGCAATGATGCCGAAAATCAGAAACGTATCGAAGATGCAGGCCTTCAGGAACAGGACAGGGATCGTCGACGGCTCCAATCCGAGCAGCGAACCGTAAATTCTGAAAACGAGATCATGCAATTCGCGGCTGAAGATCAGCAGGCCGAAATTGACGTCGTAATAGGACAGGCCGAACCAGCCCCAGAATAAGGTCAAGGGCGTCAGCCAGAGCCACAGGAGATATTTCATCAGCGGGTCCCCCGGTCATTGGCCGGGGAGCCGAAAGCGGAAAGGCGCAGCGAAGCCATGGACAAGGCAGCGTGCTGCTGGCCGGCTTCAATCTCCTCGACCTCGGACGGCGGTCCGGCCAACCCGAGTTCCCATGCCATCTCGACAGCCACGGCCGACAGCAAGGAAAATAGCGTCGCCATCTGGATGGAAAAAAGCATGCCGACGACGTGCGGACTGTCAGCGACGGTAGCGAGGAGGATCAGGATGGAACAAGCCACCAGCACGAAGGAAAACGCGGCTCCGAGCGTCTTGATCCGCTCGCGCCTTTCCTCTTCGCCGGTCGCCAACGAAAACATCAGCGCCCAAAGCGAGGCTGTCAGGGTCAGGACGATCACAGCAGTGAGAATGCCGCGCGCGAGTTCGGCGGTCAGCGAGAATGCCGTCGAATCGACCAGCATCAACTGCATTTCGTAGAGGAGGCCCTGTTCGCCGATGCCCGTGCCGCGCACGAGCGCGCCTGCCAGGAACGATATCCAACCAAATAAAATAGAGCCTGTGAGAATCCGGCGCATATCGTCCCCGTTCGGTCTCGACGAACTATCGACCCCATGGCCGAGCGCCGCAACGTATACCCTTTGTTAAGGTTAACGTCTTTCCACAGGACCTTGCAGAGCACCGCACAACTGGGGCAAGACTGTCCGGACGCCCTCGCGAACCCCCTCTCCATGCTCGCCATTTTCGCCGCCATTCTCCCTATATTCCTGCTGCTCGTGCTCGGTCAGGCGCTGCGCCGGTTACCGCTGTTTCCGTTAGAATTCTGGCGTGGACTGGACGTGATGGGGTTTTACGTCCTCTATCCGGTGCTGCTTTTCGTGACGATCGTACGCGCCGACTTCTCGGCGCTCAGCCTGGATGCGATCGTCGTCGCGCTCGGCGTGCCGGGAATTGCGATCGCAATCCTGACACTTGCCCTTTGGCCGCTCCTGCGGGCGCGGATCGCGCTCAGCCGTCCCGGATTTTCCTCGGTGTTTCAGACGGCCGTGCGGTGGAACGGGTTTCTCGCGTTCGCGGTCGCGGAAAAACTGTTCCCGCCCGAGGGTGCCGCGATGGTCGCGCTGGTGATGGCCATCGTCATCATTCCGATCAATGTCGAATCGGTTGCGGTTGTCGCCTGGTTTTCGGGCCGCAATCCCAACATCGGCGGCGTGCTGCGCAAGATCGCGGTCAATCCGCTGATCCTCGCGACCGCCGCTGCGATCGTCGTGCGCTCCCTGCCCTTCGGAATACCCGTCCCGCTCATGGACATGCTTAACCTGGTCGCTCGCGCGGCGCTCGGCATGGGTCTCATGGCGATTGGTGCCGGATTGCGGCCACAAGACGCGCTCAGGCCGAAACTGGTGGTTTGGGTCGCCACCGTGCTCAAGCTTGTAATCTATCCGGCGATGGTGCTCGGCCTTGCCCTGGTGCTCGGCCTGACCGGCCCGCAAGTCTCCTATCTGGCGCTCTGCGCCGCAGTGCCTACAGCGATGAACGGCTATGTCCTGGCACGGCAGATGGGCGGCGACGCGGAACTCTATGCCGCAATCGCCACGGTGCAGACAGCGGTCGCCTTCGTGACCATTCCGCTGGTGCTCGCTGTCGCCGGTCAGTTATCTGCAGGATAGAGCGCATCGAGCAGATGCGCCGCGTCGAAGCGACTGTCGATCATGCCGTAACTCGACCGCCATGCGCCAGCCAGGCGGGTTTCGACGAAAGCGTCCGCGAGCTTGCCCGCTCCGAGCCGGTAGAGTTCGGCGGCGGCGGCGGCCAACGCCAGTTGTTCGGCGACAATACGCGCGGAGCCCTCATCGGTGCGCGCCAGGTCGAAGGCGGCGCTCAATACGTCGAGCGTGCCGGGACCCCGACGGCCGAGATGACGACCGATATTATCGAGAATCATGTCGTAGGATTCGGGCGAACGGTGCAGAACCCGCAACAGGTCGAGGGCCATGACATTGCCCGAGCCTTCCCAGATCGAGTTGACCGGCGCCTCGCGATAATGGCGTGCGATCGGGAAATCCTCTGTATAGCCATTGCCGCCAAGGCACTCCATCGCCTCGCCGATCATCGGTGGCGCGACCTTGCAGACCCAGTATTTGACCACCGGCGTCATGGCGCGGGTATAAGCCGCCTCGAACTCGTCCGATCCGGCATGATCGAAAGCATAGGCGAGCCGCATCGCCAGCGCAGTGGCGGCGGCCGCGTCTATTGCCATGTCGGCGAGGACACGCACCATCAACGGCTTGTCCACAAGCACGCCGCCGGCGACATGGCGATGGCGGGCGTGGTGGACGGCTTCAGCAAGTGACGCGCGCATAAGGCCAGCTGAAGCAACCGCGCAATCGAGCCGGGTCAGCGTCACCATTTCCAGAATGGTGCGCACGCCATCGCCCTCTTCCCCGAGCAGATGGCCAGTCGCAGCGTGGAATTCAGCTTCCGAGGACGCGTTGGACCGGTTGCCGAGCTTGTCCTTCAGCCGCATGAACTCGATGCCGTTCGCCTGGCCGTCGGCGCGCAGGCGCGGCACCAGGAAGCAGCTGAGCCCGCGCGGAGCTTGGGCGAGTACGAGAAAAGCGTCGCTGGCCGGCGCCGACATGAACCATTTGTGGCCGGTCAGGCGGTAGATATCCCTGCCCTCATGCACCGCTTCCGTGGTGTTCGCGCGGACATCGGTGCCGCCCTGTTTCTCTGTCATGCCCATGCCGATGGTCAGGCCGGCTTTTTCCATCGGGGCCTTGCTGGCCGAATCATATTTTCGCGAGGCGATGCGCGGCGCCCATTGGCGAGCGAGATCCGGCGAGGATGTGATGGCGGCGAGCGAAGAGCTCGTCATGGTCATCGGGCAGAGATGGCCGCTCTCAAGGCCCGCGAGCATATAGAACCCGATCGCGCGGTGGAGATGGCTGGGCGCCGCGCCCCTGTCCTTGGGCTCCCAGATGGACGCAGTCATTCCCCAACCGGTCGAACGGCGCATCAGCGCGTGATAGGCCGGATGGAATTCGACCCGGTCGAGACGGTGGCCGTAGCGGTCATGCGTTTTCAGCTTCGGCGTCTCGCTATTGGCGAGTCGGGCGAGATCCTGCGCTTCCGCCGAACGGACATAGGCCCCGATCTGCTGCCATTCGCGCAATTGCGCCTCAGGCGTTCCGCTCGCCAGTTGCAGGAGCAGCGGATCGTCGCGGAACGCGTTGCCGGCAAGCGGCGGAACCTGATTGATGACGGTATGCGTGGCAGTCACGAGAAAAGCCCCTGTTTCAGTCCGCTCCAGGGTCCATGCCCCGCGTTTGATCGTAGCAGGAACGGACCGCCGATTTGAAGCGACATGACGCCCCGCTTTACCGATCTGAAAGCAGACCGCAACCTAGACCGGGAGCTCGGACGTTGGAAGACGAAAGCGGTTGGCGCCAGGATTGGATTACTTGAGGCTGATACGGAGCCGAACCAGTCAGCGCGATTATCCGACCCGAAGCCGCTCGACATTGTGGACGATGTGGCTGTCGCCGCGATGCTTGCTTGCGGGCTGCGCCGAATGCTCCTAGAGGATGGGCGAAATGAGCGACGAACCCGCCTTCCCCGTCTTCCCGCATCGCCATCTCCTCGGCATGGCGGGCCTTTCCTATCCCGATATCCAGACCCTTCTCGACCGCGCTGACGCCGATGTCGACGTGTCGCGGCAGCGTGAAAAGAAGAAGTCGGTCCTGCGCGGCCGCACGCAGATCAACCTTTTCTTCGAGGCGTCGACGCGCACCCAGTCCTCCTTCGAACTGGCCGGAAAACGGCTTGGCGCCGACGTGATGAACATGTCCGTCGCCTCCTCCTCGGTGAAGAAGGGCGAAACGCTGATCGACACGGCGATGACCTTGAACGCCATGCGCCCGGATATCCTGATCATCCGCCATGCGGCGGCCGGCGCGGCGGCGCTCCTGGCGCGCAAGGTCGGCTGTTCGGTGATCAATGCAGGCGACGGCGCGCATGAACATCCGACGCAGGCTCTGCTCGACGCCTTGACCATCCGCCGCGCCAAGGGCCGGCTCGACGGGCTCACCGTGGCGATCTGCGGCGACGTCCTGCATTCGCGCGTCGCGCGTTCCAACATCATCCTGTTGAACACGATGGGCGCCCGGGTCCGTGTCGTCGGACCGTCGACCCTGATGCCGGCATCTATCGAGCAGATGGGCGTCGAAGCCTTCACCACGATGAAGGAAGGCCTGAAGGACGCCGACGTCGTGATGATGCTCCGGTTGCAGCGCGAGCGCATGGCACAGGCCCTCGTGCCATCGGTACGCGAGTATTTTCGTCATTACGGGCTCGACGCGGCGAAGCTGGCGCTGGCGAAGCCTGACGCGCTGGTCATGCACCCCGGCCCGATGAATCGCGGTGTGGAGATCGCATCGGAGATCGCCGACGGCCCGCAAAGCGTGATCGAGGAACAGGTCGAAATGGGCGTAGCAGTGCGCATGGCCGTGATCGAGGCGCTGCTGGACGCGCGTAAGAACGAGAACGAGGCCGCCTGATGTTGAGCCCCTATTCAGGCACTGCCCTTTACCGCAACGCTCGCATCGTCGACCCGTCGCGCGGCATAGACGAGATCGGCACGGTGTTCATTGCCGACGGTAAGATCGTCGCGGCGGGCGCCAGTGCATTGAACCAGGGCGCGCCGGAAGGCGCATCCGTACATGACTGCACCGGCAAGACCATCGTGCCCGGTCTTGTCGACATGCGCGTCTTCATCGGCGAGCCGGGCGGCGAGCACCGCGAGACCATCGCTTCGGCGAGCGCGGCGGCCGCTGCCGGCGGCGTCACCTCGCTGGTCATGATGCCCGACACCGCCCCCGTCATCGACGACGTGGCGCTGGTGGAATTCGTGCTGCGCACGGCTCGCGAGACCGCGAAGACCCGCATCTTCCCGGCCGCGGCCATTACCAAGGGGCTGAAGGGCCACGAGATGACCGAGATCGGCATCCTGCTCGATGCCGGCGCGGTGTTGTTCACCGATGGACGCGAGACGATCGCGAATGCCGCGGTGATGCGCAACGCCATGCGCTACGCGAAGGATTTCGGCGCAACGATCGCGCATGAAACGCAGGACGCCGACCTGTCGGCGGGCGGCGTGATGAACGAGGGCCTGTTTGCGAGCTGGCTTGGTTTCTCGGGCATACCCCGCGAGGCCGAACTGCTGCCGCTCGAACGCGACCTCCGCCTCGCCGCCCTGACGGGCGCCAACTACCACGCGGCGAAAATCTCGACGGCGATGTCGGCCCAGGTGATCCGCGCCGCGAAGGACAACGGACTGTCCGTCTCGGCCGGCGTGTCGATCAACCACCTTTCTCTGAACGAGAACGATATCGGCGAATACCGCACCTTCTTCAAGCTGTCGCCGCCGCTGCGCCATGAAGACGACCGGCTGGCCATGGTCGGGGCACTGAAGGACGGCACGATCGACGTGATCGTCTCCTCGCACGACCCGCAGGACGTCGACACGAAGCGATTGCCCTTCTCAGAATCCGCCGATGGCGCGGTCGGGCTCGAAACGCTGCTCTCCGCCGGCCTGCGGCTCGTCCACAATGGCGATCTGTCCCTGTCGCGGCTGATCGAAGCTATGTCGACCACTCCAGCGAAACTGCTCGGCATCGAGGCAGGCACGCTGGCGCCTGGGGCACCAGCGGACTTTGCCGTGATCGATCTCGAATTCCCGTGGGTGCTCGACGCCGAGACGCTGCATTCGAAATCGAAGAACACCGCCTTTGACGAGGCGCGGTTCAGCGGACGGGTCATGCAAACGGTGGTTGCGGGCAACCCGGTTTACGGCGCATAACGGCAGCGCGAACACTCAAGCCGGGGGGAGCCTGACATGGATTTTGCAGACACATCTCCGGTCGCGCTCATTCTGTCGCTCCTCATCGGCTATCTTTCGGGATCGGTGCCCTACGGGCTGCTGCTGACGCAGATGGCCGGGCTTGGCGACGTACGCAAGATCGGCTCCGGCAATATCGGCGCGACCAACGTGCTTCGCACCGGCAACAAGAAGCTCGCTGCGCTGACAGTGCTCCTCGACGGACTGAAAGGCACCGTGCCGGTCGCGTTGGCCAATCACTTCCTCGGACTGGACGCGGCGATCCTCGCGGGTCTCGGCGCATTCCTCGGCCATCTCTATCCTGTCTGGCTGCGCTTCAAGGGCGGCAAGGGCATCGCGACCTTCGCCGGCATCTCTCTCGGCTATTCCTGGCACGTGCTGCTGCCCTTCGCGGTCGTCTGGATCGCCATGGCAGTCATCTTCCGATACTCGTCGCTCGCCGCACTCGTTGCCAGCGTGGCGACGACTGTCGCGATCTTCTTTGTCGGCCTGCCCAAGCTCGGCATTCTCTATATTGTCCTGACAATCCTCGTCTTCTGGAAACACCGCCAGAACATTTCGCGCCTGCTCGCCGGCACGGAAAGCAAGATCGGGTCGAAGGGCTGACAAGATGACCGTTGCGGACAAACAGGCCAAAAAGCCGGTCCGCTTTGTGCTATCCGACAAGCAGCGCCTTGCCTGGCTCCGCCTTTATCGTTCCGACAGTGTCGGCCCGGCCACGTTCCGCGACCTGATTGCTCATTGCGGTTCGGCTGAACTGGCACTGGAGATGCTGCCGGAGCTCTCGGCCCGTGGCGGCAATCTGAAATCCGTCCGCATCGCCGATCCGGACGACGCCGAGCGTGAGCTGGAAGCGATCGCGGGACACGGCGCGCGCCTCGTCGGCCTTGGCGAACCGGACTACCCGCCAATGCTGCGCCTGACCGAGCAGGCCCCGCCCTTGGTCACAATCAAGGGCGACCCACAGGTCTTCGCGCGCAACGCTGCCGCCATTGTCGGCGCGCGAAACGCCTCGATGAGCGGCATTCGGTTGACGCACCAGCTGGCGCGCGGTCTCGGCGAAGCGGGCTATGTCGTCGCTTCCGGTCTTGCGCGAGGCATCGACCGCGCGGCGCATGAAGCGGCGCTAGACAGCGGCACCGTCGCGGTTCTGGCGGGCGGCATCAATCGGATCTATCCACCGGAGAACGCCGAATTGCTGGCCGCGATCGAGAATGGCGTCGGCGCGTCGATCACCGAAATGCCGTTCGGCTGGGAACCGCGCGCCCGCGACTTCCCGCGGCGCAACCGGATCATCGCTGCGCTGTCGTTCGGCCTCATCGTGGTGGAAGCGGCAATGCGCTCCGGTTCGCTGATATCGGCCCGCCTCGCCAACGAACTCGGACGCCTGGTCTTCGCCGTGCCGGGATCGCCACTCGATCCGCGCTCGGAAGGCGCCAACAGCCTGCTGAAGAACGGAGCCATCGTCACGACCTCCGCCGACGATGTCATATCGGCGCTGGCGCCGCTCGACCAGCGAGCGAGCCCGGGCCCGAAGGCGCAGATGCCTCTGTTCGAGCCGGAGGAGCCGCTGTCGCTGCCGCCCGACGAGGACCAGCGCGCCCAAATCGTCTCGCTGCTCGGCCCCTCGCCAGTCGATCTGGATAACATTATCGCCCATACCGGAATCCCGCCGGCAAAGGTCTTCCTGTCAATTCTGGAACTCGATCTCGCCGGCCGGATCGAACGTCACTCAGGCAACCGCGTCTCGCTTCTTCCCGCGATCGCCTGAGGTCTGTTCATTGTCCTGTATATGCCGCGCCTCAAGGCAAGCCATCTCGATGAAATAGCTCAACACCGGAAAGCGGTTCGCATCCGTCATCCTCAGGAGTTCGATGAGCATCGCCGAGACATATTCGATGCGATCTCTATCTTCCGGACGGATATCGGCCACCCATTTCCCCCTTGACGTCCCGATGAGAATGGCGGCCGGCAATGCCCGCCGCGGCGAATTCCGCGGAAGATTCAGATCGCGGAATATTCTTCGGGCGAGCTTAGCATTGCTATTTCAGATTGCAATATTTCACAAAGCAATCCTTACGTGCATTCGACGCATGCGGCTTCAATTCGCGTGCTGCCCCCTTGACCAAATCGCACGTTACAGCCATTTGCGGGGGCACCGCCGGTCGACCGGCGCCTGATTTTTTCTCTTTTTGCCTGCCGAATATTATGGATGTCGTCGTCGTAGAATCGCCTGCAAAGGCCAAAACAATCAACAAATATCTCGGCTCCGGTTACAAGGTGCTGGCCTCGTTCGGCCATGTTCGCGACCTTCCGGCCAAGGACGGCTCCGTACGTCCGGACGAGGATTTCGCGATGTCCTGGAGCGTCGACACGGCCTCCAACAAGCGGCTGAACGACATCGCCGCGGCGATGAAATCCGCCGACTCCCTGATCCTTGCGACGGACCCCGACCGCGAGGGTGAGGCGATTTCCTGGCATGTGTTGGAAGTCCTCAACAAGAAGAAAGCGATCAAGGACAAGCCGGTCCGCCGTGTCGTCTTCAACGCCATTACCAAGAAGGCCGTCACCGAGGCGATGGCCAATCCGCGCGATATCGACACGCCGCTGGTCGACGCCTATCTGGCGCGTCGCGCGCTCGACTATCTCGTCGGCTTTACGCTGTCGCCGGTGTTGTGGCGCAAGCTGCCCGGCGCGCGCTCGGCGGGCCGCGTCCAGTCTGTGGCGTTGCGCCTCGTCTGCGACCGCGAGTCAGAGATCGAGCGCTTCAAGCCGGAGGAATACTGGCAGATAGCCGCGCATCTGAAGACTGAAGGCGGCCAACCCTTCGTCGCGCGCCTGACCGGTTTCGACGGCAAGCGCGTCACCAAGATGGATATCGGCAATGGCGACCAGGCCGGCACGATCAAGGCGATGCTCGAATCTGCGTCGTTCACCGTCGAGTCGCTGGAAGCCAAGCCCCAGAAGCGCAATCCGGCTCCGCCCTTCACCACATCGACCCTGCAGCAGGCGGCGTCCGCCAAGCTCGGCTTCGCTCCGGCGCGAACCATGCAGGTAGCGCAGCGCCTCTATGAGGGCATCGATGTCGGCGGCGAGACGGTCGGCCTGATCACCTATATGCGTACCGACGGCGTGCAAATGGCGCCGGAGGCGATCACCGCAGCGCGCGATGCGATCGGCAAGGAGTTCGGCGCGAACTACGTGCCGGACCAGGCGCGTCATTATTCGACCAAGGCCAAGAACGCACAGGAAGCGCACGAAGCGATCCGCCCGACGGACTTTATGCGCACACCCGCCTCGGTGCGCAGCGCGCTCGATGGCGACCAGCTGAAGCTCTACGACCTGATCTGGAAGCGCGGCATCGCCAGCCAGATGGCGTCCGCCGAACTGGAACGCACCACGGTCGAGATCGTCGCGACGGATGGCGGCAAGAACGCCACGCTGCGCGCCACCGGCTCGGTGGTGAAGTTCGACGGTTTCATTGCGGCCTACACGGAACACCGCGACGACATGAAAACGGATGCGGACGACGAGGACGAGTCGAACCGCCTGCCCGAAATGCGCAATGGCGAAAAGCCGTCTCGCGAGAAAATAGATGCGACACAGCATTTCACCGAGCCGCCGCCGCGTTTCTCCGAGGCCTCGCTGATCAAGCGCATGGAAGAGCTCGGCATCGGCCGCCCGTCCACCTATTCGGCGACGCTGACGACCCTGCGCGACCGCGAATATGTCAAACTGGACGGCAAGAAGCTGATCCCGGAAGCGAAGGGCCGCCTGGTCACCGCCTTCCTGGAGGGTTTCTTCGAACGCTACGTGGAATATGACTTCACGGCCTCGCTGGAGGAAAAGCTCGACGAGATTTCCGCCGGGAACCTCAATTGGAAAGACGTCCTGCGCGACTTCTGGCGCGAATTCTCGGCCCATGTCGAGGAAACAAAGGAACTGCGCATCACCGACGTGCTCGACGCGCTGAACGAGCAGCTCGAGCCGCTGGTCTTCCCCGCGCGCGAGGACGGCTCCGATCCGCGCATCTGCCCGAAATGCGGCAACGGCAAGCTTTCGCTGAAGCTCGGCAAGTTCGGCTCCTTCGTCGGTTGCTCCAACTATCCGGAATGCAATTTCACCCGCCAGCTCGGCGAAGAAGGCCCCACGGGCGACGAAGCGGAACTCGCTGACGGCCCGAAACTGCTCGGCAAGGATCCATACACGGACGAGGAAATCACCCTGCGCTCGGGCCGTTTCGGCCCCTATGTCCAGCGCGGCGAAGGCAAGGAAGCCAAACGCTCAAGCCTGCCGAAGGGCTGGAAGGTCGAGGATATCGACCATGAAAAGGCGCTCGCCCTTCTGAACCTGCCGCGTGATGTCGGCCAGCATCCCGAATCCGGCAAGATGATCTCTGCCGGCCTCGGCCGCTATGGGCCCTTCGTGCTGCATGACGGTACCTATGCCAATCTGGAATCTATCGAGGACGTGTTCTCGATCGGTCTCAACCGCGCCGTCACCGTGCTGGCCGAGAAAATAGCCAAGGGTCCCGGCCGCCGATCCGCGCCTGCCGCACTCAAGGAACTCGGTGAATATCCGGAAATCGGCGGACCGATCACGGTTCGCGACGGCCGCTACGGCGCTTACGTCAATCACGGCAAGATCAACGCGACGCTGCCCAAGAACACCGACCCGATGTCGGTGACGCTCGAGGATGCGGTCAAGCTGATCACCGAGAAGGCGGAGAAGTCCGGCAAGAAGGTCGGCGGCGGCAAGGCCAAGAAGCCGGCGGCGAAAAAGGCGGCGACCAAGAAGGCGACCGCAAAGAAAGCACCGGCAAAGAAGAAGGCTCCGGCAAAGAAGGCCGCCGCTTCGGACGAAAATGGCTAGGCGCAAAGGCGACCCCAAGCCGCAACCGAAAGAGCGTTCCGCGCATCTGCCCACACGCGATGACGTCATTGCCTTTATCCGGGAAAATCCTGACCGGTCCACGAAGCGCGACGTCGCCAAGGCCTTCAACCTGAAGGGCGAAGACCGGGTCGCGCTGAAACATCTTTTCAAGGAACTGGAGGAAGAAGGCATCTTCCAGCGGCGCGGCAAGCGTCTCGTCGCCGCCGGCGCGCTGCCGCCGGTCATGGTGCTGACCGTAACCGGCCGCGACCGCGATGGCGCCCTTCTCGCCCGGCCGCTCGAGTGGGACGACGCCGAACAGGGTGAACCGCCGCTGATCTCCATCCGCATGCCGCGCAACGCGAAGCAACGCCCCGCCGCGGCCGGCGTCGGCGACCGCGTACTGGCGCGCATCTCGCCGCCCCGCGAAGACGGCGAACCCCATCTCGCCCGGGTCATCAAGAAGCTGGAAAAGCGCCGCGCCGCGATCCTTGGCGTCATCCGCCATACGGACGACGGCGGCTACAGGCTCGAACCCGTCGAACGCAAGCAGTCCGAACTTATCATTGAAAAGGACCAGCTCGGCGATGCCAGCGTCGGCGATCTGGTCGAAGCCGAGGTAACCCGCGCCGGCCGCTACGGCCTGCAGCGCGCCGCGGTCACGCAGCGCATCGGCTCGTTCGCCTCGGAAAAGGCGGTTTCGATGATCGCCATCCACGCCAACGACATCCCGCATGTCTTTCCCGACGCGGCGATGGAAGAGGCGAAAGCGGCCAAACCCGTCGCGCAAGGCGGCAAGCGTGAGGACTGGCGCAATCTGCCGCTGGTGACCATCGATCCGCCCGACGCGAAGGATCATGACGACGCCGTGCATGCCGAACCGGACCTGGATGTCGGCAACCCCGGGGGCCACACCCTCACCGTCGCCATCGCCGATGTCGCTTACTACGTTCGGCCGGGCTCGGCGCTCGACAGGGAAGCGCTGAAGCGCGGCAATTCGGTCTATTTCCCGGACCGGGTCGTACCGATGCTGCCTGAGCGCATCTCCAACGATCTGTGCTCGCTGCGCGAAGGAGAAGACCGCCCAGCCCTTGCCGTGCGTATGATCTTCGGCGCGGATGGCCGCAAGCGCAGCCATACATTCCACCGCGTCACCATGCGGTCTGCCGCGAAGCTGTCATACCAGCAGGCCCAGGCCGCGATCGACGGTGCGCCGGACGACCAGACCGGGCCGCTGCTCGAGCCGATCCTGAAGCCCCTCTGGGAGGCCTATCGCTGCCTGCACAAGGGCCGCATGGCGCGCGCACCGCTGGAACTCGACTTGCCCGAGCGCAAGATCGTGCTCAATGCCGAAGGCATGGTCGACCGCGTCATCGTCCCGTCCCGCCTCGATGCCCACAAGCTGATCGAGGAATGCATGATCCAGGCGAATGTCGCTGCGGCGGAGACGCTGGAAGGCAAGCGCCAGATGCTCGTCTATCGCGTCCACGATTCGCCTTCGCTCGCCAAGGAAGAGGCGTTGCGCGATTTCCTCAAGACGCTCGACATCTCGCTGGCGCGCGGCGCGCAGCTTCGCCCGGCCGCCTTCAACGTGATCCTCGACGCCGTCAAGAACACGGACCACGCCGCGCTCGTCAACGAGGTGATCCTGCGCAGCCAGGCGCAGGCGGAATATACGCCGGAGAATTACGGCCATTTCGGCCTCAACCTGCTGCGCTACGCCCATTTCACCTCGCCGATCCGCCGCTATGCCGACCTGATCGTGCATCGCGCCCTGATCCGGGCGCTGGGTCTCGGCGACGGCACCGACGGCCTGCCCGACGTCTCGGAAGACCAGCTGAGCGAAATCGCCAGCCAGATTTCCGCGGCAGAACGTCGCGCGGTCCATGCCGAGCGCGACACGGTCGACCGGCTGATCGCACTGCATCTGGCCGACAATATCGGCGAGGTCTTCGACGGCCGGGTCGCTGGCATGTCGTCGGCCGGCCTCTTCATCTCGCTGCCAGCCTATGGCGCCGATGGCTTTGTTCCCGCTTCGACTCTCGGTGACGAATATTACCACTACGACGAGGCGCAGCACGCCATGGTCGGCGAACATTCGGGCCAGGGATACCGGCTCGGAGACCCGGTGACAGTGAAGATCGTCGAGGTGTTGCCGCTCGCCGGCTCGATGCGCTTCGAGATGATCAGCGAGCCGCGCAAGCTTGGCACGTCGTCGAAATCGTTTCATAAGGCGAAAAAAGGCGCACGGGTGGCCTCGCGCGGAAAACGCGGCGGGCCGGGACCGGGCAGAGGCAGGCCGCACAAGGGCGGCCCCAAATCAGGACGCAGACGATGACGGAAACGATGATCTTTAACGGCGAGGAGGCAGCGCGCCCGAAACGCCCGGTCATGCAGGCGATGAAACGCGGTTTCGCTGGACGCTGCCCGCATTGCGGCGAAGGCAGGCTGTTTGCATCCTTCGTCAAGCCGGTCGAGACATGTTCGGTATGTGGCGAGGATCTGAGCCACCAGCGCGCCGACGATTTCCCGGCCTATCTGAACATCATCATTGTCGGCCACATCGGCGTCGGCGGCTTCACCATGGCCGAAGCGCTGTCCGATCTTTCTGGCTGGATCCATCTGGCGATCTGGGTCCCAATCATGCTGATCATGTCTGTCGTCCTGATGCAGCCGCTGAAAGGCGCGGTCATCGGCTTCCAGTGGGCCAACTACATGCACGGCTTCGGCGGCGAGGACGACATGCCGGAGTCCCATCCGGAACTCGACAGCTGATCGCGCCTCGATGCTGGAAAAACTGGCCGAACTCAACAAGCCTTACGGCCCGGCGCCATACAGACGGCCACGCGACGCCGCGACGCTGATCCTGCTCGACCAGAGCGGAACCGTTCCACGGCTTCTGATGGGGCGGCGGAGCGAGCAGCTTGCCTTCATGCCCGGCATGTATGTGTTTCCGGGCGGACGGACTGAACGCTCCGACCTGACTGCGCCGCGCACGGGCGTCTTGCACCGCGGCGACGCCGAAAGGCTGATCAGGGGCATGGGCCGGACCGGCACGCCACGCCGCGCCGAAGCCCTGATAATGTCGGCGATCCGCGAGACGCAGGAAGAGACCGGCCTGCTGATCGGCAAAGCCGGCGCCGCGCAATCGTCTACCCGCTCGCCGGCATGGCGGACGTTTCTCGACCGGGGCATCCTGCCCACCCTCTCCGCGATCCGATTCGTCGCGCGCGCGATCACGCCTCCCGGCCGCGTCCGCCGATTCGACACCCGGTTTTTCGTCGCCGATGCCGGCCATGTCGCCAATCCGGACGAACTGATCGCCAACCCGGCGGAAGAACTGGACGAGGTGCGCTGGGTCGGTCTCGATGCACTGGAAAGCATCAGGATGCCGACGATCACCGAGGCGATTCTCGACCTGCTCGCGGAGCGCCTGCGTGAAGACCCTGCGCTCGACCGCGCCCTGCCGGTGCCGTTCATTCGCGCTGAAAATCGGCGCTACGTCCTCACACGCGACTGAACGCCGCCGGAGACGCTTGACTTTTGGCGCGTAATCCATAAGTTCCGCGCAAATTCGCCGGCGGCCTTTCCAGTGATCCGTTTCGGCTCGCCCTCAGGAAAAGACAGGTAAGACCATGGCAAAGGCCACGACGATCAAGATCAAACTGCTGTCCACGGCAGACACCGGCTTCTTCTACGTGACGAAGAAGAACAGCCGTACCTTCACCGAAAAGATGGTGAAGACCAAGTACGACCCGATTGCCAAGAAGCACGTCGAGTTCAAGGAAGCGAAGATCAAGTAAGATCGCGCAATCCTCGCCTATCGGGAACCGCCGTTCGCAAGACCGGCGGTTTTTTGTTGGCTGTAACGCTCAGGCCGCCCTGGAAACGACGCGGTTGCGGCCGGTCTGCTTGGCTTCGTAAAGCGCTTCGTCGGCGCGCTTGAGCAGCGCCTTGGCGGTCTCGTTCTCTGACTGGATCAGGCTGGTGACGCCGACGCTGACCGTGACCTCGATGGTGCGCGCGCCGTTCTCGATGGAGAAGTCGTCCGATTCGATCTGGGCACGCAGACGTTCGGCGACTTCGGCGGCGATATGCGGCGGGGTGTCCGGCATGACGATGACGAACTCTTCGCCGCCATAACGGCAGGCGAGATCCATGCCGCGTACATTATCGCGCAGCCGCCGCGCGAATTCGCGAAGCACGTCGTCGCCGGCATCGTGGCCATGGGTGTCGTTGACGTCCTTGAACCGGTCGATATCGGTGATCAGCAGCGATAATTGCTTGCCGCGGTTGAGCCCCCGGGCGACCAGCGTCTCCAGATGCGTGTCGAGATAGCGGCGGTTGTGCAGCCCTGTCAGCCCGTCCGTGACCGCGAGCTCGATCGAAGCAGCGACATTGTCGCGAAGGCTGTCGTGATAGCGCTTGCGGCGAACCTGGGTGCGCAGCCGAGCTGTCAGTTCGTTGGGATCGACGGGACGCACAATATAGTCATTGACGCCCAGTTCCAGCCCGCGCTTGACCAGATTGTCGTCGTCGGTCTCGGCCACAAGGATGATCGGCACGAACCGCGTGCGGTCAAGCGAGCGCAATTGCGAGCAGATGCGCAGCGCGTCGAATTCAGTGAACCGCGCCGCGACGAAGACGCAGTCGAAATCGCCCTCCGCGGCTGTCATTACGGCGCCCTGCGGCTCCCCCGCATGGACGATCTCGAAATTCTTCCGCAGCGGCTTGACCAGCCGCTCGAACGAGGAGCTGCGTTCGTCGACCACCAGGACTTTCGGCTTTGCGCCGCTATCGTCATCCTTGTCGCTCAGCAGCGTATCCAGTCCGATATCGCGGGCGGTCACGGCGCGCAGGCGCAATTCATCTGTCAGCATCTTCAGGCGAAGCAGGCTGCGGACGCGCGCCAGCAATTGCATCTCGTCGACCGGCTTGGTCAGGAAGTCGTCCGCGCCGGCTTGCAGACCGCGCACGCGATCAGCCATCTCGTCCAGCGCCGTGACGATGACCACCGGGATGTGGCAGGTCGCGGCATTGGCCTTCAGCTGCTCGCAAACCTCGAAACCGTCGATCCCCGGCATCATGATGTCGAGCAGGACAAGATCGACGGACGTTTCCGTACAAATTTTCAGCGCTTCCTGCCCGTCGCTGGCTGTGATGACATTGAAATATTCCGCGGTCAGCCGCGTCTCGAGCAGATCGCGGTTCGCCTCGATGTCATCAACTACCAGTATACGCGCGGTCATGGGACGCTATCCTGTTCCGAATCAAACGTCGCCAAGATACGACTTAATGGTTTCGATAAATTTAGGAACGGAAATCGGTTTCGATATGTATCCCTCGCAACCGCCCTGCCGGATTCTCTCCTCGTCGCCCTTCATGGCGAAGGCGGTGACGGCGATGACCGGGATCGTGTGCAGGTCGTCGTCATCCTTGAGCCAGCGCGTCACATCGAGGCCCGAGACCTCTGGAAGCTGGATGTCCATCAGGATCAAATCCGGACGGTGTGCGCGGGCGAGATCGAGCGCCTCCAACCCGTTGCGGGTCCGTACCGTTTCGTAACCGCTGGCCTCGATGAGATCGCGGAAGAGCTTCATGTTGAGCTCATTGTCCTCGACGATCATGACCGTCTTTGCCATGTGTTTCTCCCGACCATGTGCGGAAGCCGGCGCCTGAGCCGAATCCGGTGTCGTTTTTGCCTTCATCCACAGCTATAACGCGATTCCCTTGAAAAAGAGCGAATGGACGGGGAAATGACCGAGGAAACAGGCGAAACCTGCCCGGACGCGGTGGCCGTGACGGCCCTCGGCTGGATCGCGGGCAATGAGGATATGCTGAACCGCTTCCTGGCGCTGACCGGCATCGAGGCTGGCCAGATCCGGAACGCGGCGGCCGAACCGGGTTTTCTCGCCGGGGTGCTCGATTTCCTGCTCGCACACGAGCCGAGCCTGATGGCCTTCTGCAACGAGACCGGGACGGACCCGGATCTCGTGCAGCATGCGCGCGAGGAACTGCTCGGCAATCCGGGCGATGAATGGCCATCGACGTGACGCCGCAGGAACGCGCCCGCATCGATGCGCTGGCCCGATCCGATCGGCCCCTCATCGTCGCCGACATAGACGAGGTCGTGCTGGAATTCGTCGCCCCCTTCATGGCCTTCCTGGAAAGCCACGGCCATGAATACCGGCCGACTTCGTTTCGCCTGACCGGGAATGTCTACTTCAAGGAGACAGGGCAAGCATCTGAAAAGGAAGCTGTTTCCGATTTTCTTGAACGATTCTTCGGCGAGCATGACACATGGCAGAAACCGGTGGCCGGCGCGCTCGATACGCTGTCCGAGATCGAACAGGCGCATAAGGCCGACATTGTCTTCCTGACTGCCATGCCGCCGCACCATCACGCACGCCGCCGCGCCCTGCTCGACACCCATGGCTTCACCCATCCGATGATCGCGACCAAGGCCGCCAAGGGCGAAGCGGTGGCGGAACTCATGAGACACCATCCGGGAAAGCCGGTGGCTTTCATCGACGACCTGCCACCGAACCACATCTCCGTGCTGGAAACCGTGCCGGGCGCGCTCGGCCTGCAGATGATGGCCTATGCACCGCTGCGCCCCCATCTGCCGGCAATGCCCGAAGGTGTGACCAGTGTCGAGGATTGGCCTGCGGCGGCGCAGGCCATCGCCGAATTCCTCGCAGCGTACGGACGCTGACCGTTTCACAATTCGAGGCGCATCAGAGGCCTGCCCGGCTTGCGCAACGCCGCCTCGCTGAACCCGGCCTTTTCGAAAACTTGCGTCGAGCCGACGAAAAGCCCGACCGATTTCGCCTGTTTCGCATGGTCCATCGGACAGGCCTCCAGCAATCGTGCACCGTTCTGGCGCGCATGATCAATCCCGGCGGCGACCATGGCGTGCGAAAGCCCCTGCCCGCGCCATGCGGACTTTGTGAAAAAGCATGAGATCGCCCAGACGCGCTCGTCCTCCGCCGGTCCGTCAGCGAGCGGCGCGCAGACCCGGCCGGAATTGTTGAATTGCGGCACATCGGCGCGTGGGCCGATCAGCATCCAGGCGACAGGCTCTCCACCGAGGTAGCCAAGAAGACCCGGCGGTGGACCGGTCTCGATTCGGGTACGGATGAACGCCTTGTTGTCCTCGGCGGAATTGGATTTCCGCAATTTCGGCGCCAGACGGAAGTAGGTGCACCAGCAGCCGTAACAGGCGCCCTGCCTGCCGAACAGCCCCTCGAAATCCGCCCAGCGGTCGGCGCTCAGCGGAAACACCTCCAACTTTGCCATGACGACTTCCCTGCTTGGTGGTAACGTTCGGCCGCGCTGTTGCGCGCGCTATGTTCATGATACGTTCTCATCTATGACGGCAGCTGTCAACATGTCGGGATCCGGCTTCTGTCGGGATTGTCTCACGCCGCTTGTCGGTGCGGACCGGCGTTGCCGCACCTGCGGCAGCCCGCGCGTTCTACGCCATGACGAACTGGACGCGCTGTCGATCGCCCATATCGACTGCGATGCGTTCTATGCTTCCGTGGAAAAGCGCGACAATCCGGAATTGCGCGACAAGCCGGTGATCGTCGGCGGGGGAAAACGCGGCGTCGTATCGACCTGCTGCTACATCGCGCGCATCAACGGCGTACGCTCGGCCATGCCGATGTTCAAGGCACTCGACGCATGCCCGGACGCTGTCGTGATCAAGCCGGACATGGATAAATACGCCCGTGTCGGCAGGGAAGTTCGTGAAATGATGCGTGCCCTGACGCCGCTGGTCGAGCCGATATCCATCGACGAGGCTTTTCTGGACCTGACCGGCACCGCAAAGCTTCACAGGGATACGCCGGCGCGCGTTTTGGCCAAATTCGCCAAACGGGTCGAGACCGAAATTGGCATCACCGTCTCGGTCGGACTATCCTATTGCAAATTCCTCGCCAAGGTCGCCTCCGATCTGGAAAAGCCGCGCGGTTTCTCGGTGATCGGCGAGGCGGAAGCGCTGACCTTCCTGCGCGACAAGCCGGTTACGATGATCTGGGGTGTCGGCAAGGCCTTTGCAGCGACGCTGGAGAAGGATGGGATCCGCACCATCGGCCAGTTGCAGACCATGGAAGAGACAGCGCTGATGAAGCGCTACGGCGTCATGGGCCGGAGGCTCTATCACCTGTCGCGCGGCCAGGACGATCGAATGGTGCATGTGGAGCACGAGACAAAAAGCATTTCGGCGGAGACCACCTTCAACGAGGATTATGCGTCTGCAGCCGACCTGTTGCCGGTGCTGCGCGCCCTGTCGGAAAAGGTCTCCGAGCGGCTCAAGGCGTCTGACCTCGCCGGACGCACCATCGTCCTGAAGCTGAAGGATCGGCAATTCCGCATTCGCACCCGTAACCGCCAGCTCTCCGACCGGACGCAGCTTGCCGACCGCATTTTCCGCACAGCCCAGCAGATGCTGGAAAAGGAGCTGGACGGCACCCAGTTTCGCCTGCTCGGCGTAGGCGTCGCTGATCTCGCCCATGACGCTATGGCGGACCCGTCCGATCTCGTCGACACGGGCGCAACACGCCGCGCGCTGGCGGAAGCTGCGATGGACAAGGTGCGGGCGAAATACGGCTCGAAATCCGTGGAAACGGGATACACTTTCCAGACCGGCAGCCGCGGCAAGCCGCAACGCGATCAGGAGAGCTAGATCACCGGTACGTCGCGCGGCGCGCGCCGGGTCAGCAATTGCGGCTCAGCGTCGCGGATAACGATATTTTCCTCATGCACCATGATCTTGTCCGGGCCGATCCGGACGCCCGGCTCCAGCGTGATCACCATGCCCGGTTGAACCACCGTCTCGTCGAACCCGGCCAGCGAGGGCGGCTCGGTCAGTTGCATGCCGATGCCATGTCCATAGCGGCCGACATCTCCGCCATTGTCGCCGACAATCGCAGCCATCGCCTCGAACAGATCGCGGCAAGTCGCGCCCGGCCGTGCCACGGCCAATGCCGCTTCGGTCGCGCGCCAAAGCGTGTCATGCGCGAGACGGGCATCCGCGGACGCATGGCCGATCGCAAAATTCCGGTCGAAATCACAATAATAGCCGCGCAGCGTCGCGCCGGTGTCGAGCATCAGCACGTCGCCAGCCTCCAGCCAGTTTTCGCCGGGCGGGGAGATCACGTCGCCATAACCGCCCTGCCCGGCGCCACCGACAAGATAGGGCACGTCCTCCGCGCCGTTCTTCAAGAGCTCGATCTTGAACGCTCGGAACGCATCCGAAAGCGTCTGCCCTTCGCGAAATAGCTGCGGCGCGGCCTCGAAGCTTTTCGATGCGATCGAACAGATCTCGCCGATCAACGCAATCTCCGCCTCCGACTTCACCATGCGCTGGCGCTGCACGATCGCCGTCGCGTCGGTGAACTCGCAGCCGCACAGACCCGTACGCAACGTCTCGAAATCAGCAAGCGGCATTCGCAATCCCGTCTCGCGCCCCATCATCATGCCGATGCGCGCATGAGGGCGCAGCGCATCCGCCAGAAGCGAGAGGCCGTCATCGTCAGGATGTGGCGACGCCCAGCTTCGGACCTCCCCAACGAAGGCCGAGCGCATCAACTCCGCGCCGATTTCGGGAATGACAGCCACCGGCATACCGGAACGCGGCACGACGAGAAACCACGGCCGCGTCGGACTTTGCCAGAACAGGGTACGAAAACCGGTGAAATAGCGCATCTCGGCTTCGCTGGTGAAGAACAACGCGTCGAGGTTGGCCCCGTGCATGCGCGTCTGGATCGTAGCCAGCCGGCTTTCAAACTCGGCTCGCGGGAAGTCAGGCCCCGCCATCGACCGGCCCTTCGGAGACATAGGCGAGTACGCGCGAGCGCGCATCGATCCCCAGCCTGTCCCGCGCCGCGGAAGCAAGGTGCAGCAGCCCGGCGATTCCGGCGACGCCGGACGGCGTCGTCGCAATCCCGTGGCCGGCGAGTGTTACCACCGCTGCGTCAGCCTCCTCATCCGTAATCGTCTCGAAATAGTCGGCTTCGCGGGCAAGGCAGGCCAACGCCAGATGCGACGGCTCCTTGCAATCGAGACGGCCCATGTTGGACTCCGGCCCGCCTGCATGGACGGGCCGCCCCGCCCTGACGCTCTCCATGAGCGCCGGGGCCCGATCCGGTTCGACAACCGTGATGATTGGCATGTCGCCCCAGATTGTCCGCGCAGCGGCCGTGCAGGCGGCAGCCAGCCCACCGACGCCCGCCTGCAGAAAGATATGAGTCGGCGGCGCATCGATCTCGTCGGCAACCTCGCCGGCCATAATCAGATAGCCTTCCATTACATCGCGTGCCGGGGCTGAATACCCTTCCCAGGAACTGTCGGAGAGCAGGAACCAACCATTGGCCTCGGCGGCCGCCACCGCAGCCGTCATACTGGCGTCATAGTCCGCGCCCGCTCGCATGACAGTCGCGCCTTTTGCCTCCAGCCGCGCGGCAAATCCGTCCGGCACGGACTCCGCGAGATAGATTACGGCCCTCGCCCCGAACATCCGCGCGCCGGCTGCGACGGACAGACCGTGATTGCCGGCGCTGGCGCACACGAAAGTCACGTCATGAAGCGTGTCACGAGCGGCAACGGCATCGCCGCCCGCCTGCTCCATCGCCATCTTGGCGATGGCATAAGCCGCGCCCAGCGCCTTGAAGGAGCCGAGCCCCATGCGGTTACGCTCATCCTTGAGGTCGATCCGTGCCACGCCCACCGCAGCCGCAAGATCCGGCATGGCGCTCAGCGACGTCTCGGCGGACGCCGGGCATTGCGAAAACAGCGCGCGCGCCGCCTCGATATCCGTCGAGACCGGCTCGTCGGGCAGGCCCGGGATCGTGGCTAGCCCCCTGCCCCTGTGCGGATTGGCGATCATGTCTCGCATTGCGGTGCTCTCAGTATTCCCATTGGCTCGCCCTCGGTTCGCAACGAGCTTATCGGCAAACCGAAGCCGAAGGAAATGCAGGCCCGGCAATCGGATCGCTCACTCCGACGAGCACCCTTTCCCGCCCTCCAATGGCCACAGAATCGCCATTGCCTTGGGCCGTGTCGCCCGACAATTGCGGCATCGCCACCAAGCCAGTCACGTAAATCGACGATGCGATTACGGCGGCGCAGAATTTGTGATCGACGACGCCACAGTAATGGACGATCGCCGATACACGCTGACGTGGTCTGGATTTCCGGATCGCCAGGGCACGCATGCAAAAACATCTCAACGAAAACGATCGCTCACCAGCGCGTGTTATGAACCATACAAGAAATCGCAGGCTGCAACAGCTTGGTTTGCCACAATTTTTCCGCAAAGACACCGCTTCGTGTGCAATGCAGCATATGATGTCCGCGCAAACCCCAGACAGGCGCGGGCTCCAGACATAATGAGGGACAGGATGCGGCGTCGCCAGTTTAACTTTGCGATGGCGCTCGGCGCGTTGGCAACAACGACGCTGGGCCGTCAGGCATTGGCACAAAACAACAATCAGCAGGGTGCGGCCGCTCCACCGGATGACAGTTTTCCCTTCGATTTCGACATATTGACCGAGCACGCGCGCAAGCGCGCCGGCGAGGACTACCGAGCGCCGTCTCAGGACCTACCGGAGGCGCTGGCGGATCTCACCTATGACGATTACCGCCACATCGCTTACGACCCGAAGCGGACGGTCTGGCGCGGCAACCGGTCCTTTGAATTACAGGCCTTTCACATGGGCTGGCTGTTCAAGGAGCCGGTGAATGTCTTCGCGGTTTCCGAGGGCACAGCGCGTCCCGTGGGCTTCTCGGCGCGGGACTTCATCTATCGCGAACCGCTCGACACGGAGACACTCGAGCAAGTCGAAATGCCGGGCGTCGCCGGCTTCCGGGTGCTTTATCCGCTCAATACACCCGAGGTCATGGACGAACTGATCGCCTTCCAGGGAGCCAGCTATTTCCGCGCGCTAGGACGCGGTTCGCGCTACGGTCTTTCGGCGCGCGGTCTCGCCATCGACACCGCTGCGCAGGGAGGCGAGGAGTTTCCCAGGTTTTCCGATTTCTATGTGGTGAAACCGGAAAATTCTGACGGTGTGCTGACCATCTACGCATCGCTCGACAGCCCGAGCGCGACGGGAGCCTACCGTTTTCTGATCACGCCGGGCGACACGACGCAGATGGAAGTGACGGCGCGCATCTTCCTGCGCGACGACGTTGAGCGGCTCGGAATCGCGCCGCTGACGTCGATGTTCCTGTTCAACGGCCTCAACCGGCATGCCTTCGACGATTATCGCGAGAGCGTTCACGACAGCGAGGGCCTGAAGATCATCCGCGCCAATGGCGACGAGCTGTGGCGCAGCCTCAATAATCCGAACCGGCTGGCGACATCCTTCTTTTCCGAGGAAAACCCGCGCGGCTTCGGTCTGTACCAGCGGTCCCGCGCCTTCGACGAATATCAGGATGCCGGGGCGCATTACGAAATGCGCCCGTCCGTGTTGGTCGAACCGCTCGGCAACTGGGGCCGCGGGTCGATCGTTTTGATCGAGATCCCGACCGATCTGGAGGTCAACGACAACATCGTCGCCTTCTGGGTGCCCGAGGGCGAAACCCGGGCCGGCCAGCAATACGAATACGGCTATCGCCTGACATGGGGCACGATCGACGAGGACGTGTCCCGCCTCGCCCGCGTCTGCGCGGTGGCGACCGGCGAAGGCGGCGTTTCCGGCGTCGATTCCGAGGACAAGGAACCCGGCCGAAAATTCGTCGTTGATTTCGAGGGCGGGGCACTCGGGAACCTATCGCCTGATGCCGACGTTACGCCCGCAGTGAACCTCTCCGAGGGCGAGATCGTGCACGCGACGGTCTCACCGGTTGAAACGACAAAGCGTTGGCGCATGGTTCTTGACCTGAAGCTTCCCGACGACAAGCCGGTCGAGATCGCGGCGCATCTGGCCCAGAGAGATGTTCGGATATCCGAAAACTGGCTTCTTCAATGGAGAAATGGCGATGAACAGCGGTCGTGACACGACAACCGCATTGACCGACGGTGATCTGGCGCCACCCCCGGCGCCGATGGCGATGCCCGAACAATCGATCTCACGCAGACGCCGCGCGCCTGGCCTTTTCGGCCTGTTCGCGCTGCGCGTCTTCAGTGCAAAATAAGGGCCTGTGGTGGTCTATTCCCGGCGCGCGGCGTCTTTTGTCTTTTCCATCGCCATCGCGGCGGTCGCCTCGTGGCTGGCCGCCGACGTTTTCCTGTCCGACGGCTTCGATCCTGTCGACATAGTCCGCATCCTGCTGCTTGCGACGACTTCCGCCTGGATTGCCTGGGGCGCATCGCTCGGCCTGCAAGGCGTGCTGACCCGCAAACGGCCCGTTACGACGTCGGCCGAACCGCTCCGCGCAGGAAAGATCGCGGTGGCGGTTCCTGTCTACAACGAGGATCCCGTCGCGGTAATGGCTCGCGTCATGGCCATGGCGCAGTCTGTGCATGCAGCCGGCGAAGGATTGCGCTTCGAATTCGTGGTCCTGTCGGACACACGCAACGAGGAAATCGCGACACAGGAGCGCTACTGGCTCCAACAAGTACGCCGCGACGGCCCGCGAGACGTGCAGTTCTTCTATCGCCGCCGTGACGAAAACATCGGCAAGAAGGCCGGCAATATCGCCGAGTTCCTGCGCGCCTCGGGTGGCCGCTACGAATTCCTGATCATCCTGGACGCCGACAGCCTGATGGAAGGCGAGACGATGATTGAGATGACGCGCCGCATGGAGGCCGATCCTGCGATCGGCCTTTTGCAAACGCTGCCGAAGATCGTCAATGCGCGCTCCTGGTTCGGCCGAGCAATCCAGTTTTCAGCCTCGTTCCATTCTCCCTATTTCGCGCGCGGCCTCGCCGTCATGCAGGGGCGGACGGGACCGTTCTGGGGTCACAACGCCATCGTCAGAACCCGCGCCTTTGCCGAAAGCTGCGGGCTGCCGGTGCTCGCCGGCAAACCGCCTTTCGGCGGCCACATCCTGAGCCATGACTATGTCGAGGCGGCGATGCTGGCGCGCAAGGGCTGGACGGTGCGGGTCGATCCGGACCTGGAAGGCTCCTATGAGGAAGGCCCGGACAATATCATCGACTTCGCCAAGCGCGACCGGCGTTGGTGCCAGGGCAATCTGCAGCACGGGCGATTGATCGGCGTTCCCGAGCTGAAGGCCTGGAGCCGCTTCACCCTGGCGCAGGGCATCATGGCCTATCTCGCCTCGCCGTTCTGGCTGGTCTTCCTGATCGCCTCGATCCTCGCGCCGCTGCTGGCGCCGCCGCCGAACTATTTCCCGGTCCCGCGCATGCCGGCAATCTTCCCGACACCCGAGACCGCGCAGGCGGTGACACTGCTCGTTGGCATTTTCGGCCTGCTGATCGGCCCGAAACTCGTGATCGCGCTGCATGCGTCGCTCTCCGGGACCGCGCGCGCCTTTGGAGGTGCCGCGAAGGTGCTGCTCTCCACGGTAATCGAGATTATTTGGTCGAGCGTGCTGGCCCCGATCACGCTGATGTTCCAGAGCCGCTCGGTGATGCAGGTTCTGCTCGGCGCCGATGGGGGCTGGCCGTCTGCAAATCGCGATGCCGATGATATCGGCATGCGCGAATCCTGGGCCGCATCCTGGTGGATCATGCTGACCGGCATCGCCCTGCTCTACGGATCGGCCCAGTTCGAGGCGAATTTGTTTTACTGGTTCCTGCCCGTCGCGATGCCGCTGATCGGTGCGCCGGCGATCATCAGTTGGTCCTCGACTCGTCGCAGCGGCGTGCGGGCGGCGCAAAGCGGCCTGTTCCTGACCGCCGCCGAACTGGCCCCTTCCGGCGTTATCCGCGCCTACGAAACCAATCTTTTGCACTGGCGGAATGCCAATACGCCGCAGCCGCACGAAGGGCCAACGCCCGCGGAAGCACGCGAAGCCACGGTCTGACGCCATGACCCAGCCATTCGTGCCGAACAGGACCGGCCGGGATCACCGGCTGGATGTCATCAGGGGTCTCGCCCTGCTAGACATCTTCATCAATCACGTGCCGGGCAATCCGCTTGAGCGCTATACGTCACGCAATTTCGGGTTTTCCGATGCGGCCGAGGCCTTCGTCCTGATGTCCGGCATCGCCGTGGCACTCGCTTATTCCGGCGGCTTCTTCAAGCGCGACCACCTCAAGGCAATCGGACGCATTCTAAGGCGTGCGCGCACGCTCTATCTCGTCCACATCGCGATCATGTCGCTGGCTTTGGTGATCGTCGGAACCGGCCTCTATGTATTCGGCGCCGAGACGATCGCCAAAAATGTCAACTTCACGCGCTTCCAGACCGATACTATCAAGGCGCTTATCGGTGTGCCGTTGCTCGGCTACCAGCTCGGTTATTTCAACATCCTGCCGCTCTACGTCGTCCTGCTGTTCGCCGCGATTGGGTATCTTTATGTCGGTGTGCGCAGCGTCTGGGCGATGATGGCGATTGCGTTCGGCATATGGTGCTTCGCCCACCTGACTGAAATCAATTTCCCCAACTGGCCCGGCAAATGGGGCTGGTTCTTCAACCCGCTGGGCTGGCAGTTGGTCTTTGCCTTCGGCCTTGCCTTCGGCCTCAGCGTCAAGACGGGCCGCGCCTTTGTTCCCTTCAGCCGCGTGCTCTACGCGCTCGCATGGGCCTTCGTCATCTGGTCCGGCTATTGGGTGAAGATGGAGATGGGTGCGGTGCCCGGCCTCGCCGCCCTCCCGGATCTGTTCGCGGACACCAACAAGGGCGCGCTTGCCTTCCTGCGTCTGGTCCATGTGCTGGCCCTCGCATATGTCATCGTCCACACGCGCTTCATCGGCTGGCTTCTGTCGACGGTGGTGTTTCGTCCGGTCGCCATGGTCGGCCGGAACGGGCTCGCGGTCTTCGCCAGCGGATCGGTGCTGGCGATCTTCCTGCAGGTGCTTTTCGAGGCATGGCCGGTCGGCGATGCCGTCAAGGTCGCGGTCATTGTCACCGGACTGGCCGCGCAGTTCCTGATTGCTTTTTACTTCGACCGCCGCAAGAAAGCGGCGAGAGCCGCCCCGGCGCGCGCCTCAGGCGGCCAGGCGCCTGCGCGCATCACCGCTCGTCATCCTTCCGAAGTCGCCACTTCCTGATCGTCTGCCGCGCGATTTCCGAAGGCCGGCTCGCTTCCCGGCCGCATCGCCGTTATGCTCAAGTCGATACACAAACCGGAGAATTCGCCCACATGCCTGAAGACCGCTCGCCGCGCCTCGCCGTGTTGATCGACGCCGACAATACCTCGGCGCGAATCGCAGACGGCCTGTTCGAGGAAATCGCCAAGATCGGCGAGGCGAGCGTGCGACGCATCTACGGCGATTTCTCCAGCCCGCGCATGAAGGGCTGGAACGACATCCTGCTCAGCCACGCCATCGTGCCGCAACAGCAATTCGCCTACACCACCGGCAAGAACGCCTCCGATATCACGCTGGTAATCGACGCGATGGACCTCCTCCATTCCGGCCGATTCGACGGTTTCTGCCTGGTATCCTCCGACAGCGACTTCCCCCGCCTCGCCTCGCGCATCCGCGAACAGGGCGTCGATGTCTACGGCTTCGGCGAGAAGAAGACGCCGGAGAGTTTTCGTCAGGCCTGCCGGCGCTTCATTTATACGGAGAACCTGCTGCCCGACAGTGGCCCCGCACAGAACAGTGCGCCGAAACGCGAACCTGCAAAGAACGCCGTGCCGCTCATCGAGAAGGCGATGGAGCAGATGGAAGCCGAGGAAGGCTCGTGGGTGGCGCTCGGCGCGGTCGGCACGCAACTCTCCAACCTGTCATCAGATTTCGATCCGCGCACCTTCGGCTCCCGAAAACTCTCCGACCTTGTCCGCAAGACCGGCGTCTTCGACATAGAGCACCCCGAAGGCGGCAGCACCCGGATCCGCAAGAAGCAGCAACCCAAGGGTCGCAAGAAAGCCTGACCAGTCCGTTTGCCGCAGCATATTGCGTTCGGGGTTCGCGCCTCCTACATCTCGATCTGACAGTTTTATCGCAAAGGAGGAAGGTTTTAATGATTGTGCTCGCAACCCGGCAGGCCGGGCGGAGATAATAGTCGGGCTTGGCTCTGTCGGCGCGGGTGACCCCGCATGACTGACTGAGGCCTGACTTCCGATACCGGCAAAACGCGCGAAACCGTGTCCGCTAGCAGCGGCGCGTTTCGTGGTTATTTTCGGCTGACCCCGAGAAACGGGAGACGCCTTACCGGTGTTGCTACAATGACAATCAATCCTTCCAGACTGGCCGAATTCGGCTGGAATGCGCATTTCACATCACGACTCGAAACCGACGATTTCAACAATCTCGCCGCAGCGCGCGTGACCGCTGTCCATCGCGGTCACCTGCAGGTCGCCGGGCCCGACATCGCGTCGAACATTCCGCCCTTTTTCTCCGATGACGACGAGGGTGCGGCAACTGTCGGCGACTGGCTTCTGCTCGATCCGGAAACTCTTCGCCCGAAGCGCCTACTCGAACGAAAGAGCCTGTTCAAGCGCCGCGCCGCGGGGACCGGCCGCAGGCTTCAGCTAATCGCCGCGAACATCGACACGCTGTTTGTCGTCACGTCCTGCAACCTCGATTTCAACATCGCCCGGCTGGAACGCTATCTGGCGTTGGCGCGCGAGGCCGGCGTTACGCCGGTTATCGTCCTGACCAAGTCCGACCTGTCGGAGACGCCCGAGGATTTCGCGCGCGAGGCGTCCGGCTTGATGCCCGGGCTCTTCGTCGAGACGGTCGACGCGCGCGATCCGTCCAGCGTCGAAAGGCTGACCGCATGGTGCGGCCGCGGCGAAACGGTGGCTCTCGTCGGATCATCTGGCGTCGGCAAATCGACGCTAATAAACACGCTGACCGGCAAAGAACAGATCCCAACCGGCGGCATCCGGGAGGACGACGCCAAGGGCCGGCACACCACCACCGGCCGCATGCTGCACCGGCTGCACTCTGGCGGCTGGCTGGTCGACACACCCGGCATGCGGGAGATCCAGCTGACCGACGTGCATTCGGGCATCGACGATGTGTTTTCCGATATCGTCGAGATCGCAGAACCCTGCCGCTTCCGCGACTGCCGGCACGAGAACGAGCCGGGATGCGCCGTAAACGCGGCCATCGAAGCCGGCACGGTCGATCCGGACCGCGTCCGCCGCTGGAAGAAACTGGCGGCGGAAGAGGCCTTCAACTCGGCAAGTCTCGCCGAGCGCCGCGCGAGCGACAAGGCATTCGGCAAGATGATCAAACGCGTCATGGCGGAAAAGAAAGCCCGCAAGGGCGAATGAGTAAGGCCGCCTCGCCTCGGCGGTGCGGCTTCGCTATGCTCGCGCGACTCGATCCGGAAAGCGGAACAGGCAGCATTTGATTGGGGCAACGCACAGACCCGGCGGGACATCCCGCATCCTCGTTCTCGGCGCCTACGGGCTGATCGGATCGGGCGTCGCGCGGCATCTGCTCGACAGCGGACACTCGGTCACCGGGCTCGGTCGCAGCAAGGCCTTTGCGCAAAGGGTACTGCCGAAAATCGATTGGATCATCCGCGACATGGCGGACCTGCGGTCGCCATCCGACTGGCGTCCGATCGTGGACGGCTGCGACGCAGTCATCAACTGTGCCGGAGCGTTGCAAGATGGCCCGCGCGACCAGTTGCAGGCAATTCATGCCGATGCGGTTTCGGCACTCGCCAAGACCTGCGCGACAAGTGGCGTCCGGCTGGTGCAGATCTCGGCGGCGGGCGTATCGCCGGACGCCTCGACCGCATTCTTCCGGACCAAGGCGGCCGGCGATGCGGCCATCCGCGCAACGGGTGGCGATTTCACAATCCTGCGGCCGGGCCTCGTCATCGCGCCGACGGCCTATGGCGGGACCGCTCTGCTGCGCATGCTGGCCGCCTTTCCGTTGGCCCAGCCCATCGCATGGCCGGATACGCCTGTGCGAACCGTTTCGCTGGTCGATCTGTCGCAAGCGGTGGCGATGGCCGCGCGCGGCGATCTCGGCTCGGGCGAAACGATCGATCTCGTTGAGGACCAGCCACATCATCTCGAAACGATTGTTTCAGGCATGCGGCACTGGCTCGGGTTTCCGAAGGCCCGCATGAAAATCGCCGTCCCGCCAGCCTTGGCAAGCCTGATCAGCCGCGGCGCGGATGCGGTCGGGCGTTTGGGCTGGCGGTCGCCTTTGCGCACAACCGCGATCAGAGTCATGCAGGATGGTGTCGACGGTGACCCGGCACGCTGGGAAGCCCTCACCGATCGGTCCCTCGCATCTTTCCAGGAAACGCTCGCCGCTATGCCGGCCCGCACAGAAGACCGGATCGGCGCCCGGATGGCGCTTGCGATGCCTTTCGCAGTAGCGGCATTGTTCTTCTTCTGGGCAGCATCCGGGATAGTCGGCTTCTGGCGCGCGGAAGCGGCGTCCGGCGTCCTGACCGCCGGCGGCTGGCCCCCCGGGCTGGCGAAAGCCTCCGTCCTTTTCTGGTCGACGATCGATGTGGCGCTGGCCGCTCTCGTTCTGGTCCGCCGACATGCCGCGCGCGCCTGCCTCGCCATGGCGGCCGTCAGCCTGTTCTATCTCGTCGCCGCCACCCTCTTCACGCCTTGGCTATGGACCGACCCGCTCGGTTCGCTGGTCAAGATCGTGCCGACGATCATGCTCGCCCTGGTTACCTGCGCCATGCTGCAGGAGCGCTGATGGATATCGAACTCGTCCTGCGCTGGCTGCATGTGATCGGCGCCTGTGTGCTTCTCGGTACCGGCGCTGGCATCGCCTTCTTCATGCTTATGGCCGAGCGCACGGGCAAGCCCGCTGTGGTCGCCCATGTCGCCTCGACCGTGGTCGTCGCAGACACGCTGTTCACGGCGACAGCGGTCATCATCCAGCCTGTCACCGGCTATCTTCTGGCGCGTAAAGTGGGCTGGCCGCTCACTGAAGGCTGGATCGCGCTGTCGCTGATCCTCTATGTCGTCATCGGCCTGTTCTGGCTGCCCGTTGTATGGATCCAGATTCAGTTGCGCGACATGGCGCGAGAGGCGGACGCGCGAGGCGCGGCCTTGCCCGAGCGCTTCCATAGGCTCTACCGCATCTGGTTCGCGTGCGGTTTCCCCGCCTTCGCGGCGGTCCTTGCTACCGTCTGGCTGATGCTGGCGCGGCCCGCCTTGGTGCCTCCATGGTCCTGAAACGCCTCTTCCCACGGGTTCCCCCGCATTTGCTTTGCGGATATCAGTCTCAGGCAGCGCTTCGTTTCATTCGCCGCACGAGTCCTATCGAAATGGTGCCCAGGATTGACTGCTCTCCGAGAACGGCGCGATCGTTTGGAGCGGCGCTGATATCGCCTGAGCATCGCGAGTTCTTCCTATGATGGCGTCAACGCGCTTCGGATCGCGCGAACTCGATCGCACGGCAATTGTTTTGCTCATTTTTGTTGTGAGCATGTTGCCCTATACCTCTGATTTTATATTCTTTCATCCAGACGAGCGCCACTACGTTCAGGGCGCTCTCAACATGCTCGATACAGGCGAATTCCTGACGCCGAAAACCGGCGAAGGCGAGGATCGCCTGACGAAGCCGCCGATCACCTACTGGATGAGTGCGGGCGGACTGAAGCTTTTGGGGAGCGGCGTTCCGGGCATGCGGGCTGCCTGGCTCGTGATGGCGATAGCGATCGTGCTGCTGACGTTCCGTCTCGCCCTGATTGTTACGAAAAACGGAGACACCGCGTTTCTCGCCACGGCGCTCCTCGTCTCCAACTTTGTTTTCATCCGCGCGACATTCAACGCGATTCCGGATCTGCCGCTTTGCCTGTTCATGCTCATCGCGATGATCGGCTTTACGCGGCTCCTCTTTTCGCAATCGCCTCGCCCATCGGACGCATGGGAAGCCTATGGCGGCATCGCTTTGGGCATCCTGACCAAGGGCCTTCTGCCTTTGGTTCTGCTTGCATACGCGCTGCTCTCGGCCACGATCTTCAAGCCGTTCCAGGAAAACGCAAGGCGACTGATCGCACCGGTCCCGATGATTGTCTCTGCGGTCGTCGCCGCCAGTTGGTTCGTGTATCAGTTCTTTCGCGCGCCGGACATTCTTGTCGGTCAGTTCGTGGGTGACCAGATCACCCAAAAGATCGGCTTCTCATTTTCTACCGTCACCGAAAACGCACTGTTTAGTTTCGGGGCATTGATTGTACCGTTGACCGGGTGGCTGTTCGTCATCGCTACCGCATCGGCATCGTCGCGACGCCGTCCAGGGCTCTCTCAGACCGGCTTGGCTTCGTGGTTCCTCGCAGGATGGATCTGCCTGAACATACTGATCTTCCTACCCGGTTCGTCCTATTATCACCGATATATGATCCCGTCCGTACCGGCATTCTGCGTTCTGGTCGCGATCGCGCTGACTTCACTGCCCGCGGACACGGTCCGCACCCATCTGCGAAGGCTTTTCAAACTCGGCCTGGCAGGTGCCGCGCTGGTCATGGCTGCTTTGGCCGTTATCTACGGGCTGATCCTTTCGCCCTGGGCGGCGGCGCTTTTTATCGTGGCGATCCTCATTGCCTCAGTGCTGTTCCTCAAGGCTGCACGCTCCGACGAGACGGGCATTATCGCCGGCGCTCTGGCTGCGCTGCCCCTGGTTATCTTTCAGTCCTGCACACCTCTGGCCTACGATGTCGTCATGCCCGATTTGGGCAAGGTCATCGCCGAAAGCGCCGTAATACGTGAGTCACAACCCGATGCTGTGGTTTTTGTCGGCGAGCCTCGACTGGCGGTGATGGCGCAAGTTCAGTCAGGTCACGTGAAGCCGTTCAAGCAGGTCGCCAGCCTCTCCGAGCTTGCACAAGTGACGCCGAAGACGGCACCCCGTGCGATCGTTACGCTGAACGAAGACACCGCGAAGCAGCTGGCGGAAAGCGGCTTTGACATCACCACGCTGCACGGCGGCTGGCGCAAAATAGATGCCGGCCTGCTTTTGCAGGCCATCGTGAGCCGCAAGGTCGGCGCCTATCGGCAACAATATGGTGACAGGGCCTATCTGGCGAGCGCGCCAAATTAGACGCGGTGCCTACCGCACAACGCCGGCTCCCTACACCAGTTCTACATCCACGACCCCTGGGATCGCCTTCACCGCGCCGGCTACGGGCGGCGAAACCACGTAGTTCTCTCCGATCGAGATCTCGACCTCGCCGCCGCCTTCGCCCTTGATGACGATCAGCGAGACGGGGCTTTCGCCAGTCGTTTTCAGATGTTTCGCGATGCTCTTGAGCGGTGTCTGGTCGCGCAGATAGATTCGCAGCGCATGGTTTTGTCGATGCGTCTCGTCGTCGAGACGCCGCACTTTGTTTGCTCGCAGGCTGATGCCCTCGTCGCGATTGTCGGCGCCCACCTCGATCACGACCGAGGATCCCGGCTCCATCAGCTCCTCGAAGGCCAGTAGGGTCTCGGAAAACATGACGATCTCGAACTGGCCGGTCGCGTCTGACAGGACGAATATGCCCATCTTGTTGCCTGTACGCGTCCTGCGAACCTGCTTGGAAGCGACCGTTCCGGCAAGCCGCCCCGCCTTCGCGCCGCGTTTCACCGCGAGCGCGAAATCGGCGTATTGCTGCACGCGCATGCGCTCTAGAACGGTCGTATACTCGTCGAGCGGATGAGCGGAGAAATAGAAGCCGAGCACCTGGAACTCACGCATCAGCTTGTCGGCACTGGTCCACGGATCGACATGCGGCAGATGCAGGCGTTCCGGCTCGACGGCGGAGAGCGCGCCGAAAATGTCGCCCTGCCCGCTTTCCGCTTGGTCTACGGCGCGTTGCGACAGGCCCATGATCCGATCGATTCCGGCAACCAGTGCGGCGCGATCATGGCCGAAACAGTCCAGCGCGCCGGCAGCGATCAGCCCCTCCAATGTCCGCCGGTTGACGACACGCGTGTCGATCCGGCCGGCAAAGTCCTCCAGATCGCGGAACGGCCTGTCGCCGCGCTTTTCGACGATGTGGTCAACGGCAGCCTCGCCTACGCCCTTGATGGCGGCCAGCGCATAGAAGATCGTGTTGTCGCCCACCTCGAAGCGCCGGTAGGAGGTCTGCACCGACGGCGGCATCACCTCGATGCCGAGACGCATCGCATCGCGGCGGAAATCGTTGAGCTTGTCGGCGTTCGCCATGTCGTAGGTCATCGACGCGGCGAGGAACTCGACCGGGTAATGCGCCTTCAGATAAGCCGTCTGATAGGAAACGATCGCATAGGCGGCCGCGTGCGACTTGTTGAAGCCGTAGTCGGCGAACTTCGCCAGAAGGTCGAAAATGAAATTGGCTTGCGCCTTGGCGACGCCGCGCTCGGTCGCACCCTCGACGAAGATGCCGCGCTGCTTTTCCATCTCGGCGCGGATCTTCTTGCCCATGGCGCGGCGCAGAAGGTCTGCCTGTCCGAGCGTGTAGCCGGCAAGTTCCTGGGCGATCTGCATCACCTGTTCCTGGTAGACGATGACGCCCTGCGTCTCCTTCACCAGGTGGTCGATCTTCGGATGGATCGAGGCGATCTCCTCCTCGCCATGTTTGCGAGCGTTATAGGTCGGAATGTTTTCCATCGGGCCCGGGCGATAGAGCGCCACAAGCGCGATGATGTCCTCGATGCGGTCCGGCTTCATGCCGATCAGCGCCTTGCGCATGCCCGCCGATTCCACCTGAAACACGCCGACCACCTCACCGCGCGACATCATCTCGTAGGTCGGCTTGTCGTCGAGCGGCAGTTTCGGAAGATCGATCTCGATACCCTTGCGGGCGATCAGGTCCACCGCCGTCTTCAGCACCGTCAGCGTCTTCAATCCGAGGAAGTCGAACTTCACCAGGCCCGCTTGCTCCACCCATTTCATGTTGAATTGAGTGACCGGCATGTCGGACCGCGGATCGCGATACATCGGCACCAGCTGCGACAGCGGCCGATCGCCGATAACGATGCCGGCGGCGTGCGTTGACGCGTGGCGATAGAGCCCTTCCAGCTTCAGCGCCATGTCGAGCAACTGACCGACGATGGGCTCCTTTTCCTTTTCTTCCTCGAATTTCGGCTCGCCCTCGATCGCCTTGCCGAGCGGCGTCGGATTGGCCGGGTTGTTGGGCACCAGCTTGCAGAGCCGGTCAACCTGTCCGTAGGGCATTTCGAGCACCCGCCCGACGTCGCGCAGCACGGCGCGCGCCTGCAGCGTACCGAAGGTGATGATCTGGCCTACCTGGTCGCGCCCGTAGCGCTCCTGCACGTAGCGGATCACCTCCTCGCGACGGTCCTGGCAAAAGTCGATATCGAAGTCCGGCATCGAAACGCGGTCGGGATTGAGGAAGCGCTCGAAAAGTAGCGAGAAGCGCAGCGGGTCGACATCCGTAATGGTCAGCGCCCAGGCGACCAGCGAACCCGCGCCCGACCCGCGACCCGGCCCGACCGGGATGTCATGCGCCTTCGCCCATTTGATGAAGTCGGCGACGATGAGGAAGTAGCCCGGAAACTGCATCGTCTCGATGATGCCGAGTTCGTATTCGAGGCGCTCGTAATATTCGCCGCGCGTGTAGCCCTCGCTCATGCCCTGTTCGGCGAGCCGCTTCTCAAGGCCCTCGCGAGCCTGTCGGCGCAGTTCCGCAGCCTCGGCCGCCACCGCCTCGTCATGGCTGACGCCTTTCGCGTCTGCTGCAAAGCGCGGCAAGATAGGCTTGCGGGTCTGGGGGAAATAAGAACAGCGCCGGGCGATCTCGATGGTATTCTCGGTCGCCTCCGGAAGATCGGCGAACAGCGCGATCATCTCGGCTTCCGGTTTCAGCCAGTGGTCGGGCGTCAGATGCCGCCTGTCATCGATCGACAGCAGCGAGCCTTCGGCGATGGCGATCAGTGCGTCATGCGCCTCGAAATCGTCCGGCTTCAGGAAGAAGGCCTCGTTGGTCGCAACAAGCGGGATCAGATGCTCATAGGCCAGTTCGACGCTCGCCTGTTCGAGCGCGCGGTCATAATCCTTGTGGCGCTGCAATTCGAGATAGAGCCGGTCGCCATAGATCTCCTTCAGCGCAAGCAGGCGCTGTTCGACGATCGGCCGATGGCCATCGGAGAGCAGACGACCGATTGGCCCGAGCGGCCCGCCCGTCAGGCAGATGATCCCCTCGGAGCGGTCCTTCAGCCAGTCGAAGCGCAATTGCGCTCGCGCGCCTTCGTCCGTGTCGAGATAGGACTTCGACACCAGGTCGACGAGATTGGTATAGCCGGCTTCGGTCGCGGCGATCAGCACCACGGGTTCCTGCTGGCGGATATGCGCTGACTTGCCGCTGCCCGAGCGCGGCGTCGCCAGATCGCCGTCGAACACCAAATCGAGCTGACAGCCGGCGATGGGTTGGATGCCCTCCTCCGACGCCTTCTGGGCGAATTCAAGCGCACCGAACAGATTACCGGTGTCGGCGATGCCGATAGCAGGCATGTGGTTCGCGGAGGCGAAACCGATGATCTTCTTTAGTGGCAGCGCGCCTTCGAGCAGAGAATAGGCCGAGTGGACGCGCAGATGGATAAAGCCAGGTCCGGCCAAAGCCTTCCGATCGTCACGCGCGTTGGTCGGCTGTTCGGCCATATGCTGTCCCGCTCTCCGGTAGTGCGCCCGGCCCGTGGCCGAGTCGTTTCGGGACCACTATGGGAGGGCTGCGAAGCGGGGTCCAGCCTTGCCGGAAATGTTCTCCGGCATGGCTGTGGATTGCGTGGCTTAAAGGGCGTTTACACAGATCGAGAAGGTCGCGATGAAGGCGGCGACGGAAACGAAAGAGGCGATGTCGCGGATGATAACGGTCATTTTCTGTCTCCTTGTTTTACATCTGTCTCTTTTATGTTTGTGTTTTGTTCTCTTTTCAAGGGAAAAGATTCCTGCTTTTCGAAACAGGGATTCTGCGGTTAACGAACAGTTACCGGGAGATCAGGCCGTAAAAGGCACAATCTGGCCGTCGGCCAGCGTGACGACCCTGTCCATGCGCTCGGCGAGCGCGTGATTGTGGGTCGCGACCAGCGCCGCCAGGCCGGACTGGCGAGCGAGCGCCGCCAGCGCGTCGAAGACATAGCCTGACGTGTCAGGGTCGAGATTGCCGGTCGGCTCGTCGGCGAGCAGGATCAGCGGCGCATTGGCGACGGCGCGCGCGATGGCGACGCGCTGCTGTTCGCCGCCGGACAGTTCCGCCGGACGGTGCTCGGCGCGCGGTCCGATGCGCAGATAGTCGAGCAACTGACGTGCCCTTTCCGCCGCTTCAGGCCGCGCCAAGCCGCGGATCATCTGCGGGATCATGACATTCTCGAGCGCGGAGAACTCGGGCAGCAGATGGTGGAACTGATAGACGAAGCCGATATCGTTACGTCGACGCGCCGTGCGGTCGCCATCCGTCATCGTGCCGCAGGGGACGTCGGCGACGAAGACCTCGCCCGAGTCCGGCCGTTCCAGCAGGCCCGCCAGATGCAGCAGGGTCGACTTTCCAGCACCCGACGGCGCGACCAGCGCGACCATTTCGCCGGACTTCAGCTCGAAATCCGCGCCCTTGAGAATTTCCAGCGTGTGGTCGCCTTCCTGATAGGCGCGATGGACGCCTTGCAGGCGCAGAACGGATTTCGCGGCCATCACTCGTACCTCAGCGCCTCGACCGGATCGAGCTTGGCGGCCCGCCATGCCGGCAGCAGCGCGGCCAGGAAGGACAGGCTCAGCGACAGCAGGATCACGGCCAGCGTCTCGTAGGGGTTCATCTTCGCCGGGATCTCGCTCAGGAAGCGGATGGTCGGATCCCAGACATCCTGGCCCGACATCCAGTTCATGAAGCGCTGGATCGGCTTGATGTTCCAGCAGACCAGAAGGCCGAGCACGAAACCGGCGGCCGTTCCCACGAAGCCGACGCCGATGCCGGCCATGATGAAGATGCGCATCACCGACGCCTGCGTCGCGCCCATGGTGCGCAGGATCGCGACGCCCCTCGCCTTCTCCTTCACCATCATGATCAGGCTGGCGACGATATTGAGCGAGGCTACGAGGACGACAATCGACAGGATCATGAACATCGCATTTCGCTCGATGATCAGGGCCGAGAAGAAGGACTGGTTTCGCTGGCGCCAGTCGGTCAGGAACAGCGGCCGCTCTGCCGCCTCCTCGATCTTCGACCGGTAGGAGTCGACATTGTCGGGATCGTCGACAAAGACCTCGATGACCTGCGCCTCGCCCTCCTTGTTGAAATAGAGCTGCGCTTCCTCCAGCGGCATGAAGATGATCGAGCGGTCATATTCCGACATGCCCATCTCGAACACCGCGCGCACCGGATAGGATTTTACCCGCGGCGTCGTACCGAAGGGCGTTATATCGCCTTCCGGGGAAATGATCTTGATCAGGTCGCCGGGAACGAGCCCCAGATCGACGGCCATGCGGGACCCGATGGCAACGCCGTCGCCGGTCAGATAAGCCTCGATGGAGCCTTCCTTGATATTCTTGGACACCGCGTCCAGCTTGACGAAATCCTCGCCGCGCACGCCGCGCACGAGCACGCCGGAACCCGCGCCGACATTGCCGGTCGCCAGGGCCTGCCCCTCGACGATGGGCATCACCATCGTCACGCCGGGCACGCCTGCGACACGAGCCGAAACCGCATCATAGTCCGTCAGCGCGCTGTCGATCGGCGAAATGACCATGTGGCCGTTCAGCCCGAGGATCCGGTCCAGGAGGTCCGCGCGAAACCCGTTCATCACCGCCATGACGATGATCAGCGCGGCCACGCCGAGCGTCACCCCGGCCAGCGAAATCATCGTAACGATCGAGACTGCCGCCTCCTTGCGGCGCGGCTTCAGATAGCGCCATGCGACCAGCCGCTCGAATGCGGAGAACGGACGTGCCGAGCCGTTGCGCTCTTCGGGCCCGGCTGCGGCTTCGGTTTCTGCGACGGCGGTCACGCGGTCAGATTTCCCCTGCCGATCATGTTGACGGCGGCCTCCGGCGTCATCTCCTGACGCTCGCCGGTACGGCGGTTCTTGACTTCGACGACGCCGTTGCCGACGCCACGCGGCCCAACCACGACCTGCCAGGGCAGGCCGATCAGGTCCATCGCCGCGAATTTCGCTCCGGCCCGGTCGTCCGTGTCGTCGAGCAGCGGATCGACACCGGCATTGGTCAGCGCGGCATAGACCTGTTCGGACACACCGTCGCAGCCGGCATCGCCGGGCTTCATGTTGACGATGGCCGCACCAAAGGGCGCGACGCTTTCCGGCCAGATGATTCCATTGTCGTCATGGGAGGCCTCGATGATGGCGCCGATAAGGCGCGTAGGGCCGATACCGTAGGAGCCCATCGAGACATTGTGCTGCTTGCCGTCCGGGCCGGTCACGGCCGCGCCCATCGGCTCGGAGTATTTCGTGCCGAAATGGAAGATATGGCCGACCTCGATGCCCCGCGCGGACAGTCGCTCGGCTTCCGGCGTCTTCGCCCATTCAGCCTCGTCATGCATCTCGTCCGTCGCCGCATAGGGTGTTGTCCACTTCCCGACGATGGACGCCATCTCAGCGTCATCGTTGAAATCGACATCGGCGCCAGGCACATCCATTTCAAGATAGTCGCGGTGGCAGAAAACCTCGGACTCGCCGGTCTCGGCGAGCACGATGAATTCGTGGCTGAGGTCACCGCCGATCGGTCCGGTGTCCGCACGCATCGGTATCGATTTCAGGCCGCAGCGCTCGAACGTGCGCAGATAGGCGACGAACATGCGGTTATAGGCGGCTTTGGCACCGTCGAAATCGAGATCGAAGGAATAGGCGTCCTTCATCAGGAACTCACGCCCGCGCATGACGCCGAAGCGCGGCCGCACCTCGTCGCGGAATTTCCACTGGATGTGGTAGAGATTGAGCGGCAAATCCTTGTACGACTTCACGTAGGACCTGAAGATGTCTGTAATCATCTCCTCGTTGGTCGGGCCGTACAGCATCGCCCGGTCCTGGCGGTCGCGGATGCGCAGCATCTCCTTGCCATAGTCATTGTATCGCCCGCTCTCGATCCAGAGATCTGCGGGCTGGACCGTTGGCATAAGCACCTCGATAGCGCCGGCCCGGTTCTGCTCTTCACGGATGATATTGCAGACCTTGTCGAGAACCTTCTTGCCGAGTGGCAGCATCGAATAGATGCCGGCCGCCTGCTGGCGGATCATGCCGGCACGCAGCATCAGCCGGTGGGAAACGATCTCGGCTTCCTTGGGATTTTCTTTCAACAGGGGCAGGAAATAACGCGACAGACGCATGGCATGGTCCAGAAATGAAAACTCGGGCCTGTGCGGGAATCATCCTCGACCCCCGCATCACGGACGTCTTCATAAGCGCTTAGTGGCCAAATGGAAACGGGAGAGAATGCCTCATTCCAAGCGATTTTGCCGCGCCTTAAACGATTCAACCTGCAATTCACTCGATTTTTCGGGTGACAAGAGGCGCGAGCGTTGCTAGGAAGTACGCCGGCTTGAGACGGTTCATCCGATCAGGTCCCGAACACGGCCAAAGTCTTGGGAGGATAAGATTTTCCGCGCCCGCTATACGGGCAGCGCCATCGGGTTTCCGGTGGAAGAAAATCGGGCCGGTTCTGAGTGGCAGGGTGCAAACCCTGCCACTTAATTTTTTCAGCTTCGAGTATGCGAGAAATCCGGCACGATCTGCGGCAGGTTGTGGATGCCATATCCCCGCACGATCGTGGCGTAATAGAAAATCCCGAACACGACGAACGAGACCATCGTCGTCAGCAACACCTTTCGGCCCATCATGTGCCTGGCCGGCGCGCCATGTTCCGTACCGAGCGTGACGTTCTCGTCTTCTACTTGGCTGCGCACGCCGAACGGAAGCGTGATGAAAAGCACCACCCACCAGATGATGAAATAGACCGCTATTCCCGATACCCAACCCATGATGGTCGCCTATACCTGTTCGAGTTCGATCAGCGTGCCGTCGAAATCCTTCGGGTGAAGGAACAGCACCGGCTTGCCGTGTGCGCCCATCTTCGGTTCGCCGTCGCCGAGTACGCGCACGCCCTCGCTCTTCAGCGCATCACGCGCGGCGATGATGTCTTCAACTTCGTAGCACATATGGTGCATGCCGCCGGACGGGTTCTTGGCGAGAAAAGCCGCGATCGGCGAGTTCTCTCCAAGCGGCTCCAGGAGTTCCGTCTTCGTGTTTTCCAGTTCGACGAAGATAACGGTCACGCCGTGTTCCGGCAGCGCCTGCGGCTCCGACACGTTCGCGCCGAGAACGTTTCGGTACTTGCGTGCGGCGGCTTCGAGATCGGGCACCGCGATGGCGACATGGTTCAGACGTCCAAGCATGATGGCTCCTCCTAGCGCATTCAGGCGCTCGATACGAGCACGCTGACCAGCGGCTTCTTACCCCAGGCGTTGCGGGCAGCAGCGCGCACGGCGCTGTGGACAGCGCGTTCTACCAGGTCGAGATCGCGGCGCCGCGCGCGCGGTATGCTCTCCACCGCCTCGACGGCCGCATCATACATCAGGTCTTCGATATCTTCGCCGCGCTTGTCAGTCTGCGGAACGCCGATCGCGATCAGGTCGGGATCGGCGGCCAGTTCGTGATGCTTGTTCATGACGATGGAAACGGCGACGTGGCCGGCAAACGAAAGCCTGCGGCGGTCGACGACGCCGAGTTCCTCGGCATCACCGATAAGGCTACCGTCCTTGTAGACTTCGCCATGCGGGATGTCCTCGATGATCTCCGGGTCACCGGGCGCGAGGCGCACCAGATCGCCATTGCGCGCGGGTATGACGTCGCGGATACCGCACTCGCTCATCAGCCTGGCATGGGCGGAAAGATGCGCCGCCTCGCCATGCACCGGAACCCCGATGGCGGGCCGCGTCCATTTATACATGGCGCGCAACTCATTGCGGCGCGGATGGCCGGAGACGTTAACCAAAGCGTCGCGGTCCTCGATGATCTCGATGCCCATGTCGATCAGCCGGTTCTGCGTCTCGATCACGGCCTTTTCGTTGCCGGGGATCATGCGCGAAGAATAGACGACTGTGTCGCCGGCGGTCAGCGCGACATCGCGCATCTCGTCTCGCGACAGCTTGGCGAGCGCGGCGCGCGGCTCGCCCTGCGACCCGGTCAGGATGATGACCACCTTGGAGCGCGGGACGTGGGTGAAGTCCTCTTCGGCCAGAAACGGCGGCAGGCCTTCCATGAAACCGAGTTCGGTCGCCACGTCCACAACGCGCTTGATCGAGCGGCCGAGCAGCAGCACCTCGCGGCCGCAATCCCGCGCGGCCTCCGCAATCGAGCGAATGCGGCCGACATTCGACGAGAAGGTGGTCACAGCTACCCTGCCCTCGGCTGCCTCGATGACCTTGCGCAGCCCCTCGCCCACTTCCTTCTCGGACGGCGAGACGCCCTCGCGCATCGCGTTGGTGGAATCGCAGATCAGCGCCAGGACGCCCCGGTCGCCGAGCTTCTCGAACGCGTTGCGGTCGGTCTTCGGCCCCATGGATGGATCGTCGTCGTCCTTCCAGTCGCCGGTATGCAACACGGTGCCGAGCGGCGTCTTGATCGCAAGCGATACCGGCTCCGGAATGGAATGGGTAACCGCAACGGATGTGACGTCGAAGGAGCCTATCTTCAACGTGTCGCCCGGCTGGAAAATCGTCACGTCGATCTTCGGAGCCCCCGGCTCCGACTGGGCCTTGGCCTCCAGGAGCCCCGCGGTAAAGGCGGTGGCGTGGACCGGCAGTGTACCTTCCGGCGAGATGCGCGGATAGAGAGCCAGCAGCGCGCCGTAATGGTCCTCATGCGCATGGGTGATGACGATACCGCGCACCTTTTCGCGCTCGGCCTCGAGGAAGCGGATATCCGGCAGAACCAGATCGACGCCCGGCAGATGCGGCCCCGGAAAGGTCACGCCGCAATCGACCACGATCCACTCGCGATGCCCTTTGGGCCCGAATCCGTACATCGCCAGATTCATGCCGATTTCACCCACGCCGCCGAGCGGCACAAACACCAATTCGTCCATGCTCATTCTTGTTCTTGCCCGGGTTCGCGCCCTGCGTTGCCCGTCATGTTTCCGAAAAAAAGATCGCCGGAGGAGATCCGGCGCGTCGTGCCGTCGCCGGTGCGCAAGAGCAGCACCCCGTCGGCGTCTATACCCTCAAATAGGCCTTCCACCCGCCCGTTTGCAAGGTTGACGGTGATTGGCTCGCCAATGCCCCGGGCATTCTCGACCCAGCGTTCGCGGATCGCCCCCAGGCCCCGCCCCTCGTCCCAGAGGTTAAGCGCCGCGTCGAAACTGCGCGCCAGGTGCACGAACAGGACAGATGGCGTCGCGCCGATCCCTTCCCGGTTGAGGGCAGTGGCGCGGTAGAGGCCGGGTTCGGGATGCGAAACGATGTTGATGCCGCAGCCGGCGACAACCGCCATCCGGCCGTCCGGCAAGTTCTGGCTTTCGAGCAGCAAGCCGCAACACTTCGCCCCATTCAGCAATATGTCATTCGGCCATTTGATCTTCAGGTCTACACCATCCGACAGGCCGCAAGCAGCGATTGCGTCACGCACGGCGACAGCGAGAACCAGCGGCAGGCTGCCCAGATGCGCGGACGGACCCGGATCGACGAGAAGCGCGGACGCGTAAAGATTGCCGGGCGGAGAAGACCAGTCGCGACCGCGGCGGCCCCGCCCTGAGAGTTGCTCGGCGGCGGTGATCCAGAGACGCCCCGGATCGCCTTCCTCCGCTAGCACCATCGCCTCGGCATTGGTCGAGCCGACGGCGCGCAGGTCGAGATGCCGCCACGCGGCGAGACCGTCGATGGGCGATCCTGTCACGCGAAGGGTCCGGCCCCGCCGATCAGAAGAGCGACCGTGCGGCCGCTTCCGCTCCGGCGGCGATGGGACCGCCGATCAGCACATAGCCGAGCACGAATAGGCCTGAGACGCCCATCACAAGCCGCAATTCGCCGGCGGCCGGTACGAAACCGCCGACGGGTTCGTCAAACCACATGACCTTGATGATGCGCAGGTAGTAAAACGCGCCAACCACAGAAGCGAGCACGCCGATAATCGCGAGCGGATAGAGCCCGGCTTCCACGGCGGCGAGGAAGACGTACCATTTCCCCCAGAAGCCGGCCAGCGGCGGAATGCCCGCAAGCGAGAACATCATGATGGTCAATATGGTCGCCATGACCGGATTGGTCGAGGACAGTCCGGCAAGATCTTCAATATCCTCGACATTGCCCTCGTCCTTGCGGCGCATGGCCAGAATGATGGCGAAGGTGCCAAGCGTCATGGCGAGATAGATTGCCATGTAGAGGATCACGCCTTTGACGCCGATCAGCGTACCGGCGGAAAGGCCCACCAGCGCATACCCCATATGGCCGATCGAGGAATAGGCCATCAGGCGCTTGATGTTCTTCTGGCCGATCGCGGCGAATGCGCCGAGCACCATCGAGGCGATCGAGATGAAGACGACAATCTGCTGCCAGTCGGAGGTCACCGGCGCGAAGCCGTCGATGACAACGCGCACGAACATTGCCATGGCGGCCATTTTCGGCGCCGCGGCAAAGAAGGCCGTCACTGGAGTCGGCGCACCCTCATAGACATCCGGCGTCCACATGTGGAACGGCACGGCGGAGATCTTGAAGGCAAGGCCGGTGATCAGGAAGACGAGGCCGAACAGCACGCCGAGCGAGCGTTCAGATCCGGTCAGCGCGGCGGCGATCTCGGCCAGTTCGACATGGCCGGTGAAGCCGTAGACCAGCGTGATACCGTAAAGCATCATGCCCGACGACAATGCGCCGAGGACGAAATATTTGAGGCCCGCTTCCGTTGAACGGACACTGTCGCGGTTGATCGCGGCGACGACATAGAGCGCCAGCGACTGCAGTTCGAGGCCCATGTAAAGCGTCAGCAGGCTGTTGGCCGAGACCATCAGCATCATGCCAAGCGTCGCCAGCAGGATCAGGATCGGGAACTCGAACCGGTCGAATTTCTCGGCGCGCGCAAAACCGACCGACATGGCGAGCGCCACGATCGACCCGATCAGCGTCAGCGTCTTCATGAAGACCGAGAAACCGTCTTGGATGAAGGCGCCGCCAAAAGCTTCCCCTTGGCCGCCCATCAGCAACATCCAGCCGAGCACGCCGATCAGGACGGCGACCGCAAGGCCGGTCACGGTGGAATTTGCGCGTTCGGCGGGCGCGAAGACGCCGACCATCAACAGCACCATCGCGCCGATCGCCAGGATCAGTTCGGGAAGCGCCAGCGTCAGGCTTTCAGACAACATTTCGGCGGACATCTTTATCTGCTCCCCGGATCAGTGGACCGCCATCGCGACATCCGCGGCGGATCGAGCCGCCTCGATGGCTGCGGAATAGTCGGACAGGAGCGCGCCCACGGACGCGGCGGTGACATCGAAGACCGGCGCCGGATAGACGCCGAAGAAAATGGTAAGCGCGATCAACGGATAGAGGATCACCTTCTCACGGCCCGTCAGGTCGAGCATGGCTTTCAGGCTTTCCTTTTCCAAGACGCCGAAGACGACGCGACGATAGAGCCACAACGCGTAGGCCGCCGAGAAGATGACGCCGAGCGTCGCGAAGATCGCGAACCAGGTGTTCACCTGGAAAATGCCCATCAACGTCAGGAATTCACCGACGAAGCCCGACGTTCCCGGCAGGCCGACATTGGCCATGGTGAAGACCATGAAGGCAACAGCATAGCGCGGCATGATGTTCACCAGCCCGCCATATGCGTTGATCTCGCGGGTGTGCATCCGGTCATAGACGACGCCGACGCACAGGAACAGCGCGCCAGAGACGAGGCCGTGCGACAGCATCTGGAAGATCGCGCCGTCAAGCCCCTGCGTGTTCGCCGTGAAGATACCCATCGTCACATAGCCCATATGGGCGACGGAGGAGTACGCGATCAGCTTCTTGATGTCTTCCTGCATCAGCGCGACCAGCGACGTGTAGACAATGGCGATCACCGAAAGCGCGAAGACGAAATTCGAGAAATCCGCCGAGGCGACCGGGAACATCGACAGCGAGAAGCGGATCAGCCCGTAGCCGCCGAGCTTCAGCAGGATCGCCGCCAGGATCACGGAACCGGCCGTCGGCGCTTCCACGTGCGCGTCGGGCAGCCAGGTATGCACCGGCCACATCGGCATCTTCACCGCAAACGAGGCGAAGAAGGCGAGCCATAGCCATGGTTGCATCGAGACCGGGAAGTCATGCGCCAGCAAGTCCGGTATCGAGGTCGTTCCAGCGTTCCAGTACATCGCCATGATGGCGATCAGCATCAGCACCGAGCCGAGCAGCGTGTAGAGGAAGAACTTGAAGGACGCATAGACGCGCCGCTTGCCGCCCCAAACGCCAATGATGATGTACATCGGGATCAGGCCGCCTTCGAAGAAGACGTAGAACAGCACGATGTCGAGCGCGCAGAAGACGCCGACCATCAGCGTTTCCAGGATCAGGAAGGCGATCATATAGGCCTTCACGCGCTTCTGGATCGCTTCCCAACTGGCAAGGATCGACAGCGGCATCAGGAAGGTCGTCAGTATGACGAACAGCATAGAGATGCCGTCGACGCCGACATGGTAGGAAATCCCGCTGTCCAGCCATGCGACCTTCTCGACAAACTGGAAGCCCGGATCGCTGTTGTCGAAGCCGATCCAGATCAGTAGCGAAATCAGGAAGGTGAAACCCGTCGTCAGCAGCGCGACCATGCGGATGTTGCGCCGCGCGATCTCGCTGTCGTCATTGATGAACAGGATGATCAGCACGCCGACAAGCGGCAGAAACGTAACCAGTGAAAGGATCGGCATTCCGGCCATCAGACGCTGCCCCCGAGCATCATCCACGTAACAAGCGCGGCAACGCCGATCAGCATCGCGAACGCATAGTGATAGAGGTATCCGGTCTGCAGCCGGACGACCCGGCCGGTGACCTGGCGGACGCGCGAGGCGACGCCGTTTGGCCCGAATCCGTCGATCAGCCAGCCGTCGCCCCACTTCCACAGGAAGGTGCCGAGGCGCATTGTCGGCTTGATGAACAGGACGTCATAGAGCTCGTCGAAATACCACTTGTTGAGGAGGAACTTGTAGAGCCCCTCATGCTGCGCTGCGAGGGCCTTCGGCGTTTGCGGCGAGCGGATATACATGTACCAGGCGGTGACGAGGCCGAGCAGCATCACGATGAACGGGCTCAGCTTCACGGCCCATGGCACGTGGTGGAACTCTTCCAGGATATGATTGTCCGGTCCCGCGAACAGCGCACCGCGCCAGAACTCGTTATACCAGCCGGCGGCATGCTCGGCGGCTTCCGCCGCGTGGCCGATGAAGAAATCGTGGAAGATCAGACCGGCGAGCAGCGCGCCTGCGGCAAGGACATAGAGCGGCACCAACATGACCGGCGGTGACTCGTGGACATGGTGCATCACATCAGCCGAGGCGCGCGGCTTGCCGTGGAACGTCATGAAGATCAGGCGCCAGGAATAGAACGAGGTGAACAGCGCCGCGATGACCAGCAGGCCGAAGGCGAAGCCGGCGGCGGCATTCTCGCCGACATAGGCGCTCTCGATGATCGCATCCTTGGAGAAGAACCCGGCGGTGCCGAACAGCGTGCCCGGAATGCCGACGCCGGTCAGCGCCAGCGTACCAATGATCATCATCCAGTAGGTCATCGGGATGTGCTTGCGCAGCCCACCCATCTTTCGCATGTCCTGCTCGTCGGACACGGCATGGATCACCGAGCCCGCGCCAAGGAACAGCAGCGCCTTGAAGAAGGCATGCGTGAACAGGTGGAAAATGCCCGCGCCATAGGCGCCGACGCCGAGCGCCACGAACATGTAACCAAGCTGCGAGCAGGTCGAATAGGCGATGACGCGCTTGATATCGTTCTGCACGAGGCCGACGGTCGCGGCGAAGAAGGCTGTGATCGCACCGATGACGGTAACGACGGTCAGTGCGGTATGGCTCAGCTCGAACAGGGGCGACATGCGCGCCACCATAAACACGCCGGCGGTGACCATGGTCGCGGCATGGATCAGCGCGGAGACCGGGGTCGGGCCTTCCATGGCATCAGGCAACCAGGTGTGGAGCAGGAACTGCGCCGACTTGCCCATCGCGCCCATGAAGAGCAGCAGGCAGATCACCGTCAGCGCATGCGCCTTGTCGAGGTGATAGCCGAGGAAGGTCAGCACGGTTTCATTCTGCATCGCCGCGGCGGCCTCGCCGACCGCTTCAGCGGCCCCATGAGCCTCGCCGGCCGGCAGATACGAGGCGGCGTTGGCGAAGATGACGCCCAGATTGACCGAACCGAAAAGCACGAACAGACCGAAAATGCCGAGCGCGAAGCCGAAGTCGCCGACGCGGTTGACGATGAAGGCCTTCATCGCGGCCGCGTTGGCCGAGGGTTTCTTGAACCAGAAGCCGATCAGCAGGTAGGAGGCGAGACCGACGCCTTCCCAGCCGAAGAACATCTGAACCAGATTGTCCGAGGTCACCAGCATCAGCATCGCAAAGGTGAACAGCGACAGATAGGCGAAGAAACGCGGCCGATGCGGATCGTGATGCATGTAGCCGATCGAATAGACGTGCACCAGCGACGATACCGTGTTGACCACGACCAGCATGACGACGGTCAGCGTGTCGATGCGGAACGCCCAGGAAATGTCCAGCGTACCTGTCTGGATCCAGCGCAGCACATTGACGGTGAAGGCAGGCTCGTCGGACAGGCCGACGGTGAAGAAAGCGACCCAGGAAAGGATCGCGACGAACACCATGATGCCCGACGTGATGTATTCGCTGGCCTTGGCGCCGATTGAATTGCCGGCGAGGCCGGCGATCAGGGCGCCGATCAGGGGCAGGAAGACGATGGCGTGATACATTGTGCCGTCAGCCCTTCATCATGTTCACGTCTTCGACCGCGATCGAGCCGCGGTTGCGGTAGAAGACAACGAGTATTGCCAGACCGATCGCCGCCTCTGCTGCCGCGACGGTGAGAACGAACAGCGAGAATATCTGGCCGACCAGATCGTTCAGATGCGCCGAAAAGGCCACGAAATTCAGATTGACCGACAGCAGGATCAGCTCGACCGACATCAGGATGACGATGACGTTCTTGCGGTTCAGGAAAATGCCGAACACGCCGATTACGAAGAGCAGCGCACTGACGGTCAGGTAGTGAGAGATGGTGATGGTCATGGCTGTCAGAGCCCCTTGCCTGTCTCGACATCGACCACTTCGATCGCGTCGGACGGCTTGCGTCCGACCTGCGTGACGATGCTCTGGCGCTTCACGCCCGGCCGCGTCGGCCGCAGCGTCAGCACGATCGCGCCGATCATGGCGACCAGCAGGACGATACCGGCGATCTGGAAGAAGAAGATGTAGTCCGTATAGAGCACGTCGCCGAGAGCGGCGGTGTTGTGGCGCACCGCCGGGTCGGGCATCGGCATCGCCGTCGAGGCTGGCTGGCCCATGGTGAAGGCCGAGGCCGCCAGAACCAGCACGAGTTCGGCGGCGAGGATCACGCCAACAACCGCGCCGATCGGTGCATATTCCAGCGCGCCGCGCTTCATCGAGGCAAAGTCGATATCCAGCATCATGACGACGAAGAGGAACAGCACCGCGACCGCACCGATATAGACGACCAGAAGGATCATCGACAGGAACTCGGCGCCCGTCAGCAGGAACAGCGCTGCGGCGTTGAAGAAGGTCAGGATCAGATACAGCACGGAGTGCACGGGATTGCGCGCGGCAATCACCATGAAGGCGCTCGCGATGGCGACGAAGGCGAACAGGTAGAAAAACGCCGCCGCTAATCCAGTAATCATGATCGCTTCCCCGATCTCCCTTGCCTCATCCGGCGGCTTTGCGCCGGCCTCGGCGTTTCGCCGCCCCGAAAAGGCGACGCAGTTCTTTTCATTCCCCTAGCGATACGGCGCGTCGAGCGCGATGTTGCGCGCGATTTCACGCTCCCACCGGTCGCCGTTCTCCAAGAGTTTTTCCTTGTTGTAGTAAAGTTCCTCACGGCTCTCCGTGGCGAACTCGAAATTCGGCCCTTCGACGATGGCGTCCACGGGGCAGGCTTCCTGGCAGAAGCCGCAGTAGATGCACTTCACCATGTCGATGTCGTAGCGCACGGTGCGGCGCGTGCCGTCATTGCGGCGCGGTCCGGCCTCGATGGTGATCGCCTGCGCGGGGCAGATGGCTTCGCACAGCTTGCAGGCGATGCAGCGCTCCTCGCCGTTCGGATAGCGGCGCAGCGCGTGTTCGCCGCGGAAGCGCGCGCTCACCGGTCCTTTCTCGTGCGGATAGTTCAGCGTGAATTTCGGCTGAAAGAACCGACGCATCGACAAAAAGAACGCGCTGATGAATTCCAGCAGCAGAAGCGACTTGGCGGCTTGTGCGAGTGTGCTCATCGTCTCATGCCTCCTTGTCTCAGGCCCAGCCGGTCAGTTTCAGGAAGGCCGCGGTAGCGACAACCATGAACAGCGAGATCGGCAGGAACACTTTCCAGCCGAGTCGCATGAGTTGGTCGTAGCGATAACGCGGCACGAAGGCCTTCACCATGGCGAACATGAAAAAGACCATGGATAGTTTCAGCACGAACCAGAACACGCCCGGCAGCCATGTGAACGGCGCGAAGTCGAAGGGTGGAAGCCATCCGCCGAGGAACAGGATCGTCGTCAGCGCGCACATCAGCAGGATGGCGATATACTCGCCCAGCATGAACAACATGTAGGGTGTCGAGGAATACTCGATCATGTGTCCGGCGACGAGTTCCGATTCCGCTTCCACCAGGTCGAAGGGAGGGCGGTTGGTCTCGGCCAGCGCCGAGATGAAGAAGATCACGAACATCGGCAACAGGCCGAGCCAATGCCAGTCGAGGAAGGTGTTCGGCAGGCCGAAATAAGTGCCGATGCCGTCCCTCTGGGCAAGCACGATGTCGCTAAGATTCAGCGAACCGACACAAAGCAGCACGGTGACGATAACGAAGCCGATGGAGACTTCATAGGACACCATCTGCGCGGCGGAGCGCAGCGCGCCCAGGAACGGATATTTCGAGTTCGACGCCCACCCGGCCATGATCACGCCGTAAACCTCAAGCGAGGAGATCGCGAAGACATAGAGGATCCCGACATTCACGGAGGCGATGGCCCAGCCGTCGGCCAGCGGGATCACCGCCCAGGCCGCCAGCGCCAGCGACGCCGAGATGAACGGAGCCAGAAGGAAGATGCCCTTGTTGGAGCTGTCGGGAACGACCGGCTCCTTGAGGACGAATTTCAGCAGGTCGGCGAATGACTGCAACAGCCCCCAGGGACCGACGACATTCGGTCCGCGCCGCGACTGCACTGCGGCCCAGACCTTGCGGTCGGCATAGAGAATGAAGGCGGTGAAGACCAAAAGCGCGACAAGCAGAGCGAGCGTCTGCAAGACGATGATCAGGCCGGGAATGACGTAGGTTTCAAACATGAATGCCGTCCGTTACTGCCTTCTTTCCCGGGTCACTCTGCGGCCTGCGCAAAGCCGTTGCGCGCCAGCGAGGAACATTCCGCCATGACGGCGGAGGCGCGCGCGATTGGGTTGGTCAAATAGAAGTCTTTGACCGGCGATGCAAATGCTGACTTGTCTGTTTTTCCGCCTTTTTTCGCAAGCGCAGCAACATCGCCCGCTGTCCCGGGCTCGATCTGGTCGATACGGGCGAAATGCGGATGCGCCTCATAGAGCTTCGCGCGAAGCTGGGCGAGCGAATCGAAGGGCAGCTTGTGGCCGAGTGTGTCGGACAGCGCGCGCAGGATCGCCCAGTCCTCCTTCGCCTCGCCCGGAGCGAAACCGGCGCGGGTCGTCATCTGGACGCGGCCCTCGGTGTTCACATAGGTCGCCGATTTCTCGGTATAGGCCGAAGCCGGCAGGATGACGTCCGCATGGTGCGCGCCGACATCGCCATGGGTGCCGATATAGACAGTAAAACCGCCCTGCTTGCGCGCCCGCATGTCCATCTCGTCGGCGCCGCGCAGGAACAGCACGTCCGCTTCAGTCAGCATGGCTTTGGCGTCGACACCGCCCTCGCCCGGCACGAAACCGAGGTCGAGCCCGCCGACACGGCCAGCGGCGGTATGCAGGACCGCAAAGCCGTTCCAGTCGTCGCCGAGCGCGCCGGAGGCGTCCGCGATACCGGCGGCAAGGCTCAGGATAGCGCCGCCATCCTCGCGGGACAGTGCGCCCTGCCCGACGATGACGATCGGACGTTCAGCGTCCTTCAGAACCTTGGCGAAGTCATGCGAGCCGTCGGCGATGGACGCCAGCGTATCCGGCCCCGCGCCCAGCATGTCGTAGTCGTAGCGCAGGTCGCCCATGTCGCCGACGACGCCGATTTTTACATTGCCCGCGCGCCACGCCTTGCGGATGCGGGCGTTGAGCACCGACGCCTCGAAGCGCGGATTGGCGCCGACGATCAGGATCGCATCGGCTTCCTCGATGCCCTCGATGGTCGGGTTGAAGATGTAGGACGCGCGGCCTGCTGCCGGATCGAGCGCGGCGCCATCCTGGCGGCAATCGATATTCGGCGAGCCGAGCGAGCCCATCAGTTCCTTCAGCGCGTAGATTTCCTCGACACCGGCCAGATCGCCGGCGATCGCACCGATCGCCTTGCCGTCCTTGCCCGACACGGCGGATTTGATCGCCGCGAAGGCTTCCGGCCAGGTCGCGGGCTTCAGCCGGCCCTCGGCACTGCGCACATAGGGCCGGTCGAGGCGCTGGGTGCGCAGCCCGTCCCAGATGAAGCGGGTCTTGTCGGAAATCCATTCCTCGTTCACCGCCTCGTTGACGCGCGGCATGACGCGCATCACTTCGCGGCCGCGTGTGTCCACGCGAATGGCCGAGCCGACCGCGTCCATCACATCGATCGATTCGGTCTTCGACAATTCCCACGGACGGGCATGGAATTCGTAGGGCTTCGAGGTCAGCGCGCCAACCGGGCAGAGGTCGATCACATTACCCTGCAACTCGGAGGTCATCGCCTGTTCGAGATAGGTGGTGATCTCGGCGTCCTCGCCGCGGCCGATCAGGCCGAGCTCGGAAATGCCGGCGACTTCGGTGGTGAAGCGGACGCAGCGCGTGCAGTGAATGCAGCGCGTCATGATCGTCTTGACCAGTGGGCCGATATATTTGTCTTCGACGGCGCGCTTGTTCTCCGTATAGCGCGTCGAATCGACGCCGAAGGCCATCGCCTGGTCCTGCAGGTCGCATTCGCCGCCCTGGTCGCAGATCGGGCAATCGAGCGGATGGTTGATCAGCAGGAACTCCATCACGCCTTCGCGGGCCTTCTTGACCATCGGCGTGTTGGTGAAGACTTCCGGCGGCTGGCCTTCCGGTCCGGGCCGCAGGTCGCGCACGCCCATGGCGCAGGACGCGGCCGGCTTGGGCGGTCCGCCCTTAACCTCGACCAGGCACATGCGGCAATTGCCGGCAATCGACAGGCGCTCGTGGAAACAGAAACGCGGCACCTCGGCGCCGGCCTCCTCGCAGGCCTGCAGAAGCGTATAGTGGTCCGGAACCTCGACCTCTTTGCCGTCAACCTTGATCACTGCCATGATGCGAATTCCAACCTTGATTTTATGCCGGCAGCCCGCAAGCTGCCGAAATTCGTCCTGGCCCGCCGAAATTCATAAGAACTCGTCATAAGCCTTTGCATTTTCATGCCTTCTTCATCAATTCGGCAGCCTGAGCGACCCATTCGTCGCGCTCGATGCGGCCCTTGAACTGCAGGTAATCGTCGACCCAGGCGATTTCGTAGGGCGTCCAGCCGGCGATCTGCTCATAGGTCCAGATGCCAAGGCTGTTGAGAACGCCTTCGAGCTTTGGCCCGACGCCCGAAATCACCTTCAGATCGTCCGGCATGTCCGGTTTCGTCATCGGCTTCGGCTTGACGAAATCCTCAGGCATCACCGGCTCGACCGCGCCGGCCGCCGCTTGCGGCGCGGCCTTCGCCATCGCAACGGGTTCCGGCTTTGCGGGCGCGACCTTCGACGCAACGGGTTTGGCATTCGCGGCGGGCTTTGCGGCCGGCTTCTTGGCCGCTTTCTTCACCTCTGCCGTCATGACCTCGGCCTTCACGGCTTCCGCCTTCTTCGGCGCTGCCTTCTTCGGCGCAACATTGGCCGTGGCTTCGGCCTTCTTCACGACAGGCTTTTTTACCTCGACTGGTTTCGCGACTACCGGGTCCGGCTCCCCCTTGTCATCGAACGAGCCTGTCGCCAGGTCGAAATCCAGCGGATTGGCGAGGCCGAAAACTGTCGAATGGCCGCCCGTCGTCTCATTGGCCAGCATGTTGGCCGCCTGCATCGCGCCGGCCATCGTTCCTGCGAAAATTCCGAACATCTGGCTCGCCATGCCGAGGCTGAGCGCGGAGGCGGCCGCCATCGCGCCCATTGGATGCGCGGCAAGGTTCGCCGCGCCGGCAAATTGCGGCGCGGACGCCAGCATCTCGATGGCTTCCTTCTGCATCTCGGCTATCTCACCGGTCATATCGGCGAATGGCGTTTGGCTCGTCATCATTTCACTCGGGTGCGTGGACTTCGACATCGAACCCTCCTCTGGGTTTCCTGTGTCTGTTCTGTTCCCCTGCCCTTTGCGTTTCCCTTGTCCGGCGGTCATTGCGCCGCCTTGCCTTCTTTCTTATTCCGCGGCTTCCAGCGCCGGACGGCTGCTGTCCGCATTGCGGGTATATTCGTCGATACGGCGCTCGATCTCCGGACGGAAGTTGCGGATAAGCCCCTGGATCGGCCATGCCGCGGCATCGCCTAGCGCGCAGATCGTGTGGCCTTCCACCTGCTTCGACACTTCGAGAAGCATGTCGATCTCGCGCTTTTGCGCATTGCCGACCACCATGCGTTCGAGCACGCGCATCATCCAACCGGTGCCTTCCCGGCACGGCGTGCACTGGCCACAGCTCTCATGCTTGAAGAAGGCTGCGATACGCCAGATCGCCTTCACGATGTCGGTCGACTTGTCCATGACGATCATGCCGCCGGTGCCGAAGGACGATTTCAGCTCGCGCATGCCGTCGAAATCCATCGTTGCGTCGGCGATATCCTCGCCGCGCACGACCGGGCAGGACGCGCCGCCCGGAATGACAGCAAGCAGATTGTCCCAACCGCCGCGAATGCCGCCGCAATGCTTCTCGATGATCTCGCGGAAGCTCAGGCCCATCGCCTCCTCGAAGGTGCAGGGCATTTCGACATGACCCGACACCATGAACAGCTTGGTGCCGACATTGTTCGGCCGACCGATGCCCGCAAACCACGCGCCGCCGCGGCGCAGGATCGTCGGCGCGACTGCTATCGACTCAACATTGTTGACCGTGGTCGGACAGCCATAGAGGCCAACATTGGCCGGGAATGGTGGCTTGAGGCGCGGCTGGCCCTTCTTGCCTTCCAGGCTCTCGATCAGCGCGGTTTCCTCGCCGCAGATATAGGCGCCGGCGCCGTGATGGACGTAAATGTCCATGTCCCAGCCGCATTTGCTGTTCTTGCCAAGCAGCTTGGCATCATAGCACTCGTCGATCGCCGCCTGCAGCGCCTCGCGCTCGCGGATATATTCGCCGCGCACGTAAATATAGGCGGTATGGGCTCCCATCGCACAGCCGGCGATCACGCAGCCCTCGATCAGCGTATGCGGATCGTGACGCATGATGTCGCGGTCCTTGCAGGTATCGGGCTCCGATTCGTCGGCATTGACAACGAGGTAATGCGGCCGGCCGTCGTTCTGCTTCGGCATGAACGACCATTTCAGGCCTGTCGGGAAGCCGGCGCCGCCACGGCCCCGCAGGCCCGACGCCTTCATCTCGTCGATGATCCAGTCGCGACCCTTCTCGATCAGGCCCTTGGTGTTGTCCCAATGGCCACGCGCCATCGCGCCCTTGAGGCTCCTGTCGCGCAGGCCGTAGAGATTGGTGAAAATGCGATCCTTGTCAGCGAGCATCGTTCAATCCCCTCACCGCGGCTTCTTACCGAAAACGCGGACATATTCGTCGACGCCGCCCTTGGCGAGCGCCTTGGCCTGCTTGACCCAGTCTTCGCGATCGATACGACCCTTGAATTTCAGATAGCCGTCGATCCACTCACGCTCGGCCTTTTTCCATCCGGCGATCTGCTCCCATTTGTAGATGCCGAGCGAATGCAGGATGCCTTCGATCTTCGGACCGACACCGGAAATCATCGAGAGATCGTCTGGATTTTCGGGTTTCTCCATCGCCGCTGGACGGTTCTTGTCGTCCAGTGCCGGCGCGTCGGAAGGCGCATGGGCCTTTCCGGGCGCCTTGGCGCGGCCGGAAGCGGTCGCGGCAACCTTCATCGTCGCGTTGCCGCTCTCGACGGAGGCCTCGATCGGCTTCTTCTTCGGCTTCACGCCGCTCGCCGTGGAGGCGACCTTCAGCGTCGGGCCGGCATCCTCGGTTTTGGGGCTGGCGCCGGATTTGGATGCTTCGATCCGTCCGGGGCCCTCCGCCTCGTCCGGATCGGCGAGCGTTTCGTCACCCTCCGGCGCGGAGGTATCCGGCTTTGCGGCCTTCGTCATTGTCTGCGGAGCGTTGCCCTTTCCGTGCTTCGCGCCACCGGTCGTCGCTTTCTTCGATTCATCGTCGAGCAACGTCACCGGGCCGCCTTCGGGGGCGGAGAAAATGCGGTCGACCTGCGGTCCGGGCTCGATCGTCTCGCCCTTGCCCGCCTCGAAGGCGTCGATGATCTCTTCCAGGCGCTCTGGCGTCAGGTCCTCATAGGTATCCTTGCCGATCATCACCATCGGCGCGTTGACGCAAGCGCCCTGGCACTCGACCTCTTCCCAGGACAGCGTGCCGTCGGCGTTCGGTGTCAGCGGATCGTGATGAATCTTCGACTGGCAGACCTTCTTCAGGTCTTCCGCGCCGCGCAGCATGCACGGCGTCGTGCCGCAAACCTGCACATGCGCCTTGGTGCCAACCGGAGCCAACATGAACTGGGTATAGAACGTGGCGACCTCGAGCACGCGGATCTTTGCCATGTCGAGCCGTTGGGCGACATGCTCGATCGCGGCCTGGGTAACCCAGCCATCCTGCTCCTGCGCAAGCATGAGCAGCGGTATCACCGCCGACTGCTCGCGGCCTTCCGGATATTTGCCGATCCACTTCTCGGCTTCCTTGGCCATGGCCGGCGTGAACGCGAATTCGGCGGGCTGGACGGATGCTTCTGCTAGACGACGAACGGACATATCAGCGGTCCACCTCACCAAACACGATATCGAGGGAGCCGAGCACGGCGGAGACGTCGGCCAGCATGTGGCCACGGCAAAGGAAATCCATTGCCTGCAGATGCGCGAAACCCGGCGCGCGCAGCTTCACCTTGTAGGGCTTGTTGGAACCATCGGAGACCAGGAACACGCCGAATTCGCCCTTCGGCGCTTCGACCGCGGCATAAACCTCGCCGGCCGGCACATGGTAGCCCTCGGTATAGAGCTTGAAGTGATGGATCAGCGCTTCCATCGAGCGCTTCATCTCGCCGCGCTTCGGCGGCACGACCTTGCCGTCCACGTTGGAGACCGGGCCGGTCGCTTCCTTGCCAAGCAGCCGGTCGACGCATTGCCGCATGATATGGGCGGACTGGCGCATCTCCTCCATACGGATCAGGTAACGGTCGAAACAATCGCCGTTCTTGCCGATCGGAATCTGGAATTCCATCTCGTCGTAGCATTCATAGGGCTGCGACTTGCGCAGGTCCCATTTCGCACCGGAACCGCGCACCATCACGCCCGAGAAACCCCAGGCCCAGGCGTCTTCCAGCTTGACGACACCGATATCGACATTGCGCTGCTTGAAGATGCGGTTGGCGGTCAGCAGCGTATCGAGGTCGTCGACAACCTTGAGGAACGGATCGATCCAGTTGCCGATATCTTCGATCAACTTCTGCGGGATGTCCTGGTGTACGCCGCCGGGCCGGAAATAGGCCGCATGCATGCGCGCGCCGCAGGCCCGCTCATAGAAGACCATCAGCTTTTCGCGTTCCTCGAAGCCCCACAGCGGCGGCGTCAGCGCGCCGACATCGAGAGCCTGCGTGGTTATGTTGAGGAGATGCGACAGGATGCGGCCGATCTCGGAGAACAGCACGCGGATCAGCTGCCCGCGCTTCGGCACCTCGATCTCGAGCAGACGCTCGACGGCCAGCGCGAAGGCATGTTCCTGGTTCATCGGCGCGACATAGTCGAGCCGGTCGAGATAGGGCACGGCCTGAAGATAGGTCTTGTGCTCCATCAGCTTCTCGGTGCCGCGATGCAACAGGCCGATATGTGGATCGACGCGCTCGCAAACCTCGCCGTCCAGCTCGAGAACAAGGCGCAGAACGCCATGCGCCGCCGGATGCTGCGGGCCGAAGTTGATGGTGAAATTACGGACGTTGTGTTCGGTCATTGTTGCGCCTTCTCATCACCCGGCAGCACGTAGTCGGTGCCTTCCCAGGGCGAAAGGAAATCGAAATCGCGGAATTCCTGGCGCAGTTTCAGCGGCTCGTAGACGACACGCTTCTGCTCGTCGTCATAGCGCACCTGCACGAAACCTGAGAGCGGGAAGTCCTTCCTCAGCGGATGGCCCTCGAAACCGTAATCGGTTAGCAGTCGACGCAGATCCGGATGGCCGGAAAACAGCACGCCATACATGTCGTAGGTTTCGCGCTCGAACCAGTTGGCGCCCGGATAGACGCCCGTGGCGCTCGGCACCGCCGTGTCCTCGTCCGTGTGAACCTTCACCCGCACGCGCTGATTCAGCGTTGGTGACATCAGGTGATAGACGACGTCGAAGCGCTTGTCGCGCCCCGGATAGTCGACCGCCGTGACGTCGATGATCGACACGAATTTCAGCTGTACGTCGTCGCGCAGCGCAGTTAGCAATTCGATCAGGCTGCCGATATCGGTGTTCAGCGTCAGTTCGCCATAGGCGATCTTCGCCTCGTAATCGATCCCCTCGAGAGAGTCAGAGATCGTGCTGGCGAGATCGTTGAGCGATTCGATGGATGCCATGTTTTCGGTGCCCCCGCGGCGATCAGCGTTCGATCGTGCCCGTACGGCGGATCTTCTTCTGCAGAAGAAGCACGCCATAGAGCAGCGCTTCGGCGGTGGGCGGGCAGCCGGGGACATAGATGTCCACCGGAACGACCCGGTCGCAGCCGCGCACGACCGAATAGGAATAGTGATAATAGCCGCCGCCATTGGCGCACGAGCCCATCGAGATGACGTAGCGAGGCTCCGGCATCTGGTCGTAGACCTTGCGCAGCGCCGGCGCCATCTTGTTCGTCAGCGTCCCCGCGACGATCATCACGTCGGACTGGCGCGGCGAGCCGCGCGGCGCGAAGCCGAAGCGCTCGCAGTCATAACGCGGCATCGACATTTGCATCATCTCGACGGCGCAACAGGCCAGGCCGAAGGTCATCCACATCGGCGAGCCGGTGCGCGCCCAGTTGATGAGCTCGTCGGTAGAAGTGACAAGAAAGCCCTTGTCGGCCAGTTCGTTGTTGATTTCACCGAAGAACAGATCGTCGCCCCCGACGGGTTTTCCCGTCTTCGGATCGATGATGCCCTTGGGCTGCGGCGCGACCATCGTGGTGTCGTTCAATCCCATTCGAGCGCTCCCTTCTTCCACTCATAGATGAAGCCGATCGTCAAAACGGCAAGGAACACCATCATCGACCAGAATCCATAGAGGCCGATCTCGCCGAAGGACACCGCCCACGGAAACAGGAAGGCCACTTCGAGGTCGAAGATGATGAACAGGATCGAGACGAGATAGAACCGAACGTCGAACTTCATGCGCGCATCGTCGAAGGCGTTGAAGCCGCACTCATAGGCCGACAGTTTTTCCGGGTCCGGATTCTTGTAGGCAAGAACGAAGGGGGCGATCATCAACGCGCCGCCGATGACGGCGCAAATCACGAGAAAAATGATGATCGGCAAATAGGATGCGACGACTGCGTCCATGATCTGGCTTCACCGTTTCGTTGCGCGGCTGACGGCGTGACTGCCGTTTCTCGCGGGCTCCGTCAAAGGGCCGCTGCCGCTTTTCCGACGCTCACGGGTTAGACCCTGGGACGGCTCTACGCAAGTGCACAAAAGGCCAAAATCGCCGCGAAAATTCACTTCGGCGCGACTTCCCGCCCGCCGCCGTCGCCGGCGCAAGCCGCTAAAAATACATGACAATTTTTATCATGTTATTTTCGCGACAGCGTGATGATTAAGGTTCCTCCGCGAGCGGGCGGTCGGCCCGCGTTAAAGTGCCCGAACCGCGGAAATTTGCTGATTTGAGGATAGAAAGACTGCGTCGGGTCCTCCCTCGGGGAAGGACGCACCAATTTTCCGGTTTAAGGGAAAATGGCGCGAGTGACGGGGCTCGAACCCGCGACCTCCGGCGTGACAGGCCGGCACTCTAACCAACTGAGCTACACCCGCGCATTTCGCTCGGCCGAGGCCTGAGCGTGGACGGTCACTTAAGCGGTTGCCGATACCCTGTCAAGCGCGCGAAATGGATGGATCGACGTTTTTGCCACAACGGCCTTCATGGCGCGAAAACTCCTTTGCAAGACGCGCGACAAACGCTTGCATCCATGCGCGTTCCCGCATAGATACCATCGACGGTCCGGGCGGTTAGCTCAGTTGGTAGAGCGCTTCGTTTACACCGAAGATGTCGGGAGTTCGAGCCTCTCACCGCCCACCATTTCCACCACAGAATCCCGGTAACTGGAAAATTGGCAATCGGGCCGCTTTGGCGGACAAACCCGAAGAATCCGCGTTGCGCGGTCCGAGGCCGCCCAGCCGGACGAAGCCCAGCGCAACAAAACGCGTTCCAAAGCACCGCAATCCGGAAGAACAAGGTGCGGAGTGATCGGAAGCGCCACGTGTCCGCAAAGCCTTTGCTTTCACCAGCGGCAATCCAAGGCAGCAGGACATAGCAGGCACCTGTTTACTTCTTTGCGCGGAAGGAAATATCTGATTTATCACCCACACTTATCTTTCGGACGTAACGCGTATGAGTATTGTCGGTAAATTGCTGGGTAAAACGGGTTCGCTGCGATCCCTCACACGTCCGTTCAGAAAAAAGGCGCGCCATCTCGTCAGGTTCCGGTTGGCCCGGATGAAGCGCGCGCGAATCGGCGCGGAAATTGTCGCCATCACCGGCAGTTCAGGCAAATCGACGGCGACGCGTCTGATCTCCAGGTTCCTGCAGACCCGCTTCGCCACCAGGGAACAAGCCTACCAAAACACCATTTCCGCATGCACGCAGGCAATCCTGGACGCCACCCCCACCGACGAGTACCTCGTCATCGAGACCGGGGCCAGCGTTCCCGGGAGCGTGGTCGAAATGGCTGGCCTCATGAAGCCGAAAGTGGCGGTCGTCACCATGGTCAACGTCGAACACCGTTCGGCGTTCAAGACCATCGAGAATGTCACAAAGGAGAAGGGTGCGCTTGTCGAGGCTGTCGCTGAAGGCGGTTTTGCGGTCCTCAATGCGGACGACGAAAACGCCATTGCCATGGCGGAACGCACGAAACAGCGCATTGTCACTTTCGGACATGTGAACGATGCCGATTATCGTGTGGTCGAGCTTGGATTGGGAGATTCAGGCACGATGGAACTGGCGATCCGGTCCGCACACGGCACGCACCGCCTGTCGACGAAACTTATGGGCATCCATTTCTGGCCGAGCGTTGCCGCCGCCTTTGCCGTCGCGGTTGAGAACGGCATCGCTCCTGAAACCATTGCCGAGACCCTCAAAGACATCGAGACGGGCTACAATCGATGCCAGCCCTATGAGATCGAGAACGGTCCCACATTCATAATCGATACGGTTAAGGCGCCGCTTGCGACCCTTCCAAAAGCATTCGAAGTGATCCGCCCGCTCCGCGCGCCCCGCAAACGGATTGTCCTGGGTATGCTCGCCGATCACCCGGGGGATTCCAACACCGCCTACAAAAAGGCCTACAGGTGGGCGGCCGAAGTCGCTGATCAGGTCATTTTCGTCGGTGAGCATGCGCACCGGCACAAAGCCAGCGCCGAAGAAATCGCCAACGGACGGATCGTCGAAATGACAACCACTGAGCAGGCCTATGCGTTCCTTCGCGATACCGCCCTGCCCGGCGAGATCATTTTTCTGAAAAGCGCCGGCGTAGCGCACCTCGAACGCCTCGCCCTTGGGTTCGATCATGACGTCAGGTGCTGGAAGGAGCGTTGCCGTGTCCCCGAGACTTGTCAGGCGTGTGGCCTCTACGAGTATCCGTACGAACGCCATCCGCAGGTCCGCCGGCAGAAGAAGCTTGCCAGATGGGGAATGAGGAAAGCCGCTACCTCTCGGGAATCCAAGTCGCGGCCTGAATAACCCAGATAATCCTGATCGTGGATGAGCGCATCATGTAGCTGACCGGCGCGAAAATTGTCTCCGGCGATCTCGTTCTTCCGGATTGCTAACGGCTTCGAAATGCTCGCGCGCCGCGCTATTCTACCCGACACGTCGTCAGCGCCACGTCGAAACCCGGCAACCGTCTGTGCGCCGTCTCACAGCGAGTCGCGCCGTTTCGTGCAAATCCTTGTGAATTCTTCGCCGCCCCTCGGGTGGACACGACGAGGCTTCATGCTATCCATGACGCGCCGTAATCAACCGACATCGCCGATGGAGTGCATCCTGAGCGCCGTTTTCCGCTTTCGCCGTCCGCTTTTCAGCGTCCTGCAGTTTGTTCTCGTCGCCGCTCTGCTGTCGGCCTGTTCCACGGCGGATACGCTCGAGATTGCCACGCCGCAGGCCGAACCGTCGAAATATGCGGCGATCGTGGTAGACGCCGAGGACGGCAAGGTTCTCTATTCGGTTGCCGCGGACCAGACGCGCTATCCCGCCTCGTTGACCAAGATGATGACGCTCTATCTGATGTTCGAGGCGCTGCAGAACGGCCGCCTCTCGCGGTCGTCGCAAATCCCGGTTTCCGCCAACGCGGCGAAACAGCCTGCCTCGAAGCTTTATATGAAGGCAGGAACCAGCATAGATGTCGACACTGCGATACGCGCGCTGGTGGTCAAGTCGGCCAATGACGTGGCGACAGCGGTCGCCGAACATCTGGCCGGAGACGAGGACCGTTTCGCGCGCCTGATGACGGCGAAGGCCCGCCAGCTCGGCATGGGGCGCACGGTCTTCACCAATGCGTCCGGCCTGCCCGATGCCGGTATGCGCACGACAGCACGCGACATGGCCGTTCTCAGCCTGGCGCTTCGGCGCGACTACCCGCAATATTATTCCTATTTCCGCCTCAAGAGCTTCGAGTATCGCGGCAAGACCATCCGGGGCCACAACAAGATACTGGACATGGTCTCGGGCGCGGACGGCATCAAGACCGGCTATATCAAGGCGTCGGGCTACAATCTGGCTGCTTCCGTGCGCCGCAACGGCCGCTCCCTCGTCGCCGTTGTCATGGGTGGGAAATCCGGCAGCGCCCGCAACGAGCACATGGCTCAATTGCTTAATGCGAACCTGAACCGGTCCAGCCGCTACAGCCTGCTTCGGCCATAAAAAAACCGCGGCCCTCCGGAAACGGCCGCGGTTACTTCTCAAATTCGCCTTGCGGCAAATCAGCTGTTCAGTGCGTCCTTCAGGCCCTTGCCGGCCGAGAACTTCGCGACCTTCTTGGCCGGGATGTCCACCGGAGCGCCGGTCAGCGGATTGCGGCCGGTCGTGGCAGCGCGCTGGTTCACGCCGAAATTACCGAAGCCGAGGATTCGGATATCGCCGCCCGACTTGAGCGTCGAAGTGATGGTGTCGAAAACAGCGTCCACGGCCGATGTTGCGTCGCCCTTCCCAAGACCCGTCTTCTCCGCCACAGCGGCGGCAAGCTCGTTTTTATTCATTTTCACAATCCTTCTCAATCAATGCGGCCGGGCGTACCGTCTTCGCGGACTCGCCGACCGGAAACAGGCGGGACCATATACAGATTCGCCGCCAAGCCGAAGCGGAATGCCCCGGAAACGCCCGGAAATCAAAGAAAAAACGCCGCATTTCTGCGGCGTTTGCAATTTCTTGGCATAGGCTGAGGGTCAATGTGCCAGATTGGTCACGCTTTCATCCTCGATGGGCGTCACGTCCTTGGCGACTGATTCGACTTCCTCGGTCCACTCGATGGGTTCGAGCTTCGCAGTCAGCGCATGTTCGAGAACCTGACCAATCCGAGAAACCGGGATGATTTCCATCTCAGATTTCACGTTCTCCGGAATGTCGGCGAGATCCTTCACATTGTCTTCCGGGATCAGCACCGTCTTGATGCCGCCGCGCAGCGCCGCGAGCATCTTTTCCTTCAAACCGCCGATCGGCAGCACCCGGCCACGCAGAGTGATCTCGCCGGTCATCGCGACATCCTTGCGCACCGGCACGCCGGTCAGCACGGAAACGATGGCCGTGGCCATCGCGATGCCCGCGGACGGACCGTCCTTCGGCGTCGCGCCTTCCGGTACGTGGACGTGGATGTCCCGCTTGTCGAAGAGCGGCGGCTTGATGCCGAAATCGATCGCGCGCGAGCGGACATAGGACGCCGCCGCGGAAATCGATTCCTTCATCACGTCACGCAGATTACCCGTGACGGTCATCTTGCCCTTGCCGGGCATCATGACGCCTTCGATCGTCAGCAGCTCGCCGCCGACCTCGGTCCAGGCCAATCCGGTCACGACACCGACCTGATCCTCGCCGTCGATCTGGCCGAAGCGATAGCGCGGCACACCGAGGAAGTCGTCCAGGTTCTCCGGCGTGACCTCGATGACGGTCTTGTCGGTGCGCAGGATCTCGGTAACGGCCTTACGCGCCACGGTCATCAGCTCGCGCTCGAGATTACGCACGCCGGCTTCGCGGGTATAGGTGCGAATGACCTCGCGCAGCGCCTCGTCGGTGATCGCGAACTCGCCTTCCTGGAGAGCATGGTCGCGGATCGCCTTGGGCAGCAGGTGCCGGCGCGCGATCTCGACCTTCTCGTCTTCGGTGTAGCCCGCGATGCGGATGATCTCCATACGGTCCATCAGCGCCGGCGGAATGTTGAGCGTATTCGCCGTGGTGATGAACATCACGTCCGACAGGTCGTATTCGACCTCCAGATAGTGGTCCATGAAGGTGGAGTTCTGTTCCGGATCGAGCACCTCGAGCAGGGCCGAAGACGGGTCGCCGCGGAAATCCATGCCCATCTTGTCGATCTCGTCGAGCAGGAAGAGCGGGTTGGATTTCTTCGCCTTCTTCATCGACTGGATGACCTTGCCGGGCATCGAGCCGATATAGGTGCGGCGGTGACCGCGGATCTCGGCCTCGTCGCGCACGCCGCCAAGCGCCATGCGCACGAACTCGCGGCCGGTCGCCTTGGCGATCGACTTGCCGAGCGAGGTCTTGCCGACGCCGGGCGGTCCGACGAGGCACAGAATCGGTCCCTTCAGTTTGTTCTGGCGCTTCTGCACGGCCAGATACTCGACGATCCGGTCCTTGACCTTCTCGAGCCCGTAATGGTCGTGGTCGAGCACATCCTGGGCGATCTCGAGATCGTATTTGACCTTAGATTTCTTCTTCCACGGGATCGACAGCATCCAGTCGAGATAGTTGCGCACCACGGTCGCTTCCGCCGACATCGGGCTCATCTGCTTGAGCTTCTTCAGCTCGGCATCGACCTTCTCGCGGGCTTCCTTGGTGAACTTCGACTTGTTGATGCGCTCTTCCAGTTCGGCAAGCTCGTTATGGCCGTCCTCGCCATCGCCGAGTTCCTTCTGGATCGCCTTCATCTGCTCGTTGAGATAATATTCGCGCTGCGTCTTCTCCATCTGGCGTTTGACGCGGCTGCGGATACGCTTCTCGACCTGAAGCACGGAGATTTCCGACTCCATGTGGCCAAGCGCCTTCTCAAGGCGCGACTTGACGCTGGAGGTCTCCAGGATGTCCTGCTTCTCGCCGATCTTGATCGACAGATGCGACGCCACCGTATCGGCGAGCTTGGACGGCTCCTCGATCTGGGTGACCGCGGAGACGATGTCCGGCGAAATCTTCTTGTTGAGCTTCACGTAGTTCTCGAATTCCGAGACCACGGAACGCGCGAGCGCGGCGAGTTCGACCTCGTCCTCCTCGGGCTCGACAACGTTGAACGCATCGGCCTCGATATAGGCGGTCTTATCGGTGAAGCCGCGGATTTCCATGCGCGACACGCCCTCGACGAGCACCTTCACGGTGTTGTCGGGCAGCTTGAGAAGCTGCAGCACGTTTGCGACCGTGCCGTGGCTGTAGATCGCGTCAGGCGCGGGATCGTCGTCACCGGCATCCTTCTGCGTCGCCAGCAGGATCTGGCGGTCGTTTTCCATGACGTCTTCGAGCGCACGGATCGATTTCTCGCGGCCGACGAAAAGCGGCACGATCATGTGCGGGAAAACAACAATGTCACGCAGCGGCAGGACGGCGTAGAGCCCGTCTTGTCCGCCCGATGCTGTTTTCAGTTCGGCTTCAGCCATTCTTCGTTCCTTTCAATGCCTTTTCGGCTTTGGGGTGCCTCGCCGCCGTGCCCTATGGCCCCGGTTCGGAAGCACTCCTTGTAATTGGTCCTGCGGCGCACCGATTTCAACGGCTTGAAGGCAGGAGGAATCGGTGTCGATCTTCGCGCTGTTACGCATTTACCGCAATGCCGCATTCGCGCCGTGAAACGGAAAAAGGCCGGTCGCCCGGCCTTTTCACACAAACTCTTTGTAAGGGACGCGTCAGGCGGACGCGTTTTCCTTGTCCTCGGCCCGATCCGCGTAGATGTAGAGCGGGCGGGCGCTGCCGGAAACCACCTCCTCGGAGATGACGACCTCACGGACGCCTTCAAGCGCCGGAAGTTCGAACATCGTGTCGAGCAGGATCGCTTCCATGATGGAGCGCAGGCCGCGGGCGCCGGTCTTGCGCTCGATCGCCTTGCGGGTAATGGCGCGCAGCGCGTCCTCGTGGAAGATGAGGCTGACATCCTCCATCTCGAACAGGCGCTGATACTGCTTGACCAGGGCGTTCTTCGGCTCGGTCAGGATCTGGACCAGCGCATCCTCGTCCAGATCTTCCAGCGTGGCCAGAACTGGCAGACGGCCGACGAATTCCGGGATCAGGCCGAATTTCAGCAGATCTTCCGGCTCTACCTTGCGGAAGAGCTCGCCAGTCTTGCGGTCTTCGGCGACCTCGACGGTCGCGGCGAAGCCGATCGAGGTCTTGCGGCCGCGATCCGAGATGATCTTGTCGAGCCCCGCAAAGGCGCCACCGCAGATGAACAGGATGTTCGCGGTATCGACCTGCAGGAATTCCTGCTGCGGATGCTTGCGGCCGCCCTGCGGCGGAACGGAAGCTACCGTGCCTTCCATGATCTTCAGAAGCGCCTGCTGGACGCCCTCGCCCGACACGTCGCGCGTGATCGAGGGGTTGTCAGACTTGCGGCTGATCTTGTCGATCTCGTCGATATAGACGATGCCACGCTGCGCGCGCTCGACATTGTAGTCGGAAGCCTGCAGCAACTTCAGAATGATGTTCTCGACATCCTCGCCCACATAGCCGGCTTCGGTCAGTGTGGTCGCATCCGCCATGGTGAACGGCACGTCGATGATGCGGGCCAGCGTCTGGGCGAGCAGCGTCTTGCCGCAGCCGGTCGGGCCGATCAGCAGGATGTTAGACTTCGCCAGTTCGACGTCGTCGTTCTTCTCCGCATGCGCAAGCCGCTTGTAATGGTTGTGGACCGCGACCGAGAGGATGCGCTTCGCGTAGCCCTGCCCGATCACGTAATCGTCGAGGACTCCAAGAATTTCCTGCGGCGTCGGCACGCCCTCCTGGCTCTTGACCATGGAGGACTTGTTCTCCTCGCGGATGATATCCATGCACAGTTCGACGCATTCGTCGCAGATGAATACGGTTGGGCCCGCGATAAGCTTGCGCACCTCATGTTGGCTCTTTCCGCAGAAAGAGCAGTAGAGCGTGTTCTTGGAGTCGCCTCCGCCACCGCCGCCGCCACTGTTGCCAACCTTGCTCATGCCTATTCCTTTCAGGGGATTGCGGAACCGGGCGGTTCATCCGCCATGGCAATCCCGACTTCAATTCTGTGACGCGGCCCTCGGGCCAAACCCACAAGCGTCACAAAGGCTTCAAATCACATTCGTACACATATACGCGCCGCACGCAACGATTCGACATATACCTTTACGGTTCCTTTAAGGCCGAAACGCGGATTTAAACCTAATAAGGTTATCGCGGCGCGAAAAGCGCTCAATTGTCACAAATGCGCGATGCCTCACGGGCGTCGCGCAAATACAACAGTCGGCCGGCGCGCCCTTATTTCGCTTCCGGCTCGATCGAATCGCGCGATTCGATGACGCGGTCGATCAGGCCGAATTCCTTCGCCAGATCCGCCGTCATGAAATTATCGCGCTCGAGCGCCCCTTCGATATCGTCATAGGAGCGGCCGGTGTGCTTCACATAGATCTCGTTCAGCCGGCGCTTCAGCGCCTCGACTTCCTTGGCGTGGATCAGGATATCGGTGACCTGACCCTGGTAACCGCCTGAGGGCTGGTGAACCATGATGCGCGAATTCGGCAGCGAGAAGCGCATGTCCTTGGCGCCGGCGGTCAACAGCAGAGAACCCATCGAGGCGGCCTGGCCGATGCACAGCGTCGAAACCGGCGGCTTGATGAACTGCATCGTGTCGTAGATCGCCAGACCTGACGTCACCACGCCGCCCGGCGAGTTGATGTACATGGAGATCTCTTTCTTCGGGTTCTCGGCTTCCAGCCACAGCAGCTGCGCGCAGACGAGCGACGCCATGCCGTCTTCGACCGGACCGGTGATGAAGATGATGCGTTCCTTCAGCAGTCGCGAGAAAATATCGTAGGCGCGTTCGCCCCGGTTTGACTGCTCCACGACCATCGGAACGAGGTTCATGGCGGTGTCGATCGGATTGCTCATCGGAGACCTTTCGGGGATATCGTTGGAGAGCGCACGGGAAACATGGGCGCGTGAGAATCATTCGGGCAATATTTAGGGTGCCCGACCCCGGTTCCGCAAGACGCCGAAACGCGTAAACCTTAACGGCAGGAAGATGGGGAAAAGAGTGGGCAAGAAGCGACCCGTTCAGGTCGGGCCCATTCGCGTCCGGGTGCGACCCATCGCCGGTCATCCTGAAGACGGGAACCCGGATTTCACCCCTACTCCTCCGCCCGCATCCAGCCCTTCAGTGCCTCGAAATCCCCGTGCTCGACAAATTTCGCCACACGCCGCCCCACCGCTGCGCCGAATTTGTAGCCGTGGCCCGAGCAGGCGGAAACGACGAGGCACTTGTCCTCGTTATGGACAAAGAAGCGCTCGTCCGACGTGAACGTATAGGCGCAGGTGACGACGCTTTCGATCCGATACTGCTCGATATCGCGCATCGGCGGCGAAAAGAGGTTGCGGATCGTCTCGCCCTCACCCTCGACCGGTGCGCGGTTTTCGTCGGCGTCGGGGTTCTCGTATTTGTGCAGGCCAGAGCCGAATTTCAGCCCGCCCTCGCCGCTCGGCGGCAGGATGTAGCCGTCCGTCGCGCCGCCGACATCGAGGACGACAGGCGCATGGCGCCACGCCTCTTTCAAATGGTCCGGCGGATCGAGATAGACGACGGCGGTCCGGTATGTCGTCAGATCCGAGGCCAGTCCGGGGAACAGTTTCGTCACCCAGGCCCCCGCCGTGACGATCACGTAATCCGCTTCTATGTGCCGCCCGTCAGCTGTCGTCACAGCAGCATTGACCGGATCGACCTCCGTCACTTGCATCGTCTGGCGCAGCGACACACCATTCGCCTGAAGCCATGCCGCCATGCCGAATGCGATGTCGCGGCAATGCAGGGCGCCGCCCTCCGGCGAGACGAAGGCATAGCGGATCGTGTCGGGATCGAGAAAGGGAAAACGCTCCGCCGCCGCGCCCGCCTGCAAAACCTCGCAGGGCCAGCCGCCTTCGCGCAGCCCGTTCAGATAATCTTCCGCCTCGTCGCCTTCCTCGCGGCTGACGGCCATGAAGCCGCGCGCATCGAGATAGTTCGATCCGAGATCGCGCCACAATTCGTCCCAGGCGTCATAGGCCTCCGAGATCGCCGCCCCGTAACCGGACCCCGCACCATAGGCCCTGCGGATGATGCGGTGATGGTCGCCCGACGCGCCGAGCGGATTAGGTATCGTGTTCTGCTCGAAAAGGATCACCTGATGCCCCTGCTTTGCGAGCGCCCATGCGGTGGACAGGCCGGCAATGCCGGCCCCGACGACGGAGATTCTCATATGTCTACAACCGGATCACATATTCCTTGCGGGTGGTCTCGATGACCTCCCATGTTCCCTTGAAGCCGGGCCGCAGGATGAAGCTGTCGCCGGCGCGCAGGGTCACGGCTTTACCGCCCTCTTCCACGATAACCGAGACGCCGTCGAGAATGTGGCAGAATTCCCACTCGTCATATGAAATCCGCCATTTGCCCGGCGTTGCCTGCCAGATACCGCAATAGAGCCCGTCGCGCGCCTCGGCGTTCCAGGTCGTGAAGAACGGATCGCCGGAGATCAGCTTTTCCGGCGCGGGGCGTTCCGTCTCGGGCTCGGCTGCCTCCGTGTCGACGGGCAGAAACAAACTTTCAGACATGAATGCCTCACTGAAATGGCTCGCAATTCGCAACAGTAAATCTCATATAGCCCGCATGAAAATCGACAAGGCAATATCGGCCTCCATGGCCATGGACGAAACGACATGGGACCGCCACGCCAACCCGTGGAGCGTCTATACCCGGGTCCCATTGATGATGGTGCTGGCGTTCGCCATCTGGAGCCGCGTGTGGATCGGCTGGTGGGCGCTGCTCCCCGTCGGCTTGGCGATCGTTTGGACGTTCCTGAATCCCCGCGCCTTTCCGCCTCCGGCCTCCATAGACAACTGGGCATCGAAAGTGACGCTCGGCGAACGGCTATGGCTCAACCGTCGCGCGCGACCCATCCCCCGCCATCACGCCAGTTGGGCGCTCGGCCTGTCCACGGCCAGCGCCGTCGCGCTCCTGCCGATGGTCTACGGCCTCGCGGTGCTGGAACCGTTTTCAGCCTTCCTCGGCGCGCTTCTCGCCTCGGTGCTCAAGTTGTGGTTTTGCGACCGCATGGTCTGGCTCTATGACGACATGCAAAGGGACGAAACCGCCGCCGACTCCGCGCCTAGCACACCTGAACACCGCATTCCTTGATCGTGAATTCGGCCGCCGGCTCGGTACGTGAGGCGTCGAACTGGCGCCCGTCGCGGCATTGGGCGCGCGCCTCGAAGGTTTTGCGGCCGGCGAGGTCTCCCTCGGATATATTGACGTAATATTCGACGGCGCAATCCTTCTCGAGCGCAAGCTGGTCGGAGAGCGTGTCGAGCCAGGCCGGATCGGCCGACTGGGCCATTGCCCCGCTGGTCGCGAAGATAATCGCCGCTGCGGCGGCCACTGTCCTGATGGAATGCATGTTGCGTCTCCGTGTTGTCGGGATGACGCCAGCTAATCAGCTTCGCGCGGCTTCCGAATTGAGATTCGTCAAGCTCTCCGGGTCATTGGTTGAAAAGCGCTTCGGCCTCTGCCGGGATCGCGTATTTCAATGCCGTGCCGTCGAAGGGGACGCGAAAACCGTCGGGTCCCTCGGTCGCCTCGTCTGTCCTGCGCATGACGATGTCGTAATGGTCACCGCCCGCGCCGGAATCGAAAACAATCTCGTATGACCGCACATAGCATGCGCCGAGACCGTCGCCGCACGTGCCGGAATTGTCGGCATACACCGGGATGGAACCGAGTTCGATCACGTCACTTCCGGCGACGCCGTAGACGACCGTGGTGCCGAGATTGTAGCCCTGCCCGGTCCAGCCAGTCTCCATCGTCCAGCCATGGCTGCCGTCGCCGGTCTGGCGCAGCCGGAAGCCTTCTTCCGGCGGAACCGCGCCCCATGCGCCCGCCGGTTCGGCGAGCGAGTTGCGCGCCACGAGATCGAGCCGGTCGCCACCGTCTTCCAGCACGATCAGCCCGAGCGAGCCCGCGCAGGCATGACAGTCCGAATGGGCATTTCCCTCGCCAAGCGCATAGCCGCCGGTGACCACGAAATAGCGCGTGCCCTCATCGCCCGAGACCGTATCGAGACGGTGCGGCCGCATGCATTGGCGCTCGCCGTCCACGGTGCCGACCCAGCATTTCAGCGCGCGGTCATAGGGGCCGTAAAAGCCCTCCATGACGGCGCGCCAGAAGTCTTTCGGGTTATCGGCAACCGCGGACGGAATATCCGTCCGCGTCGCAGCAGTGGCATGCGACCCCGCCAGAGGCAGGATCGCAGGGAACAGGGCAAGAAGGGTCAGCCGGTTACGCATGGCCCATCCTGCCACGCGATCAGGCCTTGTCCAGCGCCTGGTCGATATCGGCGATGATGTCGTCGACATTCTCGATGCCGATAGACAGCCGCACCACGTCGTTGCCGGCCCCTGCAAGCGCGCGCTGCTCGTCGGTGAGCTGGCGGTGCGTGGTCGAGGCCGGGTGGATCACCAACGTGCGCGTATCGCCGATATTGGCGAGATGCGAGATGATCTCCACGCCCTCGACGAACTTGACGCCGGCCTCGTAGCCGCCCTTGACGCCGAATGTGAAGACGGAGCCGGAACCTTTCGGGCTATAGCGTTTCATCAGCGCATGGTTGTGATGGTCCTCGAGGCCCGAATATTCGACCCACTCGACCTTCGGATGCGCTTTCAGGTGTTTGGCGACCGCCAGCGCATTGTCGCAATGGCGCTGCATGCGCAACGCCAGCGTCTCGATGCCCGTCAGGATCAGGAAGGCGTTCATCGGCGCGATCGCCGGGCCGAGGTCGCGCAGGCCGAGCACGCGGCAGGCGATTGCGAAGGCAAAATTGCCGAATGTCTCGTGCAGCACGACGCCGGCATATTCGTCACGCGGCTTCGACAGCATCGGATATTTGTCGGAGGCCGACCAGTCGAACGTGCCGCCATCGACGATGACGCCGCCCATCGAGTTGCCGTGGCCGCCGAGGAACTTGGTCAGCGAACGAACGACGATATCGGCGCCATGCTCGATCGGGCGCACGAGATAGGGCGAAGCCATCGTATTGTCGACGATGAGCGGAATGCCGTGATCATGGGCGATCTTGGCCATGGCCTCGATGTCGGTGACGAAGCCGGCCGGGTTGGCGAAGCTCTCGATAAAGATCGCCTTGGTGCGCTCGTCGATCTGCGAGGAGATCGTCTCCGGCTTGTCGACATCGGCCCAGCGGACCTCCCAGCCAAAATTCTTGAAGGAATGGCCGAACTGGTTGATGGAGCCGCCATAGAGCCGGCGCGCCGAGATGAAGTTGTCGCCCGACGTCATGATCGTGTGGAAGACCAGCATCTGCGCGGCGTGGCCGGAAGCGACGGCGAGCGCCGCCGTGCCGCCCTCGAGCGCGGCGAGCCGCTCTTCGAGAACCGCCTGGGTCGGGTTCATGATGCGGGTGTAGATATTGCCGAAGGCCTGCAAGCCAAACAGCGAGGCCGCATGATCCGTGTCGTTGAAGACATAGGCCGTGGTCTGGTAGATCGGCGTGATCCGGGCACCCGTCGCCGGGTCCGGCTGCGCGCCGGAATGGATCGCAAGGGTTTCGAAACCGGGTATACGCTGGGACATGCTGCCCTCCTCCTGATGGTTCTGGACCGTCCTTGTGGCGGGGAACGGCAGGCCTGTCAAAGAGGATTTTTCTGCGCCAACGTGGTTCGCGGGAAGGAAATTGCGCGCTCGGCTATTTGCGGATGCCGAAGCTCTGGAAGCCGTTGCCGAGTTGCGGTTTGCGCGACGAAAGCGTCTTCGAATTGATGCCGGCCCAGCCGATCTCGTGCGACAGCCGGCCGAACTCGATCTTCGGACAGCGGTCCATCACCACCCTGATCCCTCTCTCCTCCAGCTGCGCCGCGCTTTCATCGTCGCGCACGGTCAGTTGCATCCAGACAACCTTGGGCAGCGTCTGCATGGCGAGGATCTCGTCGGTGATGCCCGGCACTGCGGCCGACGCGCGGAAGATGTCGACCATGTCGACCGGCCCCGGCAACTCTGCCAGCGAAGCACAGGTCATCTGACCGAGGATTTCCTTGCCGGCCTGTCCCGGATTGACCGGCGTGACCTCGAACCCCTTGTTAAGCAGATATTTCATGACGAAATAGCTCGGCCGCGCCTCGTTCGCCGAGGCGCCGATGATGGCGACCGTCTTTACCTCGGTGAGGATGGAACCGATATAGGCGTCGGAATAATGATCGTGGTCCATGACGGTTTCGTAGCACCGGCGCGCGCGAATGTCTCCCGCGACAAAAATGCGCGTCGCTACATGCGGATCGCGACCGCGCTGACCCGCCAGCCCTTCTCCGTTCGCGCGAAACAGGCGTGGTTGGCGAGATAGGGAATGAGCGGCCCTTCCCCGAAGCCGGCCTGCACATATGCGCCTAAGCCGTCCGGCGTGACCATAAAGTCCCAGCAACAGGACCGGATCAGCGGTGCGTCGATATCGACATAAAGCAACTGCCCGACATCCCACGAAAGCGGCTGGACGCCGCGCAAACCGGAGGCCTCGTCTGACTGGATCTGCGCGACGCCCCACGCATCGATTTCGGTTTCCGTCATGGCAAGGAGCGCGGTCATCGCATCATGGGAAATCCGCTTGAACGATCCGGTGCAGATCTGGCCGTCCAGGAGATCGTTCGGACCGACCAACGTCTCCGACAGAAGCGCATTGACGGCGTTCGCGCCGCGCGCCTCTGCGCCTGCACGCCAGACCGGCGCGTCCGCCAGAAACTGGCCGAAAAAGGCGAGGAACCCGTCACGCGGAAACCGGCCGAGCTTTTCGAAGCCGTCCTCCGGCGTTAGCTCTCTTTTTCCAACATAGACGGTCACGGAACCGGCGAAGATGTCGCCGGCCGGGCTCGGCGGGTTTCGGCCGCCATAAATCGTCGAGGCGTAGCGCCAGAGCGCGTCCTTAGCCGTCGCGATGAAATCGACGAGGGCCGGATCGGCCGGCTCTTTCGGCGCAAGCAGGATCGTCTCGTATTCCATGCCGCGCTGCTGCGCCTCGGCGGGCAGAGCTGCGCCGAGGATCGCGACCGCCGCCGCGACAATCGCCGCGAACTTGGCCCGCCCGCTCACGGAGTCCGGTATCCGACGGCGGTGATCTTCCATGCGCCCTCCCCGTCGCGGGCGAAGCAGGCGTGGCTGTTGAGATAGGGACGCAGCAGCGGGTCGTAATAGGAACGGCTGACATAGCCGCCGGTCCCGTCCGGCTTGCGGACATAGTCCCAGCAGCAATTCTCCGGCCTCGGCATGTCGTCGTCGACAAGCAGCAGCTGGCCGGTCTTCCACTCGAACGGGCCCGTCCGGCCCATGAAACCCGCTTCCTGCCAGGGAAAGGCAGCGATGCGCCACTGGCTGTGATGCGTCTTCGTCTCGTCGGCCAGCGCACGCAAGGCGCCGTCTTCGAGCTTGCCGAAGGCGGCGGTGCACATCTCGCCATGCATCCATGGATTGGGCCCGACGAAGCCGGTCTCTAGCAGTTCACGCAGCTTGCGCGCGCCGCGCGCATCCGCTTCGGACAGCGAAAGTCTGTCGTAACTGGCAAACCGCCCGAAGGCGCGCACGAAGCTCCAGGGCGTGTATTCGTCGACCAGGTCGAAATTGTCGCCGTCAGTCAGCTCCACCGCGCCGACATAGAGGCGCACCTTCTCGGCCAGATGCTCCTCCAGCTTGTCCAGCGCGGAGATGCTGGGCCGTTCGCCCACCCATGTCGCCTTGACGGCGCTCTCGATGAAGGCGGACAGATCCTCCGGCGGCGGGGCGGGAAGCTCCAGCAGTATTTCCGGATAGTCGACCGGTTCGCCACGAGCCGGCACTGCCGCCGCCAAACCCAATCCGAACGCCGCCAGCACGCCACATGCGGTCCGCCGCGAACCGGACCTCCAACCTTCGAAAGCCATCGCCAACCCCTGACCAATATCGAGCCCCGGCAACGATCCTGACCAGCATTACGGCAATTGCATGAAGCCGTTTTCGTCGTTTTCCGAGAACGGATTGTAGGCCAGCTCCCACAAATGCCCGTCAGGATCGGCGAAATAGCCCGAATAGCCGCCCCAGAAGACCTTCTCCGGTTTCTTCACCGCCTTAGCGCCGCAGGAGAGCGCGTGCGCGTAGGCCTCGTCCACCGCCGCCTCGCTCGCCAGATTATGCGCAAGCGTCACCGCGCGAAAACCCGATCCAGCCTCCTCGACACCGGCATCCTCCGCCAGCGCCTCGCGCCCGAACAGGCCAAGCACAGTCCCCTTCAGCTTGAAGAAGGTGACGCTCTCCTGCGAGGCCGAGGATTTCTCGAAACCGAGCTTCTCGTAAAACGCCGTCGACGCGGCCAGATCGGCGACGCCGAGCGTGATCATGGAAATACGGGGATCGAAACTCATGACACTGTCTCACGTGAACATAACGGGAACACATTAGGCTGAGTGAATATCGATGGCAAGCGCTCGGAGCACCAGCCGGCCGAATTCTCACAGCGGAATCGCAGTTTCCTCCTTCGCTGTCCTGATGACCATCATGGTGAAGAAGCGCGCGATATTGGTCTGATCCCGGAAGAGCCGGTCGCACAGCGCGTCATATTCCTCCATGTCGCGCAGCCGCAACATCAGCACGACATCGGTTTCACCGGTCACCGCATACGCGTGAGAGACCGCCTTCTCGGCGATCGCAAGATCCAGGAAACGGCGCATATGCTGCTCGCCGTGCAGCTTCAGTTCCACTGTCACCAGCGCCTTGATAACCCTGCCGGACCGTGCGGAATTCAGGATCGCGACAATCCGGTCGATGATGCCTTCCTTGCGCAGCCTTCGGATTCGCCGCAGGCAACTGGAGGGTGAAAGGCCCACCTCGTCGGCCATATCGACATTCGTGCGCGACGCGTCGCGCTGCATCAGGTTCAGAAGCTTGCGGTCGATCCGGTCCATGACTGCTTTCTCCACACTCACATCTGCATGCAATAAAATTGCATGAAAGCGCAATCTTTGACCACAAATGCGAAACGGCGCGGGTTAGGTGATCTCGGCAATCTGAATGGAGCCAAAGATGCTGTTGCCGTTTGATGTCGAGAGACGAGTTCCCGGAAAGAATCCCCGGCCGGGCCCCGGCGAGGAAGACCTGTTCATGCAGGCGCATGGCAGATGGGCGCCGCGGCTGGTGTTCCTGTGCTTCGAAACGCTGTTCGATTTGCTCCGTCTCGTTTCTCTCCGCGAACTCGAGGAAGAAACATCCGGACAAAGTGACGCGGAGGAGTATCGCACATGTCTTTCGTGACCTCCGTCGCGCGCGAAACGCGCGAAACAATCGGGATTTACTGGCTCCTGGTCCGCATCATGGTTCCGATCACGATACTGGCGGAACTGCTGTCAAGACTGGGGGCGATCGAGGCGGTCGCGCCGGCCTTCGCGCCGGTCATGCATGCCCTCGGATTGCCGGCGGAACTCGGTCTGGCGTGGCTGACCGGCATGCTCGTCGGCATCTGGGGCGCTGTGCCGCTGATCTTCACGCTCGTCCCCGCCGGCGCGATGAGCGTGGCGGACATCACCGTCTTCTCGGCGCTCATTCTGTTCGCCCATGGCCTGCCCATCGAGCAGAAGATCATACGAGCGGCGGGGCCAGCCATGGCCGTGACGACGCTGCTGCGCATCGCCGGCGGATTGCTCTATGCCTTCCTGCTGCACCGCCTGCTCGCCGCCACGGGATGGCTGTCGTCACCGCTCGATCCGGTCTGGATTCCGATGAGCGAAACGCAAGGCTGGATAGAATTCCTTTTCGGCCTCGCTGAAAGCCTCGCCTGGATGTTCGTCATCCTGCTCGGCCTCTCCCTCGGGCTTCAGGTGCTGAAGGCAACCGGGCTTCTGGGCCTGATGATGAAGACGCTATCACCCTTGTTGAGGCTTGTCGGCATCAAGGGCGAAGCGGAGCACCTGACCGCCATCGGCCTGTTCCTAGGGATATCCTACGGTGCCGGCCTGCTGATCCGCGAGGCGCGGTCCGGCGCGATATCTCCGCGCCAGATCTTCCTCTCCTGCGTCTTCATGGGTTTCGCGCACAGCGTGATCGAGGACACGTTGATCGTCATGGCGCTCGGCGCGGATATTTTTGTCGTCCTCGTCGGGCGGCTGATCTTCGCCTTCGCGGCAATCGCCGCCGTCGCGGTCATGCTGCGCGGTCTGCCGGAGGAGACATTTCACCGATGGATGTTCCGATCTGCCGCCCCCTCCGGTGCCGATCGGAGTATCGCTGATACGGCCGATGCTTAAGAGAGCGGACGCGCGGGCCTCGACCTTATTCCCCCGTCCATTCCGGCTTGCGCTTCTGCAGGAAGGCGTTGATGCCCTCTTCCGCGTCGCGGTACATCATGTTCTCCACCATGACGTTGGCGCAGTAGTCATAGGCGTCCGACAGGCTCATCTCCGCCTGATGGTAGAACGCTTCCTTGCCGGTCTTCAGCGTCAGCGGCGATTTCGAAGCGATCACTTCGGCATATTTCTGCACCACCTGGCTGAGATATTCCTTCGGAACAATACGGTTGACGAGGCCGAACTCCCTGGCGGTACCGGCGTCGATCTGCTCGCCGGTGAGGAGCATCTCCATCGCCTGCTTGCGGTGGACATTGCGGCTCAGCGCCACCATCGGCGTGGAGCAGAACAGGCCGATATTGACGCCGGGCGTTGCGAAACTCGACGTATCGGTGCTGATGGCGAGATCGCAGCTCGCGACCAACTGGCAGCCCGCCGCCGTCGCCAGCCCGTCGACCTCGGCGATCACCGGTTTCGGCAGGGTAACGATGGTCTGCATCACCTCGGCGCAGAGCCGCATGGTCTTTTCGAAGAAGGCCCTGCCCCGGTCCTCGTCGGCGCGGTGCAGCGTCATTTCCTTAAGGTCGTGCCCGGCCGAAAATACCTTGCCGGCCGCCGCGATGACGACGACGCGCACATCCGCGTCGTCCCGCGCCGCGCCGAGCGCTTCCAGCATCGCCTCCATCGTGGCGATCGACAGCGCATTGGCCGGCGGATTGTTGAGCGTCAGCCGCAGTACCGGACCGTTGAGATCCCGTGTGACGAGCGGCGTTTCGACGAGGGCTGGACGTGCGGACATGGGGCCTCTCCCAAAGGTATCGGTTGACGGATATCTACCAGCGCGCCAAACCCGACTGCAAGTCAGACCATCCAAGTCACGCCATCAGAGCAACCCGATCAAGAGCCGAGCATGAGCAAACATCCGGAACCGGTCGTCACCGCGGAAGAACTCGAGGATTATATCGTCCGCGAATTCTCCCAGGCCTTCAGGGACGGCAAGGTCTATCACATAGAGGATCTCGGACCGGGTTTCCTGACGCTGCGGCTCGACACGAACCACACCCATCTTCGCCCCGGCGGAACCGTGTCGGGCCCGACTCTTTTCACGCTGGCCGATCTCGCCGCCTATTACGCGATCATGGCGCATATCGGCCTGAAGGGCCTGTCGGTGACCACGAGCATCCATCTCGACTTCATGCGCAAGGCCGCCCCCGGCCCGCTTTACGCCACCTGCACGCTCCTCAAACTCGGCAAGCGCCTTGTCGTCACCAGTGTCGCGATCAAGGACGCCGAGGACGACCTGATCGCCCATGGATCGCTGACCTATTCAATCCCGCCGCGGTAAAGCCGGAAGCCCTTACGCAGACAGCTTCACGTCCGGATCTGACCTGTGGCGGTCTTTATTCGGCGACTTTTTACCGACCTCAAACCCGGTGCATCACGCATCGTCCGCTCCTGCGGGATCGCTTGCCTGCGGCGCGTATTCCGAGCGCGCATGTGAATGGAGCCAATGGGCGAACGTTTCGGCCGCTTCCCCGGTCTTCTTGTTGCGTAGAACAAGATAGAAGGCGTCTCTTGGAGCCAGGATCGGAAGACCTGCCGAGGTCAGGGCGCCCGATGCTTCCAGTGCGCCCGTAATCGACCGCCAGCCGAGCATCATTCCGTGCCCCTCCAGCGCCGCCTGCGTCGCCTGAACATAGTTGGTAAAGGACTGGCCGCCGCCCCGGAGAACCGGTTGTCCCGTTCCCGCCAGATAGTCCGACCATGTCAGCCAGGACGTCTCCGCAGATCTGACATGAAGAAGCGAAACCGCGTTGGGAGGGACCGCTCCTTCGAACCGCATGCGAAGGGAAGGCGCGCAGACCGGTTCGACCACCTCGTCGAAGAGGTGACGCACGGCCCCGTCACTCCAGCGTCCGTGCCCGTAGCGGATCGCCATATCGACCCCGTCGCCCAGCGCCGGAACGCCTGATTGTGTCGTGACGACGTTGACCATGAAATCGGGATTCACCCGGTAGAATGCGGACAGACGCGGCATCAGCCAATAGGTGGCGACGCCTACCGAACAGGCAACGGTAACCGTCTTCGCCGAATTGGAACCGGCCTGGCGGAGCGAGTCGAGCATGTCTGCGATCCGTGTAAGACTCTCGGTCGTTACGGCCGCCAGCGCGTATCCGGCCTCGGTCGGTCGCGCGGGTCGCGTACCGCGGTCCAGCAACCGGACACCGATATGCTCCTCGAGGTTCCGCACCGCCTGGCTTATCGCGGGCTGGGTCACGTTGAGTTCCGCGGCAGCCGCCTGGACGGAACCGGACCGGACGACCGCGGCGAAGGCGGTCAGCAGGCGAAGGGGCGGAAAAGGACGATCCATAACATAACCATCAGCTAATATTTCCTTTAGCGCAATCGCCGTATCGGGACGCCCGATTCCGCCGCTAGCTTCACCTTGGGAAAGATAAGCCGAGAAGGGCGAACGATGAGCGTTGCACAGATCGAACCGCAGATCGAAACGATGGTGTTTGAAAAGAACGGATTGACCGTGACGTTGCCGGAAGACGGGCCGGTCTATTTTAATGCGTGGTGGCTGCGGGACAATTGTCCGACCTCCTTCGATTCAGAGACGCGGGAGCGGACCTTCGACGTGTTCCACCACGCCACGACACCGTTTCCCGCCGACGCCGTGATCCAGGACGGCGCCCTCATGATCCGCTGGGCCGAAGAGGACCACGTCTCCCGCTATCCGCTGGAATTTCTGAGGACATATGCCCAGGGTTCCCGCAGAGCTGATCCCGCCGACCTTCCGCGCACGCCGTGGTTCGCGGATCACTATCCGGACATCACCCGCGTTTCACATCCGGTCCTTCTCGAGGATGGCGGGGAGCGGCGACGCTGGATGGAGGCGCTTCTGATCGAGGGCATCGCCATTGTCACCGACATGCCGGACACGGACGAGGCGCTGACGAGTACGGCGGGGCTCCTGGGCACGATCCGGCCAAGCTTCTTCGGTGACTATTTCGACGTGCGCACGCATATCAAGCCGACAAACCTCGCCTACACGTCCAAGGCTCTGGAACTGCATACCGATGTCCCTGCGGAGGAACTCGCGCCCGGCATCCAGTACCTCCACTGCCGCCGCAACAGTGTCGAGGGAGGACGAAACCTCTTTCTTGACGGGACCGCGGTCGCGAACGATTTGCGCATGGTCGACCCCGAGGCGTTCCGTCTCCTGAGCGAGATCGAGGTGCCCTTCTACAAGGAACATGACGACATCGACATGCGCGCCCGCCATACGGTGATCGAGCTCGATCACAATGACGAGGTCTCGGGCGTGACGATTAGCCAGCACATGGCCGACATTTTCGACCTGCCGCAGCGCTTGATGGACAGCTACTACCCGGCATTCGTCAAATTCGGCCGCATGCTGCAGGAGGGAAAATACCTGATGCGATTCACGCTCGCGGCGGGCGAATGCATCTCCTTCGACAATCATCGCATCGTGCACGGCCGCGCCGCCTACTCCGCCACGAGCGGCGAGCGCTACCTTCGCGGTACATATACCGATCGCGGCGAACTGCGCGGCCTTTACCGCGCGATGGTGTCGGAAGGCCGCTTCAAGTGATGGACGCAACTCCTGGCATCAACGCTCAGGCATTGCGAACCGATCTCGCCGCCGCCTTTCGGCTCGCCGTACGCTTCGACTGGCACGAGTCGGTCGGAAACCATTTTAGCGTGGCGGTGTCCGGTGACGGCCGCCAATTCCTGATGAACCCGAAATGGCGCCATTTCGCCTCGATCCGCGCGAGCGATCTCCTGCTACTCGACGCCGACGATCCGTCGGTGATGGATGGCCCCGATGCGCCTGACGCTTCTGCCTGGACAATCCACGGCACGTTGCACCGCGCGCGTCCGGATATTCGCGTGATACTGCATTGCCACCCGGCCAACGCGACCGCACTGGCCGCTCTCAAATCGCCGGCTCTGCCGCCGATCGACATGAACACGGCGCGTTTCTACGGAGACCTTGCGATCGACCCCGATTGCGGCGGGATTGCCGACGACGCAGCCGACGGCGAGCGCATCGCAGCCGCGCTCGGAGACTGTTCGACGCTTCTCATGGCGAACCACGGGCTGACCTGCACCGGAGCAACCGTCGCGCAGGCCTTCGAACAACTCTATTTCTTCGAGAAGGCGGCCGGCACGCTCCTCAAGGCGCTCGGGTCGGGACAGGAACTCGGCGTTATGACGGACGAAGTGGCGCGGCACACGGCGGAAGGCTGGAAGGCCTATGCCGGTATGGCCGACGCACATTTTGCCCACTTGAAATCGGTACTCGACCGCGAAGAGCCGGACTATCGCCACTGATCCGGTTCAGGCAATCATGGAAACGCTGAATGCCGTCCGGCGGCGAAGGGAGACAACATGAAGGCAGGCTTCATCGGATTGGGCAACGTCGGCGGCAAGCTGGCGGGAAGCCTTCTGCGCAACGGCATTCCGCTTTGGGTCCACGATCTCGACACCGGACTGGTCGCGGACTTCGTGGCGCGCGGTGCGGTCGATGGCGTGTCGCCCGCGGCAATGATGCGGGACTGCGATGTCGTTATCACCTGCCTTCCCTCTCCCGCAGCCTCTGCGGCCGTCATGGCCGAGATGCTGCCCGAGATGAAGCCGGGCAAAACCTGGATGGAAATGTCCACAACCGACGCGGACGAGATCCTGCTGCTCGGCGCCAAGGTAGAGGCGATGGGCGGCGTCGCGGTGGAGTGCCCCGTCTCTGGCGGCTGCCACCGCGCGGATACCGGCAATATCTCGATCTTCGCTGGCGGTCCGCGCAGTGCAGTCGAAGCGGTGATGCCGCTTCTGAAACATCTTGGCCGCCGCATCCTGCACACCGGCGATCTCGGCACCGCGTCGAAACTGAAGGTCATGACGAACTACCTTGCCACGGTGCACCTCGTCGCGCTTTGCGAGGCGCTTACGACGATGAAGGCCGTGGGCCTGGACCTCGCAACCGCTTACGAGGCCATCCGCATCAGCTCGGGAACCTCCTTCGTCCACGAGACGGAGAGCCAGCTTATTCTGTCGGGCTCGCGCGACGTGAACTTCACAATGGACCTTGTCATGAAGGATATCGGACTGTTCCAGAAACTCGCCGAGACAGGTGGTGTGCCGCTCGAAATGTCACCGCTGCTTATCGAGATCATGGCCGATGGCCAGAGACGGTATGGTCCGCGTGCGCAATCCGACCGCATCATAGAGCGGCTTGAAGACGCCACGGGCCTGAAGATCCTCGCGGACGGTTTCCCGACGGTGCTGATCGACGACGAGCCGGAAGAAGAAGGATACGAAATCCTTCGACCGGCCCCCTCGGCGGCGGCGGCGGAATGACGAGCGACGCGCTCCGTTACTATATTGGCGGCCAATGGGTCGACCCGCTCGGCCGGGATTCGATGGCAATCATGAACCCCGCGACCGAAGAGCGCATTGGCACCGTCTCGCTCGGTTCGTCGGCGGATGTGGAGCGCGCCGTGGAGGCCGCCACGGACGCCTTTGAAACCTTTGGACGCTGGTCGAAGGTGGACCGCCTCGCCTTGCTGCGCCGGATCCGCGATCTGACGGCCGAGCGGCGCGAGGACCTCGCCCAGGCCATCTCGCTTGAGATGGGCGCGCCGATCACCATGGCGCGCGAGATGCAGGCTGAGGCCGGGGTCGGCCACGCCGAAGGATTCATCGAGGCGCTTGAGGCGCAGGAGGAACGCTGGACCCTGTCGAATGGCGATACGCTGTTGCGGGAGCCTATCGGGCCCGCTGGCCTGATCACGCCGTGGAACTGGCCGATCAACCAGATCGCGCTCAAGGTGTTGCCCGCTCTCGCGACCGGATGTCCCGCGATCCTGAAACCGTCCGAGCACACGCCGCTTTCTGCCCTTGTCTTTGCCGGGATCCTGCATGATGCGGGCGTGCCGGCGGGTGCATTCGCTCTCATCAGCGGAACGGGCCCTGAAGTGGGCGACGCGATCGCGCGCCATCCGGATCTCGCCATGGTGTCGTTCACCGGATCGACCCGCGCCGGCGTGTCGGTCAGCAAATCCGCGGCTGACAGCGTCAAGCGCGTGACGCTTGAGTTGGGAGGCAAGTCCCCGAACCTCGTCTTTGCCGATTGCGGCGCCGACCTGGAAACCCGCGTTCGTGCATCGGTCGCCGAGTGTTTCCTTAATACCGGCCAGTCCTGCGACGCGCCCACGCGCCTTGTCGTCGAGCGCGCCTGCTACGACGAGGTGGTGGAGATTGCCCGCGCCGCCGCCGAAGAGACCAAGGTCGGAGATCCCGGTGCCGAGGGTGACCATATCGGCCCGCTTTTCGACCGGCTGCAATGGGACCGCGTGCAGGAGCGCATCGCGAAAGGCATCGCCGAAGGAGCCCGCCTCGTCGCGGGCGGTCCCGGTCGGCCCGAGGGCCTGAACCAGGGATGGTATGCCCGGCCAACCGTATTCGCCGATGTCCGAAACGATATGGCGATTGCGAGAGAAGAAATCTTCGGCCCCGTCCTGTCGATCATTTCGGCACAGGACGAAGACGAGGCAATCGCCATCGCAAACGACACGCCATATGGCCTTGCCGCCTATGTCCAGACGGGCGATCCGGTAAGGGCCGAACGCGTCGCGAAGCGGCTGCGCGCGGGCGCGGTCCACTTGAACGGCGGCGGCCTTGGCTGGGGCACGCCGTTCGGCGGTTACAAGGCCTCCGGAAACGGCCGCGAGGGCGGCACACTCGGGCTTGAGGACTACCAGGAAGTGAAGAGCCTGCACTTCGGCTGACGCCGCGGCCGTTTTGGACTGACAGGAACTCCTGGCGCCTCACCTTTCGTTATCCGCTTACAGCCATGTCCGAAAAAACGTCCATTGACGACGGGGCGCGAGCGCGTCGGTCGCGCCCCTCGCGGATGAAACCATCGCCATTCGGCTTCAGCTTTCCCGATTTCCTATACGGTAAAATAATACCTCATTGTTAACTCATTGAATTTTCTTTTCTTTCTGAGAATAACACGTGAAACAGTGCTTGACGCCGGCCCAAATCCCGCCTATTGCACCGCCAATCGCGCATGGACCCGTCCGGCGCGATTAAGTTTTTGCCGGAAATACCGGCAATCCAAGCAACAAGAAAAGCCCGATCCGGCCCCGCCGGTCCGGGATGATGAACAAGGAACACACCAATGGGCACGTTCTCCCAGAAGCCCGCAGACGTGGTGAAGAAGTGGGTGCTGATCGACGCCGAAGGTCTCGTCGTCGGCCGTCTCGCATCCATCGTCGCCATGCGTCTCCGCGGCAAGCACAAAGCCACCTTCACCCCGCATGTCGATGACGGCGACAACGTCATCATCATCAATGCCGACAAGGTCGCCTTCACCGGCAAGAAGCGTTGGGACAAGAAGTATTACTGGCACACCGGCCATCCCGGCGGCATCAAGGAACGCACGGCCGAGCAGCTGCTCGACGGCCGTTTCCCGGAGCGCGTCGTTGAAAAGGCCATCGAACGCATGATCCCGCGCGGCCCGCTCGGCCGTCGCCAGATGAAGAACCTGCGCGTCTATGCCGGCGCCGAACATCCGCACGAGGCGCAGCAGCCGGAAGTGCTGGACGTCGCCGCGCTCAACCCCAAGAACAAGAAGGTGGCCTGATCACCATGGCTGAATTGAACTCTCTCGAAGAACTCGGCGAAGCAGCCGGCACCGTTGCCGCCGAAGTCCAGGAAGCGCCTGTCCACGTCCAGAAGCTGGACGCCCATGGCCGCGCCTATGCCACCGGCAAGCGCAAGGACGCCGTCGCACGCGTCTGGATCAAGCCGGGCACCGGCCGCATCACGGTCGGCGGCAAGAACTTCACCGACTATTTCGCGCGCCCGGTCCTGCAGATGGTCCTGCAGCAGCCGATCGTCGCGACCAACCGCGCCGGCCAGTACGACATCGACGTCACCGTCGCCGGTGGCGGTCTCTCCGGCCAGGCTGGCGCCGTGCGTCATGGCATCTCCAAGGCTCTCACCTATTACGAGCCGGAACTGCGCGGCATCCTCAAGAAGGGCGGCTTCCTGACCCGCGACAGCCGCGTCGTCGAGCGCAAGAAATACGGCAAGGCGAAAGCCCGCCGCTCGTTCCAGTTCTCCAAGCGCTAAGGCGTTCGCGGAACATGTGATCATGAAGCGGGACCACGGTCCCGCTTTTTTTTCTTTCCTGACCGCCTTTCCCGCCGAAAACCCGAAAATGCAGCCGCCATGCGCCAGGTGCGGAGTCCGGACGTGCGGCAAGGCGCCATGTTCGGCTTAGGAAGAGCGGATGGCGGACGATGCGCTACAGACCTGAAATCGACGGCCTTCGCGCCATCGCGGTCATTCCCGTTATCCTTTTCCATGCCGGTTTCGGCTTCTTCGGCGGCGGCTTCATCGGCGTCGACGTCTTCTTCGTCATAAGCGGATATCTGATCACCGGCCTGCTGCTGGAGGAACTGGCCGGCGGCCAATTCTCGCTGCTGCGCTTCTACGAGCGTCGCGCGCGTCGCATCCTGCCGGCGCTGGCGGTCGTGGTGACAGCCTGCATTCCGTTCGCTCTTGCTTGGATGCACCCTCTGCAGATGGAGGATTTTTCGGCGAGCCTGATCGCCATCGTCCTATCCGCCTCAAACTTCCTTTTCTGGTATGAGAGCGGCTACTTCGCGCCGGCTGCCGACGAAAAGCCCCTGCTCCACACTTGGAGCCTCGCTGTCGAGGAACAGTTCTATATCTTCTTCCCGATCTTCCTGTTCGTGCTGTGGCGCTTCGCGAGAGACCGGACCTTTTTGACCGTCGCCGCGATTGCCGTAGCGAGCCTTCTGCTGAGCGAGTGGGGATGGCGGCACTGGCCGACGGCCAATTTCTACCTGATGCCGACACGCGCCTGGGAGCTGTTTGCCGGCTCGCTTTGCGCGCAATGGTCCTTCCGCCGGGAGCAACGCCCGAACGGGCCGCTCGGCGCCTTCGGCCTTGCCCTGATCGTCGCTGCGGTTTTTCTGTTCGACGGCGACACGCCATTTCCGAGCGCGCTCGCCCTCGCGCCCGTTGTCGGCACCGCGCTGATCATCCTGTTCGCCGGCCCAGGCACCGCCGTTGCGCGGCTGCTGTCGTCGCGACTGCTGGTTGGCATCGGTCTGATCAGCTACAGCGCCTATCTGTGGCACCAGCCACTGCTAGCCTTCGCGCGGGTCAGGTCCGCCGTCGCTCCCTCACTGTGGCTGATGGCATCGCTCGCAACGCTGTCCTTCGCGCTCGCCTATCTCAGCTGGCGCTTCGTCGAGCAGCCGTTTCGCAAGCGGTCGCCGGCGACGAAACGCGGCGGGACGATCAAGCTCGTCATTTTCGGCGCCGTCATTGGCGCGGCGCTCGCGGGTGTCGGTCTCGCCGGCGTGCTGTCCAAAGGCTTTCTCCACTCCTTCGAACCGTTCCCCTATGTCGCCGAAGACGAGTTCAGGCTGCCGACGACCAAGACCGGCTACTGCTTTTACTTCGTCCTCAGGAGCGACCTGCCGGTCGGCGAGGAAGGACTGAATTGCTTCGTCGGTGATCCGGCAGCTCGCAAGGACGATATCCTGCTTTTTGGCGACTCCTTCGCGGGACACTGGGAGCCTTTCTTCGACGTCATCGGCCGCAAATATGGCCGCCGGATACATTCCGTCACCACGAACTGGTGCTTCCCGTCGCTGACCGACAACATCCCGGGTCCCCGCCCGCAAAATGTCGTCGACCAATGTCGCATCAACCGCGACTACCTCCGCAACAACGCATCCCGGTACGATATCATCGTCCTTTCGGCGCAGTGGAGCGGGATCGAAGAGAGCGGATTCACGCAGGACCTGTTCGACCTGATCGACTTCCTGCTGGAGAACACCCGGGCGAGAATCGTTGTCATGGCGAGCCCGCTCGCTCTCGTCCGCAATACGGTCGAGAACTCGGTGCTGAGCGGTATGTTGCATGTCTCGCCGGACCCGAAATCGCAGGAAAGGATCGACGCGGTCCATCGGCGGATCGCCGCGGTCGCAAGCGGAAATGACCGAATCACGTTCCTCGACGAAAACGACCTGTTCGGCGACTATTTCGGATCGGGCGGTCTCGAAACGGCGGAAGGATACCTCTACTCGCTGGACGGCAAGCATATCAGCATCTACGGATCGAAGGCCGCGGCGCGTCACGTTATCACAACGAGAAACCACTCATTCTTCTCCGCCCTGGCTCTGCCGCAGGACGATTAGCGATCCGCCGCGCCGTGCGTCACGGCATCGCCAGGACGTTGGCCAGCTACGAGCCGGAACGGCGCGGGACCCTTCCTCGAGAAAGGCGGATTCCAGACCCGCGACAGCCGCGTCGTCATGGTCGCGAGCGGAACCCGTGACCATCTTTGCCGAAAGCGCAGCTTGGTACGACAATAACCTCGCATTCATGAAACGGTCTTTAGGCGCAGCCATGAAGCGCGACGATAACATGTTCCGCCCGTCACATCCGGCTTTGGAGAGGATCCGTCGAGCGCCATTTTGCCCTTTCGTGGATCACTTGAAAGCGACCAATTAGCTGGTGAAAGAGCAAAACACCGTTGCACTCGACGAATACAATAGTATTCTTTCAATGTGGGCGCTTTGAAAATCGAGACCAGCCAAAATGGCCGAGCCTCCGCAGCGATCCGATGTCAACTCCCAGTGCAAAAAAGCGGCTTGTCGCCTGGCCGATTTTATTGCGAAGAAACACATCGTTAGCGCCCGCTTGCAACACCATCTCCCTTGTCAGCGGCTTGCTGAATTTTCATACACAACCAGCCGATAAAGCGGGGACGTAACCAACTTGCTTTCCAGCCTCAACATATCGGTATTATTGATAAATCTTGATCGTTCCGCGGACCGTTTTACGCGTAGCGCGCAACAATTGGAAAAACTCGGCGTTAAATATCGCAGGGTATCTGCAGTAGACGGACTTGAACTCGATCGAAAAAGTGTCGAGCTCTACTCCGCAACGGGGACTTGGTGGCGCACTGGGAGAGACTTGACCAATGCCGAGATTGGTTGCTTCCTCAGCCATCTGAACTGTTTGCAGATATTCCTCGACAGCGGCGAGGAACTTTGCCTGATCGTTGAAGACGATATCGAGTTTCGCGAAGATGCTGCCGGTACGATCGATGCGACCGCAAGATGGCTGAAAAGCGAGAGCGATGTCGACCTGGTCCACCTCAGTCGACCCGTAAAGAAGTTACACCTTCAATTGCAGACATCATTCCCCGCGCTTGAAAAAGCCGGGATTTGCCATGCGCCTTATCTTCCCGTCACGACCGGGGCGATTCTATGGACCCGGCGCGGCGCGCAAACGTTTTTGTCCGATACAGTCGCAATCCACGCACCCATCGACGAGCTTCTTCAATCATGGTCGGCGAAACGCGGAAAAAGCTACGCATACCTCGATCCGCCTGCTCAACAATTGGGTGTGGACAGTTTGATTGAGCAAGACCGCGAAGTCACAAAAAAATCCCGAGGTGTAGTCGGACAAATCGTTCGCTTTGTCGCCCGGGCCCCGGTGTATGCCAATGCGCTTGTCCGAAAGCGTTCACCCCTGATGCACGGCCGATCGCAGAGTTAGGCGATACCAAAATCGCTGCTTGGTAATTGGATCCGAATCGTCATGCGCCCTTGGGAAGCGCCTGAGCGCGAACGATGGGCAAGTGCCGTGTTGCATGACAGAGGCATCAACCTGGCGGGTCGACAAAATTCAGCGCCGGAGCCGGTAAGCATTCAAACGAGGAGAGCGTTTCACCGCTCGCCGGGCAGATCGAAAAGCCTTTGCAACGAACTTGAATCGACATATTCCTGCGAGATATCGGAAAAGAGTGAAAGGGGGCGGCCACTTTTCAGCGCACCCCAATAGACCTTGTATTCTTCACTATTATTCCAATGCAAATTATCGCGAACCGCGACCTCGACTTTTTCCCGAAAATCATGAAAGAACTTGAAATGAAGTAGGGCCGCTACGGTATTTGTTTTTTGAATATACTTGGGAGAAAGGGAATGCGCTGTCTTTATCAGCATTCCATCGCGCCATTTAAAAAATGAGTATTTCGACAGGTTTATCTTGTTTTTCCCGTCCTCGGATCTAAAAAACACCCGGTCGCGCACACCTCCCTCAACCCCAAAGCCAGATCTTTTGCTCTGGAATTTATAAGTATCCAAGCCATCGAAATATTTACACGTATCGATAAACCGCTCCCCCTGCTTGTATCTTACCTCTCCCAAATCGAGCCGCGAATACATGTCGATCATGGGTGTATAGACGACCCCGTCACCGGCAGACTCCGCATCGGCTATCAATTCAAAAATGCTCCTGTTTTCGACACCCCGAAAGACCAGCAATTCATCGATGTCGACAAGCAAGACCCAACGCCCTTCGGCAACCAGGTCCCGCAACACATGGTTCACCCAATAGAGCCCACAGCGGGCCGACAGGTAGCTGCCATTCGCCTCAATCAACACAACATCATTTTGCTCAAGCAACAGATCCCTGGTGCCATCGGATGACATATTGTCGATCGCGATGAAGCCCTCGACCCCTAATTCGCGATAGTACTGCAAGAAATAAGGAAGCCTGAGCGCCTCGTCTCGGCAGCAGAAAACAACGATTGGCCCACCGCTCTTGAACAACGAAGTTTTGTCACCGCCAATGATCGTTAATTCGGACTTATGTCGATCAATAAACGTTTTGTATTGAGAATTTAAGCGCCCATGGCGCACATCCGCTAATTTTTTTCTTATTGCGCTCTCAAATATATCAAGCATGAGAGTCCGCAACCACGCAACATACACAAATGGACAGCGAAACACTCATCCCGAGAGAACAACCGCTACTTCATCATGATCCGGACGACAATCATCCCGATGTTCAATGAACATGATCGGTTTCGGTGCCGGACATAGCTTCCGACAACGCCCCTCTCAAGAAGGTTTCGGACCGTTCTCTCCACGCATCAAGCTTGGGAGTAATTTCCGAATAGTCAGGCTCGGTCAAGTCGATGCCCGAAGCGTTGATAGATATGGCTCTATCTTCTGCGCCGACCTCTCGTAAGAGACTGAACATCCGTGAATCCCCGCTTTCCGCATCTTTGACGACAGAATAGAACGATTTCTTGAATATCAGGGAAAAGGCGGTCCCGTGCAAAGAGGTCGTAATCACAAAGGAGGCATCGCGGAACAGGCGCACATAATCTGTGGGACCGATCGCATTCAACATTTTTCCGCCTCGGCCACGATGAGGGTTTTTCTCGCTGAATATATAGATCACATCCAGTTTGGTCTGACGCTTGATGTCATCAATCAGCTCCACGATTTTCGGATATGGATCGTATGCGTAAGTCGGAATGTAAGCCAGCAAGTACGGCTTTTCTTTTCTAATCGAAGACTCGTCAGCCAGGCGCTCCCACATGCCCGGATCGACCAGCAAACTCGGATCGCACACGACCTCAGCGGACATTCCCGTCAGCGATCGAACCAATTTTTCCGCTGGTCGCTCCCGGACGGAGATCGCTTTGTACTTGGAGAGATGTGTGACGTAAGCTTGGCGATACGCGTCCGGTATCGTCTCGGTCGCAAAACATGCGGCATAAGAGGCTCGGGGTATATTGTCGGGCGCGAAATCGCACATGAATATGGTGTCGCCAACGGCAAAACGCGGGTTCCAAACCTGATCGCTGCCCGTCAGATAGAAATCGTAAATCGGCGGTTGCGCCCTTAATTCTCCCGCGGATTTGTATTTGACGGGAGATAGTTTCAGCTTGGTCTGGATAAACCTGTGCTTGAGATAGCGTGCTTTTTTCCGATCTCTTTTGATGCCGAGTATGCGCCTGCTCATGCTTTGGAAGAGATACCGCAAGTGGCCGCCTGGTCCTTGGCGGGACGCCTTCAAATCGACATCCTTGGCATCGCGGCGCTCGAAGTGCCATTTCGTTGGATAGAGGTAATCGATTATCTCTGCCTCAAATCCCAATTGCTCCAGCTTCTTCTGGGTTGCGAAAGCCTGGAGAACGCTCCCGCAATTGGGGATGTGCATTGTTATGATGCCAATTTTCTTCGGCACAGATTGTCCTTAACTGTTCCATTCGGCAGAGCGAGACTGATCGGCCGAGCGTCGTCAACGGTTCGAAAAAACGCTTTAGATTGACCGCAAATCGTGTGTGCGACGACTCTTCTCATGGAGAATTCACAGTTTATAGCCCATATTCTCCCGGTTCTCTGGGGATATCCGGTCCACTGCTGGCCAGACGTCAATGGCGATAGCAACCAGATCCTGCAGTACGCGGGCTTACCGAGAATAGCTGTGGGGACGAGCGCATCGTGTCCGATCTTGAGCTCGGTAGTCTCGGTTCTTCCCGGTATTTGCTCGGGTAAGTCACGGCGGAGAAACCCACGGCCACCCCTCGCTCCGGGCCTCTGTCCAGATGGCTTTTCCGCTTGCCAGGCATTTGGCCGCTCGATAGGTCTGACAATGCCGAGAAAACGCTTCTATCGGACTCCCGCGATCGTCGCTTGATACGTGACGTTATCTGCCAACAATCTGAACTATATCGCATTTTCACTTATGGAGAGCGGGTACCCACACGGTTGCGTCCCCGCACTCGCTATGGGATGAGCTTCGCAAAATGAGGCGGGGCGCGCGAATGCCGCGTGTCAGATCCGCCCAAAAGCGGGAACAGCCTGTCGCCGGACGTGCCCGATGACGGTCGAGCGGGTTCGCGGAACTCTCGCGAGTATGGGGCAAGGTGTGCAAAACATCCCGTTCTGGAAATTACGGAGAGAAGCGGCGCGCCCCTTTCTCCAGGCGAAGTCGCGGATCGCCACAACGTTCTCCACGCCCTATCACGATCTCGTCCTCGCGAGGAAAAGGACCACAAGCCCGGGCCGCTTGCCGGAGCGGGACAGGATCGCGATCTTCGTCATCTTCCCGCACAAAGGCCTCGCAGCGTCTCACCTGAGAACGATCCGGCATCTAGCGGATAAGGGCTACGCACCGCTGGTGGTGTCGAACCTGCCACTCGGAGACGCTGAACGTGAACAGGTGCTGGCACGGTGTTGGCGGCTGATCGAACGGCCCAATTACGGTTATGATTTCGGGGCATATCGCGACGGGATCCTCTCCATCGGCGAGCAGCTCGGCCGATTGCAGCGCCTCGTCCTCGTCAATGATTCCTGCTGGTATCCCCTGCCCGGATCGGATGACTGGCTCGGAAAGGCGGAGGCGCTGGGCCTTGACTTTGTCGGAGCGTCGGCGAGCCATGCTGTGGACATTCTGGACGTCGACGATCTGGACCGGATGACATGGCATTTCGATATGGCTCGGAAAGACTCTCACTACGGTTCGTTTGCGCTTTCCCTGTCCGGCCGCGTCACGTCCGATCGGCGGTTTTTGCGCTTCTGGAAACGGCTTGTTCTGTCCAACCTGAAGGAGAAGGTCGTCAGACACGGAGAAATAGGACTGACACATTGGGCACTGCGCCACGGTTTCTCGCATGGCGCGGTCTATGACGCACGCCGGCTGGATGAGGAATTTCGCGCCTTGCCTCCTGACGTACTTCTCCACATGGTCGAGCGGCTGGTCCCGGCCGGCGACCGGCAATCTTACGCGAAGAAGAAAGACATACTGCGTTCCGCGAGATCGGACGGAATCGATCGGGACCGGCTGGAAAAATTCGCCCTTCTCGTCGTCGCGCGTCTTGGAATGTCCTATTCGCTTGCCGATTACCTGATCGAAAGGCACAGCTTTCCTTTCCTGAAGAAATCGCCGCTCTGGCTCGACGCCGAATCGTCGCGCATACTTCTGGAAATCACTGAGGAGATGGGGCCTGAAGCCGATTATATCCTCGCCGAAGCGCGAGAGCTTGTTCCTGACCGAATGGCTTCGATCGCATAGCGGGAAGCCGGTGCGCGACCGTCTCTCCGATCAGGGCACGAATTCCTCTGTGCTTTCGGCAAGTCTGGCGTAAAACGAACGCGGCCCGAATTGTCGAGCCGAGCAGGAGAACCAAATGCCGAAGCCGGGATCCCTGATGGGTCTCTTCAAGAACCAGACATTCGCCATGCTCTGGTTCGCTTCGCTGGCGTCCAATTTCGGAGGGCTGGTGCAGGCGGTCGGCGCTGCATGGATGATGACCGAGCTGACGTCGTCGGAAAGCATGGTCGCCCTCGTCCAGACCTCCGTGACATTGCCGATCATGGTCTTCTCGCTGATCGCCGGCGTCTTCGCCGACAATTTCGACCGGCGCAAGGTCATGCTCGTCGCGCAGGGCTTCATGTTCGTCGTTTCGATCGTGCTGACCGTGCTGGCGCTTGAGGGCCTCTTGTCGCCCTGGCTGCTGCTTTCCTTCACCTTCCTGATCGGCTGCGGCACTGCGCTGCATAACCCGTCATGGCAGGCATCGATGGGCGACATCGTCTCGCGCGACGAACTACCGGCGGCGGTCTCGCTCAATTCCATGGGCTTCAATATCATGCGCTCGGTCGGCCCGGCGGCGGGCGGTGCCATCGTCGCAATTGCCGGCGCGGCCGCCGCCTTTGCGGTCAATGCGGCGAGCTATGTGGCGATCATTGCCGCCCTGTTCCGCTGGCATCCGGCAACCCAGCCCAGCACGCTGCCGCGCGAGCCCTTCGGCAGCGCCTTCCAGGCGGGACTGCGTTACGTTGCCATGTCGCCGAACCTGATGAAGGTGATCCTGCGCGGCTTCGTCTTCGGCGTTTCGGCCGTCGCCCTGCAAGCGCTCCTGCCCGTGGTCGTGCGCGACAATCTCGATGGCGACGCGCTTGTCTTCGGCACGCTGCTCGGCTGTTTCGGCTTCGGCGCGGTCGTCGGCGCGCTGGTCAACGCCGAATTGCGCGCCCGCTTCCACAACGAGCTGATCGTGCGGATCGGTTTCGCCGGCTTTGCGCTGAGCAGCTTCGTGCTCGCGGTCAGCTCCTGGACAATGCTCTCGGCGGCGGCCCTGCTGCTTGCCGGCGCATGCTGGGTCGTCTCGCTGTCGCTCTTCAACGTCACCATGCAGATGTCGACGCCGCGCTGGGTCGTCGGCCGCGCGCTGGCGCTCTACCAGACCGGGACCTTCGGCGGCATGGCGATCGGCTCCTGGCTGTGGGGCGCGCTGTCGGAGACCATCGGCACCAATGGCGCACTGACCGGCGCCGCGCTGGTGCTGCTCGGCGGCGCTATGATCGGCTTCTTCCTGCCGCTGCCCGATTTCGGCCAGCTCAACCTGAACCCGCTGAACCGCTTCACCGAACCGCCCCTGCGGCTCGATCTCACCCAGCGAAGCGGGCCGATCATGATCATGGTCGATTACGAGATCGCCCAGGAGGACGTGCAGGAGTTCCTCGCCACCATGACGCTGCGCCGCCGCATTCGCATTCGCGACGGCGCGCAGCAATGGGCGCTGCTGCGCGACCTGGAAAACCCCGACCTGTGGACCGAGACCTATCACGTGCCGACCTGGGTCGAATATATCCGCCACAACCAGCGCCGCACCCAGTCCGACGCGGAAGTGACGGAAAAGCTGCTGGCGCTGCACAAGGGGCCGACCCCGCTCCACGTCCACCGCATGATCGAACGCCAGACCGTTACGCCGCTCGACGACATGCCGCGCGTGATCCGCGACGACCCGCTCTGACGGCTCGCCGCGCCGGCGGTTTTACCCAATATGACAGTTCTGTGTCACGGGACGGCAAGACAGTGCGTTTCCGGGACGACACGCTTGCCTCGCGCGATTTTCTCGTGTGTGAGTTCGGGCATGACGGGCCTGCTGCTGCGTGCCGCCCTGTTTGCATTGCTGGCGCTGGCGGCGCTGAACGAAACCGAGATCGCCTCCCTGCTCTTCGCGGATCCTTCGCGAGGCGTCGCCCAGGCGTATTCGCTGACGCTACGCAGCTTGACATGGTTTGCCGGCGCCTTCGTGGTGATCGCGGCGCTTGAGATCTTCTTCTGGAAGGGTGTCGTCGCCCGCCTCGCCCGCCATCCCGTGCCGGCGCTCCTCAAGAGCGTTGTCGCGCTGATCGTCCTGGCCATCACCGCGACTTTCGTCATCTCCTTCGTCTTCAACCGCGACGTCACGGCCGTCTGGGCGACTTCCGGCGTGCTCGGCATCGTGCTCGGTTTCGCCCTGCGCAACATGATCCAGGACATCTTCACCGGCATCGCGCTCAATCTCGACGGGTCGATCCGGGAAGGCGACTGGATCACCCTGCACCATCGCGATTTCACGGCCGAGCAATATGGCAAGATGCTCGATATCGGCTGGCGCGTCTGCCGGGGGCAGCTCGAAAACAACAATGTCGTCATCGTGCCCAATGGCATGCTCGGCATGATGGCGATCACCAATTTCGCCCATTCCGACCACGTCTCGCGGCTGCAGACGGAGATTACCATCGATTTCGATGTACCGCCGGAGCGTGCCCGGCGCATCCTTCTGGCCGGCGCGACCGCCGCCGCCACCGAAAAGGGCATCCTCGCCGATCCGCCGCCGGCCGTGCTGATCGGCGAACCGGGAGAGCATGGCGTCTGCTACATCGTGCGCTTCTGGGGCAAGGTCGACCAGCGCTCGCCCTCGGCGCTGCGCGACGCGGTGATGACGCATCTGCTCCGCCAGTTGCACATCGCCGGGCTGACCCCTGCCCTGCCGAAGGAAGACATTTTCATCGACCGGCGGCCCAAACGCCTTCTCGACCATGCCGGCGACGGCGACCGGCTCGCAATCCTGTCCCGCACCGACATCTTTGCCGGCGCGCTGGAGAAACCCGAACTCGTCGAAATGGCGAAGAAATCCGCCATCCGCCAGTTCGCGCCGGGCGACGCATTGGTCCGCCAGGGCGAAGACGGCACCTCCCTCTTCGTCGTCGCCGAAGGCATTCTCGACGTCCATATCGAAGGGCCGGACGGCCGTCCGCTCAAGGTCGGACACATCCTCGCCGGCGAGATCTTCGGCGAGATGTCGCTGCTCACCGGCGCACCGCGCTCCGCGACCGTCACCGCCTCCACGGGCGTCGTCGCCTATGAGATCACGCGCGATCTGTTCGAGACGATCCTGAACAGGCGGCCCGGCATTGCCGAGGAGATCAGCCGTCTCGTCGCCCGCCGCCAGGCGGCGACCGCGGGCGCGGCCAGCACGCAGCCGCCCGCCGATGTCGAGAGCCAGGAAAAGCTCCTGAAACAGCGCATCCTCGACGGCATGGCGAAGGTGTTCGCCGGCCTCGCCCGCACGTCCCCTCCGGGCCCTGCCGTTCAAGCCTGATGCGAGACCTTTAACAAGCGCGGCCGATGCGCTACCAGACAAGACCTTCGTAGAACGAGTTCTGTCATGCCCTCGAAAACCATCGACCACGCCTTTACCGCGCGCAGCCTGACCGGCGGAGCGACCGACCCGACCCATGCCGGAGCCCTTTCCTTCATGCGGCGCAAATATACGAAAAACCTCAAGGGCGCGGACGCCGTCGTCTGGGGCATTCCCTTCGACGCCGCCGTCTCCAACCGGCCGGGCGCGCGCTTCGGCCCGCAGGCGATCCGGCGCGCCTCGGCGATCATGGACAACGATCCGCAATACCCTTTCCAGCGCGACCTGTTCGAGCACCTCGCGGTGATCGACTATGGCGACTGCCTGCTCGACTACGGCAATCACCAGAAGACCCCGGCGACGATCGAGCGCGAGGCGACGAAGATCCTCAAATCCGGCGCTTTCCTCGTCACGCTCGGCGGCGACCACTACGTCACATGGCCGCTTCTCAAGGCGCATGCGGCGAAACACGGCAAGCTGGCGCTGATCCAGTTCGACGCCCATCAGGACACCTGGTACGACGACGGCAAGCGCATCGACCACGGCTCCTTCGTCGGCCGCGCGGTGCGCGACGGCGTCATCGATCCGGCCCATTCGATCCAGATCGGCATCCGCACGCATGCACCGGAGGATTGCGGCATCGAGATGATCTATGGCGAGGAGGTCGAAAACATGAAGGCGGTGAAGATCGCCGACGCCATCTACAAGCGCGTCGGCGACATGCCCTGCTATGTCACCTTCGACATCGACTGCCTCGATCCGGCCTATGCGCCCGGCACCGGCACCCCGGTAGCGGGCGGACCGTCCTCGGCCAAGATGCTCTCCGTGCTGCACAAGCTCATCAATCTCGACATCCGGGGCGCCGACATCGTCGAGGTTGCGCCGGCCTATGATTATGCCGATATCACGGCGATTGCCGGCGCCGCCGTCGCGCAGCATTATCTCGGCCTGCTGGCGGAGAAGCGAGCGACCGGAAAGCGATGACACAGCCTCGATAACACCCATCTCGGCTCCAACAGGCCGCGACTGCGGCCCGGGCGCTTTCACCCGCCCCCGCGGAGCCGCGAACGAAGTGAGCCTGGCGTGAGCGAAAAGAAAGACAACACATGAAACCGAAACTCTTCATCGACGGCGAACACGGAACCACGGGCCTGCAGATCCGGCAGCGGATCGCGGGACGCGACGACATCGAGGTGCTGTCGATCCCCGAGGCCGAACGGCGCAACCAGTCGATGCGCGAGCAGCTTCTGAAGGAAGCCGACATCGCCATCCTCTGCTTGCCGGACGACGCCGCGCGCGAATCCGTCGCCATGGTGGCCGACGCAGGCACGCGCATCATCGACGCCTCGACCGCGCATCGCGTCGCGGACGGCTGGACCTACGGTTTCCCGGAAATGGACGCCGACCAGCCGGAAAAGATCGCCAAGGCACGCTATGTCGCCAATCCCGGCTGCTGGCCGCAGGGCCCGATCGCCATGCTGCGGCCGCTGGTCAAGGCTGGTCTGGTCCCGGCGGACTACCCGGTCACCTTCACCGGCATCACCGGCTATTCCGGCGGCGGCAAGGCCATGATCGCCGATTACGAGGAGATGGGCGACACCGCGCCGGAATACCTTCCCTATGGGTTAACTTTGTCGCACAAGCATTTGCCGGAACTGAAGAAAAATGCTCTATTGACGCGCGATCCGCTGATGGTCCCGGTCGTCGGAGACTTCGCCCAGGGCATGCTGACCATGGTGCCGCTGCAGCTCTCGACCCTCGACACCGTGCCGACCGGCCAGCAGCTCCACGACGCCATCGCAGACCATTACGCCTCGATCCCCAATAGCGTCGTCACCGTCGCCCCCTACGCCTCGATCGAACGCAGCGGCGACATCGACCCGCAGGTCAACAACGACACCGACGCGATGACCCTCTATGTCTGCACCAACGACAAAAGAGCCCAAGCCGTCCTGATCGCCGTCTACGACAATCTTGGCAAGGGCGCCTCGGGGGCTGCGGTGCAGAATTTGGATCTTATGATTGGCGGGTAGTTACTAATTCGTCGCCCGATGTGCGAAAAGATTGGCGCAGGATTTCTAGGAACGCCAGCGGGTAGACGATTGCTATCGTCTCGAGTGGCCCATTAATTCCTAATTTTCCAAAAGTTTTGAGCGCCTACAGACACAGATTCAATCGCATGGCGTTCTTCTGGCGGAGTATTTGATTTTAGCAAGTCGAACATATTACTAATTATAGTTCGACTACTTCCGACATATCCATGAGAAAAATCGCCCAAATCGAGGTCATTTACAAGAATTGTATCCATACCTTTAAGAATAAATGTTGGCGGAGTAACACCCACCCTTGGAAAGCTGTGTAGCCAACCAGAGATTATAAGAGCCTTGTCTCGATCAGATATGTAGGAAGTTGTGCGCTTGACGTGCGAGACAGCATGAACACCTAGACGAGGCATAATCGATGCGTCCACATCGGCCGCCGCCAGTATTATCTGATTAATAGACTTTATTATTTTCTTTCTACCATTTGCGAGAATTTCTATCGCACTAAGAAGACATCTACACCCCATGCTATGCGCTATGATGTTGATACTATTCTGATTCGATTCTTTTACAAACTCTTCTAAATAGTCAGCGAGCGCATATTTGCTGGCGTCAGCAACTGTTTCGTCTGCGCTATACTTCAACACGCTACCTTGGGAAGGCCAGCTAAAAAGCCCAATCCCTTGACCCAATCCGAGATCATATCCTATCTGCGCAGCGCGAAGCACAGCATCTTTAAACGTATTATTGAAGCCATGAATGAAAATTGTCGGTTTTTCTTTAATCTTCATTCAATTAGATGTTTCACGAATTAATTTCCAAAACAAATCCTCATTTAGATATATAATTTGATCAAGCTTTATGCGATCATCATAGCGATTTATAAGCCGCTTCCATCGTGGGGAACCTAAGGAACCCATTCTGTGTCCCTCAGGTATGACAACCTCACATACACCTAAGCTTAATTCAGAATGTATATTTCGTCCGAAATCCGTCAATGCACCTCTCTCAAACATCGGATTTCGGTTGGTACCGAAAAAGACATCGTACTTGTGCTTCACTGTACGATCATCAGATTTCGTATCAACGGATTTTGCCATACCGCCGTCCGCCAAAACCTTAGGCCAAACATCTAAGCCTTCAGCATTCTTTTGATAAATCGCAGTTGATAGATAATCTCTATAGGATTTCTGAGTAAGAAATACTTGCGCTGAATGGTCTTTAGCTGTTTCTATTTGTTCTTCAGAAACATCACTTTCTATGAAGAGAGCCCCTTCCAATCCGACGCCTTTAAAGGAAACGCCCCGCAAATTCGCAAACTCGAAGACCGCCCGGTCAAATAGCGATTTTTCTAGATCAGCCCCGGAAAGATCGGCTTTTTTGAAATTTGCGCCGATAAAGTTCGACTTGGACATATCCGCATTTGAAAGTATCGCGTTGGAAAACTTTGCATTCTGAAAATTGAGCCCAGATAAATTGGCCCCGCTCAAATTCGAACCAGAAAAATCTATCCCTTCAAAGTATCTGGATGTCTTTGGAGAGTCCCGATAATCCTCTGGCAGCAGGTCAAAGAATTTAACTCCTGACAGATCAGGAGAAAATCCCACTTTCTTCCGACGTCGATTCCATTTCTCAACGCCTTCACTCAGCCAATTAACATGCCAAGAGTCAGCCATAGGCGCCTAAATTACCAATACAATAGCACGATTAGGATGAGTAGGATTTAATTAGGACGGGTGTCAACTCACCGCATTTGCTTCCAACAATCACTAACGGAAATCTGGGACCCGTCGCATGTTGCAATCGCGATCTTCTAACGGTCGGGGACTTTGTCACTGTAAGTGCCGTTGCATCCAATGGGGCAACCCCTAGCCCGCCCCCAGCGGCGCAAGCCCCTTATACGCCCGCTGGTGCCAGATCAGCGGCTGCGCGTCGGGGTTGCCCTCCACGCCGGTCACCCCGCCGGCGAACAGCACATGCGTTTCCGTTTCCATCGTGCCGATCAGGTCGCAATCCATGGCCGCGACCGCGCCGGCAAGGCGCGGGTGGCCTGAGGGCCATTCGGTCCAGTTTCCATGGTCGAACCGCTTCTCCGGGTCGCCCCGGCCCGCAAAAGCGTCGGCGATGGCGCGCTGCGGCTCCGCCAGCATGGCGAAGGAAAAGCCGTAAGTCTCGGCGATCGCTTCGGCCAGTTCGCTGCCAATGGCGATCGAGATCAGGATCGAGGGCGGGTCGACCGACAGCGAGAAGACGGAGGTGACCGTGCGGCCGATAAGCCGGTCGCCGCGCCGCGCCGTCACCACGCAGGCGGTCGCGCCGAGCGACGCCATCGCGTCGCGGAACCCCTGCCTGCCCGCATAGGGCCGAAACGGCGATCCGAGCCGGAATTCAGTCACTTCGGCGGCGTGCGGGTCGTGCGCTGTCATGATCCGTCAGTCGGCCGGCGGAGCCGTCGGGCCCCGCCGGAACCGGTCGATTATCCGAGATTGGCTTCCGCCAGCTCGTAATTGGCGAGCTTGTCGAGGAAGTTCATCACGTAGTCAGGGCGGCGATTGCGGAAGTCGAGATAGTAGCTGTGCTCCCACACATCGAGGCCGAGCAGCACCTTGCCTTCGCCGGTGGCCAGCGGGTTGGAGCCGTTCGGCGTCTTCGCCGTCTTCAGCTTGCCGTCGTCGCCCTGAACCAGCCAGGCCCAGCCGGAGCCGAACTGGCCGACAGCGGCGGTCTTGAAGGCATCCTTGAAGGCGTCGACCGAGCCGAAATCCTCGACGATCTTCGCTTCCAGCTTGCCGGGCATCGCGCCGCCTGTCGGCGACAAGGCGTTCCAGAAATGGATATGGTTCCAGTGCTGGCCGGCATTATTGAAGACCGGCGCCATGTCCGGCTTGTCCTTGACGAAGGCGATGATTTCCTCGAGCGACTTGCCCTGCAGGTCGGCGTTCTTCTCGACGAAGCCGTTCAGCGCGGTGACATAGGCATTGTGGTGCTTGCCGTGGTGCAGTTCCAGCGTTTCCTGGCACATGCCGCGTTCGGCGAGAGCGGATTCGGCGTAAGAGAGAGCGGGCAGTTCGAAAGCCATGATTGGGCTCCTTTCTTTGCACGGCTTGCGAAGGCAGGCCGTATCGGATATTTTCCAAGCAATGGCTTTGAAAACTAGCGACACCTATATGTCAAGCGAGAGCTTGGAAAACACCGACTGGTCTCCGCGCAGCTCGTCGGAGCGCATCCTCATGCTGCTCAAGATGCATGGAAAGCTGACGGCGGCGGCGATCGGCGAGAAACTCGGCACCACCGGCGAGGCCGCGCGCCAGCAGCTCGCGCGGCTGGAACGCGATGGCCTCACGCTCGCTAGCAGCGAACCGTCCGGCGTCGGTCGTCCAACGCGCCTGTGGAAGCTGACGGCGGCGGGCCATGCTCGCTTTCCGGACACCCATGCCGCGCTGACGGTGCAGATCCTCGACTCGGTGCGCACCCTCCTCGGCGAGGCCGCGCTGGACCGTATCATCGCAAGGCGCGAGGACGAGACCCGCACCCATTACAAGGCCGCCATGGCCGGCCGCTTCGGTCTGAAGGACCGCGTCGCCGCGCTCGCCGAGTTGCGCTCCGCCGAAGGCTACATGGCCGGTTGGCGGGAAACCGGTGACGGCGGCGTCATGCTGGTCGAGAACCATTGTCCCATCTGCGCCGCCGCCGCCTCCTGTCAGGGCTTCTGCCGCGCCGAACTCAGCGTCTTTCGCGACGTCCTGGGCCCGGACGCCTCGGTGGAACGGACCGAACACCTCATCAATGGCGGCAGCCGCTGCAGCTACATCATCCGGGAAGCGAACGCATGAGCACGCCCGAGACGGAACCGCTGCGCCGGATTCATCCCGACATCGAGCGCGCCCTGCGCGAAGGCCTCGACGAGGCGATGATCCGCCGCGTCGTCGACCGATTCTACGCCGTCGCCCGCGAGGACGATCTCATAGGTCCGATCTTCCTGCGTGTCGTCCCGGACGAGAACTGGCAGGCGCATCTCGACACGATCATCGATTTCTGGAGTTCGATGCTGCTCGGCTCCGGGCGATATGACGGCCGGCCCATGCCCAAACACATGGCGATCCCGGAACTCGACGACGCGCATTTCATGCGTTGGCTCGCCCTCTTCCGTCGCACGGTGGAGGAACTGTGCCCGCCCGCGACCGCGGCGCTTTTCGTGAACCGGTCGGAACGTGTGGGCAATTCCTTCCGCATCAACATCAAGATGCGCAGAGGCGAGGAGATCATCCACATCGCGCCGCTGCAACGCGAGGAATTGGCCTGACCGCGCCGGTTTCTCCTTGCATTCCAGATCGAACGTTCTATATTGGTTCTCAGGACGAACGGTCCGCGAGGCTCCTTCCAGATGTGTTGTGAGGTTTCGGTCACCGTCCTGCTTGAGTTGATCGATCACTTGGCGACCACGGATGTACTGGCGCCCTGAAGATCTCAGCCAACGAGGGAAGCGGGCAATTGCCCGCTTTTTTTGTGCGCGTTTTTCAGAGTGCATTTATTTTCGCGTAGCCAAATAAAATCCTTGTATATGCCAGCCTGAACGCCTATGTGAGGATATCGTTTCTTTGGCCTGCTTTGGCTTTTCGCGGCGTCTGCGCTTTCGACCCGTCAAAATATTTCCAAAATTTCGATACTCGAACGTGTCCGCATGTTGCGGCGCGGCATTTCTACTTGGGAATTACTATCATGACTACAGGTACCGTAAAATTCTACAATGGCCAAAAGGGTTTTGGCTTCATCGCACCGGAAGATGGCAGCAAGGACGTTTTCGTTCATATCAGCGCGCTTGATCGCGCCGGCATGGGCGGTCTGGTCGAAGGCCAGAAGATCGGCTTCGACGTCGAAACCGGCCGCGACGGCCGCAGCAGCGCTGCAAACCTCCAGGCGCTCTGATAGCGCCAATACCGGATCGGCCGCTTCCCAGCGAAACGGCCTGTCCCACCATTCGAAGCGGGGATCCTTCCCCGCTTTTTTGCGTCTGAGGGCACCTGCGGTCCGCGCGGTTGGATAAATCCGGCCCGGTTTCGCCCTAACCGCCTGTCATGTCAGAATTATCCCAAACAGTCTGTCCACCGCCACTCTGACATCCCTTAGCCTGATCGGGTCACAGCCTGAGAGCCGGCTGCGTGAAACAGGAGCCGACAGCGGCAATGGAGTTCAACTGGGCAGGCGCGATCGACAGGAACCGGGAGCAGCTCCTGGATATCGTCACGCAGTTGTTCATCCTGGCCGGCATTCGCACCGGACGGGTCGTCGAGATGCTGCCGTTCAGCCTGAAGCTCCGTATCCTCGCCATTCTGCGCCCCGCCGAATTCGCCACCCGCCGGCTTATTGCCACGGCCGCGTGCAAGCTGGTGACGGTTGCAGAGAGCGCGCCTGAAAAGCCCGAAGGCCAGCCGCCACACTCCGCCACTCCCGGGCCGGATCAGAATACCCATCCCGAGACGCCGGCGACGTCCGCCGACGATCGGGAAAAGGCTGCCACCTTCCCCCTGTTCGATCCGTTCAAGCCCTTCTGCCATCCCTGGCGGGAAGACGATGATAGCGACGAAGAGCCGAAATGGTCGCCGCAATTCTATACCCCGCCAAACCAGCCGGTCGATGCGCGATCCCTCTGCCGCCGCATCAAGGCGCTGGAACAGGCGCTGCAGCATCTTGAGAAACACGCCGCCCGCCTCGCCCGCTGGCGTGCACGGCGCGATAACGAAAAAGTCCGTCCCCGACGCTTCAGCCCGATGCGCCCTGGCTATCCGCCCGGCTGGCGCAAGAAGCCGAAGACCCACATCGAAGAAGTGCTGAGAGAATGCAATTTCCTTGCCCTCGACGCATGGGACACATCATAGGTGCGGGACCGCCCCTAAGCGACGCGAAACCTCAAGGCTGGAAAGAAGCACTCCGGCGACAAACACGCACGCCCACTCTCCCACCTTGTGGGGGAGATGTCGGCGCAGGCCCACAGAGCGGGGTCATGGCGCGGAAATCAACCGCCCCCTCAGTCTCGCACGCCCACCATGTCGAACCGATGCGGCGTGCCGTCTTCCAGCGGCAGCGGGCCGACAAGTCCGCGCCAATGCGCCACCGCGAAGCCGAGCACGATCATGGCGGTTCCCTGATGGATAAGCCCCCAGTCCAGCGGCACATAGGTCAGCAGCGTCACGATGCCGAAAATCGCCTGTAGCGTCACCAGTCCGAACAGAACCGCGGCGCGGCGCGCATGGGTCGAGCCCGGCGCCCAGCGCCACGCGAACACCATGTGGACCGCCGCCGCCAGCCAGACGACCCACGCGAAGGTGCGGTGGGCGAACTGGACGATCGCCGGCGTGTCGAAGAAATTCATCAGTCCCAGCGCCGGCTCCCATTGCGAGGACGGGAAGAAGCCGTTGTCCATCGTCGGCCACTCGTTGAACACCAGCCCGGCGTCCAGCCCGGCAACAAGCGCGCCGAGATACATCTGGATGAAAATGATCACGACCAGCAGCGCCGCCACCTTGTCGGAGCGCGATGTCGGCTTCAGGTCGGGCGCATGCGGGGCAATGCCGCGTGCCACCCACATGATCGACGCATAGATCAGGCTGGCCATCATCAGATGCCCCGCCAGCCGGTAATGGCTGACATCGACCCTTTCGGTCAGCCCCGACGTGACCATCCACCAGCCGATGAATCCCTGCAGGCCGCCAAGCGCCAATATGCCGAGCAACGGCAATTTGATGCGCCGGTCGAGCCGGTCCGTCGCCCAGAAAAAGGCGAGCGGCAGTGCGAAAAGCACCCCGACGCTGCGCGCCAGCAGCCGGTGTCCCCATTCCCACCAGAAGATGCCCTTGAACGCCTCGAGCGACATGCCGGCATTGACCTGCTCATATTCCGGAATCTGCTTGTACTTGGCGAATTCTTCCTGCCACTGCGCTTCGCCGATCGGCGGGATGACGCCGTGGATCGGCTTCCATTCCGTGATCGACAGGCCCGAATCCGTCAGCCGCGTCGCGCCGCCGACGACCACGAGGGCGATCAGGACAAGCAGCATGAAGTAGAGCCAGCCGCGCACCTGGGCGCGATGCCGGATTTCGCGCATCTGCGTATCGAGCGCGATTGGCCGCGCGGATGCGGCGGTATCGAGTGTCATGTCCGTCATGGGTCTGTTCTGCCGGGCGAGGTCTGCAATATCGGAGACATAAAGCCGGCTGCCGCCCGTGAAAAGCGTCGCAATGCCGCAGAAGCGGGATTGGTTTTGCCGGTCGGGATGCTACATAGCCCGCCAGTCGAAAAAGAAAAGCCCGATGCCCCCACGCCTGAAACGATTTATCGGTATGCTCATCCTCGTCGCGCTCGTCGTGCTCTATGCGCTGGTCGCGACGACGGTGGCGACCTACCGGCTCGCCGAAAGCCCCTGGTACATCCACCTCGCCTTCTTCGCACTGTCCGGACTGGTCTGGGTGCTTCCCGCCATGGGCGTGATCAGCTGGATGGAGAAGAAGCCGAAGGATCCCGGCGACCAGCTCACACGGTGACGAAGCGCCGACCGCGATTGGCCGGCGGCACGGTGATACCCGTCAGCATGGTCTCGACATAGGAGACATGCTGATAGTTCCCGTTGACCGATACGCGTGGCAGTGCCTGCATCGCGTCCCGGTGGCCCGGCATAAGCATGCCGTGCCGCGTCGTCACGGCCGTCTGGAAGCCGAGCTCGCGTGCGATATCGACCTCGCGCTGACCGACGGCCGCCGGAAATCCGTAGGGATAGGCAAGATGGTTCGGCCGCTTGCCGAGCTTTTCTGCAAGCAGGTCGCGCGAGCGGACCATCTCCTCGGCGGCTCGGTCGCGCGGCAGGCGGGCAAGCATGAAATGGTTCACCGTATGCGCGCCGACAGTGGCGAGTGGATCGTTCTCCAGCGCCCGCAATTCATCCCAGTCGAGCAGCGACGCATCCGAATGCGCACGCCGGTCGATGCCGTAGGTCTCGCATAGCGAGCGCACGAGTTCCCTCTGCGCGTCCTCGTCGATATCCGTCCAGGCATATCGCATGAACTCGGCATAGGCCTTGTGTTTCAAAGCGGCGGTGCTGCAATCGAGAACCTTTCGACCGGAGGCCGTGTCGAAGGCCACTTCATCATTGGCCTCGACGATCATATCGGCCAGTTCCCACCACAGATCCGCGCTCCGGTCGGCATAGCCTGGACAAACAAAGATCGTGTAGGGCACGCCATGCGCCCGGAAGACCGGCGCGGCATGCTCCACATTGTCGCGATAGCCGTCGTCCAGCGTCACGGCCAGGTAGCGCTCATCCTCATGCCCGCGCAGCAGCCGGTCGGCCGCCTCATCCATGCTGACGAAGCGCATATCCCGATTCAGATCGTCGAGAAGACGGTCGAGAAAGTCCGGCTCGACCTCAAGAAGCTGGTTCAGGCCGACGCCGCCGGTCCAGGGCCGCACATGATGGAACATCAGGATCGCCCCGACCCCGCTCAGTAAAGGACTGAACAGCGCCGAAAGTCCGCTGTAGCGGGCCCCCTGCATGTAGGCCTTGCGCATTAACGTCTTGATAACCGTCATCCAACCCTGGCGTCTCGTTTTATCCACCGGGAAACAAAACGAAGTAAATTCGAAACCCCGCCATGTCATGCATGCCGGCAAAGAGTTGAAACATGGTTGATGTCCAGACCGATGGCTGAAATTCAAGCGATGACCGCGCTCTCCGTTCCGGCTTCCAGACCTCGCGATATCGAAGGCGTCCGGGTCACCGTGCATTCAACCCGCGACACCGCTCTCGCAGCTGTCGACGCACTTCCCCGCGACATCGTCTGTTCAGGCTACCAGACGCCGGCCTTTCTGCGCGCATGGCTTCGTCACTCGCCGCACCAGCCGGCCTTCATCACGCTGGCGGCGGAAGGTGCCGGTCCCGTCCTCCTGCCGCTTGAGCACGTCGGCGGCAACGCCCTCGTCTATGTCGGCGAACGCCACGCCAACGGCAATTTCCCGGTCGGGCGCGCCGGCGATATCAAGGCGCTCGCCGCCGCTGGCGAAGCCGCGATCGTCGCCGCACTATGCGCCGCGCAGCCGGATGCGCACGCCATCGTGCTGGAGCGCCAGTTGCCGGAATGTCGCGGCATTGCCAATCCCTTCATCTTCGAAAGGTCGACCGTCAGCCCCAATCCGGCCCTGTCGCTTTCGCTGGAAGGCGGCTTCGACGCGGTGCTGTCGCGCCATTCGGCAAAACGCAAGCGCAAGCGTTTCCGCGGCCAGGAGCGCGATCTCAATGAGATCGGCGGTTACACCTATGTGCCGATGGTCGAAGCCGACCGGGTCGAGGACACAATGAAGCGCTGCCTGGCGCTGAAGGCGCAGCATTTCGAGGCGGCCGGCATTCAGGACGTCTTCGCGGAGGATCACGTCCAGGCATTCTTCAATGAGATTTTCCTCGAAGGCGCCCATGGCGAGCCGCATTCCTACGTGCTCAAGACGATCGAGGCCGACGGCAAACAGATCGCGATCAGCGCCTGCACCTGCCACGATGGCCGCCTCACGGTCGAGTTCAGCACCTACGACCCGGCCTATCGCGACTACAGCCCCGGCGACATGCTCTTTTTCCTGTCGATCCGGGAAGCGGCGGAAAACGGCGGCGAGATATATGACTTCGGCGTCGGCGACGAATTGTTCAAACGCAACTGGTGCGAGATCGAGACCTGGCAGCGCGACACGATCATCCCGCTATCGACTCGCGGCCGCGCCCTCGCCGCCACCAGAAGCGTTCGCAACGCACTGGTTCGCTCGCTCAAGCAGAACAAGAAACTCTGGCAGACGGCAAAGAAAATCCGCCGCGCCGTGCCGATCATGCGTATCGGTAACCGGCATACCTGAGCCGCGGCTCAGCGCGCGAATGTCTCGCGCGCTTCCGGCTGCGGCGGCATCTCGTCAACGCCGGCTGCCGTCACCAACGTCAGATCCTCATAACCCGCGTCAACAAGATTTTCCGCGGTTTCGACGATTTCGGGTGACGCCGGATCGGCAACGCTGATCGCCACTTGTCCGCTGTCACCGGTCAGCCGCTTCAGCCCATCCGCATTGGTCGGCCCGCATTCGACGATCACGACATCATAAGCCGAGACCAACGCATTGAGGATGATCGGCAGGCGGTCGGCGGCCCGCATGGCCTTGATAGGGTCGGCGGTCCCGGTCGGGATCACATGGGCGCCTGTCGCATAGTCCGCATAAATGACGTCGGTATAGGACGATGACGCGGCCAGAAGATCGGTGATGCCGGGACACTCGGTGTCGGCAAGCATGCGCCGCGACGCCGCGCCCGAACTGGTCAGGTCGACGAGGACCGTGCGCAATCCCTCATCTGCCAGCGCGCGTGCGACGGCGACGGAGGCCGCCGCGCCCGCGTCGCCTTCCGGGGAGACGAGAAGCGCGCGGTCCGCACCGCTTTCGACGAGATGGGCGACCAGCGCATCCACGCCATACTCGTCGCTGGCCGAAGACTGCGTCTCGATATGCTCCAGCGGCGCCGGCTCGGCAGGCGGCGTGACCGCGATCGGGATTTCCACTTCTTGGATATCGTCCTCCGGTTCTTCATCTTCCGGCGACGGATCCCGCGTGATGACGACATTCATCGGCGCGGCCGCAGGCACGAAGGCCCTACCCGAAAAGATTTCGCGGACCAGCGTCGTCAGCATCATCACCAACGCAGACACGAAGAAAGCCGCGCCGAGCATCGGGATCATTTTCGGGAAAATGGGCGCCGCCGGCACGACCGCGCGCGAGATCAGCCGTGCCGTGGCCGGGGCATATTGCCCCTCGTCTCTCGACTGAGCTTCGCGGTAGCGCCCGAGATAGGACTCCAGCAAAGCGCGCTGCGACGCGGCCTCCCGCTCCAGGGCGCGCAACTCGACCTCGCGCTCGTTGGCATTGGCGGAGGCGACCTTCAGGGCGTTCAGTTGGTCAATCAGCTCCCGCTCCCGTTCACCGGCAATCTCGGCCTCGTTGCGGACACCGGCAAGAACCTTGCGCGCCTCATCCCGGATGCGGCGCGACAAATCGGCGATCTGCGACCGCAGGCCCATGATGCGCGGATGGCCGGGCAGCAACGTCACCGACAGATCGGCGAGTTCCGCCTGCAGGCCGATTTCGCGCTCGCGCAACCGCCCGATCAGTTCCGACTCAAGAACATCGGAAAGCGCGTCGATCGAAGCACCGCCATCGAGCGCCGCCTTGATGGAACGCGCCCTTGCCTCCGCGCTCGACCGCTCGGCGCGGACCCGTGACAATTCGGTGCTCAACTGGCCGAGCTGCTGCGTCGCCAGTACCGAACTGTTGGTACCGTCGCCGACCAGAAGATCCGATGACGCGCGGAAATCGGCGACGGCGGCTTCCGCCTCGCGGACACTTTCCTTGAGGTCGTTGATCTCGTCGGCGAGATAGTCCGCAGCCTTGCCGGTCGAGTCGAGCTGGGCCTTGCTTTGAAGCTGCAGATAGGCCGCGGCGAGCGCATTCGGGAATTTGGCCGCGAGTGCCTTGTCTTGCGAAGTGAAGCCGATACCGATCACACGCGAATTCGGAACGGTGTAGACATCCAGCCGCTCGTTGATCGCATCGAGAATGCGCTTCTCGGGGGAAACGAGCTTCGGATCCTCAATAAGCCCGAGCGCGACCATCCCGGCCTTGAGGCTGGACAGGGAGCCGGTCGGATTGAACTCATCGTTCTCGTCGAGTTTCAGATCAATTGCGACCTGCATGAGAAGATCGCTGGAGCGCAATATCTCCACCTGGCTGGCGATCCCTTCCGGGTCGAGCAGCGAAGAGGTGGTATCGGATCGCTGATCGCTCCCCTGCGGGCGAGTGAAGACCGACTCGCTCGACTCGATGAGGATGCGCGCCTCGGAACGGTATTTCGGCGTCATTGAGGACAGGAGCAGAAACGCTAGTCCCGCAATGATGATAATGCCCGCTACGATGAGAACCTTGTCGCGCCACAACGCACCGAAAAGCCTGCCAATATCGATATCGGCATCCTGCGTCGTGTTATCCATGCGCGCCATAATCATTACTCCGGCAATCGGACTTTATGGAGCGACTCCTAAATGAACATGGTTTCCGGCTGGTAAATGGCGGCGTAACCCTTTGTTGAGGACTTACCAACGCCGCGCTTCGAAATGCGCATCCCTTTACCGGCCATTAACCCTAACAGACCGATAACGGATGCGTCACGGCTCGCCGTCACCGCTATTCGAGGTTGCAATGATCCGGCTCTTTCGTATGGGACTCGCCTGGGCGGTGTGTCTTGTCGCCATCAGCTCTGTCGCGGGCTGCTCGGGCTATCGGCCCGCACCTGCCGCATTTCACGAGGCGATCAACCAACCCTACATGCTCGACGCAGGCGACACGATCCGTGTCACCGTCTTCGATCAGTCAGACCTGACGAACACCTATGCGGTAGACCAGTCTGGTTACATCGCCTTCCCGCTGATTGGCGCGGTTGCTGCGCGTGGACGCACCGTCCAGCAGATCGAAGGTCAGATCGCGGCCCAACTACGCAACGGCTTCCTGCGCGATCCCGATGTGTCGGTCGAGGTCGATCAGTACCGTTCGATCTTCGTCATGGGTGAAGTCGGAGCGTCCGGTCAGTATCAATATGTACCTGGCATGACCGTGCAGAATGCGATCGCGGCCGCCGGCGGCTTCTCGGCACGCGCCAACCAGGCGAATGCCGACGTTACCCGGAAAATCAACGGACGGGTCATCACCGGACGGGTGCTGATCAGCGATCCTTTGCTTCCGGGCGACACGATCTTTGTCCGCGAACGCCTTTTCTAGGGAACGGGAAAGCGCCGATCATGGCCAGTGGCGACACATTGCGCATCGTCCACGTCTTGCGAGCGCCAATGGGTGGACTGTTCCGCCATGTGCGCGATCTCGCCATGGCCCACCAACGGTCGGGACATCAAGTCGGGGTGATCTGCGATGTCGCCGGCACCGCATGTTACAACGAGGAGATGGTCGCCGAACTGTCTGAAAGCCTGAGGCTCGGCCTTCACCGGACTCGGATGCACCGCGCGGTCGGCCCGGGAGACATAATAGACTCCCGCAACATTCTGAAATTCATCAAGGAATTGCAACCGAACGTCCTTCATGGACACGGCGCGAAAGGTGGTGTTTTTGCCCGCGCCCTCGGTTCACTGGCACGGGTTGAAAGGTCTCGCGTAGCCCGTCTCTATTCGCCGCATGGCGGCAGCCTGCACTATGGCCCCGAGAGCCGCGCCGGGCGGCTCTACTTCCGCATCGAGCGTATGCTGGAAAGGCTGACGGACCACATCCTTTTCGTCGCCGAATTCGAGCACCGCGCATACGCGGACAAGATTGGCGAGCCGACCTGTGCCTGGTCGATAAACTACAACGGCTTGCAGCCTGTCGAATTCGAACCCGTGACACCGGACGAGGATGCAGCCGACTTCCTCTTCCTCGGCGAATTACGGCAGCTGAAAGGCCCGGACATATTCCTGCGGGCGCTGGCTCAGTTGCGCGCCGAAGGCCGCACCGCCGTCCGCGGCGTGATCGTAGGCGACGGCCCCGACGCGGAGAACACAAGGGCGTTAGCCTCAGAATTGTCGCTCGGCGATGCCGTCACCTTCCATGCGCCTATGCCGGCCCGCCGGGCATTTGCGATGGGACGCTGTTTCGTGATGCCGTCGCGAGCCGAGGCGATGCCCTATGTCGTGCTCGAAGCGCTGGCGGCCGGCCTGCCCGTCATCGCGGCGAATGTCGGCGGTATCCCCGAGATTTTCGGCGCCGGAAGCCCGGCACTGATTGCGCCGGAGACCGGCGAAGCGACGCGCCTGATGCGTATCGCCCTCGACGAACCAGAGAGGCTTGCGGCTTGGCAGCCGCGCCGGACGGATCTCATCAGTCGATTTTCGGTCGACACGATGGCCTCCAACGTCCTGCAGGCTTACCGCTCTGCATTAACCTTACGCGCCAACGAGGGCGCCCATACGGAACGCTTATCAAGCGTTTCTTAGTGGCTTTGATTTACATCTTGCCTGAACGACCGCGAAGGTTCCGATGAACAAGATCGATCCAGGCTTGCGTATTTCCGCAAAGATGATCCGGGAAACAGCGTCCGAGGAGAAGCCCGGCGCCCCGGAAACCGAGCTCAATCCGCTTGTCGAACGCATCGCCGAGGAATTCCAGGGCGACACGATCTCGCCGGTTATGGTCAGCGGTTATCTGCGGATCGGCGAATTTCTCGGCCTCGCCGCGATTGGTCTCGGGATCATGGCCGGCTATCTCGGCTTCGAGCAGTTCTGGCAATACGCCTTGGCGAGCGCCTCAGGCTGCATCATCTTTGTGGCCCTGAACGAAGCCATCGGCGGCTATGCAATCCGTGCGCTCCGTAAGCCGTTGAAGTGGTTTCCCAGGGTCGCACTCTCCTGGTCGGCAAGTTTCGCGGCATTGGCCATAACCGGGTTTGTACTCAAGATCTCGGAGGAGTTTAGCCGCTTCTGGGCCGGCTCTTGGTTTGTCGGCGGCCTGTTGTTCCTGTTTCTGACACGGCTTCTCCTGTCGATGCGTATTCGTAAATGGACGCAGGACGGAACGATGGAGCGTCGCGCGGTGATAGTCGGCGGCGGCAAACCGGCAGAAAAGTTGATCCGCTCACTGGAAGCGCAACGCGACAACGACATCCGCATATGCGGTATTTTCGACGATCGCGACGATGTCCGTTCGCCTCCGATGGTCGCGGGCTATCCGAAGCTCGGCAACATATCCGAATTGGTGACCTTCGCCCGTCATGCCCATATCGACATGCTGATCGTGTCGTTGCCGCTGGACGCCGAGGATCGTGTGCTTGCGATGCTGAAGAAGCTTTGGGTTCTGCCGGTCGATATCCGTCTGTCGGCACACTCCAACAAGCTACACTTCAAGCCGCGCGCATACTCCTTTGTCGGCTCCGTGCCGATGCTCGACATTTTTGACAAGCCGATCCGCGACTGGGATTCGGTCGCCAAGCGCACCTTCGATATCGTCTTCTCGCTACTCGGTATTCTCGTCTTCTCGCCGATTATGCTGGCAACCGCCATCGCCATCAAGCTGGACAGCAAGGGTCCGGTGATCTTCAAGCAGAAGCGGCACGGCTTCAACAACGAAGTCATCGACGTCTTCAAGTTCCGGTCAATGTACACCGAACAGTGCGACCCGTCCGCGTTGAAACTCGTCACCAAGGGTGATCCGCGCGTCACGCGCGTCGGCCGGATCATCCGCAAGACTTCGATTGACGAGCTGCCGCAGTTCTTCAACGTCCTGCTCGGCAATCTGTCGCTGGTCGGCCCGCGGCCGCACGCAATCACGGCGAAGGCCGCCAACAGGCTCTATATGGAAGTCGTCGACGGCTATTTCGCACGCCACCGCGTGAAGCCGGGGGTCACCGGATGGGCTCAGATTAATGGCTGGCGCGGCGAGACCGACACGGATGACAAGATCCGCAACCGCACCGAATTTGACCTTTTCTATATCGAAAACTGGTCGATCTGGTTCGATCTGAAGATTCTGTTCCTGACACCGATCAGGCTGCTGAACACGGAAAACGCCTATTGACCGGCGCCACACTTTACGTATCGCACGAAACCGCCAACAGGGCTCTCACCACCAGGCTGGTCAACACATCGATCTGGCTCGGCGTCTTCCTGTCGGGCTTCGTCCTGTTCGAGCCAGCGCCCTATGAACTTTTCGTCGCCCTGCTGATCGGGCTCTGGACGATCACGGGCGCGCTGACGATCCCGCGCAGCGTCATGTTTTTGCTCGTGACGATGATCGTCTTCAATATCGGCGGCATCATATCGATCACGCAAATGGAGAACTGGCGCAACACACCGCTTTATATCGCCAGTTCGTTGTTCCTGGCGCTGAGCTCCGTCTTCTTCGCCTCGCTGATCGCCGAGAGACACGAACGGCTGGCGCTCATTTACAACGCATGGACCGTCGCCGCCGTGCTCACCAGCCTGTTTGCGATCGCCAGCTATTTCGGGGGCATCCCTGATTCCGGCAGCTTTACGCTTTACGGCCGCGCCAAGGGCTTCTTCGAGGATCCCAACGTCTTCGCGCCCTACCTTGCTCTGCCGACGCTTTTCTCGGTCTATCTGCTGCTCACTCGCCCGCTGCGTTCGCTGTTGCCCGTATCCGCCGTGGCCGCCATCCTTCTTCTGGCGACGTTTCTATCCTTCTCGCGAGCGGCCTGGGGGCTGCTGCTGCTCAGCTGCGTGATCCTGGTCGCAGCCCTGTTCATCAACAGCCGTTCCGGCAAGTTCCGGATGCGGATCATCGTCCTTTCGATCTTCGCTCTTGTCGGCGCCGCGATGGTGCTGGCGATTGTCCTTCAGATCGATTCCGTGCGCTCCCTGTTCCTGGACCGCGCGCAGTTGCTGCAGGATTACGACGCGTCCCGGTTTGGACGGTTCGAGCGGCATTTGATGGGGTTCATGCTGGCGATGCAAAAGCCGCTCGGTATCGGCCCTCTGGAATTCGGCTATATCTTCGGCGAAGACACTCACAATATCTGGCTGAAGGCCCTGTTCGACTATTCCTGGCTCGGATTTGCGGCCTACATGACCATGACGATGGTCACGCTTGCCGCCGGCTTCCGTATCCTGTTCCGCGACCGGCCGTGGCAGCCTTATCTGCTGTGCGCCTATATCGTCTATCTCGGTCATGTCGCGATCGGCAATGTCATCGACACCGACCACTGGCGGCACTTCTACCTCCTGCTTGGAATCATCTGGGGATGTATCGCTTTGGAAGCGAAATATTTGCGCAGCGGCGGAGCGGCGGCGCGTCAGGAAGCCGCGAGCAGGTCCCGATAGATCGCATTGATCGCATCGGCCTCGATCTCGATCCGGAAATTCTCCTCGACATGGCGGACTGCGTTCTCGCTCCACTGCGCGCGCATCGGCGGGTCGTCGAGAAGCTCCACCGTCGCATGAGTCAGTGCATCGATATCCTCGATGTCAACGAGCCGTCCGGTTTCTCCATCGGCGACCAGGTCCTCGAAGGCGCCGGCACGGGTCGCGACGACAGGAACGCCGCAAGCCATCGCCTCAAGCGGGGTCAGTCCGAAGCCTTCCCACCGCTGCGGCGCGATGTAGAGATCGAGCGCCTTGAACCAGGGCGAAATGTCCCAGTTCTTCTCCTCCGGCAGGAACAAAATTCGTTCTCCAAGGCCGGCTGACTGCGCCCTTGCGGCGAGATTATCGGCGAATTTCCGGTTCTCCTCGGTGACGCCGCCCATCATCACGGCGACGACATCGGGCCGGTCCGGCAGAAGGCGAAGCATCGCCTCGACGAAGAGATCGTTTCCCTTCTGAAAACGCACACGTCCGAAACAACCGACAAGGACGGAAGTTTCCGGCAGGCCCAGACGCCGGCGAATCTCTCTCTTGTCGGCTGCTGGGCTGAAAAGTCCCGTGTCGATGCCGTGATGGATGACAGTGTTTTCGACCTCAAGGAACCCGGCCGATTTCGAACTCGTCGCGATGACGCGGTCCATCCGGCCAATCAGCCATTTGGTGAAAGGCTTGTGGTCGCGCTGCGCCGCCGAGGTGAAGACCAGCCGCAGGCGCTTGCGCAGAAAGGTTTTGAGCAACAGGCCAGCGACCATTTCGATATTGCGGCGTGCGTGCCAGACACGAACCCCTGATGGCCCCCTGCGCGCCATACGCGCCACTTCCAGCAGCGAGACCTGCGGGATGTTGCTGGGGATAGCCGGTCCGACTGTCGCTATGCGCAGGGACCGCGCCTGAACCGGAACCAGGCGGAAGACGGTGGATGTGACGCCCGACATGCGCTTCTTCAGATTGGGCGCAAGGATGTCGACCTCGCCGATATCCACCGAATTGCGCTTTGCTGAGCGCTCCATGCCAATCCAAACCCGCCTAAACATCCAGCCACATCCGCCCGCCGGAAATTCCGGCAGACCGGGATTCTCAAACGCGACCGGCAGATGCGCGGGGAAAAGAATGGTCGGAGCGGCGGGATTCGAACCCACGACCCCTTGACCCCCAGTCAAGTGCGCTACCGGGCTGCGCTACGCTCCGAACCGCGGAAAGCCCTAATTTATCGTCGTTATCGAGGCAAGCGGTAATTCCATCCAAGCCCGCAATTCGACACATCGACTACTGCAATGCGCGAATTTCGTCGTTGGCTAGCCTTAAGCGGTCCGACATGATCCGCACCAGATTGCCGAGGATCGTGGTCATGATCATCGGCGATTCTACGCTCATTTCCCGAATACGGTCGACCGAGAAGCCGTAGCAGATGACAGGCACGTCGGCGATCACGTCGGCCGAGCGCTTGCCGCCGTCGAGAAGCGCCATTTCGCCGAAAGGACCGCCCTGCCCAACCGAACCGATTCGGCGCGGCCGACGCCCGTCGACATTGACGGAGACGCTGACCGAACCGCGTCCGACGACGAAGAAAATGCGCGCATCATCACCTTCGTTGATGATCTTGTCGCCAGTGTTGAACTGGAATGTCGTTACCTCCGCCGAAAGCCTGCGCAGATCGTCGGTCGAAAGCCCGTCGAAGATCTCGATTTCGTGCAGCGGAATGATGCGGTCGTCGCGGCGCAGGTCGGAATGCAGCAGGATCGCTTCCTCGAATTGCTCGACCGCCGCATCCGTATCGTCCATCAGGATGACCCGAGAGCTCCTGTGGAACCGCGTTTCCAGCGCCGTGCGAAGCCCTTCGAGATCGGTCTTGTCCGACAGTTCCGTGAAAACGATGTTGCATCCCTTCGCCGCCAGCACTTCTGAGGTCTGGCAGATCAGCTCGATGGCGGTGCGGTCGGCATAGGCGGCACGCTTCATGTCGACAATCACGGTCGCTTCTGGCTTGGCGATTTCCGACAGCCGCCGCAGGAAATTCTCGGCCGAGCCGAAGAAAAGGGCTCCCTGGATCTCCAGCACGATCAAGCGATCGCTTTGGGCGGCGAGGAATTCGCGCTCGGTCTTCGAGCGAACGCGTTTCGACGGCACGGCAGCCGCGGAATATTGCCGGCGGATGACCGAGTGGACATCGGTCCGGCCGTCGAAGACATGCAGGCTGAAATCGTGCGAGAGCTTCTTGCAGGCCTCGACGCCACGCACGCTGTTGCCGACCCGGTCGAGCGGCGGCGAATAAACCGCCACGCCCAACTGGCCGGGAATGACTGCGATGACACCCCCGGAGACGCCACTCTTTGCCGGCACGCCGACATCGAACGCCCACTGGCCGGCATAATCATACATGCCGCAGGTGCTCATGACAGTCAGTACATCGCGGACATTCTCCGGCGACAGGACACGGTCACCGGTCAACGGATTGACGCCCTGCGTCGCAAGGGTCGCCGCCATTACCGCCATGTCCCGGCAATCGACGCTGATCGAGCATTGCCTGAAATACAGGTCGAGCACGTCCTCCGGATCGCGTTCCAGCATGCCGGTGTTCAGCATCATATAGGCGATGGCGCGATTGCGGTGTCCGGTCGCATGTTCCGAGCGGAATACCGCTTCTTCGACATCGAGCTCCCGTCCGGCAAAGCGGCTGAACCAGTCCATCATGCTAGCCAGACGGTCTTCGGGAGTATCGCCGTCGACGAGTTCGGCAATGGCGATGGCGCCAGCATTGACCATCGGGTTGTACGGGCGGTTGGTGAGTTCGTCGAGAACGATCGAATTAAAGGATTCTCCGGTCGGTTCGACGCCAACCTTCTTCATCACCCGCTCCTTGCCGTGGCGCTGCAAGGCGTAGCCATAGTTGAATGGCTTTGACATGGACTGGATCGTGAAGCGGTTATCCACATCGCCCGCGGTGTAGACCTGCCCGTCCACGGTAGCGATACAGATGCCGAACGTCGCCGGATCGGCCTGTCCCAGTTCCGGGATATATGTCGCTACATCGCCATCGGTGTTGGATTGAAGAAGCTTATGGAGAGCATCCAGGTAATCGCTGATAGGCGAAACCGTTGATTTCATTCAATAAACCCCAAACAATCTCAGCAGCGCCCTTATGCCGGGCCCGCCATGCTGCATTGCAAACAAGTTAGTAAAGACGGGAAACGCTTGATCTTGCAAGAAAAAGCGGCCTTGACGAAAAGTTGGGCCAGAAATCGGTTCCGGCCGCACGACGGCGACCGGCTAGCGGGATTGGTCGAGTAGACGCTTGCACTCCAGGAGGTCGAACAACGCTTCCTGAAGAAGTGCGCGGTTCTCCTTGTCGAGCTGCGGCTTGCCTGCCTCTTCGGTTTCCTCGCCGGTCTTGCCGCCAAGGCCGAAAATGCCTTTGCCGCGCGCCTTGGGCTCACCGACCAGCATATTCGCATCATTTTCGACAGTTGCCGAAATGCGTTCTCGCTTCTCTTCCGACTCTGATGCCTTCGCGGCCTCGGCGTTCTTGCGCGCCATCTCCTCGAAGGCGGACATGTCGCCCGTACCAATGGCGACGGCGAAATGCACGCCGTTTTCGCGCAGCAGCTTCTGGACACCCTTGATCGTATAGCCCTCCTCGTAAAGGAGGTGCTTGATACCACGCAGCATGTCGACGTCATTGGGGCGATAGTAGCGCCGACCGCCTCCGCGTTTCATCGGCTTGATCTGGGAGAACCGAGTTTCCCAGAAGCGCAGGACGTGCTGGGGAAGGTCCAGTTCGTCGGCGACCTCGCTGATCGTGCGAAAAGCGTCGGGGCTTTTTTCCATCGGCTACATTCTTCCCTGCGAATCCCCGTAATACTAACGTCTGGCGGGGCAGGCGCAAAGCCGCGCGGCCGAATACTACAAAATTTCGGTATAAATTTTAACAGGGCCGCGGACGGCCCCGCCGCTTAGGAGTCGGATCCGCCGGTGGAATGTGCGTCGGCGATCTTCTGTTTCAAAACATTGGAAGCCTTAAACGTCAGAACGCGGCGCGGAGAGATAGGCACCTCTTCGCCGGTCTTCGGATTGCGCCCGATGCGCTCGGCCTTCGAACGCACCTGGAAGGTGGCGAAGGACGACAGCTTCACCGTTTCGCCGCGCACGACCGCATCGCAAATCTCGTCGAGGATCATCTCGACCAGCGAAGCAGATTCGCTGCGGGACAGCCCGACTTTGCGATAGACCGCCTCGGCCAGATCCGCACGCGTAAGCGTTTTGCCTCCCATCTGACTGGGCTTCCCCTCAACACACTGAAAAGTCAAAAGAAAGGCTACCTTGTGACCGCTCGGGGGTCAAGCAAGGTAACCGGGACAGCCGGAAATAATTACCACCGCACTAAAATCGCGCCCCAAGTAAAGCCGCCGCCCATTGCCTCCAGAAGGACCATGTCGCCCTTCTTGATGCGCCCGTCAGCTACTGCGACGGATAAGGCCAGCGGCACGGACGCCGCCGAGGTGTTACCGTGCCGATCGACGGTGACGACGACTTTTTCGTCAGCGATTCCAAGCTTCTTTGCGGAAGCTTCGATGATTCTGCGGTTGGCCTGATGCGGCACGAACCAGTCGATATCCTCTGCCGAAATGCCGGCGACGGAGAAGGAATCCTCGATCACGTCGGTGATCATACCGACCGCATGGCGGAAAACTTCTCGTCCCTGCATGCGCAAATGGCCGACAGTCTTGGTTGTGGACGGACCGCCATCCACATAGAGCTTGGACTTGTGACAGCCGTCGGAACGCAGCTTGGCGGCGATAATTCCGGTATCGGAAGTAAGGCCGGCGCCTTCCGAGGCCTCGACGACCACGGCCCCTGCCCCGTCTCCGAACAACACGCAAGTCGTGCGGTCTTCCCAGTCGAGAAGACGCGAGAAGGTTTCCGCTCCGATGACCAGCGCGCGCTGAGCCATGCCTCCTCGAATATAAAGGTCGGCGGTCGTCAGCGCATAGATGAAGCCGGAGCAGACCGCCTGCATGTCGAACGCCGCGCCATGGCGAATGCCGAGCCTGTTCTGGATGTCGACGGCCGTCGCCGGAAATGTGTTGTCGGGGGTCGAGGTTGCCAGAACGATCAGATCGATATCGTTCGGCTCGAGACCGGCCGAGGCGATGGCGTTGCGCGCCGCTTCCTCGCCGAGCGAAGCCGTGGTTTCGTCGTCTCCGGCGATATGGCGTTGCCGGATGCCGGTACGCTGGATGATCCACTCATCGGACGTGTCGACGATATGCTCGAAATCCCGGTTGGCCATGATGCGCTTTGGCAAGGCGCTTCCGATTCCGGTTACCGCTGTTCTTATCATCGTGTGGACTGTCACTCCGGATTACGTTTTGCGGCTGCCTTGTCGGATACGTCTTCCGGATGCTTGCCGTGGAAATTCTTCAGATCGGTTTCGATTTTTTGCAGCAGCGCGTTGCGGACCATGTCGTAGCCGACATCGATCGCCGCCGCGAAGCCTTCGTCGTCGGTGCCGCCATGGCTCTTGATGACGATACCGTTCAAGCCGAGAAAGACGCCACCGTTGACCTTGCGGGGGTCCATCTTGTCTCGCAGACGGCGAAACGCGCCGCGGGCGAGCAGGTAACCGATCCGTGCCATCACCGTCCGGCTCATCGCGGCACGCAGATATTCTGCGATCTGCTTGGCAGTTCCCTCGGCCGTCTTCAGGGCGATATTGCCGGAAAAGCCTTCGCTTACAACCACGTCGACCGTACCCTTGCCCAGATCGTCGCCCTCGACGAAACCGTGATAGTCGAGCGCCGGCAGATCGGCCTCGCGCAGCATCCGCCCGGCTTCCTTGACCTCTTCCTGGCCCTTGATCTCCTCAACGCCGACATTGAGAAGTCCGACGGTCGGTCGTTTTACCTCGATCAGGGCCCGCGCCATCGCCGCGCCCATCACCGAGAAATCGACGAGTTGCCGAGCATCCGCGCCGATCGTCGCGCCGACATCGAGGACGATGCTCTCGCCGCGCAATGTCGGCCAGATAGCGGCGATGGCGGGACGTTCGATGGCCGCCATGGTACGCAGGCAGAATTTCGACATCGCCATCAGCGCGCCAGTATTACCGGCCGAGACACAGACATCCGCCTCGCCGTTCTTCACTGCCTCGATGGCCTTCCACATGGACGACTTCCATCGGCCATTGCGCAGCGCCTGACTCGGCTTGTCGTCCATGCGCACCGACACTTCGCAATGTTCGAAGCGCGACGCCGCCTTGAGTTTCTCATAGCGGTCGAGCACGGGCAGTACCTGGTCTTGCTGACCGAAGAAAACGAAACGCAATTCGGGGTGGCGCTCGAGCGACTTAGCCGCCCCGGGGATCACGACCGCTGGCCCGTGATCTCCGCCCATCGCGTCAATCGAGACTGTTATCAAACCATCCGATCCCGTTTTTGTCTGCCTTTGGCAGTTGGCCGGGCCTCCCGGCGACCGGCGCGCAGACCATAGCTATTCTGCCGGAGGTCTCAACACCTTATTTTCCGGTTTGTTTCGTTTCACAGCTTATCGCGAAGCGCCGCCAGCCGGGCAAACGGATTGTCATCGGCATCCTCGTCGCCTTTGTCGTCCTTTGACGACACTTCGTCCAGTTCGGCGCCCGGCGCCCGCGGATAGGGATCGATGGCCAGTTCGAAGAATTCCTCCGCGATCGCGCCGGCATCGATCGTGCCGCCCTCGAATGTCTCCGGGATGTCCGGCCCCTCCGGATCGACAATCAACGCTCCGTCATCGTCAAGCGGCCGCCTCAGAGGCGAATCCTCCGGCAGGAAGACCGCATCGACAGGGATATCGAGTTTGGAAACGACAGGCTCCAGCGTAACGATACATTCCTGCACGATCTCCGCCCGGATCGTGCCGCGCATGCGGACACCGTCCTTGCGCCACCGCTTCAATTCCAGGTCGGCGTGAAAGCTCTCGACCGACGACAAACCGTGGGCTTCCGCGAGTTCGCCGCGTTCTTCCGCGGTCGCGTCGATGCGCACCGGAAAACCACCGGTCGGAAGGGTCGAAACGGTGACCGTACGCGAAACGGGGCTTCGAGGTGAATCTCCATGCGGCTCAGCCATGATCAGCCCTCCGCATGCGCGGCTGGTTCCGGAAACCGGATCACGCCCGTCAAGAGTTCCGCGTCCGGGAGCTGCTTCAATCCGTCCGCGGCGTGCATCATGTAGCCGGCCATACTGACGCGGTCGACCGCATCGGGTGTTTCAGGCGCAATATTGCGGGCAATGGCCTCACCCAGGGCTTCAGGGTCGCCTTGATCGAGGGCTTTCCAGTAATTGCCCATGCGCCCATAGAACATTCGGGCCAGCTTCTTCATGCGTTTTGGTACCGAAGGATCGCCGACGCCAAGCTCCCGGATCGAATGATCGACATCCTTGAAGAACTCGTCGAGCACATCCTGCGACAGCCCCTCGGCGGCGCCCTCCAGTCCCCGTGTTCGGTAGAGAAAGAGAATCATATGCAGTCCGACGCTTTCGTAACGCCCGAGCGGTGTATCCGGTACGCCCCAATCGGCGTAAAAGACCGGATTGCGCGCCGCGGTCACGATCGAGGTGTAGGCCGAGTCGACAATTCTTCGGTTAAGGTTCGTTCTTCGCCGAAACAGTGACATAATCATTGTGCAAACGCACCTTTCATCGCGCAGCCCATCCCGGGCGGCGACCTTGAAACCGAACGGGACTCGGTTTACCGAACCCAAGACAGGCTTTCGGCCTTTGAGACTGACGGAGATGATGGTGGCGCCACAAAAAATCAAGTCGAGAATGCGTTTGGCGTCTGCCCTCCCCGTTTTGCTCGCGTCCGGTACGATCGCGCTCAGCGGCTGCACGACCCCCAAAGTACTGTCGCCCAGCTCGTTTTCGCCGAGCGAAACCTACAAACAGGGTTTCGTCATCGACGAGGAGACGCTGCAGCTCGTACCGCCGGGATCCAGCCGAGAGCAGGTCTTGCTGACGCTCGGCACGCCGACAACGAAGGAAGTCTTCGACAACGAGGTCTTCTACTACATTTCGCAAACGCGCAGGCGGCCGGTCGCCTTCATGAAGCCGAAGTTGATCGATCAGCGCATCCTGGCCGTCTACTTCACCGAAGACGGCACAGTGGACCGCATCGCCAATTACGGAATGCAAGACGGCCGAGTCTTCGATTTCATCACCCGCACGACGCCGACGCGCGGCAAGGACGAGACCTTCCTCGCCCAGATCCTGTCCGGCGGACTCATGCCGACTGCGGAAAGCGCGCTGAAGAGGTAATCCGGCACGTAAATCCGGCAATGAAAAACCGGCGGTGGTTTCCCACCGCCGGTTTTTGTTTTGAGCCGGATCGGCGTCAGTGCGCCAGGATCGCCAGCAGCAGCAAGGCCACGATATTGGTGATCTTGATGGCCGGGTTCACAGCCGGACCGGCGGTGTCCTTGTAGGGATCGCCGACGGTGTCGCCAGTGACCGAAGCCTTGTGGGCCTCCGAACCCTTCTCGTGCTTGACGCCGTCCTTGTCGACAAAGCCGTCCTCGAAGGACTTCTTGGCATTATCCCAGGCGCCGCCGCCCGAGGTCATCGAGATGGCGACAAACAGGCCGTTGACGATCACGCCAAGCAGCATGGCACCGAGCGCGGCGAAGGCCGAGGCCTTGGAACCGGAGATCAGCAGCACGCCGAAATAGACGACGAGCGGAGCCAGAACCGGAAGCAGCGACGGGATGATCATTTCCTTGATCGCCGCCTTGGTCAGCATATCGACCGCACGGGCATAATCCGGACGGTCCTTGCCTTCCATGATACCCGGCTTTTCCTTGAACTGCCGACGCACTTCCTCGACCACCGCGCCGCCTGCGCGTCCGACAGCCGTCATCGCCATACCGCCGAAGAGATAAGGGATCAGACCGCCGAAGATCAGGCCGGCAACCACATAGGGGTTGGACAGCGAGAAGGAGATGTCACCCATGCCCTGGAAATACGGGAACTGGTCCGCATTCGCGGCGAAGAAGCCCAAGTCGTTGGAATATGCGGCAAACAGCACCAGCGCGCCAAGACCGGCGGAACCGATCGCGTAACCCTTGGTGACGGCCTTGGTGGTGTTACCCACCGCGTCGAGCGCATCGGTCGACTTGCGCACTTCCGGATCGAGGCCGGACATCTCGGCGATGCCGCCCGCGTTGTCGGTAACAGGGCCGAAAGCGTCGAGCGCAACGATCATGCCGGCAATGCCCAGCATGGCCGTGACGGCGATACCGGTGCCGAACAGACCGGCCAGCTGGAACGTCACGATGATGCCGCCGACAATGACGATCGCGGGAAGCGCCGTCGCTTCAAGCGACACGGCGAGACCCTGGATCACATTGGTGCCGTGACCTGTGACCGAGGCTTGGGCAATCGAGTTCACCGGGCGCTTGTTCGTGCCCGTATAGTACTCGGTGATCACCACGATCAGCGCGGTGACGAGCAAGCCTATCAACCCGCATATGAACAGGTTGGTGCCGGTAATCACGGATCCGTTGCCAAGCGCGATATCGCCCCAGCCGACGGTCAACGAAGTGGCGCCACCGAGACCGACCACCGACAGGAGGCCGGTGACGATAAGGCCCTTGTAAAGCGCGCCCATGATCGAGCCGTTGGTGCCTAGCTTCACGAAGAAGGTGCCGATGATCGACGTGACAATCGATGCACCGCAGATCGCGAGCGGGTAGATCATGATCGAATCGAGGATTTCGGTGCCGGCAAAGAAGATCGCGCCGAGCACCATGGTGGCGACAACCGTCACCGCATAGGTCTCGAACAGGTCGGCTGCCATACCGGCACAGTCGCCGACATTGTCGCCGACGTTGTCGGCGATTGTGGCCGGGGTGCGCGGATCGTCTTCCGGAATGCCGGCTTCCACTTTACCGACGAGGTCACCGCCAACATCTGCACCCTTGGTGAAGATACCGCCGCCAAGACGGGCGAAAATGGAGATCAGCGACGCGCCGAAGCCGAGCGCAACAAGTGCATCGATCACGGTGCGATCGTTTGCCGGAACGATGATTTCGGTCAATACGTAATAGTAAACCGAGACGCCGAGCAGCGCGAGGCCAGCGACGAGCATGCCGGTGATCGCGCCCGACTTGAATGCGATCTCCAGTCCGGCCGCAAGGCTGTGCGAGGACGCCTGGGCGGTGCGCACATTGGCGCGAACCGAAACGTGCATGCCGATATACCCGGCGAGCCCGGACAGAACCGCGCCAATCAGGAAGCCAAAGGCAGCCTCGGCAGTCAGAAGGAACCATGTTCCAACGAAGACGATGACGCCCACTATGGCGATCGTCGTGTACTGGCGATTGAGATAAGCTTGCGCGCCCTCGCGGATCGCACCTGCGATCTCCTGCATGCGCGCATTTCCCTGGTCTGCGGCCAGGACCGATTGCGTCGCCCATATCGCGTAAACGATTGAAAGCAGTCCGCAAGCGATGACAGCTAAAAGTACCATTCCCGTTTCCCTTGATTATCCCGGACCAGAATTCCCCTCCCTGGCCCTCAAAGATATCTCCATTGGCGCCTAGAACACTGCCAAGGTCGGGGCATTGGTAGTAGAAGGCGCAAGTGGAGGTCAAGCGGCGTCGGGCCCGGTTACCCCGGAATAGTTACTCGCCGGCTTGTGCTATGGTCTTATTGCGGGTGCCTAAAACGAGCAGTCCGAGAAGAACGAGGCAGAAGGCGACCACCGGGAAGACAATCCAGTTCAGCATCTCCCAACCGAATGCATTCAGCGTGAAACCCGACATCAGCGATGCAAAGGCGACCGTCGAGAAGAGCAGGAAGTCGTGCAGGCCCTGTACCTTGTTGCGCTCGCCGGCGTGGTAGGATTCGGTCAGCATCGTAGTTGAGCCGATAAAGGCGAAGTTCCAGCCGACCCCGAGCAGGACCAGCGCGGACCAGAACTGCCAGAGTGCGATGCCTGACAACGCCACAATGGCACAACCGATGAGCAGGAGCATGCCGATCGCGATAATGCGTTCCTTGCCGAAACGGGCGATCAGTCGGCCGGTCACAAAGCTCGGAGCGAACATGGCCATGACATGGAAGGAGATACCGAGCGCGGCATCGTCGGGCGTGAAGCCGCAGCCGACCATGGCGAGCGGAGCGCCGGTCATGACGAAACTCATCAGCGCATAGGATCCCACTCCGCAAGCGAATGCGACGAGGAAGCGCGGCTGCAGGAGGATTTGGGCAAGCGGACGCACGGGCTCTGAAGACACCGACTCATGGCCCTTCTTGTCGCGCGCGATATTGAGCGTCGAAAGGATCGCAACGCCAAGCAGGCCAAGACCGATCATGGCAACGAATGCCCCGGCGAACAGGACCGGTTCGAACAGGTCGCGCGTCCACACGACCGTCTGCGGCCCGACCACTGCGGCAAAAACGCCACCGCCGAGCACCCACGAGATCGCCCGCGGGCGAAAATGCGCCGGAGAGTTATCCGCAGCCGCGAAGCGGTATTGCTGGACGAAAGAACCGCCGAGCCCGATCACGACCAGTCCGATGGCAAACAGCAGGAACGTGGTGCGAAAAAGGGCAATGGCGGCAATCGCGCCGCCCAGCGCCGTAACCGCCGCGCCGGTCATGAAGCCGGGCCTGCGGCCGAGAGAGCGCATCAGCAACGCGGCTGGCAAGGCGCCGAGAGCGACACCGACATTGAATCCGGTCACCGGTGCCGTCGCCAGCGACGTGTCCATGCCGTTCAGTTGCAAGAGATAAAATCCTGCCAGGCCGCCGAGCGAAATGGAAATCGGCGCGGCCGATCCGACAATGGACTGCGCCGCCGCCAAGGTCAGAGCGGTTCGCTTCGCGCTTGTTTCGGAAATTTCGACCGTCTGATGCATGACGGGGCCCTTATGCTCCCGCCTTGCGATCCTTTGCAATGCGGTCAAGCACCGCATTGACGAGCCGCGGTTCCTCGCCGTCTTCGTAGAAGGCCCGCGCGATGTCGACATATTCCGAGATCACGACAGCAGGCGGCAGATCCTTGATCGTGGTCAGTTCGAAGACCCCTGCCCTGAGTATTGCCCGCAGAGTCGAATCCAGCCGGGACAAAGGCCAGTCGTCGGTCAGCGCGTTGCGTATCGCGGGATCGAGCTGTTTCTGACGTCCGACGACTCCCGACAGAATCGAGCGAAACCATGCTGCGTCCGCCTCGCGATACTGCGCCCCGTCAATCTCCTTGCCGAGCCGAAATGTCTCGTATTCGGCGGCCGTCTCAAGAACGCCGCCGCCGGATACGTCCATCTGATAAAGCGCCTGAACAGCCGCGAGGCGCGCAGCACCGCGCTTGTTGGCCGGCTTCGGGCCCGCTTCGCGGCCCGCCGGTCTTTTCTTGTCTTCCAATTTAGTCATCTGCACCCAACTGCTCGCGCAGCGCGATCATGGTCAGCGCGGCGCGGGCGGCAAATCCACCCTTGTCTTTCTCGGTCCGACGCGCACGGGCCCATGCCTGGGCCTCGTTCTCGACGGTCAATATCCCGTTTCCGATTGCCGCGCACTCCTCGACGGACAGAGTGACCAGAGCACGGCTCGATTCATTGGCAACGATATCGAAATGATGTGTCTCGCCACGGATCACGACGCCAAGAGCGATAAATCCGCTGTAGTCTTCGTCGCCCTCCAGGGCGAAAGCAATGGCCGCCGGAATCTCCAGCGCACCGGGAACGGTGACGACATCCCACGTCGCTCCCGCCTCCTCCAGCGCCGCCGTCGCACCTTCGAGAAGCGCTTCGGACAGGCCTTCATAAAAACGTGCCTCGACGATCAGCAGATGCGGTTTTTCGGTGGCCATGGAAGGGTTCTCCGCGGAATTCGGTTCGCGCGTGGCCTACGCCTCTTTGGCGGTCTCCGCAAGGCGTTTCACATAGCGTTCGACATGGCGTGCGATCTGGTCGATTTCGATGTTTACGGTATCGCCGACCTGCCTGTCGCCCCAGGTCGTCACCTCTTGCGAATGGCGGATCAGGAGCACGTCGAAGACATCGTCTTCGACGCCGTTGACGGTCAGCGAGGTGCCGTCGAGCGTCACCGATCCCTTGGGCGCGATATAGCGGGAAAGATGCGCCGGCGCTTCGATCTGAAAGCGCGTGGCTTCGCCTTCCTCCTCGCGGCCGACAATGGTCGCCATGCCGTCTACGTGACCGGACACCAAATGCCCGCCATATTCGTCGCCGGCTTTCATCGCGCGTTCAAGATTGATTTTCGTGCCGACCTGCCATTCCGCTATGGTTGTCAGGCGCAGAGCCTCTTCCCATGCCTCGACTTCGAACCAGCGTGAATTGCTGCGGCTATCGGCCTTGTCGACAACAGTCAGGCAGACGCCTGCGCATGCGATCGAGGCGCCGATCTCGATCGTCTGGGGATCATAGGTGGTTTCGATGCGCAAACGGCGCCCCTTGTCGCGTTCGGTGATCGCGGCCAACTGGCCGATATCGGTGACAATGCCGGTAAACATCAGCCTCTCCGCTTGAATACGTAACACCGATCCGCGCCGAAGACCCATTCGCCGCCCGGCTCGTATTCGGCCGGCAGCGTGGCGCGGGTAAACGGCGCGGCGATCCCGTTCGCACCGATAACGACGTCGCTTTCAAACAAAACGATACGGTCGGCAAGCCCCTCATCGAGGAAGGATTTCGCAACCGCCGCGCCGCCCTCGACAAAGACGCTCGAAAGCCCGAGCGCCGCGAGATCCTCCAGCAATTCCGGCAGCGCGACCCGGCCGTCATGCTCCTCGCAGGCGATCAGACGCGCGCCTGCGCCCTCGAGAACCTGCGCGGCCTCGGATTCCGGTTCGACGGTGGCGATCGCGAGCGGCGCTTCTGCGATCGACCGGACCAGCCGCGACCCGACGGGGAGCCGCGCCTTTCGGTCGAGCACGATGCGCATCGGCGAGCGCTGTTCCAGGCCCGGCAGGCGGCAGGTCAGTTCCGGATTGTCTTCCAGCGCGGTGCCGATGCCGACAAGGATGGCGTCATGCTCGGCACGCAGGATATGGCTTTGGGCGCGCGCCACATCTCCCGTGATCGGCACCTGCCCGGCTGCCGCGCGGCCGATCATGCCGTCTGCGGAAACCGCGAGCTTGAGGGTTACTTCGGCGCGTTTCGTCGAAGATCGGGTCAAATAGCTCGACAGAACTGACCTCGCCTCGTTGGCGAGAACGCCAGGAACGACTTCGATGCCCCCTGCCCGCAGAATCTCGTAGCCCCTACCCGAAACACGCGCGTCGGGATCAGTCGCAGCGGCGACGACGCGGGCGATCCCCGCAGCGACGAGCGCGTTGGCGCAAGGTGGAGTACGTCCGTGATGGGCGCATGGTTCGAGAGTCACATAGGCGGTCGCGCCACGCGCCCTTTCACCGGCTTCGGCAAGCGCGATCGGTTCGGCATGCGGTCGCCCCCCAAGCGCGGTTACGCCGCGACCGACGATTACCGGCCCATTCCCCTCATCGGCAACGATCAGCGTACCGACGGACGGATTCGTTCCGGTCCGGCCGAGATGACGGCGCGAATAGCGAATGCAGGCCGCCATGAAGCGACGGTCGAGCTCTGTCAGGGTCTGCGTCATGGCGCTTAAGTGGCGCTAAACCTTCGGCGGCGCAACAGCTTCTTCGCCCTCGCCCGCCAGATTGCCGCCAAGTTCGCCGAGAAGATCCTGGAAATCCTGCGGTTCGCGGAAGTTCTTGTAGACCGACGCGAAACGGACATAGGCGACGTCGTCCATCCCCTTCAGCGCTTCCATAACCAGCGTGCCGATGTCCTCGGCAGCAATGTCCTGTTCACCGGAGGATTCCAGTTGGCGGACGATACCGGAGACGGCGCGCTCGACACGATCCGGATCGATCGGCCGTTTGCGCAAGGCGATCTCGAAGGAGCGAGCGAGCTTGTCGCGGTCGAAGGGCACCTTTCGGCCGCTCTTCTTGATCACGTAGAGATCTCGCAGCTGGACGCGCTCGAAAGTCGTGAAACGGCCGCCGCAGTCAGGGCAGACGCGGCGGCGACGGATGGCGGCGCCGTCCTCGGCGGGACGGCTGTCCTTTACCTGGGTGTCCAGGGACTGGCAAAATGGGCAGCGCATCTGCGCGTGCTACCCCAAATAGCCATAGATCGGGAAGCGTTCGGTCAGCGCGACCACATCTTTTTTCACCGCTTCCTCGATGCCGGAATTGTCACCGTCCGGACCGGCCTGACGCAGACCGTCGAGAACCCGGGCGATCAGCGTGCCGATCTCGCGGAACTCGGCCTGGCCGAACCCGCGCGTCGTGCCTGCTGGCGTGCCGAGGCGAATGCCCGACGTGACGAAGGGCTTCTCCGGATCGAACGGAATGCCGTTCTTGTTGCAGGTGATGTTGGCGCGGCCAAGCGCGGTCTCCGCGGCCTTGCCTGTCACCGTCTTCGGACGGAGGTCCGCCAGCATCAGGTGATTGTCGGTGCCGCCCGACACGATATCGACGCCCTGCTCCTTGAGGCTCTCGGCCAGCGCCTTGGCGTTGGCGACAACCGACTGGGCGTAGGACTTGAACTCCGGCTTCAGCGCCTCGCCGAAGGCAACCGCCTTGGCGGCGATGACATGCATCAGCGGACCGCCTTGGAGGCCCGGGAAAACGGCGGAATTGATCTTCTTGGCGATCGCCTCGTCATTCATCAGGATCATGCCGCCGCGCGGACCGCGCAGCGATTTGTGGGTCGTGGTCGTGACGACATGGGCATGCGGGATCGGCGACGGATGGGCGCCGCCGGCGACGAGGCCGGAGATATGTGCCATGTCGACCATCAGATAGGCGCCAACCGCATCCGCGATCTCGCGAAAGCGCTTCCAGTCCCAAATGCGCGAATAGGCGGTGCCGCCGGCAATGATCAGCTTTGGCTTGTGTTGGTCGGCCTGGGCGGCGATCTCGTCCATGTCCAGCAGGTGATCGTCTTCGCGAACACCGTAGGAAACGACATTGAACCATTTGCCCGACATGTTGACCGGGGAACCATGGGTCAGGTGCCCGCCGGAATTCAGGTCGAGGCCCATGAAAGTGTCGCCCGGCTGGAGCAGCGCGAGGAACACGGCCTGGTTCATCTGCGACCCGGAATTCGGCTGGACATTGGCGTATGCGCAACCGAAGAGCTTCTTGGCGCGCTCGATGGCGAGATCCTCGGCGATGTCGACGAACTGACAGCCGCCATAATAGCGCTTTCCCGGATAGCCCTCGGCATATTTGTTCGTCATGATCGAACCTTGGGCTTCCAGCACCGCGCGCGACACGATGTTCTCCGACGCGATCAGTTCGATCTCGTGACGCTGACGACCGAGTTCGTTCTGGATAGCGGAGAAAATCTCGGGGTCACGATCGGCCAGCGACTCGGTGAAAAACGCGTCCGAATACGCCTTTGCGGAAGCCGCGCTGTTCTGGGACATCGATAAAATTCCTTTCGAAATGCGGGAAATTCGCCTGTTGCCGGGCGCATTATCACGTATGAACGCCTACATCCATTGCCTGAACGCGAATTGCTCAGCCGTTTTCAGGCGACCGACGCAGATCAGTTCGGCAAGGAGGGCCGCCGGTGCGGCGCTCGCCTCAGAGGGTCGTGGTCGACGAGCTGAGCTGCAGGGAATCAACGCCATCCCGTGCGTAGATATCGTCCCGAAAATGGACGACCGCCCCGGTCGACCACGCGGAGATGTAGACGAAATAGACCGGCACCGGATCGACGAGCTCGATTTCGGTGTTCTCGCCGGTTGCGATAACCGCCTCGATCTGACTGCGTGACCAGCCAGGCGTATTGCGAAGCAGCCAGGTCGTCAGCTCGCGCACGTTGTGAACACGCACGCAACCCGACGATTCAAAGCGCAGCAACTGGCCGAAAACGCTCTGCTGCGGCGTGTCATGCATGTACACCGCATGCGGATTGGAGAAGTTGATCTTGGTCGAGGACATCGCGTTGATCTTGCCTGGGTCCTGACGGAAGCGCAGATTCATGGTCAGCGCCTCGTCGGTCGACCAGTTGACCATTTCCGGCGGCACTTCGTTGTTCTGCGGGTCGAACAGACGAATGTGGTTGCGCGTCAAATAGGTCGGATCCTTGCGCATCAGCGGTATGATGTCCTTCTGGATGATCGACTTCGGCGCCGTCCAGTAGGGATTGAGAATGACCTCGTAGATCTTTGAATTGAGGATCGGCGTCTGGCGGTCCACCTTGCCGACAATAGCCTTGTGGTTCTGCGCCACGCGGCCATTCTCGACCGCCTCGATCTCCGCGGCTGGAATGTTCACCATCACATAGCGCTCGCCGAGAAAACCGGACATCGAACGCAACCGCACGAGATTCGTCTCAAGCTGTCCGAGACGCACATCGGCCGGCACGTTCAGCGCCGACAGCGTCACATTGCCGATGACACCGTCGGCCGGCATGCCGTGGCGCTGCTGAAAACGCTTCACGCCCGCATCGAGGAATGTGTCAAAGACGTCGCTGTCACCGGAGTTTGAAGGCAGATCGCCGGAAATTTTCAGGCGCTGGCGCAACTGGCGAACCGACGGATCCTTCGAGCCGACCTTGAGGCGCTGGGTCAGATTGACCTGAGGCCAGCCGCCACGGGCAACGATACCCTGATAGGCAACGATTGCTTGTTCGACATAGGTGGACGTCGCGGGGCTAAGGATCGGCTGGCGTGTCTTCACCTCGGGACTGCGGGTGCCAACGGCATCAAACTGGTCGTCCCAGTTTCCGCGGCGCGGCGATTGCAGGATTTCGGTGAGCGGCTCCTGCGCAGCGGCTTTCGAAAGACCAGCCACCATCGCTCCGACGGCTCCAATTCCCTTCAGGAAAGTCCGCCGATCGCCATTACCAATTCCGCTCATGATCCACCTGCTATTCGCATTTTTGAAGACCGCTACAGAGCCATATGGTGGGCCCCCGATCTTATCGTCAACCTGTAAAAGCGGATAACCCGGTCACGGTTCCGCGATCAAGCGAGCAACGGCCAAACCGATCAAAGCGCCCCACCAGCGGCTCCTGCCGTCCGTTTCGCAAGTCCCACAGGAATATGGCCAATTGATGTTGGGTCGGGATGCCTCCGGTTCCCCGGGATTTCGCGGCAGGCAACGGCTGCAAGGGGTCTTTCGGAGTGCGCCTGAAATGAATCGAAACGGGCGCAGCCAAGGCCGCGCCCGTTTGGTAATCCGGCAGGAGAATGAAATCAGAGGCGATAGAGGATCGTATCGTTCCAAAAGCGATCGAGACGCTGCATGATGCGGTTCATCGCCTGGAACTCGTCGGTGCCGATTCCCCCCACGGTTTCGATCGAAAGGATGTGGCGGTTGTAGAGTTCGGCGACCGTATTGGCGACGTCCTTGCCCTTCTCGGTCAGACTGATGCGCACAGAGCGGCGATCCGTCTTCGATTTGCGATGGTCGACGAAACCGAGTTCCACCAACTTCTTCAGATTATAGGACACGTTGGAGCCGAGATAGTAGCCGCGCGAGCGCAGTTCGCCGGCGGTCAGTATGCTGTCGCCGATATTGAACAGCAGCAATGCCTGGACAGCATTGATGTCGCTGCGGCCGGCGCGGTCGAACTCGTCCTTGACGACGTCAAGCAACCGGCGATGCAGACGCTCGACGAGTTGCAGGGATTCCAAGTACAACTCCCGAACACTAGCTTCCGACGACTTAACGGGCTTTGCGCCCACCATGTTGGTCGCATTCATCATGATCAGATTGCCTCTCTGTTATGTCGGTGATTGTTTTTTGTTTTCACCGTTGAGGGGCAAATTACCCAATGCGACTAAAATTCGACTTAAACACCTAAGTTAACGGGCCATTACCCGCCGTTCCTTTCGAAAGGCGGTTAACAATCAGTTTACGCGGTCTCGGTAGCGCTGGAGACCGATGACAACCAGGATCGCGGCCAGAACGGTCAACGCGACGATGTGGCCGATAACGACCGTGGGCCTCGAAATATAGCTGTCGGACCAGACGCCGTAGACAGCGATCTCGAGAATGCTTGCCGCGACCCACAGCACGACGCCCCAGGATGTCAGCATCCACAGCCCCATCGAGGCGCAGGGCAACAGGACGGCCAGCACACCCCACGGCACCTGCCAGTGGACCGGCAATTCGTCAAAACGCGGCAGATCCGCGCCGCCGATGCCGGTCAGCTGCGACCAGTATGAGAGGCCCGAAATCATCGCGATGATCGCCATGAGCCGCAGGAACCAGACGAAGACGATCTCGGCTGTCGACTGCCGTTTCTCCTTCATGCCTTCGCTTCGCGTATCCACGCCTTTGTTCCCTGCGATTCTTTGTCCGCCTCGATCGATAGCCTCTCAGGCGACGCCATGCTAGGCAAACCCGGAATCGGACCAACCCTATCGACAGGATCGCGACATGGCACGCAGCGTCGACGAAATCACCGGAAGCAAGCGGTTGCGCCGCATGCGCAAGGCCGACTGGTCGCGGCGGCTGGTGCGCGAGACGGAACTGACGGTCAACGACCTGATCTGGCCAATCTTCCTGATCGAGGGCGAAAACCGCGTCGAGGACATTGCCGCGATGCCGGGTGTGCAGCGCCTCAGCGTCGACCGCGCTGTCAAGGCGGCTGAGGAAGCGGTCAGCCTCGGCATTCCCGCGATCGCGACTTTTCCAAACGTCGCGATGGAGAAGCGTGACACGACGGGCAGCCACGCGCTCGACGACGACAACCTGATCAACCGAGCCACCCGCGCTATCAAGGCAGCCGTGCCGGAGATCGGCATAATCACCGACGCGGCGCTCGACCCTTTCACCGATCACGGCCATGACGGGATCCTGCGCGACGGGATCATCGTCAATGACGAGTCGGTCGCTCAGATCGCAAGGGCGGCGGTCAGTCAGGCGGCGGCGGGCGCGGACATCGTCGCGCCATCCGACATGATGGACGGCCGTATCGGCGCGATACGCGATGCGCTTGACGAGGCGGGTTTCCAGGACGTCGCGCTGATGTCCTATGCCACCAAGTTCGCCTCTGCCTGCTACGGCCCCTACCGCGAGGCGATCGGCACGTCCGGCCTGCTTAAGGGCGACAAGAAAACCTATTACATCGACCCGGCCAACACCGAAGAGGCACTGCGCGAGACGGAGGCCGACCTGGCGGAAGGCGCGGACATGGTCATGGTCAAGCCCGGCCTGCCCTATCTGGACATCTGCCACCGGGTGAAGGAAACCTTCCAGGTACCCACTTATGTCTACCAGGTGTCCGGCGAATACGCGATGATCGAGGCGGCCGCCGCGAATGGCTGGATCGATGGCGAACGGATCATGATGGAGAGCCTGCTGGCCTTCAAGCGCGCCGGCTGCGACGGAATCCTAACCTATTTCGCGCCGCGCGCCGCGCGGTTGCTCAGAGGGTAGAGTGTCGTCGAGACCTTGATATCGATGCGCTGAAATCCCACCTCGGTGCGGCAAAAGGGTATCGACATGCAAAACAGTCCGACATTCGGAAATGACGGCGGCGCCTATGCGGACCGCTTTGACGACTGGCGTCTTCTCGACGGTGTGCGCACGCGGCGCATCTTCGCCTTCCTGATCGACTATTTCATGGTCTTCCTGCTCATCGTCGTCGCCGTGCCGGTGATCTTCCTGCTCGGCTTCGCGACTTTCGGGGCTGCGTGGCTGCTCTACGCCATAATCGGCCCGCTCGTGGCGCTCACCTATATTGGATGGACCGTCGGCGGACCGTCGCAAGCGACGATCGGAATGCGCCTGATGGACATTCGTCTGGAGCGTTATGACGGCCGGCGAATCGATTTCATTACGGCGATTGTCCACTCTGTTCTGTTCTGGGCATCGGCAGTAATTTTTCTTCCGCTTTTGCTCGCTCCGCTCTTCCTCGAGGATAAGCGGACCCTGCATGATCTTGCCCTCGGGACAGTTGTTGTGCGTTCAAGGCGCTGAGGCCGCTTTCGGCGTATTGACCTTTCTGCCTTTCTCGCCAAATCTTCGCGGTGAAGCGAAACGGGCGGCATGACACAGCACTCACCTAAATCACCGCAGTTCTTTTTGACGTCGCCGTCGCCCTGCCCCTATCTGGAGGGGCAGCACGAACGCAAGGTCTTCACCCATCTCGTCGGCGAGAAGGCCTCGGAGATGAACGACCTGCTGACCCAGGGCGGGTTTCGCCGCAGCCAGAACATCGCCTACCGCCCGGCCTGCGAAACCTGCCGCGCCTGTGTCTCCGTTCGCATTCTCGCCGACCTGTTCGAGCCGTCGAAAAACATGCGCCGTATTGCCGGCGTCAATACCGACCTCGTCGGCGTCGAGACCCATGCCGAACCGACAAGCGAGCAATATTCGCTGTTCCGCCGCTATCTCGATGCCCGCCATAACAAGGGCGGTATGTCGGAAATGACCGTGCTTGACTACGCAATGATGGTGGAAGACACGCATGTGCCGACCAGCATCATTGAATACCGGCGACGCGGGCCGGACAGCTTCTTCACGGGCCGCGGCGAAGGCCAGCTGATTGCCGTCGCGCTGTCCGACCGCATGGCCGATGGATTCTCGATGGTCTATTCCTTCTTCGATCCGGAACAGACGCGTCGGTCGCTCGGCACCTGGATGATCCTCGATCATATCCAGCGCGCCCGCAGCGAAGGCTTGCCGCATGTTTATCTCGGCTACTGGGTCGAGGGATCGCGCAAGATGGAATACAAGACCCGCTTCCGGCCGCAGGAACACCTGACCGCGTCAGGTTGGGAGCTCTACGAAGACTGATCGTCCCCGCATGACATGACCCCACACCAGAAAGGGCTGCTGCTCACGGGCTTTGGCGGGCTTGTGCTGAGCTTCGACATTCCCGTGCTGCGGCTCGCCAATGGCGACATGTGGTCAGTGCAATTCATGCGCTACGGTCTGGGACTGTGTGTGATGCTGCTCCTGTGGGCCGCAATCAGCCTGTGGCGCAGGCGTCCCGTGATGCTGCTGCCAGGCAGGGTCGGCATTTTGGTCGCGCTCCTCTACGGCTGCTCGGCGCTGGCCTTTATCGGGGCGATCTTCAACACCGCCGCGGCCAATGTCGTCTTCATCCTGTCCTTCAACCCGATGTTCGCCGCCCTGCTCGGCTGGCTCGCGCTTGGCGAACGGCCCGCCCGTGCCACGCTCTTGACCATGGCGATCATGATCGCGGCGGTGGCGCTGATCGTTGGCGACGGAGTGCGGACCGGCAATTATTTCGGCGACCTGCTCGCGTTGGCCGCCTCCTTCGTGATCGCATCTGCGATCACGCTCACGCGAAGAAGCGGCCGCGACATGGGGTTTGCGCCGATGTCGGGAGGATTGCTGCCGGTAACGGTTGCCCTGATCATGCTCGGCAGTGGCGGAAGCGCGGACGCCCATGTCGAGGCACCGGCGTGGCTGGTTTTCAATGGAGCGCTCTTGATTCCGGTCTCGTTCTGGTGCCTCGCCACCGGCCCAAAATATCTGAGCGGCCCGGAAGTCGCGATGTTCTACCTGCTGGAAACCGTGCTTGCGCCGATCTGGGTGTGGATGCTGTTCGAAGAAAAGCCGACACCCGCTACGCTCGCCGGCGGCGCGATCATCATCGTCGCATTGACTGCGCATACGCTATGGCAGCTTCGGCGCGACCGGCGTCGGGCGAACCCGGCCGTCGCCTAAAACGCCTTGAACTCTCCACGCCCATAGCCAAGCGGCGATCCGTCGTCCTGCGAGGCGAAATCCAGCACCCGGCCGATCAGGACGTCATGATCGCCGGCAGAGACAGATTTCTCCAGCGAACAATCGAACCAGGCCACCGCGCCGTCCAGCACAACGCGACCGCTTTCGAGCCGTGTCAGCGGCAGGCCGGCAAATCGTTCTTCCTGCGGCCCGTGGGTGAACCGCCGGACAAGCTTGTCCTGATCCGCATCGAGTATGGAGACGGCGTAGCCGCCGGAGCGGGTGAACGCCTCGTAGCTGCTCGCGCTCCGCTGCACGCTCCACAGGACCAAGGGCGGATCCAGCGAGACCGTGTTGAAGGAATTGCAGGTCATGCCGAAATCGACGCCGTCATGGCGCGTCGTCACCACGGCGATGCCGGTCACGAAACAGCCCATCGCCCGTTTCAGGGCCGACTGGTTCAATGTTTCGAGGTTGAGGTGGACATCTGCGTTCATGGTTTTTTTCCTCAAGGAATCTCCTTGCTGTCCGCCAGCGTCCACAATTCATACCATGTCTCGCGATCGAGGCCGACTTTCAGGCTGTCGCCAATCCTGGCGATACGCTCCGGGTTGTTCGTTCCCACGACCGGCATGATCGAAGCGGGATGCGCAATTATCCAGGCCAGCGCAACCGCCTCCGGCATTACATTGTGTTCACCGGCGATTTCGGCAAGTCTTGCCGACAACCGCGCGACGGCGGGATTGCCGTTATCGAACAGCGCGCCGCCGCCGAGCGGCGACCACGCCATCGGCGCAAGTCCATGCATTTGGAGCTGGGCGATCTGGCCGTTTGTGAAGGCCGACCGCGCGAGCAGACCGATCTCTATTTGGTTGGTCCTCAGCCTGTGCTTCATCGCCGACTGCAGCAGGTCGAAATCGGACGGCATGAAGTTGGAGACGCCGATGCCGCGCGCCAGACCATCGTCGACCAGAGCGTCGAGCGCAGCCGCCGTCTCCTGGTGGTCCATGAAAGGATCGGGCCTGTGTATCAGCATGAGGTCGATCACCTCAACGCCAAGGCGCTTCAAGGATGTCTCCGCAGAGGCCCGGATATGGGCGGCGGACGTGTCGTAATACTTCACGCGGCGGTTCGGAAACGCGGGCGATTTCAGCATGATGCCGCATTTCGTTACGCCCTGCATCCGGCTTGCCAGACCCGGGTCCCCCGCCATTGCGGCGCCGAACAGGCTCTCGCAGCGATAGTCGCCATAAATGTCTGCGTGATCGAAAGTCGTGATGCCCTGATCGAAGCACATACGGATCTTCCGGGCAACGGCCGAGGGCGACGTATCCGGATCGTCGGCCAGTCGCCAGCAGCCATACACCAGCCGGCTCATCGGCGGCAGGCCGTCGCCCATTGCAATCGTCGGCATGTCGGTCACCGGCGCACTCCCACGCCGAGAGGCGTTTCCGGCGTCTCCGCAGGAACCCGGCCGTAAACCTCGGGCAGCGAACAGGTCTTCAACTGTGGCAGCACCTTCTCGCCGAAAATTTCGCACTCGGCCTTGTGCGGGTAGCCGGACAGGATAAAAGCTCGAATGCCCATGGCGCGATAGCGTTCCAGCTTCGACAGAACCTGATCGACCGAGCCGACCAGCGCCGCGCCGCAGCCGGACCGCGCCCGGCCGACACCTGTCCACAGATGCGGTTCGACGAATCCCTCATCGTCCGCATTGTCGCGATTGGCCGCCTGTAACGATACGCCATAGGTCTTCGCATCGAGAGCGCGGCCGCGGATTTCACTGCCTTTCTCGTCCTCGAGCTGCGAAACCAGTTCGGCCGCATATTCTCGCGCCTCTGCCTCAGTGTCCCGTACGATCACATGCACCCTCAGGCCGTAGTCGATGACCCGGCCATGCGCCTCGGCGCGGGCATGGACAGCCTTCATGCGTTCCGCCAGCAGATCCTCGGGCTCCGGCCACATCAGATAGACATCGCAATGATGGCCGCACAGTTCCACGGCGTCCGGCGAATAACCGCCGAAATAGAGAAGCGGACCGCCATTCTGCTGATAAGGCCGGACCGGATCGGTCGACAGACCCTTGAGGCTGTAGATCTCGCCCTCGTAATCGATCGTGTCGCGCGTCCAGGCCTGACGCAGGATTTCGACCACCTCGGTGGAGCGGCGATAGCGATAGTCGCTCGGCGCGTCCTCGCCGGGAAAATTCGACGAGATGACGTTGAGTGTCAGCCGGCCATTCATCATGTGGTCGACGGTCGCGACCGCGCGGGCCAGCATAGCCGGATGGACTTCGCCGCAGCGGATTGCGGCCAGCATGTTGATGCGCTCGGTCAGGGGCGCCATCGCCGAGACGAAGCTCCATGTGTCCTGCCCGACCTGATAAGAGGACGGACAGAGGATATTGCGGAAGCCGAGCCGGTCTGCGGTGCGCACGATGTCGCTTGTATGGTCCCATGACGAACGCAGGTCACCCTCGGGCACACCGAGATGGCGGTAATCATCTGAACAGATCGGCGCGAACCAGGCGACCACGGCTGCATCGAGATCGGCGCTTTTCACCGGCACCACGGTCATTCGGCTATCCTCCCAGATCCTTGTTCCCGCAGCTTTCGCATCGCGGGCAAAATGTGTATCAATAGTGAATGAATTTACACCGGATGACAAGCCGAAACGGTCCCGCATAATATCATGGCGGTTCGGTCGGGGGATAAATTGACCAGCGAGAAGACCAGAGGCGGTAGCCTGCCGCTCTATTTGCAGATCGGCGAATTGCTGAGCCGGGAGATCTCGGCCGGCATCTGGCCGGACGGGTCGCGGCTTCCGACGGAGGCGGAGCTTGCCGGCCATCTGGGCGTCGCCATCGGTACGCTTCGCAAGGCGCTGGCGCTGCTCGAAAAGCGCGGACTGCTGGAGCGCATCCAGGGGTCCGGCACCTATGTGCGGCGCAAGGCCAAGACCGGATCGATTTACGAGTTCTTCCATCTGGAACTCAAAAAGGGCGTCGGCCTGCCGACCGCGAAAATACTGTCGCTCGACCTCTGCGATCGGCCGGATTTCCTGCCCGCATTCGGAGACGGATCGTCGGACAAGGCCTGGCGCATCCACCGGCTGCGCAAACTCGGCGGCGTTCCTGCCGCGCTGGAGGAAATCTGGTTCGATGCGCGGCATGCGCCGAAGCTGAAGGCGGCAGACATCCCGGAATCGCTGCACCTCTTCTATCGCGAGCGAATCGGCTTCTGGATTGCCCGGGTTGAGGACAAGGTCTCGGTCTCCCCCTGCCCCGATTTCGCTCCGAAAGACGGGCCGTTCACGCCGGGCGAGCCGATGGGCTTCGTCGAGCGGATATCCTGGGGCAATGCCGACACGATCGAGGAATATTCGCGCAACTGGTTCGATCCGGAGACCGTTTGCTACGCCGCGCGCTGGGTCTAGTTTTCCGGACCGCCGAACCAGTCATCGAGAAATCCGGCATACCAACGCTTGATAGAAGCGTCATGCGCGGCGAAGCCCAGATCCTGTTCCTCGATGGTCTGCGTACCGGCCTGGCCGATCATGGACGCGAATTCGTCCTGCCACTGATCGAGGATGAGGCGCGTGACTTCGGGATGAAACTGAAGGGCGAAGGTATTGCCGCCATAGACAAACGCCTGGTTCTCGAAGACCTCGCCATAGGCGAGCGGCGTCGCGCCACTGGGCATCTCCCAACCCTGGCTGTTGCCGGCCAGAACCTTCATGCGCTCGGGGAAATAGCTGCGGCCGGCGCCGGTCGGATAGAGGTCGTAATAGCCGAAGGTGGCGTGGTCCTCCGGATGGAAGCCGACACGCGCGCCGAGCATGAGCGCCAGCATCTGCGAGCCGAGGCAGACGCCGACCACCGGCACGCCGAGCTTCATGGCGCGCTCGGCGAAACGCATTTCCTTCCTGAGATACGGCGCGTCCTCGAGTTCGGTGACATATTGCGGGCCGCCCATCAGCATGACGCCGGCCTCGTCGCCCGACAAATCCGGCAGCGCCTCGCCCCGCCACGGTTCGACGACGCGGACATCGAAGCCGCGCCCGGCCATATGCCGGCGGCCGAAATCTGGCTCGGCGCCCCGCCAATGCTCTATGACGTGGATCGTCCGCGACATGGATGGATCAAAGCGCCCGCTTGCCGATCCAGCGCTGCCAGCTTTCCGCCGTGCCGTTGAAGACGTTCAGATCGATATGGCCGTCGACGCCGCCGGAAAGACCCGTGCCGGAATATTGCCAGAAGGCCCAGTCGCGGTCCGGATAGACCTGGCTCGGATGGGCGATCACTGAACGCAGCCAGAAGGAATGCTCGCTGAACTGGCCGCGCAGATTGTCGGCATAGAAATCCGGCGCCGTGTAGATGATCGGTTTGACGCCGTAATGGCGCTCCAGGATGCCCATGAATGTCTTCATCTCGGACAGCACATGCGTGCGGCCCGGGCGCTTGCGGCAATTGCGCGAATGGGCGTTCCACTCCACGTCGATAACGGGCGGCAGCGCGCCCTCGACCTTCGGTACGTTGCGGATGAACCAGGCGGCCTGGTCCTTCGCCGTCGAGCACCAGTAATAGAAATGATAGGCCCCGCGCGGAATGCCGGCATCGGCGGCGCCCTTCCAGTTCTTCTCGAAAGCCACGTCCATATGGTCGTCGCCCTCGGTCGCCTTGATGAAGGCGAAGGACGCGCCATGGCGGCGCAATTCGTGCCAGTCTATGTCGCCCTGATATTTGGACACATCGACGCCATGCACCTCGAAGGGCTTCGGCGATGCGCCCTTGAAGGGGACCGGCTTGGCGTCGGAGAAACGCGCGCGATAGATCGTCTGGCGATGGGTCTTCGCGAGCGTGCCGGGCGGCGGCGCGAACGCCACCTGCTCTTCCGGCAGAACGCCTTCCGGGAATTTCGCCGCCCGCGCAGCCGAAACCGGCGTGCCGCCGGAAAGCGCGGTCAGAACTTCCTCGTCGCTCACCTTGCCTTTCGGCGTCGGCGTGCCGATGGACGAAACGACCTCGTTCGACGGCTTCAGATCGAGCGCATCGATCTGCGAAGCCCCGGTGCAACCGGTGACGGCCATCGCGAGAAGGGCTGGAAGGACAAAACGCATGATTACCCGTGACGCAAAACAGTGTGGGTTTCCGGCGCGATTTTTCGCACCAAGGGACAAGCGTTAACGGAAAATGACTAAGGCCGAGTCAATTCGAATGATTAATGGAGAGTGAATCAGGGGGGTGCGTGTCCGCTTGGCGGGGCGGACAGATGTCATCGACTTCGTGCTTTATGGCTGACATCGTGACCCCCTCTTGCAAAAGCTAAGGGCTTAGCTGTCGCTAAACCCAAGCTTTTGCTCCTGCCGGCCCTCCGCTTTCGCTCCGGGCGTTCGTCGCTCCAATCGACAAAACGTTGTCGATTGGCCGGCTGTGCCGACCGCTTATCACCCCCCACGATGGGGAGAGAGTAGGCGCGTCATCGGCTTCGCGCCTTTAATCTGAATCCAGCGACTTCAAAGAACCCGGGCGTTAACCCGTTTTGTTGA
>PAKZ01000010.1 GCA_002706335.1 Ahrensia sp.
CTTCAACGTCAAGGGCGGCCGCTGCGAGGCCTGCCAGGGCGACGGCGTCATCAAGATCGAGATGCACTTCCTGCCCGACGTCTACGTCACCTGCGACGTATGCCACGGCCACCGCTACAATCGCGAGACGCTGGAAGTGCAGTTCAAGGGCAAGTCGATCGCCGACGTGCTCGAAATGACGGTCGAGGAAGGCGTCGAGTTTTTCGCCGCGGTTCCTGCCGTGCGCGACAAGCTGGATACGCTGAAGCGCGTCGGCCTCGGCTATATCAAGATCGGGCAGCAGGCAACGACGTTGTCCGGCGGAGAGGCACAGCGCGTCAAGCTCGCCAAGGAATTGTCGCGCAAGGCGACCGGCAAGACGCTCTACATCCTCGATGAGCCGACGACCGGACTGCATTTCCACGATGTCGCCAAGCTTCTGGAAGTGCTGCACGAACTCGTCGACACCGGCAATACGGTCATCGTCATCGAGCACAATCTCGAGGTCATCAAGACGGCCGACTGGATCATCGATCTTGGCCCGGAAGGCGGAGATGGAGGCGGCGAGATCGTCGCAACCGGCACGCCGGAACAGGTGATCGAGGAGCCTCGCTCCTATACCGGCCAGTTCCTACGGGAACTCTTGGAGAGGCGGCCGCAGAAGCGGGTCGAGGCGGCGGAGTAAGCCATCTCGTAGCCGCGGCGTTTCTGCGCCGCCGCCATTGACGGCCATCAAGGAAGTTCCACAATCGAGTTCCTACCTTCCGGACACCCCGCAAGAACGGGGCACGCAAAGGAGGTATTCATGGCTGAAAACAGAAAGAGCAATGTTCCTTCCATGTGGCACGGCGGAATGTTCGACGACTTCCGCAAGGAAATGGACGATGCGATCTCCAGCTTCTTCGCCGGCCGGCGCGGCTGGCCTGCGCCGTCCAAGGCTTGGACGGATATCCCCGCCGGCCTGGTCAATCCAGCCATCGACGTCACCGAGAATGACGATTCCATTACGCTGACCGCGGAACTTCCCGGCCTCGCGGAGGAGGATGTCGACCTGACGGTACGCGAGGGCGTTTTGACGCTGAAGGGCGAGAAGAAGCATGAGCGCGACGAGGACAAGGACAATGTCCATATCACCGAGCGCTCCTACGGCTCGTTCCAGCGCACCATGCCGGTTCCGGACCGTGTCGACGCCGACAGGATCAGCGCCAAGTTCGACAAGGGCGTCCTGAAGGTTGTCATGCCGAAAAAGGCGGAATCCGTGTCGGCGGCCCGCAAGATCGCCATCGATAAATAGCGGGTGGAAATAGCAGGATGTGTCAGGAGCCGGCCGGTCTTCCCGGCCGGTTTTCTGTTTTCGGGTTGCTGTCACACGAGACATGCGCCACGCATTCGCCATGGCAAATCGCGGCATCATTCGATCGGGCATGGGCGGCTGGAATTTCGAGCCCTGGGAAGGCGTCTTCTATCCGGACGACCTGCAGAAGAAGCGCCAGCTCGAATATGCCAGTCGGCAGGTCACCACGATCGAGGTCAACGGCACCTATTATGGCTCCCAGAAGCCGGAAACGATCGCGAAATGGGGCGAGGAAGCGCCTGACGGCTTCGTCTTCTCCATCAAGGGCAACCGCTTCGTCACCAACAAGAAGGTGCTTGGCAGCGCTGCGGACTCGCTCTCGAAATTCTTCTCGCAAAAATTGTCCGGCCTCGGCGACAAGCTCGGTCCGATTCTCTGGCAATTCGCGCCGACCAAGAAATTCGAGGCGGATGATTTCGAGGCGTTCCTGAAACTGCTGCCGGCGGAGGAAAACGGCGTCCGGTTCCGGCACGCGCTGGAGGTGCGCAACGACAGTTTCGCCGTGCCGGAATTCGTCGACCTCGCCGCCAAATACGGCGCGGCGATCGTCTATGCCGACCATTTCACCTATCCGGCCATCGCCGATGTCACCGCCGATTTCGTCTATGCCCGCCTGCAGACCGGCGACGATGCCATCCCGACCGCCTATGCGCCGGAAGCGATGGATGCCTGGGCGAAACGCGCGCTCGCCTGGGCCGAAGGCGGGATGCCCGACGATCTCCCCCTCGCCGCGCCCGACCGCAAGCTTGAGAAGACCCCGCGCGACGTCTTCGTCTATTTCATACACGAGGGCAAAATCCGCGCGCCTCACGCGGCGATGGATTTCCTGAAACGCGTCGAGGATGCCGGCTGACCGCAGGTCAGGCCAACATCGGCGCCAATGCCGGCGCGATCCGCGAAACCAGATCTTCCGCCACCGCCAAGGGCCCGGCCGCCCTGCCCGCCTCTCCATGCAGCCACGCCGCTGCGCAAGCGGCTTCGAAACATGGCATCCCTTGCGCCAGCAAGCCCGCGATCACGCCAGCCAGCCCGTCGCCCGAGCCGGCCGTCGCCAACGCAGGCGTCCCGCTGGCATTGATCGCGGCGCGGCCATCCGGTGCGGCGATCACGGTGTCCGGCCCCTTGTAGAGCACGACAGCATTCGCCCGGCTCGAGGCCTCGAGCGCCTTGTCGAGTTTCGACAAAGTCGCGTATTCGGTGAGATCGGGGAAAAGCCGCGCGAACTCGCCCTCATGCGGCGTCAGCACCAGCGCAACCGGCCCGCTTCCATTCGCAGCATCGAACAATGCCGCACGAGCGCCGGCAAAGGCGGTAATGCCGTCGGCGTCCAGCACCAGCCGCAGTCCGGTTTCGCGTCTCGCCGCCAGCAGCGAGAGCGCGATCTGCCGGGCCGTCGGCAGATCGCCGAAGCCCGGACCGAGGACGCAAGCCCGGCACCCCTTCAGTTCCCTTAGCCTTTCATAAGCATCGTCCGGGCGGCAGGCGTGCAGCATGATCGAGGTCACGTGGGCGGCGTGGACATCCAGCGCATCCGGCTGTCCGAGGATCGTCACCGCGCCCGCCCCGGCGCGCTGCGCCGCCATTGCCGAAAGTCTAGCCGCCCCGGTCGCATGCCGCCCGCCGGAAAACACCGCCGCATGGCCGCGGGCATATTTATGCCAGCCGGCATTCGGGCGTGGTAGCGTATCGGCCCACAGCGCCGGTCCATTCTCGAAAATACAGGGCGGATCGTCCCGGAAAACATCCGGCCTGACGCCGATATCCGCCACCACGATATCTCCACATAGAGCCCGACCCGGAAAAAGCAGATGTCCCGGCTTCTTGCGGAAAAAGGTCACGGTCGCGTCGGCCTCGACTGCCCCGCCAAGATCGGCGCCGCTGTCGCCATTGACGCCACTCGGCAGATCGACTGCGACGATCCGGCTTCCGACGTCGCGCGCCTTTGCGAGCGCCGCGCGCGTATCGTCGGGTAAACCCCGTGTCAGGCCCGCGCCGAAGATCGCGTCAATCACCACATCGTCAGCGCACGGCTCGAATGAATCAGGGCTCTCGGTTGGAACCGTGCACCGACCCGCCGCAATCGCCGCGTCGGTTCCCGGCTTCGGCGCACTAAACGCATGGAGCTTTGTCTCCATGCCCGCGTCGCGCAAAATTTGCGCCGCCACATAGCCGTCCCCGCCATTGTTGCCCGGCCCGCACAAGACCAGAACTCGCGCCGCATCGCCGTATCGCGCCTGAACGAGACCCGCCACAGCGGCGCCTGCATTGTCCATCAGCGCGATGCTTGATGCGTAGGCATTGTCTATCGTCCACCTGTCGGCGCGGCCCATATGCGCACATGCCAATAATGCGTCGGGCCAGTCGCCGCCTCGCCACGCTGTCGTCATCGATCCTTCCATTCTGCTTATTATATGGGCATAGTGCATATTTATTGAGCTGTTTTGGCTCGTAAATTGACCGCACCCGCCGGCTCTTCGCCGACGTCGACCGCAGATTGTGCGGTGTTCGCGGATATGTCTACGGCAAAAGAGCGCACTTCAAATCTGGCACGCCATCTGCTTGTGTAGGGCCAGACCGTACCGTGGAGGCTTGCCTGTATATGAAAAAGATCGAAGCGATCATTAAACCGTTCAAACTCGACGAAGTGAAAGAGGCGCTGCAGGAGGTAGGACTCCAGGGCATCACCGTAACCGAGGCGAAAGGCTTCGGCCGGCAGAAGGGTCATACCGAGCTCTATCGGGGCGCGGAATATGTGGTGGATTTTCTGCCCAAGGTGAAAGTCGAGGTCGTCGTCGCCGACGAAACGGTCGAGGCCGCCATGGAAGCCATCCGCAACGCCGCCCAGACCGGCCGAATCGGCGATGGCAAGATCTTCGTCTCGAATATTGAGGAAGTGATCCGCATAAGGACCGGCGAGACCGGGGCCGATGCGATCTAGTCGTACGTTTTAGCGTGCGTCCGTTTCTCCCAACAATTTGCAGATCAGAAAAAGGGAAGACAAATGAGTGCAAATGACATTCTGAAGAACATCAAGGACAACGAAATCAAATTCGTCGACCTGCGCTTCACCGACCCGCGCGGCAAGCTGCAGCACGTCACGATGGAGACCTCCGTTGTCGATGAGGACATGTTCGCCGACGGCGTGATGTTCGACGGTTCTTCGATTGCCGGCTGGAAGGCCATCAACGAGTCCGACATGGTCCTGATGCCGGATACCGAAACCGCCCACATGGACCCGTTCTACGCGCAGTCCACCATGGCGATCTTCTGCGACATCCTCGATCCGATGACCGGCGAAGGCTACAACCGCGATCCGCGCATGACCGCGAAGAAGGCGGAAGCCTATGTGAAGTCCGGCGGCTTCGGCGACACGGCCTATTTCGGTCCCGAGCCGGAATTCTTCCTGTTCGATGACGTCAAGTTCTCGACCAGCATGTACAAGACCGGCTTCGAGGTCGATTCCGTCGAACTGCCGACCAACACCGACACCGAATACGAGACCGGCAACCTCGGTCACCGTCCGCGCGTCAAGGGCGGCTACTTCCCGGTCAACCCGATCGACTCCGCCCAGGACATCCGCTCCGAGATGCTGACAGTGCTCGGCGAAATGGGTGTCGCGATCGAGAAGCACCACCACGAAGTGGCGGCTGCACAGCACGAACTGTCGATGCTGTTCAACACGCTCACCTTCAAGGCCGACGAAGTGCAGCTCTACAAATATGTCTGCCACAACGTCGCCCATGCCTATGGCAAGTCGGTCACCTTCATGCCTAAGCCGATCTATGGCGACAACGGCACCGGCATGCACGTCCACCAGTCGATCTGGAGCGACGGCAAGCCGCTGATGGCCGGTGACGGCTATGCGGGCCTTTCCGAGACCTGCCTCTACTATATCGGCGGCATCATCAAGCACGCCAAGTCGCTGAACGCCTTCACCAACCCGTCGACGAACTCCTACAAGCGTCTCGTCCCGGGCTTCGAGGCTCCGGTCCTGCTCGCCTATTCGGCGCGCAACCGTTCGGCGTCCTGCCGCATTCCGCATTCCGGCTCGCCGAAGGGCAAGCGCGTCGAAATCCGCTTCCCGGATCCGGTCGCGAACCCCTATCTGTCGTTCGCCGCGATGCTGATGGCCGGCCTCGACGGCATCAAGAACAAGATCCACCCGGGCGACCCGATGGACAAGGACCTGTACGACCTTCCGCCGGAAGAGCTCAAGGAAATCCCGACCGTTTGCGGTTCGCTGCGTGAGGCGATTGCCGCTTGCCGCGCCGACAATGACTACCTCAAGGCGGGCGGTGTTTTCGACGACGATCAGATCGAGGCCTATCTCGAGCTCAAGGAAGAAGAAAACATCCGTTACGAGCACACGCCGCACCCGGTCGAGTACGACATGTACTACTCCTGCTGATCGCAGGATCCGGAAGACGGAATTACCGGCCGGCGGCGCAAAAGCGCCGCCGGTTTTCTTTTGGGCAGGGGCCTGCGCCCTTTACAGCGGGATGATCGCGCTTATGTTAGAAGAGTTCATCCTGCGGGGCCTTTGCCCCCGGAAAACCATTGGAGCGACGGCGACACGCCCGCGTCCAGAACCATCCCACCCGAAAGGCATATCATGACCGAAGCCCAGCACGGCAATAAGGTGCATATCCATTATACCGGCAAGCTGACGGACGGGACCGTCTTCGATTCATCCGAGGGCCGCGAGCCGTTGGAGTTCGAGCTCGGCGCCGGCCAGGTCATCCCCGGTCTCGACAAGGCAATGCGCGGCATGAATGTCGGCGACACCAAGACTGTCACAGTCGCCTCCGAGGAAGCCTATGGCCCGCACCATCCCGAAGGCGTCCATGTCGTCGAGCGCGCCACGCTGCCGCCGCAGGTCGACGCCCAGCCGGGCGCGCGGCTGCAGGCGACCGCGCAGGACGGAAACGTGATCCAGCTGACCGTTGTCGCCGCCGACGATGCGACCGTGACGCTGGACGCCAACCATCCGCTTGCCGGCAAGGATCTAGTCTTCGACGTCGAACTCGTCGCCGTCAGCTAGAGCCTGAAACAGCGGCGCAGGTTATCGGCCTGCGCCCCTTGCCCCGGCATCGCCGATTTGCCAAATCTGACTGTGAGCAAATCGGGAGATATCGGCATGGCTACCCTTTCCTTCTACGGCGCTGCGGGCACCGTCACCGGTTCCTGCTCGATGCTGCAGGTCGGCGATACCCGCTTTCTCGTCGATTGCGGGATGTTCCAGGGCAACAAGACGATCCATGAGCTGAACGCCAAGGATTTTCCCTTCGACGCCGCCTCCGCCGAATTCCTGATTCTCACCCACGCCCATATCGACCATTCCGGCCTGATGCCGAAACTCGTCAAGCACGGCTTTACCGGCCCGATCTACTGTACGCCGCCGACGGCCGATCTGCTCTCCTTCATGCTGCTGGATTCGGCAAAGATCCAGAAATCGAACGCCGAGCGTCAGAATCGCAAGCGCGCCCGCAAGGGAGAGGATCCGGTCGATCCGATCTATACGGAAGAAGATGCGCGCAAGGCGCTCGCTCTGCTGCGCGGCCAGGGTTACGACAGCTGGTTCGAGCCGCATCCGGGCGTCAGCGTCCGTTACTGGAACGCCGGCCACATGCTCGGCTCCGCCTCCGCGGAACTCAAATTCGCCGACGGCGACAACGGGAACACGATGCGGATGCTCTTTTCCGGCGATCTCGGACCCGAGGAGAAAGCGTTCCACCCGGAGCCGACGGCCGAAACCGGATTTGACTATATCGTCTGCGAAAGCACCTATGGCGACCGCGACCGCGACGACTACACACTCGAGAAACGCCGCGAGATGCTGCGCAAGGAACTCGTCCGCGGCCTTTCTGCCGGCGGCAATGTCGTCATCCCGGCCTTTGCGGTCGAGCGCAGCCAGGAACTGCTGCACGATATCGGTGTCCTGCTAGCTGAAGGCGCATTGCCGGAAACAACCGTATTCCTCGATTCGCCGCTCGCCAAAGCGGTGACCGAGGTCTTCATCAAATATGCGGGTAGCCTCGACGACGTAGAACTCAACGAGCGCCAGCTGTTTCGCGATCCGCGCTTCCGCCTTGTCCAGGATGTCGAGGAGAGCAAGGCGATCAACCTGATAACCGGCGGCGCCATCATCATCTCGGCAAGCGGCATGGCCGATGCCGGGCGGATCCAGCACCACATCAAGAACAATATCTGGCGATCCAACGCCACGATCCTGTTCGTCGGCTACCAGGCCCCCGGCACGCTCGGTTATTACATCACCAGCGGCGAGCCGATGGTGCGCATCCATGGCAAGGAATATCTGGTCAAGGCGGAAATCCGCCAGCTCGGAAACTACTCCGCCCATGCCGACCAGGGCGAGTTGCTGGATTGGGTGATGGAGCGCGCACCGGTCGCCGGCCGGATCTTCCTCAATCACGGCGACGACGATGCGCGCGAGGAACTGGCCCGGCTTCTGGCTGAACGCGGCTTAGATCCGGAAAAGATCGTGCTCCCGCAAATGGACGAGAGCTTCGAACTCATCGCCGGAGACGCGCGCTCCAAGGGTCGCCTCCCCGAACGCGTGCCGCAGACGGAATTGCTGTCCGACTGGAACAATGATTACGCCGCCTTCATCGCAGCGCTTACGCTGCGCCTGACGGACGCCAAGGACGACGATCAGCGCCGCCGCATAATCGCCCAGCTCAGGAAGGCGCTCTGATCAGTCTTCGCCCGCGAGGCTCAGCGCCGCACCATCGCGCATCGGCCTATTCCTCCTTGTCGGCGTCGGCTTCGTCGAATCCGAGCAGGTTCCAGCTCTGCACCATATGCGGGGGAAGCGGTGCCGTGACGTTGATGACGCCTCCGTCGGGATGCGGAATGACAATTCGACGCGCGTGGAGATGCAGCTTCTTCTGCATGCCGCCGGGAAACTCCCAGTTCGGATCCTCCTCGAAATATTTCGGATCGCCGAGGATCGGGCAACCGATTGAGACCGCGTGAACGCGCAGTTGGTGCGTCCGCCCCGTATGCGGCTCCATGACCAGCCAGGAGACCGGCCCGGCCGATTCCACTAGCCTGTACTCGGAAACAGCATGATCAGCGCCCTGCTCGCCATGCTTGCCGATTCGCATCTTGTCGCCGTCAGGGGTGGACTCCTTCACAAGCCAGTTTGAAATCCGCCCTTCGCGCTTCTTCGGCGTCCCCTTGACCAACGCCCAATAGGTCTTCTGCGTATCGCGTTCGCGGAAGGACGCCGTCAGCTTCTGCGCCGCGCCGCGTGTCTTCGCGACCACGAGAATGCCAGACGTATCCCGGTCGATGCGATGCACCAGCCGCGGCTTCTCGCCCTTCTGGTTGCGGAACGCCTCCAGCATGCCGTCGATATGGCGCACCACGCCCGAACCGCCCTGCACGGCCAGCCCTGCCGGCTTGTTCAGCACCATGACCTTCTTGTCCTCGAACAGGATCATGGCGCGTAGCGCATCCTCGTCCGACCGGTTGCGTATCGTTTTGGCGGTCAGCGGACCCTTCGGCGCGCTGCCGCCCGCCGCCATCGGCGGGATACGGACTGTCTGGCCGCCTTCCAGGCGCGTGTCCGCCTTCCCCCGTCCGCCATCGACGCGGACCTGACCTGTACGCAGCAATTTCTGCAATGCGCCAAAGGCGAGCTCGGGATAATGCACCTTGAACCAGCGATCGAGCCGCATGCCCGCTTCGTCGCTGTCCACCTGTTTCTGTTCGACGGTCGCCATGATCGGTCTCGCTCAGGCCAGGGAACGGACGAGATAGAGCCCGGCGAACAGGGCGAGAATCGAGATAACGACGCTGGCGAGCAGATAGGCCATGCCCGCACCCTGATCGCCACGTTCCCACATCGAGGCGAAATCGAGCGAGAAGGCCGAAAATGTCGTGAAGCCGCCGAGAAATCCGGTCGCGAGGAAGCTGCGCACTTCCGCGCTGGTTCCGGACATGCGCGCGAGCGTCGCGATCAGCACGCCCATCAGGAACGAGCCGAGAATGTTTACGGTGATCGTCCCCCAGGGGAAATTGGGACCGAGAACCCGCAAGGCGGCAAGATTGGTCAGGTAGCGGGCGGACGCGCCGAGGCCGCCCCCAAGGGCTACGAGCAGGACGTGAGACATGGAAGCGTCCTACTCCATGCCCTGCCTTCGCGAAAGCCCCGAATGACGAACTCAGATCTTCCCGGCGACCGTAGGAGCCTGGGCGACGAATCCATCGATGAATGCGTCCAACGCGCTCCAGTCAGTGAATTCATGGTCGCGACTGGTATCTGTCGGCCCGCCTTCCTTCTCGGCGATGCGTTTCAGCATCCAGCGTCGGAAGAAGTCGTACTCGGTAAATTTCAGCGCGCCGGCCGCATTGTGGACGGATACCGGCCACCAGCCCGTCTCCTTGCTGAACTTGTCGACATAGCCGGCGATCTCGGCGACCTCGCCCTTGTCGGCCGACGCTGCGGCCAATGAGACGGAAATGAATGCACCCGGCCGCGCCATCAGCGCTTCGACATTGGCCTTGGCGAAATGGCGCAGCGATGCCGGAAACGTACCGACATGCACCGGCGCGAGCAGGATCGATGCATCGAAAGAATCCGCTGCCGGCGCCGCCTTCGCATTCGTCGCGTCAATCAGTGTGATGTCATGTCCGCTGCCGGACAGCCGCTCGGCGACATGGGTGGCTATCTTGCGGGTCTGGCCTTCGACTGTGGCGTAAACGAGCAATATGCGCATTGGATCCTCCTTTTGCCGCAGATTGCCAGCACGCTTTTTCCGTGTCCTTGATACCGGTCAACCGCCGTCCTTCTGGCGGTCGCGGCGAAGCTTGTCCCAATAATCCAGCCGCTTGCGCAATTCCCGTTCGAAGCCGCGCTCGACCGGCTCATAGTAGCGTTTCCGTCCCATTTCCTCGGGGAAATAGTTCTGGCCGGAGAATGCATCAGGCTCGTCATGGTCGTAGCGATATCCCGCGCCGTAGCCTTCCTGGGACATCAGCTTGGTCGGAGCATTGAGGATTTCCTTCGGCGGAAGCAGAGACCCGTGTTCCTTGGCGGAGCGCATCGCCGCCTTGAAGGCCGTGTAGGCGGCGTTGGATTTTGGCGCGGTGGCGATATAGATGCAGGCCTGAGCGATCGCCAGTTCGCCCTCCGGCGAGCCGAGATAGTCATAGGCGTCCTTGGCCGCCAGCGCGATGACCAGAGCCTGCGGATCCGCGAGCCCGATATCCTCGCTCGCCATACGAACGATCCGCCGGCCCAGATAGAGCGGGTCTTCTCCGGCATCGAACATGCGCGCGAGATAGTAGAGCGCCGCGTCCGGATCGGATCCGCGGACCGCCTTGTGCAGGGCCGATATCAGATTGTAGTGCCCGTCCTGGCTCTTGTCGTATACGGGCGCTCGCCGTTGCACGATGCGGCGAAGGCCGTCTTCATCAAGGGTTTCGCCGGGTTTGGTGGAGCGGAAAACCTCCTCGGCGAGCGTCAGCACAGCCCGCCCGTCGCCATCGGCCATCACCGCGAGAAGGCCCCGCGCGCCGTCTTCCAGCGGAAGCGCCCTGTCCGTCTCCGCCTCCGCGCGCTGCAAAAGCAGCTCCAGATGTTCCGGCTCCAGCCGCTTCATCGTCAGGACTCGCGCCCGCGACAGAAGCGCCGCGTTCAGTTCGAAGGACGGGTTCTCGGTCGTCGCACCAACAAGCAGGATCGTTCCATCCTCGACGACCGGCAGGAAACTGTCCTGCTGGGCGCGGTTGAAACGATGAATCTCGTCGACGAAGAGCAGTGTCTGCACACCGTTCTGCAGCCGGAGGCGCGCGGCCTCGAACACCTTCTTCAAATCGGCAACGCCGCTGAAGATCGCCGATATCTGTTCGAAATGCAGGCTGGTCGCGCCGGCCAGCAGCCGTGCGATCGTGGTCTTGCCGGTTCCCGGCGGCCCCCAGAAAATGATGTTGCCGAGACTGCCCGAAGCAATCATGCGCGTCAGCGCCCCGTCCGGCCCGGTCAGGTGTTCCTGGCCGACCACGTCCTCCAGACGTGCGGGCCGCAGCCGGTCGGCGAGCGGCCGCAGCTTCTGCGCCGTTTCCTTCGGCGCGGGCACGCCGAAAAGATCAGCCATAGACACCCCTATCCACGGAAAAACTGCCGGATGAGCCGTCCATTGCGATTGATCTCGAAGCTCCAGGTTCGACCGCCTTGCGCGATCGCGTCGGTCACATCGGCCACGGTTCGGATATCCACGCCGTTGATCTTCACAAGAACGTCGCCGCGCCGAAAACCGATGCGCATAGCGGTGGAGCCACGGTCGATTTCGGTTAGTATTACGCCGTCATCACCGCGATAGCGGACATTCATGCGGTTCAGCAGCCTCGGCGAGATATTGGCCACATTCGCACCATTGAGCGGGTTCTCGCCGGAAATATGCGTCTCGTTGGCAGGCACCGATTCGGGCGCCCGCTCGAGCTTGATGTCGAGCGCGATCTTCCTGCCACGCGACAGGATCGCCAGAGTCACGGTCTTGCCGGGCCCTGCAGTTTCGAGCCGGTAATTCAAGGCATCGGGATGTTCGATCGTGTGGCCGTCGATGCTTATGACGACATCACCCGGATTGAGGCCCGCTCTCGCGGCAGGGCTGCGCTTTTCAACTTCTATGACGATCGCGCCCGCCGGCCGTCGCATGCCGAGACCCTCCGCAATCGCCGGTGTCACCGGATCGAAGCGCGCGCCCAAATAGGGGCGCTCGAAAGCGCCCGCCCCGCCCTGCGCCTGGCTGATCACGGCTTGCACCATGTTGGAGGGAACCGCGAAACCAATCCCGTTCGAACCGCCGGAGCGCGAATAGATCGCCGAGTTGATGCCGATCAGCCGCCCGGACATGCCGATCAGCGCCCCGCCTGAATTACCCGGATTGATCGCAGCATCGGTCTGTATGAAGAAGCCGAAATCGGAAACGCCGAGCTTGGTACGCGCCAGTGCCGAGACGATGCCGGAGGTCACGGTCTGGCCGACGCCAAACGGATTGCCGATGGCCAGCACGAGATCGCCGACCTCGACCTTGTCGGAGTCCGCGATCTGCAAAAACGGAAGCTTGCGCTTGGCGTCGATCCGAAGCACGGCGACGTCGGAGCGCTCGTCACGCAACACGACCTCGCTCTCGAATTCCTCGCCATCGGCCAGCGCCACCTTGATCTCGTCGGCATCGCCGATGACGTGGTTGTTGGTGACGATCAGCCCGGAAGGGTCGACGATCACGCCGGAGCCGAGCGACTGCTCCATCCGCGGACGCGTCGGGGCGTTGGGGTTGCCCTGGCCGAAGAAGAAATCAAAGAAGGGGTCGCCCTGGAACGGCGAACTCCGCTGCTGGACCACGCGCGCTGCATAGACATTGACGACGGCTGGCGCGGTCTGCTTGACCAGCGGAGCGAAGGAGAGCTGGATCTCGTTCCGGCTGAACGGAAGCCGGCGGGAATCGTCGTTCGCACCGGCCTGCCGATTGGCGGGCGGCTGCTCCGGACGCCCCGACCCTTTGCCGCCGAACAGGTCTTCCAGCAGGTCGCCGACCTTGTCTTCAAAGTTCTGCGCGTGAACCTGCACGAGCGCCCCGCCGAGGACGAGGCCAACCAGAAGGACGAATTGCGCTAACTGCTTCGACGACATGAACCCGCTCCGTTACCCCGAGATTCGCGCCACCATAACGAAAAAAAGGGGCCTTAAAAGGCCCCTTTTCAGGTCGTCCGTACGGACCTGACTTAAGCTGCTTCTTCGGCAGCTTGCTCCTCGGCTTCGACGCGCGCACGATCGGCGGCGCCTTTTGCGTCGACATCGCGGTCGACGAATTCGATGACGGCCATCGGGGCGCTGTCACCATGGCGGAAACCCGCCTTCATGATGCGAAGATAGCCGCCGTTGCGGTCGGCATAACGCGTCGCGATCGTGTCAAACAGCTTGCGGACCTGGGCCTCGTCGCGAATCGCGGCGATAGCTTGACGGCGCGCATGCAGGTCGCCGCGCTTGCCGAGCGTGACAAGCTTTTCGACGATCGGGCGAATTTCCTTTGCTTTGGGCAGCGTCGTCACAATCTGCTCATGCTCGATCAGCGAGGCTGCCATGTTGGCAAACATCGCCTTGCGGTGGCTGGCAGTGCGGTTCAGCTTGCGGCCCGAATTTCCGTGGCGCATGAGCCTTCTCCTTGAAAGTTGGCCGGATCACTCCGGCGATCAGTAGTGATCCTCGTAACGCTTTGCGAGGTCCTCGATATTCTCCGGCGGCCAGGCCGGGACTTCCATACCAAGATGGAGGCCCATGGACGCCAGAACTTCCTTGATCTCGTTGAGCGACTTGCGGCCGAAATTCGGCGTGCGAAGCATTTCGCCCTCGGTCTTCTGGATCAGATCACCGATATAGACGATGTTGTCGTTCTTCAGGCAGTTTGCCGAACGGACAGACAGCTCCAGCTCGTCGACCTTCTTAAGAAGCGCCGGGTTGAAGGCCAGTTCCTGGACCTGTTCTTCCTGGACTTCCTTCTGCGGCTCTTCGAAATTGACGAAGACGCCAAGCTGGTCCTGCAGGATGCGAGCGGCGAACGCCACGGCGTCCTCACCGGTGACCGCGCCGTTCGTCTCGATCGTCATCGACAGCTTGTCGTAATCGAGCACCTGGCCTTCACGGGTGTTTTCCACCTTATAGGAGACCTTGCGGACCGGCGAATACAGGCTGTCGACCGGGATGAGGCCGATCGGCGCGTCTTCGGCGCGATTGCGGTCGGCCGGCACATAGCCCTTGCCGTTGTCGACTGTGAACTCCATACGAATCTCGGCGCCCTCGTCGAGGGTGCAGATGACGTGATCCGGGTTCAGGATCTCGACATCGCCGACCGTCTGGATGTCACCGGCGGTGACGACGCCCGGGCCCTGCTTGCGCACGACCATGCGCTTCGGTCCGTCGCCTTCCATGCGGATGGCGATTTCCTTGATGTTCAGAACGATATCCGTCACGTCCTCGCGCACGCCGGCGATCGAGGAGAATTCATGCAGAACGCCGTCGATCTGCACGGCGGTCACAGCCGCACCGCGCAGCGACGACAGAAGCACGCGGCGAAGCGCGTTGCCGAGCGTAAGACCGAAGCCGCGCTCGAGCGGTTCGGCGACGAGGGTCACCTTGTTGGTGCCCGCGCTTTTGAACTCGACCTTCTTCGGTTTGATAAGTTCTTGCCAGTTCTTGTGTATCACGGCTTTCCCTCAGCTTCCTTGCCACCATCCATTCGTGGCAACAGATCTGAAAAACGGGCCTCGCAGGATCGGCGACGCCCTGAATTCTCGGTTAGACGCGGCGCTTCTTGCGCGGGCGGCAACCATTGTGCGGGATCGGGGTCACGTCGCGGATCGAGGTGATCGTGAAGCCAGCCGCCTGCAAAGCGCGAAGCGCCGACTCACGGCCTGAACCCGGCCCACACACTTCAACTTCCAGCGACCGCATGCCGTGTTCCTGGGCCTTCTTCGCGCAATCCTCAGCGGCAACCTGTGCCGCAAACGGAGTCGATTTGCGCGAACCCTTGAAGCCCTGCATGCCAGCCGACGACCAGGCAATCGTGTTGCCCTGCGCGTCGGTGATGGTGATCATCGTGTTGTTGAACGTCGAATTGACGTGGGCGACACCCGAAGAGATATTTTTGCGCTCGCGGCGGCGAACGCGTCCGGCTTCCTTGGCCATGGTAGTCCTTTCGATCTTAGCACCGCCGTAATTCCAGCGGCTACACCTTGAACGAATGAAAGCCGCTTGCGCGAAGCGGCCTTTTTCGTTCGATTACTTCTTCTTGCCGGCGATCGCCTTGGCCGGACCCTTGCGGGTGCGCGCGTTGGTGTGCGTGCGCTGACCGTGCACCGGCAGGTTGCGGCGATGACGCAGACCGCGGTAGCAGCCAAGGTCCATAAGACGCTTGATGTTCATCGATACTTCGCGGCGCAGATCGCCTTCGACCTGATAATCGCGGTCGATCGTCTCGCGAATGCTCATCACTTCGGCGTCGGTTAGCTCATGCACCCGGCGTTCGGCCGGAATGTTGTTCTTCTCGACGATTTCCTGGGCGAACTTCGCACCAATGCCGTGGATGTATTGAAGCGCGATCACAACGCGCTTGCCAGTCGGTATGTTAACACCGGCTATACGTGCCATTTTAGTCTCCATGTGGGCCGGTCGATCCGGCGTTTTATTGTTTACCCGCGTCCGGTGGAGGCCGGCCCTTGCGAGTTTCCCGTTCGAGCGGCATCGCGCCAAGGAGGCACGTCTGACCGATCTTTCAGGGAAGATGCGCCGCTATAATGCCCACCTGAAACCCTGTCAACCAGGCGGGCGGGCATTTCTTTAAAATAGTGATACGTCAACCGGTCACGGAATTATCAGATCTCGCCGAGGATCTTTTCGATCTGAGAAGTCACGCCCTCGATCGTGTCCATGCCGTCGACAGTCTTCAGCATGCCCTTGGCGTAATAATAGCCCGTCAGCGGCGCGGTCTTCTTGTAATATTCGCGAAGCCGCTCGTCGAAAACTTCCGGGGTATCATCCTTGCGAACCGGCTGACCGGCAGCCTTCGCCTCTTCCGCCCGTTTGACGATTCGGCCGACGAGTGCCTTATCGTCGACCAGGAGTTCGATCACCGCGTCCAAGCCGATTCCCTTGCCCGCCAGCATCTCGGCCACGGCATCCGCCTGATGCAGCGTCCGCGGATAGCCGTCAAGGATAAACCCGTTCTCGCAATCCGGCGCATCGATTCGCTCGGATACGATGGCGTTGACGATCGCGTCGGAAACAAGCTCGCCGGCATCCATCACGGCTTTTGCCTTCAAGCCGACCTCGGTCTCCGCCTTGACGGCGGCGCGGAGCATGTCGCCTGTAGACAGTTGCGGGATCGAATATTTCTCGACCAGCCGCTGCGCCTGCGTTCCCTTGCCGGCGCCCGGCGGTCCCAGAAGGATAAGTCTCATCGTCCGCGTTTCCCCCCGCGCAGTTTGGATTTCTTGATCAGGCCTTCATACTGATGGGCGATCAGGTGACCCTGGATCTGCGCGACAGTATCAAGCGTCACGCTCACAACAATAAGCAGCGACGTCCCGCCGAGATAGAACGGCACGCCCGTCGACGCTATTAGAAATTCGGGTAACAGACAGATCAGCACCAGATAGATGGCGCCGACCACCGTGATGCGCGTCAGCACGTAGTCGATATATTCGGCCGTGCGCTGTCCGGGGCGGATGCCCGGAATGAAGCCTGACTGTTTCTTCAGGTTGTCGGCTGTATCAGCCGGATTGAACACGAGCGCCGTATAGAAGAAAGCGAAGAAGACGATCATGGACGCGTAGAACAACATATAGAGCGGCTGTCCGTGGCCGAGCGCGGCGAGGATCGCCGAGGCCCAGTTCGGAAGAGTCGTCGTATCTGAGAAGCCGGCAAGGGTAGCCGGCAGCAGCAGCAGCGACGACGCAAAAATCGGGGGAATGACGCCGGCTGTGTTCAGCTTCAGCGGCAGATGCGACGTGTCGCCCTGGAACATCCGATTGCCGACTTGCCGCTTCGGATACTGGATCAGCAGCCTTCGCTGCGCGCGCTCCATGAAGACGATGGCGGCGATGACGACGATCGCAACGACGATAATCGCCAGGATCACGCCGGTGGCGAGCGCGCCGGTACGGCCGAGTTCGAGTGTGCCCGCAATCGCGTTCGGAAGTCCGGCCACGATGCCCGAAAAGATGATCAGCGATATGCCGTTGCCAATACCACGCGCAGTGATCTGCTCACCGAGCCACATCAGGAACATGGTGCCGCCGACCAGAGTGATCACGGTCGAAATACGGAAGAACCAGCCCGGATCGGCAACGATTCCGCTGCCGCTCTCAAGCCCGACCGAGATGCCATAGGCCTGCAGTGTGGCAAGCAGAACGGTACCGTAGCGGGTGTACTGGTTGATGACCTTGCGGCCCTGTTCACCTTCCTTCTTCAGCTGTTCGAGCGTCGGAATGACCGACGTCATCAGCTGGATGGCGATTGAGGCCGAGATATAGGGCATGATGCCGAGAGCGAAAATCGCCATGCGCTGCACGGCACCGCCCGAGAACATGTTGAACATGCCCAGGATACCGCGCGACTGGCTGTCGAACGCCTGACCGAAGGCTTCCATGTTCAACCCGGGAAGCGGGATGTAGGTACCAAGGCGGTAGACGAGAAGCGCGCCGAGTGTGAACCAGATTCGTTTCTTGAGTTCTTCGGCCTTGGCGAAAGCGCCGAAATTCAGGTTTGCTGCAAGCTGTTCTGCTGCCGATGCCATTGAGGACTTCTCCGGTTCGCCGAGGCCGTCAGGATGCCGGGATACGGCCGGCCGGGCCAACGCATGTTAGAGCGGAGATAAGCGTCATGCGTATGAGACGCAAGTAAAGAAACACGTGAAGAAAAGGCGGCGAACCGATCCGCCGCCTTCCCCAGAATTACTCCGCCGCGGCTTTCGCCACCAGCACGGTGACGGAGCCACCGGCTTTTTCAATCTTGTCGACCGCCGACTTGGATACGCCGGCAACCTCGAAGGTCACCTTCGCCTTCAGTTCACCGTCGGCCAGCACGCGCACGCCGTCTTTGAGGCGGCGAATCACACCGGCTTCCGCCAGCGCCGCTGCATCGACGATCTTCTTCGCATCGAGCTTACCGGCATCAATCGCGGCCTGGATGCGGCCGAGCGAAACGATGTTGAAGTCCTTGGCGAAGATGTTCGAGAAGCCGCGCTTGGGCAGACGACGATAGATCGGCATCTGGCCGCCTTCGTAGCCCTTGATCGCCACGCCGGAACGGGACTTCTGGCCCTTTACGCCGCGGCCGCCGGTCTTGCCCTTGCCGGAGCCAATGCCCCGGCCGACCCGCTTGCGGGACGGGCGAGCGCCTTCATTGTCACGCAGTTCGTTCAGATTCATAATCTCTCTCCCGCTCTCAGGCCTCGTCCACGACGCGGACGAGGTGCTGGACCTTGCGGATCATACCGCGCACGGCCGGGGTATCTTCCAGCGTACGGGTACGGTGCATTTTGTTCAGGCCGAGACCGATCAGGGTCTTCTCCTGGGCGGCCGGCCGGCGGATCGGGCTGCCGATCTGTTCGACAGTGATCGTAGCCTTCTTCTTGTCAGCCATCAGTCAGTTTCCTTCCAATGGCCCCTGCCCTTTCTATTCGGGCGAGGAGCACGATCACCTATTCTTCAGCGCCGATCAGGTCGCGACGACGAGCCTGTAGCGTGGAATATTTTAGCCCGCGCTGCGCGGCGACATCCTTCGGATGCATCTGGCTCTTAAGGGCATCGAAGGTCGCGCGAACCATGTTGTAAGGGTTCGACGTGCCGAGCGACTTGGCGACCACGTCCTGGACGCCGAGCGTCTCGAACACGGCGCGCATCGGGCCACCCGCGATGATTCCGGTACCCGGAGCAGCCGCACGAAGCAGCACCTTGCCGGCACCGTGACGGCCTTCGACGTCATGATGCAGGGTCCGGCCCGAACGCAGCGGAACGAAGATCATGTCGCGCTTGGCACTTTCTGTCGCCTTGCGGATGGCTTCCGGCACTTCGCGCGCCTTGCCATGACCGAAGCCGACGCGACCCTTCTGGTCGCCGACCACGACGAGAGCGGCAAATCCGAAACGACGGCCGCCCTTCACCACTTTGGCCACGCGGTTGATGTGAACGAGCTTGTCTACAAACTCGCTATCAACCTCTTCGCGTGGCCCCCGGTCGCGTCCGCGACCTCCACGATCTTGCTGTGCCATATCCTGGTTCCTTTTTCTTTTCCGGTAGCACGGGGGTTAAAGTTAGAAGCTAAGGCCGCCTTCGCGCGCGGCATCCGCGAGCGCCTTGACCCGGCCGTGGTATATATATGCACCGCGATCAAACACGACTTCCTTCACACCGGCCTTGACCGCGCGCTCCGCGATAAGCTTGCCGACGGCTGCTGCTGCTGCGGTGTCAGCACCAGTCTTCAGGGAGCCCTTCAGGTCGCCTTCCAGCGTTGAAGCCGCAACCAGCGTACGGCCAGCGGCGTCGTCGATAACCTGCGCATAGATATTCTTCGACGAACGATGCACCGAAAGGCGCGGTCGTCCGTTGGCCACCTTCTTTATCTGGCGGCGAACGCGCTGCGCGCGGCGCGTGGTCGATTCTTTGGTCTTTGCCATGGCCGCTTCCTTACTTCTTCTTGCCTTCTTTGCGGATGATCGTCTCTTCCGCATACTTCACACCCTTGCCCTTGTAGGGTTCCGGCGGACGGAATTCACGGATCTCCGCAGCCACCTGGCCGAGCTGCTGCTTGTCGATGCCGTTCAGAACGATTTCCGTCGGCTTCGGGCATGCGGCGCTGACGCCTTCCGGCACGTTGTAGACGACTTCGTGGCTGTAGCCGAGCGAGAGCTGGATGTTCTTGCCCTGCATGGCCGCACGATAGCCGACGCCGTTGATCTCAAGCTTGCGCTCGAAGCCGTTCTTCACGCCTTCCATGATGTTGGAAATCATGGTGCGCGACATGCCCCACTTGGAGCGCGCATCCTTGGACTGGTTGCGCGGCTGCACGTTGACGGCGCCATCTTCCATGGCGACGAGCACTTCGTCATTGACGACGTATTTCAGTTCGCCCTTCGGGCCTTTCGCGGTCACAATCTGACCGTCGACGGTGGCCGTGACACCGTCCGGAATGGATACCGGCTTCTTACCAATACGCGACATTGTTCAACCTGTCCGTTTACTGGGTTCCTGGCTACCCTGCGCGTCAGAAGACGCGGCAGAGCAACTCCCCGCCAACATTCTTTTCGCGTGCTTCATGATCCGCCATTACGCCCTGCGGCGTCGACAGTATCGAGATGCCGAGGCCATTAGCCACGTGCGGGATCGACTTTACGCCGACATAGACCCGGCGGCCCGGCTTCGAAACTCGTTCGATCGCGCGGATGACGGAAGCACCGTCGAAATATTTCAACTCGATCTCGTATTCCGCCTTGCCGGTGGAATATTCGACCTGCGTGTAATCACGAATGTAACCTTCGCTTTTCAGGACTTCGAGCACATTGCCACGCAGCTTGGAAGCAGGCGTGGAAATGCGGTCCTTGGAACGATGCACCCCGTTACGGATGCGGGTCAGCATATCGCCAAGAGGATCTGACATGGACATCTTTAATTCCCCTTACCAGCTGGACTTCACGACGCCGGGAATCCGGCCGAGCGAACCGAGTTCGCGAAGCGCAATACGCGACATCTTGAGCTTGCGGTAGTAGGCGCGCGGGCGGCCCGATACCTCACAGCGGTTGCGCACGCGCACCTTGGCGGAGTTGCGCGGCAGTTCCGCAAGTTTCATGGTCGCCCGGAAGCGCTCTTCGATCGGCTTCGAGCGATCCATGACGGTCGCCTTCAGCTCGGCGCGCTTGCCTGCATACTGTTTCACCAGCTTGCGGCGACGGTTGTTCTTTTCGACTGCGCTGACTTTAGCCATGCGTAATGTTCCTTTTTACGCTTGCCGTTACTGGCGGAAGGGGAAGTTGAAAGCCTTGAGCAGGGCCCGGGCTTCGTCGTCCGATTTCGCCGTCGTACAAACGATGATGTCCATTCCCCAGATCTGGTCGACCTTGTCGTAATTGATCTCGGGGAACACGATGTGCTCCTTCAGGCCCATGGCGAAGTTGCCACGGCCGTCGAAGCTTTTCGGGTTCAGGCCGCGGAAGTCCCGGACGCGCGGAAGCGCGATGTTGACCAGGCGATCCATGAACTCGAACATGCGCGCGCCGCGCAGGGTCACTTTCGTGCCGATCGGCATGCCTTCACGCACCTTGAAGCCAGCAATCGAGTTGCGGGCGCGCGTGATGACGGCCTTCTGGCCAGTGATCAGCGAGAGGTCCTCGGCGGCCGAAGTCGGCTTTTTGGAATCAGCCGTGGCTTCTCCCACACCCATGTTGATGACGATCTTCGTCACACGGGGGATTTCCATCTCGTTCGAATAGCCGAACTGCTCGAGCAGCGACTTGCGAATGGTCTCGTTGTACTGCTTCTTGAGCCGCGGCTCATACTGTGCGTCAGCCATCGATCACTTCTCCGGAACGTTTGGAGAAACGCACCTTGCGGTCGCCCTCCATGCGGAAGCCGACTCGGGTCGGCTTGGAGTCTTTGGGGTCCAACAGGGCCAGGTTCGACAGGTCGATCGGCGCCTCTTTGGAAATGATGCCGCCTTCGGCGTTCGGCGTCTGGCGCTGGTGGCGCTTGACGACGTTGACACCGGAAACGACGGCGCGATTGTCCTTCGGCAGAACCTGCAGGACCGAACCTTTTCGGCCCTTGTCCTTGCCGGTGAGCACGACGACTTCGTCGCCCTTGCGGATCTTCTGCATCGTGTCTCTCCTTACAGAACTTCCGGCGCCAGCGAGATGATCTTCATGTGTGCCTTGGCGCGAAGCTCGCGCGGCACAGGCCCGAAGATACGGGTGCCGACCGGTTCTTTTTTGTTGTCGACGATCACCGCCGCGTTCTTGTCGAAGCGGATGACGCTGCCGTCGGGACGGCGGATATCTGCTGCGGTGCGGACGACGACGGCTTTCATGACGTCGCCCTTCTTGACGCGGCCGCGCGGAATGGCTTCCTTAACGGAGACGACAATGATGTCGCCCACGGAAGCATATTTGCGCTTGGAACCGCCCAGCACCTTGATGCACTGAACACGACGCGCGCCGGAGTTATCGGCGACATCGAGGTTTGTTTGCATCTGAATCATGACTGGCTGCCTTTGTTATGTGTCCAGCTGGCTTCATCTGAAGCCGCATGCAATTACGGTTTGGGTTCAGGCTGCAGGCTGGTCAGTGACGACCACCCAGCATTTGTCCTTAGAAATCGGCGCACTCTCCTGGATGAAGACAGTGTCGCCGACCTTGAACTGGTTGTTCTCGTCATGCGCCTTGTACTTCTTGGAGCGGCGCACGGTCTTTTTAAACAGCGGATGGGCGAAGCGGCGCTCAACCTTGACCACGACGGGCTTGTCGTTCTTGTCGCTTACAACAGTGCCCTGCAGAACGCGTTTTGGCATCGTTACTTTCCTTTGGCCGCGTTTTCGGCGGCAATCGTCTTGATACGGGCAATGTCGCGGCGCACTTCACGCACACGCGAGGTTTTCTCCAGCTGACCCGTCGCCTTCTGGAAGCGCAGGTTGAACTGTTCCTTCTTGAGCTTTTCCAGCTCGTCGGCGAGCTGGTCGACACTCATTGCTTTCACGTCGGAGGCTTTCATGACCTTCTCTCCTACTCGGCGATGCGCTGAATAAAGCGCGTCTTGACCGAGAGCTTGGCGGCGCCGAGACGCAGCGCCTCACGGGCGATGTCCTCGGGAACACCGTCGATTTCAAACATCACGCGACCGGGCTTCACCTTGGCCGCCCAGTAGTCGACGGAGCCCTTGCCTTTACCCATACGCACTTCGGTCGGCTTTGAGGTGACCGGCACGTCAGGGAAGACGCGGATCCACACGCGGCCGGCACGCTTCATGTGACGGGTGATCGCGCGGCGGGCCGCTTCGATCTCACGGGCGTTGACGCGGTTCGGTTCCAGCGACTTCAGGCCGTATTCGCCGAAATTCAGGGCCGTTCCACCCTTGGCGAGGCCATGGATCTTGCCCTTGAACTGCTTGCGGTACTTGGTCCGTTTCGGTTGCAACATCGGTTCTTACTCCAATCTGTCCGCTTACGCGTTATCGCGGCGGCGGCCAGAGCCCTGGTTGTCGTTTTCGGTCGCTCGGCGTTCCGACGCCATCGGATCGTGCTCAAGGATTTCGCCCTTGAAGACCCAGACCTTGATACCGCAAATGCCATAAGCCGTTTCAGCTTCGGCGGTTCCGTAGTCGACATCGGCGCGCAGCGTATGCAGCGGCACGCGGCCTTCGCGATACCATTCGGTGCGGGCGATTTCAGCACCGCCAAGGCGGCCTGCGCAGTTGATGCGAATGCCCTCGGCACCGAGGCGCATAGCCGACTGAACGGCGCGCTTCATGGCGCGGCGGAAAGCAACGCGGCGTTCCAACTGCTGAGCGATCGACTGCGCGACCAGCGTTGCGTCGATCTCGGGCTTGCGCACTTCAACGATGTTGAGATGCGTTTCCGCCGACGTGAACTCCGAAAGTTTGCGGCGAAGCTTCTCTATGTCGGCGCCCTTCTTGCCGATGATGATACCCGGACGCGCCGAGTGGATCGTGACGCGGCACTTCTTGTGCGGGCGCTCGATCACGATCTTCGAGACGGCGGCCTGCTTGAGTTCCTTCATCAGATAGTTGCGGATCTTCAGATCCTCATGCAGCAGCTCACCGTATTCGCCGGTATTCGCGTACCAGCGCGAATCCCAGGTACGATTAATGCCGAGGCGAAGGCCGACCGGATTGATTTTCTGGCCCATTATGCGGCCTCCCCTGCTTCCTCTTGCTCACGAACGACGATCGTGAGGTGAGAGAACGGTTTCTCGATACGGCTTGCACGGCCGCGACCGCGGGCGTGGAAGCGCTTCATGACGATCGACTTGCCCACAAAGGCCTCTGCGACGACGAGCGCGTCGACATCGAGGTCGTGATTGTTCTCGGCATTGGCAATCGCCGACTCCAGCGTCTTCTTGACAGTCGAGGCGATACGTTTGCGCGAGAAGGTCAGATCGGCGAGCGCTGATTCAACCTTTTTGCCGCGGATCATGGCCGCAACCAGGTTGAGCTTCTGCGGGCTGACGCGGATGGTGCGCGTTACGGCGCGGGCCTCGTTGTCGGCCAGCCGGCGCGGTGCCTTTGGCTTGCCCATGGTTACTTCCTCTTTGCCTTCTTGTCCGCGCCGTGACCGTAATAGGTACGGGTCGGAGCGAATTCACCGAATTTATGGCCGACCATGTCTTCGTTGACGGCGACCGGAATGTGCTTGGTGCCGTTGTAGACACCGAAGGTCAGGCCGACGAACTGCGGCATGATGGTGGAGCGGCGGCTCCAGATCTTAATCACGTCGTGACGACCGCTCTCACGGGCCTTGTCGGCCTTTTTGAGAAGATAGCCGTCAACAAACGGGCCTTTCCAAACTGAACGAACCATTAGGCTTTTCCTCTCTGATTACTTCTTGCGCTGATGACGCGAGCGCATGATGAACTTGTCGGTCGCCTTGTTCGAACGCGTCCGCTTGCCCTTGGTCGGCTTGCCCCACGGGGTAACCGGATGGCGGCCGCCCGAGGTGCGGCCTTCACCACCGCCATGCGGGTGGTCGACCGGGTTCATGACGACGCCGCGAACATGCGGGCGCTTTCCGAGCCAACGCGAACGGCCGGCCTTGCCGAGGTTGATGTTGCCGTGGTCCGGGTTGGACACGGCGCCAACGGTGGCGATGCATTTGCCGGAAACGAGGCGCTGCTCGCCCGAGTTCAGGCGCAGAATCGCCATGCCCTGGTCACGACCGACGAGCTGGGCGTATGTGCCCGCCGAACGGGCGATCTGGCCACCCTTGCCCGGCTTCATCTCGACGTTGTGCACGATTGTGCCGACCGGCATCCGGCCGAGCTGCATCGCGTTGCCCGGCTTGACGTCCGCATAATCGGCGGAGATCACGCGGTCGCCGGCCTGCATGCGCTGCGGAGCCAGGATGTAGGACAATTCGCCATCGTCATACTTCAGAAGCGCGATAAAGGCGGTGCGGTTCGGATCGTACTCAAGACGTTCTACCGTTGCCTCGACGTCCTTCTTGGAACGCTTGAAGTCAATGATGCGGTAGGTCCGCTTGTGACCGCCGCCGCGATTCCGCGACGTCATACGGCCGGCGTTGTTACGGCCGCCCGATTTGGTCAGACCTTCGGTGAGCGCCTTGACCGGGCCGCCCTTGTGAAGGCCGGAACGGTCTACCGTAACCAGCTGGCGCTGGCCGGGAGACGTCGGTTTGAATGTTTTCAATGCCATCTCGAATTACCTCTCGGCCGTCCGGTTAGAGACCTGTCGCGACGTCGATGGACTGGCCATCAACAAGCGTCACGACCGCCTTCTTCACGTCGCTCTGCCGACCTTTGATGCCGCGGAAGCGCTTCACCTTGCCCTTGCGCAGGAGCGTATTGACCGCCTTCACCTTGACCCCGAACAGGGCTTCGACGGCGGCCTTGATTTCCGGCTTCGAAGCGTCGCGGGCCACGTTGAAGATGACCTGGTTGTTTTCCGACACGAAGGTCGACTTTTCGGTGATCACCGGTGAGACGATCACGTCATAGTGGCGAATGTCCGTCATTTGAACCGCTCCTCGAGAGCTTCGACCGCAGCCTTGGACAGAACCAGCTTGTTGCGGCGCAGGATGTCATAGACATTGATACCCTGAACCGGCAGCACGTCGATCTGCGGAATGTTCGACGCGGCGTTCTTGAAGTTGCTGTCGAGCTCGGCACCGCCGATAACGAGAGCGTTTTCGAGGCCGAGGCCGGCGAATTGGGCCAGCAGGGCTTTTGTCTTGGCGTCGGCCGCCGTCAGATCATCAACGATGATCAGGTCGGACGATTTCGCCTTGGCGGACAGCGCATGACGCAAGCCCAGAGCGCGTACCTTCTTGGGAAGGTCTGTCTCATGGCTGCGTGCGACCGGGCCGTGTGCCTTGCCGCCGCCGCGGAACTGCGGAGCGCGCGCCGAAGAGTGACGGGCGCGGCCCGTTCCCTTCTGCTTGAACATCTTCGCGCCGGTGCGCGAAATGTCGGCACGGCCTTTGGACTGATGCGTGCCCTGCTGCTTCTTGGCCTGCTGCCAGAGCACGACGCGCTGGATCAGATCCGCGCGCGGCTCGAGCCCGAACACTTCGTCCGAGACCGTAAGCGAACCGGCGGCCTTTCCGGCCAGTGTGGTCACTTTTATTTCCATCATTCTGCCCCTTCAGCCTGCGGAGCCGCTGCGGCTTCCGCACCTGCGCGCACTGCGGCCGGCTTCGGCGCATTGTCGGGCAGGCTCGATTTCACGGCGTCACGAACCAGGATCCATGCGCCCTTGGAGCCGGGAACGGCACCCTTGACGAGGATCAGGCCACGCTCGACGTCGGTCGAGACGACTTCGAGGTTCTGCGAGGTCACCCGGGTCGCGCCCATGTGGCCGGCCATCTTCTTGCCTTTGAACACCTTGCCGGGGTCTTGGCACATGCCGGTCGAACCGTGCGAACGGTGCGATAGCGAGTTACCGTGGGTCGCGCGGCCACCACCGAAGTTGTGGCGCTTGATGACACCCTGGAAGCCCTTGCCCTGGGTCGTGCCAGTCACGTCGACCTTCTGACCCGGAACAAAGTGTTCTGCGGTCAGCTCTGCGCCAACGTCGATCATGTTGTCCGGCGACACGCGGAACTCGGCCAGCTTGCGCTTCGGCTCGACAGAGGCGATGGCGAAATGACCGCGCATGGCCTTCGACGTGTTCTTCACCTTGGCGAGGCCTGAGCCCAGCTGCACGGCCGAATAGCCGTTCTTTTCTTCAGTCCGCTGGGCTACCACCTGACAATTCTCCATGCGGAGAACGGTGACCGGCAGCTGCTCGCCGTTGTCATTGTAGACGCGGGTCATGCCCAGCTTCTGTGCGATTACTCCTGAACGCATTGGTTCATCCTTCCCCAATCCGGTTCGCTCAGAGCTTGATTTCGACATCAACGCCGGCCGCGAGGTCGAGCTTCATCAGCGCGTCCACGGTCTGCGGAGTCGGATCAACGATATCGAGAAGACGCTTATGCGTGCGCATCTCGAACTGCTCGCGGCTTTTCTTGTCGATGTGCGGCGACCGGTTCACGGTGAATTTTTCAATCCGTGTCGGCAGCGGCACAGGCCCACGCACGCTCGCACCGGTCCGTTTTGCTGTTGACACGATTTCACGCGTCGAAGCATCGAGAACCCGGTGGTCGAACGCCTTCAGGCGAATGCGGATGTTCTGGCCGTTCATTACGACTGTTCCTTATTCAAGACACAGAGCGCGGCAGCGAATGCCGCGCTCCGCCAAACTCTCAGTTTTCGCCTACTCGATGATCTTCGCGACAATGCCGGCGCCGACGGTGCGGCCGCCTTCGCGGATGGCGAAGCGCAGGCGCTCTTCCATCGCGATCGGCACGATCAGC
>PAKZ01000011.1 GCA_002706335.1 Ahrensia sp.
ATGATGGGTAATATAAAGTAGTTTTGGGAGGCCAGGGGTGGCAGTAAATAAGCGAAATCAGAATAAACGCTCAAATATATTAGTTATAACCGAAGCATTACTTATTGCTTATATAGGGTATATTACTCACTTTATATTGACGCAAATTGGGCTATCCTCCCAAGTTCCTATTGAAAAGCTCTTGGTAAATACCGGGCTATTAACGGTCGCGATTCTATTATGCTCCTTGTCGGTAGGACTCTATGAAGCAAAACTTCGCGAAACATTTAGAGGAATAATTCGACGAATTTTTGTAAGTGTTGGTTTGAGCTATTTTTTAGTTGAAGTAATCAGCCGTGCTCTATTCGATCGACTGTTGATGGATAGCTACTTCTTACCTGCATCAGTTAGCGCAATCATTATAACGCTCGTTGTCTTCAGATATTTCACAAATCGTCTTGGTCTACTCGGACTTGGAAAAGTCAGAATTATCGTTTTAGGTGCAGGAGAGCGTGCTTCCATTATTGAAAAAAGAATGCGCCGTGATGTTGATCGCATTGGTTTCGAGTTGGTTGGATTCATCCCTATACCTGGCGACAATCGCGAAGACGGAATTCACAAAGAAAAAATCATTCATGTAAAAGTAGATGAAAATTTCCAACAGTTTATTGCTGATAACGAGATTGAAGAAATCGTTATCGCGTGTGATCAGCGTCGAGGAACGTTACCAGTAGAAGTCTTGTTTGATTGCAGATTGCGTGGCATTGAAGTTACCGAGCTTCTCGACTTTATGGAAAGGGAAACAGGACAGATTGTCGTGAATCTCATGTATCCGAGCTGGGTTATCTACTCAAATGGTTTCAAGAGTCAAAACTATCTTCGCGACGCCTTAGATTATTCTATTAACGCAATTCTCGCCTTCATCATATTTTTCTTTGTCTGGCCAATTATGCTCGCTACAGCCATTATCATTTACTTAGATGACGGGCGGCGAACCGGTGTTTCTGTATTTTATAAACAAGAGCGTGTTGGCTTGAACGGACAGCTTTTTAAAATAATTAAATTTCGCAGTATGCGCCCCGACGCGGAGAAAGATGGCGCTAAATGGGCGAGTAAGAATGATGATCGAGTAACTCGAATTGGTCACTTTATTCGCAAATACCGCGTTGATGAATTACCTCAATTGCTTAATGTGTTTAAGGGTGAAATGTCTTTCATCGGCCCTCGTCCTGAGCGTCCAGAGTTTGTAGAGCAACTTGTTCGAGAGGTGCCGTATTACAATCAACGTCATAACGTTAAGCCTGGTTTGGCGGGTTGGGCACAGCTCAATTATCCATACGGAGCGAGCGTTGAAGATTCAATGGAAAAATTGAAGTTTGATTTGTATTACGTAAAGCATCAGAGCTTGCTTTTGGATATTCTTATTCTCATCAGAACGGTAGAAGTTGTGTTGTTCGGTAAGGGCAGATAGCGCATTTTAATTGAATTAGGGAAGTATCAATGGAACTGAGGGTGCACAGACATTTTTGGGTTTTAATTTTTATCACACTATTGTGGTGTATATTCAACTACCCAATTATGGGCTCTTTATGGGCATATAGTTTCGATGATGGGACTTATTCACACGCTTATCTCGTACCCTTCATCATTGTTTACCTCTTCTATATTCTTGAAGAAGAAAATCGCGTCCTATTCCGAACACAGCCGAGCCTAGTGTGGATAGGGCTCGCGCTCGCAACTGGCGTAGGTCTTGTACTCGCCACGTGGTCACAAACTAGTTTGCTTTATTGGGCAGCTTCCTTGGCTGTTCTATATTCGCTGATATTTTGTGTATTCAGATTTAATGTCTCTACTTTTTTCCCCTTTGCTTTCTTAGTTTTTATTTTCCCTTTTTGGGGAGCGCTTGCTGTTCCATTGCAGTCATTGTCGGTTTATGTCGTTACGGCGATAATGGGTTTAACGAATATCCCGGTTTATGTAGAAAATGAGTTCGTTACTATACCTGCAGGTGTATTTGAAATTGCCGAAGGGTGCAGTGGTTTACGATATGTGATTGTTTCCGCTGCGATTAGCAGCCTGTACATATTTCTATATCTTAAAACATTTCGCTCTGCTTTCATTTTTACCGCAGTTTCTTTACTTGGGGCTCTTGTTACGAATTGGCTTCGTATCGCTGCGCTTATCGTAATTGGTCATGAAACTGATATGCAAAGCAGTTTGATGACGGATCACAATAACTTTGGTTGGTACATCTATATTCCCGTCGCAATCTTTCAGTTTTATATAGGTAGGAAACTTGAAGATAGGGAGCATGCGGCAGGAAAAAGCGGAATAACCAGTAAGCGCGATTTGAATTCGTCTTTATCCCGTAGTGCGCTGATCATTGCATGTGGGCTTTGTTTAGTCCTATCCTCTAGCGTTGCCTTGTTGGTTGCAGATGATGTGACGAATGAGGATTGTTCGGCTACGACACTCACCATAGAGCCTAGAATATATAACTATGCGAGAGTTTGCAGTGTAACAATAGAAGATATTGAGCTCGTAAATTTTGAGTTCGACGGAGAGCATTTAGACGATAAGGCGTCTTATTATTTGAATAACCCTATACCAGAAGGGTTTAACGTAGTTCGAAGTCTCGATACTGACAAATGGAATGTTCGGGAAGTTCGTGATAAACATACGAAGCGATTTTTGATCGCATATCGATATGGCACATCGTCTGGCTTCTACAAGTCGCCGTTTGGTTTAAAAAAATCCCGACTTAAAAACGCTCTTTCCGGCGATATGTCATCATCTATTCAGTGGATAATTGCGCCTTGCGAATCTAGTTGTAACCTGAGCAATATCGAAAGAGCGCTGCAGTGAATAGTGTGATAAGCACACGAATTATAAATAATGTTCATGAAATGAAGGCCATTCGCTCCTCTTGGTTAGAGTTGGAGCGCAACGCCCAGTTTAAAAGCGCATTTAATAGTTTTGATTGGGTATCCACATGGGCGGAATTTTACAGAGAACATATCGAAAAGCTGCTCATTTTTACTAGTTGGGATGCTGAAGCGCTTGTTTGTGTATTACCACTTTATATAAGCAAAAGTAATTTAAAAACCGCTTGCTACATAGGTAGCTATGAACCAACAGACATAGAGACATGCAGTGAAGCACAGGACTTTTTGATGCGCTCTTCAGCAGTTGATGTGAGCGAACCTTTATCGGTCATTCAATTAACAATGAGGAAAGAAGGATTAAATTCCATTCGGTTAAATAATGTGAGTCCCAATGCATTGATACTAAGCGCAGTGGAAAGAAGTGATTTTCCCACAACGATTAATCTGGTTAGAAGGCGCTATCTTGTTGATATCCCTGATGGTGCAGAAAAGCTTATACGAAAAACGAAAAGGCTTCGGAATGCCGCGCTTCGGGCAGGGATGCGTATTTGCCAAGTAACAACTGAGCACGACCTTGAACGAGTATTTAATGCTCTAATCACCCTTAATAGGAAAAGGTGGATAAGTAGGGGATATAAAGCGATATTCGATGCTCATGTGTTTCGAGAATTTCACCGTAATATTGCTCGTAAGCTATTAAGTACCGGAAGCTTGTCTATGTTGTATTTGGAGCAGGGAAGTGAAGTTATCGGCGTAAATTACGGTATACGCTCAAACAATACCGTCATTTTTTACCAAAGTGGTTTCGACGAAGACAAAAAGCCTAACGTATCTCCCGGTAAGTTGTTGCATAGCGCACAAGCCCAAAAGGCCAGAGAACAATCGCTTTCTCATTATGACTTTATGTCTTCATCACTTGATGAGACCTATAAACAGAGTTTGGCATCGAGCTCAGAGCCTGTTTATGAAGTAGAAATACATGCACATAAGCTTACTTGGGTTTTAGCTAAATTTAAGGTTTTTGCCAGAAAAATAAAAAGGCGTTTAGTTTTCTAATGGTTGCAGTTCCCCAGAAAAAAGCGTCGTTTGGCGCAAGCTCATCTACATCTGATGCTAAGTTCGGTTTTTTCTTACTTTGTGTCTATACCGCGTTAGTCCTTATAAGACCACACGAGTGGCCCGTGCTGAATGTACAGTTTCCACTGCTTAGAATAGTCCTAATAATTACCTTTTTTGCTTATTTAGTTTCGTTAAGGCCGAAGGCATGGAACGTTCAATGCACAATTTTAATATTGATGTTCTTCTCAATGTTGCTTTCAGAAGTCCGAGCGTCACGTTATTTTAATGACCTTGGATATGTTATCGACTGGATCAATGCGAATATTATCCCCTTCATTCTCTTCCTAGGCTTTCTCACATCCTTCGGCCGACAAAAAGTCATTCTATTTATCTCTCTAGTTGCTTGCGTGATTATGTCTCAGCACGCCTACGTTCAGATATCCTCGCCATTTGGAGAAGGTTGGGCTGAAACAGTTATTTATCGAAACGACGGTCCTAATCAAATGGCCCAGGCGCGATACATTGGGGTGTTTAACGACCCGAATGACATGGGGATGTTTTTGGTAATGAATATCCCCATCGCTATTTTCTTTATGGTCAATACTCAACGTTTTCTCATGAAGCTTATGTGGCTTGCAGTAGCCGGTGTACTGGTGATGGGTATTTACTGGACAGGGAGTCGAGGTTCGCTAGTGGGTGTAATGGCTGTTCTATTTTCATTTTTCTACCTTAGGTTTGGTCGCGTAAAATCTTTGGTGCTAGCAAGTCTTTCAGTGCCAGGCGTAATTATCGTTATGAGTTCATTTAGGACGATAAGCAAAGACGATGAAAGCGCCATGCAGAGACTGACGGCGTGGTATGAAGGCATTCAAATGTTGTTCCACAGGCCACTGTTTGGATTTGGAAAAGAACGTTTTCTGGAGTATCACTACAAAGTCGCCCATAACTCATTTGTCACTGTGATGGCAGAATTGGGAGTTGTAGGTTACATGTTGTGGATGACCTTTGTTCTTCTGTGCATGATCATGTTGCTTAAAGTCATAAATCTCAAGAAAACGGAACACGCCAAAGATCCTAAACTTTCTCGTGAAATTTCACTTGCAATATTTTTGCAAGTTTCTCTAATTGGATTTTGTAGTACAGCTTTCTTTATTAGTAGAAGTTACGTAATCTTTTTCTACATTTTTGCAGCTATGACTGCAGCGTGCTTCATCCGTGTTTCGAAACAATATCCCGACTTAGGTCTATCAATTTCCAATAAAGAGATAGCCCAAACTTTTGTGCTTAGTTTGATGAGCTTGATAGGTTTGTATCTAATAATAATATTTTTGATGAGGCTTTAGTCCTCAAGGAGTAAGAAGTGAGCAGCGTAAAAGCAAGTGTAATCGTGGCTGTCTACAATGGGGCGAAGACACTTACCCAAACAATTGAAAGTATATTGTCTCAAACCTACGATAATTTTGAACTGCTCCTTATTGACGATGGCTCCACTGATGAGTCGAAAAACCTAATAGAAAAGTATCTGGAAGATGAGCGCGTTAAATACTTTAAAAAGCAAAATGGTGGCGTAGCATCTGCTCGAAATTTTGGTATTGCACGAGCAACTGGTGAAGTTATTGGCTTTTGCGATCAAGATGATCAATGGCTTCCTCAAAAACTTGAGAAACAAATTCCACTTTTTAGCGACCCCGATGTAGGGTTGGTTTATAGCTGGGTGGACATTGATAGGCACGGCAAACGTGAATGCTCAACCCCTGGGTTTGAGGGGGAGTGTTTTGAAGCGCTCCTGAACAGAAATTTTGTCTCTTGTTGCACTGCTATGGTCCGTAGGACGGTGTTAAATCAGGTGAATGGGTTGGATGAAAGCCGAGAACTACACGGAGTGGACGATAGGCACCTTTGGCTCAAGGTTGCAAGAATATCAAAACTTGCGGTCGCTAAAACCCCCTTAGCCATTTACTTTATTCATGGGGAAAACTATTCCTTGGATAATAAAAAAATGCTAATCGCTGACCTCTCCTGCATTGAAAAAATAGCGTCTATAGAAGACCTGACACCTCGAGAAAAGTCGCTCTGCAAAAACGCCAAATACAATGCTTACAAGCATTACGCTAATAATTTTTTATATAGAAATTCACCACAATTATCGGCAAGCTGCTTCCTATCTGCTTGGAAGGTAAAGCCTTGGCATTTAGAAAGCCTAGTTGCAGCGTCATTATTATCAGTGATGCCTTCTAACCTACTCATTAAATTAAAACAAACCAAAAATCGAGTCCAATAGAATGCAAAATAAAGCACTTATCGTTATCGGGATGCACAGAAGCGGAACTTCCGCGCTTTCTGGTTTACTTGATGAACTAGGTATTTTTATGGGCAAAACTTTATTCGCAGCACAGAAAGGGGTAAATGAAAAAGGCTTCTTTGAAAACGCGGAATTGGTAGCGCTTAACGATCTCATGTTAGATGAACTAGCATCTTCTTGGGATGATCCGATAGCGGACATTGGCGATTATTCTATCGGCAAGGAGTCTTTCTTTATAGAAAAAGCTCACTCTTTGCTTAAGGAAGATTACGATAATCAGGCCTTTTGGGGAATGAAAGACCCCAGAACTACCTTGTTACTTCCTTTTTGGAAAAAGGTACTTGAAGAAAATGAAAAGGTATTACCTCATTATATACTGATGCTGAGATCTCCGTTCGAGGTGTTCGGTTCACTCAAAAAGCGAGATGATTTTTCTTTGGAAAAGTCACTAATGTTGTGGATGAACTATACGTTGAGTGGGTATTATCACTCAATGCACGCACCTCGATTGATTGTTCATTACGACAAGCTCCTATCATCTCCGGAATCCGTGGCCAAAAACATTGCTGCATTAATCGATAAACCTTTTGATATCGCTGCATCACCGTTGTCTTTCGTAGATAAAAAGATGCGAAATCAACGCACTGAGCCTACTTTAGAAACTCCGCTTGCTGTGATGGCGCAGTCACTTTATGAACAGCTATCGAAGGATAAAGTAGATGAGGCAGAAGTAGATAAAATTAGAAACGATTACTTGAGTTATCAATCTAGTCTATCCATCGTATTAAAAGAACACTTATTAGCAGTAAAAAAGGAAGAAGTGTTTTATAGGAAATTATTCGTCGATGCATACAATTCGTTTTGGTGGAAATGCAGTTGGCCAATTAAGAAAGTAGAAGAGTTGATTAGAGGGAAAAAGTGATGAGACACGTCGTTGTGGGGGTTATAACTTGTAGAAGGCCTGAATGGCTGTCTCGACTCCTCGATAGTCTACTCAAACAAAAAGTGCGAGAGGAAATAAAAATCACAATTGCCGTCGTTGATAATGCAAATGACGACAAAACCCGAAAAGTGGTTGAATCAAAAAAAGTTTTAAATGCATCAATTAACCTTCTTTACGATATCGAGCCTGAGCCGGGGATAGTGTTTGCAAGAAATAAATGCGTTTCCCTATGTCAGTCATTAGATGCTGACTTTTTAGCGTTTATAGATGACGACGAGTGGTTAGAGCAAGATAATTGGATTAACACGTTGCTGGAAGCATCTGAGCGATATAACTGCGATATTGTGACCAGTCGGGTTGTATCAGTTGGAGAGAGTGGCACCCCTGATTGGGCTGTTAACCTCATTTACGGAAAAAATCCTTACAGTGAAGGCGAGCAAGTACCAGTGTTTTATACCAATAACTTACTGCTTTCAAAAAACGTTCTCGAAGCTACAGTTCCCTGTTTTGATAAGCGTTTTGCCATGACGGGAGCCAGTGATTATCATTTTGCAGTAAGGTGTAATCATCTTGGGTTTCGTTGCGTGTACACAGAGGCTCCTGTACACGAAGAATTTCCTAGGAGCAGAGCAACAGTTAAGTGGTTTTGCAGAAGGGGATTTCGTTCCGGTGTAGGATATACGCGATCTCACCTTTTTGAAGAAACGTATATCAAAGCGCTAGTTCGGGTTACCTTCATGACCATGGTCAGATTGGGGCGAAGCCTTTTGAGTTTCGTACAGGGCATCGTTACACTGAACAAAACAAAGTTAGTAGACGGCCTGTTTAGACTTTGTTCTGCGGCTGGTTCAGTTGCCGGCTTTTTCGGTATCAAACATGAAGAATATAAAGTGATTCATGGTAAATAATTCCGCACTGTGATTTTATGATAACGAAATAGCGGTCAAAGTTTACGAGGCTCTTTATGCAACGTTTTTACAATACAATATTCTTTTTCGTAGTGCTATTGAGCGCTCATTGCGCAATAGCCTCGGAAGGTGACTGTATAGAAAAAAATATTGCAGTGTATCAATGGGGAGTAAGGCACTATGCTGCGATGCCAGCATCACTATCTGTTCCTCCCGGAGATACACTAGATGCCTGCATTAAACTCACGGGTATTGGTACTAAACCTCTTGAGATAACGCCTAAGCATTACGATTTATCTGTCAACGGTGGTCCCTTCATAACAGGCAAGACGTTACAAATATTCGATAATGACGTGTTGCGTATAAAGCTTTTAGCACCCGCAAAACACAATGACCACAAGGTAACTCGTCTTGAGTTTTTTGAAACTGATAAAACTATGCGACGAGACGTTTTACGAATTGCCTGGCAAGTTCAAACTAATAACAGTAATACACTCCCTACCACGTGGTATGTAGGTTCAGACAAACGCTTTACTCAAGTATCTCAAGTTCTGGCGAAAGTACGCAGTGGAGATACAATTGTACTGAATAAAGCTGAAGTTTTTGAGCCATTCGAAATTAAATTTGTTTCGGGAAGTAAGGAGCATCCAATTACTCTGACTTCCAATGCAGAAAGTGCTAATGAGCGTCCGATCATAAGTGGTGGGGTGCCCCGTTTTGGCTGGGCAGTTGGTTTACGTTCATCCCATTTCTGGGTAGTTAAAAACATTGTAATTAAAGATGCTGCAGTATGTTTTCGAAATGAATCCCACGGTACGGTGTTGAAGCAAGTACTTATAAAAGGGTGTCATATCGGAGTGATGGGAACGGACTATAATGCTGGCAGTTTGACGATTGCTCACTCGGAAATAACTGAAAGCGGTGGGAGAGAAGCGGGTAAAAAGTGGGGCCACCCTATTTATGTGGCAAGCGACCCCCATACTTTTCCTCAAGCGCAGCTAGTTTTAGCGCATAACTTCATACACGATAATCAAGGAAACAACGTAAAGTCCAGATACGAAAAAAGCCTCATTCACAATAACTGGATAGAAGCCGGCAATGATAATCAAGCCCGTTATGTGCTTGAGTTAATTGGTTATGATGGGCACTATGATTTTACGGGTCAAGAATACGTTGTGCAAAATAATTTCCTTATTCACAATCGATACGGCTTAGGGAGCAGAGTTGGGGGTGACGGTAAGGGACCATCCAGAGGAAGCGTATCGTTTAAAAATAATTTATTTATAATTGGTTCGGGCTTTTCGTTTCCGCTTATTAGAACTTTTCAGGGACTTGGTGAATTAAACGTATTAAATAATTCTGTAGCGTATACAGGAGAGACAGCCCCTATTACTTTCGTGCAGGATGAGTTAAACAATACGGACTGGGTAAAGGGTAAGGCGAAAATTTCTGTTATTGGTAATACAGTTAATCAATCTGTTACTCTGCTAACTACGCTAGAGCGCAGCAGCAAAGCAGATCAAAGTTTAGTTGAAATAGAGAAAAACCGTAATCTTGAACCTTTACAGTTATCAAGAGATATCCTCAATTCAAATCGTCCCATCCCCAGAGAATATGTCGGTGACATAGGGTTGAACTAGACAACGTAACCTACGCCTTTCTCCATGTCTTTATTCATAGACGCTTTAAGGTGAGAGGGAATATTATTTTCCGCCGTATATTCAGCACCGAAAATGGGGGAGTTTTCCATTTCCGCACGCCTTTTTTCAATATACGCATCATAAGAGCAAATTTGGCGAGCGGGCACGCCTCCGAAAACGCTATTCGACGGCACGTCGGAGCTTACAACACTGCCAGCACCAATAATGACCCTATCACCTATCGTAGCACCTGGTAATACGATACTTCCTGCCCCGATAAATACCTTATTTCCAATGGATACCTTTGCTAAGCGTGTATACCCTAATTCGTGTTTTGTACTGGCGTCATGAGCGAGAATATGAACATTTGGAGCCAAGGTTACATTATCGCCTATGGTAATGTGCCAAGCGTGATCCGGGTCGATAATTACACCGCGCAACATATTAAAATGCTTACCAATTTTAGCGCCATTTTGAATTGCTACGTTTACAGGGTTCACCGGTCGCAATTTTCTCAAAATTTTTCTAATCATTTGGCTTCCTCTACGTTTACTCAATTTGAGTAAGTACGCACTTCAGTACCTAATTTATTGTCAGTAGAACCCGACGTACTAAACCTACTTTTTCCAATGTTGACTGACTAGGAAACAGTCTGCGAATTCACTTTGCAATTTACAAAAATCTTTCTCGAAAAGCACGTTTAATTGAGCGTAAGTTTTCTCATCTAGTGAGGGTACAGGTTTTGTAGCAGAGTTCTTTATACTGGCGATAATCTGGCCTGGTAAAACTCTCTTTAGAAACTTAGTGACTTTTTGTATATGCGCGGGATTAACATGTTTTAGCACGCTAGCAGCTCCCCGCCACTGGTAAGACTTATTTTTAGTTTTTTCTGTTTCGCCTTGCTGCATATCAACAGGGGAAAGTGAGAGAAAAGTGAGCAATTGCTGAAACACGTCGTCAGTATTCTTCACAAAATCTTCAAAGAACAAAACCCGAATCTGTGTTTTAGGAAATACTTCCGCTATTGCGCTTAATTGCTGATAGTAACACGAGCCATTAAAGTGAGGTGAAGTGGGCGATGAGATAGCCTCTAAAGGCTTACCTTTTTCTACACCGTTTCTAATATAGTGCCAATACGACGACCAAGCACGCTTTGCCGGATCTCTTACTATATAAATAATCTTAGCAGATGGATCAACCTTAAAGAGTCGATTAGCAATGTCCACAGTTTCGGATGTTTCGGTATAAGATGTTGACGCATCAACTCTAACCGAGGACGTACTATCGAATAGTGCATCGTACTGTTGCAGGCTACTTTCATTTACTTCATTAATTGCGAAAGTATCAGGCTCTTTTCCTTTAGCGAGCGACACATCGGGGTGTAAATCAAGAAGATCTGCAAGTTTTGTAGTTCCCGACTTCGCAGCCCCAACAAGATACGTATACCTTGCCTTTCCATTTTGCATTTAAAAAGTCTCACTCGTTATAAATTGATGTACTCACATGCATCAATATGAAAGAATAATTTCAATATCATACAGTTGTATCTGGCTAAGTAAAATAAGGTTGAAGCATCTTCGTGTAATTTTTATCTGTCAGTTCGAATGTTGTAACTCGATAATGAATTCGTTCATCTAGTTTGAGCTAAACGTATTTTTCAACCGAGAAGGTGCAATGAGAGAAACCGTACTCCACTCCCTGAAATGGGTCGCTTTTGGTAAGGCTATAGGTCAATCTGTAAGATGGGGTACCACCATCTTTACCCTGCAATTTTTGTTTCCAGAAGATTATGCAGTAATAGCACTCTCAACATTTTTTATGGCGCTTTCATGGTCATTTAGCCGAGGCGGTATTGCCCCTGCGCTTATCAGAGAAAAAAATATCGATGACCACCTGGTAGGGGAGTTCTTCACTTTATCAATAATTGCACACTTTCTGCTCTTCATCCTTTTGCAAATACTCGCGGAGCCGTTAGCGACATTCTATGGAGACGCGAGACTTGAAGATGTTATAAGGGTCACCTCACTAACTTTTATCATTTCACTAATAGGTTTTATTCCAAGTACTCTGCTAAATAGAGAAATGCTGTTTAAAAAACTTGCTATGGTAGATGCCATTGCAGAGTCTATAGGAGCATTGGCCACCGTTACTTTGGCTTGGTTGGGTTATGGTTATTGGTCTATTGTATTTGGCGTGGTGCTCACAGAGATTCTTAAGCAAGTTGGATACTTATTCAGATCACCCTCTTGGATTTGGCCTAAAAAGTTTACTGAAAGAATCAAGAATACATACGAATTTGCGTGGCGCGCTGCTACTCAGTCAGCATTAGGCTATATCATTTTTAACGTAGATGTTGCTATCGCAGGCGTCTTTCTGAGCATTACTGAGTTAGGAATTTATCAATTCGCGGTAGTGTTGGCGATGATGCCCGCGGCTAAAGTACTGCCTATGCTCCGACAAATCGCGCTACCGGTATATGCAAAGATCCAAGATGAACCTGCATCGTTAGAATGGTATTTCCTCAAAACTCAGCGTATCAGCGCGTTGATTTTCGTTCCTGTATTCTGGGGGATGGGGGGAACTGCGTTTGTACTTATCCCAACTGTTTTTGGAGAAAAGTGGAGTGACGCTGCAATGGTCATAGCGGTTTATTGTATTTCTATGCCTATTAAAAGTTTACAGCAACTCTTCAGCCCACTTATGAAAGCGACCGGCCATATGAAGGTGGTTCTCTCCAATACGCTTCTGTATGGCCTTATTCTCATACCAAGCTTTTTTGTAGGCGCTCAATTTGGTGGGGTAGGTATCGCCATATCATGGTTAGCTGCTTTTGGTTTTGCCTTCTTTCTTGCGACTTACCGTTCTTGTAGAGCACTTAATATAAGTTTTAGGCACTATCTTGGCAGTATATATAAAGTGCACCTGTACGGTGGTGTTATGGCGGTAGCGTGTTTACTAATAGGGCACTATATTGACTTAGTCCATCCACTTATCACTTTGGCTATACAGGTGATAGCAGGAGCGCTCATCTATTTGGGTCTCATCTGGATTTTCTCACGTGGATACTTAAAAGAACTAGTAGAGATGTTCAGAGGAAAAATAGCTAAAACGTAGGCAGTTTATGCAATTCTTTTGCATTTGGCGTGTTGTCTGTTCGGGTAGACTTCTTTTGGGGATAAGATGGAAAAATTTAGTGCTTACCCTCAATCATGAAAAATGGGTAGGCTTGGGTAGTTCACTACCCAAAAGCCTTACTTCCAAGTGATAGGGTGTGACTCTGTCTGTTGAGAGACACCGCGCGTTATCTGAATAGATATATCCGATATCCAGTTAGCGAAAAAGAGACATAATCTGTTTTGCTGAGTTATCCCACGTGTACTTGGAGATAGAATTCCTTATTTTTTCTTTGTTCCATGTGGACTTAGGCAAGGTCAGCAGTGCTTGGGTAACCGAGTGAGCGCACTGAGGGTTAATTAATATACCTCCCACCTCAGGTATGAGAACCTCTGAAATACCTCCGACATCTGTAGCGATAACTGGAGTTCCTGTTGCTAACGCTTCCATAATAACGTTTGGTACACCTTCTCTATAGCTAGGCAAAATAAGTGCGTCTGATTGATGAAGTTCTTTTACCAGTGACTGATGAGGGATAGCACCTAAAAATGTAACGGCCTTTGTGAGTGATTTAGCACTTACTATCTTCATTAGGGCGTCTCTGCTAGCGCCTTCCCCAGCAATTCTTAGCGTCATGCGAGGGTTTTGATTGAGCGCATCTTCAAAGCCTTCAACTAGTTCGAATACCCCTTTTGTAGCAATGAGTGAGCCGACAAATAAAAAGTGGTTAGATGGGGAAGAGAAAGGCTCTGTCTGTCTGAGCGCAAAAACGTCAAAATCAACCCCATTATAGATAACATGAGGATTTAGATCTGGCACATGCTGCTTGACTGCATTCGCTAGAGCGACACTTTTAGTTGTAACTGCCGTACTCTTCCTAAATGCCCAGCACATCTGTCTCTTATGCAGGGGCTGTTGCATAAGAGCATTCACATCGCTACCTAAGCACTCAATTACTAATTTATATTTAAATAGCGCTTTGCCAAACGCCGCAACGACTGCCTCTGCATAGGCCCAACTTGCAATTACATTTTCACTTTTTGCTAACCAGATTAGTGGCTTCACACTGATAATCAGAGAAATTAGAAGAAAAAGCGGGTGAAAAGATGTGAGTATTTTGGGCACATAGAAAAAAGGAAACAAACAGAAGCCTTCGGGACTTCTATGGCCCTTCAACACGACTTGCTTGAACCATGTAAACCAAGGAACAGGCATGAGCACCCTCACGTTTGCATGCGCCTTTAGGTTGCGTATTTCCTCATAATTATACGTTGCCCGTGTGGGTTGCCAAGGAAGTGGATGTAGATTAGTAAAAAATAGAATACGCTTTTTCATTACTTATACGTGACTTCATAGATGGCTGAAACATTATCGATTGCATAGCATTGTTTTGTGAATGCAAACGCATGACGTCCATTTTGTTTTAACTTACTTCGATCTTCTATCAACGAAAGTAAAATTGAATACCAAGACTCAATATCATCAACAGAGTATACATAGCCCGTGTGACTATTCTTTATCAAGAGAGGAATTTGTCCCACAGACGTTGATAGGGCCGGGATGCCTCTTGCCATGGCTTCAAGAAGAGACATGGGTAACCCTTCAGTTGTAGAGTTTATCAAGAGCAAATCTTGTTGGGCATAGATCTGGTCTTCATCCAAAACCTCACCGTGTAAAATTACAGAACTTTGTAATCCATACTTC
>PAKZ01000012.1 GCA_002706335.1 Ahrensia sp.
GCCCGGGCTCGACCGTCCGTTGCTGCTACCCCGCAGGGAACGGGGCACAAAACGGTCACGCCACCACCGATACACCGCCCTGGTTGCGGAGCCTTGATGCGACGAACCAGCATCGCACCCGTCCTATCCGCGCCACCTCAGCGCGAACACCAGGAACCGTCCCTTTCCCAGGCTGTCGGTTCTAGACCCGGCTTCCAATGAAAGGACACCGTCAGCGTAAGCGATGGCGGAGAGCGGTGGATAAATCTTTCCTAGGTTGCCGGGAAACCGGCGATTTGGCGCGACGGCTATCCAACGCGCCGTCATCCTCGGGCTTGACCCGAGGATGACGACCTTGTTGGGCGGCTCGGCTAATCTCCAGCATCCCGCCCCTCACACTGTATTTGCCGGCCGGTCGGTTATTCGGATTCCCCCACGATCCTCACACCAGGCGACGGCCCGGCGCGTAGGGCTGGACGGCGGCGATCACTTCGGTAGCGGCGGCGCGGGCGCGTGCTTCCTGTGTCGCGGCCGAAACCGCATGGCCGCCCAGCAGGATGGCGAGCATGTCGGTTCCGACGAGACGGTCGAGGAAGACGGTGGCGAGGCGGGGGCGCTCCTCCGCGCCGAGGCTTCGGGTTTCTTCCCGATGCGCGAGAAAGGCAGCCATGGCATCGCGATGGGTTCCGATGACCGCCTGCCATGTGCTTTCCGCGAGATCGGGAAAGCGGCCCGTCTCGACCGTGACGGCGCGGAGAAGGGCGACCGTCTCCGCGCCGGCCAGTTGCGTCTGGAACCGGATGGCGCGAGCCTGCAGCGCCTCGGCGAGCGGCAGCGCCTGCCCGGCCCCCCGATCGGCCGGCTCGGCCTCGAGGGCTCGCTCGCAGGTCTCGGCGATCACTGTGCGAAACAGGTCCTCCTTGTCGTCGGCATGGCGGTAGAGCGTCATGATCGACACTTTCGCCGCCGCCGCGATGGCCTCCATCGTGGTTCCCGCGAAGCCATGGGCCATGAATTCCCGATGCGCGGCATCAAGGATCGCGGCGCGTTTTCGCGCCATCAGCCTTGCCTTGGGGTGACCCTCAAGCCACTGTTTCATATACAGTTTCGCTTACCGTGATATGAGAACCTCTCGAATCGTATCAGCCATACGAGACGATAGGCTTCCTTCTCATAAGCGGTGCGAGAACCCGTCTGCAACAATCGGATAGTGAGAGGCCGCCCTCTCGACTCGAAAAGCGGGGGAAAACGAATTCGCGGCCGGGAGAAAAGCCCGTCGTCAAAAATCCCGGTTCGAAAAATCCGGTTGCGAAAATATCGGGCGGGCAAAATCCGTGAGATGCCGGAAATCGACCGCGCAAAAAAATCGGCCCCTCGAAAAAATCGGCAGCGACCGATCGCGCCATCTCGAAAAATCGTCATGCGAAAAATCCGGACCGCCAAAAATCGGTTCGGCAAAAAATCAGTCAGCTCGAAAAAATCCGCCTCGCGAAAAATCGGCCTCCCCGACAATCCGCCAAGCGATCAGAAGGAAATCGAAAGCGCCGCCGCGATGAAAAATCAGTTCCGGGAAAAATCTCCGGCCGCGCGAAAATCACCATCCTGGAAAAAACCGCCCGGCGACGAAAAACGTCATCGCGAATGCAAGACAGCCGGCCCACTAAACAGGCCGACCGCTCCTAAGAAACAGGCGTGCGGAAAAGTCGCACCCGGCGCCCGACCATCGTCTTCCTGATCTCGTCGGTCGCAATCCCGGCTTCGGCTTCAGACAAGCGCCGTCTTATGCGCCGGCAGCTTCGAGCCGCGCTTTCAGTGCCGCGACTTCCTCTTCCAGGGTCTGCACGCGCTGCTCCAGTTCCGCCATCCGGGACGGCGCGGCTTCGCGAGGCGTGGTGGCGGGCGCGATGTCGGCAATGTCGACGTCGCCGGAAAGGAGATGTGCAAAGCGGCTCTCCCGCTGGCCGGGGGCCCGGCCGATCTCCTTCACCAACGCGGGACGCCGGCCGATCAGCATGTCCAGTTCCTCCCGGACCTCATCGGCGGAACGAAAACTCGTCATGCGTTCGCTGCGGGTCAGCAGTTCGTTGACCGTCTGCGGCCCGCGCAGCAGCAGCAGCGCCAGCAGCGCAGATTGAGGAATCGTCAGGACAAATGTGGCGCTCGCCGCCTGCTCGTACCGTTCCACGCGCGAACCGGAGGCCCGCCGGACCAGCTTTTGCTGCTCGAGCGACTGAAGCGTCCGCTGGATGTCGGCGGGATCGAGCGCCATGACAGGCTCGCGCGACGCCTTCTGGTTGGCAGCCGCCTGCAAGGCATTGAAGGTCAGCGGATAGACATCAGGCGTCAGCCGCTGCTTTTCGATCAGGCAACCGAGGACGCGCGCCTCGGCGGGATTCAGATGGGGAAGAGGGTTCTGGCTCATCCGATGATGATTAGCCGAAATCTGTGCTCTGCCGCTAGGCGGTTCAGGCCGTTATTCCCAGGCAGGCAAAGCACAACATGCAAGCCCCGATCGCCCCGGTCACCCCCGCCGCTCGACCATCATCTTCTTGATTTCGGCGATCGCCTTGGCCGGGTTCAGACCCTTCGGGCAAGCCTGGGTGCAGTTCATGATCGTATGGCAGCGATAGAGCCGGAACGGGTCTTCGAGATTGTCGAGCCGCTCGCCGGTCGCCTCGTCGCGTGAATCGATCAGCCAGCGATAAGCCTGAAGCAAAGCGGCGGGGCCGAGATAGCGGTCGCCGTTCCACCAGTAGGACGGGCACGACGTCGAGCAGCAGGCGCAAAGAATGCACTCGTAAAGGCCGTCGAGCTTGGCCCGGTCCTCGTGCGACTGGCGCCATTCCTTTTCCGGCGCGGGCGTCTTGGTTTCCAGCCACGGCTCGATCGAGGCGTGCTGGGCGTAGAACTGGGTGAGGTCCGGCACGAGGTCCTTGACCACCGGCATGTGCGGCAGCGGATAGACCTTGATGGCGCCCTCGATCTCGTCCGACCCCTTGGTGCAGGCGAGCGTGTTGGTGCCGTCGATATTCATCGCGCAGGAGCCGCAAATGCCTTCGCGGCAGGAGCGGCGCAGCGTCAGCGTCGGGTCGATCTTGTTCTTGATGTAGAGAAGACCGTCGAGCACCATCGGGCCGCAATCGTCCATGTCGACATAATAGGTGTCGATGGACGGGTTCTTCCCGTCATCCGGGCTCCAGCGATAGATCCGGTATTCGCGCAGATTGGTCGCGCCGTCCGGCTTAGGCCAGGTCTTGCCCTTGGAGATCTTGGAGTTCTTGGGGAGTGCGAGTTCAACCATTTCTATCGGCTCCGCATCAATGCGTTCTCAGTTCCTTGCGGACGACGAGCTTCAGCCCGCTCCAGATTTCGGTGACGGCGCAGACCTTCACGTCGACCAGACCCGAAGGCAGCAGCGCCTCGCGGATACCGTCCTCGGTGATGTCGGTCGGCACTTTCGACGATTTCTTCGGCCACGAGACCCAGACCATGCCGTCGGGCATGATCCGGTCGCGCAACGTATCGGCATGGTCCGCCAGATCGGATTTCTCGACCGTGAAGGCATGCACGAAATCGTAATGACCCCGCACCGGCAGCGCGTTCCAGCCGATCCTTTCGCAGGAGGCGAAATCGCGCGCCTGCGCCAAATCGGCAACCTCGTCGGGCAGGCCGACGAAGAGCGCGGCATGGCCGTCCTTCATGCCGAGCTTGTCGGCGACGGGCTTGCCCGAATATCCGGCTGCCGCCAGCGCCATCGTCAGTACACCCGCGCCTTCGGCTCGATCTTCGCCGGATCGATGCCGTCCGCCAGAAGGTCGGTGTGGACGGGGCGGTAGTCGAGCGTGACCTTGCCGGCCTCGTCGACCCAGGCCAGCGTGTGCTTGCGCCAGTTCTCGTCGTCACGGCCGGCGAACTTGCCCTCGGCATAGTCCTCGCGGGCATGCGAGCCGCGGCTTTCCTTGCGCGCCTCGGCTCCGTAGACCGTGGTGATGGCGCAGGCCATCAGGTTTTCCAGCTCCAGCGTCTCGACGAGATCGGAGTTCCAGATCATCGACCGGTCGGTGACCTTGAGATCGGACAGTTCGCCCCAGATCTCCGAGATGCGCTGGCAGCCCTGTTCGAGCGATTCCTGGGTGCGGAAGACGGCGGCGTCTTCCTGCATGGCGCGCTGCATCTTCTCGCGCAGCACCGCCGTCGGCGTCGAGCCGGAGGCGTGGCGCAGCCGGTCGAAACGCTCCATGATCTTGTCGCAGGCAGCCTCGTTGACCTCGGGGATCGCCGCCTCGCGGTCGATCACCTCGCCGGCGCGGATCGCCGCGGCGCGTCCGAAGACGACCAGGTCGATCAGCGAGTTGGAGCCGAGCCGGTTGGCGCCGTGAACGGAGGCGCAGCCCGCCTCGCCGACGGCCATTAGGCCGGGCGCAACCGCATCCGGGCCGCCATTGGCGGGATTGAGCACCTCGCCCCAATAATTCGTCGGGATGCCGCCCATGTTGTAATGGACCGTCGGCAGGACCGGGATCGGCTCCTTGGTCACGTCGACGCCGGCGAAGATCTTCGCGGATTCGGAGATGCCGGGCAGGCGTTCATGCAACACGGCCGGATCGAGATGGTCGAGATGCAGGAAGATGTGGTCCTTGTCCTTGCCGACGCCGCGTCCCTCGCGGATCTCCATCGTCATGCAGCGCGAGACGACGTCGCGCGAGGCGAGGTCCTTGGCCGACGGGGCGTAGCGTTCCATGAAGCGCTCGCCCTCGGAATTGACGAGATAGCCGCCCTCGCCGCGCGCGCCCTCGGTGATCAGGCAGCCCGCGCCATAGATGCCGGTCGGGTGGAACTGCACGAATTCCATGTCCTGCAGAGGCAGGCCCGCGCGGGCGATCATGCCGTTGCCGTCGCCGGTGCAGGTATGCGCCGAGGTGGCGGAGAAATAGGCGCGGCTATAGCCGCCCGTCGCCAGCACGACCATCTTGGCCGAGAAGCGGTGGATCTTGCCGTCGTCGAGGTTCCACGCGACGACGCCGGTGCACACGCCGTCATCGGACATGATCAGGTCGAGCGCGAAATACTCGACGAAAAACTGCGCCTTGTTGCGCACCGACTGGCCGTAGAGCGTATGCAGGATGGCGTGGCCGGTGCGGTCCGCGGCGGCGCAGGTGCGCTGCACGGGCGGGCCGTCGCCGTAATTCTGCATGTGGCCGCCGAAGGGCCGCTGGTAGATCTTGCCGTCCTCGGTGCGGCTGAACGGAACGCCGTAATGCTCCAGTTCGTAGACCGCCTTCGGCGCTTCCATGGCGAGATACTGCATGGCGTCGACATCGCCGAGCCAGTCGGAGCCCTTGACGGTGTCGTACATGTGCCACTGCCAGCAGTCGGGCGTCATGTTTGTCAGCGAGGCGGCGATACCGCCCTGCGCCGCGACCGTGTGCGAGCGCGTCGGGAAAACCTTGGTAATGCAGGCGGTGCGAAGGCCCTGTTCGGCCATGCCGAGCGTGGCGCGCAGGCCCGCGCCGCCGGCGCCGACGACGACCACGTCGAACTTGTGGTCCTCGTATGTGTAGGCCGAACCGGCCTTGGAAGCGTCAGTGTTCATTCCGTATCGTTCCCTGGAGCCGCTTTTCCGGGTTCGCCTCGGCTGGATCAGCCGGCGAAACCCAGTTTCAGGATGGCGAAGACGCTGAGCGCGCCGACCGCGAAGGTGAAGAAGACATTGAGCAGAAGCGCCGCGAGCTTGGCGGTCTCGCCATGCACATAGTCCTCGATGACGACCTGCATGCCGAGCTTGGCGTGATAGAGGCCGGAGACGACGACGAGCAGCAGGATAACCGCGACCAGCGGATGGCCGAGCGTGGCGCGACCCTCGTCATAGGTGCCGCCGATGCAGGACGCGAGGATCCACACGAAGGCGATCATCAGCGGCACATTGGCGACCGCGGTGACGCGCTGGCGCCAGAAGTGGTCGGTGCCCTCCTTGGCGGAACCGAGACCGGCGGCGCGCTTGTAGGATGTCAGGATGGACATGGCGTTTCTCCCTTCAGCCCGCGATCGCGGCGATGATCCAGATAACGAGCGTCAGCGCCACGGATGCGGTGATCGTCGCATAGGCGAGCTTCGTCGCGGTGTTCTTCTCGAACAGATAGCCGAGATCCCAGGCGAAATGGCGCAGCCCGCCAAGCATGTGGTGTATCAGCGCCCAAGTGTAGCCGAACAGGACGAGCACGCCGAACCATGAGCCGAAGAAGCCGTTGACCGTGGCGAAATAATCCGGCCCGCTCGCGGCCGCGATCAGCCACCAGGCAACAAGGATGGTCCCGACATAGAGCGCCACACCTGTGATCCGGTGGACGATCGACATCATCATGGTCGGGATCGGCTTGTAGATTTGAAGATGCGGCGAAAGCGGACGATCGCTCTTGGCAGGACTGGAAGCGCTCACGACTGGCTGCTCCTCTTTATATGTGGGCCGGCGCAGGAATTTCTGCACCTGTTAATAGGGCGGCTTTCGCGCTGCGTCAAAGCATCGCGCTGCCGCGCGCTTCATCCCTTAGTGGGTTTCTATTGCGATGCAACAGCCGCCGCACGATTCAATCGATTGGATAAGTCCCGCGCCTGAAAAAACCATGAAGATGCGGGTCAAACCCCTGTTTCGAAAAGGAAAGCGGCGAAACGCCGCTACCGCCGGCACTCGACCGGCTTTTGGCCGGAGACGAACCAGGTGGCGTTGCGCCCTTCGAGAATCAGCGCGTAGATCCCCTCGGAATAGCGGGTCGACTGGCCGGGCGGACTGGCCGGCAGGTCGGCGTTGAAGCCACGGCTGTCGGATGCGTTGAGCATCGAACCTCCGCCCTGCAGCGTCAGCGTCACATTATCGGAGCACCGCCATGTGGAATTGCGCATGCCCGCACCGGAGAACCCGTCATAGCCGATGGACTGACAACCGGCGAGCGCGCCGATGAGGACGAGGGGAAAAGCGAAACGGAGAACTGTCATGATTCGGTGATAGTCGCGCCGAATGTGGCGGGCAAGCGCCGATAGCGGACTGCGATGAAATCAAGCCACGGCGGCGGAATGAAGATCGCTTTCGCCCTGGACGCAGACCCGGTTGCGGCCGCCGCGCTTGGCGCGATAGAGCGCCCTGTCGGCCAGATGGGCGCTATCGGCGATCGGCCGCGAGGCAGGCCATGCGGCGACGCCGAAACTGGCGGTAACGGCCACATCCGTGATGCCGTCATGACGCTGCGTCTCGAAACCGGCGCGTACCGTTTCCGCGAACAGCCGCGCCATCGCCACGTCGGCGCCGGGCATCACGACCATGAATTCCTCGCCGCCCCAGCGCACGATAAAATCGCCCTCGCGCGCCGCGCAGGTCAGGATGCGCGCGAACTGGGTGATCACGCGGTCTCCGGCCTCGTGGCCATATTGGTCGTTGATCTTCTTGAAGCGGTCGATATCCGCCAGCACGATGGCATGGGCGGCGGTCCCCGGCATCTCGGTCGGCAGAGCCGCGACGCGGGCGTCCAGCCCGCGCCGGTTCAACGCGCCGGTCAGCGGGTCGGTCCAGCTTGTCCTGGTCAGATTGGAGACGATTTCCATGCCGAACATGACGAAGAGAATACCGGCCAGCGCGAGCGCGGCGATGGACAAGGCGAAATACAGCGACAGGGCCGCGATGGAATCGGCATAATTGGCTTCGGTCAGGGTCTGATGCTCGTACCAGAGCACGACCAGCGTGCGAAGTATCATATGGAAGGAGTAGATCAGCACGATAGCTTGCAGGATGCGGTCGACCAGCCGGCGCATATCGCGACGCAGTTCGATTGCCGCATAGCCCAACATGACGGCAGCACCCGCATTCATGACCATTGTGCGTATGACGATGTCTTCCTGTACGAATTTAAACCATGACAGAGCCAGCAGGATTACCGCGGACTGTGCAGTCAGAGCCCGCCACGGAACACCGCCTCGATAGAAGGTAAAAAGCCCGGCGCAAAAGGTGACGGATGTCGCCACATAAAGCGGATTGATAACATAGATCGCGACGACGGGATCCATCGCATTGCGCAGAAAGTCGCCCATCATCGCGCAGGCGCCCAGAAAATAGGACAGCGAGAACAATCGCAGGGCGCGAATGTAGCGCGCATAGTGCCAAAGCAGCGCGAAACCCAGGGAAAAGACCAGGAAAATAAGAGGACTTATCAATTGAAAATATGATTGTCCGAACATTCACCCGTTCCATATCACCGGAAATTCCGGCCGGCGTCCCAATGGCGATGACAATAGAGACCTCGGCTTGAAATCCAGTTAATTGCCCCGCAAATTTTTCAGTTTGAAAATCCGGCCTCGTTACGCCTCCGGCGGTTTGTGCTCGGCTTTCCTCGCGCACCACGCCGGTCTAAAGCGTTTACATGCTCTCGATTGTCATCACGGTCGCACCGATTTTCATCCTTATCGCCATCGGCTACGCCGCGGTGCGGTTCGGATATCTGCCCGCGGGCATTGCAGAAGCGCTCAACGGCTTCGCGGTGAGGATCGCCGTGCCGGTTTTGCTGTTCCGGGCGCTGGAACGCCTCGACATGGCGGCGGCTTTCTCGCTGCCGCTTCTCGTCAGCTTCTATGCTGGCGCCTTCACCTGTTTCGCCATCGGCATCGTGCTGGCCCGCAAGCTTTTCAGGCGCAGGCCCGGCGAGTCCGTTGCTGTCGGATTTGCCGCAACCTTCTCCAATTCCGTTCTGCTCGGGCTCGCCATTGTCGAGCGTTCGCATGGCATTGGCCCCATGACCCCTGCCTTCGGGATTGTCGCCCTCCACGCCCCGATGCTCTATGCGGTCGGCATTACGACGATGGAGTTGATGCGCCGCGACGGAAGGCCGATCGTCGAGATATTCCGGGTCGCCGCACGTTCGATCATCGCCAATCCGCTGATGATCGGTATCCTTTCGGGCGCCATCGTCAATCTGACCGGCCACTGGCTGCCGGAACCGGTAATGGCGAGCGTGGACATGCTGGCCGCAGCCGCTATCCCCGTATCGCTTGTCGGCGTCGGCGCGGCAATGACCCGCTATCAGATGACGGCGCGTCTACCCGAAGCCGGAATGGTCGCAGCGCTGTCGCTGATCCTTCATCCGGCCATCGCCTTCGCCCTGTCCCATGTCGTCTTCCAGCTTCCGCCGGATGCGGTGCGCGCCGCGGTGACACTGGCCGCCATGCCGCCGGGCATGAATATCTATCTCTTCGCCGTGATGTATGACCGCGCCGTCAATCTTGCCGCCTCGGCTTTCCTGCTCGCAACGATGCTCTCCATCGCGACGGTGAGTTTCTGGATCTACATTCTCAACCACATCGCCCTGGGTTAAGGCGTATCAGGCGACGACCGCCGCCAATGAACCCGGCAAGCTTTCGGACCCATAGACGCAAACGCGATTGCGGCCTTCGCGCTTGGCCCGATAGAGGGCCGCGTCCGCCTGGCGGCTTACGCCCGAAAGATCCTGCCCGTTGCGCCAGTTCGTGACGCCGAAGCTCGCCGTAACCGTGCCACCGCCGAGGCAATCGTGCCGGAGCAATTCCCAGCGGGCCCGAACCGTCTCCGCGTAAAGGCGGGCCGAAGCGGATTCCGCATTCGAAATGACGATGAAGAACTCCTCCCCGCCCCATCGCGCGACGCAATCGCATTCGCGCGCCACCTCGCCAAGCAGGTCGGCGAATGCCCTGATGATCACGTCGCCTGCATCGTGCCCATATGTGTCGTTGACGTTTTTGAACCTGTCGATATCCGCCATGACGACGGCATAGCCGACGTCGCAGTCGGGACCGTCATTGATGATGGACGACAGCCGGTTTTCCAGACCGCGCCGGTTCAGCAAGCCGGTCAACGGATCGGTTTCGCTGGTCCTGGTCAGCCGCCGGACGATTTCCATGCCGAACATGACAAACAGGACACCGGCCACCGCAAGCGCCGTGACCGCGATGAAGAGCTGCAGCGTCACCGCGGCCAACGATCCGGCGTAATTCGCCTTGGTCATCGCCGCGCCGAAACCGAAAACGATCGCGGTGCGGACGAGCAACAGGCATGCGCTCACCGAAACCACGATCCGCAAGACGCGATGAATCCCCTCGCGCATATCGCTGCGAAGAGCAAAAATCGAACCCAGATAAAGCGAGACGATGCCGGCATTGAGCGCCCACGCCGAGAAGGTCAGGCTACGCACTCCGTACAAACCGAGCGAAAAGGCGCCGAACACCGCGATTGCCGCGGCGGCCAGCGCGGCCCAGGGCACTCTGTTGCGGTAAAGCTGGTAGAGACCGGCGCAGAAAAAGACCGTTGCCGCCAGATAAAGCGCGCTGATCAGCGCGGAGGCGAAGTCCGGATCCATCGCGATACGCAGAAAATCGCCAATCATGGCGGATGCGGCGAAGAGATATGACACCGCGAAGCAGCGCAGCGAGTGCAGGCTGCGCGCAGTATGCCACATCAGAAAAAAGCCGCCTGAAAAAACCAGGAAAATCAGCGGGCTTAACAATTGAAAATAGGACTGACCGAGCATCCGTACGATCCGTTGGCCGGAAGATTGCGGCCTCCCGCTGACCGGAAGCGAATGTAACCCGACGCGCTTGCCATCCCGTTAAGAAGACGACCCGAATGCGTCCAAACTCCGAAAGGGACGCGTCATCCGGACTGGCCGTCAATGCCGCGTCAGGCGACGCCTTCCACCAGCCGCAGCGGCGGCGGCTTCACCGCGCCGCGCACGCAATTGCGACCGGCCTGTTTCGCCTCGTAGAGCGCCGCGTCGGCCCGCCCGCATGCCATGCGCAGCGTGTCGGCGTGCCGCCATTCCGCGATGCCGAAGCTGATCGTCACCGCCGCGCCCTTCAGGCAATCGTGGCCGATGGTTTCCGCCGCGGTTCGAACCGATTCGGCATAGAGACGCGCAAGCGGCTCGCCGCCATTCGGAATCAGGATGACGAACTCCTCGCCGCCCCATCGCGCGACAAGGCTCTCCTCCCCGGCTGCGTCCTCCAGCAAGCGGGCGATCCGGGCAATCACCCTGTCGCCCGCGTCATGGCCGAAACGGTCATTGACGGATTTGAATCCGTCGATATCCGCGATGACCAATCCGTGCCCGGTTGTTTCGGGCGAAAGCCCGTCCGGAAACGCCGCCACGCGCGCCTCGAAGCCGCGCCGGTTCAGGACGCCGGTCAGCGGGTCTGTCTCACTGCTGCGTTTCAGCCTGCCCAGGATTTCCATGCCGTACATGATGAACAGAACGGCAGCCATGGCCAGCGAGGCTACGGCGAACAACAGCTGCAATGTCACGGACGCCAGGGACCCGGCATAATCGTCCGCAGTCATCGAAGCCCCGATATGCCAGAATACCGCGCCCGTGCGCAGCAGAAGCGCGACGACACCGGCGAAAGCCACAGCCTGCAGGATGCGGTGGATTCCGGCGCGCATATGGCGGCGCAGATCGAAAAGCGCGCGAGAATACAACGCGGCAACGCCGATATTGATGATCCAGGCGCTCGGCACCACGCTGTCGATACTGAAGCGGCAAAGGCAATAGAGAAAAAGCAGCACTGCGGCCGAAACCGTCAGGGCTTTCCAGGGCACACGGTTCCAGTAGAGCTGGTAGAGCCCGGCGCAGAAGAAAACCGATACGGACAGATAAAGCGTGCCGAGAAGCAGGGACGCAAAGCCCGGATCCATCGCGAACTGGAAGAAGTCGGCGATCATGGCGCAGGATCCGACAAAATAGGACGCCGCGAAGAAAAGCAGCGAACGAATGTCGCGCGCATGGTTCCAGAGCAAAAGAAACCCACCGGAAAAGGTGAGCACTATCAGGGGATTGAGCAACTGAAAGTAAGACTGACCGAGCATCCGTGCGACCTTTTGGCCGGGATCTCGCGATCTCCCCCGCGCCGGCGATAGATGTAGCCGACCGCGCTTGCCATCCCGTTAAGAAACCGTCCGAAGACTTCGAACGCGAAAGCCGGCTGTCCGTCAGGCGACACTTTCCACCAGCCGCAGCGGCGACGGCTTCAGCGCGGCGCGTACGCGGTTGCGCCCGGCCTGTTTCGCCTCATAGAGCGCCGCATCCGCCCGCCCGCAGGCCATGCGCAGCGTATCGCCGGGCCGCAATTCGGTGATGCCGAGGCTGATCGTGACGGCTTCGCCCTTCAGGCAGTCATGTCCCATCGCCTCCGCCGCGGTCCTGACCGATTCCGCATAGAGGCGCGCCAGCGACTCGCCGCCATTCGGGATCAGCACGACGAATTCCTCGCCGCCCCATCGCGCGACGAGGCCCTCGCTGCCCGCACCTTCCTCCAGCAACCTGGCGATGCGGGCAATGACCGTGTCGCCGGCATCGTGTCCGAAGCGGTCATTGACGGATTTGAACCCGTCTATGTCGGCGATGATCAGCCCGTGGCGCGGTCCTTCCTGGGCCGACCCGTCCGGCAAGGCCGCAACGCGCGACTCGAAGCCGCGCCGGTTGAGAATGCCCGTCAGCGGATCGGTCTCGCTGCTGCGCGTCAGGCGCGCAGTGATTTCGACACCGTAGATCGCAAGCAGGGTTCCCGCGACGGCGAGCGTCGAGACGATGGTCGCGAAGCGCAGCGAAACCGCCGTCAGCGACTCCGAGTAATTCGCTGCCGTCAGGGTGCCTCCCTCCAGCCAGAGCATGACTGCGGTGCGCGCGACGAACTGTACGGAATTGGCGACCAATAGCACCTGCAAAAGCCGGTCGACACCACGCGCGATCCGGTGGCGGATCGCGATCGCAAGCCATATCAGCACGCCCGCCGAAATGCCATTCATGATGACGATTCGCATCACGAGGCTGTCCTCGACGAAGCGATACCAGCCGAAGAGTTCGATCACCGCGACCGCGATGGAGCCGAGCACCCACCACGGGACCCGCAGCGAAAAAAGGTGAAAGATCCCGGCGCAAAAGGTGATGCCACCTGCAAGAAACAGCAGGATGGGGAGAAAAACGCCGACATCCGGCGGCATGGCCGGGCGGAAATAATCCGCCGTGAAGGCAAGCGAGCGGAACAGATAGGAAAGCTCGAAGAACCCGGCCGAAACGCGAAAGGGCGCGTGATAGCGGATTGTCGCGAAGCCGACCGCCAGGGCAAAAAAGATTACCGGCCCGACAAACTGGAAAAAGTTATGCTCTTCCGACATGTGTCCTTCCCGCCCGCAAATCGCGGGCAGATTTCCGGGAAGGATTAGACGGTTGCGCTTGATAGCAGGTTAATGGGGGCGATTTTTCGCATATCCGCGGCGACGCCGGAACCGAAAACGGCGCCCGCAGGCGCCGTTCTCCCGCACAGCGGCCTATCGGAGACCTATTTTTCGTCGACCCGGCCAAGCGATTCCGCGTTCTGCGCCAACGCCATGCGCGCCTCGCTCCAGGCCGGATCACCCGGATAAAGCACACTGCGCAGCCAGGCGCACACCATCCTTTGGGTGGTCGCAAGCCGCTCCGGATCCTCGTCATCTGTCTCCTTGGCATCGTATCCGGCGATCCCGCCAAGCCCGTGCCTGCCGCCGAAAAGAGTGAGCATCGCCTGGGCCCCCGGCCCGTTTGTGTAAGGGTCGGTGTGCCACTCGGCGCCGCGCGTTGTCAGATGCGGGTTGTCGTCCTCATCGCCGACGACGACGAGCGTCGGCGTTGTCATGGTCGAGAAATCGGGATTGAGCGCCGCGTAGTTCTCCCGTGCGAATTCGCTAAGGCTGTCGCCGCCATTACCCGGCGCGGCGAGCAGGACCCCGGCCTTGTAGCGCGCGTCGCGCAGGGTGACCGGAGGAGCAACGCCATCCGGGTCGATCAATCCGGCGCCGAGGATCATGCCGACAGTCTGTCCTCCCATCGAATGGCCGACAGCGGCGATTTTCTCACGATCGATGCGCCCGGCGACGATCGGCACCTGCGCCTCGATCTCGTCGAGGCGGTCGAGGATCAGCGACATGTCCTCGACGCGGGAACGCCAGAAGAGCGGCGCGCCCGGCGCATCCGGACCGAGGGCGTAGATCTTCGCGTTAAGATGGGTCGGCTGGATGACGACGAAGCCGTGCGCCGCCCAGAACCGGGCGACCGGCCCATAACCGTCGAGCGACGGAAGATAGAGCGACGGGCCGTGGCCGTGCGACAGGACAATAACCGGCAAGTTGTCGCCGGTTATCGGCGCGGAGACCCGCAGCTCGAGATCGATCCCGCGGTCCGGCGCGGCGAGCGTTACGGGTGCGACGGAGATGACCGGAACCGCGTCCGGAACGGGGATGGCCGAGGCCTTTTCGATAAGCTTGTTCATGAGTTTTTCCTTTTGCGCTGGCAGTGGCCACGGCCGCCGTTCCATGCTATCGGGAAATAAGCGGAACCATGTTCCGATCTATATACGGAACGATGTTCCGTTTATCAACCGGAATCGCGTTCCGGTTCCATGAGGTCTGTCGCGATGGCACGGGAATTGGAAACGAAGGACGCAGAACCGGCTGCCGGAAAGCGTGTACGCGCCGATGCGCAACGAAACATGGACGGCCTGCTGAAGGCGGCTATGGAGGTTTTCGCGGTCTCGGGCGTCGACGCACCTGTACGTGAGATCGCCAGCAAGGCCGGCGTCGGCGTTGGCACGTTATACCGCCATTTCCCGCAGCGTTCCGATCTGATCGTGGCCGTGTTCCGCCGGGAGATAGACGCCTGTGCCGACGCGGCGGAGGCGCTTGCGGCGGAGTATCCACCGGCAGAGGCGCTGGCGCGCTGGATGCAGCGTTTCGTGGATTTCATCTCCGCCAAGCGCGGACTGTCCTCGGCGCTGCATTCCGGGGACCCGGCCTACGAGCCGCTGCCGGCCTATTTCGACCAGCGCCTGCGCCCGGCGCTGGAAAATCTTTTGCAGGCGGCGGAAGAGGCCGGCGAAATCCGCTCCGGCGTAGACCCGACCGACCTGCTCCACGCCGTGGCGCGCCTTTCAGGCACCGGAGACGCCACCGGCAAGGACCATGCAAGGCGCATGGTCGCACTACTGGTCGACGGGCTGCGCTACCGGGGCGACAACGAGACGGCGGGTTGAAACGAAAACGGCGCCCGCAGGCGCCGTTTCCAATCGAAAATCAGCGACGATCAGAGATCGCGCACATCGACGAAATGACCGGCGATGGCGGCGGCGGCTGCCATGGCGGGCGAGACCAGATGGGTGCGGCCCTTGTAGCCCTGGCGGCCCTCGAAGTTGCGGTTCGAAGTCGACGCGCAGCGCTCGCCCGGCTTCAGTCGGTCGTCATTCATCGCAAGGCACATCGAGCAGCCCGGCTCGCGCCACTCGAAACCGGCTTCGAGAAAGATCTTGTCGAGGCCTTCCTTCTCCGCCTGTTCCTTCACGAGACCGGACCCCGGCACGATCATCGCGCTGACGGTCGGCGCAACCTTCTTGCCTTCGACGACCTTCGCGACCGCGCGCAGATCCTCGATGCGGCCATTGGTGCAGGAGCCGATGAAGGCGCGGTCGATGGCGATGTCTGTCATCTTCGTGCCCGGCTTGAGGTCCATATATTCCAGCGCCCGCCATTTCGACGACCGCTTGTTGGCGTCCTCGATATCGTCCGGGTTGGGCACGACGCCCTCGATGGAGACGACGTCTTCCGGCGACGAGCCCCAGGAAACGATCGGCGGCAGATTGGCCGCGTCGAGCTTGACCACCTTGTCGTAATGCGCGCCCTCGTCGGTGTTCAGCGACTTCCAGTATTCAAGCGCCATGTCCCACGCCTCGCCCTTCGGCGCGCGCGGCTTGTCCTTGATATAGGCGAAGGTCGTCTCGTCCGGAGCAATCAGGCCGGCCCTTGCGCCGCCCTCGATGGTCATGTTGCAGACCGTCATGCGGCCTTCCATCGACAACGCGCGGATGGCCTCGCCGGCGAACTCGATGACGTGGCCGGTGCCGCCGGCGGTGCCGATTTCGCCGATGATGGCGAGCACGATGTCCTTGGCGGTCACGCCTTCGGGCAGCTTGCCGTCCACCTGGACGAGCATGTTCTTGGCCTTTTTCTGGATCAGCGTCTGGGTTGCGAGCACATGCTCGACCTCAGAGGTGCCGATGCCGTGGGCGAGCGCGCCGAACGCGCCATGCGTCGAGGTGTGGCTGTCGCCGCAGACGATCGTCATGCCCGGCAGGGTGAAGCCCTGCTCCGGCCCGACGATATGGACGATGCCCTGACGTTTGTCGTTCTCGGAATAATATTCGATGCCGAAATCGGCGGCGTTCCTGGCCAGCGCCTCGACCTGGATGCGGCTTTCCTCGTTCTTGATACCGGTATGGCGATCGGGCGTGGTCGGCACGTTGTGGTCGACGACGGCAAGCGTCTTGGCCGGCGCATGCACGTCGCGATGCGCCATGCGAAGGCCCTCGAAGGCCTGCGGGCTGGTCACCTCATGGACGAGGTGGCGATCGATATAGAGCAGCGACGTGCCATTCTCGTCGGTATCGACGACATGGTCGTCCCAGATCTTGTCATAAAGGGTACGCGGTGCGGTCATGGTATTTTCCATTCAGGGCTATGAAATATTTGAAGAAACCGGCCGTGGCCGGGAGCGGACGGCGCTCAGCCGAGCCGGGCGAGCTGCGTGAATGCCACGCGCGCGAAGAAGCGCGACGGCAGGCGCTTGCGGTCCTGCAGCGTGAAGCTCTTGAAGCCCGGATGTCCGAACAGCTTTTCCATGGCGGCGCTCATACCAAGTTTCGTCATGGACGGCAATCTGGGATCCCGCACAGACAGGCCCGGTTCGCGCCGTCAGGCCTGATCGCCGGACCCGCTTTGCTTTTCAGGTCCGCGATGGCTCTTTTCCTTCAAATCGAACCAGAATTCGAAGCGGCGGATAAGCGTCAGCGTGAGAATGCCAAGAAATGTCGCGAGCGCCGCAATCGAGAACAGGCCGAGGCCGGCGGCGAGCCCGATCGCCGCAGCCAGCCACATGCCGGCGCCCGTCGTCACGCCGTGAACCTCGCCCTTGAAGAAAACGATGAAGCCGGCGGCCAGGAAGGCGACGCCGCCGGTGATCGCCTCCACCAGCCGGAGCGGGTCCGTGCGTAGCGCGTCGGACGAGAATTCCGGCTGGTTGACGAGTTCGATTGCGATCAACGCGAAAGTCGCCGAGGCGATGCTGACGAGGATATGCGTGCGCAGTCCCGCGGGTCGTTCCCGCCACTCGCGCTCGAGGCCGAGCACCGCGCCGAGTAGCAGCGCCACGACGAGGCGAAGCGCGATGACGGAGAGCGGCAACACGGTTGCGAAATGAGCGGTCAGGGTCTCCTGCATGGTAGAAGCATAACACGCGAGGCGGCGAGGCGTTGCATGGCTCAGTTCCGCTCCTGCGCGCGCCGCATCCGCTTTTCCAGCCGCCTCAGCAGAAGCGACAGGCCGATCGTCAGGATCAGGTAGATATAGGCGACGATTGAATAGGTCTCGAAGAAGCGAAACGAGCCGGCCGCATAGACCTTGCCCATCTGGGTGATATCGGCGACGCCCAGCACCGAGACGAGCGAGGAGTCCTTCACCATGGCGACGAAGTCGTTTCCGAGCGGCGGCAGGATCGTGCGGATCGCCTGCGGGAAAACGATCAGCCGGAAACGTTGCCAGCGATTGAGCCCGAGCGCTTCCGCCGCCTCGACCTGCCCCTCGTCGACGGCGAGGATGCCGGCGCGGAACACCTCGGCGATGAAAGCCGAATAGCCGATCATCAGCGCCAGAATCGCCCGCCAGAGAAGCGAGATGTCGCGCACCAGCACCGGATCCATGAAACCCGCCGCCTGAAGCGGCTGAGTGACGAGATTGATCAGCCAGACCAGCGCCGGCGCACCGACAAAGGCGATATAGAACAGCAGAACCAGAATCGGGATGCCGCGGATCACCTCGACATAGAATCGCGCCACCTGCCGCAATATCAGCGAGCCCGACAGGCCCATCAGCGCCAGACCGAGGCCGAGCAGAGTGGCGAGCGCGAAGCCGACCAGCGTGACGAAGATGGTGATGCGCACGCCACGCGCCACGGTGGAAAAGACCTGTGCGTAGAGATCGCTGGAGGCGATCACCACTGCCAGCGCGGCGCCGATGGCGCATATCGCCAGCAGCCACCACGGAAAGTCCTTCTCGCCGGAATTCTCGCGACGCGCCACGCCGCTACCGCCGAACCGGCCCTGCCCGTAAGCTCACGGTGCGGCTACTGCCCGAGCTCGTAGTCGAGGAACCATTTCCTGTTCAGCGCGTCGAACGTGCCGTCCGCCTTCAGCGCGGCGATGGCGGCGTTGATCGGCGCGACGAGGTCGGAGCCTTTCGGGAAGATGAAGCCGAAATCCTCGGTCCCGAGCGGCTCGCCGATCATCTTCAGAGCGCCGCCGGAGGATTCGACATACCCCTGCCCCGCCGTGCCGTCGGTCAGGACGAGATCGACATCGCCGGTGCGCAACGCCTGAACCGAAGCGCCGAAAGTTTCGAACAATTTGATGCGCGCGTTGCCCTCGTCGCCGTCGAGCACGTCATAGACCGCCACATAGAAGGGCGTGGTGCCGGCCTGCGCGCCGACAAGCCCGTCCGCGAAGGCCTTGAACGACGCAGCGTCGGTGAAACGCTCCTCGTCGGCACGCACCAGCATGTGCATTTCGGACCGCATATAGGGATCGGAGAAATCGACCTTCTCGCCCCGTTCCTCGGTGATGGTGATGCCGGTCATGCCCATGTCGTACTGCCCGTCCGAAACCGCCTGGATCATCGCGTCCCAGGACGTGTTCTGGTATTCGGCCGTGAAATTCAGCCGCTTCGCCATTTCGGCGACCGCGTCATACTCCCAGCCGATCGCGTCGCCGGTCTTCGGATCGACGAATTGCAGCGGCGGATAGGCGTTCTCCGTGACGATAACGACGGTGCGCCCGCCCAGATCGGGAAGGTCCTGCGCCGACGCGGCAACCGGGAAAAGGGTGAGAGCGGCACCGAGGCCGAGTAGGAGACGACGGGATATCATAGGTGGCTCCATTTGTGGCTGAGCTGGAACCCGGAGACTAGCCGCTGGAGTGCAGGACGCAAGCCGGCGCTGTGCAAACCGCGATCAGCTGACCTGCGCCGGCACGAAAGCGGCGAGTTCGGAGGCGTCCATGGCCTGCAATTGCGCCAGAGCCTGCTTGTAGGCCGAGCTGACGACCTGGTCATATTTTTTCCAGTCGAGCATCGAAACGCCGCGGACATTGGGCTGGAAGAGCATGTCGACGTCCTGGCGCATTGCCTTCTGCCGGGCCATCGCCGTGACGATGGAAGCGGTCAGGAGCGTATCGGGCAAGCGCGGCAGACGGTACCGGCGTTTCCGGCGCGGCCGCAGCGAATCCATCAGGATGGCGAGCGGCGACGGCACGTCCTCCAGATGGTAGCGCTTTTCGACATTGGGCAGCAGGTCGACGCCGATGATCTTGCCGGCCCCCAGCTTCTCGCGCATCACGTCGACAGGGAAATTGTTGAAGCTGCCGCCGTCGAACAGCACCTCGCCGTCTTTCAGGACTGGCGGAAACAGCCCCGGTATCGAGAAGCTGGCGACGAGATTGCGGACGAAATCGCCACGCATCAGCACCTGCTCGCGATGCTTCGTGAAATTCGACGCAACGACGAAATAGGTTTTCCAGCTATCCTCGAGATCGAGCTTGTGGCCGCCGGTCCGCTCCGCGACGAACATGTCGGTTATCTGGTGGGCGCGCTGTCCCTTGATGAGCGAAACCAGCGGCGCGTAGCTGTAATCGCCGGTCAGATTGCCGAAACTCGAGGTGACGAAGACGCGGCGCGCCATCTCGACGAAGTCGTCACCCTCGACTTCCATGGCGAGAAAGGACGCCATGATCGCGCCGGCAGACGTGCCGCCCACATAATCGAACTCGACGCCGATCTCGGTGAGCGCCTGCGCCACGCCGATATGGGCGAAGCCGCGCGCGCCGCCGCCGGCAAAAACGATGCCGACGGCGTTGCCGGTCAGGATGCGCGCCAGACGGCGCATGTCGCGGTCGAGCGTCGGACGGACATGGAAATGCCTGTCGACCTTGCGGGAAGCGAGCCATTTCGCCGTGCCGCGCGGGGCGACGGTATTGGCGGAATGCAGCAAAATCAGCGCCACTCGGCCCTGAACATTCTGATCGCCCTCGAGCATGCGCTTCTCGAAGGCGGTGGGCGCGGGATCGTCTTCCGCATTGGCGAGCAGCAGAATCTCGTCGGCATGATGAATCGCGGTCAGGCTCCACACGGGATCCTCGGGATCGGCGATCAGGAAAATGGCGTCATGCTCGCCCTCCATCGCTGCGATCTCGCTCGAGATCTGCCCGCGCGGCCGCAATATGTCGGGCTTGGCGAGGTGGCCGAAGCGCTCATGCACGGTTTCAGGGTCGAGCACGGCAATCCGCTCGCGCCAGGGTTTCTGCGCCTCGGCCAGCTTCCGCACGAAGCCCTGAACGTCGGTCCTGCCGCCGACGGGAAGGATCGTGACGATGACCGGCGGCGCGGGCGGCCGGGACTTCTGCTGCTGGCGCCGAAAGCGGGTGATCACATGCCGGGTCATGACCAGCGCGATCTCTGGCTGGCGGGCGATCGCCTCTTCAACGGTTTGGCGCGAAACCCGCGCGAGCAGCGAATTACGGATCGCGACGACCTCGGCGCTGCGCGGCTCGTCCGTGAACATGGCGAGTTCGCCGACCGGCTCGCCGCGCCCGATCTCGCCAAGCGTCAGCCGGCTTCCGTCGGCTTCGATCCTGATCGCCCTGAGGCGGCCCGAGAGGACGAAATAGACATCGTCGTCGCGCGCGCCCTGCTCGATCAGCACGTCACCGGCGTAAAGCTCCATGATGCTGGAGTTCTCGCCCATGAAGCGGATGAAGCTCTCGTCCTCGACGGCGAAATAGTCGCGCAGGCAGGCGTTGAGTTGGTCAAAACTGGCGGGCGTCCCGGCGGTCGGGTGGCTCGGCTCCGCCTCGCCCGCTTTTGCGGACGACCCCGGCTCCTCTTGCGCCATGCACAGGGACGTTTCCTCGAAACCGTCCATCAACCGAAACCTCTCCCCAGGGCGAACGCTTGGGGGCAAGGAAAACAGACTTTCAGAAAATTTTCAAACCGAAAGTAAAAAAGGCGGACCAAGGCCCGCCTTCGATTTCTCCACGAAGCGCAGAGACTTATGCGTTGTTGTCTTCGGCCGGTGCTTCGGCTGCTGCAGCTTCCGCCGCCTTTGCTGCTTCCGCGGCTTCCTCGGCTGCCTTCTCGGCTGCCAGCGCCTCGGCGGCGGCGATCTTCTCGGCCTCGATGCGGGCCTTCTCGTCGAGCATCTTCTGACGCTCTTCGTCGTTCAGCTTGCGCGAACGAGCATTGGTGTTTTCCACGATACGGGCCTTCTTACCGGTCAGGCCGCGCATGTAGTAGAGCTTCGCACGGCGGACCTTGCCGCGGCGAACGATTTCGACGGCCTCGACCAGCGGCGAAAAGACCGGGAACACGCGCTCGACGCCTTCGCCATAGGAAAGCTTGCGAACAGTGAAGTTCTCGTTGAAGCCAGCGCCGGAACGCGCGATGCAGACGCCTTCATAGGCCTGCAGACGGGTGCGCTTGCCTTCCGTAACGCGCACCTGGACGCGGACGGTGTCGCCCGGCGAGAAATCCGGCAGTTTGCGCTTTTCGAGAATTTTCTCGGCCTGTTCGGCCTCGAGCTGGCGGATGATGTCCGTCATGATTTCATTCCTCTTGTTCTTTTGAACCGCCAGAGCGCTCGACAAGGGCAGAAAGTCACTGGACCGTCATGCCTGGCCATAAGGCCGGAGCGTATTCACGAGATCGTATTTGCTAGTGAGTCAGGGCTTTGCGCCCGAATTCGCGGCGTCCATACAGTAGAACGGGACATTTGTCACGCCCTTTCACCGTAAACCGGGAGGCCGGCAAGACGGACAAGATGAGAAGCATTGCACATCGGCCATGGCGTCGGCTAGGCAGGGACGGGCATTCGGCCCGATTGGGCGGAGCGCCATGACATTGTTCAATATAGTGCTGCTGTTTGCGGCCGGATTTCTCGCCAGCGCGGTCAACGCGATCGCCGGCGGCGGCACCTTTCTGACTTTCGGCGCGCTGACGCTGATCGGCGTACCGCCGATCGTCGCCAATGCGACGTCCTCGGTGACACAGTTTCCCGGCTACGTGACGTCGGCGCTCGCCTACTACACCGAAGTTCGCAAGGATCTGCGCGAAGCGCTGAAGCTCGGCGCGATCTCGCTGGTCGGCGGCCTCGCCGGCGCGCTGACATTGCTGTCTCTGTCCAATCCGACATTCCGGCAGATCGTGCCATGGCTGCTGATCGGGGCGACCGCGCTGTTCGCGGCCGGTCCCTGGCTGCGTCCGAGATCGCTCAGCCCCGACCATCCGATGGGACCGATCGGCCTGTTCGCGCAGTTCGCAACATCGATCTATGGCGGCTTCTTCGGCGCCGGCATGGGCATCATGATGCTGGCCGTCCTCGGCATCGCCAAGGGTGGCGACTACCCCCGGCTCAACGCGATGAAGAACTTCATCGCGGTTCTGATCGCGACGGTGGCGATAGTCGTCTTCGTCGGCGGCGGCGTGGTGGCATGGCTGCCGGCCGCGGTCATGATCCCGGGCGGCGCGCTCGGGGGCTATGCCGGCGTGTGGATGGCCAAGCGTGTGCCGCAATGGGTCGTCCGCGCCCTGGTGATTATCGTCGGACTGCTGCTGAGCTGGTATTACTTCACGAAGTGACGGGCAGACGGCGCGCCTTACCCGCCCAGAAGATCCGGCCTTCTCTCGCGCGTCAGCTTTTCCGCCTCCTCGCGCCGCCATTCGTCGATCTTCGCGTGGTTGCCGGAGGTCAAAACTTCGGGGATCGTCCGGCCCTCCCATTCGGCGGGGCGGGGGTAATGCGGGGGTTCGAGGAGATTGCCCTCGAAGCTCTCGGTATCGCCGGATTGGGCATTGCCCATCACGCCCGGCAGCAGGCGGATAACGGCGTCGAGCAGCACCTGCGCGGCGACCTCTCCGCCCGACAGGACATAATCGCCGATCGACACCTCTTCGAGACCGCGCCCGTCGATGACGCGCTGGTCGACGCCCTCGAACCGGCCGCAGACGATGACCGCGCCTGGACCGGCGGCGAGGTCGCGCACGCGGGCCTGCGTCAGCGGTTTGCCACGCGGGCTCATCAACAGGCGCGGGCGCGGGTCGGCCTCGTCGCAACTGGCGTCAAGCGCCGCCGCGACGACATCGGCGCGCATGACCATGCCGGCACCGCCGCCGGCCGGCGTGTCGTCGACGCTGCGATGCTTGTCGGTCGCGTAATCGCGGATCTGCACCGCTTCGAGCGACCAGTCGCCACGCGCCAGCGCCTTGCCGGCAAGCGCCTGGCCGAGCGTGCCCGGAAACATTTCCGGATAGAGCGTCAGCACGGTCGCCCTGAAGCTCATGCTTCGCCGTCCTCGTCTTCCTCGCCGCGCGCCTCGATCTCGGACGGGCGGATCAGCGTCAGCTGGCCGGCGTCGAAATCGATGTCGGGCACGGTTTCGCGCGTGAATTCGACCAGAAAGGCGCTTTTGCGCGCCAGCCCGCCGGATGGGGTCATGGGCGCGATCTCCAGCAGGTCGCCGGCGCCGAAATCATGCACGGCGACGATCTCGCCGATCTTCGCGCCGGCCGCGTCATGGGCCGCAAGGCCGACAAGATCGGCGATGAAGAATTCGTCTTCGTCGAGCTCTTCGTCGGGAAGCTGAGACCGGTCGATAAAGAGTTCGACGCCGTTGAGCGCCTCGGCGGCCGTGCGGTCATTGACCTGTTCAAACGTGACGACCACGACATTCTTCGCCGCGCGGATATCGGCCACGTCAAAGGCGCGGCCCTGCGCATCGAACAACGTGCCGTAATCGCGGAGCGCCAGCGGGTCGCCCGTATACGGCTTAACGCGCAATTCGCCGCGCACGCCATGCGGCGCGCCTATGACGCCCATCAGGACCGGCGAGGAAAGGGGCTTGTGCGGCTTCGCCATGTTTCGCTCCGTTTCGGTGCCGGTCGCGATACAGGCTTTTCAAGGCAGAGCCAAGCCGGGCGCAATCGCCCGGTAACCATTGCCGGGCAAAATAGCGTCATGTCCGACGACAGCGCCATCCTCGTCAATGCAAAGCCCGACCTCGCCGCGGCCCGCAAGGCGTGGCTGGACCAGTTGGGCGGCGAGCGCCGGCTCGCGCCGAAAACGCTGGAAGCCTATGAGCGCGACACGCGGCAGTTCCTCTCCTTCCTCGCCGGCCATCTCGGCGGCGCGCCGGGGTTGAAGGATGTCGCGGAGCTTCGCTCTCTCGATTTCCGCGCCTTCCTGACCCGTCGGCGCGCGGGCGGCGCGGGCGCGAGAACGCTGGGGCGCGGCCTCGCCGGCATCCGCTCCTTCATGCGCTATCTCGAGCGAAGCGGCCTTGCCAACGCAGCCGCCGCAACGACGATGCGCGCGCCGCGCCAGCCGAAATCGCTGCCGAAACCGCTAACCGCCGCCGATGCGCGCCGCGTGGTCGACGCCAAGGAGCAGTTGCATGAGGAACCCTGGATCGCCGCGCGCAACGCCGCCGTGCTGACGCTGCTCTATGGCTGCGGCCTGCGCATCGGCGAGGCGCTGTCACTGACGGGAGAGGCATTGCGAAACCGCGGCGAAAAATCCATCGCCGTGACCGGCAAGGGCTCGAAGACGCGCATGGTGCCGCTGCTGCCGGTCGTGTTCGACGCCGTCGATCTCTACCGCCGGCTTTGCATCTACGATCTTCCGCCGGGCGAACCCTTGTTTCGCGGGGCGCGCGGCGGTGCGCTGCAGCCGGCGGTCCTGCAGCGGGACATGCGCAATCTCAGAAGCGCGCTCGGCCTGCCGGACACGGCGACGCCGCATGCGCTGCGCCATTCCTTCGCCACCCATCTGCTCGGCAGCGGCGGCGATCTGAGAACGATCCAGGAATTGCTGGGCCATGCCAGCCTGTCGACCACGCAGGTCTATACCGGCGTCGACACGGCGCGCCTGCTCGACGTCTACAAGAACGCCCATCCGCGCGCCAGAACACCCTGACAGCCCGCGCAGGCTGCATTTTCGTCTTCCTCTTAACCGAATCGTCGCCCTTTTCTGGGCAAATTGCGCCCATGAACGCCGTTTTCTCCCGTCTCGACCGCATCAGCGGTCCGCTTCTCACCGCGCTGGGTCTCGCCAACGCGCTGTTTTTGTGGACATTCCTTGTCGTGCTCTTCGTCGCGCTGCGCAGCGTCCCGGCATCCGCCGCCGAGACCTGCACCGGCAATAACGTGCTCGACGCGATGAAGCGCGACGACCCGGCGGGTTACGAGCGGGTGTTGCAAGAGGCCGCGGCAACGCCCAATGGCGACACACGACTGTTCCGTATCGACAAGGAGGGGCTGGCGCCATCCTGGCTATTCGGGACGATGCACCTGACCGACGAGCGCGTGATCGACCTGCCGCAAAAAGCCCGGGCCGCCTTCGACGAGGCCGACACGGTGGCGATCGAATCCACCGAGATCCTCGACCCGGCCAAGGCGCAGATGGCCCTGTTCTCGAAGCCGGACCTGACCATGTTCACCGGCGAGGAGGATCTGTCGGACTATCTGACCGAAGATCAGCGCGCGCTTCTGAAGGACGGGCTTGCCAAACGCGGCATACAGTTGGCGCTGGTCGAGCGGATGAAGCCCTGGCTGATTTCCGGCATGGTGGCTTTGCCGCCCTGCGAATTCGACCGCAAGCAGGCCGGCGCGTCTTTTCTGGACCTGAAACTTGCCCAGGATGCCGAGCGCGACGGCAAGGAACTGGTCGGTCTGGAAACGATCGTCGAGCAGTTCAACGCCATGGCCTCGCTGCCGATGTCGTTCCACGTGCAGGGCCTGGTCGAGAGCATCGCGCTCGGAGACCGGATCGACGACGTCATCGAGACGATGATCCAGCTCTACGTGAAGGGCGAAACCGGCGCGATCTGGCCGATGCTGCGCTCCGTTTCGCCGGAAATGGAAACCAATGAGGAACTCGCGGCCGGCTATGCCGATTTCGAGGAAACCATGGTCCATGTCCGCAACAAGACCATGCTGGACCGCGCCTTGCCAATGCTCGACAAGGGTGGCGCCTTTGTCGCGGTCGGCGCGCTGCACCTGCCCGGCGACAAGGGCCTCGCCCACCTGATCGACGAAGCCGGCTACACGGTGACGCCGGTCTACGAGTGATCGGACTGGTCACAAGTCAGGCATTTTAGACAATCGCTTTGCAAGCTATGCGTGTCACCGTGGAAACATGCACGCATAGCCCTCTCATTTCGAAATAGTACGCTCACGTCCTTGAAGGGGCTCCTGCTGATGGCGCTCAAGGGCGCGTTCAATGTCGATATCCGGTTCGAGGGAAGTCGATTCCGGGTGTTGGACCCTAAAGGGCCTTTCGGCGCGAGCAGCGTTGCTCGATTAGGGCAAATCCTAACGGATAAGCATTTCAGGGACTGAGCATGGCAACCCGGCGCGCGAATTTGTGATCGGCTTTTATCTTGCCAAATTCCCGACCTGAGGTACCCTGCTTCCGTCCGGACATGTCCGGGCCAGCAAAGGAGCAGCGCATGTCTTACAAAGCACTGGGCCTTGGCCTCGTAGCGGCTCTCTTCGTTTCGGGTTCGGCGATCGCCTGCCCGATGCACGAGACGGTCGCTCAAAATCAGACACCTGTCGATTATTCCAAACTGAAGAAGATGGAAGTGGCGCAAGTGCCGGTCGATGCGTGGCTGATCAAATATCTCGACGCCTGGCAGCAAGCCTGACCGTCGACTGATCTCCAGCAAGCTTGAAACCCGGCGTTCCCCGGAGCGCCGGGTTTTTTTCCGTTTCCGCGCCCGCCGATCATAATGGAACCCTTTCGCGACACGAGTCGTTATCAGGTCGGATGCAAAAAGGAGACGATGATGACCACTCAGGATCGAGAGACAAAGGTCGTTTACAGTTACAGCAGTGGCGGCGCCGGCTGGTTCATCGCCATTCTACTGCTGATCGTTCTAGGCGTCGGCGGGCTTTATCTTTACAATTCCGGTGTGCTGACCGACTCCAACGACGTCAACGTGACGATCGATGTACCGGACGAAGTCGTCCCGACGGCGCCGGCCGAATAATACCCGCACCCTCCAGTGCAAAAGAAAAACGGGCCATCGCGGCCCGTTTTTTTTCAGCGGAAAGAAATTCGCCTCACATGTGGATCGGCTTGCCGAAGGCTGCGGCGAGCGCCGCCTCGCGCACGGCTTCCGACATGGTCGGGTGCGCGTGGCAGGGGCGCGCCAGATCCTCCGACGAACCGCCGAATTCCATCAGCACCGCGGCCTCGTGGATCATCTCGCCAACGCCGCGACCGAGCATGTGAACGCCCAGCACCCGGTCGGTCTTCTTGTCGGCGAGGATCTTGATGAAGCCGTCCGGCGCCAGCATCGCACGGGCGCGGCCATTGGCCGAGAAGGGGAACTTGCCGACCGTATATTCGATACCGGCGGCTTTCAGCTCTTCCTCGGTCTTGCCGACGGAGGCGACTTCCGGATCGGTATAGACCACGCTCGGGATGACGTCGAAATTCACATGGCCATGCTGGCCGGCGATGATCTCGGCGACCGCCATGCCCTCGTCTTCCGCCTTGTGCGCCAGCATCGGGCCCTTGACCACGTCGCCCAGCGCATAAATGCCGGATACCGAGGTCTGCCAATGGTCGTTGATGTCGACCCGGCCACGATCGTCCAGCTTCACGCCGGCATCCTCCAGTCCAAGCGAATCCGTATAAGGCTTGCGGCCGGTCGAGACGAGCACGAAATCGGCCGAAATCGTCTCGGCGTCGCCACCCTTGACCGGCTCGAAGGTAACCTCCGCGCCCTTTCCGGATTTCTTGACGCCGGTGACCTTGGCGCCAAGATTGAACTTGATGCCCTGCTTTTCCAGCAGACGCTGGAACTGCTTCGACACGTCGCCGTCCATCGGGCCGAGCACCTTGTCGAGATATTCGACCACGGTGACCTCGGCGCCGAGACGTTTCCAGACCGAGCCGAGTTCGAGGCCAATCACGCCGCCGCCGACGACCACGAGACGGCCCGGCACCTTGGAAAGCTCCAGCGCGCCGGTCGACGAGACGATGACCTTCTCGTCGAAATCGACATCGACGCCCGGAATGCCGGCGACATCGGAACCGGTGGCGATGACGACGTTCTTCGCCTCGATTTCCTGTTCCTTGCCGTCCTCGCCGGTGACCGAGACCTTGCCCTCGCCGAGAACCTTTCCGGTTCCGGTCAGCCAGTCGACCTTGTTCTTCTTCATCAGGAAGGCGACGCCGTCGACATTCGACTTAACGGTGGCGTCCTTGTGGGCGAGCATCGCCTTGATATCGAGCTTCGGCTTGCCGACCTTGACGCCGAGTTTTTCCAGCGAGGTCTCCGCCTCGTGGAACATCTCGGAGGCATGCAGCATGGCCTTGGACGGGATGCAGCCGATATTCAGGCAGGTGCCCCCGAGCGTCGCCCGCTTTTCCACGATCGCGGTCTTCAGGCCGAGCTGCGCACATTTGATGGCGCAGACATAACCGCCCGGTCCCGATCCGATCACTATAACGTCATAGGCCATGATATACCTTTCCTAAACTAGCGACCGCCGGTCGCATCCAGAATGGCGCCAGTCGAATAGGACGCCTCTTCCGACAACAAATAGAGGATGGCATGCGCCACTTCGAGCGCACTGCCTTCACGTTTCATCGGGACCGCGTCCCGCATTTTCGCCACCCGGTCCGGCTCGCCGCCGGAAGCGTGGATGTCCGTGTCGATGATGCCAGGCCGCACCGCGTTGACGCGGATGCCCTCGGTCGCGACCTCGCGCGCCAACCCGATCGTCATCGTGTCGATCGCCCCCTTCGCGGCGGCGTAGTCGACATACTGCCCCGGAGCGCCGAGGGTCGCGGCGGCCGACGACAGATTGACGATCGCGCCGCCCTTGCCTCCGTGCCGCGTCGACATGCGTTTCACGGCTTCCCGGGCACATAGGAACGCGCCGGTCACATTGATCCGGAACATACGCTCCAGCCGTTCGAGGCTCATCTCGTCCACCCGCGCCGACCGGTCGACGACGCCGGCATTGTTGACCAGCCCGTCGAGCCGGCCCCAGCGCTCGTCGACGGCCGCGAACATGGCGAGGATATCGGCCTCGCTCGCCACATCGGCGCGCACGGCGAAAGCCTCGCTACCGGCTTCCCCGATCGTGGCCACTGTCTGCTCTGCGGCCTGTTTGTCGTGCGCGTAGTTGACCGCCACGCGCCAGCCGCGCTGCGCGGCAAGTACGGCTACGGCGCAGCCTATACCGCGCGATCCGCCAGTGACGAGCAGAACTGGTTTTTCGGCCGGCTCACTCAATGCTTCATCCGACCTTTTCCGTCGCCAGCTTCAGGCCGAAGGCGATGAAGACGGCGCCGCTTACCCTGTTGATCCACTTGCTCGCCCGCTCGAAGGCAGCGCGCATGCGCGGCATCGTCAGGAAGAACGAAACGCCCACGAACCAGGCGATAAGGCAGCTCGCCATAACCAGCCCGTAGCCGAACTTGACCGCCGCCGGCGTCTCGTGACTGACGACAGCCGAAAAGACCGACAGGAAGAAAAACACCGGCTTGGGATTGAGTGCATTGGCGAGGAAGCCCAGTGCGAAGCCCCTGAAAGCGGTCTGCGGAGCCGCCTTGGGCTGGTCACTTGCGACTCCGGCATCCAGCGTCACGGTGCCGGCGCGCAACGACTGCACGCCGATATAAACCAGATAGGCCACGCCGAGCCATTTCAGCAGTCCGAACAACAGGATCGACTGCGAGATGATCAGCCCGAGCCCGAGGATCGTGTAGCTGACATGGAACATCAGCGAGACGCCGATGCCGATGCTGGTGAGAACCGCCGCCTTGCGTCCATGCACAATCGCCTGACGCATGACCATCGCCGTATCGGCCCCCGGCGCCACGATGGCGAAGGAGAAGATAGCCATGATGGAGGCGAGCTCAATCCAGTACTGGGTCATTGGCGACAGTCTCCCGGCAGGGGAAGGCGGGCGGCCGGAATTGCCCGGCGACCCGCTCCGCGATCAGAGATCGAGAACGAGACGTTCCGGATCCTCGAGGCTTTCCTTGACGCGCACCAGGAAGGTCACGGCTTCCTTGCCGTCGACGATCCGGTGGTCGTAGGACAGCGCCAGATACATCATCGGGCGGATGACGACCTGGCCGCCGATCGCCATCGGACGTTCCTGGATCTTGTGCATGCCGAGAATGCCCGACTGCGGCGCGTTCAGGATCGGCGAGGACATCAGCGAACCATAGACGCCGCCATTGGAGATGGTGAAGGTGCCGCCCTGCATGTCGGCCATGCCGAGCTTGCCGTCACGCGCCGCCATGCCGAGCCGGCCGATTTCCTTCTCGATCTCGGCAATCGACATCTGGTCGGCATCGCGCACGACCGGTACGACGAGACCCTTGTCGGTGCCGACGGCAACGCCGATGTGGCAGAAATGCTTGTAGATGATGTCGGTGCCGTCGATCTCGGCATTGACCGCGGGCACTTCCTGCGGCGCGTGGGTGACCGCCTTGGTGAAGAAGCCCATGAAGCCGAGCTTCACGCCATGCTTCTTCTCGAACAGATCCTTGTATTTCTTGCGCAGATCCATCACCGCCGTCATGTCCACCTCGTTGTAGGTGGTCAGCATCGCAGCCGTGTTCTGTGCATCCTTCAGCCGGCGCGCGATGGTCTGGCGCAGCTTCGTCATGCGCACGCGTTCCTCGCGCTCGGCATCGCCCTCGGGCGACGGTGCGCGGGCGGCCTTCGGCGCTTCGGCCGGCGACGACGGCGCACCCGAGGCAAGCGCCTCGATCACGTCGCCCTTCAGCACCTGGCCGCGCTTGCCGGAGCCCGAGACCTGCTCGGCGGAAACGCCCTTGTCGGCCATCATCTTTGCGGCCGACGGGGCCGGCGGCATGTCGCTGTCGCGGCCACGGGCCTTTTCCATGCCGACAGTGTCGACCTCGGAACCGGACGGTGCGGGCTCCGGTTCCGAATCCGACTTGGATTCCGACGACTTGGCCTCTTTCTTCTTGTCTTCTTTTTTCTCTTCCTTGGCGGGCGCGCCGTCGCCTTCCTCGAGCATGCCGAGAAGGGCGTCGACCTCTACGGTGTCGCCTTCCTTGGCGACGATTTCACCGAGCGTGCCGGCGGCCGGGGCCGGCACTTCCAGCGTCACCTTGTCGGTCTCCAGTTCCAGCAGCGTCTCGCCGTCGGCGACGGTATCGCCCTGCTTCTTGAACCATTGTCCGATGGTCGCTTCCGTGACCGATTCGCCCAGGGTGGGCACGCGGATTTCTTTTGCCATTGTTCAGTCTTTCCGGGGTCAGATAGGTTTGATTGCCGTCATTGGCCGAGCGCGTCGTCGAGGAAGGCGGCGAGCTGCTCCTTGTGTTTCGACATCAGGCCGGTGGCCGGCGACGCCGCCGCGGCGCGGCCCGTGTAGCGGACACGCTGGTGCTTGGCGTTGATATGGGCGAGCACCCATTCCAGATACGGATCGATGAAGGCCCAGGCACCCATGTTCTTCGGCTCTTCCTGACACCACACCATCTCCGCATTCTTGAAGCGGGACAGTTCGGTGATCAGAGCCTTGGCCGGGAACGGGTAGAGCTGTTCGAGGCGAAGCAGGTAGACGTCGTTGACACCGCGCGCCTCGCGTTCCTCGTAAAGATCGTAATAGACCTTGCCCGTGCACATCACGACGCGGCGGATCTTGGAATCGGTGACCAGCTTGGTCTTCGAATCCTTGCGATATTCCGCATCGTCCCACAGCAGCCTGTGGAAGGCGCTCTCGCCCGACATCTCGCCGAGCGTCGACACGGCGCGCTTGTGGCGCAGCAGCGACTTCGGCGTCATCAGGATGAGCGGCTTGCGGAAATCGCGCTTCAGCTGCCGGCGCAGGATGTGGAAGTAATTGGCCGGCGTCGTGCAGTTGGCGACCTGCATGTTGTCCTCGGCGCACATCTGCAGGAAGCGCTCCAGGCGGGCCGACGAATGCTCCGGTCCCTGCCCTTCGTAGCCGTGCGGCAACAGGCAGACGAGGCCGGACATGCGCAGCCACTTGCGTTCGCCCGACGAGATGAACTGGTCGAAGACGACCTGCGCGCCATTGGCGAAGTCACCGAACTGGGCTTCCCAAAGCGTCAGCCCGTTCGGCTCAGCCAGCGAGTAGCCATATTCGAAACCGAGCACGGCTTCTTCCGAGAGCATCGAATTGATGACCTCGTAGCGGCCCTGGCCTGCGGAGACCGAGTTCAACGGCACGTAACGGGTTTCGTCCTTCTGGTCGTAGAGGACCGAATGACGCTGCGAGAAGGTGCCGCGTTCGCAGTCCTGGCCGGACAGGCGCACGCCGTAGCCTTCCTGGCACAGCGAGCCGAAGGCCAGCGCCTCGGCCGTCGCCCAGTCGATGCCCTCGCCCGTCTCGATCATCTTGGCGCGGTTGTCCATGAAACGCTGGACAGTGCGGTGGACATCGAAGTCCTCGGGAACCGTCGTCAGCTTCTTGCCGATATCCTTGAGCGCCTTCATCGGCACGGCGGTCTTGCCGCGCCTGCGCTCGTCCTCATTGTCGGCCTTGGACAGGCCCGACCACTTGCCGTCCAGCCAGTCGGCCTTGTTCGGCTTGTAGGTCTCGCCGGCCTCGAATTCGACTTCCAGATGCTCGCGCCAGTCGGCCTTCATCTTCTCGTATTCGTCGGTCGTGATCAGCCCCTCGGCGATCAGCTGATCGGCATAGATCTGCGCCGTCGTCTTGTGCGCGCGGATCTTCTTGTACATCAACGGCTGGGTGAACGCCGGCTCGTCGCCCTCGTTATGGCCGAAGCGGCGATAGCAGAACATGTCGATGACGACCGGCTTGTGGAAAAGCATGCGGAATTCCGCCGCTATCTTCGCCGCGTAGACGACCGCCTCGGGATCGTCGCCATTCACATGGAAGATCGGCGCCTCGATCATCTTCGCCACGTCGGAAGGATAGGGCGAGGACCGCGAGAAGCGAGGATTGGTGGTGAAGCCGATCTGGTTGTTGACGATAAAATGGATCGTGCCGGCGACGCGGTGGCCGCGCAGCGCCGACAGGCCGAGACATTCCGGCACGACGCCCTGGCCGGCAAAGGCCGCATCGCCATGCAGCAGGAGCGGCAGGACCTTGGAACGGTCGTCCAGGCCGACGACCTCCGGACGCTGCGCGCCGCCGGCGATCTGGTCCTGCTTGGCGCGCGCCTTGCCCATCACCACCGGATTGACGATTTCCAGGTGCGAGGGGTTCGCCGTCAGCGACAGGTGAACCTTGTTGCCGTCGAATTCGCGGTCGGAAGAGGCACCGAGATGGTACTTCACGTCGCCCGAACCCTCGACGTCGTCGGGTGTGAACGATCCGCCCTTGAACTCGTTGAAGATGGCGCGATGCGGCTTCGCCATCACCTGGGAGAGCACGTTGAGGCGGCCGCGATGCGGCATGCCGAACACGATGTCGCGCAGGCCCATGGCGCCGCCGCGCTTGATGATCTGTTCCAGCGCCGGGATCAGCGATTCGCCGCCATCGAGGCCGAAACGCTTGGTGCCCTTGTATTTGACGTCGATGAACTGCTCGAAGCCTTCCGCCTCGACCAGCTTCTGCAGGATCGCCTTCTTGCCCATGTCGGTGAAGGCGACGCCCTTGTCCGGACCTTCGATGCGCTGCTGGATCCACGACTTCTCCTCAGGATTGGAGATGTGCATGAATTCGACGCCGATGGTCGAGCAATAGGTCCGCTTCAGGATGTCGAGCATCTCCGGAATGGTCGCGAATTCCAGCCCGAGCACATTGTCGATGAAGATCTTGCGGTCGTAGTCTTCCGGCGTGAAACCGTAGGCTTCCGGCGAAAGCTCATTGTAGTCCTCGAGCGGCTTGGCGATGCCGAGCGGGTCGAGATTGGCGTGCAAATGGCCGCGCATGCGGTAGGCGCGGATCATCATGATGGCGCGCACGGAATCGCGCTGCGCGCTGACAATGTCCTTGTCTGAAACCGGCTGCGACGTGGCCGCTGCCTTTTCCTTCAGCTTGGTGCCGATATGGGCTTCGATTTCGGCCCAGTTGCCGTCGAGCGCCGAGGTCAGTTCGCCATTCGGCGTCAGCGGCCAGTTGGCACGCTCCCACGACGCGCCCTGCGCGTTCTTGCGGACATCCTCGGGCTTGTCGTGCAGGTCTCCGAAAAAGGTCTGCCATTCCTCTGGCAGCGAGGCCGGGTTGTCCTGGTACTGGGCGTAGAGTTCCTCGATATAATGGGCGTTGCCGCCATAAAGGAACGAAGTCGAGGCGAACAGGTCGTTCAGTTCGTCGGTGCGTGCCATTTGCTTCACCTTGTGCGGGCCGGCTGGCCCCTCCTGGGTTTTCGATGCGCGCTTGCGCGCTTGTGCGTTTCCTTGGCGGTCTGAGCCGCCTGCCCCGATAGCTGACAAGGGCGGGCGAGCCGCCCCCGTCCAACAGATGTTTAGCCCTTCAGCACTTCGACAAGGGTCTTGCCGAGCTGGGCCGGCGACGGCGAGACGCGAATACCCGCATCTTCCATCGCCGCGATCTTGTCTTCCGCGCCGCCCTTGCCGCCGGAGATCACTGCGCCGGCATGGCCCATGGTGCGTCCGGGAGGCGCCGTGCGACCGGCGATGAAGCCGACCATAGGCTTGGAGCGGCCCTTCTTGGCCTCGTCCTTGAGGAACTGGGCGGCCTCTTCCTCGGCCGAACCGCCGATTTCGCCGATCATGATGATGGACTCGGTCGCGTCGTCGGCGAGGAACATCTCGAGCACGTCGATGAACTCGGTGCCCTTGACCGGGTCGCCGCCGATGCCGACAGCCGTCGTCTGGCCGAGGCCTTCATTGGTGGTCTGGAAAACCGCCTCGTAGGTCAGCGTGCCGGAACGCGACAGGACGCCGACCGAACCCTTCTTGAAGATGGAGCCCGGCATGATGCCGATCTTGCATTCTTCCGGCGTCAGCACGCCCGGGCAGTTCGGGCCGATCAGGCGCGACTTCGACTTGTCGAGCTTCGCCTTCACATTGACCATGTCCATGACCGGGATACCCTCGGTGATGCAGATGATGAGCGGGATCTCGGCCTCGATCGCCTCGATGATCGCCGCGCCCGCGCCTGCCGGCGGAACATAGATCACGGACGCGTTCGCACCGGTCGCTTCCTTGGCCTCTCCGACCGTGGCGAAGATCGGCAGTTCCTTGCCCGAAGCCTCGCCGGCGCCTTCGCCCGCAGTCCAGGTCTCGCCGCCCTTCTTCGGGTGGATACCGGCAACCATCTGCGTGCCGTAATAGCCAAGCGCCTGTTCGGTGTGGAAAGTGCCGGTCTTGCCGGTCAGCCCCTGAACGAGAACCTTGGTGTCTTTGTTGACGAGTATCGACATGTGGCTAGCAGCTCCTTATTCCGCACCGTCCGGTTCGGATGTTTCGAATTTCAAGAGAACACCGGCAAATCCCGAAGCGTCACGCATCGGGCTGCCCTTGGTGATGTAGAAGAGATAGGTGTCGAGCGTGCGCGGCAGCTTCGGCGAAGGCCCCCACGTATAGCCCGTCATGCCTTTTTCATCGACAGTCTCGGCAGGCTCGACGCCGAGAAAGTCCGTGACGATTTGCGGGTCGATCGGCGCGGTAGCGCCGAAATCGTAGAGATAACACCCGACCAGCGTGACGATCTCGGGCGCGTGCAGCCGCGTGACGACCACGAAATGCGGCTTTCCGTCGATAAAGCCGCCGAAGGCCGTCCGTTGATAGGTCCAGTCCTTCTCGGCCTCCTCGAGGACGGCCTTGTCGGATTTCTGCAGAAGCTTCGACAGATTCTCGTCGACGCCCTGCTCGACTTCCTTCCAGCCGACCGAGGCGATGTGCTCGCGCGCCGCCGAATAGGAAAGCCGCCCGGGTACGCAGGCCTGCCGGAACGCGATGACGAATTTCTCGCCATCCGGCACATGCGCCTGCGCCACACCCGCCGTCGCGATGACGGCAAGCAAAGCGGGAGCGAAGCGAGAGACGAGCCGCGTCATGCCGCACCCGCCTGCCGGAAGCGCTTGACGGCAAAGACGCCAGCCGAACCGAAGACGAAGAGGACGGTCGCCATAGCGCCGGCGAGGATCGCCATGACGACGATCAGGAATGCGTCCTCGCAATCATAGGAACTGGCCGCCATCTCGCAGGCCGCGACATCCGTCGCGGCGACGCCGTTCAGCCACCAGGAGACGAGGCCGGTGAGGCCAACGAGACCGGCAACGCCCGGCAGCAGACGCCGCGAAAACCACGCGCCGAAGCAAGACGGGCTCCGCAGCGCGAACAGCGCGACGAAGACCGTTGCGAGCACGGCGGCAATCACGACGATGGCTAGGTCGTTGTCGTTCCCTTCCAGCCTCTCCAGCGGGGCCGGCGTTGTCCGCCGGCGCCCAAGCCCCGGTTACGCGTCCTCGACGGCCTTGACGATCTTCTGCGCCGCGTCGTCGAGATCGTCGGCGGCGATGACGTTCAGGCCGCTCTCGTTGATGATCTCTTTGCCCTTCTCGACATTGGTGCCTTCGAGGCGCACCACCAGCGGAACCTTCAGACCGACTTCCTTGACCGCTGCGACCACGCCTTCGGCGATGACGTCACAGCGCATGATGCCGCCGAAGATGTTGACGAGGATGCCTTTGACGTTCGGGTCGGCCGTGATGATCTTGAAGGCCGCGGTGACCTTCTCCTTCGATGCGCCGCCGCCGACATCGAGGAAGTTCGCCGGCTCCTTGCCGTAGAGCTTGATGATGTCCATCGTCGCCATGGCGAGGCCGGCGCCATTGACCATGCAGCCGATATCGCCGTCGAGCGCGACATAGGCGAGATCGTATTTGGACGCCTCGATTTCCTTCTCGTCTTCCTCGGACTTGTCGCGCAGCGCCATGATGTCGTCGTGACGGAACAGCGCATTGCCGTCGAAAGAGACCTTGGCGTCGAGAACGCGCAGATGGCCGTCCTTCATGACGATCAGCGGGTTGACCTCGAGCAGGCTCATGTCCTTCTCGACAAACGCCCTGTACAGGATCGGGAACAGCTTCAGCCCGTCCTTGGCGGCGTCCTTGGTGAGCTTCAGCGCCTTGTTGAGCTTCTTGGCGTCGGCTTCGGTGACACCGGTCTCCGGGTCGATGGGAAGCGTCAGGATCTTCTCCGGCGTTTCCTCGGCCACGGCCTCGATGTCCATGCCGCCCTCGGTGGAGACCACGAAAGCCGGCTTGCCGACGGTGCGGTCGATGAGGATCGAGAGATAGAGCTCACGGTCGATGTCGGCGCCGTCCTCGATATAGAGGCGGTTGACCTGCTTGCCGGCCGGGCCGGTCTGCTTGGTCACCAACGTCGAGCCGAGCATTTCCTTGACGTTTTCGACGACTTCCTCGACCGACTTGGCGAGGCGCACGCCACCCTTCGCGTCTTCGCCGAGTTCCTTGAACTTGCCTTTGCCGCGGCCGCCAGCATGGATCTGGCTTTTGACGACATAGAGCGGTCCGGGCAGCTTCTTCGCCCATTCCTCCGCCTGCTCGGCGGAGTAGATGGCGACGCCCGCAGCGACCGGCGCACCGTATTCGTGCAGCAGCCGCTTGGCCTGATATTCGTGAATGTTCATGGTGATTCCTTCGTGCCTTGGGCCCGTGAAACGGGCGGGATGCCTATTTCAGGTTCGGAGCGATTCCGCGGCAGGCCTCGCAGAGGCCGGCGACGGCTTCGACCGACTTGTCGAACATCTTCTGTTCGGCACTGGTGAAATCCAGCTCGACGATGCGTTCGATGCCGCCCGCGCCAATGACCGTCGGCACACCGACATACATGTCGGAGATGCCGTACTGGCCGTCGAGATACGCGGCGCAGGGAAGCACGCGCTTCTTGTCCTTCAGATAGGCCTCGGCCATGGCGACGGCGGAAGCCGCAGGCGCGTAATAGGCCGAGCCGGTCTTCAGGAGGCCGACGATCTCGCCGCCGCCCTTGCGGGTGCGCTCGACGATCGCGTCAAGCTTCTCTTTCGAGGTCCAGCCCATCTTGATCAGGTCGGGCAGCGGGATACCGGCGACGGTGGAATAGCGCACCATCGGCACCATGTCGTCGCCATGACCGCCCAGCGTCATCGCCGAGACGTCCTCGACGGAAACCTTGAACTCCTCGGCGAGGAAGTAGCGGAAGCGCGCGGAGTCGAGCACGCCGGCCATGCCCGCGACCTTGTTCTTCGGCAAGCCGGAGAACTGCTGCAGCGCCCAGACCATCGCGTCGAGCGGGTTGGTGATGCAGATGACGAAAGCGTCGGGAGCGTATTTCTTGATGCCGGCTCCGACCTGTTCCATCACCTTCAGGTTGATGCCCAGGAGATCGTCGCGGCTCATGCCCGGCTTGCGCGGCACGCCAGCGGTGACGATGCAGACATCGGCGCCCTTGATCGCCTCGTAGGAATTAGCGCCCGTGTAGGAAGCGTCGAAACCGTCGACCGGCGAGGATTCCGCGATGTCGAGGCCCTTGCCCTGCGGAATGCCTTCGGCGATATCGAAGAGGACGACGTCGCCCAGTTCCTTCAGACCGATGAGATGCGCGAGCGTCCCGCCGATCATGCCGGAACCGATGAGTGCAATCTTGTTGCGTGCCATGTTGGATTGTTTCCGTTGAAGTGCCGTTAGGTGAATATGTGTGCCGCGACCCATGGTCGCACAGGCCGCAATTACCGATCGTGGAACTGACTCTTTCCACCGGAAAAATCAACCGAAACTTTCGCCATCAATGAATTCAAACGGTTATATAATTCGGGATTTACGTAAACGTAAGAAATCCGCAGCGCTTTTTCTCATAATGCGCTATTTTCGGGCTGCCGATGCGGCGGGCTCGATCAAATCCCACCGGTTGCCGAACGGATCCGCAAAGACGGCGACGATCCCATAGTCCTCCCGGCGCGGCGCCTCGAGGAAACATACTCCGGCTTGTGTGAAGGCCTGATGATCGTGCTCGAAATCTTCCGTCTCCAAAAAGAATGCCACCCGGCCGCCGGTCTGGTTGCCGATCGCCGCGCGTTGCTCCGGCCCGTCGGCCCTGGCCAGCAGCAACTCCGTGCCGCCGCCTGCCGGCGCGACGCGCACCCAGCGCTTTGTTTCAGACAATTTCGTGTCCTCGAGGAGTTCGAAACCGAGCCTGCCGCAATAGAATTGGATCGCCGGGTCGTAATCCGGCACCACCAGCGTGACCGCGCTCATACGGCCGGTCATTGTGGCTTGGCGGCGTTCGCCACCCATTCCTCCGACCGCATCTCGATCAGCCGCGAAATGGTTCGGTCGAACTCGAAGACTTCAGTACCGGACTTGGCCTGATAGAGCTCCTGCGGCTCGGCTTCCGCCGAGACAACGATGCGGTTGCGGTTGTCGTAGAGCGTGTCGATCAGATTGATGAACCGCTTCGCCTCGTTGCGACGTCCCTCGCGCAGCACGGGCACGCGCTCGACAAAGATCGTATGGTAGTTGCGCGCGATCGCCAGATAGTCGCGCGCGCCGAGCGGCTTCTCGCAGAGATCGGAAAAGGAAAATCGCGCCGCGCCCATGGCCACCGACGGGATAGCGATCTCGCGGCCCTTCACCTGGATCCGCTCCGAATGCGGCGAGACGCCGCCGGTCAGACGCGACCAGACCTCTTCCAGCGCCTTGTCCGCGCCATTGCCGAGCGGTGAGATATAGATCTTGGTCTGTCCCAGCCGGTCGAGCCGGTAGTCCCGGTCGGAATCGAGGTTCATCACATCGGCATGCGCCTTGAGGATGTCGACGAAGGGCAGGAACAGCGAGCGATTGAGCCCGTCGCGATAGAGGTCGTCCGGCGCGACATTGGACGTGGCGACCAGGATCACGCCATTCTCGAACAGCGCCGTGAACAGCCGCGACAGGATCATCGCGTCGGCGATATCGTTGACGGCGAATTCGTCGAAACAGATGACACGCGATTCGGACGCGATATCGCGCGCAACCGGCGCGATCGGATCGTTCTCCTTGACCTTGCCCTCCTTCAGCGCCTTGCGATGCGCGGCAATGCGGTCATGCGCATCGGCCATGAAGTCGTGGAAATGGACGCGCCGCTTGCGCTTGGCGGGACACGCGGCAAAGAAGAAATCCATCAGCATGGTCTTGCCGCGGCCAACATGACCATGGACATACAGGCCCTTCACGGTTCCGACCTTCGGCGCCCGCTTGGCGAACAGCCAGCCAAGAGACGAGGATTTCGAGGCGAGACGGAGCGAGCCGATCTCCTCGTTCAACGCATCGAAACGGCTGGCGAGCGCCTCCTGGGCGGGATCGGGATCGAGCCTGCCTTCGGCGGCGAGCGCGTCGTAACGCGCCCTGACCGAATCTCCGGGGTGTAGCTGGTCAGGCATAGGCCGCCCGCCGTCAGGCGATCAACGCGAAAGCGAGATCGCCGCGCCGCTGTTGGTCTGGCCGCTGAACGAGCCGCTGCCCGTCGAGAACAACGCCGCGACCTTGTTGCCGTTGGAATCGCTGAGCACGACCTGTTGACCCTGCACGTCCCAGGCCGCGACACTGGCCGCATCGCCCGGACAGCCGCGAGAAGCCGCGCGGAAGCCGCCGGTCCACTTGGTCAGCGCCATGAACATCTGGCAGGACGAACCGGCGGTGGTCACCTTCCAGGCGCCAACGAGCGATTCGCGCGTCACAGGCCCTGCCGTGTTGACCTGCTGTATGCTTGAGCCCGGATCATTGGGATCGCCGGCGACGCCGTTTTCCGTGCCGGGTGCATTGGGGAACCCGGTCTGCGCGTTCGGATCCTGACCCGGCTGCGTCGGAGGCGGCAGCTGGCCCGCCGTGACCTGGCCGGCCGGAGCGGGATCGAGGGGCGCCGGCTGCTGATAGGTGGGATAGTTTCCGAAACGCGAACTGGTGCACCCGCTGACGACAATGGCCGCCGCGACAAGACAAATCCCCGCTGCAAAAGCAGACTTCCGCATTACAATCTCCTGTTCGCCCGCGCTTGTGTCGCGAGCCGATGTGCCCTTCAGTCGCCCACTAAAATGGCGAAATAAGGAAAACACAACATTAACGAAGCCCTACTCGCCCGGTTCTGCACAGTCTGCTCCTTAAGGCGATTCCGTTTTGAAATGAAACAGCCGGCGACGGTTTTTTACGCCGGACGCAAAAAGGCGGGCGCCAAGGCCCGCCTTTTCCCTGAATTGCGATACAATCAGGCGTTGCGAACCGGATCGAGCGTCACCGTGTAGAGCTCGGCATCGTCGCGATCCATCAGCCGCACTGTGAACTGCTCGGTCGCGCCGTCGATCTCGACGAGGCCGAAGAACTGCAGACCCATGGAGGGCGGGAGGTTGACGCCCTGCTCGGCGGTCGGCGCCTTCACGAACTTCAACTCCGGACCGAAGGTCATGTCGATATCGTTCGGACCGAAGGTGCCGGCATGAAGCGGACCGGATACGAATTCCCAGAAGGGCGCGAAATCCTGGAACTGCGCCTTGTCCGGATTGTAATAATGCGCCGCGGTGTAGTGCACGTCGGCGGTCAGCCACACCGTGTTGGCGATGCCGGCCGTCTTGATGAAACGCAGCAGGTCGGCGATCTCGAACTCACGGCCCTTCGCCGGCCCGTCATCGGCATTGGCGATCGCCTCGAACTTCTCCCCGTCGCGTACGACAAGCCCGATCGGCATGTCTGCGGCGATGACTTTCCATGTCGCCTTCGAATTGGTCAGCTCGCGCTTCAGCCATTCGATCTGCTGACGTCCGAGGAACGCGGTCGCGTCGCTCTGCTCCGCCTGCAGATTGTCGCTGTTCGGGCCGCGATAGGTGCGCATGTCGAGGAAGAAGACATCCAGCATCGGACCGTAGGCGATCTTGCGATAAACGCGGCCCGGCTCGGCCGGCGTGTAGGAGATCGGCGTCATTTCGTGGAAAGCGCGGCCCGAGCGGGCGCGCAGCACATCGATCGATTTCACGGAATAGCGGTCATCGCCGGAAAGATCCTTGGAGGAAGACCAGTTGTTGACCACTTCATGATCGTCCCACTGGAAGAAGGTCGGACAGATCGCGTTCATCGCGCGCACATGCTCATCCATCAGGTTGTATTTCCACTGGCCCCGGAACTCGTCCAGCGTCTCGGCAACCTTGCGCTTCTCGTCGATCAGCACCTTGTTGACCCACTTGTTGCCGTCTTTCAGCTCGACCTCGTCGGTCATCGCGCCGTCGGCATAGATCGTATCGCCGGAATGCAGGAAGAAGTCGGGCGCGTGCTTCGCCATGGTGGCATAGGTCTTCATGCCCTCGTCGTCGATGCCCCATCCCTGGCCGGCGGTGTCACCCGACCATGCGAACTTGATCGACCGCCTGGAAGTCGGCGCGGTGCGGAAACGGCCGATGATCGGCTCGGACACCGCATTGACGTCGGAGAGATCCTGCGCGGTCATGCGGTAGAAGATGTCCTGATCGGAGGGCAGGCCCTCGATGAGGCGCTTCACAGCGAAATCGCTTTCCGGCAGCGCGTCGAGCGTGGCCAGCTTGCGCGCATTCTTGAAGCTTTCCGAGGTCGCAACCTCGAACAACACCCGCGACGGGCGGTCCGTACGCGTCCAGATCATGCCCGACACGGCGTCGACATCGCCCGACTGGACGCCATGGGTGAAGACCGGGCGCGAAGCGGCTCGCGAATAGAAGGGCATGGCAAGGCCGGAACCGGCAACCAGACCGGCGGCGCCGACACCGGACATGAAGCTGCGGCGCGACAGGGTGAGTGATTTTTTCATGTGAGGATCTCCGTTAGGCGCACTCCGCGCCGGGGCGACACATCCTCTGCTTTCATGGCAGTCGTTTCTCGGCTGCATGAATTTTTGATAACCGTGCGATGACGATTGTGGGAAACCGCGGCAGGCCAGTCAGGCGGATGGGCGGAACCGGTCTATCTCGCCGTTTCGATAGAAGAGATTGTAGGTCTCGAACGGAATGATCTGCCCGGCCGGCGTGACGAAATGGACGCAGGATCGCTTGACGTTGCCGACGCAGAAGTCGAACCGGTCCATGAAATTCGAGACCACGACACGGAAGACGTTTTCATAGCCGAGCCCTTCGGGCACGGCGACCTGCGGCAGACAGCACAGGAGATCGCCAAAGCGCTGCGCCGCGTTCGGCTCGATGGTCGACAGCGAAAACAATTCAAAGATGCGCTCGCGCAGCATGGGATAGCGCTCGAAGGTGAGCGCGTTGGGCAGTTCGGCGACCAGCTCGTCCTTCGGGATCATCGACGTGACCGGCACGACCTGTTCGCCGTTTCGCAAGCCGTACCCGATGGAAATCGCGGTCGGATTGCAGGGCAGCGGGATCATGTCACTCTCGCCGAAAATGCCGCTGTCCTCGATGATCCGGCGGCGAATGTCGGTGAGCAGAATCCTGTCTGTCTTCGGGTCGAAATCCAGATTGCGCCCGGCATCCTGGATCGGCTGGAAGGTGACGCCGCGAACGCAGCGATATTTCAGGGCATGCGCGATGATGTCGCCCATCTCGTCGTCATTGACGCCCTTCTTCACCGTGCAGACCAGCGTCGTGGAAATGCCGCGTTGCTCCAGCGCCTCCAGCGCATTGCGCCGAACCTTGGAAAGATCCGCGCCGCGCAATGCGCGCAGCGCGTCCGGGCGCAGCGAATCGAATTGCAGATAGATCTCGAGCCCGCGCCGCCGCTCGGCCAGCGCGTCGGCAAAAGCCGGGTCGGTGGCGATGCGAAGTCCGTTCGTATTGATCATCAGATGCCGGATCGGCCGCTCGCGCGCCATGTCGACGATCGTCAGGATGTCCGGATGGATGGTCGGCTCGCCGCCGGAGAGTTGCAGGAGATCCGGCTCGCCCTCGCTCGCCACGAGCGCATTCATCATTCGGCCGATCGTCGCAAGATCGAGCTGTTTGGTCGCCTGTTGCGAGGAGCCGGCGAAACAGACCGGACAGGTCAGGTTGCAGGCCTCGTTGACCTCGATGATGGCAAGGCAGGAATGCTGCTCGTGGTCGGGACACAGCCCGCAATCATAGGGGCAGCCGAAATCCGTCCGGGTCTGGACGTCCAGCGGCCGGTCGCCGGGTTTCAGGAACGACAGTTCCGCCTTGTAATAGGCGGCATCCGACGAGATCCTCGTCATCTGCACCCCGTGCTCGCGGCAGCGCTTCTGGTACCAGACGTCGTCGCCGTCGATCAGGATCTTCGTCGGTACGAGCTTCAGGCAGGTCTCGCACAGCGACTGGGTCTGCCCGTGAAACAGATAGGGCCGCGATTTGCGTAAGGGTGCGTTCATGTCAGCCCCTCCAGGCCTTGCGCAGCAATACGAAACCGCCCCACGCGACGGCGAAAGTCCCGAGCCAGAGAAGCCACAAAGGACCGGCTCCGTTGCTTCCGAACGTGCCCATGAAGATGACACTGCAGACGCCCGGAAGGAGCAGCAGCACGCCGATGATGCCGAGCACAACTCGTGCGATCATGAATGTCTTCCTCGTGACCCGTCGCGACTTTGACGGGCTGACACCTTGTCAGCCATTGCCTTCGCGCGCCTTTCGGATAACCCGCCGCAGGAGCCAGAAGCCGAGCACGCCGACGAGAAGGCTCGGGATCGAAAACACATAGACGGCGCCCATATAGGGATCCTTCGGGTTCGCCAGCGCGATCACGGTGAATGCGGCACCGCAAACACCGGGCAAAAGCAGGAACGCGCCGAGAATGCCAAGCAGGGCCAGCCCGAATCGCCTCGGTCCGCCACGCGGCTCGCCGCCCTCGCCATTGTCCATATACATTGCCGAAACCCGTTATCGTTGAGCACCGAACCGCCGACTAGATCATGCCGTTTGCCGTCTCACAAGAAGCGCGGCGTCACGGCCTCTGGAGCATGGCCGCACGCTCCGCTGTGACAGCCATCACAAGCGCATAACCGAGCAACACGATGGATAGGAACTGGAAGACGGTCAGCCCGGCAACCAATGCGCCATAGGGCTTCCAGAATTCGATGACGAAACGCTGCACAGCGTAGAAGCCGACGGCGTAATAAAAGCCGTCCCGCTTCCACCGCGCCGACCCGGTTGCGACCATGGCGACATAAACCAGCGCGAAGCCGGCCATGGCGAGGCTTTCGTAGAGCTGAACCGGGTGACGCAGGACGCCGTCGCCGAAATCCCAGCCCCAATCTGCGCCCGTCGCGATGCCGTGCGTGTTGTCCACCAGTCCGGAGAGAAGGCAGCCAATGCGCCCGACGGCGATGCCGAGCGCCATCGGCAGTGCGTAGATCGCGCCGGTGCGGACCGTGATCCCGGATGCGCGCTTGTAGATCTCGATCGCGGCGACGGCGCCGACAATCGCCCCCTCGATGGAGCGGCCAAATCCGCCGATACCGGAAACCCAGAGATTGAGCGTTCCGAACAGCCAAGCGCCGGCCCCTGCGCCGAACAGCACGCCGACGAGATAGCCAAAGCGCAGATGCTTTTCGACCGGCCGTTCGGAAAACCAGGTCCGGCGCAAAAGCAAAAGGGCCGTCAAGGAGACGGCCCATGCAAGAAAGTCGAACAGGGCATGTATTGCCGGAAACGACATCAAACGCCCCGTTCGCCCGTAGAGAGGCTTATTCCGCTGCCGGGGTTTCCTCGGCCGGAGCCTCTTCCGCAGGAGCCTCGGCGGCAGCGGCAGCAGCGGCCTTCTTTTCTTCTTCGGCGGCTTCGGCGGCAGCCTTGGCTTCCTCTTCCTTCTGCGCCTTCATGGCGACGCGCTCCTGCGCGGCCTTGCCCGGCTTCGCCTTGTTCGGGTTGTTGCGCGCCTCGCGCTTGGCGAGACCGGCCTCGTCGAGGAAGCGCATCACGCGGTCGGTCGGCTGAGCACCGACTTCGAGCCAATGCTTGATACGCTCTTCATTGAGGGTCACGCGCTTGGCTTCGCCGTCCTTCGGCAGCATCGGGTTCCACGACCCGACCTGTTCGATAAAGCGGCCGTCGCGAGGCGACCGGACGTCGGCGATGACGACGTGGTAATAAGGACGTTTCTTGGAGCCCGCGCGGGCGAGACGGATTTTCAGTGCCATGATTTACTCCTGTAAGCCTGTTTGTTCGTCTGTTTCTGGGTTCGATGCCGGCATCTGGCCGGCTTAATCCTCGTTCTTCGCGGCGATCGCCTCGTGGTGGCGGATCACTTCGCGAATGATGAAGGCAAGGAATTTCTCTGCGAAATCGGGGTCGAGATCGGCTTCGTCGGCCAGCCGGCGCAACCGCTCGATCTGCCGCTTCTCGCGATCGGGATCCGACGGCGGCAGGTCATGCGTGGCCTTCAACTGGCCGACCGCCTGGGTGACGCGAAAACGCTCCGCGAGAATATGGATGAGCGCCGCATCGAGATTGTCGATCGAAGCCCTGAATTGCGCCAGCTTGTCGGACACCTCGGTCATGCCGCCTCCTGCAGAAAACGTGTCGGCGGAAGATGGCGGTAGATCCGCGCATTCCATCCATGGTCGAGATAGTCGCGCTCGAACGAGGCGCCGAGGCGCGTCGCCAAGCGGATAGACGCCTCGTTGGCGGGCTCGATCAGGCTCATCGCCGTCGACCAGCCGAGATCCTCATAGACATAGCGGATCGCGCGCTTCGCCGCTTCCGCGGCCAGTCCGCGTCCGTAATGCTCGGGCAGCAGCGCCCATGCGATTTCCGGCTCCGGCAGATCCGGCGGATACCACGGACCGCAAAACCCGACGAAGGCACCCGTTTCCTTCGATTCGAGCGCCCATTCGCCAAACCCGTTGATCAGCCACTGGCCCGCATAGGTCGCCAGCCGCCGCCATGCTTGGGCTTCGTCCAGCGGGCCGCCGTAAAACCGCGACTCCTCGCCCGCGAAGAACGCGGTCATCGGCACCACGTCGGACTTGCGGAAGCCGCGCAGGATCGGCCGATCGGTTTCGAGAACGGGAATATCGGTCATTTCTTCTTCGGCAGGCCGGGCAAGCCCGCTCCGCCGCCCAGTCCCGGCAAGGCCGGACCGCCGCCAAGGCCCGGCAGTTTCGGCATGCCGCCACCGCCGAGGCCGGCGGCTTGCGCCTGTTTCTGCAGGGCTTCGAGTTCCTGCGGGCTCATCTTCGACAGGTCGGGCATGCCGCCCATCCCGCCCATGCCGCCGGGCAGACCCATCTTGCCGGCAAGACCGCCCATCATCTTGCCCATCATGCCGCCGCCCTTTTTGCCCTTCATGGACTTCATCATGTCGGCCATCTGGCGGTGCATCTTCAGAAGCTTGTTGATCTCGGCCGCATTCGTGCCGGAACCCGCGGCGATGCGCTTCTTGCGGGAGTGCTTCAGGAGATCCGGATTGGAGCGTTCCTTCGGGGTCATCGACTGGATGATGGCGATCTGCCGGTCGAAGATCTTGTCGTCGAGGCCGGCCGCGGCCATCTGGTCCTTCATCTTCCCCATGCCGGGCATCATGCCCATGATGCCGCCCATGCCGCCCATCTTCTTCATCTGGCGAAGCTGGTCGGCGAGGTCGTTCAGGTCGAACTTGCCGGACTGCATCTTCTTCGTCATCGCCGCGGCTTTTTCCGCGTCGATGGTTTCGGCGGCCTTCTCGACCAGCGAAACGATGTCGCCCATGCCGAGGATGCGGTCGGCGATGCGCTTGGGATGGAACTCCTCCAGCGCATCCATCTTCTCGCCGGTACCGATCAGCTTGATCGGCTTGCCGGTAACGGCGCGCATGGAAAGCGCCGCGCCGCCGCGTCCGTCGCCGTCCATTCGGGTCAGCACGATACCGGTCAGCGCAATGCGCTCGTCGAAGCTCTTCGCCAGATTGACGGCGTCCTGACCGGTCAGCGAGTCGGCGACCAGCAGTGTCTCGTGCGGATTGGCGGCCTTTGCCACATCCGCCATCTCGACCATCAGAGGCTCGTCGATATGGGTGCGGCCGGCCGTATCGAGAATGACGACGTCATGGCCGCCCAGCTTGCCCGCCTGCACGGCGCGCTTCGCGATATCGACCGGGCCCTGGCCCTCGATAATCGGCAGCGTGGCGACGCCGGTCTGCTCGCCGATCTGGCGCAACTGCTCCTGCGCGGCCGGGCGGCGCGTGTCGAGCGAGGCCATCAAGACCTTCTTGCCCTGCCGCTCCGTCAGCCGCTTGGCGATCTTGCCGGTGGTCGTCGTCTTACCCGAGCCCTGCAGGCCGGCCATCATGATGACGACGGGCGCGGGCGCGTTGAGGTCGATTGTCTCGCCTTCCGAGCCCAGCATGTCGACCAGCTCGTCATGGACGATCTTGACGACCATCTGGCCGGGCTTGACGCTTTTCAGGAGATCCGCGCCGACCGCCTTTTCGCGCACCCGCTCGGTGAAGCCGCGCACGACATCCAGCGCCACATCGGCCTCGATGAGCGCACGACGCACTTCGCGCAGCGCCGCGGAGACATCTTTCTCCGACAGCGCACCGCGTCCGGTCAGGTTACTCAGGATCGAACCGAGGCGGTCCTGAAGCGATTCAAACATGCATCTCTCCACTTCCGGTGTTTTCCGGAAGGTAGGTTTTCGAAGCGGCGTGCAAAACCCCAAAGCCAAAAAGCACCCGGGGGCGCATCGCGCTGCCGGGTGTTGACCTCCGGGATCCTCCGCTTTGCGGTGTCCCGGTCGGTGGCTCGGAGTTTCAACTCGTCGCTAGTCGGGCGGGGCTATGGCGGAAAAGAACGAGGGAGTCAAGATTTGGCGCGCAGCCTTGCCTTGGCGGCCGCCATGACCACCTTAGGTCATCATGACAGACACGCTCCCCGATTCCCGAAAAGCCGTCACAAAGACCAGCGGCTCGAACCGCTATTACAACGGCCCGCTCTCCGACCATTTCGACGGGACCATCTTTTTCAATCCCGGCGGCACGCCCCCGCCGGGTTTCATGTCCCTTCTGCGCTGGCAATTCGGATCGGGCAAGACCGCATGGCCGGCCCACTATCCAAGCCCGCATGACGATCACGTTCCCGACGAACGCGTCGAGGGAACAGCACTGCGCATCACCATGATCGGCCATGCCAGCCTGCTCTTGCAGACTGCAGGGCTGAACATCCTGTTCGATCCGGTCTTTGCCGACCGCGCCAGCCCGGTGCAATGGTTCGGGCCGAAACGGCGCAATCCGCCCGGCATAAGGTTCGAGAACCTTCCGCCGATCGACGCGGTTTTGGTCAGCCACAATCATTACGACCATCTCGATCTGGCGGCGCTGAAACGTCTCGCCCGCGAGCACGATCCGCTCTTCGTGACCCCGCTCGGCAACGACAGGATTATCCGCGATGCGGCCGATTCGACGCGGATCGTCACCGGCGACTGGAGCGACATGATCGCGCTCTCGCAGGAGGTTACGGCGCATTTCGAGCCGGTGCATCACTGGTCGGCGCGTGGCAGCACCGACCGGCGCATGGCGCTCTGGGCCGGCTTTGTCATCGAGACGCCTGGCGGCAAGATCTACCATGTCGGCGACACCGGCTTTCACGACGGCATCAATTACCGCAACGCGGCGGAGAAACACGGATCGTTCCGGCTAGCCATCCTGCCGATCGGGGCCTATGAACCGCGCTGGTTCATGACGCCACAGCACCAGAACCCGGATGAGGCCGTGCGCGGCCACAAGCTCTGTAATGCGGCGCATACCGCCGGGCACCACTGGGGCACGTTCAATCTGACCGATGAAGGCATCGAAGACCCGCTGACTGCGCTGGAGGAAGCGCTCGAAAGGCACGAAGTCGCGCCCGAAACTTTCCGGCCGCTGCGCCCCGGCGAAGCCTGGGACGTGCCTTTTTAGCGCCGCAACCTCGCTCCATAAGGTCGCATCGCATGAAAATGCTGGTAACGGGGGAGAAAATCCCCCATTTCGGTATGCGGGAGGCGTAAGCAACGGCGCTTCCGGCTATGAAGATATCAGAAAGAAAGCCGTACCGTTTGTCACAGATCGAAACCGCCGCCGGCTCCGCCGGGAAAGATGCGCGCGCGTGGGCAAAGACCATCGCCGCCTATAACCAGCCCTCGAATGCGCGAGGCGCTCTCGAATTCGCGGTTTCGCTGCTGCCTTTTGCCCTCCTCTGGGCGGCCATGGCCGTTCTGCTATCATACGGATACTGGATCGGCCTGATCCTGGTGGTGCCCGCGGCCGGCTTTCTGGTCCGCCTGTTCATGATCCAGCACGATTGCGGGCATGGCGCTTTTTTCCGCAACAGCCACGCCAATGACTGGGTCGGCCGGGCCGTCGGCGTCATGACGCTAACGCCCTATTCCGTCTGGAAGCGCACCCATGCGCTGCATCACGCGGGCTCCGGCTGCCTGGACCATCGCGGATTCGGCGAGATCGCCACGCTGACCGTCGAGGAATACAAGGCGCTGTCGCCATGGAAGCGGTTCAAATACCGGTTCTACCGGCATCCGCTCGTGCTGTTCGGCGTCGGGCCTGCTTTTATCTTCATGCTCGATCATCGCCTGCCCACCGGCATGATGCGCCGCGGCTGGCAGCCATGGATTTCCACCATGGGCACCAATCTGGCCCTCGCCGCGCTGGTGGCGGCGCTGATCTGGCTGGTTGGCTGGAAGGTCTTCCTTCTCATCCAGTTGCCGGTCACGCTGATCGCGGCGACGGCTGGGGTCTGGTTGTTCTTCGTCCAGCACCAGTTCGAGGAAACATCCTGGGAACGGCTGCCCGAATGGCAGCGCCAGCACGCCGCCCTGCACGGCTCGTCACATTACGACCTGCCGCAGCCGCTGCGCTGGTTCACCGGTAATATCGGCATCCACCACGTCCATCATCTGTCGGCGCGCATCCCCTTCTACCGGCTCGGCCGGGTGCTGCGCGACCATCCTGAACTGCGCGACATCAACCGCATGACGCTGCTCGACAGCCTGAAGACGATCCCGCTGGCGCTCTGGGACGAAACGCAGAGCCGCATGATCTCGTTTCGGGAGTTCCGGCGCAGTCGAATGGCGGCGGCATAGCCAAATAACAGCTTATATGGCTCCCAAGGCGCAACTGATCGCAATGTATCAATCTTCGAGATATAGTTTCTTTATTTCCGGTGGTCGGACCCGAATCTCAACATGTAGCCGATCATCACGGGCTATGCCGAATAGGAAGTCACGATTCGGCTGACTTCGAAATCAAGAGTCTGGATGCTAATTCAAGTTCGCCCCAGCGCGCCGCAAAGGTATCTGTGACTTCAAACCAGCTTCCGTCGTTACCCGCACCATGATTAGCCCCCATACAGGAACACTGGCATTCGTGGCCTGTAGCATTCAGGCAAGCCGGTGCGCATTTTTCCTGCTCACGATAAGGCTGTATAATATAGACTGCCCCGAAGCGATCTAGGGAACGATTTACGAGATCGTTGAACCAACTTTTCGGAAGCTCCCAATATTCTTGTTTGGCAACCCAGATAGGTTTCGTATGCCTTCCATTGCGCAGCCAAGAATATGTATCTTCTTTATACGGGAATCGCGCCCGAAGCTTCATACCTCTCCCAGTGCGCCTTAAGATTACTGGAATATCCTTCTGATTCCATATCTTCCGAAGGCGCGGAGATGATTCTTTCATTGCTCAAACCGTGTAAATACCTCGAATCATGCGAGCCAAATCATAACATTCAGATCTAGAAAAGCTGACTCCAATGAAACGACACAGACCGGCCGCTGTAAAAGTCTACTGAACGTAGGCGCGTCGTCAGCTTGATTCGATCCATTTATCTTCGAAAACTATACTAGCCACCCCCGCAAAGCGCCGGACCCGATCCAGTTCCCCTTCGAGTTCCGTCAGAAAAGCCTTCGACAGGCGCACGCCCTTTTCCGGCCAGAACTTCTTCACCGCGAGCACATCGGCATTGCGGTCGGCCTTCATGTCGATGCGGCCGACGATGCGGTCGCCCCTGAGCACCGGGAAGACATAGTAGCCATAGACCCGCTTTTCCTCAGGCACGAAGATCTCGATTCGATAAAAGAAATCGAACAGCCGCTCGGCGCGCTTGCGGTCACGTAAGGCCGGATCGAAGGGACTCAGCACGCGGACGCGGCCCGGCGGTTCCGGCGGATCGTCCAGAAGTGACGGATAGTCCCTGAAGCGCAGTGACGCGCGCGGTTTCGAGCCATCGGCGCTCTCGATCAGCACCGTTTCGAGTTCTGCTTCGTTCTCGGCGATCCAGGCAGCCACCTCGTCGGGTTTCAGCAAATCCCAGAAAGCGGCGATCTCGCCGCGGGTAGCGAAGCCGAGCCGCGACAACGCCGAGCGGCAAGCCCAGTCGACGAAGTCGTGATGTTCGACCTCGCTTGCATGGCAGTGACCCGGGATGACCCGTTCCGCGAGATCATAAACCTTCTGGAAGCCGTCCCGACGCGCGATGGCGAGCCTGCCGGTGCGCCAGAGATACTCAAGCGCCATCTTCGAGGGGTGCCAGTCCCACCAGCCGGTCGACGGCTTCTCGCCCTCGAAGTCGCGCGTCATCACCGGGCCGTCGCGGGCGATCCGGTCGAGAATGCCGTCGCATTCATGCAGGAAGGGCGAGCCCTGCCACGCCTCGTAGCGCTTTTGCAGCCGCGCTTCCTCGCGGGCGAAACGGTGCCGCCAATAAGGAAAGAATTCGGACGGGATGATGGAAGCGTCATGCGTCCAGTTCTCGAAGAGATGGCAGTCGGCCTCGACCAACCGCTTGAGGTTCTTTTCGCGATAGGTGGCGTTGCGCGAGAACAGGATCTGGTGATGCGCGCGGGCGACCGTGTTGATCGAATCGACCTGCACGAAGCCGAGCCTGCGGATCGTTTCGAGAAGATCCTCCTTCGACTGGCCCTTGTGCGGCGGGTCGGAAAGCCCATGAAGCGCGAGGAAGGCGCGGCGGGCGGTCTTGTTGTCGATCGTGTCGGTCATGGGCGGCGCGGAGATTGCGGCGGAAAGGATCCCGAAAGCAAGCCGGCGCGATAACACTCCTGACACTGGCAATTCGGGCCGCGATCCGCCATATAGGCCCGGAAACCAAGGGACACTGCAGGAAATGGCGCTCGACGTTCCGTTTGCGAAAATGAACGGGCTTGGAAACCTGATCATCGTGGCCGACATGCGCGGCCGCGACGGACCCGTTTCGCCTGAAGCCGCGATTGCGCTCAATGCTGATCCGGCGACCCGGTTCGACCAGCTCATGGCGATCCACGATCCGCGAATCGACGGGACGGACAATTATATCGACATCCTCAATTCCGACGGCTCCCGCGCCCAGGCATGCGGCAACGGCACGCGCTGCGTTGTGCAGGCGCTCGCCGCCGAGACCGGCAAGGCCGTCTTCACTTTACAGACGCCGGCCGGAATCCTGAGCGCCGAGGAACATGCCGACGGCTTGATTTCCGTCGACATGGGCAAGCCGCGCTTCCGCTGGAACCAGATCCCGCTGGAAGAGGAGTTCGCCGACACGACCGGCATCGAATTGCAGATCGGGCCGATAGACGCGCCTGTGTTGCATACGCCGTCGGTCGCCAATATCGGCAATCCGCACGCCGTGTTCTGGGTGAAGAACGACGTCTGGACCTACGATCTCGAACGTTTCGGGCCGCTTCTGGAAAACCACCCGATCTTCCCGGAAAAGGCGAACATCACCATCGCCCAGGTGGTGGCGCGCGATCACATCATCATCCGCACGTGGGAACGCGGCGCCGGCCTGACCGAGGCCTGCGGCTCGGCCGCCTGCGCGGCGCTTGTCTGCGCAGCGAGGATGGACAAGACCGAACGCAAAGCGACTGTGACGCCGCCCGGCGGCGATCTTGTCATCGAATGGCGCGACGACGACAAGATCGTCATGACCGGCCCCGCCGAATGGGAATTCTCCGGTCATCTCGACGCCGAAACCGGCGCGTGGAGCCGCGACGAGAACGCCCCTTCGCAGGAGGCGATCTGATGGCCGTCGATATCGTCACCTTCGGGTGCCGGCTGAACACCTATGAGTCCGAAGTCATGCGCCGCGAGACGGAGGCAGCGGGCCTCGGCGAACTCGACGGCGGCGCGATCGTCTTCAACACCTGCGCCGTGACCGGCGAGGCCGTTCGGCAGGCGCGACAGGCGATCCGCAAGGCGCGCCGCGAGAATCCGGATGCCCGCATCATCGTCACCGGCTGCGCCGCCCAGACGGAGCCCGGCTCCTTTGGCGGCATGGAAGAAGTCGATCTCGTCATCGGCAATGACGACAAGCTGAAAGCGCAAAGCTATCGCGCCCTGCCGGAATTCGGGATCAACCAGTTCGAGAAGGTCCGGGTCAACGATATCTTCGAGGTGACCGAGACCGCGTCGCATATGGTCGACGCCATCGAGGGCCGCGCGCGCGCCTTCGTGCAGGTGCAGAATGGCTGCGACCACCGCTGCACGTTCTGCATCATCCCCTATGGCCGTGGCAATTCGCGCTCCGTGCCGATGGGTGCGGCAGTCGACCAGGTCAAGCGGCTCGCCGAAAACGGCTATCGCGAGGTCGTGCTGACCGGCGTCGATCTGACCAGCTACGGACCGGACCTGCCGGGCAAGCCGAGCCTCGGCAGGCTGGTGCGCGCGATCCTGCGGGACGTACCGGAACTCGACCGGCTGCGCCTTTCCTCGATCGATTCCATCGAGGCCGATGAAGACCTGATGGAGGCGATCGCGACCGAGCCGCGCCTCATGCCGCATTTCCATCTCTCGCTGCAGCATGGCGACAATCTCATTCTGAAGCGGATGAAGCGCCGCCATGCGCGCGAGGATTCCATCGCCTTTTGCGAGGACGTCCGCCGGCTGCGCCCGGACGCCGCCTTCGGCGCCGATATCATCGCCGGCTTCCCCACCGAAACGGACGAGCATTTCGAGAACTCGCTGAAGATCGTCGAGGAATGCGGCCTCGCCCATCTGCACGTCTTCCCCTTCTCGCCACGTGAGGGAACGCCGGCGGCCCGCATGCCGCAGCTCCCCCGCGAGATCGTCAAGGAGCGGGCGAAAAGCTTGCGCGAAGCCGCCGACGCGGCCTGGCTCCGTCATATGGAGCGCCTGATCGGCACGCAGCAGAACGTTTTGATCGAGCGCGACCGGATCGGCCGCACAGAAGATTTCTCGCTCGTCGAGGTCGCCGGATCGGCAGCCGCACCGGGCGAAATCGTTCCGGTTATGGTCGACGGTCATGACGGCGCGAAACTCACCGCGAAAGCCGCTTTCGCCCTCGCCGCCGAGTAAGTATAGTCCGCGCCATGGCACTTGGATTCGTCAAGAAAATCTTCTCCTTCGGCAAGAAGGCCGTGGAGGAAGTCCCGGCCGAAGAGGCCGGGGCGAAGGCACCTGAAACGGAAACCGCCGCTGCCGTCGAGGCCGCGCCGGGTACGGCGATCGCGGCGGGCGGCGAACCGAGCATCCCGGACATTCCGCCACCGCCACCCGAACAGCCGCAACCGCCCCAGCCCTCCGAGGAGCCCGCTCCCGGTGCGCCGGAGGAAACGCCGCCGGCCGAAGAGCCGGTGCCCGGCGAATGGCCCGAGGAACTGCCGCCCGATCCGGAAACGCCCGAACCCGACCACGGTCCTGATATTTCGCCGCCCGCCTCGCCTCCCGAAGCGCCGCCGATTGAGGAACCGGTCTACGAGCCGCCGAACGAGGTTCCATTGGAGCCCAACGAGGTTCCGTCCTACACCCCATCCGAGATTCCGCCGGGCAATTTCCCGGCGGAATTCACTTCGGCCGAAGCAAAAGCGCCGGAGCCCGGGCCGGAACCGGCGGCGATAGACGAACCCACAGCTGAGCCTGAGCCTGAGCCTGAGCCTGAGCCTGAGCCTGAGCCTGAGCCTGAGCCTGAGCCTGAAACGGCAACCAAAGACGAGGCAATTGTCGAGGCCAGTGCCGAAACACCGGTTGAAGAAATTCAGACGGTCGCCGAACCGCCGGCCTCCTCTCCCGAACCCGTGGAGCCGAAGGGCAAGGTGCTGATCGGCGAGGAAACGCCTACTCCGGCCGCATCAGTGGAAACAGCCGAGCCGGAACGCCGAAACTGGCTGTCGCGGCTGACCTCCGGCTTGTCGCGCTCGTCGCGGCAATTGTCGGACAACATCGCCAGCGTCTTCACCAAGCGAAAGCTGGACGAGGACACGCTTGAAGAACTGGAAGACATTCTGTTGCAGGCCGACCTCGGCGTCGAGACCGCGATGCGCATCACCGACACGCTTGCTTCCGGCCGCTACGGCAAGGAGGTTTCCGGCGAAGAAGTGCGCGGCGTGATGGCCGAGGAGGTCGCCAAGGTGCTGGGTCCGGTGGCGATGCCGCTCGAACTCGATCTCTCTTTCAAGCCGCATGTGATCCTCGTTGTCGGCGTCAACGGTACCGGCAAGACGACCACGATCGGCAAGCTCGCCGCGAAGCTGCGCGGCGCAGGCCTGAAGGTGACGCTCGGCGCGGGCGACACATTCCGCGCCGCCGCGATCGAACAATTGAAGATATGGGCCGACCGCACCGGATCCACCTTCGTCGGCACAAAGCTCGGCGCGGATGCGGCGGGGCTCGCCTGGGATGCTTTCAAGACCGCGCAGGACAATGGTTCCGATGTCGTCATCATCGATACCGCCGGCCGGCTGCAGAACAAGGCGGAACTGATGGACGAACTGGCGAAGATCGTCCGTGTCCTGCAGAAACACGATCCGGAAGCGCCGCACACGGTTCTCCAGACGCTTGACGCCACGACGGGGCAGAACGCTCTCAACCAGGTCGAGATTTTCCGCAATGTCGCAGGGGTCAACGGCCTCGTGATGACCAAGCTCGACGGCACGGCGCGCGGCGGCATCCTCGTCGCGATCTCCGCGAAGTACAAATTGCCGGTTTATTTCATCGGCATCGGCGAGGGCGTCGAGGATCTCGAACCTTTCAGGGCACGCGATTTCGCCAACGCCATTGCGGGCGTCGCCGCTTAGGCTTCTTCCGGGTCCAGCAGTCCGGCCGCGCGGATGTCGGCAACGGACACGTCGTAGATGTTCCCGACCCCCGTGTCGTCCGACACGAAGACGATCCTGGACGAATCGGGATTGAAGCGCGGATGCACATGCCGCGCCTGAACCGAAGCGCTGCAACCGTGGCGAAGGACGGCAACCGGCTTCGCCTCCTGGCCGCTTTCAAACGTCCAGACATAGAGCATCGGATCCCAATTCGTCCCGTCGCCGGTCGCAAGATTCAGATCGTTGGAATGAATATGGGTGAAGTGGCGGGGAAACGGGAAGATCTCCAGGTCCGTATCGTCATATCGTACGGCGCCGGTGAACGCCGGCCCATCTTTCTCGGTTCCGTGAAACCCGACTGTGACGCCGTCCTGCATCCAGTATTCGTGGCCGACGCTTTCCTCGCCCTTGCGCGGATAGATCGGCCAGTTGCGGCCGTCACGCAGGTCGAGACCCCAGATCCGGTTGTCGACCTTGTCCCACGGGCCCTCATGGCAATAGGTGAGGATATGGGGAACCGTCGGCGAGGCGCTCACGTGCCCGACCCAGTAATTCTCCGAAAACACCTCGCGCGCTTCGCCCGACACTGTATCGACGGTGATGATCACCGAGCGGGGCATGGCCGCCCAATAGTCCTCGAAGCCGACATAGCCCTTCAACAGGTCCACATCGAAGCGGCTCTGCAAGTCCTCATATATCCCGGTGCAAACCTGTGCGCCGTCGCAGGTCACCGTCAGGATGTTGTTGGCGTAGCCGTCTGGCGTTTCGTAGAGGCTCCGCTCGTCGAGGGGTTCGAGATCGAGCCCGACGAGTGAGCCTTTGCGCCAGAAATAGGCCTCCGGCCGCACCGGGTTCAGGCAGGTGAACAGGAGTTCGTCCGTCACGCGCTGCTCGTCGGTCAATTGCGTGAAGGCGCCGCTTTCGATCTCCATCCCGAACAGGTTAGTGGACCCGTCGCGCGTCGACACGAACAACAGCCGGCGCCCGCCGTCATACCAACCCGGATTGGTGAAATAGAGATGGTGGCTGTCGTCGGGTCCATCCGTCAGCTGCCTGAATGCCAGACCCGTCTCGGGATCCCGACGATCCCGCACTTCAGGAGAAAAAATCCTGCCCTTCGCCATCCGCGTCCTCTCCGGTGGAACCGGCGGCGCAAGGAGCCGCCCGACACCCATGTCTCACGGGAACCGGATGCTGTCGATGCAAGAGCCGGGAAACGGTTAAAGCCGGATCAGGGCGTAACGTAAGCGACCTCGCGCGGCTGCAGCACGTCGCTGACCGCGTTCACCGCCTCGATCCAGACGCCGGCATCGGCTGTCAGGCTGTCTGACCACGGCGTCACGAAACTCATGAAATGGAGTTTCGACGCACCGTCGTAGTAGCTGATCTCATGGGTGGACATGTCGAGATATCCATCCCGATTGGTGTCCTCGGCCTTGCGCCAGCCTTTGATCCGCGCCTTGCCGACGGAACAATCCAGCGGATCGGCGCCGTCGATCGTTTCGCAGAATGTGAAGAAGCGGGTCAGCTGGAACCATCCTCGCGGCATGGGTGAACGCGGCAGGGCGATAGTGTCGGTCCGCTCAAGCACGGTGATGCGGACATGATCCTCGATATCTGCCGCCAGCAACTCGCCCAGCGGACCGGTGCTGTCCGTATCGAGAAGCTTGTCGTCACGTATCCCGAGACTCGGCTGGTCGCCATCGACCGCGAGCGTCCAGACATAGGCAGGATACGCTTCCCGCCCGCAGCGCAGAAAGCCGGACACGACGCCGTCGGCGACGGTATCGAATGTGGTCGGAATACCGGAACTGCCCTTTTCGGCGGCGAGGAATTCGCAGGCGTGGGAGGCGACCGGCAAAAGGATCGAGAACGCGGCAACGATTACGAGTTGAAACAGCCTGGCCATGGCGCGCTCCTTGTCGGTTGGCGAAGCGCGCAGGAGGCTGGCTTCGCGTGGCGGCCCAGTTTCCTCCCTTGTGGTGAGGTTCTACTTTGGTAGAACATCGTCATCGAGCATGTGCCCGATTCCTTGACGATTGGTTAACCATAACACTCGATTTTGCTGCAGCGCAACATCGATATTGCGACGCAGCGAAACGCCTTTGTGACTCGCAAAACGCCGAGCGATCGCCTAGGTGAGGCCAAACAGCCCGAATGGAAACGCCCAAACGACGATGTCCAAGCCGATCTTCGAACGCGACCCTTCCGATCCCGAACGTCAGAAAATCAACCCGATTCTGAAGCTCGCGCTGGAGCTGGGGCCGCTGGTCGTCTTCTTCTTCGGCAATTCGCGCGGCGAGTGGCTGGCGGAACGCTTCCCGTCGCTGGGCGAAATCGGCGGGCCGATCTTCATCGCGACCGCTCTCTTCATGGCGGCGACCGTGATCGCCCTGGTCGTCTCCTGGGTGTTGACGCGCTCGCTGCCAATCATGCCGCTCGTCTCGGGCGTCGTTGTCCTCGTCTTCGGCGGACTGACCCTTTGGCTGCATGACGAGCAATTCATCAAGCTGAAGCCGACCATCATCAACACGCTGTTCGGCGTGATCCTCTTGGGTGGCCTGTTCTTCTTCAAGACCTCGCTCCTGCGCTACGTCTTCGATTCGGCATTCAGAATCGACGAGGAAGGCTGGAACAAGCTGACCTTTCGATGGGGCCTCTATTTCATCGCCATGGCGGTCGTGAACGAGATCATCTGGCGCAATTTCTCGACCGATTTCTGGGTCGCCTTCAAGGTCTGGGGCTTCACCCCGCTGGCGATTGTCTTCACCATGTCGCAAATGCCGCTGATTCACCGGCATTCGCTGGAAGAAGCGCCGGAAAAGTAGCGCCTACACCTCGGCCGGCATGGTCTTGCGCCAGCCGTCCATCGCCAGCAGAGCCGAAACGCCGATCAGCCCCACCACGCCTCCGAGCATTGCAGTGCCGGCATAGGACGTCACAGCGGTTCCCAGCGCGAAGGTGCCGGCAGCCACCATCTGGCCGAAGAAATTCGACACCGCCATCAGCGAGCCGCCCGCGCCCGGCCGCGCCGCCAGCAGATCCTGCAGATAGGAAATCGAGATCGACAGGATAATCGCCGCACCAATCGCCGCCGGCACGACCAGAAGATAAGTCAAAGTCATCGAACTCATCGAGGCGAACAGGAACAGGAAGCCGGCATAGATCGTGCCGCCAGCCGCGATCAGCCCCGATTTGGACATGTGCCGGAGCGCGAGTCCGCACATCAGCATGAAGGGAATTTCGAGCAGCGCGATGGCGCCGTGGAACCGGCCGACATCCGACGTCGAACCGCCAATGCCCTTGACGATCAGCAGGCCAAAAACGGCCATGTAGAGCTGGTTCGATCCGGTAATAAGCCCGACAGCCACGATGCGCGCCAGCAAGCCGGGCCGCGCGAGTTCGCGAAAGGCGGCGGCAAAGCGAAGGCCGGATTTCGGATCATCGAGCTGCCCCCTCGGCCCGGCGGGCCAGACAAAGGCGAACAAGCTGAAACAGACGATCGCCGCCAGTCCCGCCGACACATAAACGCTGATCAGTTCGACGCCGGAGGCCAGCGCCAGCGACCACAGCGGCGGCGTGATCACGAAGGCGAGTGAGAAGGAAGCGCGCGTAATCGCGAAGATCTCGTCGGCATGCCGTCCGCCACGCGCCTTGCCGGCCATGCGCGCGAGCGCAAAGAGCTGGCTGAAGACGCTGAAACCCAGGGGCAGCAGCGTCGTATGTGCGATGATGAAGGCCACCGGCGAGCGGGTAAAAAAGACCAGCGAATAACCGGCCGTGGCGACGAGGAAACTCACCACCAGCATCTGCCGCCTGTTGGCGCGCTGGTCCGTGACAATGCCGGCCACGACCGAGACGACCACCATCACCGACGACGCCGTCATCAGGACGATGGAATAAGCTGTATCGGACAGGCCGAGCCGTTCCACCGCGATCAGCGATGCATAGGGCATCACCGAGGAAATCGCGACGCCGGTCAAAAACAGCGAGAGTGTTACCAGCCGCAGAAGCGGATCGCGAAGGATGATGGCGAAGGAGGACAGCACGGGCAGACCTCTGCGTTGGACCGGCAGCGGTGAATAGGCCCGCGCGAGGCCCGGTGCAACCTCAGCCTGCGTCGATCGCGTCGAGCGCCTGCTGCGTTTCCGCGAAATAGCGACCGAGATGGGCGCCGTCGACCAGCGCGTGATGCACTTCGACGGTCATCGCAACGGAAAGGCGGCCGTTCTTGTCTTCCGTGAATCGCCCCCAGGAGAAACGCGGAATGCAATCTTCCGGGCCCGGCATGGCGTTCGTCAGCCCGGTGAAATCCAGCCACGGAAGACAGGAAAGATAGGCCACATCGTCGCGATGGCCTTCATTGGCGCCAAGCCCGCCCTTGGCCACGGTTTCCGCCATCGTCGCCGCGCATAGCGGATCGAAGTCCCGCCAATCCGCAGCAAAGGGAACATAGGCATAGACGAAGGTGCCGTCGGCGCGGGGCACGGTCATCGAAAGCGCGATCGTGTCATGCTCGACAACGACATCGCCGCGAAACCGGGTGCGAAGCTCCGGCACCGCATGGATGCCCGAGCCTATCGCGTGGATGCAGGCGCGGTAAGGCGACACGCCGGCCGGTTTCAGCTCGGTGACCAGCCGGGTGACGTCAATACGCGACGTGATCGCATATTGCGGTTTCTGATAGCCGCGGAAATGCCGGAACGTCTCCGCACGGGGCCAGCCCGCAAGATCGATGATCCGTTCCGCCATCAGCCCGCGAGGCGTTGCTTCTCGGAGCGCTTGCGGTCGTTCGGATCGAGATACATCTTGCGAAGCCGGATATTCTTGGGCGTCACTTCGACAAGCTCGTCATCCTGAATCCAGGACAGCGCCCGGTCGAGCGTCATCTTGATCGGCGGCGTCAGCTTTACCGCCTCGTCCTTGCCGGCGGAGCGAATGTTGGTGAGCTGCTTGCCCTTCAACACATTGACTTCCAGATCGTTGTCGCGCGTGTGAATGCCGATGATCATGCCCTGGTAGACCTTGTCGCCCGGCTCGATGATCATCGGACCGCGATCTTCGAGGTTGAACATCGCATAGGCGACGGCCTCGCCCGGCTGGTTCGAAAGAAGCACACCGTTGACGCGTCCGCCGATCTCGCCCTTGTAGGGCTGATATTCATGGAACAGGCGGTTCATCACGGCGGTGCCGCGCGTGTCGGTCAGAAGCTCCGACTGGTAACCAATCAGGCCGCGCGTCGGCGCGTAGAAAACCAGTCGGACGCGGTTGCCGCCGGACGGGCGCAATTCGGCCATCTCGGACTTGCGCTCCGACATCTTCTGCACGACGACGCCAGAATGCTCCTCGTCGACGTCGATGACGACTTCCTCGATCGGCTCCATCAGCGTGCCGCTCTCGTCCTTGTGCATGACGACACGCGGACGCGACACGGCCAGTTCGAAGCCTTCGCGGCGCATGGTCTCGATCAGCACGGCCAGCTGCAATTCACCGCGGCCGGAGACGTAGAAGGAATCCTTCGATTCGGCTTCCTCGATCTTCAGCGCCACATTGCCTTCGGCTTCCTTGAGCAGGCGGTCGCGGATGACGCGGCTCGTCACCTTGTCGCCCTCGGTGCCGGCAAGCGGCGAATCATTGACGAGAAAGCTCATCGTCACGGTCGGCGGGTCGATCGGCTGCGCCTGCAGCGGCTCGGTCACGGACGGGGCGCAGAACGTGTCGGCGACGGTGCCCTTGGAAAGGCCGGCAATGGCGACGATGTCACCTGCATGCGCCTCTTCCACCGGCTGGCGCTCCAGCCCGCGGAAGGCGAGAATCTTCGAGATGCGGCCGCTTTCGATCTGCTTGCCGTCAGCGCCCAGCACCTTGACCGTCTGGTTCGGCTTGATCGATCCGGACTCGATGCGCCCGGTGATGATGCGGCCGAGGAACGGATTGGCCTCGAGTATCGTGCCGATCATCCGGAACGGACCTGCCTCCACCTTCGGCTCCGGTACGTGCTCGACCACAAGGTCGAACAGTGGCGCCAGCGATGCATCGGCCGGCTTTTCCGTTTCCGGCGCCATCCAGCCGTCGCGGCCAGAGCCGTAGAGAATCGGGAAATCGAGCTGCTCGTCAGTGGCGTCCAGCGCGGCGAACAGGTCGAACACCTCGTTGATCACCTCGTCGGCGCGTGCGTCGGAGCGGTCGATCTTGTTGACCGCGACGATCGGACGAAGCCCAACCTTGAGCGCCTTGCCGACGACGAACTTGGTCTGCGGCATCGGGCCTTCGGCGGCATCGACCAGAACGATGGCGCCGTCCACCATCGACAGGATGCGCTCAACCTCGCCGCCGAAATCGGCGTGGCCGGGCGTGTCGACGATGTTGATGCGCGTGCCCTTCCATTCCACCGAGGTCGCCTTGGCGAGAATGGTGATGCCGCGTTCCTTCTCGATGTCGCCGGAATCCATTGCGCGTTCCTGAACGCGCTCGTTTTCCCGGTAGACGCCGGACTGTTTGAGGAGTTCGTCGACGAGGGTTGTCTTGCCATGGTCGACATGCGCGATGATCGCGATGTTGCGGAGTGCCATATTGTAAATCCGGAAATGCAGAGCCAGGCCAACCGCCCGGCATTGTCGTTGCCGCGCTCATACAAGCTTTTTCGCAGATGCGAAAGCCCGTCCTTTCTTTAAGCTCCGAGGGAACCCGTATCCTAACGAAGCATTAATGAAATAGGCGCAATCTCCGGCTCCGGGAGAACGAACCATGGATATGCTGCACATCCTGTCGACTACGTTTCTGGCCGCCGCCCTGACGATGTCCGGCGGCGCGTTCGAGCCGGGTCACGCCGTCGATCCGACCGAGGCGGAACTGGCCTATGCCGACGCGCCCTATGGCGTCGACCCGATGGTTACCGGCCCGGTCAGCGCTTCCTTCAAGGAACAGCAGCAAATCGCCGGCTGCGATGCGGCGAAATGGCCGGACGTGCCCCTCGCCTGCTATCCCGAATAAGCAACTTCAGGCTTTCGCGGCCTCGTTCACCATCATCAATTCGCCGATATTCTCCGACGTGACATAGCCGACGAGCCGGCCCTCGCGATCCGTGACACCGACCGCCGGGACACCGCCGCCAGACTGCAGAAGCTTGAAAGCCGCGTCCAGCATCGCCGTATCCGGCACGAGCGGAATATCGCGCGCCATGACCTCGTGAACGGGATAGCTGCGGTCATGCTGCTGCAACGCCTGGACCATGGCCGAGCGCGTCAGCACCCCGCGCAGATTGCCGCCGCCGTCGATGACGGGGAACTCGTGCTGGGTGGTCCTGAGCAACGCCTCCACCGCATCGCCAAGCGTCGAGGCCGAACCGAGCGCGTCGTAATGCGTGATCATGCCCTTGCGTACGGAGACCTTCGAGGCGATCGCCTGGAAGCTCGTCGCCTGGGATTCGCCGGTCGCGGCCATATAAACGAAGATTGCCACGAAGATGAGCAGGACATTCCCTGTCAAAAGGCCGAGGAATCCGAAGATAAAGGACGTTATCTGGCCGATTGTCGCGGCGATAGCGGTCGCGCGTACCCGGTTGAACTTCATCGCCAGAAGCGCCCGCAGTACTCGACCGCCATCCATCGGGAAGGCCGGGATCAGGTTGAACAGAACGAGGATGATATTGACCACGGCCAAGCGGGAGAGGAAGCCCGGTTGCGGATTTTCGATATTGGCGACGGTCGCCAGATTGGGAAAAGCCCCGAGGATCGCGATCAGCACAGCGGCGATGACGACATTGACCAGCGGCCCGGCGATCGCGACCACCACTTCCTCCGAGGGCCTTTCCGGCATGCGCTCGAGCTGCGCGACGCCGCCGATCGGAAGAAGCGTGATGCTTGGTGTCTTGATGCCGTAGCGCCGTGCAGCCATCGCATGGCCAAGCTCGTGCAGGACGACGCAGGCAAACACCGCGATTATGAACAGCACGCCCTCGGTCGCCGCCGCGCCGCCGCCCGACTGGAACGACGCGATACCGATCCACAGCAGCAGCAGGAAAAATGTCACGTGGATACGGATCTCGCTGCCCGCGACCTTCGCGATTGGGAACGACCATTGCATGACATCAACTCCGGAACGGTCCGCACCGCCGGCGAATTCGTCCGGCGCGGCTGACAAGACGTCTGTTTTCTAATTAAGTGGTGGCCCGGCGACAAACCAGCAAGGATAGGGCGGCATGCAGATCGGAATGATCGCGAGGCGAACACCGAGACGGCGCCGCTCGCCAATCCCGAATATTACCACTTCGAACTGAACGCGCCGAAGATCGCCGAGGTCCGGCGCCACGGCTCGGCCATCTCCTCATGGCTACTTGATCCGATAGCGGAATCCTCGACGCGGAGCTGTTCCAGCGATTCTCGTCGCGCGGCCAGGCCGGCCTCGGCGGCCATCCGGAAAAGAAGGGGAGGCTAAACCAGCCCGCGGCCCTTGAGCATAGCGTCCGGCGTAGGCAAGCGGCCTCGGAAGGCCTTGTAGGCGTCTTCCGGGTCGACGGTGCCGCCGGATGAATAGATGTGCGTCTTCAGCTTCTCCGCGATCTCGGCATTGAACGGGTCGCCTGTCTCCTCGAAGGCGGCGAAGGCGTCAGCGTCCATCACTTCCGACCACATGTAGGAATAGTAGCCGGCCGCATAGCCGTCGCCGGCGAAGATGTGCTGGAAATGCGGTGAACGATGCCGCATCGACAGGGCATCCGGGATCTTGATCTCGTCCAGCACCTTCGCCTCGAATTCCATCGGCTTTTCAGGCGCATCTTTGCGCGCGTGATACGCCATATCGACCAGCGCCGAGGCGGTATATTCGACGGTTTCGAACCCGGCATTGAAGGTCTGTGCGGCCAGCACCTTGTCGAGCAGCTCCTTCGGCATCGGCTCACCGGTCTCGTAATGCAGCGCATAGGTGTTGAGCACTTCGGGCACGGTCAGCCAGTGCTCGTAGAGCTGCGACGGCAGTTCGACGAAATCACGACTGACCGCGGTTCCTGAAACGGACGGATAGGTCACGTCCGACAGCATGCCGTGCAGAGCATGACCGAATTCGTGGAAAAGGGTGCGCGCATCGTCGAAGGACAGGAAAGCCGGTTTGCCAGCCGGCGGCTTGGCGAAATTCATCGTGTTGAGGATCACCGGGGTTTCGCCGAGAAGCTTCGACTGCGACCGCAGCCCGCTCATCCAGGCTCCGGACCGCTTTGAGGGCCGCGCGAAATAGTCTCCGATAAACAGCGCCCGCTGCATGCCATCGGGGTTTTTCACTGCCCAAAGCCGCGCATCCGGATGATGCAGCGCCACCCCCTTCACCTCCTCGAAAGTGATCCCGAACAGCCGTGTCGCTACCGCGAACGAAGCCTCGATGATCTTTTCGAGCTGCATGTAAGGCTTCACGTCATCGTCGGAAAAATCGTAGCGCTGCTTGCGGATTTTCTCGGCGTAATAGCGCCAGTCCCATTTCGCCGGCCGGTAGTTGTGGCCTTCCTCGGCGATCAGCCCGGCAATGTCGTCGGCCTCCTCATTGGCGCGGGCTACGCCTTTCTCCCAGACGGTCTCCAGCAATTCTCCCACATTCTCGGCCGTCTTCGCCATCGTGTCGTCGAGCTTGTAGGCCGCATAGGTCTCGTAGCCGAGCAGGCTCGCCTGCTCCTGGCGCAACGCCAGTGTCTCGGCGATGATTCCGCGATTGTCTGTCGCCCCGCCGTTCTCCCCACGTGCGATCCACGCCGAATAGACTTTCTCGCGCAGGTCGCGCCGCGACGAATGGGTCAGGAACGGGTCGGCGATCGAGCGCGACAGCGAGACAGCATGTTTGCCCGGATGGCCGCGTTCCTCGGCGACCGAGGCGAGCGCATCCACGAGCCAGCCGGGCAGGCCGGCGAGATCCGCGTCGTCCTCGATCAGCAGAATCCAGTCGGATTCGTCGGCGAGCACGTTCTGGCCGAATTGCGTGCCAAGGGTAGCCAGCTTCTCCGTCACGTCTGCGAACCGCTTCTGCTCCTCGCCCTCCAGCGCCGCGCCCGAGCGCACAAAGCCCTTCCAGCGCCGCTCGAGAACGCGGAGCTGTTCGGTAGTCAGCCCGAGGCTGTCGCGCTTCTGCCAGATCGTGTCGACCCGCTCGAATAGCGGCTTGTTCATCGCCACCTCGGTGCGATGGCGCGCATAAAGCGGCGAAACGGTCCGTTCGACCTCGCGGATCGTGTCGTTGGTGTGTGAACCGGCGCGATTGAAGAAGATCGCCGAGACGCGCGACAGCGCCTCGCCGGATATCTCCAGCGCCTCGATGGTATTCTGCCAGGTCGGTTCGGCCGGGTTGGAGGCAATCGCCTCGATCTCGGCCAGATGCGCCTTGAAGGCTGCGCGGATGACCGGTTCGAAATCCTCGTCCCTGATCGCGGTATAATCGGGGAGATCGTGCGGGCCGGTCCAGTGCGTCAGCGGCGAGGCGGCAAGATCGACGGTCATGAAAATATCCTTGGCGTTGAAAGGTCTCGGTTCAGCTAGGCGTTCCGAACCGCCTTCTCAAGATGCTAACCGCACGAGGTCAGTGGAACGTTGCTCCGCTCCTGGAGATTGTGAGGTCATCGAGCCGATCATTGATGGTCTCCCGCACTGCGTCCCACAGCAGCGAGAAAGACTGGAAACCCTCATCGGTCACCTCGTCCGTATCGAGTGCGACAACCACGGTTTCCAACACAGCGTTGAGCTCCTGCTTCAGCTTTCGCAAATGCGTCGGATCAGTGGTCTTCTCGGCATCTCTGCGTATCGCCAGAAGCTGGTAGTTATATGTGTCGGCGCGGTTCTTCTGACGTGCCATGAACCGCGAGCGCAAGGCCAGAAGCGCCGATACGATCAGGGTCAGCACGGTAACGAGAAGGGCGAGCGGCTCCGCATTCTCCTGAATGAAGCCCGGCTGGTCGCGATCGTAGAAGGCCTGCGCGCCGTCATGCAGAGGCACCGATAGCCCGACACCGGCCTCCGGTGCGGCAATGGCCGAGGCGAGCGCGAAGCGCAGGGTCAGATCGAGCCGATATTCGAACTGGATGCGGGTGAGTTCGCGCACCGCCTCGGCGTCGACATCGGCGCGCGTCACCAGAACGCGTTCCACGGCTGTTGTCGGCGTATCGCGAGACGGCATAGGCGTCGCGCCGGTAAATGCGCCTTGGGGAATGACGCCGGAAGAAAGAAATGGTCGCTTCAGCGCGATCGCCTCGGCCTGGCGCACCGGAACATAGCGTAGCGCGATACGTTTCAGTTGAGCATCCTCGAACATGCGGATCAAATTAGGATCGCGCAGCGAGCGGACCGTGAACAGCGCCTGTGTCTCGCCCGCGATCAGCCGTCTCGCGCCATCCGAAAAATCCTCGGCGGTCCAGCGGAAACCATCAATGGGCAGATCGTAATGGTCGCCGAGAACCCAGAAGGAACGGAAGCCGTCGCTCCCAAACTGCGGAATCGAAACCGACGCACCGGCAAGATCGGTCACCGACCGGATGGGCGAATCCCCACGCACCACTAGCTGGAAGAGGTCTGGATAAAGGCGCGCGATCTCGCGTATATCGGCCACGACCGGCGTATCGGCGCGAATGACCGCGACATCGACGCTGCGGTTGTTGAGCGCCGCGATATTCTGGGAAGAATCGCGCGAGGCACGAATATCGAGCCTGACTTCATCGGAATGGCGCGCCACCACGTCGGCTACTTCACGCATCAGATTGTAGGCGTCCGACCCAACCGGACCAGTGGCGACGGCAAGGACCGCGGGTTGCCGCTCCCGTTCCGACCAGAACCAGCCAAGCGCGGCCGCCGTGACGATGATCGCTCCCGCGATGAGGGCCAGCAACGCGCGCTGGCGGGCACGAAGCGATGCCCTGTTCGGGCCGCTTCTCCTATCGGCTTTCCCCGAAGCGCCGCGCCACGCCCTTGATTTCGGCTCGCCTGCCAAGACGTCGGCTCCGTCTGTCCCTCACAGGGTGGAAGCTGTAGTGCGCCCGCTTCATCGGCGCAAGCCGACCGATGGCGCGGCACGCTGCTTGACACTCAGAGCCTGGATAGTAAGTTATCCTTATTATATGCCTGCCTTAGGAAAGAATCACCCGTGGCCGAGCCGCGAACCTTCGGATTCCTCGTCAACGACGTTGCCCGCCTGACACGCACGCTGTTGGAACGCCGAATCGCATCCGCCGGCTTGGATATCACGCCGGGCGAGGCGCGCGCCCTCCTGCATATCTTCGCGATCGGCGGGGGACGCCAGACACTCATCGCCGAGCGCATGGGCGTCGAGCCGATGACCGCGTGCAGCTATATCGACCGGCTGGAAAAACGCGGCCTCGTTGCCCGCCAGGCAGATCCTGCCGACCGCCGCGCCAAGCAGGTGCTGCTAACGGAAGCGGCGACGCCGCTCGTCGCCGAACTCCAGGCCGTGACCGCGGCGATGCGTGCCGATGTCCTCGACGGACTGACTGCCGCGGAACACGACGCGACGATGAATGCGCTGCTCCGCGCCCACGTCAATCTCCAGGACCTGCTCGCACCGCAATCCGCGGAGGTGCCTGCGTCATGACCGCACCGATCATGGGTGTCGGGCGCACGGCACTGATCGCGACCATCCTGGTTTCGGTCGGGCCACTTTCGATGGCCCTCTATACCCCTGCCATGCCGATGCTTGTCGAAGCGTTCGACACAACGCATTCAGTGATCAAGATAACGCTGACCGCCTATTTCGCGGGCTTCGCGCTTTCGCAGCTTGCGGCCGGTCCCTTCGCCGACGCGCTGGGACGAAGGCGCTCGACGATCATTTTTATCGGCGTCTACATCCTCGGCAGTCTCGCTGCGGTCCTGGCGCCAACCGTGGAGATCCTGATCGTCGCGCGGCTCGTTCAGGGCGTGGGAGCGGCCATCGGAATTACCGTATCGCGAGCCATCATCCGCGACCTCTATACCGGCGAACGGGGAGCGCGGCTCTTCAATCTCGTCGCTATCGCCATGGCGTCGGCACCGGCCTTCGGACCGGCCATCGGCGGCGTCACAATGCGGATTGCAGGGTGGCACGCCATATTCGTGCTGATGGTCATGTTCGGCTTTTTCATCGGCGGCATTGCCATATTCGCGCTGCGGGAAACCATCGTCCCCGACGTTTCACGACTGCGCCCGCTCAACATCCTCCGCGCCTACAAGGCACTTGCCGCAAATGCCGAGTTCCTCACCGCGTCGATCGTCATTGCCAGCGCAACCGGCATGTTCTACGCACAAGCAACTCTCCTGCCTTTCGTGATGATGGACGCCGTCGGCCTGACGCCGACAGAATTCGGTTTCTCCATGTTGTTCCAGTCCGGAACCTTCATGTTCGGATCACTGACAATGCGCCTGCTTCTGCGCTGGTGGACACCAAGCCGACTGGTTGTCCCCGGCCTTTGCCTGATCGTGGCCGGCAGCATCGGCCTCGCAACCGCGCCCCACCTCCTTGGCGCGTCGTTGCTGACGGTGATGCTGCCGGTCGCGGTCTCGGCTTTCGGCGTGGCGTATATTCTGCCTTACATGCTGATGGCCGGCATGCGGCCTTTCCCGCATATCGCAGGCCAGGCCGCGGCCCTGACAGGCTTCATGCAAATGGGAGCAGGCCTTCTCGGCGGCACGATCGGCGCATTCTTCGCCGATCCGATATGGGCGATTTCCGCGGTAATTCCCGCAATGGGTCTGATGTCCGCGGCAGCGTTCGTTCTCTACCGCCGCGCCTCGGACAAGGCGCAACGCCTTGAAGCCGACATGCAGGCGGCGCAGGTAATCCCCGCGCCGGCCGAATAACGATCAGTTCTGGCGCCTGCGCTTGGCGAGCGTACGCAGACGCAGCGCGTTCAGGCGAATGAACCCGGCCGCATCCTTCTGGTCATAGGCGCCGTGATCGTCTTCGAAGGTGACGAGTTCTTCCGAATAGAGCGATTTCGGAGACTTCCGGCCGGTCGTGATGACATTGCCCTTGTAGAGCTTCAGCCGCACGGTGCCTTCGACATCCTTCTGGCTGTGATCGATCGCCGCCTGCAGCATCTCGCGCCCCGGCGAGAACCAGAAGCCGTTATAGATCAGCTCCGCGTAGCGCGGCATGAGGTCGTCCTTCAGATGCATCGCGCCGCGGTCGAGCGTGATCGATTCCATCGCCCGGTGGGCGGCCAGCAGGATCGTGCCGCCGGGCGTCTCGTAGACGCCCCGCGACTTCATGCCGACAAAGCGGTTCTCGACGAGATCGATGCGGCCGATGCCGTTGTCGCGGCCGAGATCGTTGAGCGCTGCAAACAGCGTTGCCGGGCTCATCGCCTTGCCGTTCAGCGCCACCGGATCGCCCGCCTTGAACTCGATCTCGATGTCTGTTGCCTGATCGGGCGCGTCCATTGGCGAGACGGTCCGCATATGAACATATTCCGGCGCTTCTTCCCACGGATCTTCCAGCACTTTGCCCTCTGACGAGGAGTGCAACATATTGGCGTCTACCGAGAACGGCGCCTCGCCATGCTTGTCCTTCGGTACTGGGATTTGGTGGTCTTGCGCGAAGTTGATCAGATCGGTACGCGACTTGAAGGACCAGTCGCGCCAGGGCGCGATGACCTTGATGTCGGGATTGAGCGCATAGGCCGACAACTCGAAACGCACCTGGTCATTGCCCTTGCCGGTCGCGCCGTGAGCGATCGCGTCGGCGCCGGTTTCCTCGGCGATCTCGACAAGACGTTTGGAAATCAGCGGTCGGGCGATCGAGGTACCGAGAAGATAGATCCCCTCATAAAGCGCATTGGCGCGGAACATCGGGAAGACGAAATCGGAGATGAACTCCTCGCGCACGTCTTCAATATAGATTTCCTTGATACCGAGCATCTCGGCCTTCTTGCGCGCAGGCTCCAGCTCGTCGCCCTGTCCGAGATCGGCGGTAAAGGTCACCACTTCGGCGCCCAGTTCGGTCTGCAGCCATTTCAGGATGATGGAGGTGTCGAGACCGCCGGAATAGGCGAGGACGACCTTTTTTACGTCTTTGTAAGGGGCGCTCATGTGTCGAAATCCAGTCAGGAATTGCAGCGTGAAAATCGCGCGCAACATATTGCGTTTGCGCTGTGGTGCAAGCGGTTTGCCGTCATGCGGTGTCGCGGATGCCTAGCCACGTCGTCGCAGCGCGCCGATAGCCGGGCCGATCCGCCCGAACAGCGGAGCAAGTCTGCCTTCCGCGCCGGCGGCGAGAACGGCGAATACAATAATTGTCGACAGGAAGCCGAGTACCGCGTCCGACAGGTAATGCGCGCCAAAGGCGACACGCAACCCCGCCATGGCGACAGCGACGACGCCGAACAGCCAGGCCATCCCCCTGTATCCGTAAACGGCCAGCATCAACGCCAAACACATAAGCCAGCCGGCGGCGCCCGCCTCGCCCGAAACAAAGGAGCAATTGCCGGTATCGCAATAGCCTGAAATCGTGCCCGCCTCGACAAAGGGCAGCCACCCGCCATAGTCCTCGGTCATCCACGGTCGCGGCCGGCCCCAGAACGCTTTCAAAATGCCGTTTACGATCAGTCCAGGCCCGATAATCAGAGCGCCGATCAGCACCGCTTTCACCCGAACGCCCGCGTTCTCCCAGCGCTTGCCCATCACCAACTCGACGACCAGCATCACCAGGAGGACGATCCCCAATTGTACCGGAAAGGGATGCAGGAACTCGCGAATACCGCTGAGGACTGGCCAGGAAGCCAGCGGGAATCCGGAGCACCCGTGGCCGTCGGCCCTGGCAGTCGCCGCGCAGCGAGCCGGGTCGAAAAACAGGGCGGAAAATCCGAAATCCGATTGATCGAACAACCGGAAAAGAATGAGCAGCACAATCCATAGGACAGACAGGCCGAGAATCGCTTTGGGACTGGCCCAAACGCCAAAAGCGTTGTTTCCGGATATGTCCGGCCGCGTGAAACTGCCCTCTGTCGCCATGCGGCTCCCTGTGGCATGGTGCGCCGAATCCTGCAAGCGCCCGGATGGACCGCCATGCCCGCCTTTGTTCCCGACTGGCCGATTCTGGCCGCCTTCGCCGCTGCCGCGATCGTGCTGGCGATCACGCCCGGACCCGACATGACACTCTTCCTGTCGCGCACGCTGAGCCAGGGGCGCGCCGCGGGCTTTGCCTGCATGTTCGGCGCCTACGCCGGCGTTACCGTCCATACGGCCATGGTGGCGCTCGGCCTGTCGGCGTTGATCGTCGCCGCACCGGCCGCCTTCGCGGCGCTCAAGATTGTCGGCGCAGGCTATCTCGTCTGGCTGGCGATCGACGCCATCCGCAATGGTTCGTCGCTGAGCATGAAGGCTGAGAAACGTCAGGCGTCGCATATCGGCGCGAGTTTTCTGACGGGCATCGGCATCAATTTGCTCAACCCGAAAATAATCCTGTTTTTCATGACCTTCCTGCCGCAGTTCGTCACGACAGGCGACCCGCACGCGACCGGCAAGTTCTTTTTTCTCGGCGGCATGTTCGTGGTCATCGCGCTGCCGATCACCTCGGCAATGGTGCTGGCGGCTGGCTGGATGGCGGAAACGCTGCGCACGAAGCCGATCGTGACACGCGTCCTCGACTGGCTGATGGCCAGCGTGTTCGGCGCCTTCGCGGTCAAGATCCTTACGACCCAGGCAAGGTGACGTCCTTGCGTGCAAACGCGGGCATGAGCGCCATCGAGGGGGATATGCCCTTCTGGGCACGGCGCAAAGGCGTCTATTTCTATTGCGCGGTCTGGCACATCGCTTTCGCAATCGTAGCGATCTTCATGCGGTCGGCGCTCGGCTATGACGACGCGCTCGAAGCCTACAATGTCCAGTCTTTCGAATGGAGCTACACGCCCCGCAATCCGAGCCTTTACGACTGGATACTCTACGGGCTGGACCAGTTGACCGGATCGACCGCCTTCAGCGCGCCGCTGCTCAACTATGCCTCCATGCTGGCCTGCGCCCTGCTGCTTTACGAGTTGGCGCGGCGGGTCATCGACGACAGGCGGCTGCAGGCTTTGTCGGTCTATTCGCTATCGCTTCTGTGGACGATCGGCTTCGATTTCCATCCGATCCTGACGCACAGCAAGCTGATGATAGCCATCATCGCCGCTACCCTGATCGTCATCCACTCGCTGGGCGAAGAACCGACGCTGTCGAAATATCTCGTTCTCGGTGCTCTTATCCCGCTCGGCCTTATGGCCAAATATGCCTACGGCCTGTTTCTCGCCGCCGCATTCCTGGCGGCGCTCGCTGTCCCCAAATATCGGGCGACGGTTTTCGACAGGCGCATTCTGCTTTCGGCCCTGATCGCGGTTCTGCCGGTCGCGGGCGTACTGGCGCTTGATGCCACGAAATCCCAGGCGATCGTTGGCACGACGATCGGCGTCTTGAAGACGGGCCAAGATGCCTCCCTGTTTGACAAGTCTATCCAACTCGGCCGCGCGGTGACGATTTTCTGCATGCCGTTCGGCGTCTTTTTCTGCTGGCTCTATTTTCGCACCGACCGGTCCACGCCAATGCCGGGAATACGCGACGAGAGCTTTCCTCGTTTGACAGGCTTGATCCTGCTGATCGGCTCCGCGGCGATGCTGTTCTGGTCATTCGGGATTGGCAGCGCGCAGGTGCGGCCGCGATATTTCCTCTGCGTGTTCCTCGTATTTCCGCTGTTCGCCTTCATGGTGCTCGATCGATACGCCGTCCCGGCGCGCGCCGCCCGAGACTACGCAATTCTCGCCGCGCTGACCGCCACGGCGATATTCGCTTTGAACCTGACGAGCCGGCTTGCTCCATCGGAAACCGTCTGTCGAAACTGCCTGCTCAGCGTCCCCTACAGGCAATTGGGAGACGAACTTGTAGCGCGTTACGGAGCGACACCAACGCTTGTCGGCCATGACATTTTTGAGGGTGGCCAGTTGCGCGCAGCCCTGCCGACGGCCCGCGTGACGACGCTGGTGCCAAAACCCTATCGGCCCCCGGCGCGTCAGGCGGAGCATTGCGTGCTGGTGTGGCAGCCCGGCGACGACATCGCGCCCGACCTCTCCCGATACGGGCTCACCCCTCAAGAAAACGACACCGTCTCCCTGAAATGGTGGGCGCCGCTGTTGGACAACGCCCGCAGCACGACCTTCAACATGCAGGAGTTGCCGCAGGGCTCACCGCCCTGCCTTTGATCCCGCCAAGACCTCGCGGCGACAGATAAGACATCGCGCACGGAAACACTCCATGCTATCCGGCCGCGAAGAAAGATATCCGGAGCGTCCCATGGCCATGGCCGCATCGACTGCGCCAATTGCACCGCCGCTAACGCCGTCGCGGCAAAACCACCTGCTGGTGCTTGCCGTCATTCTGATAGCCCTGTTCGCGCTGCGCGAGCTTTCGCTTGCCATGTCCGCAACCAGTCTCGGATTCGACGAGGCCCAATACTGGGCCTGGGCGCAGGATCTCGCATTCGGTTATTCCACCAAGCCGCCTTTGATCGCTTGGCTGATCGCCGGCACGACTTCACTATGCGGCGACGGCATGGTCTGCGTGCGGTTGCCCGCGAACCTGTTGCACATCGCGTCCGCCGCGCTTCTTTATGTCGCCGGAAGGCAGTTCTATGACTGGCGGGTCGGATTCTGGTCGGCGGTCTTCTACGCGACCATGCCGGCCACGGCCGTCTCGTCCTACCTGATAACCACCGATGTGCCGCTGATCGTCTTCTGGTGCATCGCGCTGATCGTCTTCCACGTTCATGCGAACGCGCCGCGGCTCTTGACCGGCGTGGTTCTGGGCCTCGCGCTCGGCATCGGCCTGAACGCCAAATACGCGATGATATTCTTTGTCCCCTGCGCCGCCCTCTACATCCTGTTCACGCCCCGGGCATGGGCTGTCGCGCGGGCGCCGTCCACATGGCTCGCGCTGGTCATCGGGGCCGCGCTGATCGCGCCAAACGTGCTGTGGAACCTGTCGAACGGATTCGCAACGCTGGACCACACCGTCAGTGACAACATGGAATGGCAGGGCCTGATCCTTCACCCGAAGGACATGCTCGAGTTCATCGGCACCCAGTTCGGCATGCTCGGCCCGGTCATTTTCGGCGCCTATCTGGTGATCCTCGCCACCGGACGGCGGACTCAAAAGCCCGAAGAAGACCGGTTCCTGCTGTTCATGTCCCTGCCGGTTTTCCTGCTGATCACCTTCCAGGCGCTGATGTCCCAGGCGGAAGCCAACTGGTCGGCGACCGCCTTTCCGGCAGCGGTCGTGCTGGTCGCGGCGCATCTGACCATGCCGCGCCACCGCACCAGCTTCATCTGGTCACTTTCGGTCAACGGCGCGGTCGCCGCCGTTATCCTGTTCGGCATGATGCTCATGACGCCGAGCATCGTTCCGCCGAGGCTGCTCAAGCCGGTCTACCAGATCTTCGGCGGCGAGGATTTGAGGCAGGGCCTGATCGCAACGCTGGACAAGACCGAGCTCAACACGGTCGTCGTTCAGGGTCGTACGCTGACAGCCGAGGTGATCTACGCGCTGCGCGGCACGCGCTACGATGTGCGCGCCTATCTGAAATCCGAAACGGCACCTGCCCATGATTTCGAGCGAATCCGGCCGTGGACACCGGATATGCCGCTCCCGATCGCCTTTGTCCGCAGCAAGGCAAGCGGCGCGCCGGATTTTCTGCCCGGCAGAAAATCGATTATCGGCAAAGTGGACTCGCCGAGCCTTGGCATACGCTACGGTGTGCTCGATGTCTGGAAGGTCGAAGCGGAGGATACCGGCGAAGGCGACTGATTTCAGTCGCCGTGACCGGCAATCATCATCGCCTCATAGGCAAGCCGCTCGGTCTTTTTCATCCGTTCGGAGGCCGATTTCAGCTGGCCGCAAGCGGCGAGGATATCCTGGCCGCGCGGCGTGCGGATGGGCGAGGCATAGCCGTTCGCATTGATGAAATCGGCAAATTCCTCGATCTGTTCCCAATCCGAGCATTCATAGGCCGAGCCCGGCCACTTGTTGAACGGAATCAAATTGATCTTCGCCGGAATGCCCTTGAGCAATCGCACCAGGTCCTTGGCGTCGGCAAGGCTGTCATTGACGCCCTTCAGCATCACATATTCGAAGGTGATACGCCGCGCATTCGACAGGCCCGGATAGGCCCGGCAGGCGTCCAGTAATTCTTTCAGCGGATATTTCTTGTTGATCGGCACCAGTTCGTCGCGCAGCGTGTCATTGGTGGCATGCAGCGAGATCGCCAGCATCACGCCGGTCTCCTCGCCGATCCTGACGATCCCCGGCACGACGCCGGAAGTCGACAACGTGATGCGGCGTTTCGACAGGGAAAGGCCCTCGCCATCGGCGAAGATCAGCAGCGCGTCCCGCACGTGATCGTAATTGTACAGCGGCTCGCCCATGCCCATCATCACGACATTGGAGACCTTGCGCCCCTCCGACGGCACGATGGCGCCCTGCGGCGTATCCTTGTCCGGAAAATCGCCGAGGCGCTCGCGCGCCAGCAGCAGCTGTGAGACGATTTCCTCGGATGTCAGATTGCGGACCAGACGCTGCGTACCCGTATGGCAGAAGGTACAGGTCAGCGTGCAGCCGACCTGGCTGGAGACGCAAAGCGTCCCGCGGCCCTCCTCCGGGATATAAACCGTCTCTACTTCGACCGGCTTGCCCGCACCGCGCGGCGGGAAACGCAGCAGCCATTTGCGCGTGCCGTCATTGGAGACCTGCTCCTCGACGATCTCGGGCCGCGCGATGGAGAAATTCTCCCTCAGCATGGCGCGCAGATCCTTTGAGACATTGGTCATGTCGTCGAAATCGGAGACGCCGCGAACATAAAGCCAGTGCCAAAGCTGCTGAACGCGCATTCGAACCTGGCGTTCCGGGACGCCCGCCTGCTTCAGCGCATCGGCAAGCTGTGGCCGCGTCAGACCGATCAGCGTCGGCTTTTCGGCCAAAGCCGCGCGCGCGTTGGCGCCATGCGCATCGCGCGCCGTCACGTCGGTCAAGTCGAGGGAAACCGCCATCGTCGTTCCAAAGTCATTTTCAGCGAAGGCTGCGCTTTACCATGCTTTGCGCCCGCCGTCACGCTTGTCCAAAAAGCGAAAAGCCGGGCACAGCCCGGCTTCCCAGTTCCAATTCATGTAGATGCTTACTTGCAGTCCTGAATGGCGTTGAGCGCAGCCGTCACGCCGGACAGCGAATAGTCGTAGCTCGTATTGGTACCGCGCGCAGAAATCGCCTGCACCGTCATCTTTGCCCCGGCCTTCATCGCCGCGACGAGCGCCGGCTCCTGCGCGGCGTTTTCCGCCCAAGCCGACTTGTCCTTTGTGAAGAAGGAAAAGCTCTGGTCGCCGATCGTCACGGTCACCTTGGACGCGTCCTTCAGGCCGTAATCGGCCATGAATTGCGGCTCGTAGGAGACGTTCTGCGTCGTCCGCTGTGTGACGATGAAGAAATTCGTGCCGTGATTGACGTCGGCCGGCTTTTCCGAACCCGGGATCGGAACGGAGAGCGTGTAGCAGACCTTGCTGCCGCCGGAATTGTAGCTGAAGGCGCTCCAGTCATTGTAGTCGCCGATACGCGTCGGCGTTTGCGCCCAGGCGCCGACGGCGCTGGACGCCACCATCGCTGCCGCCATCAATCCCGCAGTAACTTTCGTGTCGATGAACATATTTCCTACCGGTTCGTGTCGGTCACGCATGCAAGTTGAGGATTTGGCAAACCGAGTCTGTACGAATCACGGTTACCAAAATGTGAATAAAACGCCAATGAGTCGAAACTTTCCACCCTGGCGCACGTCAGCGGCGTGACGCCGTGTCCCAACAGCAGAAAAATGCGACGTGAAAGCGGCAACAGTTTGACTTCCCCGGTCAGGGCAAGGGCTGCCTTGCCTGCGTAAAGCTCTATTAAACCTTTCCGAGCAAAGTTCTGTCGACGCAACCAAATATGATTCGCCGCGGCATGATGCCGGTGCTCGAACTTCCGCGTACCGTCTCGATGACTGCCGGACCGTATCGCTATCAAGAGTAACCATGACCTCGATACCACCGGTAAGTTCCGGCGCCTTGCAGATCTTGCGCCAGGATCGATCGACATTCGCGGACGACAAGAAGCCCGCAGCAGCCGATATTGCCGCCACCGCCAACGGCATCAGCACCCAGTTCAGGAATGCGCAGGCCGCCGCCGCGGAATCCGTTTTCAGCGTCAACCATGTCGATATCACCGAGATGAAGATGCAGCTGATCGAGAAGACCGGAAAGGCCTTCGGCATCGAAAGGGGCGACTTCGACAACCAGGGCGACTTCGGAAAGGCCATCAAAGCGGTGGTTTCCGAAATCAGGCGCATGGAAAACGGGGACCGGATGCTCGCCAACATCGCCAAGGATCTCGGACTGGACGATCTGGGAATTTCGATCGACACAATGGTCGGCGCCATCGTCGATCCGGGCGGCCGTGACGACAAGAAACTCGATGAAGCGCTGAGAGAACAGACGGGCGAGGATTTTGTCGATTCCGCGCAGGGCGGTTCCGCGGCCCGCGGATTCCCAGTCCTTGTCGATGATCTGGGACTTTACGGCCCGGCGGCCTGACTGCTTTCTCAGGCGTCGATGACCGGTGTCTCGTCGTCTTCCGGCGTCTCGATTTCGTGATCGGCCAAAGCGCGCCGCGCCGCTGTTCGGTGCGCTTCCGTGATATTTCCGCGCACAGCCCCAAACGCCGCCATCAGCCCGGCGATGTCGTCGCCGAAACCGATCGACAGCAGAAAATCGGGAATGAAATCGAGCGGCAGAACGAAATAAGCGAGCGCGGCCAGAAGGATGCCCCGCACCTTGGCGGGCGTCTTGGGATCCAGCGCGCAGAAATAGGCGGCAACGACATCCTCCATGAAGGGGATGCGCCGGGCGGCTTTTCTCGCCGTCGCCCAGAATTTCTCCCGGACGCGCGTTTCACGCCGCTCCTGCTCTTCCTCGGAGCCCGGTTCGAGAATCTCGCCGATCCTCAACTCATCCATGTCGGCTTTCCTGTCCGTCATGGTTGAGATGTGGGGAATACGGCTAAACGCTTCAAGTCGCCGCCGCTTCCATGGCCGCGGCGAGTTTCAGGTCCAGTTCGGTGACGCCGTCCGAATCATGCGTCGTCAGAGTGACCTCGACACGATTATAGACATTGAACCATTCGGGATGGTGGTTCATCTTTTCCGCGGTCAGCGCGGCCTCTGTCATGAAGGCGAAAGCCCTGCGAAAATTCTTGAACTTGAACGATTTGGTGATGGCGTTGCCGTCCTCGCGGGCGCTCCAGTCCGGCAGATCCTTCAGCGCCTTGGCGATTGCACCGGAATCCAGTTTCGGCTTTGACATGACAGCCTCCTTTCTTCATCGGGTTTCACATGATGCAGAATGAACGAATGTCTATCCTGTTCGTGTGCCTCGGCAATATCTGCCGTTCTCCGCTAGCGGAAGGCGTGTTCCGCGATATCGTCGAGGCCCATGGCGCACAGGAACGCTTCTTTGTTGATTCCGCCGGCACTGGCAACTGGCACCAGGGCAAACCGCCGGACCGGCGCTCGGTGGACGTGGCCGGCCGTCACGGTATCGACCTCACCGGGCTGCGCGCCCGTCAGGTGACGCATCAGGATTTCGAACGGTTCGATCTGCTACTCGGCATGGATAGCGATAATGTCGCGACGCTTGCCGCCCTCGCGCCGCCAGGACGGCGCGGCCGTCTCGCGCAATTTCACGAGTTTTCCACAGGCGTGCCACGCGACGTACCCGATCCCTATTACGGGAACGAGGACGGTTTCGAGGCGGTCTACCGGATGATTCGCGCCTCGGCCGGTTCCCTCTTCGAAAAGCTCGAGGCGGAAACGCGCGGCGTCAGCGGGTAGCTGTCTTCGACAATGTACGGTCCGCCGCCGACCGATTCGCGCGAGGACATCAAAACGAAACGGCTGACCGTGAAAGGCGGCACATGGAAGTTGCCGCGACTGGAAAGATAGCGCGCCGCCATCTCCGGCTGCACGTTGCGCAGACGCGCAACCGTGACATGCGGCGTAAACTTGCGCGGATCCGCCGGCAACCTGAGCCGCTGACAAATCCTTTCAATTTCCGCCTGCAACTCGATCAGGTCGGGCGAGGCGGTCGGTACGGCGAACAGTGAATGCGGCTTCTTGCCGCCAAAACATCCCAGCCCGGACAGGCCCATCTTGAATTCGGATCGCCGGATCCGCCCGAGCGCATCGGCAAACTCGTCGGCGACGTGATGTTCGACGTCGCCAATAAAGCGCAATGTCAGGTGATAGTTCTCGATGTCGATCCAGCGGGCGCCCGGCAAACCGCCACGCAGGAGCCACAGGGACATCGCCGCATTGTGCGGAATTTCGACGGCGGCAAACAAACGCGGCATGATGGTCTCCCCTCCGGTTTCGGAAGCGTGACGGGCAAATCACCTTGTCCCCAATGGAATCGAATCACGGTCGAGGCCATGGCGCAAGCGATTTATTCGCCGACAATTTGCGCACCGCAGGAAAAGACGAAATCAGCCGTCGCGGCCTTCGAGATAGTCTTTCATCAGCGGCAGGAACCTCTCAACCATCGTGGCAACACCCTTTTCATTCGGATGCATGCCATCTTCCAGTTGCTTGTCCGGCTGCGCCGCAACCCCGTCGAGAAAGAAGGGATAGAGCGGCACGTCATATTTCGCGGCGAGCTCAGGAAAGATCGGATTGAAACCGGCGGCATAGTCTTCGCCCATGTTCGGCGGCGCCAGCATTCCGGCAAGAATGACGTCGATCCCCTTTTCCTTGAGATGGGCAATCATTGTGTCGAGATTCTTACGGCTGAGGTCCGGCGAAATGCCGCGCAGAGCATCATTGGCGCCGAGTTCCAGAATGACGAAATCCGTGTCGTCGGGCACCGACCAGTCGAGCCGCGATAGCCCGGCGGAGGTAGTGTCGCCGGAAACGCCAGCATTGGCGATCTCGATGTCGTAGCCCTCCTCCTTCAACGCCGCCTCAAGCTGGTCGGCAAAGGACTGGTTCGGCCCGAGCTGATAGCCGGCCATAAGGCTGTCGCCGAACCCGACCCCCCGGATCGTATCGGCAAGACCCGGCATCGCTGTAAACGCGAATGAGCCAGCAACAAGCAAAATGCGCAACAAGTTTTTGACCATAAGGGGTTTCGTTCCCATTTAGACCTGATTGCTGCTCATATAGGACCGATTCCCCGTGACAGAAGCGCTCATCTCCCTGACCGATGTTGATTTGAAACTCGGCAACGGCGCGAACGCCGTTCATGCGCTCAAATCCGTGAGCCTCGACATTGCCGGGGGAGAATCTGTCGGCGTGGTCGGACCGTCCGGGTCCGGCAAGACGACGCTACTCATGGTTCTCTCCGGTCTCGAGCGGCCCGACAGCGGTTCCGTGAAGGTGGCGGGAGCCACACTCAATACCATGGGCGAGGATGCGGTCGCCGCCTTTCGCGGTCAGAATATCGGCATCGTTTTCCAGTCCTTCCATCTGATCCCGAACATGACGGCGCTGGAAAATGTCGCCGTGCCGCTGGAACTGGCGGGCGAGCGCAACGCTTTCGAAAAGGCCGAGGCCGAGTTGACCGCCGTCGGATTGCAACATCGGCTGACCCATTATCCGGGCCAACTCTCTGGCGGCGAGCAGCAGCGTGTCGCGATTGCCCGGGCGCTCGCGCCGGATCCGAAGATCCTGATCGCGGACGAGCCGACCGGCAATCTCGACGGCGCCACCGGCCAGGCCGTATCCGAATTGCTTTTCGCCAAGCAGCGAGAACGCGGCATGACCTTCGTGCTCGTGACCCATGACGAAGGCCTCGCCAATGAATGCACCCGCCAGCTCGCTGTCGATTCCGGCGAGGTCAGGGAACGCACGGGTTACAAACGAGCCGCCGAATGACGAAGATGCCACTGTCGCGCCTGGTGCCCCTTGCCTTCCGTTTTGCGCTGCGCGAATTGCGCGGCGGCCTGACGGGTTTCTACGTCTTCCTCGCCTGTATTGCGCTCGGCACCGCCGCGATCGGTGGCGTGAATGCGGTTTCGAAATCGGTGACCGACGGCATCGACCAGGAAGGCCAGGTGATCCTTGGCGGCGACCTGCGTTTCGAACTCGTCCACCGTATCGCATCCGACGAGGAACGCGCCTTTCTCAATTCGCTCGGCGATGTCGCGGTTTCCGCCGACATGCGCTCCATGGCGCGCCTCGAGGATCAATCGGACCAGTCACTGGTCGAACTGAAGGCCGTCGACGGAGCCTATCCGCTCTATGGCGAACTGCTGACCGAACCCGCGCTTCCTCGCGACGCCTTGTTTGCGCCGAAAGACGGTGTCTACGGCGCGGCGGCGCAGCAGATCCTTCTCGACAGGCTCAACCTCGAAATCGGAGACAGTGTCAGGCTCGGCACCACCACCTTCCAGATCCGCGCGGTGATCGAGCGCGAACCGGACGCGGTCTCTGACGGTTTCGCCTTCGCGCCGCGCCTGCTCGTCTCGCTTGACGGGCTTGATGCCTCCGGCCTCGTCCAGCCGGGATCGCTCGTTGAATATGTCTACAAGATACGTACCCCGCAGGGCACGACGCCAGCGGATCTGACTGCGATCGCCGAACGCGCCCACAATGAATTTCCAGCCGCAGGCTGGTCGATCCGTGACCGAGGGAGAGCCGCGCCATCGCTTTCGGCCAATATTGAGCGTTTCGCGCAATTTCTGACGCTGGTTGGCCTGACCGCGCTGGTGACTGGCGGCGTCGGCGTGGCCAACGCGGTACGCGCCTTCCTCGATTCCAAGCGTACCGTGATCGCCACATTCAAATGCCTCGGCGCACCCGGCGGCTTCGTGACGCTGGTCTATCTGATCCAGATCCTCGCTATCGCATTGATCGGTATTGCGGTTGGACTCGTCTTCGCCTCGGCCATGCCCTGGATCGCCGCATGGGCGCTTGCCGACTACGTTCCGCTGCCGGCCAATCAGGGTCTCTATCCGGGCGCGCTGGGCCTGGCGACCGTCTTCGCGCTGGTCACGACACTGGCTTTCGCCATTCTGCCGCTCGGGCGCGCTCGCGACATCGCAGCCACCGACCTGTTCCGCGATCAGACCTTCGACGGCGAGCATCGTCCGCGCTTGCTCTACCTTGCTGCGGCGCTGGCGCTGATCGCGATACTCGTTGCCCTCGCCATCGGTGCATCCTACGACCGCCGCATCGCGGCGATCTTCCTTGCCGGAATCGCCTTTTCCTTCGCCGTGCTGCGGGTGGTCTCGCTGCTGGTCCAGGCACTGGCGAAACGCGCGCCGCGCGTGCGCTCAACGTCGCTCAGGCTCGCGATCGGCAACATTCACAGGCCGGGCGCGCTAACGCCTTCCGTCGTACTCTCGCTCGGTCTCGGCCTGACCCTTCTGGTCAGCCTCGCTTTGATCGATGGCAATCTGCGCCGGCAGATCGCCGGTAACCTGCCGGAACGCGCGCCGAATTTCTTCTTCGTCGACATCCAGAACAACATCATTTCGGACTTCACCGATCTCGTGACCAAGACGGCCGGCCCCGGGGGAGTGCTGCAGCGCGTACCAATGCTGCGTGGCCGCATCGTCGCGCTCAACGGTCAGGACGTCGCTACCATGGAATTGCCGGCGGAGGGCCAATGGGTGCTGCGCGGCGATCGCGGCATCACCTATTCCCGGGACGTTCCAGAAAACTCCACCCTGGTCGACGGCGAGTGGTGGCCGGAGGACTACTCCGGTGAACCGCTGGTCTCGTTCTCCGCCGAGGAGGCCGGCGAAATCGGCCTGACAATCGGCGACACCGTGACGATCAATGTGCTCGGCCGCAACATCACCGCCCGGATCGCCAATCTGCGTCAGGTCCAGTGGGAATCGCTGTCGATCAATTTCGTCATGGTCTTTTCGCCCAACACCTTCGCCGGCGCGCCGCATGCTTGGCTGGCGACGCTGACCATGCCTGACGCCACCACCGCTAAGGAGGCCGATATTCTGCGCGAGGTGACTCAGGCTTTTCCGGCCGTGACATCGGTACGCGTCAAGGACGCGATCGACCTCGTTAACGACCTGATCGGCCAGTTGGCGACCGCGATCCGCGCCGCGGCGGCCGTCGCGCTCATCGCATCCGTTCTCGTGCTCGGCGGAGCGCTTGCCGCCGGCAATCGCGCCCGGGTGCACGACGCAGTCGTCCTGAAAATGCTCGGTGCGACCCGCAAAATGCTGATCGGCGCCTTTTCGCTGGAATACCTGATCCTCGGAGCGGCGACGGCCGTTTTCGCCCTGCTGGCCGGCGGCGTCGCGGCATGGTTTGTGATCACCCGCATCATGAACCTGCCCTGGGAAATGCTGCCCGGCGTGGCGGGTGGAACGCTGGCAACCGCGCTCGTCCTGACCGTAGGATTCGGGTTGGCAGGCACCTGGCGTGTTCTCGGTCAGAAAGCGGCGCCGGTTCTTCGAAATTTGTAAGCAATTCGGCAAGAGTCCGTTAACCCTGTGCTCCGCAGGGTCAATTCGACGCACAATCCGTTCCGTTTCCTCGCCTTTTGGGCTTTATCCGGTCTTGTCTGCGCCGCATTGGCACCTCATATTATGTCGCAGGCATGCTGGAGTCCCGCCAGCGGCGCCGCGGTACGGCATTCGGCCGGCCGGACACCCGACGGGATTTGAGAAGCACAGAGGTAAAAATGGCTGACCTTCGAAACGTCAACATGCGCACAGCCCAGGCTCGCACTTATGATGCGAGCATTGATCAGGGACTGCGCGCCTACATGATCCGCGTTTACAACCTGATGGCACTTGGCCTTGCCATCACCGGTTTCGCGGCTCTCGGAACGATGATGCTCGCGACCACGAACGATCCGTCCATGGCCGCCGCGCAACTCGGCAATGGCCAGATGCTCACCAGCGTCGGCACGGCCCTCTACGGCTCGCCGCTGCGCTGGGTCGTGATGCTGGCTCCGCTCGGCATGGTGTTCTTCCTGAGCGCCCGCATCAACAAGATGAGTGTATCGGGCGCGCAGACGGCCTTCTGGGTCTTTGCGGGCCTGATGGGTCTTTCGCTCTCGTCGATCTTCCTCGTCTACACGACGGCAAGCATCGTCCAGACCTTCTTCATCACCGCAACCGCTTTCGGTGCGCTGTCGCTCTACGGCTACACGACCAAACGCGACCTGTCGGCGATGGGTTCGTTCCTGTTCATGGGCCTGATCGGTCTCATCATCGCGTCGCTGGTAAACCTGTTCCTGGCGTCGTCCGCCCTGCAGTTCGCCATCTCGGCGATCGGCGTGCTGATCTTCGCGGGCCTGACCGCCTACGACACGCAGCAGATCAAGGAAATGTACTACGAGGGTGACGGCGAAGCCGTTGCCGGCCGCAAGGCCATCATGGGCGCTCTGCGTCTCTATCTCGATTTCATCAACCTGTTCATGTTCCTGCTGCAGTTCCTCGGGAACAACCGCAGCTAAGCGAACATTGTTTTGGTAACGACAAGGCGGCCTGCGGGCCGCCTTTTTCGTTTGTGCGGCGCGCCAAAACCGGCTTGACTGGCGGCATTGCATTTTCAGGTTTATCGCATGCCCGCCATTACGATCCGCGACACCGCACAGACCGACATTCCCTCCATCACAACCATCTACTGCCACGCCGTCCTCAACGGCACGGCAAGCTTCGAGCTCGATCCGCCGGACGAAACGGAGATGCGCGCGCGATACGAGGCGATTCGGGCGGGCGGCTATCCCTATATCGTCGCCGAGGACGACCAGGGTCGAATTGCCGGCTACGCCTATGCCAACGCGTTTCGCCCCCGTCCCGCCTATCGCTGGTCAGTGGAGAACTCCGTCTATATCGATCCGGACATGCAGGGGCGGGGCATCGGCAAGCGCCTGATGATAGCGTTGCTGGAACAGACAGAGGCGCTCGGCTTCCGGCAGGTGATCGCCGTCATCGGCGGATCGCAGCACAAGGCCTCGATCCGCCTGCATGAAAGCCTCGGCTTCGAAATGATCGGCACGTTCAAGGGATCCGGCTTCAAGTTCGGCCGCTGGCTCGATACGGTGCTTATGCAAAAGGCGCTGAACGGCGGCGACACCTCGTTGCCAGACGAGGCCAGCTATCCGGGCACGCTCTACCAGCCGAAGACGTGACGATGTAAATCAGTTCGATGCCACGATCTTGAGCGGTTTATCGAACACCTTCAGCACATTGGACAATTCGTGTCCGCGTTTCAGCACCTTGCCGGATGCTGCAACGACGCAATAGGCGCCCTGCTTGCGCGCCAGTTTCGGGTTCTTTTCGATGCGGTAGAGCGGGATTTCGGATGCGCGCCGGAACGCGGAAAAAACCGCCCTGTCCTTGAGGATGTCGATCGCGTAGTCGCGCCATTCGCCTGCGCCGACCATCAGGCTGTAGATGCGCAGGATCTGATCGAGTTCGCGCCGGTCGAACCGGACGGTTTCGGGAACAGTCTTGTTCCAGCCGGCTGTCGGGAGGGAAACCACCTTGCCACCGCGATCCGCGCCCTCCTCGCCGGCGCGCACCTGGCTCTCTGATATATCGTCCTCGGACATTCCTTCTCCCGGTGCTTCGCTGCGGGGATGTTCGCGCCGTTTCCATGGTGTTGCAAGGGGTGCTTCGAAAATTCGCATCACAGTGCGAGCGGAAAATCCCTAACAAAATCTTGCGGTTTTGCTCACACTTTGGAACACCGTGTTCCGATCAGTGACCTATCGTCACCTTTTCGCCCCGATTGCGACACAACTCGGCCCCGATTGAGAACGACCTTTTCCATGTTGCCGATTGTGTTCCACGAGGCATTTCGGGGAGCGCATCGAGCAGGGTGAGAGCGGCAGCCGGTTCACGGCGCTAGGCTTTGTCGCTCATGGACCGGTACGGATGCGGTGTTGGAAACCTCTAGCCCCCCAGCCCCCCGATACCCCACCGCACCGGTCCTCACCCTGTACCAATCTCGATTTGGAAAACCCGATATCCGGACCGCGGTCACGTCGTTTGGCGGGGAAGTATGGCTGCGCCGATAATTGCTCCCGGATGGCCCCCATCGGTGGCCTTTTGCAAGAGCACGGCGCAGCCATCGGCCTCTTTCGCCGCCAGTTCTGAATGCGGGATATCGACCGTCAGACCTTCCCCTTCCCACATGCCGATCGTCTGATAATCCAGCACTGCATTGACATAGGTGATCGTCTTGCCGGAATTTTCGCCGCGCTCAATGGCGACATCGGCATGGCGCCGGAAATAAACCAGTACGATATGGACCGTCGAACCGTCTTTGGGCGCGCCTTCGGCTGTGACGCGCATCCGGTCGCCGAGATCCGTCAGCGTCATGCCGACCGTCAGCCCGTGGCCCTGCGCGTCGTCGCGCGCGAGTGAGTCGGAGATTTCGTCATAGCGGCCGCCATTGGTGTGCGACTGGCCGTTGATGACCGCCTGGGGCGTATAGACGCCACGCCGCTTCAGCCCTTCGGCATATTCATACTGGCGTTTCGAATTGGACTTCGAGCCGAGCGTATCCTTCCAGCCGAGATAATCCCAATAATCCACATGGTAGCCGAGCGCGATCACGTCGCCGCGCTCGGCGAACTTGCGCAACGCCGCATCCGCAGGCGGACAGGAGTTGCAGCCCTGGCTGGTGAAAAGCTCGACGACGCCGAGCGGCTTCTGCACTGCCTCGCCGGCGCTCGACGTGCCAGAGTGCAAAAGTACCGCGAAAATCGCGGCCATGACCGTTGTCGCGAAAGTTCTTGTCACCGGATTTCACCTGTAGCCACCATGTGGCGAGGATAGGCGCAACGCGCTTCAACAGAAAGTCACGTTAGGGTTACAGGCGTCCCGCCGAATCCTTCCGGCGGGACGTATCGAAAACGGTTACTCGGCGGCGACCAGCATTGGCCGGAAGACAGGTTCGCCCTGCTCCACCGGCAAATCGTTCCCGATCAACTGCGCCACCGCTTCCGCCGTCGCGGCGGAAAGGGTCCAGCCAAGATGGCCGTGGCCGGTATTGTAGAAGACGCGCGGCGCGCGCCCGCGTCCGAAGCGCGGCATCATGTTCGGCATCATCGGCCGCAGCCCGGCCCACGGAACCACGTTCTGCGTCGCAACGCCGGGGAACATCGCCTCGCACCAGCGGGTCAACGGACGGATACGGTCGGCGCGGATATCGCGGTTCTCTCCGGTGAACTCGGCGGTGCCGGCGATGCGCAGCCGGTTCGCACCGAGACGGCTCGTCACGATCTTCGCGTCGTCATCGAGCAGGCTCACCGACGGGGCCGCGCCGCGGCTTTCCGGCGTGTCGAGATTGACCGTGATGGAGTAGCCCTTGACCGGATAGATGTTGACCCGGTCGCCAAGTTGCGCCGCGAAACCGCGGCTGGCGATGCCGGCGGCGATCACGATCCCGTCGAAGCGCTCTTCGTGGCCAAACCCGTCGCGCTCGAAATGCACGGTCACGCCATCCGCATCGCGGACGAGGCGCGTCACCGAGGCGCCGGTGACGAACTGCCCGCCGGACCGCTCGATCGCATCGGCAAGGCCGGTGGAGAATTTGTGGATGTCGCCGGTGGAATCGCTCTCGGTATAGAAACCACCGTAGAAATCACCCGCCAGCGCCGGCTCGATCCGCCGCATCTCGTCGGGGGAAACCGGATTGCGCTCGAGACCGGCTTCCGCATAGAGGCGCGTCACCTTCGCGGCGTGATCGAATTCCTTGGCGTTACGATAAACATGCAGGATGCCGCGTTTTTCGCGGTCGAAATCGATACCCGCCTCGCGCGCCATGCGTTCCATGTGGCCACGCGCCGCGATCGCCAGACGGACGGTCTCTTTCGTGTTGGCTTCATACTGCGGAATGGACGCGATAAATTCGGCGACCCAGGAGAGCTTGTGCCAGCTTGGGGTCGGATTGAATAGCAGCGGCGCATCCTTGCGCGCCATCCATTTCAGGCCCTTGAGGATCGTCGACCATGCGGTCCAGACTTCCGCGTTGGAGGCCGAAAGCTGACCGCCATTGGCAAAGCTGGTTTCCATCGCGGCATAGCGCTGGCGATCGAACAGTGTGACGTCGTAGCCGCGCCGGATCAGCGACCATGCGGAAGTGGTTCCGGCAATGCCGGCGCCGATGACTGCAATGCGGGTCATTTGAATTCCTTTCAGACGAGCATGGCGAACCGGCGCTTCGCGCGCTTTTCGGTCCGCACCCCATCTGTCAGGAACCTGAGAGCTTTGCCCGGGGCTCCGCCATGTTTGGCTGGGTGCCGCTCGCCAGACCATCCGGCGTGGGCTTTCTCCTTCGGTGGGCGGCCAGGCCGCCACTCTCCAGATTGTTGCTGTTCGCGCGGTCCTTCTGCCTGAGAGTTTCCGGGGCGGTTGCTCCTTCGGCGCCGGTTCCTGTATGGAGCCGGTCTCTCCCGCGCGACAATGGGTGGCGCATATCTCAAAACGCCCGGAGACGCAACGGATTCCTGTTGAAGCCGGAGAATCATGACAGGAGCTTTTCATTTCTGTCACAAACCGGTTTTATCAGGGCACACAAACGAGAGAATCAGGATAGCGACCATGAAAATTGCAATTCTCGGCGGTGACGGTTTCGTCGGCTGGCCAACAGCTCTTCATCTGAGCGACAAGGGCCACGACGTCTTCATTCTCGACAATCTGTCGCGGCGCTGGATCGACACCGAGCTGGGCGTGCAATCGCTGACGCCGATGGACTCAATCCAGGAACGCACCCGCATCTGGCACCAGGAGACCGGTCGCAAGATCCATTTCCACCTGATCGACCTCGCCCGCGACTACGAGCTGTTCAAACAGTGGCTCGTGCAGGAAAAGCCGGACGCGATCATCCACTTCGCCGAACAGCGCGCCGCGCCCTACTCGATGAAGACGGACCGCCACAAGAACTACACCGTCAACAACAACGTCAACGCCACCCACAACGTGCTCAACGCAATGGTCGAAACCGGCGTCGACGCGCATCTGGTCCATCTCGGCACGATGGGCGTCTATGGCTACTCGACCATCGGCGCGGCGATCCCGGAAGGCTATCTGCCCGTCGGGATAGAGACGCTCGACGGCACGACCGCCACCCAGGAAATCCTCTACCCGTCCAATCCCGGCTCGATCTATCACATGACGAAATGCCTGGATCAGCTGATCTTCGCCTTCTACGCGAAGAATGACGGGCTGCGCGTCACCGACCTGCATCAGGGTATTGTCTGGGGCACTCATACCGACCAGACACGCAAACATCCGCAGCTGATCAACCGCTTCGACTATGACGGCGACTACGGCACGGTGCTCAACCGTTTCCTGATCCAGGCGGCGATCGACTACCCGCTGACCGTGCATGGCACCGGCGGCCAGACCCGAGCCTTCATCCATATCCAGGATTCAGTGCGTTGCATCGAGCTGGCGCTGAAGAATCCGCCTGCCGCCGGCGACAAGGTGAAGATCTTCAACCAGATGACCGAAACCCACCGGGTACGTGATCTGGCCGAGATGATCGCCAAAATGACAGGCGCCAAGGTCGCCTACCTGCCGAACCCGCGCAAGGAAGCCGCAGAAAACGACCTGATCGTCCGCAACGAACAGTTCCTCGCGCTGGGCCTCGATCCGATCACCCTGCAGGAAGGCCTGCTCGAGGAGGTCGTCGACGTGGCGAAGAAATTCGCCTACCGCGTTGACCGTAGCCGCGTACCGGCCGTCTCCGCATGGACCAAGGACATCGCCAAGACAGTCGAGAAGGACCCGGAAGGCAAGCGGCTCAAATCGGTTTCCTGACCGAACTAGCCGCGTCGTCAGAACAGCTCCGGGCGCCGCAATTGCAGCGCCTGCAGCGCGACCGCCGTCTTCGTGTCGGCGATACGGCCATCGGCGAGCATGGCGGCTGCTTCGGCGGCCGGCATCTCAATGACGTCTATCTCCTCGCCCTCGTGTTCGACGCCTCCGCCATCGTCGATCCTGTCGGCTGCGCCATAGGCGGCGAGATAGAAATACATCCGTTCCGTCGCGCAGCCCGGCATCGACCAGAACGCACCCACAAACTCGAGTTCGCCGAGCCGCAGCCCCGTCTCTTCCATAGCCTCGCGCCGGGCGGCCTCTACCGGATCCTCTCCGTCGGTGAGGCCGGCCGGCGCCTCCAACAATAGGGCGTCGGCACCCCTGAAAAGCGGCCCCACACGCGGCTGGCGCACGAGGGTCACGACACGGCGCACCGGATCGAACGGCAGGACGCAGGCGGCATCCCCGTGATCCTCGAGCTGACGTGGATGCTCCGCGCCACCCGGGCTTCTCATCGTGACCAGATAAAACCGGCCCCAGCCGTCGTGGATGGTCTTGATATTGTCGATCACATGCACTGAAACGTCTCCGGGTTGCCGCGCCCAATGAACACATAAGCCGCAGCCCGCCAACAGGGATCGCCATGACCGCCGAAGCGAAAAACGCCTATGTCACGCTCGTCACCAATCACGACTATGCCGATGCGGCGATCGCGCTTGTCCGCTCGCTCGTCCTGACCGGCACCAGGGCCGACATCGTCGTGATGCATACCGGCGCGGTAGAGCCCGGCGATCTCGAACCTCTGGCCGCGCTTGGCGCGCGCTGCATCGAAGCGCAACTGCTCGACCCCTCGCCCGAGTTCAACGCCCGCCATCAGCGCGAACGGCTGCATGCCGACGCGCCCTTCACCAAGGGCAACAAGCCGGCCTTCCACACGCCGCTCGACAATTTCGCCAAACTGCGCCTGTGGGAGCTGGAGGAATACGATAACGCCGTCTTCATCGATGCCGATGCTCTGGTGGTGCGCAATCTTGACCGGCTGTTCGCCTACCCGGAGTTTTCTGCGGCCCCGAATGTCTATGAGGGGCTTGCCGATTTCCATCGCCTGAATTCCGGCGTCTTCACCGCCAAGCCCTCGAAGGCGACTTTTGCGAAGATGATGCAGCGGCTCGACCGGCCGGACATGTTTTGGCGCCGCACAGACCAGACGTTCCTGCAGGATTTCTTTCCTGACTGGCACGGCCTTCCGGTCTTCGATAACATGCTGCAATATGTCTGGTTCAACCTGCCGGAATTGTGGGACTGGAAATCGGTGCATGTCGTCCACTACCAGTACGAGAAGCCATGGCAGGATGATCATCCCAAGCGCGCGCAGTTGAAGCCGCTGATCGATCTCTGGCAGGCATTCAGGACCGGCGAGAATATCCCCGACATAGACACGCTCGACAATCCGGCAGCCGCCGAATGAAGGTTCTCGTCACCGGCGGCACCGGCTATGCGGGTCGCTTCATCGTCGAGGCGTTGCTGGCAGCGGGGCATGAGCTCTCCGTATCGGGCAGATCGAAGCCCGAGTATAGGTTCTTCTCGGGACCGGTGGATTTCGTTTCCGGCGATCTCGACCCGAACAATGTGTCGTCCGCCCGGTTCGAAGGTTGCGACGCCTTTGTCCACGCCGCCTTTCATCATGTTCCCGGTCGGTTCCGCGGGGGCGAGGGCGACGATCCTCAGAGTTTTCGCCGGCTCAATGTCGAGGGGTCGCTGGCGCTGTTCGAAGCCGCGAAAAAGGCCGGCATCGCATGCGCGGTCTTTTTGTCCAGCCGCGCGGTCTACGGCGACCAGCCGCCCGGTTTGGTGCTCACGGAAGAGACCGAACCGCATCCCGACACGCTCTATGGCCTAGTGAAGCGCGCGGTCGAGGAGGGCATCGCCAATATGGCGGACGATACCTTTCTGCCAACCACGCTGCGCGTCACCGGCATATACGGCCCCGCCGGCCCGGGCCGTCGACACAAATGGGCCGACCTCTTCGCAGATTTCGAGGCGGGCAGGGACATCGCGCCGCGCGTCGGCACTGAAGTACATGGCGAAGACATGGCCGCCGCCGTGAGGCTGATGCTCGAATGCGATACGAACGCCATCCGCGCTGCCGGATCGCTGTTCAATGTATCCGACATCTTGCTCGACCGCCGCGATCTGCTCGAAGAATACGCCCGCGTTACCGGCCTTCGGAACCCTCTTCCAGGGAGGGAAAATGCGTCGGCCTACAACATAATGGACTGTTCCCGACTGAAGGGACTTGGCTGGAGCCCGAGAGGCCAGCTTGACTTGACGTAGCTGAAAGGCAATTCAGCGACAGCGGGCCATCATGCCTGCCGCGCCTGCATCCACTCGATTTCCGCATCACGCAACAGACAGAGATTCCGCTATGCGCGTCGTTCATATTGTAGCCCATAAAGGCATCAACGGCGTGACGACAAGTTGCCGAACCCTGATCTCGGCCCAGCAGCGCCACGGTCATGAGATCATGCTGGTGACAATGCCGGGCGGTTGGCTGACAAAGCAGGATTTTCCAAAACCGCTGGAGATTATCGAATCTCACCTGAAGACCCGACCGCGCGAAATCGCACGCGTCGGCTACTTGATCCGGGACTGGAATCCGACTGTCATCCATTGCCATGCCTCCAAGGCCAACAAATACGGCCTTGTCTATCGCGTGGTTGCAGGCTCGCCCGTGCTGACAACCGCCCATGCCCGCAAGAGACAATTGCCGTTCGCTTTTTTGCGCGCGGTTATCGCGCCCAGCACCCAGACGGCCCAATTCCACCGGCGCAACAACCTTGTGCCTGCTGCAAAGATCGCTGTCATACCCCACCCTATTTCCGATGTCATTTCGAGCGGTACAGCGCGAGCGAAATGCAGGGAGGAACTTGGCCTGTCCGAGGACGAATTCGTGATTGGCATGGTAGGCGCGGTCGATAAACGCAAGAATCAGATCGATGGCCTGCGCATTCTGGAGAAGGTGCTCTCGCGGCATCCGCACGCGCGACTTGTCGTCGTTGGAAATCGAGGTGGAGAGGGCACTATGCCCGGCTGGGCCGAGCTGCTGGCGCGCCCGTCGGTGCGCGACAGCGTCATACTGACCGGTCACCGCGATGACGCGGTATCGCTGATCGAATCTTTCGACACTTTGCTTTCCACCTCCAGGATCGAGGAGGGACCAATCGTCGTACTCGAGGCCATGGCGCTGGAGCGACCCATCGTCAGCTACGCCGTCGGCATGGTGCCGGATATCGTCCGGGATGGAACGGATGGCTTCGTTCTTTCTGTCGACGATGTCTGCGGCGCGGCCGAACGCATCTGCCAGCTGATCGAGGATCCCGATCTGCGAGAACGAATCGGAAAACAGGGCCGATTGCGGCTTTTGCAGGAATGCGGCGAGCGCAAAATCATCGAGCAAATAGATGCTGCCTACGAAAGGGTGGCCCGGGCTGCAGGCACGTGGAAATAGCGGCTTGCCCTATCAACCATAGCTCACCACCTCAAATTCGATGCCGTCCTCATCGTCGAAATAGAAGCGTCGGCCGGGATCGTAGTCGGCGTGGTTGCAGGGTTCATAACCCATGGCTTTGACCTTGGCCTCCACCGCATCGAGATCGCTGACCGTGATGCCGATATGGTTGAGCCCGCCGCGGGTGAAATAGCTTTCCGCAGCCGGATCGCCGGGGGTGTCCTTCGAATAGACCGCAAGATAGGAATCCTCCGCGCCTACATGCACTGTGAAGCCTCCGTGGATAGCGCTTCCCTGCCAGCGGATTTTCCAGCCGAACAATTCGCACAGGCGATCTGCGGTTTTCCGGGGGTCTGAGACGGTGACATTGACGTGTTCAAGCGCGCCAGGAACCATGATTTTCTCCATCGAGCGTTTCGGATTTGCCCTGTCTACAATCTCAAGCTAACTTGAGGTCAAGCTATTTTCCCGGAGAATTTTCATGTCCCTGAAACCGACCGACCGGCTGCCGATCGGCGAATTGGCGCGACGCACCGGCATCGCCGTTTCGGCGATCCGCTATTACGAGGAGCAGGGGCTGATCGCCCCGGACCGCAATGCCGGCGGCCAGCGGCGTTTCCTGCGCTCCGACATACGGCGGCTCTCCTTCGTGCTGATCGCCCAGCAATTCGGCTTCACTTTACCTCAGATCAGGGAGGTGTTGGACAAACTGCCGAACGGTCGCACCCCGAACAAGGCCGACTGGACGGACATCGGCGAAACCTTCCGTGTCGAACTTGACCGAAAGATCGAGACCCTGACGGAGCTGCGCAATCGGCTCGACAAATGCGTCGGCTGCGGGTGCCTCTCGCTCACCGATTGCACGCTCTACAACCCTCAGGACCGGGCCGGCAAAAAGGGCACGGGCCCGCGCTATCTGATGGGCGACAAGCCCGAGAACCCGTGACGGACGGAAAAAGGTGCGGCGGGCCGGGTGGGACAAGGGTGGGAACCAGTCCCGCGGTCCGGCGGGAAACCGGGAAAACCTGACCGGTGCCCTGTGCCACCACGCCCGGTTGACGCGGCCCGCCGCTTGTTTGCGATAACGCGTTTCAACGCCTCCGGTTCCGCTCTATCCTGCATCCTGTCGGAACCGGCGTTTGACCCCTTGACCCCTACGCCGCGAATTCTCGCCGCCGCCTGAAGAAACCGGAGCCGGGAGGCCCATGGCCGAAAAAGACTACCATGCGTTTCGCGAGACGCATGTTTCGCTGCTGCCACTGGCCGTCGGACTGGTGTTCTTCGCGGCGTCCCTGACGCCGTCGCTGATTCCGCGCGAATGGTTCGTTCAGGGCGTCCTCGGCGGGTTGGTCATGGCCATCGGCTACATGACCGGTCGCTTCGCCCTGACATTGTGGCGGCTCGCCGAACTGCCGCTGCCGCGCGGGCGGCTCGCCACGACCGGCGATCTCCTCGCCCTTCTTCCGGCCATCGCCATCGCCGTCTGGAACCTGTTTCGCGCCACCGACTGGCAGAACAGCGTGCGCGTTCGAGTCGCGATGGAGCCAACCGACGGCGTCCATTCGCTGCGCGTGCTGCTACTTGCCATGCTGGTCTTCCTTCTGTGCTTCGTGCTCGGCCGGCTTGTGCAGCGATTCTACGACCTTCTGCGCGATCGCCTCGACATCGTCATGCGCCGGCGCACTGCCAACCTCCTCGGTCTCGTCGCCATCGGTGCGATCCTCTTCATCGGCACCCGCGAGGGTATTCTGCCGGCCGCGATGGACGCAGCCGACGATTTCTACGAGACCGGCCAGGATCTCTTCGATCCTGAAATCTCGCCGCCGGCCGATCCGCGCATGGCCGGAAGCGTCGCGTCGCTCGTCGATTGGGGCGCGATGGGCAGACCCGGACGCGACTTCATCCGCGGCGGGCCCGATGAAAATATGATATCGGCCTTCACCGGTCGCACGGCGAAGAAACCGATCCGCGTCTATGTCGGCCGGGCACAGGCCGAAACGCCCGAAGAGCGCGCGGAGGTCGCACTGGCCGAACTGAAGCGCCTCGGCGCCTTCGAGCGCAAGATCCTCATTGTGGCGAGCCCTACCGGAACCGGTTGGCTAGACCCCGGAGCCCATGGCACGATCGAGTATATGCATGACGGCGATATCGCGACGGTCGCCGTGCAGTACTCTTATTTGCAGTCCCCGCTGGCGCTGATCTTCGAAACCGCATCCGGTCTCGACCAGGCGTCGGCGACGATGCACGCGGTCTATTCCTACTGGACCTCGCTGCCGCCGGATCGCCGCCCGGCATTCTATCTTGCCGGCATTAGCCTCGGCGCCTGGTCCTCGATGTATTCCTTCGACATCTTTCAGATGGTCAATGACCCGATCAACGGGGCGTTGTGGGCCGGACCGCCCTTCCCTTCTGATCTGTGGCGGCGCGCGGTGGCGGCGCGCAAGACGGATTCGCCCTATGTCCTGCCGCAGGTTGGCGAGGGCGAACTGTTCCGTTTCGCCTCGCAATTCGCGGATCCGCACGAACACGGCGCACCGTGGGGACGCATGCGCATCGTCTTCCTGCAATACGCGTCCGACCCGATTGTCTTCTTTGATCCTGGCGCGATCTGGCGCAGGCCGGTCTGGATGCGCGAACCGCCCGCCCCGGACGTTTCGCCCGACCTCTCCTTCATGCCGGTCGTCACGCAGTTCCAACTGGCGCTCGACATGGCGTTGTCGAAGGAGCTTCCGCGAGGCTACGGGCATAACTATGTCGCTCGCGACTATATCGACGCATGGGTTGAGGTGACCCGACCCGAAGGCTGGACGGCCGCGGATACGGAACAGCTGAAGGCTTGGTGCGGTCCGCAATCCGGCCATGGCTGCCACAATGAAAAGACTGGCCTTTCTCTCGGGAGATGAACCGCGGAAAACCTGTACGACGCCGCAGCGAATCGGCTAATTTCTCCGCGTACGGCCCGTGCCTCCCCCCTCCATTCGGGAAAGCAAACTTCATGCGGGGCTTCATTCTGATCGGACCGACTGTCGGGCGCGCTGCATAAAGAGGGATTGCGACATAGCCCGCAACAGGAGGTTTCGCGATGAAACTGTCTGCACCCATCTATGCGCTGAAGCGCGAGGCGAAGGCCTTTTCGCGACAGCAGAATGTTCCACTCCATGCCGCACTCGACCGGATTGCCGTCCGCGAAGGCTTTTCCGCCTGGAGCCTGCTCGCTGCAAAGGCGGTGTCGAAACTCGGCCCCCGGGAACTGTTTGCGCTGCTGGATCCGGGCGACATGCTGCTGCTTGGCGCGCGGCCAGGCCAGGGCAAGACGCTGATGAGCCTGCGGATCGCGGCGGAAGCGATGAAGGCCGGCCGTCACGCGGTGTTCTTCACCCTGGACTACACGCCGCTGGAGGTGGAGGACCGCTTTCGCCGCATCGGCGAGGACCCGGTTCTCTTCGGCGATCTTTTCGCCTGTGACTGCTCGGAAGCGATCGGTGACAGCCATATCATCGACCGGCTCGCCGGCGCCCCGCGCGGCACGATCGCGGTCATCGACTATCTGCAACTGCTCGACCAGCGCCGCGACAAGCCGGAGCTGATGCAGCAGGTGCGCGCCCTGAAGGCCTTCGCCCGCGAGCGCGGCGTGACTTTCATCTTCCTGTCGCAGATCGACCGCAGCTACGACCCGGTGGCGAAGCCCTGTCCGGACATCGAGGACGTACGCCTCCCCAACCGTCTCGACCTCTCCCTGTTCGACAAGACCTGCTTCCTGCATGGCGACGCATTGCGCTTCGTGGCCAACCGCTAAGCGCTTCCCAACACCGCCAGTTCCTCGTCCGTGAATACCCGTGCACGGGCGAGGAATCGCTTCTCGCGGCCATTGTCGAGTGAGAACATGCCGCCGCGTCCCGGCACCACGTCGAGGATCAGCTGCGTGTGTTTCCAGGCCGTAAATTGCGGGCCGGAAATATAGACCGCGACGCCGTCGATCTCGCCCAACTTCACGTCGCTGGCGCCGACGCGGAAATCGGCGGCCGGGTAGCACATGGGCGACGAGCCGTCGCAGCAGCCGCCGGACTGGTGAAAGATGATCTCGGGATGATCCTGCCGGATATCCGCGATCAGCTGCCGGGCGGCGTCCGTCGCCTCGACCCGGTTGGGGCGTTCCGTCATGACTGTCTCCTCCTGTTGACGAAAAGGGGCCCCCGCAGGGGCCCCGGGCTTCTTTGGGAGGAGAAAATCAGAAGAAGCCGAGCTTGTTCGGATTGTAGCTGACCAGCATATTCTTGGTCTGCTGATAGTGGTCCAGCATCATCTTGTGGGTCTCGCGGCCGATGCCCGACTGCTTGTAGCCGCCGAAGGCCGCATGCGCCGGATAGGCGTGGTAGTTGTTGACCCAGACGCGGCCAGCCTCGATATGCCGGCCGAAGCGATAGCAGGTATTCTGGTCGCGCGACCACACGCCGGCGCCGAGGCCGTACAGCGTGTCATTGGCGATTTCGAGCGCCTCGTTCTCGTCCTTGAAGGTCGCGACCGAGACCACCGGTCCGAAGATCTCCTCCTGAAAGACGCGCATCTTGTTATGGCCGCGAAGGATCGTCGGCTTGATGTAATAGCCGCCCGCGAGATCGCCGCCGAGATCCGCTGCCTCGCCGCCGATCAGAACCTCGGCGCCTTCCTGACGTCCGATATCGAAATAGGAGAGGATCTTCTCCTTCTGCTCGGAGCTCGCCTGCGCGCCGATCATCGTCTCTGCGACGCGCGGGTCGCCCTGAACGATCGCCGCGGTGCGGGCGATGGCGCGTTCCATGAAGGCGTCATAGATGTCTTCATGGATCAGCGCGCGCGACGGGCAGGTGCAGACCTCGCCCTGGTTGAGCGCGAAGAGGACGAAGCCCTCGATCGCCTTGTCGAGGAACGCGTCGTCCTCGGCCATCACATCCTTGAAGAAGATGTTCGGCGACTTGCCGCCCAGCTCGAGCGTCACGGGGATGATGTTCTCGGTGGCGTATTGCATGATCAGCCGGCCCGTCGAGGTCTCGCCGGTGAAGGCGATCTTGGCTATGCGCGGCGACGATGCCAGCGGCTTGCCCGCTTCGATACCGAAACCGTTGACGATGTTGAGCACGCCCGCCGGCAGGATGTCCGCGATCAGCTCGGCCAGCACCATGATGGTGGCGGGCGTCTGCTCGGCCGGCTTCATGACGACGCAGTTGCCCGCGGCGATTGCCGGCGCCAGCTTCCATGCGGCCATCAGCACCGGGAAGTTCCACGGGATGATCTGACCGACAACGCCAAGCGGTTCATGGAAGTGATAGGCGACCGTGTCGTTGTCGATCTCGCCCATCGTGCCTTCCTGGACTCGGACGGCGGAGGCGAAATAGCGGAAATGATCGATTGCCAGCGGGATGTCGGCGGCCATGGTCTCGCGGATCGGCTTGCCGTTGTCCCAGGTCTCGCAGGTGGCGAGAAGCTCGGCGTTTTCCTCCATCACGTCGGCGATCTTGAGAAGCGCCTGGGCGCGCGCGGCCGGCGAGGTGCGGCCCCAGCCATCCTTGGCGGCATGCGCGGCATCGAGCGCCAGGTCGATATCTGCCGCGTCGGAGCGCGCGATCTCGCAGATCACCTGGCCGGTGACCGGTGTGGTGTTCTCGAAATAACGGCCGTTTACCGGGGCGACGAACTTGCCACCGATGAAATTGTCGTAGCGCTTCCTGAAAGGCGAAAGAAACTGGCCCGCTTCGGGTTTGGTCATCACATTCATGGATTTTCTCCTCCTTAGGCCGGACTTTTCCGGCATGGGGAACCGATAGAACGAGGCCGGCCGGGCAGTCAGCCCGGCCGGACAAGGAGACGGAGGAGACTGTCTCAGCTCTGAGACAGTTTCGCGGGATCAGTCGAGATCGAGGCGGTTGAGGCGGCGATAGAGGGTCGCTCGGCTGATGCCGAGCGCCTTGGCGGCCCGCGAATGATTGCCGCCGGCCCGGGCCAGAGCGCGCTTGAGCGCGGCGCGTTCGGCCCGCTCGAAGCCGGTCGCCTCGCCGGACCGGCCGAGCAGGTCGGAGGCCGGTTGCGGGCGGATAGCCGCGTCGGCGCCGAGGCCGAAGGCGCGCCGCGCCGCATGGGTCGCGCCAATGACGATATCGTCCTCGTCGACTGCCAGCAGCAGCGCGTCCGCCGCTTCGCCCGAAGAGGCGACGAGGATGCGCGCGCCGGGAAAGGCGGCGCGGAAATTGTCTTGCTCGATCTGCCGCGCGGTCTGCGAGACCTGTGCTGCGATCAGGCGGGAAATGCTCTCGGTCTGGTCGGCCCGGCAGGACGACACGTCGAGGGCGCCGATCAGCTTGCCGTCGGCGCCGTAAATCGGAGCGTCCATGCAGCTCATCGCGGTGTTGCGAGCGAAGAAATGCTCTGAGCGGTGGATCACCACCTGCCGGCGTTCCGCAAGGCAGGTGCCGATGCCGTTGGTGCCTTCCGTCGCCTCGCTCCACACGGCGCCGGTGCAAAGACCCCAGCCCTCGAAAGTGTCGGCATCGCCGGAGCCGGCGCGCTGGTCGAGGACGACACCGTCGGAATCGGTCAGGAGCACACAGCAGCCGGAGTTGCCCACCAGGCCGAAAAGCTGGTCGAGCCGCGGCGCTGCGATGGTCATCAGCCGGTCGAGCGCCGAGCGGCGCAGCCTCAGCCCGTTCGCATCGACCCGGTCGGGCCCGCGCTGGTTTGATGGGTCGAGCCCGTGATTGACGAGCGAGCGCCGCCAGGAAGCGCCCAGCCGCGATACGGCGGCGGCCGATGAAGACTGAACGGTCTCGATGACCACGTCGGTATGATTCAGCTGTGCCACTGGGACCTCCTCCCGGGACGACAATCGGCAGAAACTATCATCGCTTCACCCACCGTCAAATCCGGCGAAGGTCTGAGACGCACTGTGCCGGGAGTGTGTTGCAGGAACTGTCTCACCGGTGAGACAGTTTTCGAAGAAACCTCACCGGTGACGAAAGGATAGGGCAGAACCAGATCCGGTGGACAGGATTTCCGGTTGCCAGCGCGCACACCAAGCCTTTACCGCTTCGCCAATAGTGTTCACCCACGAGAGATAACGCAACGGGCAGCCAACACGCGATGGAAAACCTTCTCCGCCATGTCGACCTCTATTGCGAGCGCACCGGACCGGAATACTGGGCCGAACCGCTCAACGCGCTGTCGAATTTGGCCTTCATCGCTGCCGGGCTGTGGTTCCTGGTCAAGTTCCGCCGCGAGCGACGCGACGGCTGGACCGAGACGCTGGCCTGGATGGTGACGGCGGTCGGCATCGGCTCGTGGCTGTTCCACACCCACGCCAACCAACTGACCATCTATGCCGATGTCATTCCAATCGCGATCTTCACGCTGACCTATATTCTCTATGCGATCCGCCGCTATCTCGGGCTTGCCTGGCCCGCCGTGGTCGCCGTGTTTACCCTCTATCTCGTGGCAATCGGCGCGGTGACAGCCGCCATTCCCGAAAGCTGGCGCGAAGCGACCAACGGCTCGACCGGCTATCTGCCTGCCTGGGCGGCGCTCGTCGTCTTTGGCGCGACGATCACTCTCATCAAAGGCAGCCGGGCCGGTCTGTTCATCCTCGCCGCCGCCGCCCTGATGTCGCTTTCGCTGGTCTTCCGCGCCATCGATCCGATCGTCTGCGAAGCCTTCCCGATCGGTACGCATTTCCTGTGGCACATCTTCAATGGCGTGATGCTGGCCGTCCTGCTGGCCGGTGCAGACCGCTACGGCTCGCCCAGGTCGCCGATCGCCTGAGGCCACCGACGCACGGCGCCGGCAGGACGAAAGCGACGCCGATGTCGACCTGATGCGCCGTGTCTGCGTATTGCTTAATGGCTGACATCACGACCTCATCTCTTGTGGGCGCGTGTCATCACGCTCCGCGCCTATCTCAGTCTATGCCGTTTCAAAGAACCCGGGCGTAGGCCGTTTTGCTTGATGGCTGACATCCCTACCCCCTCTCTTGCCTTTTCCAAGCACTTACACGGGCCTTGCCCGCGTAAATGCAGGAAAAGGCTTTCTCTCCCACGAGGGGAGAGAGTGGGCGCGTCGCTTAGCCCTTCGCCAAAAAACCTCGATCTACGCAACTTCAAAGAACCCGGGCGTAAGCCCAACAAATTTGTCCCGCCTTTAAGCTCCTCGCGAAGTTCGTCGCTGGCGGGCCCCTAAAGCGCGACCGCGCGTCGGCCACTTTTGGCCGCCCATGCGGAGGCGTTCCCGCGCAGCGGGAACTGCCGTGAGCACGCAAAACTGGAAGACGGGCGGTCGGGGATCGCTCTGTCTAATGTTAATACTGCGGTCCTTCGACCGCC
>PAKZ01000013.1 GCA_002706335.1 Ahrensia sp.
AGGGGCGCTCGAAGAGAGACGCAGGCCATTCGGAGACCCATTCCGCGTCAAGCGCCCAGTCTCCGAAGGGCGGATGGCCCTGCCAACGCCCTTTGAAACAAAAAGAAAAAAGGCCCCAATCGGGGCCCCTCGACGGATTCAGTATCTGAATGTGGCGGAGAGGAAGGGATTCGAACCCTCGAGACGGTTTAGCCGTCTACTCCCTTAGCAGGGGAGCGCCTTCGACCACTCGGCCACCTCTCCGCGAGCCACGCCCGTACCATGATTCAATTGCCTGTCCAAGGTTTTTTGGCCGTGGTGCACGGTGACTTCATTCTCCTTTCATCTTGACAGAATTGCGCGTTGCGGCTTGCTGACTGCAGGTAAATCGGAGAATCGCCACGCATGCCGACTGCCAATTCCCTTGTCGCCTTGTTGCCCGCGACAATTCCCTTCGTCGGACCGGAGCGGCTCGAGCGCGAAAATGGCGGGGCATTCAAGGCCCGCCTCGGCGCAAATGAATGCAATTTCGGCTGCTCGCCCGATGCGATTTTGGCGATGGACAAGGCTGCGCGGGAGGATGTCTGGAAGTACAGCGATCCCGAGGCATGGGAGCTGCGTCAGGCGCTGGCCGGGCATATCGGCATTTCCATGGATGAACTGGTCGTCGGGCCAGGCATCGACAATCTGCTGGGCCTGACGGTACGGATCTTTTCCGATACCGGCGATCCGATCGTCACGTCAGCGGGAGCCTATCCGACCTTCAACTATCATGTGGCGGGCTTCGGCCGCCGTCTCGTGACGGTGCCCTATCGCGACGACAAGGAGGATCTTGACGCGCTTGCGGCCGTGGCGGAACGCGAGCGGGCCAAGATCGTCTATCTCTCCAATCCCGACAATCCGATGGGCACATGGTGGAGCGGCGCGGCGATCGAGGCCTTCATCGACATGCTACCCGACGAAACTCTGCTGATCCTTGATGAGGCTTATGGCGAACTGGCGCCGGACGGGGTGCGGCCAAGCATCGACACCGGCCGCCGCAACGTGCTGCGCTTCCGCACCTTCTCAAAGGCCTATGGGCTGGCGGGGCTGCGCGTCGGCTATCTCTTCGGCCCGGCCGATCTCTGTGTCCATTACCACAAGGTGCGCGACCATTTCGGCGTCAACGTCATGGCGCAGCAAGCCGCGCAAGCCGCGCTCGCCGATCAGAAATGGCTCGAACAGGTCTCGGTGCAATTCGAGGCGGCGCGCAAGCATATCGCGGCAGTCGCCGCTGCAAACGGCCTCGTGCCGCTGCCATCGGCGACGAATTTCGTCACCATCGATTGCGGCCGTGACGGCGACTACGCCATGCGCGTGCTCAAGGAACTCAATGCGCGCGAGGTCTTTATCCGCAAGCCGGGCGCGCCGGGCATCGACCGCTGTATCCGGGTCAGCTGCGGCCTTCCGCACGAGCTCGACTATTTCGAAGCTACCCTGCCCGAAGCCCTGAAGGCAGCCGAATAGGCTAAGGGCCGGATTGCCGCTCAGCGCGTCCCGGTCTATTTTGCTGCGATGCAAAAAGACAATGCCGCCGAAAACAAGAAGCCCCATGAGACGGGCACCCGCGCCGATTTCGGATCGCAGCGCAGCCGGCACTCGCTCGCCGAGGATATCTTCGCCATTCTGGTCGGCGTGGCGCTGGTTTCTTTCGGTGTCTTTCTCTACCAGCAAGCGGGTCTGGTTCTCGGCGGGCTCGCCGGCGTCGCGCTGATCCTCAATTATCTGACGCCGTTCGAGTTCGGCGCGATCTTCTTTGCCATCAATCTACCCTTCTACCTGTTCGGCATCGGCAGTCTCGGCTGGCGCTACATCCTGCGCACCTTCTGCGCGGTCACCGCGATGTCGGTGATCACGCGGCTGCTGCCGGCGGGTGTCGACATGTCCTTCGTACATCCGCTGGTCGCTTCGATGATGGGCGGCGCGATGATCGGGTTGGGTCTGCTGGCGTTGTTCCGCCACGGCGCTGGCCTCGGCGGCGTCAATATCCTGGTCGCCTTCCTGCAGGAGCGCTTCGGCCTTCGCGCCGGCTACGTTCAGCTGGGCATCGACCTCTTGATCCTGGCCTCGGGCGCCTTCGTCGTCTCGCTGGGGCAACTCGCGTGGTCGGTCGGCGGCGCGGTGGTGTTCAACATGATCCTCGGAATCAACCACAAGCCGGGTCGTTATATGGCGTTCAGCTAGGATCGCTTCTCGACCGGCTGCATCGCGAGGCCTATCATCCCGCTCCGAGGATCGGGGGTGAGGTCATGCGGTATCATCATCTTTATTGCGACGAGGCGGGCGTCAGCCACTGGCGCGACGTGGGGATTGCCCTCGAGGAGCGCATCTTTGCGCCGCCAGCTGCGGGCATCCATGTGTCAGAGCCGGAAATGGTCCGGGCCATGATGTTCCTGAAACTTCACGCCGGGTGGAGCGAACCGGCCCATCCGACGCCAAAACGGCAGACGCTGGTCTGCCTTGCCGGAGCCGTGCTGGTAACCGCCGGCGACGGCGAGACGCGCGAAATCGCCAAAGGCGATGTTTGGCGTATGGAGGATATAAGCGGCGAAGGCCACCATACCCGGGTGATCGGCGATGAAGATTTCGAGGCGGCGGTCATCCAGTTCGACTGAACCGCCCTGCCCCTTAAGCCTGGGTGTTTTGCCGAGACCGGGACGGAGGAGGCGCGACCCATCCCCATGTCGCCGACGCCTGCTCCGTCCCGGGGCGCTTCCCCGGTAAAGCCTGTTCGGAGGCCTGCCTTAGTGGCAGGGCATCCACTGACGCGCCTCGCGCAGCGCGCGGGCCAGCTCGTCCTTCGACATCGTCTCGGCCACCTCGGCGCGCAGCAGCGCGGCGCGCGGGCATCCCTTGATAGCGGCGATGTTGAACCATTTATGAGCGGCGACCATGTCGGTCTCGCACTCGCGGCCCGTCGCGTACATCATGCCCATTTCGAAAAGGATTTCGGCGTTGTTCGCGGCGCCGAGAGCCGCCATTTCTGCATTCTCGATCTCGATGCGTGCCATCGTAACTGTTCCTTCAGTCCCCGTTTCAACTCCCGAGGCCGCCGCTCTTTTCTGTTACCGGCTGGCTTTCGGTGCGATGGGTGGAGAATGGCGCGGCCGACTGAATCCCTCGCTAAAAAGCGTGCTTAATGCCCGACAAACAAAACTAAAATTCTTCGTAAACTTGACTCAAGGTTAACCAGACAAGCTCCTGTTTTTCCGTATTTTTCTCCCGAATTTCCTTCAAATTTTCCCGACCGGATGAAAGCCTTTGTTCACCGTGATCGGCGAACCGGTTCGGCCGGCGGACAATTTTCGATGGGATTTTTCCCGCAGGACCAGGGATATCGTGCCGCTTGAACTCGCGATTACTTTTACGTAATGGTCAACGAACACGGCGCGGCATCGTGCCGGCCGTTGTTTCGGGAGGAATTCATGATCCGACAGTTCATTCTCGCCGGCGCAATTGCCGGCGCCGTCGCGTTTCCGGCGCTGGCGGACCCCATCGAGGGCAACTGGAAAACCCAGAGCGGCGAGACGGCTGGCATCTCGACTTGCGGCGGCAGCTTCTGCATCAAGCTCAAGACGGGCACCTACGCCGGTCAGCAGATCGGCAAAATGAGCGCCAACGGCGCCAACAAATACAAGGGATCGATCACCGATCCGACCGACAACAAGACCTATTCCGGCTCGGCGACGCTTTCCGGCTCCGTTCTGAAAATGAAGGGCTGCGTGCTGGCGGTGCTGTGCAAGACGCAGACCTGGAACAAGATCTAGCCTGCAGACAAACGCGAAAGGCGGCGCCCGGCCGGGACGCCGCCTTTTTCGCGAACCGCGAACAGTAGCCGTCAGAACGGGACGGTCAGCGTCAGCTTTCCATCTACGCTGAGCGTAGAATTCGTGTCTGTGCCGACCGCGATACGGGCGCTGATATTCACGCTGTCCGCAGCCATCGCCTGGAACTTCACACCTCCGAATATGCCGACGCCTGAGGTGACATCGTCCGCGCCGAGCCCGATCGTCGTCCCGACGGCAGTCGCCGAGAGTCCGGCATCCGTGCTGGCATCGGCTTCGACCCGCAGGAACGGCGGCAACGTGCCGCCTCCCAAGACGAAGGGCGCGCCGGCTTCGAGGCTGGCCTGGAAATGGTGCGAGGCGACGCCGGAAATTACGGCGCCGAGGCTGTCCAGATCCATCGTATCGCCGAAAAATCCATTGTAGCCGGCCGCTCCTTCGAGCACGAAGCGCGCAGCAGCGGGTGCATAAGCGAAACCGGTGTCGAAGCCGGCGATCACCCCGGTCGTCGACCCGTCGCCGCTGGCAAGCTCCGAACTCTCGATGCGCGCTTCCGCACCGCCGAGCCATACACTGCCGCTGACCGTCGTATCCGGCGCAACCGAACGCGCTGCACGAAGGCCCGCGAAGCCAGCGAGAAAACGCGTGTCGTGGACACCGTCATCGAGGGACGCGCCGTACAGCGCTCCGCCCCCGAAGAAACCGAGCATGCTGTTGCCATGATCCCAGTTGCGCCCGGCGACGAAACCGCCGCCGCCCAGATCGAAACCCTGCGTCATCGCCGCGGCATCGAAGTCGGACCAGCCGCCGAAGGCGCGCGCCCAGAAAAGCCGGTCGGATGACGGGGCGGTACCAATCGCCTGCGAGAGGTCCATGCCGAACTCCGATACCGAGGCGTCGATCGCCGTGAAGGGCGAGGAGTCGATCGCGATCACGGCCGGCGCGCTGACGGGCAGAGCGGACCTGGCGCCCGTTTGCGGCGTCACATAGATGGCGTTGTAGCCGTTGAGTTGCACGTCATAGCTGTCGTCTGCGAGCGTAAACACGCCGGAGACCGGGCCGATGATCGCGAACGTGTTGTTGCCGGCGCCGAGATCGATCAGGCCGTCGATCAGCGACCCCGACCCGACCTGCAGCGTGTCGTTGCCGCCTCTGAGCGCGACCGCCGTTCCACCCGTGCCGATCAGCGTGCCGGTGTTGAGGATCGTCTGGTCGGCCATATCGGCCTCGTCGGCGTTGATGCCGATATGACCGGAGATATGGCCGGTGTTGGTGACGAAAGACGGTCCGGTACCATTCTCGTCGAAATCGATGCCATCCTCACCGCCCACCGAAATGATCGTGCCGGTGTTGAGCACGTTGCCATCGTCCAGATCGATGCCGTCCTGCACGCCCGTGACATAAAGTGTTCCGGTGTTGACGATGGTCGCGCCACCTGCGGCGTTTATCGCGTCGTCGACAGAATTGATGATGCCGTTGTTGATCACGGTCACGCCATATTCATTGGCGTTCACGCCTTCCTTGCCGGCGAAGATCTTGCCGTTGTTGACGACCCTGGAATTCTCGCCGGCCTGGATTCCGTCATCGCCGGCATTGATTACGCCATCGGCAGTGTTGGTCACGTTGCCATCGGCGCCGACGCGGATACCGTCTGACTCGGCCCCGACCGATCCGGCATTGGTTACCGTGACATCGTCTTCCTCGGCGTCGATGCCGCGGTCATCGCCGGTGATCGAGCCATTGTTCGTAATGGTCGATCTCTCGCCCGCCTGGATGCCTTCGTCGCCGCCGGTAATGGTGCCGTTGTTGACGATGACGGCGTCCTTGTCGACGTGGATACCGTCCTTGGAAACCGAAACGATGTCACCGTTGTTCGTGACGGTGACGTCGTCGTCGCCCTCGATGGCGTGGTCGTCCTTGGAACCAACCGATCCGTCATTGGTGATCCCGACGTCGTCCTTTACCAGGATGCCCTGATCATCGGCGTCGATAACCGCACCCGTCTCGACGGTCACCGTGCCGTCGTCGAACTCGTCGTCGCGGAAGCCGTCACTTGTACCCGTGCAGACAATATCATCGCCATCTGCTGCCGGATCGGGGGCGCAAGCCGCCCGGGAAGTCTCGATGGAAAGCGAGAGCGCCAGAATAGACACCCCACACAGAAGGCCCGCGCCCTTGAGAGCGGCCCCGAAACGCGAAACGCACATCATGAATATCAACCCCTTGATTTCATTCCTGCGCGATGTAGCAGCGCCGAGGCCGCTCCCTATGACAGATCAATGACAGCCGGCACCCAAATCGTGGATGTGGCATCACTGCAACAGAAGGCGGAGTTAGATCCGGCCTCACCATTGATTATCGTGACACTGTATATACCTGTGTGGTGCGGCATATTTATTCCGCCGTGGAATGCCACATGGATCTGATTTCATCATTCAGGACTTTCATCCGGGTCGCCGAGACCGAGAGCTTCTCGGCCGTGGCGCGCGAGTTCCGGATCGGACAGCCGGCAATCTCGAAACAGATCTCGGCGCTCGAGGAACATCTGGGCGCCCGGCTGTTACAGCGCTCAACCCGGTCACTCGCCCTCACTGACGAGGGCGTCGAGTTCCTGAGCCAGGCGCGCGCCGCGGTGGAGGCGGCCGACGAAGCGGTCGAGCGGATGCGCGGCCGCGATGGCCATGTTTCCGGCGTTCTGCGGATGACAACGAGCGCGAGCTTCGCGCGCATGCATATCGTGCCGCGCCTGCATCTTCTGGGGCGCCGCCATCCGGAGTTGCGCGTCGATCTTGTCCTGCAGGATTCGGTCATCGACATGGTCGAACAGGGTCTTGACCTTGCGATCCGTTTCGGCGAACCGCGCGAGCCGAACCTGATCGCACGCCGCCTCGGCACCATGCGCATGATCGTCGTCGCCTCGAAACAGTATCTCGAACGATGGGGCCGTCCCGCGACCCCTGACGAGTTGAGGAATCATAGTTGCCTCGTCTTCAGCGGCATATCTGACGCCGACCAGTGGCCGTTTATCGAGGACAACCAGACCCGCTACGTGGGAGTGAATTGGCGCGTCCGGATCAATAACTCCGACGCGCTACGGCAGGCGGTCCTGTCGGGGCTTGGCATCGCGATGATGCCAAGCTGGCAGTTTCCGGATCTCTGGGAGAATGAAACGCTGGAAACGCTTTTCGACGAATACGAGACAACATCGCTGCCGATGTATGCCGTCTATCCGTCACGGCGGCACACGCCGGCCAAGGTTCGCGCGATGATCGAATTCCTGCAACACGAGATCAGCATCGATCCGACAATGACGGGGGGTGTAGGTCTCGTTTGAGCGCCCGCCGGCATCACGCCGGCAGGTGTCGTTCGAGCTTCGCAAGCAGCCGGTCGCGCAATTCCGACGGTTCCAGGCGCATGGCCGGATGCGGATAGGCATTGGCGCAGAAGATGGCGCCCTCGGCATCAACGAGAAACGTCGCTTCAAGCGGCAGCGACCAGTCGGCGGACTCGTTCATGGCCGCGAGGTCGACGCCGTGGCTCTTGAAAAGGCCGACCATGGCCGGGGTCACCCTGGCGCGCACGCCCATCGCCTCGGCCAGTTTTTGCTCCGGATCGGTCAGCAGAAGATAACCCAACAGGTTTCTCGCAACAGCGGCGGACAGCGCTTCGTGACAGCGCGGCGTAATGCCAACCAGAACCGCCCCGCGTTCCGTGAGGGCGGCACGGACTTCCTCGTAGGCACGCATCGATGTCGTGCTGTAGGGACACCAGTCGCCGCGAAAGAACAACAGCGCCGCCGGCTTGCCGGCAATCAGGTCAAGGACGGAAACCTCGCTGCCGTCGGCGGCGACAAGCGTCGCGTCTGGCACGGTCTTTGGGCATTTCAGGACGGTCCCGTCCTCGGACGCGAGGCTCGCCTGGATTTCAGCCGCCTGTTCGCAGGCAGCAGCGACCTTCGGCCCGGCGTTGCGGGACATGGAATCGCGCAGAAATCTCAGCTTCGTGTTCAGGGACATCGCGTCCACCGGTTCAAGGTCCTTGCCAGAATAGCAAACTCGCGGGAGATGTGAACATCGGCCGCGAGCCGCATTTCCGATGAGCCGGGTGTCATTGCGGATTGCCGCTCGAGAACAATCCCCTTTTGCTTCCTCGTTCGGGGGCTGAGCCCCTTTGAGCCGACGGAAGCCTTGCCGGCATGATCGGCTTGTTGCGTTCATTGGTGTCGGACGGGCGCCAGGACCGGGAGTATTGCCCTGGCGCCCGCATGTCGGCTTAGCGCAGGTAGAAGGTCACGCCGCCATTGGACGCGACAGAAGCGGCCACCACGTTCTGAATCTGAACATGCTGGCTCGTCAGATCGCGAAGCAGCGTCGGATTCGAGCGGATGGCGCTCTGGACTTCATCGGCCTGCTGCGCAGCCTGGGCCTGGAGGCCGTAGGCCTGATCGCTATCAAGCGAGTCGATACGGGTCACCGTATAGCTATCGGGTCCAACCGACTGGATCGCGCCGGACACGTTGCTCCACGGACCAGCCTGGGCCGGGGCGGCGACGGAGAGAGCCGAAAAAGCGGCTGCGGCTGCGAGAGTTGCAAAGGTCTTCATGATATCTTCCTTTCGAATTTTGATTGATTGGCGCCTTCTGGCGGACAATCTCGAAAGACGCGGTGGCCGGTTTGGGGGAGATCAGGAGGGGGGCCAGACCACCGCGTCGTTTCGATGATTGGTATATGATTGATGCCAACGAAATCAGTAGAATGGATCTGTTCATATGTTTCATTCCGGCGTGGAATTAATAATCTTGAACGACGGATGAACGGACCGCTCAGCACCGGTTCAGCCGGTGCTTGCGAGCATCTCGGCAAAAGGCCGGAGGTCCGCCCATGCTTGCCCGCAGGTTCACAATCGTCTGCCTTGTCGCCGGAATCGCCGGCGGCTGGTTCGCCATGCTTGTCCAGGAGAACGCCCGTTCACCCCATACATGGAGAACCGAGGCTCTGCGCGTCTGTCCCTTCGGTGTGACACCGGACTGTTTGCGCCTTATCAACTGAGGTGCTTGCCGGGGCGAAAGTAAGAATGAGGCGGGAAAATGAAAGATTTCCGGGCGTTTACCTTCCTGAACGCCGGGTGAATATCGGCCTCAGCACGGGTTCACGGTCGTTCGGGCATTCTCCCTTCAACAGTTCGAAGGGACATACCGATGAAAACGACCACTCGCCGCTTCCAGACCATCCGCATCGCCATTCGCGCCAGCGTGCTCGCTCTTGCGATGATCGGCCCGCTGGCCGGCTTTGCCGCCGCCCAGGATGACGGCGCACGCCGCGGCAACTCCGGCGCCGGCTTCGTTCTCTATGTCTCGCTCATGCGTAATGCGTAACCGGGCTTCAACGGGCAGCTATCCGCCCGCGCCGCACCAAGGATCGCCGTTCACGTCCCCACCCGTCTGAAACGCCAAATCCATGCGCGAGCAAGCCGCATGCAGCCGGGCTCTCTTTGGACCGGTGCATCGCTTTACGCGAACGGGCATTGCACCTAGGCTCGGCGACAGGGCGGTCCCGAGAAATTCGCATGCGCGGGGAGAAAAGATGGACGAGAAGATCTGGTATTATGCGATCGACGGGGAACAGAAGGGCCCGATCGACGCCCCGGAACTCAATCTGCTCATAGCCGTCTCGACCATTGGTCCGCAGACGCTGGTATGGCGCGAGGGCATGACGGACTGGCAACCCGCTGCCGCGGCCCTTCCCGATTCCGAGATCCCCGACGACTGGGAGCGCCCGGCAACGCCTCCCCCTCCTCCTCCGGCACGGGAAGATCACCCGGCCGCGGCCGAGCCAGCGCCAGAAGGCGCGCCGACCTATGAGGAATGGATGGCCACCGACCATCCGACGGAATTGATGGACTGCGTGAAGACCTGCTTCAGAAAATATGCGCATTTCCGCGGACGCGCCCGGCGGCCGGAATATTGGTATTTTATCCTGTTCAATTTCCTCGTCGGGATGGCGCTCAATGTCGTCGACGGCATGGTCTTCGGCTGGGGAAACAACATGGCGCTTTTCAATCCGCTCTATTCGCTGGCGGTGCTTGTGCCATCGATCGCGGTCGGAGCGCGCCGGCTGCATGACACCGGCCGGTCGGGATGGTGGCAGTTGATCTGGTTCATTCCGATTATCGGCTGGATCATTCTGATCATCTGGATGGCCAGCCGAGGCGAGTCACGGCAGAACCAGTACGGGCCCGCGTGAAACCCTTCCGGGGGATCGGTCAAAAACGCCATTTTCCTGTAGTGATTTCGCCCGTATAAGGCGACATGACCATACAGACTCTAGAAACAATGCCCACCAATCCGGTTTCGAATGCCGGCTGCGAATTGCCGCCTGCCTTTGAACCGCGATCCTTTACCGACGCCCGCGCCGCCGTGGAGGCGCTGAAGTCCCTATATGAGCGTAACACCGGCTTTCTGCGCGACGGCTTCGAAGCCGTGCATCGCGGCAAGACGCCGACGGAGCGCCTGCGCGCCTTTTATCCGCAGCTCGAGTTTTCGACCGACAGCTATTCCCACGTCGATTCCCGGCTCGCCTACGGCCATGTGGTGGCGCCCGGCCGCTATGTCGGCACGGTGACACGGCCGGACCTGTTCGAAAACTATCTCGAAACGCAGATCGGGCTCATCATGCGCAATCACGACGTGCCCGTGACCGTCTCCGAATCCAACACGCCGATCCCGCTGCATTTCGCCTTCCTTGAAGGCACCTATGTCGATCAAAGCGACGCAGACAGCATGAACCGGCCCCTGCGCGACACGTTCGATGTGCCCGACCTCAACACGACCAATGACGAGATCGTCAATGGAGATTTCGAGCCAGCGCCCGGCGAGCCATTGCCGCTGGCGCCCTTCACCGCGCAGCGTGTGGACTATTCGCTGCATCGCCTGTCGCACTATACAGCGACGAGCCCGGCCCATTTCCAGAATTTCGTCCTGTTCACGAACTACCAGTTCTATATGGACGAGTTCTGCCAATATGCCCGCGATGTGATCGCGAAAGGCGAAGGCGGCTACACCGAATTCGTCGAGCCCGGCAACCTTCTGACTCGCGCCGGCGAGACGGAACCGGTCTCCGGCATCCACCCCGCGCGACTGCCGCAAATGCCCGCCTATCACCTCAAGAAGGCCGACAATTCCGGTATCACCATGGTCAATATCGGCGTCGGCCCGTCCAACGCCAAGACGATTACCGACCATATCGCGGTGTTGCGCCCGCATGCCTGGCTGATGCTCGGCCACTGCGCCGGGTTGCGCAACTCGCAGGCACTCGGCGACTATGTCCTCGCCCATGCCTATGTGCGCGAAGACAATGTCCTGAATGACGACATCCCGCTCTCCGTACCGATTCCGCCTTTGGCCGAAGTGCAGGTGGCTCTGGAAGATGCGGTCGAGGAAGTGACCGGCTATACTGGCTACGAATTGAAGAAGATCATGCGGACGGGCACCGTCGCAACCATCGACAATCGCAATTGGGAACTGCGCGACCAGCGCGGCCCGGTGCGCCGGCTGTCGCAGTCGCGCGCCATCGCGCTCGACATGGAATCCGCCACCATCGCCGCCAACGGCTTCCGCTTCCGGGTGCCCTACGGCCCCCTGCTCTGCGTTTCCGACAAGCCGCTGCATGGCGAACTAAAGCTGCCGGGCATGGCGACGGATTTCTACAAGCGCCAGGTCGCCCAGCACCTGATCATCGGTATCAGGGCGATGGAGAAGCTCGCGCAAATGCCGCCGGAAAGGCTGCATTCGCGCAAATTACGAAGCTTCAACGAGACAGCGTTCCAGTAGTTTTCGCGGAGAACTACCATCGCACCACCCATCGCCTCGAACGCGGAGGCCCTCGTTTTTATCGAAGGCCTCGGCAAAGTCGGTTGCCTGGACTGACGGATCAGCGATCGTCACGTGGCATGAACTGTCGCAACGAGGCCTTGCTCTGCTGGCGCTTCGTAATGCCGACGTTGCGCAGCTGCTCGTCGCTGAGATCCTTGAACTGAAAATAGGCGATGAGGCCGGCATTGAGGTCACGCAGCCACTTGAAGGGCGACGGAATGGTCGGGGACGTGGTGGCGCGGCTCTTGGCGTTCTCGAAAGCGTTGGTGCGGATCGTGTTGGACTGCATGGGTTCTCTCCTCGTTGGAACTGCAGCCAGCATCGCCCCCGCCCGCAAGAGCGGCGTAAATTCTCGCCCCGTCAAAGTGCCGTCCAGCGTCAAAAATCCGCAAAAAATATCGTGATGCGTAAAAACAAAGGAGCGGCATGCCGTTCAGCAGACACGCCGCCCCTCCAGGATCAGTTCTGGATCGACTGGATATAGTAGACGAGATCGAGAACACGGGCGCGCACGGCCGCCTCGCCGCCATAGGGGCCATAGCTCTCGCCCATCTCCTCCACGTAGCGCTTGCCCCAAACCGGCATGTCGCGGGTACCGTGACCCGAAACCATCGAGCGCCCGTCGATTACCTGGAAAACCCTCAGGAACGGAAACTCCCCGTGATTGTTCTCGGTCAGCTTGGTCAAATCCGTCGGTTTCACGTTCAGGAAGTTGACCAGATTGCCGTCGCCGCGCCCGTCATCGCCGTGACAGACAGCGCATGAATTGCGGTATTCGTTCGCACTCGGTGCGACACCTCCTCCATTGGCGGCCACGCTCGTGACGCTTGCGCCGAGGGCGAAAACCATTGTCAGCACCCGTCCTGTTGTTCTTGTTTTCATGGTGTTTCCTCCCATTCTCTGTGGCCTTTTGGCCGTGAAACGGGAGAAGCGTATCTTTACGTAAGGGAATGTCGTTGACGGGCGTCAATGCTTTCCCCGTGGCGGATCGCCGGCTTCGGTCTTCAAATCGTCTTGCGACCAAACTAGTCTCGGGGGAATCGAACCCTTCATCCACGACCACCGCGATCCGCCATGCCTTTCCTGCCCCGCGCCGTCTATCCGCTGATGATCGGATCCGCCCTGCTGATGTTCGCGGGCGGCGTCAACGGGCTGATTCTCCCGGTTCGTGGCAGCCAGGAGGGCTTTTCGTCCTTCTCGCTCGGCCTTCTCGGAACCGGATGGGCAATCGGCTACATTCTCGGCTGTCTGATCATGCCGCGCACCGTGGCGCGCGTCGGCCACATAAGGGCTTTCGGCGCGATGACGGCGCTGGCCGTCGTTTCCGTGCTCGCAACGCTGCTGATCGTCCAGCCCTGGGCCTGGATTCCGCTGCGCGGCGTCGCGGGTTTCGCCTTCGCCGGCGCGGCGATGATCGTCGAGAGCTGGCTGAACGAACGGGCCGAGGCAACTTCGCGCGGCCGCGTTTTCGGCCTCTACACCATGGTCAATCTCGCCTCGACGACGCTTGGCCAGCTGGCGCTGACGACCGGTGACACCGCGACGCATCTGTTCTTCGTCATCGCCGCCATCTTCTACGCGCTGGCGCTACTTCCGAGCGGGCTCTACGCCTCGCATGCGCCGAATCCACTGGTCGGCGCCTCGCTTGACCTCAAGACGCTGTGGCGCAACTCGCCGGTCGCCGTCGTCTCGGTGGTGCTGATCGGCGTCGCCAACTCTTCATTCGGCACGCTTGGCGCGGTCTATGCCGACCGGATCGGTCTCGGCGTCGCGACCATCGCCTTTTTCATGAGCGTCGCGATTCTCGCCGGATCGGCGGCGCAAGTGCCCATCGGCTATTTCTCCGACCGGATGGACCGTCGCCTCGTGCTGGTCGCGATCGGCGCCATGGCGCTGATTGTCGACCTCTTTCTGGCAATCGTCCAGCCAAGCTCGGTGGCGATCGCGCTTGGCGCGTCGGCCGTGTTCGGTGCCTGCATCTATTCGATGTATCCGGTGATTGTCGCCCATGCCAATGACCATGCGCCCGACAATTACTTCCTGCGCCCCTCGGGCGGATTGCTGCTGCTGTTCGGTGTCGGGTCCATCGGCGGGCCGCTGATCGCCGGCGCGATCATGTCGCTTACCGGTCCGTCGGGCCTCTTTGTCACCACCGCCATCACCCATCTCGGCCTTGTCGGTTATGCGCTGTGGCGCATCCGCCAGCGCGCCGCGCCGGAGCAGAAAGAAAAGACCGAATTCGTCGCCGCCCAACCGGCGCGCATGTCGACTCCCGAAACCGTCGTCCTGGACCCGCGCGCGGAGGAAGAGGAAATAGAGGAACAGATGGTCGACACGAGCGGAGAAAACGAGAAAGGGTGAGTTCTCTTTCGCCGACGGGAGCCGCGGCGCGTCCGTCATGCGACGGCGAATATGCCGGAGCCGATAACTTGACGCCGCCCCCCTCGCCTGACATCAGGTGCGCGCGCAGTCGGGGGGTGGACATTGCCCGCCCCTGCCCCAGCTGAAACGGCAGACCGTCGGAGATAGAAAGCGGCCATGCTGCAGACACCATACTACCTGATCGACAAGTCCAAACTTCTTCCAAACATGGAGAAGATCGCCTCGCTGCGCGAAGCGTCCGGCGCGAAGTCGCTGCTGGCGTTGAAATGTTTCGCCTCCTGGTCGGTTTTCGATTTCATGGCCGAATACATGGACGGCACGACCTCGTCGTCGCTCTACGAGGTGAAGCTCGGCTACGAGAAGTTCGGCGGCGAGACGCATGCCTATTCTGTCGCCTATGCCGATCACGAAATCGGCGAGGTACTGGAGAATTGCGACAAGATCCTCTTCAACACGATCGGCCAGCTGAACCGCTTCGAGGGAGCAAGCCGCGGCAAGACGCGCGGCCTGCGCGTCAATCCGGGCGTATCGACCTCAGAATTCGATCTCGCCGATCCGGCGCGGCCCTTCTCGCGCCTCGGCGAGCATGACCCGAAGGACATCGAAAAGGTCACCGACCAGATCTCCGGCTTCATGTTCCACTGCAATTGCGAGAACGAGGATTTCGACCGCTTCGACGCCATGCTCGGCACAATCGAACAGCGCTTCGGCCACCTGATCCGGCAAATGGAATGGATCAGCCTCGGCGGCGGCATCCATTTTACAGGCAAGGACTACCCGCTCGACCGTTTGGCCGAAAGGCTGAAGCGATTTTCCGGCGAGAACGGCGTGCAGGTCTATCTCGAGCCCGGCGAAGCAGCGATCACCAAGGCCGCGACTCTCGAGGTGACCGTGCTGGACACGCTGAATAACGGCAAGGATCTAGCCATCGTCGATTCCTCCATCGAGGCGCATATGCTCGACCTGCTGATCTATCGCGAGACCGCGAAGATCGCGCCGAACAAGGGGCCGCATGAATGGATGGTCTGCGGCAAGTCGTGCCTGGCAGGCGATATTTTCGGCGAATTCCGCTTCGCCGAGCCGCTGAAACCCGGCGACCGGTTGAGCTTTCAGGACGCGGCGGGCTACACAATGGTCAAAAAGAACTGGTTCAACGGCGTTAGGATGCCGGCCATCGCCGTGAAGGAGCTCGACGGCTCCGAGCGGCTCGTCCGTGACTTCGGCTACGACGACTTTGTCGCGGCGCTGTCGTGAAACCCCTCTAGCAAGACGTCATTCCATCCACAGGGCGGAGACAACAGGAGGCCCCGCACAGGCTCATGAAACGCAATGTATTGATTATCGGCGCCGGCGGCGTCGCTCAGGGCGTCGCGCATAAATGCGCACAAAACAACGACGTACTGGGAGACATTCACATCGCCAGCCGCACGCTTTCCAAATGCGAGACGATCGTCGAAAGCGTCCGCGAAAAGAACGCGATGAAGGCCGATGGCGCGCTGGAAGCCCATCAGGTCGACGCGATGGACACGGCAGCCGTCGCCGATCTGATCCGCAAGACCGGCGTACAGATCGTGATCAATGTCGGCAGCGCTTTCGTGAACATGTATGTGCTTGAGGCCTGCCTCGAAACTGGCGTCGCCTATATCGACACGGCGATCCACGAAGAGCCGGACAAGATCTGCGAGACGCCGCCATGGTACGCCAATTACGAGTGGAAGCGGCGCGACCGCTGCGCGGAGAGAGGTGTCACCGCAATCCTCGGCGCAGGCTTCGATCCGGGCGTCGTCAATGCCTTTGCGCGTTTCGCCATCGACGAGTTCATGGACGAAGTGAAAGAGATCGACATCGTCGACATCAATGCCGGCAGCCACGGCAAATATTTCGCGACGAATTTCGATCCCGAGATCAATTTCCGCGAATTCACCGGCACGGTCTATTCCTGGCAGCACGGCGAGTGGAAGGAAAACTCCATGTTCGAGGTCGGCCGGGAATGGGACCTCCCCGTCGTCGGCACCCAGAAGGCCTACATGTCCGGCCATGACGAGGTACAGTCGCTCGCCGTCAACTATCCGCACGCGGATGTCCGCTTCTGGATGGGCTTCGGCGACCACTACATCAACGTCTTCACGGTGCTTCAGAATCTCGGCCTGTTATCCGAACAGCCAGTCACCACCGCCGAAGGGCTGGAGGTCGTCCCGCTGAAGGTCGTAAAGGCCGTCCTCCCCGATCCCTCCTCGCTGGCCCCGGAATATACAGGCAAGACCTGCATCGGCGATCTCGTGAAGGGCGTGAAGGACGGCAAGGAGACGGAGGTCTTCGTCTACAACGTCGCCGACCACAAGGACGCCTATGAAGAGGTCGGAAGCCAGGGCATTTCCTATACGGCGGGTGTGCCGCCGGTCGCCGCGGCGATGCTGATCGCCGATAGCACATGGGACACCGGAACCATGGTCAATGTCGAGGAACTCGATCCGAAGCCCTTCTTCACGATCCTTGATCGTATCGGCCTGCCGACGCGGGTGAAGGACGAGAACGGCGACCGACCCTGGACCGAAGCCGTCTGAAACCTGCAGCCAACGAGCGCGGTACTCAGGCCAATGAAGCCGGTGACATGAGCATAGGCTATGCCTTCTTCAGGATCGGCATAGCCGAGAGAGCCGCCCTCGCCCAACGCACCGAAGGCGCCTTCTTGGCGACCGAAACAGGAACGAGCGCGGCGGGTGAAATTCGTGGCGAAGGCGTTATGCATCGGCTTCAAGCCGCCACTGACATCTCCGCGCACCGCGATTTCCAAAGAAGCGCACATTCATGCGACAATAGCACGTCCCCGGCTTCTGCACGATGTCAGACTCGTGTGCGCAAGCGCACAGACCGGCCACAAATCCGCCGGTAAGCCCTGTTTTTCGTTAAGATTCTGGGATATATGCGCGTTACTTTCCAGGGGCAGGCGAAACGGCGGAGAAGCGGGAACACAGGGCCCGCGCCCGACGCCGGAAGGTATTTCTTGATGGATAGTGGGGGCGAAGCGGCAGCATGCTGAGTTGGACGGTGAATTCGGGCTTCGACATTGCCTTCATACTACTGGCGCTGGTCACCGGCTTCGGCCTGATAGCCTACATTCTCAGGGATACGCGCCGCGATCTCGATGGCCTCGGCGACGCCGCGATGATTGTCCAATCCGCCACCAAGAGCGAAAAGACGCCCCGCGAAGCCTTCGCCGCAGAGTTCGACACCGTCGACCGATCGCTGAAAGACCAGCGCGTCGTCGGTCTTGCCTGGCGGCGATTCGCGACGACCCTGGTCCCGCTTGAAGTCGAGGATGGCGTGACGTCCGAGAACACCCTGGTTTCACGCTCGCCCTCGCCCACGGAATATTTCTCGCCTGTCGGGCTCGGGCTGGACCGCAGCCATGTTTCGATGACCCCGGGCGCGTTTCTCGCCGTCTTCCTGCTGTTCGCGGGTATCGGCCTCGCAGGCACGATCGGCGCCATTGCGGAGGCGTTTGGTCCGGATTCCGGAGATATGATGCGCGCTGCAATCGCAAGCGCCGGCGGCAAGCTTCTCCTGTTCGCAGTCACAGTGGCGCTCTATCTGGCGCTGCGGCTGGCCGTATCCTGGTCACGCACTGCCATCGCGGAGGGCGTCCGCCATTTCAACGACACGTTACTCGATCGCGTCTATTTCGAGAACGCCGAATCGGCGGGCACGCGGCGGCAGGACGCGATGCATTTCCAGGCCAAGAGTCTTCAACGTCTGGGCGAGAAACTGACCACCTCCATCGGCGGCACCACGCGCGACGCGATCGTCGAGGGCTATGTGGAGGTTGTCACGCGTATGGAGGCCCTGACCAAGCGCTATGACGATCTCGTCTCGGCGGCGCAGAAAGGCGCGCGCGAGGCGGTCGAAAAAGCCTTTGACGATTCCGTCGAAACCAGCGCCGACGTGGTCGTCAAGCGCATGGAAGCGGTCGCCCAGCATCTGACAGCGATCCCGGAACGCATGGAACAGGCCGCGCTGTCACTGCAGTCGGCCGGGACCAATATCTCCGCCGAACAGCAACGTTTCGCCAATGATCTGCAAACGACTGCTAATGATACGGTCGCCTCGGCAGCGAGCGCGGTCGCCCGCGACGTTGCCGAATCCGTGCGCGCCGCATTGGCGGAGTCGCAGAATGTGTCGGCGACGATTTCGGAGCGGCTGTCGCTGTTGCCGGATCGCATCGAACAGGCCGCGCTGACATTCGAGAACGCCTCGGCTAAGATGATCGACGTGCAGAGCACCGTCGCCGAGGAGACCCAGACTCGCACCCAGCTCGCCGTTCAGTCGGTGACGGACATGATCAAGCAGGCGACTGGCGAGATCGCCCAATCGGTCGACGAAACCATCGCCAATTCGCTGTTGCAGACGACGCGGACGCTGGAAACAGTTGGCGAGAACATGACGCTGCTGCCGGACCGCCTCGCCGGCGTCGCGCGGACCCTTGAGCAGACAACCGACCATATTTCCGAGACGCATATGAAGGTTCTCGCCAATCTGCAGGCGGGCACGCGCGAAATGACCACGACGACCGCCGAGACAATCGCGGCGCATGTCAACCAGAACACGCAGACCTTCCTCGACAAGCTGCACGAGACCAACGACGCCTTCGAGGCACGCACCCAGTCGCTGACCGGTCTTTTTCAGGCGCTGGAACGCACGGGCGACCGGATTGCCGAAACGCACAATCAGGCGCTAGCCGACTTCAAGACGAGCGCCAGCGAGATCACCGCCGTCACCGCCGATGCGATCGCCGCGCGTGTAGAGGAGAATACGACGCAGTTCGTTGAGAAGCTCGAGCAGTCCAACGCCGCATTCGAGGCGCGAGCCGAGCGTCTGTCCAGTCTCTATGTCTCACTCGAACAGGCGAGCGACAAGATCGCGGAGACGCATACGCGCGTCATGACGCAGTTGCAGCAAGCCGCGCGCGACATGACTGCAACCACCTCGCAATCGATCTCGCGTCATATCAACGAGAACACCCAGTCCTTTATCGAGAAGCTGAACGAATCCAACGCCGCATTCGAGGAACGCGCCGGCGCGCTGACCGGCCTGTTCTCGACGCTCCAGAAGGCGAGTGACCGTATCGCAGAGACGCATACGCGTTTCATGGACCAGATGCAGCAGGGCGCGCGCGAACTCACCGAAGCTACCGCCGAGACGTTGTCACGCAGCGTCAATGAGAACACCAGCGGCTTCATCGAGAAGCTGAACGAATCCAACGCTGCTTTCGAGGAACGGGCACAGGCCCTGACCGGCCTGTTCGCGACGCTTCAAAAAGCGAGCGACCGGATTGCGCAGACGCATACCGGCTTCATGGCCGAGATGCAGGACAGCACACGCGATATCATCGCCAAAACGACCAGCACGATCGCCGCCGAGCTCCAGACCAACACCACCGATATCGTGTCGAGGCTGCGGGAATCCGACGATTTCTTTGCGTCGCGCGTCGAAGCGCTGTCGTCGCTGCTGCCGCAGATCGACCAGACCGGCCAAGCTCTGGCCGGCATCATGGAGCGGGTCTCGGCGGAAAACGGCCGCGTCGGCGTCGAGCTCTCGGAACTGGCGGGCTCACTGCACGAAGCCACGGGCGGCATAAAACAATCAGCCGACCGGTTCTCGCACAATCTTCTCGAGGTCCAGCAATCGCTCGACGATTTCCATAAGCTGTCCAAGGACACGATCGAAATGGTCGGCACCTCGCAGCGCACGCTGAAGGAATCCATCGGCATGCAAGCGGAATTGTGGGAGCGCCATGTCGAACGGTTCGACGATGTCGACCGCAAGCTCGGCGACGTGTTCGCCGAGATGTCGCGACAGATCGACTTGCAGACGCGCCAGATGCGCGATCAGGTCTCGGAGATGGACAATGCCCTCGCCGGCGCCGTGAACCATCTCGGCGAACTGGTCGAGGAACTCAACGAGACCCGCGCGCAGGCGCGTAGCGCTGGTACGTACGGCTGAACATGGCAGACTGGACTAGCCTTGGCGGTCGCCTCGACCAGCGGCTGACCCAAATTTCGGGAAGCACGCTGCCACAGGTTTCCCTCAACAAGGTCCGGACCGCAGCTGCGCGCTGGGAACGCCGCCGTGAAGTCGCCGAAATACCTTTTGTCGTCCGTCGTCGGCGCATCCGCGACGCGGCGGAGAAACTCAAGCAAGGGCGCGGCGGCGACCTTCCGCTGAGCGACCTTCGTCTCGCCCTCTTCCATATGCGCGAGGAGGACGTTTTCCTGGCCAGTACGATCGCGCGGCATAGGCTGGTCACCGAAGCGATATCGCGGCCGGGCAAGACGCCGATCAACGTCCTGTTCAAGGCATTCTTCCAATGCTTCGAGGCGGGCAGCCCAGAGACCGACCGGATCTATCAGCATCTGCGCAAGAATATCGATGCGCTACGGATCAATTCACGGGCTTTCGTGAAGAAGGTCAAATTCTTTGATGGCAATTACGGGCTCGACACGATCATCGACTCTGTCGATCTGAGAAACCCGGTTCGCTCACTGGAGCGCGTCGGTCTGGGGGATAATGAGCAGGATTCGCTTTATGGCCTCTCCATCAAGTGCACCCTCGTCGAACGGACGCTGACCCATGTCGAGCTCGACGCGCAACCGTTGAAAACGATCCTTGGCTGGATCGAGCTCGGGGAGCGCAAGCGGCCGGATCTGGAGAGCGCCTATTACGAGATCCTCCTGTTGCGCTTTGCCCAGCAGGATCCGTCGCCGGACGTCAGGCGTACGATCGCCCGTTTCCTGCTCGGCCATTTCGGCGATCCACGCTCGACTTCCTGGCCCAAGCTGCGCGATGACACAGGCCGGCTGAAACGTGACACCTGTCTCGCGGTAATGGAGCGCTGGCTCGATAGCGGGGCGCTGCGCTAAACCGGGTATCTTCGAAATCCGCATACAAAAAAGGGGCCAAAGGGCCCCTTTTTTCTCTAGCCGTCGAAAAGCGGTCGGTCAGGCGGGATCGGGACATTGTCCGGGATCACAGGCCGGCCAGTCTGCGCCGTCGATGCCTCGGTTTGCGCGTCGTCGGCCGGAGCTTCGGGCTCCGCGACAACGGCTTCCGGCTCGGCCGGGCTCTCGAGCGCCGTGGTTTCGGGCGGCGTCATCGGTTCCTGTTGGACAGCGGCCGGCGCAGGGGCAGGCGCAGGGGCTGCTTCGTCGCCCCAGGCAGCCGTCGCCGTCTGAAAGGCTTCTCTGCCCGTTTCGCCGGTCACAAGACGCAATGTCGTGCGACGGCCGCTATAATAGACGAACTGTATTTCGATCTGATCGGGTTCGCTGAACAGCTGCTGATGCAACTGACGGGCTGCGGGGACGTCAGCAAGCGCGAAGAGGAAGATGTTGTCGGCAATCTTTACCACGGACCCGACCAGCGGCTCGGCCCTGTCCTGGCCGCTGCGGACGAATGTAATGCCTTCGACGGAGGCGATCTCGCTGCTTGCGACGCTGTCCGACGGTGCGAAGACGAGTTCGAAAAGATGAGTCGCGGGCAGCGTCTCATCCAGATTTCGCCGCAGCGTCAGCGTTGCGCGAAGACCGTCGGCCGGAATGGAGACGTCGCCGCGGATTGCCGGTTCGGGCGGCAGTCCGGGCAGTGGCGAGGATTCGATAACCGACCACTCGACATTGCCCGTATCGACGGCCTGTCCGCCGGCTGTCGCAAAGAGAAAGGCCTTCTCGCCACTGAGCGGCGCCACCGCCTGTTCGACCGCAGGCGCCTGCGTGTTTTCCTCTGCCACGCTCGCAGCTTCGGTTGCCGTCTCACCCGAAGGGGCGGATTCAGCGTCGGACGGCGGTATCTGCGCCGCAGAGGCAGGCTCGGCTTGCTGAGTGTTTGCATCCGTGGCCGAGGCAGCGGGATCGGTTTCACCTTCGACGCGCGCGGAGCTTGACGGTTCGCCGGCCAGCCCGGCAACGAATTCCACCAGCCAGGTTCCCGTGGTCCTCGCCTTCGCGGTGTAGCGCGCTGTCGCATCCGGGAAGGCGACGGCGGCGGCGACCCCGCCACCGATGAGCAGGACCAGAAGGATAAGGAGGACACGGCCGAAACCGCCACGCCGGCGCGGCTTGGCTTTCGGTGCATGATCCTGATTGGCCGCTACCCGTTCGGCAGGCTCCTCGAAGTCGAAATCATCGCCGAAAATATCGTCAGGCAGGTCGAAGCCATCATCCGTCGCCCAGCGGTCGGACTGTTTCTGCGCCTGAGCGTTTGATGGCGCGGCGAAGTCCTCGTCGAGTTCGAAATCCTCCGCGGGCGGCGGCGCGACAGGCGCCGGCGGGGCCTTGCGTCTCTCCGGCTTTCTGGGCGCAACTGCTTTCCTTGACGGCTGCTGGCGCACCGTGTCGGCAGCGATCAGTTCCTGGACCGCGTCCTCGACCTCCTCATCGATCGACCGGCCCGGCTGCGGTGCGGGATCGAATGGATGCGGCTCGAAGTCGGTATCCGAGAGTTCCTGCACCGCTTCCTCGACCTCGTCCGCGATCGTGCGATGCATCTCCTGCGCCACCGGTTTCGACGGTTTTGCCCTACGCGGCTGCGGGCGGGGCTCCTCGGCCCCCGGCTCTTCGAAATCGGCTGACCAGATATCCGCCAGTTCGGTCATCAACTCGTCGGTTGTCGGCCCGGTATCCGCGTCTTCCTTGCCGGCGTTTCTCTCTGCCTGCTCGGCCTCCACTTCACGGATTGCCGCGTTGAGCTTTTCTATATGCGTGTGAACCGCATCGAAATCGGGCTGCGGCGACAGCGATTTCAGATACTTCACCAGTGCGTTTCGCGCCCGCCGATAGATGATCTCGCGGGTGGCCGGGTCGCGCATGTCCTCGTTGCTGACTGCCTTGCGCAGCAGAATCCTGACATCGAAGCCGTTTTCGCCTGCAGGCTCCACCGCTTCCGGTTCCTCGGCATGCACCGGAGTCGACTCCTCGATCGCGGGCGCTTCCGGTTTCGGCTTGGAGCGGGCTTCCTCCTCGGCCGATATCGGCAGGGATAATTCGGCCGTCAGCGCCGACTGGAATTCCTCCAGCAGATCGCGGTCGTTCTCTTCGACCTTGAGCGCCTGCGTCACGGAAGCACCGGAGGCCGCAGCGCGCGGCGGCGGCGAATAGGAAGGCGCGGGAGCGGCCGGGACCGGCGGGGGCGCAGGTTCCGCCGGGGTCTCCGGTGCGCGCGGAGCGTCGGCGCCCCGTCCGGACGGCGCGGACGGCGCTTCCGTGATTTTCGGAAAGGCATATTCGCGGACCGGAGGGTCAGAAGGCCTGCGCACGATCGGTGTTACATTGCTTTCGGGCCGATAGGCCGGTGCAGCGGCGTCCTGGCTTTCGGGTCGGGAAACCGGCGCGGCCGTTTCTTGCGGTTTTGGCGTGACCGGTTCCTGGGGCTTTGCAGGGGCTGCCGGTTCGGACGCGGAGGTCGGATGCATGAGTTGCTCCGCCTCCATGTCGAGGATGGCGTTTTCCAGCTCTTCGAGCGTGTCAGCCACTTCGGCCTCACTGGCAGCACGCGATTCGAGCTGCCTTCTGATGCCCTTGCGTACCCGTTCATAGGCGGATGCGCGCGCGAGGGGCGTGTTCTCTGAAAGCCCCTGAATGGCTACACGAATGTAGTTCGAAAAATCCGACACGGAAAATTGCTTCCCTGTTTCACGTCCGCCCTGGCGACGGCATCCGGGAGAGGTCCCTTGCCGCGTTCAGCCAAGGTCGGATCTGCGCGTCCGCGCCCATGATCAGGTCAATAGGAACCATTCGATCAAGAACTGCGGAAACCTCCAACTCATAGAAAATCGCGCCCGGAATCATGCCGATACCCGACTCCAACCGCAGCGACCCTAACCGGTTTCGGGAATGACAACAAGATTTCATGACTCAGCATCCAAACCACCCCAAAAGGCCCGAAACCGCCCGATTCCGCTTCGCGATTGGCCAGCTATCTCATCCAAATTGATCCGCATCATGGCGAACTCGACAATTCAGTCTTTTCCTGCCCACTTGAAAACTTTTCCGACCATGTATATTCAAGATCGCAAATATATGAAAACAGGAATATCTTGAGGCGACATGTCCGTCCGAGACCAACAAGACAGGATAGCAAGATGAGAGCGACACTTGCCGCTTTTACCTCAGCCGTGGCGCTGCCCCTGATGACCCCCTCCCTCGCCGGCGCGCAAGGGTTCATGCTGGAACCGAGGGAAGTCACCGAGTGGAAGGCGGTCTATGCCCGCATCGAGGCCCGCGACCGGATTCCGGCGCGCGCCCGGCTTGGCGGCACGCTGGTAGAGCTGAAGGTTACCGAGGGCGATCTCGTCGAATCGGGCGAACCGCTCGCCCGCATCGTCGACCAGAAGCTCGATTTTCAGATGAGCGCCATCGACGCCCAGTTGCAGGCGCTCGATTCGCAGCTGAAAAACGCCCAGGCGGAACTGGAACGCGGCGAGGAGTTGCTGCAGCGCGGGGTGACCACCGCCCAGCGCCTCGACGCCCTGCGCACCCAGGTCGAGGTCTTCACCAACCAGATCGAGGCCACCAAGGCCGATCGCCGGGTGCTCGAACAGCAGGTTACGGAAGGAACCGTGCTCTCGCCGCTCACTGGCCGCGTACTCGACGTGCCGATCGCCGCAGGCGCCGTGCTTGCGTTCGGCGAAACGGTCGCAACCGTCGGCGGCGGCGGCTTCTTCCTCCGCGTTGCCGTTCCCGAGCGCCATGCCGGCAGCTTCCGGGAAGGCGACAAGATCCAGATCGAAACCCGGAACGCTACAGAAGGCACGATCGCACGCATCTATCCGCAGATCGAGAATGGCCGCGTCATTGCCGATGTCGAGGTCGACGGCCTTGATGACGCCTTCGTCGATGCACGCGTCCTCGTGCGCCTGCCCGTCGGCAAACGCACGGCCCTGCTCGTCCCCGCCGATGCCGTGGAAACGGTTTCGGGCATCGATTTCGTTTCCGTCAATGCAGGTGGCGACACGGTGAAGCGGACCGTCGTACTCGGTACAGAGCAGACCGTCGACGGAGAAGCCATGGTCGAGGTCCTCACCGGCCTCAAGGGCGGCGAAGAAGTGGTGACCGGCAATGAGTGAGGGTCAGTTCGACGGCCGGCTCGGCATCGCAGGCCAGCTCACGCGGGCATTCATCGTCTCCCCGCTCACACCGCTGATCATCGTCGCGGCACTCGCCGTCGGCATTGTAGCGCTGATCTCTCTGCCGCGTGAGGAAGAGCCGCAGATCTCTGTGCCGATGGTCGATATCCATATCCAGGCGCCCGGTCTGAAAGCGGAAGACGCGGTCAAGCTCGTCACCGAGCCGATGGAAACCATCGTCAAGGGGATCAACGGCGTCGAACACGTCTATTCCCAGACCAGTGACGATTATTCGCTGGTCATGGCGCGCTTCCTCGTCGGCACCTCGTCCGATACGGCGATCCTGCGCGTGCATGAGAAATTGCGCGCCAATATGGATCGCATCCCGGTCGGCATAGCCGAGCCGCTCGTCGTCGGACGCGGTATCGATGACGTCGCCATCGTCTCGCTTACGTTGTCGCCGAAGCCCGGGGCCCAGTTTTCCGCCAACGACCTGACGCGAGTGGCCCGCGAATTGCGCACGGAAGTCGCCAAGATCGACGATGTCGGCCTGACCTATCTCGTCGGCGAAGCGCCCGAGGCGATCCGCATCGCCCCGGATCCCGAGCGCCTCGCGCTCTATGGCGTCACCCTGCAGCAGCTCGCCGGCAAGGTGCAGTCCGCAAACCGCACCTTCGCCACCGGATTCATACGCGACAAGGGCGACCAGATCGGCCTCGTTGCCGGCGAGACGCTGACCGCACCCGCCGAGATCGCCAATCTGCTGCTGACCACGCGCGACGGACGTCCGGTCTATGTTCGCGACGTCGCCGATGTGGAATTCATTTCCGACACCTCAGACCAGATCGTCTCCAATGTCACGCGCGGCGAGGATGGCGCGATCGAGCGCACCCCCGCCGTAACACTGGCCGTCGCGAAGCGGGCCGGCGCCAATGCCGTGGTCGTCGCCGAGCAGATCCTGCACAAGGTGCATGAACTCGAAGGCCACCTCATTCCGGACGGCATCGAGGTCGCGGTGACGCGGGACTATGGGGAGACGGCAAATGAAAAGGCGAACGAGCTGCTGTTCCACCTCGGCCTCGCCACCGTTTCGATCATCGCGCTGGTGCTGTTCGCCATCGGTTGGCGCGAAGCCATCGTTGTCGCCATCGTCATTCCGGTGACGATCCTCTTGACGCTGTTTGCAGCCTGGATCATGGGCTACACGCTGAACCGCGTGTCGCTGTTCGCGCTGATCTTCTCCATCGGCATCCTTGTCGACGACGCCATCGTCGTCATCGAGAATATCGCCCGACACTGGGGAATAAGCGGCGGCAAGCATCGCGTGGCGCGCGCCATCGAGGCCGTCGCGGAAGTCGGCAACCCGACCATCGTCGCGACGCTCACCGTCGTGGCGGCGCTGCTGCCTATGCTGTTCGTATCGGGGCTTATGGGCCCCTATATGAGCCCGATTCCGGCCAATGCGTCGGCGGCGATGATCTTCTCCTTCTTCGTCGCCGTGATCGTCACGCCATGGCTGATGGCGCGGATCGCGGGTGGCGCGCCGGTGCACGATCACTCGGACGGCAGCCACGCCCATGGCGGCAGGCTCGGCGCGCTCTATATGCGCTTCGCCAAGCCGATCCTGGCGACCAAGGGCCGCGCGCTTACCTTCCTGCTGGTGACGGCGGGGCTGTCGTTCGGCTCGCTCGCACTGCTCTACACCAAGGATGTGACGGTCAAGCTCCTGCCCTTCGACAACAAGTCGGAACTGTCCGTCGTCATCGACATGCCGGAAGGCACTTCGGTGGAGGATACCGACGCGGTCGCACAGGCAGTTGCCCGAACCGTTACGGAAATGCCCGAAGTCGTCTCGGTGCAGACCCATGCCGGCAGCGCCTCTCCCTTCAACTTCAACGGCCTTGTGCGCCACTATTATCTGCGCGCCTATCCCTATCAGGGCGACGTGCAGATCAACCTGACGCCGAAGACCGAACGCGACCGAGAGAGCCACGAGATCGCGCTGGAAATCCGCGAGCGGATCAACCGGATCGACGTACCGGAAGGCACCAGCCTGAAGACGGTCGAACCGCCGCCCGGTCCACCGGTCATCTCGACGCTGCTCGCCGAAGTCTACGGGCCGGATGCGGAAACGCGCCGCACCGCCGCGACGAAAATCCGCGAAGCCTTCGAAGCCGTGCCCTTCGTGGTCGATGTGGACGACAGTTTCGGCATCCAGGCGCGCCGCCTGAGGGCGACGATCAACACCGACGATCTGGAGTTTTTCCAGGTCCAGGAAAGCGATGTGTTCGACACGCTCGGCATCCTCAATGGTGGCTCGACGGTCGGCTATTCGCATCGTGGCGACGGTCGGCACCCGATCCCAATCCAGGTTGAGCGCAACAAGGGCGACCGGGTGTTCGACGAGCGCTTCCTGTCGACGCCGATTCCGGCCAACGTGCTGCCGGGAGCCCGTGGAGTGGTCGAGCTCGGCGACGTCATCGATGTTCGGGAGGAGCGCACTTCCTTCCCGATCTTCCGCCACAACGGACGCGATGCGGAGATGGTTACGGCCGAGCTCGCGGGCGACTACGAGGCGCCGCTCTACGGCATGCTCGCCGTCGCCGACCGGATAGAGGCCATGGACTGGCCGGAAGGCACCAAGCCGACCATCAAACTGAACGGTCAGCCGGAGGACGAGAGCTTCGTCACGCTGTTGTGGGACGGGGAATGGGAGGTGACCTGGGTCACGTTCCGCGACATGGGCGCAGCCTTCATGGTCGCCTTGCTCGGCATCTACATCCTCGTCGTGGCGCAGTTCGGCTCGTTCAAGCTGCCGCTGGTCATCCTGACACCGATACCGCTGACCTTCCTCGGCATTATGGGCGGGCATTGGCTGTGGGGAGCCCCCTTCTCGGCCACTTCGATGATCGGCTTCATCGCGCTTGCCGGCATCATCGTGCGCAACTCGATCCTGCTGGTAGACTTCATCCGCAATGCGGACACCGAGGGCAAAACCAAGGTCGACATCCTGCTGGAAGCCGGCGCGATCCGCTTCAAGCCGATCCTGCTGACCGCCATTGCGGCGATGATCGGCGCGGTGGTGATCCTTGCAGACCCCATCTTCCAGGGGCTGGCCTTGTCGCTCTTGTTCGGTCTCCTGTCCTCAACGCTGCTGACCGTTCTGGTCATACCGGCGATCTACCGGGTGCTGCGGACCTGAGACTCCGCATTCACACGGCAAATCGAAAAGGCGCCTTCGGGGCGCCTTTTATATTTATTTACACAAATGAAGCTTAATTGGTTCGCATCTGGGTACGTCGTGTCTCACCGATCGACCAAAGACCGCGACTTTTGCCTGCAGACCGGTTCCGGAGCGCATGACGACGCTCATTACGCGCAGGGCGCCCACCGGAATGTCATTCACCAACAAAGAGATTATTCCGGCGGCGGATTTTCTTCGCGGCCTGCCCATCTTGAGGACGCTTCATGGCTAAACTTTCTTCCGGCTTATCGATCACAATCAAGGGACGCCTGATCGCACTTGGCTTGATCACCGTGGCGGGCTTTGCGAGCTTGGTCGCGGTTGGTTGGTACAGCGGATCGCGGACAGTCGAGGCGGCCCGGGAGGCCGAAACGCTTCGCGAAAACATCCACATCATCAATGAGATGCGCCTTGCCAATATCGAACTGGTCCTCGCTGCGATGGATTCGATCATCGACAAGTCTGAAGGCAAGCTTCTTCCGGAACGTCAGGAAACCATCGACACCTCTATCAAGTTCATTCGCGAGAACATAGACGAAGCGGTCGCGATGTCTGTCCTTCTCGGGAAACCGCAAGCCACGGAGACGATGGTACAGGATCTTGCCGAAGTCGAGAAAGCCATCGCAGTCGACCTTCCGCGCCTGATTGCGGAAAATGCGAGCGAAGATGAGTTCGCGGCGCTCGATGACGCGATCGACGGCGGTGGAGAGCGGTTGAACGAACCGCTCACCAGCCTCTCCCAGGCCGGCAACGAGGCGGTAAAGTCAGAGCTTGTTTCGGTCGGTACGACCGCGGATTGGGCTAAGACCATGCTGGTGGCGTTTGCCGGCGCATTCATGGTCGTCGTCGGCCTCTTTACGCTCTTGATCGTGCGCTACGTCGTCGGCTCGCTCGCCGGCTTCGGCAGAGACATGAAGGCGATCGCCCAAGGGGATCTCGACGCCAGAATCGAAGCCGAGGGCCGCGGGGACGAGGTCGGCCATATGGCTGAGTCGCTGGTGCTTTTCCGCGATGCGGCAATCGAAAAGCGGGAACTTGAGCGTCAGGCCGATGAAAACCGCTCGCTCAGCGAGCGCGAGAGGATCGCCCGGGAAAAGGCCAAGGAAGAAGAGGCCCTGCAGATCAAGACAGCGGTAGATTCACTTGCCGGCGGCCTGAACAAGCTGGCGGACGGCGATCTCAACGTGCGCCTGAACACCCCGTTCATGGAGAGCCTCGAAATCCTGCGTCTCGATTTCAACAAGTCGGTCGAGAAGTTGAGCTCAACGCTCAACGAGATCAAGGACAGCATCTCCTCAATTCACGGCGACGCAAGCGAGATGCGTTCGGCCGCGGATGAGCTTTCACGGCGCACCGAACAGCAGGCCGCTTCGCTGGAAGAGACATCTGCGGCACTCGAGCAGATAACCGCGACCGTGCGCAGCGCTTCCGAACGGGCAATCGACGCCCAGAAGATGGCCGGGGAAGCCCGCGAGTCGACCGGACGTTCCGGCAAGGTCGTTGCGGACGCCGTCTCGGCAATGGGTCGTATCGAGACATCCTCGAACGAGATATCGACGATCATCAACGTGATCGACGAGATCGCCTTCCAGACCAACCTGCTGGCACTCAATGCGGGGGTCGAGGCGGCGCGGGCGGGCGACGCCGGCAAGGGCTTCGCGGTCGTTGCCCAGGAAGTGCGCGAACTGGCGCAGCGCTCCGCCGATGCGGCGCGCGAAATCAAGGGCCTGATCCAGAACTCAAGCGACGAGGTCGCAAATGGCGTGTCGCTCGTTAGCGCGGCGGGCGACGCACTGAACCAGATCGCCGGACAGGTCACCGCCATCAGCGACCACATCAACTCCATCGCGACGGCGGCGACCGAGCAGTCGACCGGCCTGCAGGAGATCAATATCGCGGTCAGCCAGATGGATCAGATGACCCAGCAAAACGCGGCAATGGTGGAAGAATCCACCGCCGTTACGCACCGTCTTTCCGGTGACGCCAACAAGCTGTCCTCGCTCATCGGCCAGTTCAAGGTGGCCGCCCGGGGCCAGGCTGCATATCCCGGCGCGGCCGACCACAGGTCGGCCCCGACCACCTCGCCGGCGCGCAACATGGTCCAGAAAGTCATGAGCGCCTTCGGCGGTTAGATCTACACCGCGAGGTCATTCGCACACGGCCGGTTGCCTTGCAGCCGGCCGTTTTCTTTGGATGAGAGCGCTATTCCGCAGGCGGTTCCGCCTGACCGTAGAGCGGTACCGTCGATATCGCCATCTTGGCAGAGCCGTCCTGGACCTGGCGGGAATGTGACAGATAGATCAGCGTGTTGTTCTCGCGGTCATATATCCGCTTGACGACCAGCTTCTTCCAGATCAGCGAGCGCGAGCTCTTGAAAATCTCCTCGCCGCCCTTGCCGAGATCGATGTCGCCGATTTCGATCGGTCCGGTCTGGCGGCAGGCGATTGAGGAGTTGGACGGATCCTCGAACCAGTTCCCCTTCTGCAGCCTGTCGATCAGCCCGCGGTCGAAATAGGCAACATGGCACGTCACGCCCTTCACGTCAGGGTCTGCGATCGCCTCGATGACGATGTCGTTGCCCAGCCAGTCGACGCCGACCTCGCCCACCTCCTTGGCGGAGGCCGAGAGCGGCATCATAACGGCGGCAAGGGCTAGCGCGGCTGCGCGGCGAAAGGTCTTCGGCATGGTGATCTCCGGAACGTTGCGTGTGCTGTAATGTTTGTTCGCAACGCCCTCGCCGCAAGTCCGGTTGCAGAGTTTACCCATCCGGGTCATCTTCTTGCATCGCATCGATCCGCGCGGTCTCGGCGGAATTACGCGAAAGGAGACATACGCTTGAGCAAGAAGGGCCATGGCAGAACGCCCCGGCTGGACGATGCCGATCTGAGCCTTCACCTCGGTCGTGACAGCTATGAGCGCAAGCTTGTCAAGCTGCAGCACCTGCTTACGCAAATCCAGCAAGCCTATCTTTTTTCGGGAAAATCGGCGGTGATCCTGTTCGAGGGATGGGATGCGGCAGGAAAAGGCGGCACGATCCGCCGTATATCCGCGGCTTTCGATCCGCGTAGTTTCAAGGTCTGGCCGATCGGCGCGCCGCGCAAATATTATCTCGAGCGCCATTTCCTGCTGCGCTTCATGGAACGGATGCCGCCCAATGGTGCGATCACCATTTTCGACCGGTCATGGTATGGACGGGTGCTTGTCGAACGCGTCGAAAAACTGACGCCCGAGAAACGCTGGAAGAACGCCTACAAGGAAATCAATGATTTCTAGCGCATGCTTCACGATGACGACACGCGCCTCGTGAAGCTGTTCTTCCACATCTCGCCGGATGAGCAACTCGCGCGGTTCGAGGAAAGGCTGCGCAATCCGCTGAAGCGGTGGAAGCTGTCCTACGAGGATTTCCGCAATCGCAACCACTGGGACGACTATGCGACAGCTATCGACGAGATGTTCGAGCGAACCTCGACCGACTATGCGCCCTGGCATGTGATCCCCGCCAACGACAAGAAACATGCGCGCATCGCGGCGATGAAAATCATCACCGACACGCTGGGGAAAGGCGTTGACCTCTCACCGCCGGTGATCGACGAGACGGTCCTGCAAGCCGCGAAGGAGCATATCGAATTGACGCCTTCGCTGGTGGAAAGCCTCGCGGGCCGGACGGAATAACGTTCACTCAGTGCGCATGTCCGTCGCCGATCCGGGCGGCGCCGTCACAGACGTGCAGGCTGCATTCCATCTCAAGCGTCGAATGGGCGATGCCGAAACCCTCCGCCAGGATGGCTTTCACGCGCGCCTTGATATCGTCGGCGCGGTCCCATGCGCCTCTGTCGATCACAAGGTGTGCGTCGAGGGCATTGTCATGTTCGTTCATCTGCCAGAAATGGGCGTGGTGGATACCGGCAACGCCGTCGACGGCCTCCATGCGCGCGATGACCGCATCCGTGCGAATATCCGGCGGGCTGCCGAGCATCAGAATGCGGATCACGCCGCCGATCTCGGCAAAGGCCTGCCAGAGGATGTAACCGGCGATCAGCAACGTCGCCAGCGGGTCTATCAGCCGCCAGTCGTAAAGCAGGATCAGCGTGCCGGCGACGATGACGGCAACCGAACCCAACGCGTCGGCGACATTGTGCAGAAAGGCGGCGCGGATATTCATGCTTTCCTTCGACAGCGCGAAGGTCAGCGCGGCGGTTATCAGATCCACCACGAGGGCGATTGTCGCTATGATCACAACGGTCCAGCCGGCAACTTCCTCCGGTTCGAAGAACCGCATCACCGCCTCGTAAACGAGATAGACCCCGATCACGATCAGCGTCGTGTAATTGATCAGCGCCGCGACCACCTCGACGCGGCCATATCCGAAGGTCATCGCCTCGTCGGAAGGGCGTCGGGCGATCCTGCGGGCGCCAAAGGCTATCACCAGCGAAATCGCGTCGGAGAAATTATGCAGCGCATCGGCGATAAGCGCGAGGCTGCCGGCAAGAACGCCGCCAACGACCTGTGCGACAGTCAGCAGCAGATTGACCCCAACCGCCAGCGCGACACGCATGTCGCCCGCATCCGGATCGACGTGGTGGTGGCCATGATGCGAATGATTATGTGCCATGAGGGCTCCCCGGGATTTGTTCCCGCATAGGGATAATCCCTCTAGCGACTATAGGTTCAAGGGCGAATCTGCCGGTTGCGTCGCCATCATTGGATGCTAGGAAAACGCAAACACGGGAGAGATCGATGACAACTCAGAAACGCATCCTGTTTACCGGCGGCTCCGGCAAGGCAGGAAAGCATGTCGTGCCTTATCTGCTGGACAAGGGCCACCGGGTCGTCAATGTCGATCTGACTCCACTCGACCATCCGGGCGTCGACAATCTCACCGCCGACATCACCGATTCCGGCCAGATGTTCAACGTGATGACGTCCTACGCGAATTTCGATGAGTTGGAGCCGGGCAACGGCGTACCCGCCTTCGATGCAGTCGTGCATTTTGCAGCGATCCCGCGCATCCTTATCCATCCGGACAACGAGACGTTCCGCGTCAATGCGGTCGGCACCTACAATGTCATCGAGGCGGCCGTGAAACTCGGCATCCGCAAGATCGTTATAGCCTCCTCGGAGACTACATACGGCATCTGCTTCGCCGACGGGCGCGCCGACCCGAAGTCCCTTCCGCTCGACGAGGACTACGACGTCGATCCAATGGATTCCTATGGACTGTCCAAGGTGGTCAACGAGAAGACGGCGCGCGCTTTTGCATTACGCTCCGGCTTCGACATCTATGCGCTTCGCATCGGCAATGTCGTCGAGCCGCATGAGTATAAGCAGAATTTCCCGACCTATTTCGCCAACCCGGAAATGCGGCGCCGGAATGCATTCTGCTATATCGACGCCCGCGACCTCGGCCAGATCGTCGATCGATGCCTCGCGACGGATGGCCTGGGCTTCCAGGTCTTCAATGCCGGCAACGACACCAACGGCATGAATATTCCGACGGCCGAGCTGATCGAGCGCTTCTTCCCCGGCGTGCCGCTGACGCGCGAGATGGGCGAGAACGAGGCGTTGTTTTCCAATCGCAAGATTCGCGAAGTGCTTGGCTTCGATGAAGAGCACGACTGGCGTAAATATGTGAAAGGCTGAACGCCCGCGAAGGTTTCGAAACGCGGGCTCAGTCGTTTGCCGGGTCCTGGCGACGCGCATCGCCGGGTGTCATGCCGAAGCGTTGCCGGAAGGACCTGTTGAAATAGGAAATGTCACTGAACCCGCAGTGATAGGCGATCTCCAAAATCCGGGATTGCTGGTGCCGATGGTCGCGAAGCATCCGACAAGCCAGATCGAGCCGAGCGGCGCGCAATGTGTCGGTGAAACGTTCTCCCCGCGCCGCGAGCAATTTTCGGATGTATCCCGGCGATACTCCCTGCCTGCGCGCAACATCGTTGATTGAAAAATCAGGGTCGCCCGCGTGACGTTCGATCTCGGAGCGGATCGCGGCCATGCGGGCCTCCTGTATTCCGCTGCCGACCGTATCGAGACGATACCAGTTGTCCCGGGATGAATCGAGCACCAGACCAGTGAGCTCATGGACATGCCGCGCTGCCAATATCGATGCGGCGAGATCGGGGCCCTGCCCGTTCTCGCGGATATTTGAAGCGAGGATGGCATTCAAATAGCTGGCGAGCAGCCCGAGCGCGGTGTTTCCTTCAGGAACGATCGCGAAACCGAGGCGGTCGATATCCAGCACCTGGCCGGCAAGGGCCGAATGAGGCACCGACATCGTCAGATATTCGCCACCAGTCGAAAGCGTCTGTCCAACTTCGGACGACCGCCGGACGAGCGCATCGCCGGACCCGATGGTCATCTCCTTTCCACCTTCCATCACCCGCATCATTCCGCGTTGCGGGATCAGGATCACCATGTCGTCGTTGCTGTCGTCGATCAGATCACGCGTGCGCGTGCACCTGATCGCACTGACGCTGCCCCTGGAGACATGAAGGCCCTGCATCATCGTGAAGCTGGCGTCGTAACGGAACGGTTCGTCGTCAAGGGGATCGATTTGCAGCCTGAGAAACTGTTCGCCGAAATGTTCGCGCCAACTGTTCAGACGGTTATGTTCGGGGAATACCGAGGACGATATCGCGCCGGATAACGGGGGCGTTTCGCCGGGCTGGCTGTTCAAGGCTGTCTCCAGCATTTTCGAACCGCCATAACGGTCTCAAGACCGAAAGCGGCGTTTGGTGCCCCGTACAACCCAATCGATCACCGCCGTGCCGCCGCGTCAAGTCCAGGCCGGGAGAACTGTCACCTATTTGCGACACTCTCCCAAAACGAGAACCGGGAGCCCGCACAGTCCCAATTGGTCCAAGGCCCGGTCGCGTCATGTCCAAGAACCGGGCCAGCTCCGCCTGTACCTTTTCTCCTGCGCGAATCCCGGATTGCCCCAGGGAATCGCGCGTGGCGAAAGTCAGCGCCGGCGACGGTACCACCGTCGTCGGCTGTTTTCAGATGATCAACGCGCGGCGACCGAACGGCCGTCCTCACATGCAAGAAACAGGAAAACATGCGGAACCTGACACGTATTCTCCTTGCCACGGCATCCCTTCCCCTGGCTATCGGCACGGCGAGCAGCGCCGACTTGCTGTATTCGCCGACCAGCATCTACGACTGGTCGGGAACCTATGTCGGCGCGTCCGTCGGCTATTCGCGGCACAATGCGCGTTTCGAAGAGGCGGACTTCCAGTGGTTCGGGTCAACCTTCGAACAGAATTCGTCCGGTGCCACAGCAACCCTGCAGGTTGGGAAAAACTGGCAGTCGGGTCAGTTGGTCTTCGGCGTCGAGGCGGACATTTCGGCCTTCTCGAATGACCGGACACAGCTTTATGCGGAGAGGCAAGCCCGAATACGAAACGATCTGAACTGGATGGCGACCCTGAGAGGCCGCAGCGGACTGGCCATCGACCGAACACTGCTCTACGCAACCGGCGGTCTGGCAATCGCTGGCTTCGACCGTTCCTTCGAACGCAACGCCGCCGGCAACTACGATAACTGGCTGGATCTGGGCGCAACCAAGATCGGCGTCGTCGCCGGACTGGGCATTGAGCGTGCACTCAACGACAAATGGTCGGCGCGGGTGGAAGGCCTTGTCGCGAAGTTCGGCAAGAACGGCAGGATTGCCAACGACGCGCCCACCAATCCCAGCGAAAGCGCGGTGCTCGATATCGACGATACAGTCGCCATTCTGCGCCTTGGCGTGAACTATCGCTTTGGCGGTCCGACAAGCGTTTCCGGCGGCTCCCTGGAAGGCACGCCTTTCGACTTTTCCGGTTTCTATGCGGGCGCAAGTGCGGGCGCCAACATGATGACGGCGTCGCAATCCGACATCGAATATTGGTGGAGCGGCTCCACCTACGACCACCTGTCAGCCGGCTTCGAGGGCGGCATACAGGCGGGTTACAACATTCAGTCCGGAGCGCATGTCTACGGTCTCGAAGCCGATTTCAACTGGCTGACAGGTTCGCGCAGGTTCGAAGGCGTCTACGACAATCGTTATGAAACCGGGCCGAACTGGACCGGGGCGCTGAAACTGAAGTCCGGCGTCGCCGCGGGTAACACGCTGATGTATGTCCTCGGCGGCGTGGCGCTTGCCAATTACGACAACCTTTACGTGGATGAAGGCAACTCGCCGACGGCGTTCGACATGGGCGGCACTCATGCGGGCTACATTGTCGGAGCCGGCCTCGAACACGCGCTCGGCTCCAATCTGACCGCACGGCTCGAGGCGACCTACGGCGCCTTCGATGGCGGCAGGGCAGAAGATGAGGATTTCGGCCCCCCTCCAGCTGTGTTCCGCGGCCACGGGCAGATTGCCTCGGTCAAGGTTGGCTTCAACTACCATTTCGGCGACAACGGTCCTTTGGGAACCGGCGCGCTCGCGCCCATGGTTGACTGGAGCGGCGCCTTTGCCGGTATCGATGCCATATTCGCCCATCACACCGGATCGCGGTTCGATACGGAGTACTACGAGGACGGCGGCAGCTACATCCTGCCCAGCTTCGGCGCGGGCGGCGGCGTGCATGCCGGCTACAACTGGCAAAATGGCAGCTTCGTATATGGCGTCGTCGGAGACTTTGCCGCTTACACGAACCATAGCTACGATGCTTATGAGGGATATCGAGCGATCGAATCGTCGCTCAACTGGATGGCCACCTTGCGAGGTCGGGCCGGCATCGCCACGGGCGAAAGCTTGCTCTATCTCACGGGCGGTCTTGCCGTTGCGGATATAGACCTGTGGCATGATTATCTGCCAGGCCCGACCGATGAGCGCTTCGACCTCGGCGGCACGCATGTCGGCTGGACCGCCGGCATAGGCGCGGAACACATGCTTACGGAGCGGGGCAGCCTGAAAATGGAGGCGCTTTACACCAGTTTTGGCGAGAAACGTGGCGATATCGCCGATGGCAGCACATGCGACGGCGGTTTCGGCAGCGGGATATGCAAGATGGCGGGCTACAACAATACCGTGACGCTCAAGGTCGGGTATTCCTACAAATTCAGCCGATAGATCAGCGGATTCGTCGCCCCGGTTTGATCAGGACAACAGTCTCTCGCGCGCCACACTGAGGTCACGGTTCCCCTGCTAATGCACGATGGCAACAGCAGGGGAACCGTGGCGCGTGTTCAGGACAATCTTCGTCCGGCTTTCGGCGGCGGCAGTCGTCTTGCTAGCCATTCCGACCGGCTTTTCACTGTTCAACCGGCTGGCTCCGCAACTCGATTCCCTTGCCCATCTACGGCTCCATCTCGCCGCTGCGCTTGCCACCGCCGCGATCCTCGCCGTATTTCTCGGCGCGCGCAGGATGGCCGCAGTCGGCGGACTGACCGTCGCGGCCACGCTGATTGTCACTTATCCCTACCTGCCGGGTTTTTCGCCGGGCTCCGGCTCAAGCGCCAACGCGTCACCCCGCAGCATACGGGTGCTGCAGTTGAATACATTGTTCAACAATGCCCAGACCGACCTCGCGGCCGGCATCATCCGCGCCGCAGATCCGGACGTCGTTTTCCTGCAGGAGGTTACCGACAGCCCCAAAGCGCTTATCAATCTGCTCAAGAACGACTATCCGGTACAATTGCGCTGCGGCAGTTCGTCAATCGGCGGCGCGACGGTGATCTCGCGCCTTCCCGCGGCCACGGACAAGATCGACTGCATCGAAAGCTTCGCCCTGTCGGCGATCCGGCTCGACGTTGACGGCAAGGCGATGACATTCGCGAGCTATCACGGCTTGTGGCCGTGGCCGTTCAACCAACAGGAGGGGATCGACAAGCTGACCAGCCAATTTTCGGCCCTGCCTCATCCCCTTGTTCTAGCTGGCGACTTCAACGCGGCGACATGGAGCGAAGGCGTTCATCGGATAGCCCGGCTCACAGACACGTCACCGGCCCCGGGCGCGCGTTCGACGTGGCTTTCGCATAAACTGCCGAACGCATTGAGGCCTCTAATCGGCTTGCCGATCGATCAGATCATGGTCTCGGACGAATTCACGATCACCAGAATCGCGACATTGCCCTTTGCGGGCAGCGACCACCTGCCGGTGGTCGCCGATATCGCGTTCTGAGCATCGCCCTCACATATTCGGATAGACCGGCCCTTCGCCGCCCTGCGGCACCGTCCAGTTGATGTTCTGGTTCGGATCCTTGATGTCGCAGGTCTTGCAGTGGACGCAGTTCTGGGCGTTGATCTGGAAGCGGACACTATCGCCCGGCTTGCGATCCGCGTCGGCGGGCACGGAATTGCCGTCAGCGTCGATCCACTCATACACGCCGGCCGGGCAATAGCGGGACGACAGGCCCGCATATTGCGCATATTCGGAGGATTTCTGCAGTTCCTCGTCCTTCAGCTTCAGATGGACCGGCTGGTCCTCCTCGTGATTGGTGTTTGACAGGAAAACCGAGGACAGGCGGTCGAAGGTGAGCACGCCATCGGGCTTCGGATAGGCGATCGGCTTGAAATGCGAGGCCTTTTCGGTCGCTGCGTAATCCGGCTTGCCATGCTTCAGCGTGCCGAGCGGCGACCAGCCGCCGGTGATCTGGTTGATCCACATATCGATGCCGCCGATACCGACGCCAAGCGCCGTGCCGAAGCGCGACCAGAGCGGCTTCACGTTGCGCACACGCTTCAGATCCTTGCCGATCTCGCTGCCGCGCCATTCGTTCTCGTAGGCGTCGAGTGCATCGTCATTCGCCTTGCCGGCGGCGAGCGCCTCCGCAACATGGTTGGCGGCTAGGATGCCGGACAACACCGCGTTGTGCGATCCCTTGATGCGCGGCACGTTCACGAAACCGGCCGAACAACCGATCAGAGCGCCGCCGGGGAAGGATACTTTCGGGACCGACTGCCAGCCGCCCTCGGTGATGGCGCGCGCGCCGTAGGAGATGCGCTTTGCGCCCTCGAAGGTGTCGCGGATCGCCGGATGCGTCTTGAAGCGCTGGAATTCCTCGAACGGATAGAGATAGGGGGTCTTGTAGTTGAGGTGGACGACGAAGCCGACCGCGACGAGATTATCCTCGAGGTGATAGAGGAAGGAACCGCCGCCGGTCTTCATGTCGAGCGGCCAACCGAAGGAGTGCTGCACCAGCCCCTGGCGGTGCTTCTCCGGCTTCACCTCCCAGAGTTCCTTGATGCCGATGCCGAATTTTGGATAATCGCAATGCGCGTCCAGCGAGAAATTGGCGATCAGTTGCTTGGCGAGAGAGCCGGGGACGATTTCGTACAATCCCTGGTCCATGCCTGGCAACGCCGCATTCCAGCCCAGTGCGATCCACGCGATGACCACTGCCGCACCGGTGACGAGGCCCGCCACGGCGCCGGCACCCGTCATCCGGTCCCATGTCAGCGAAAGGATGATCAGCGGGCCGAAGGCGGCGCCGAAGCCTGCCCAGGCGTTGGAGACGAGGCCGAGCACCTGGCTGTCGGGATCGCTGGCGATGATGATCGCCGCGAT
>PAKZ01000014.1 GCA_002706335.1 Ahrensia sp.
ATTGCGGAAAGCCCGGAATGCCTGAAGCTCGCCGATGAGACCATTGACTTCGCGACAGGCGCGCGTGTCCCGGCGCGGCTGACGACACGGGCGATGATCAGGCTCGAAGCCGAAATGGTCAGCCGCGCGAACTGGCTTTCGGGAAAGAGCGGGTTTGCGGTCCGGGGGAAGGTTCTCGAAACCGTCTTTGGCCGGCATGAGCGGCTGTCGGAGGAGCAGCGGACGGCCATCGAGCATGTGGCGGGCGGCGAACGGATCGCAACGGTCGTCGGCCGGGCAGGGGCCGGCAAGACCACGATGATGAAGGCCGCCCGGGAAGCATGGGAACTGGCCGGGTACACCGTCGTCGGTGGCGCCCTTGCGGGCAAGGCGGCCGAGGGTCTGGAGAAGGAAGCGGGCATTCCGTCGCGCACGCTCGCCTCCTGGGAGCTCGGCTGGCAACAGGGCCGGCGGCGTCTCGATGACAAGACAGTCTTCGTTCTCGACGAGGCTGGCATGGTCTCGTCCCACCAGATGGCGACCTTCGTTGAAGCGGTCACCAAATCCGGCGCCAAATTGATCCTGGTCGGTGACGCCGAGCAACTGCAGCCAATCGAGGCGGGTGCGGCGTTCCGGGCGATTGTCGAACGCACCGGCTATGCCGAGCTCGAAACAATCTACCGCCAGAATGAACCATGGATGCGGGCCGCGTCGCTCGATCTGGCCCGTGGCCGCGTCAAGGAAGCGCTCTCTGCCTATCGCGCCAAAGGCAAGCTGATCGGGCAGACGCTGAAGGCCGATGCGGTCGAAACGCTCATTGCCGACTGGAACCGGGACTACGACCCGGAGAAGTCGAGTTTGATGCTCGCGCATCTGCGTCGCGATGTCCGCCAGCTCAACACCATGGCGCGCGAGAAGCTCGTCGAACGCAGCCTCATTGAAGAGGGGTATGTCTTCAGGACAGAGGACGGACCCAGACAGTTCGCCTCCGGCGATCAGATTGTTTTCCTAAAAAACGAAGGCTCGCTCGGCGTCAAGAATGGCATGATCGGCAAGGTCGTCGAGGCCGCAGCTGGGCGTATCGTTGCGACGATCGGGGACGGGGAGGGCGCAACCCGAGTCACTGTCGATCAGCGCTTCTATCGCAATCTCGATCACGGCTATGCGACGACGATCCACAAGTCGCAGGGCGCGACCGTCGACCGTGTGAGGGTCCTGGCTTCACTCTCGCTCGACCGGCACCTGACCTATGTCGCGATGACAAGGCATCGCGAAGACATGGCGCTCTATTACGGCAGCCGCTCATTCCATCTCGCCGGCGGGCTCGAGAAGCTCCTCTCCCGAAAGAACGCCAAGGAAGTCACGCTTGATTATGCGGGCGGCCGCTTCTACGCGCAGGCTCTTCGCTTCGCCAACAATCGCGGCATGCACCTCGTGCGTGTCGCGCGAACGTTGATGCGCGACCGGGTTCAATGGACGATCCGGCAGAAACAGAAACTGGTCGATCTCGGGCTACGGCTTCGGACAGCTGGCGCGCGCCTCGGGCTTGTCGATCACCCGCTTCACCAATCCCTGCAATCAGTCAGAAAGGCCGCGCCGATGGTCAAGGGCATTTCCAGTTTCACCATGTCGGTCACCGATGCCGCGGACGAAAAGCTGCAATCCGATTCGGCCCTGCAGAGGCAGTGGGACAATTTCTCCGACCGCATTCGTCTCGTCTATGCGGATCCTGAATCCGCCTTCAAGGCCATGCGCATGGAGGCCGTTGTCGAAGATCCGAACGTTGCGAGGCAGCGCCTCGGCGAGATCGAACGGAATGCGGCGAGCTTCGGCGCGCTCAAGGGTCGGGAGGGGTTGCTGGCGAGCCGCTCCGATCGGGAGGATCGTCGTGTGGCGGAAGTCAACGTGCCAGCACTGCGCAAGGACCTCGAACGCTATCTCGACATGAGGGAGAGGGCGACGGCCAAATACAGGCTGGAAGAGGAAGGACATCGCAAGCGCACGTCGACCGATATCCCGTCTTTGTCGCCGGCGGCGGCGCGGGCAATGGAAAAGGTCCGCGACGCCATCGATCGCAACGATCTGCCGGCCGCGCTCGGATTTGCGCTGGCCGACCGCATGGTGAAGGCCGAACTCGACATCTTCAACAAGGCGGTCTCGGAGCGCTTCGGCGAGCGGACCTTGCTCGGCAATGCGGCCAAGGCTCCGTCGGGAACGACCTTTGACAGGGCGGCGCAAGGCATGTCGCCCGGCGACCGGGAAAAACTCAGCACCGCCTGGCCGACCATGCGTGCCGGCCAGCAACTGGCCGCCCATGAGCGCACCCAGCAGGCCTTGAAGCAGTCCGAGGCGATGCGCCAGACGCAAACCAGAAGCCAGGGGCTGAGGCAGTGAGCCGACGGCGCCGGATCGTCATCGTTGCCGCTCTCGCTTGCATCCCTCTGGCGCTGTTCGGCTTGGGATATGGAGCGGGCTTTCGGGTCAATCTGACGCCGAGCTATCCGCTCGGGCTTTGGCGTATCGAAACGCTGAACCGCGATGTCCGGGTCGGGGATCGGGTCTTCATTTGCCCGCCGCTGACCGAGACGTTTCGTCAGGCACGTGCGCGCGGATATGTGCGGCGCGGCCTCTGCCCCGGCTGGCTTAGCCCGCTGATCAAGACCGTCGTGGCGCTGCCCGGGCAGTCGGTGGAAATTGGCGCATCCGTCGCGATCGACGGTCTCGCTCTGCCGCAATCCGCAATTCAGCCGCGTGACGGATCGGGCCGGGAGCTGACGCCCGATCCCGGCGGCGTCGTGCCCCCGGACACCGTCTTTCTCCATTCGACATTCAGAGGTTCTTATGACTCACGATATTTTGGGCCGATCCCGGCCGCCGGCGTTCTCGGGTTGGCGAAACCGGTTTTCACCTTCACGCCGTAGCCTGCTCACCGCTTTGCTGTTCATCGCCGCCGCCATCGTGGGTACAATCGGATGGAGCGGCGAGGTGCTTCTCCTCCCGGTCGCGTGTGCCGTTCCCGCGCTCTGGGCTTTCGCGCCGTCGCGCCTCGTCGCCGGTCTGGTCTCGATGGCGTATTTCATGGCGGCTTCGAGGGGCTTGCCCGTCGGCGTATCGATTTTCTACGCGAGCGATATCTGGGTCGGGCTCGGTCTCTGGATTGCTGCGTCGCTGCTGTTCGTTACGGTGCACACGGTCCTTTGGTCGCCGAAGCCCGGGTGGCATCGGCCGCTGCGATATCTGGTGGCGGCGACGTTGATGAGCGTGCCTCCGTTCGGCATCGTCGGGTGGGCTAGTCCGATCACCGCGGCTGGAGTGCTCTTCCCCGCTTGGGGGTGGGCAGGACTGGCGGCGACGGCCGCCGGCCTTTCCGCGATGACCACTCGAGCATGGCCGCTGGCGGGTGCCGGAATCGGCGTGGCCTTTTCGGTTTCCGCATTGACATGGAGTGATCCCGAATCGCCAGAGGGTTGGGTCGGAATCAACACGGCGTTCGATTACCAAGCCGGAAACCATGCCGACTATGCGCAGCATATGGCAACGATCGCGCTTGTCAGACGCGCCGTGGAGAATGGGGCCAGAACAATTGTTCTGCCTGAAAGCGCGCTCGGGATCTGGACGCCGACCACCGAGCGCCTCTGGACCCGAAGCCTCGCCGACCTCAATGTCATCGTCGCCGGCGGCGCCGTCGTCGTTAACGATAGCGGCTATGACAATGTCATGATCGAGTTGACAGGCGAGGGGGCGAGGATCCTCTACCGGGAGCGGATGCCGGTGCCGATTTCGATGTGGCGACCTTGGGCCTCTGGGGGCGCCTCGGCGGAGTTCTTCGCCAATCCCACCGGCAGATTTGCCCGGACGTCGATCGCACCCTTGATCTGCTATGAGCAGCTCCTCGTGTGGCCGATCCTTCAGTCCATATTGTCTGGGCCGGACGTCATCGTGGCAACAGGCAATGGCTGGTGGACCGGCGACACCAACATCGTTCCGATCCAGAAAGCGAGCGCCAGGGCGTGGGCGTCGCTGTTCGGACTGCCTCTCGTCATCGCCTTCAACACCTGATGGGAGCTTTGAGATGATCGACGCCGACCTCATTCAGCAATGTGCCGACCCGCGCCTCGATGTGGCGATTGTGCAGCAATTGGTGACCCAGATGAATGCGCCGGACCATCTTACGATCCGGGTGTTCCAGGGCGACAAGATGGTGCTTGTCCCGGTTCCGAAATCGGCAAAGCAGGCGGTTGAGACCACCCGGCAGTGGGTCGGCAATGGGAATGTAAGGGTGGGGCTGACCCAATATCCGGCGGGGCTCGGTGTTACCGATCCATCGGATATCGGGCTCGAGCTCTTCGATACCTGCGAAAACCTACGGCTCGGTACGGAGCTGTTCGGGAAGGTTCTGCGGATCGTTGGCCAAGGACGGGAGGAGGATGAGGCTTCGGATTTTCAGACGGCAGTGAAGGCTTATTTCACCGGATGGTTCGCCGGAGAGCAGGTTTTCTACGCGGAGGAACCGGAGTCGACCCGTCCTAGCGTGCCGGCTCAAGCGGACGTATCGCCAGCGGATGCGAAGCGCGACTCCGCTGTACCGGCAGACCCCAATCTCGCCGGAATTCGGATCGATCTTTCAGTGTTGGGTCGACACACCAATAATTGACCCGATCACGCCAGCATCCCTTAGGATTAAGGTCCCAGAAGTCGGCTAGATTCGAAGTAATAGTCCAGCCTTGAGGCCGGTGGAATGAACAGTCCAAATCTCGGCGTGCGGTCCGACGTGAATTGACGGGAAACCCCAAATACGCACGAAATCAATCCAGAAGAGGCCCAAACATGTCGGATATCGTCGGCTCAAGTTTCAACACCACACTTTCACGCGTCGCCGAAGTTTCGGATCGCGAGAGCCTAGATGTGGTCATAAAGGGACTCGCTGACGGCTACGGTCTCAAATCCGCAGCGTATTTCGGTATCCGCCTATCGGGTCGATCGAACGACGATCCGATTCTTTCGGTGACGTACTCGTCGGAATGGGTAGAGCACTACAAAGAGCGCCGGTTCGTGGAGATTGATCCGGTCATCCAGACCGGTTTCCGGCGCCTGCTTCCTCTCGATTGGGACGGGTTCGCCCGAACCGAGGAGAGGGTAAAAACCTTGTTCGGCGAGGCGACCGAATTTGGCCTTGGGAAGAAGGGCCTCTCGATTCCGGTGCATGGCCGCCACGGAGATCGGGCGCTCTTTTCTATAAGCTGTGACCTGGCTGACCGCGACTGGGCGCGTGACAAGCTACATTATCTGCGCGACTTCCAGGTTCTAGCCACACACATTCACGACAAGGTCCTGCGCCTTGAGGGACACAGGCCGGAAAAGAAACATTTATCCCCGCGCGAGTTCGAATGCCTGCAATGGATCGCGGAAGGCAAAACGGCTTGGGAATGCGCCACGATCCTGGGGCTCTCGCAACACACCGTCCGCTGCTATCTCGAGAGTGCTCGTCACAAGCTCAATGCCACCAGCAACACTCATGCGGTGTCAATCGCCCATAGAGCTGGCCTGCCCCTCTCCCCACTGTAAACCCTGTCGTTCAGCCGGATTTTCGGGCAGAACTATCGCCGATAACTGGTGTCTCCGTCGTCAATTAACGAACGGAGACTACCATCATGATTTTCACAATCGAAAGCGTCGACCAGGACAAGCACCCCGAACTGATCGACGAAATGTTCCGCATGCGTGCGGAAGTCTTTTCCGGCCGCCTCGGCTGGGACGTCGCTGTCGAAAACGGCCGAGAGATCGACAGGTTTGACGCCGAGGATCCGCTCTACATTCTGTCGTTAGATGAGCAGTCCGGGCAGTTGCGCGGAGCGGTTCGGCTCTTGCCCACGACCGGCCCCAACATGCTCAGGGACGTATTTTCCGTGCTGATGCCAGGTGGGGCGGTCGAGAGCCCTTTGATCTGGGAGAGCTCTCGCTTTGCGGTCAACCCGCGCATTTTCGAGGCGAAGGACCGAGCCGAAGCAAATCACACAGTGAATCGGACTACTGTGGAGCTCCTGTGCGGCATGGTCGAAACTGCCCAACAGGCAGGTATCGAGCATATCGTGTCCGTCTTCGACGCACGAATGGCCCGGATTTTCAGATCGATCGATTGCCGCTTTGAGCAGCTCGGAACACCGATCCGAATCGGCAAGACCATGACCTATGCCGGCCTGTTCGAAATGAGCCGCGACATGCGGTCCCGGCTGGCTGCGGCGGGCAATTTCCGAGAACCGGTTCTCGCCGATGTTGCAATGCCGTTGCGATTCGTAACCGGACATATGGCAAATGCCGAATAATTCCAATGAACACACGTGGGTTAGCGTCTGGCGTTAGTTGACCTGATCCAATATGCTCACCCCGAGGCGGTACGCGCCGCCTCGGGGCGTGGAAACCCCACTCTAGCGGATTGGAGCCGACCGTATCGGCTCCAAGATCCTTCGGCTTTCGGCCGGGGGCCTGTGACGTATGTCCAGGTACTCCGGTGCTAAAGGTCTCAGGGACCGTCTAGAGCGGTTTTCCAACCCCCGGCTTGGGGTCGAGATCTTATTTAACGCGGGGGCGCACCGCGTGCCAAGCCGGGGGATATTGCCGCTATTGCCTGAACCGATCAGTCTCAATCTTGAACCATCATCGTCCAAACATTCCATTGCTGCGATTCTCGCCGGGTTGAACGAGGTCGCGCTCGAGCGTGTCGCCATGGACGTTATCCGTGAGCAGAGGCGCCACCTCGAACACGCGCAAACCTTGTACGAGAAACTGTCCGTGCTGGAAGCCGAGGCGCCGCTCGGCGACGAAATCGAGGACCTGCGTCACGACTACCGAATGGCGCTTTTGAAGATGCGTGCCCATCACCAGATTACGTCGGCCGTCATCGACAGACTGGGCCGCGTGCCGCGTTTGCCGGAGGACGAAACCAGTCATTAGACCGTCGCTAGATCGATTGCGGGCGTTGGTAACATATTGAGATCACGCCGAAAAAGCGGCTTCTAGTTCCATAAGCTATGTTATGCGACTCCCTCCAACGCCACGATCAAGCAAGATGATGGAGCTGGTCCGCCACGAGGCGCATATGCGAGATATGGCGCACGATCCAATATCGGTGTTCGCTGACGTCCGGGATCCGCTTGCGGCTCGAAAGCCGCTTCAACTCGGCGATATCTGAGCGGACGTCTCTCACCGCTATCGCTGAGATTTGTCCGAGAATCCGGTCAAACTCTGCCGTACCCCAGGACGCCTGTTCCAGCTTCTCACACAGGGCAATTATTCGTTCCCCGAGCGTTTCCCGTCGGTCGGAGAGGTCTGGACGACCATTGGCCCCATTCGCCCTCAAGCTGACGTCTGCATGAGCCGCAGTAACATGGTCGTTTAGCTCTTCTACGAGCTTGCGCCATTCCGCTATGCGGCGTTCGCCACTCATTCGGAAATGGCTGTCACCGAGGAAATAATGCCCCTTGAAATGCGCCCGCGCGACCGCTGGCAGAGCTTCGACAGAGTCGATGACCGCGAGCAGCCATTGATGCATCTGTTCCGGATCGTCATCAAAACGGTCGCGCGAAGCAAGGTGGCTAAGCCTCTGCAGATTGTGATCCGTCGCGCGATCGCCAGTCGAGAAATGAAGCACCTAGTTCCTCCGGGGTCAGCGCATAATTCGAGAATATTTGCGTGGGCACAATAGCACATCGGGACGGTATTGTTCTCGTTTGGTTCTTTACCCTGCCATTTTGTGCTTTATGATGCGAATCAGATTCTTCTCCACTGCGAACACGGTTAGGTTCATGGAAGACGACCCTTTCGAATCCATCGACAATCAGGCAATTGCAGAAGCGATTGCCTATCAAAACGCTATCGATTTCGATGCGGCCGGTCCGAAGGCACCTCATGGCGCCATACCCTACAAGGGCGTCGTCATCGATAGCCGGTGGAACGTTCTGGCGGAATTCCGGTCGATGCGATCCATTGTCGACGAGCTGTCGGAACTAATGCGAGCCCGTATCGCCTCTATCTGGTGCGACTCCAACTGCACGGCAAACTACATTGTAACGGTGAAGCCAGGGAAATTCGCGGTAGATCTCCCGGAAGCTGTCGAGGCAGCGATCGTCTCAGTGTGTGGAGGCCACAACGGCATCATGATCGAAAGCAATTCGGTGGGTGGCGATGTCATACTCGACTGCAATTGGTGCGAAGGGCCAGAGGTATGACGCCGGCCGTCAAACATCTTGGTCCGGACGAAACCCTGCCAACAGAACGGCATGTAGCTGTCATCGCGCATCGGGACCAAGTCGGTGCGGAGAAAGGATACTTCTTCGATAGCGCAGGCAAGGACCATGGGGGCTCCGGCCCGTTCGACTGGCGTCTGAGCGAAGCGATTGAGCGCGCTCAACAATTCGCCAGAGACAAGCAGATTTCCCTCGTCGTCGTGCGCACACAGAGAGGTTGAGATCGATCTTGCCCGCCCGTCTCGTTCAACGCGTCCATTTCGAGGATTTCGGCGGGCACGAGTTCGAACGCCTCGTCTTCGCGTATCACGTGCGCGCTGGTTGGTCGGATCTTGCTTGGTACGGTCAAGCTGGCGGTGACGGCGGGAGAGACATCCTCGGCCAAATGCCGCGCGATGACGGTTCGTCCCAAGCTGCGGTCATTCAATGCGCCAACCGAAACACTCTGACGCTAGCGAAAGCAGAAGGTGACATGGAGGCCGCCCTCGCCGCATCGTCGAACACCGTTGCAGCATTCAAGTTCGTGGCGAGAGGAACGGTTTCAGCAAGCCGACGAGACGCCGTCAAAGATGCCGCCACCAGGCTGGGCATTAGATCTCTGACAATTTGGTCGGGAGTCGAGTTCGAGGAACATCTCAGACTGATCGGAGAGGACCTCCTGCGACGTTTCTGCGAAGGCGAGGAGTTCCCCGACCGGCCTGATGAACTGAGAACCTTCGCACTCGACTTTCCAGGTCTCAGCGATGCCGACGCACTGACTCAAATGGCAGCCGTTTTCCAAAGGCCAGCATTCGAGACTCCCTTCCAGCAGGAGAGTTCATTGCCGGCATTCCAGTCCGCGATAGAGGATACATTGGCTGCGCTCAACTCTGGCATCTGGCGAACACGAGAAGGCGATGTCATTCGCAGAATACCGTCGCTCCATCATCTGCGCGATCCGCACTCGAAAGCCCAGGTAATCAAGGCCGCCCAACTCGTCGACAGGCTACGCCGGATCTTTGTCGCCGGCCTTCGAGACAACTCAATCCGGCCCTGCGGCTGTGGCGACCCGAACTGCCCAACTTTCATGTTGGAGGATGACGTCGCCGAACTGCTTGATGCAACGAGAAGAGAGGCGCTCGAAGCGTTCCGCGGCGCCCACGCACCATTTGTTGTCAGACTCGGCTGATCCGAGGCCGAACTTCAGACCTAAATCAACCCCAGCCGGATTGCGATCGAAGCCGCTTGTCGGCTGTTGGCCGCGCCGAGCTTACGTGTCGCTTCGTCGAGATAGGAGCGAACGGACCGATAGCCGATGCCGACGGTTTCGGCGATGTCTGGCATCGACATCCCATCGGCGAACCATCTGAGGCATTCGGCCTCGCGGGGCGAAAGGTGGATTTCGCAGGCCAGCGTCGCATCGCGGGTGGCGCCACCGAGCCGGGAATGAACAAACGCAACCGCCATCGCCGCGGTCACCGGATCCGGATCTTCATCTATGCAGACCTGCGGCTTATTCGAGGAGAGCGTGAAGACCATCCGATCCTTGAAACCGAGCGGCGCCGAAATTGACAGTCCGGACCTGATTCCGAACCGGCTTGCGTCCTTGTAGAACTGTGTGACATCCCGCCGGCCGGCCCTCTTGGCGTCGTCAGCAGACCAGGTGAAGATGGGCGGGCCGTGCTTAGCCTTGGTGACCACCGGATCGACCAGCAGATAGTTCCTCTGAACATACCGATCGCACCATGGCTGCGGATAGTTCGACACCGCGAAGCTCTCCTGTCCGCGCAAGTGCAGATACGCAAAATAGTCGAAACCGGCACCTTCCGAAAAATCCCGCAAGGCACGCCGAGCCGCCCGTTCCTCAAGCGGAAGCGACAGCGTGTCGATCAAGTGTAGAAGCAACTCATTCAATATAATTAAAGTCCGGCAAATTAAATAGCTGCGTTGTTGCGAGCCATTACACTCTGAGGGGCGACTCAAAGTATTCAACATTATTGATAAGCCTTTGGGAAAATTATGTCCTGATCGACGAGAATATTAAAACGATAGCCGGGTCGAATCTCCAAAGTCGGCTGCACATTGAGGTTCTTCGACACGGTTTGCTCCGAAATCTGACTGAAGGTCTCGGCGAAGGAGCGGCGCGCCGCGTCGCTGGCGCTGTCCACCGTCGTCGAGGTACTATTGTCGTCGGGGAGCAGCATCTCGGTGCCGGCCCCGATGAGCGCCACGAGGATCGCCGACCCGAACGTGCGCAGATAGTGGTTGTCGACCTGATCGTGGAAACCGCCATAGCCGGCTCCATCGGTTCCAGCCATGCCGCCGATCTGCAAGGTCGAACCGTTCGGGAAGATGATGTCGGTCCAAACCACCAGCACCCGGTTCTGGCCGAAGGTCACTTCGGAGTCATAACGGCCGAACAGCTTTGCGCCCTGCGGGATCAGCAATCGGCGGCCCGTCGCGCTGTCATAGACATTCTGCGACACTTGCGCGGTGATGCGGCCGGGAAGATCGGAGTTGATGCCGGTGATCAGCGTGGCCGGAATGACCGAGCCGCGCTTCAGCTCGAACGGCGACATTTGCGGCACGACAAAGTTCGGTAGATAGCCGAGATCCGCGATATCCTGGTTGAAGAATTGCTGCTTAGACGCCTGCCCGTTCGGATCGGCGTTCTGCCCGATGCCGGACTGGAGAGCGGCGCTATAGAGATCGAGCGCGCTTGCCGGTCGGTTCGAGGTCGTCACTCCCGTTTGCTGTGACGTCGGCGTCGCAGCAGCACTCGCGTTCTCAAGGTCTTTCAGATTGACCGCGATCGGAGAGTCGAAGGCAGCGCCCTCCGCCTGGATGCTCGCCATCTGCTGACGCTGATACTCTCTAAGCACCTGTTCGTCCTGTTCGCGCTGCAGGCGCGCCCGCCAAACCGCTTCCGGTTCAAGCGTCGGCTGCGGAGCAGTGACGACGGTCGGCGTCGGCTCAGGCTCCCGCTGAAACGGGTTTCTCGGTCGCTCGGGTTCTGCGGCCGGGGTTGGTTGAACAACAACAGGCTGCGGCTCGCCGATGATTCCGTCCGGCACACCCTGCTTCAGGCGCTCGGCGTCGCTGGAAGCGGGCCGCGCTGACGACGGCTCGATCTGCGGATCCCCGCCGAAATGCAGCCCTCTCGACCACAGGCCGTAAAAGATCACCGCCAGAAATATGACGACCAGCAGGATGGCGACGATCACCGGAACGCGATTGAGGCGCCTGATGCGCGGTCCGTCCTGCGGACCGGCGCCGCCGAGTTTCAGGGACTCGGTCATGATGCACCCTCCGATCCACGCTGCATGACAGACAAGGGGCTGGCCGGTGTCGCGCCCGTGGCGCTGAGCGTGTACATGCGGGTCAGCTCGACCTGCATGGTCGAGAGCCGCACCAGCACGCCGCCCTCGAAAGGATCGATCGAATAGGCCAGCGGCGTCACCGCGGTTCCCTCGGTCGCCTGATCGGTGACAACGGCATAGCCCCATTCGCGAAGCGCTGCCTCGAGAGCCGGGCCGAACAGGGTGTCACTTCCGCGCAGCTCGATCGTGGTCGTGCCCGACCCGACCTGCTCCGCCAGCCGCCCCACCATGTCACCGGCTATGGCATTCGCCGATTCAGGCGTCAGCTCCGCCGTGACTTCGCTCCGGATGAGGCCGGGTCCACTCATCGTCTGGCATGCGGCGAGCATCGCCAGGAGCACCAGGGCGGCCGAGGGTCGGAGAAGGATTCTGATAGCGCGCATCGCCCTACCCTCCCCGCCGGATGGTGATCTTCTGCTGCTGGCGGCCGACGCCCGAGACCAGGATGGCCCGATCGATGTTGTAGTCGACGACCATCATCGCGCCGTTCATGCGATAGTTGACGATCCGGTTTTCGCCGCCGGAGACGACAAACAGGACCGGCGCTTCCTGCCCTGACAGGGAGGAGGGAAACTGGATGTAGGTCTTCATCCCGTCACTGTAGATCCGTGTCGGCCGCCAGCGCGCTGCGCCGCTCATATGAAACGCGAAGTCCAGCTGATCGGCCGGAACGCCGGCCCCGGGCACAACGCTCGCCTCGATCCGCGCGTTGATTTCGGCGAACCGTGCGTTGATGTCTTCTGGATAGTCGAAGCCGACGCGCGCCATGTACTGGCTATGATGCGATTTGAGCTGAATATGATAGGTGCGCCGCGACGTGGTTACGACCATCGAGGTGACGAGGCCCGCTTCGGACGGTTTGACGATCAGGTGGATCGCCTGCCCGCTCGGCGCTCCCGATGTTGCCGGTTCGACCTTCCAGCGAACGGTGTCGCCAAGAAGGACGTCGCGCACCACTTCGCCAGCCTGGAGTTCGATATCGCAGACCTGCAGCGGTGAGCAGACAACGGATGGCTGAACCTCGCCATAAAGGAAGATCACCTTGCCATCCGCGCCGTGCGTTACGACACCCTTGCGATGCTGCCACTCGCCAGAGAGTTGGGTTCCTCGCGCTTCGTTGCTGGTGAGCTGCTGTCCCTGTGCGGGCAGCATCGCCACCGCAATCATCACGCCGGCGCAAAGCGCGATGCCGCGGATATTCCCTTTTTTCATTCACCTATCCTCCGGGGCACATTCTGGTGGGCCGCGTGTCTTTGCCCCAGACGTGGCCGTCTGGCGCGAACGCGGCTCAGAGCTGCGCCGTCCAGTCAAAATCCTTCAAATAAAGTCCGATGGGGTTGAGGCGGATCACCGCCTCGTCTTGTGGCGGTGTGAGCGTCACGGTCGCGACGCCACGGAACCGCCTGGTCGCGAGCTCCTTGCCCTGCCGGTCCCGCTCATACTCGGTCCAGTCGATCTGATAGCTCTGGTTGGAAAGCGGCACGATGTTCGTGACCTCGATCGCGACTGTCTTTTCGCGCGCGCGGTCAAACGGTGAGTTGCTCCGGAACCAGGCATTGACCTTTTCGGTCGCCGGATCCGACGATCTGAGATGCGCATAGGCCCGATCGATATATTGCTTCTGGACAATCGTGTCGGGCGTCACCGAGCGGAAATTCGATACGAAGCTCCCGAGCGTCGCGCGCACCACGCGCGGATCCGCATATTCGATCTGCTGCGGAAATCCCGTCGTCGCCGCCGTGCCGAGCTTGTCGACCTCGACGATATAAGGGACCAGCTTGACCTGCGTGCTCTGATAGAGCGCGTAGGAAAAGCCGATCCCCGCCATGAGCATGCCGGTGATGCCGACGATCCTCCAGGCTGCGGCTGCCTTCACATATGACCCGTAGCGCTCGTTCCATTCCTGGCGTGCTGCGAGATAGGGATTTTCCGGGATACTGCTTCTAGCCATGGTCTCTGTCACGCCTTCTCGTCACGGTTCGGTCGAGGAGCCGGACGGCCCTGGGACTGGTCGAGCTTGGCGTTGGCAAGACCAAGGGTTGAAGCGCCCCAGGTGCCCGGAACGCCGATGGCCTTGTCGCGCGCGGCCGAGGCGGCCGCCCTGCCGGTGGCGCCCATGCCCCTTGCCATGCCCTCGAGTGCTGCCCCGCCAATCGAACTGCCGGCGGCGCGGGCATCGGAATGGGCCGAGGCCCCTGCCCGCGCCCCGCCCACGGCCAGCGCCGCGCCGCCTGCCGCGAAGCTTGCCGCCTGGGCTCCGTGACGGATGGTCTCCATTCCGCCGGTGACCGAGACGCCCTGGACCATGCCCTGCACGATGTTGGGGACGTACATGGCGATGACGAACACAACGACGGAGATGCCGGCGATTGCCAGCGTCGCCAGAAACTCGTCGCCGGTCGACGGCGAATTGGCGAGGTTGATCAGAACCTCAGACCCGATCCGCGCGATCATCACCAGCGCCATCAGCTTCATGCCGACCGAAAACGCGTAAATCAGATAGCGGACCGAGAAATCCTTGGTGAAGCTCGAACCGCCCAGCCCAAGCATGATCATGCCGGCGAGCAGCCCGACATACATCTCCACCATGACGGAGACGAAGATCGCGGCAACCAGGCTGAAGCAGATGACCGTGATGACCATGGCGAAGACGGCGGCGATCGCCAGCGCATTGTCCTCGAACAGGCCGAACTGCGCCTTGGCCGACATGGCGCTTGCGACCTCGAGACCGGCGTTGAAGACGTTGGCCGGCGAGGCGGACCCGCCGCCGGCGCCGATCTGGAACAGGCTGTCGACAACCGCTTTTGTGAAATCCGGACCCTGTTCGAGAATGAAGACGAACAGGCCAATGAACATGATGCGACGGACAAGCTCCGCGAACCAGGTGTCGAGGGACGCG